>NZ_OBMT01000055.1 GCF_900217815.1 Rhodobacter maris
GTTTGTCGCCATTATCTTCCCGCCGGGCGGCGGGAAGGCTCCTACTGGATCGTGGGCGATCTGCAAAACAACCCCGGACGATCTCTCTTCGTGCGGTTGACCGGCCCCCCGTTCGGGCCGGGCGCCGCAGGAAAGTTCACCGATGGCGCGACCGGCGAGCACGGCGATCTTCTCGACATCATCCGTGCGCGGACCGGGATCTCCCGCTTTCCCGATCTTCTGGCCGAAGCCCGCGCGCATCTTGGCCGTCCGCAGCCGGTGCTTCCGGATCCACAGAAGCCGAGGAAAGCCAAGGACCCCGGCGGTACGCCCGCGTCCGCAGCGCGGCTCTTTGCGGCCTCGGTGCCGGTGCCACGCACGCTTGCAGACACCTATCTCCGCTCCCGGGGCCTGACCCAAGGCGGTTTGACAAGCGCCCTGCGCTTCCACCCGAAGTGCTGGCATCGGGAGGAGGGCCAGACCCGGAGCATCCCGAGACCGGCGCTGATCGCCGCGGTCACCGATGGGGCAGGGGGCTTGCAGGGGGTGCATCGGACCTGGCTTGCGCCGGACGGCAGGGGCAAGGCGGCTGTCAAGACGCAGCGGCGTGCCATGGGTCACCTTCTGGGCAATGCCGTCAGGCTCACCCCGCAGGACGACATCCTCGTGGTCGGCGAGGGCATCGAGACCATGTTGTCCTTGCGCGAGGCGGTGCCGGGCCTTCCTGTCTGGGCGGCGCTCTCGGCCGGTCACCTCGGGGCCGTTCTCTTGCCAGAGGGGCTGCAGCGTCTCTACATCGCCATCGACCGCGATCTGGCCGGGCAGCGCGCGGCAGAGAGGTTGAGCGCCAGAGCCACCGAGGCCGGGATCTGCTGCCATGTGCTCGAGCCGCGTCTTGGGGATTTCAACGATGATCTTCTGGCGCACGGCAAGGTGGCGCTGCGCGCGCATCTGGCGGGTCAAATCGGGCCCGAGGATCGGCGGCGGCTTTTTCCCTGAGCCGCATCGCGCAGGGGCGGTCTGGGAGTGTGGGGCAGGGGGCATGCATCCCTGTCGCGGTTCTGGACCGTCGTCTCAACCTCCTTCCGGGGGCTTTGCTCATCCACCCGTCACCCGCACGGCCTTCAAGAGATGGGCAGGCGGCCGTCAAAGGCACCGCCCCTTCAAGGACGGGGGGCGACTGATTTCCGCCGACGGCAAGCCGCCTTTGCATCGCGAGGCATATGTGGACACCCCCTTCGTCAAGTCTTTCCTCAAAGCGCGTCGAATCCGGTTGGGTGCTTGCATATGTCCGGCCTCGTAGTGCGGCCGGTTG
>NZ_OBMT01000054.1 GCF_900217815.1 Rhodobacter maris
GTTTGTCGCCATTATCTTCCCGCCGGGCGGCGGGAAGGCTCCTACTGGATCGTGGGCGATCTGCAAAACAACCCCGGACGATCTCTCTTCGTGCGTCTGACCGGTCCCCCGTTCGGGCCGGGCGCCGCAGGAAAGTTCACCGATGGCGCAACTGGCGAGCACGGCGATCTTCTCGACATCATCCGTGCGCGGACCGGGATTTCCCGCTTTCCCGATCTTCTGGCCGAAGCCCGCGCCCATCTTGGCCGTCCGCAGCCGGTGCTTCCGGATCCACCGCAGCCGAGGAAAGCCAAGGCCCCCGGCGGCACGCCCGCGTCCGCCGCGCGGCTTTTTGCGGCCTCGGTGCCGGTGCCACGCACGCTTGCAGACACCTATCTCCGTTCCCGGGGCCTGACCCAAGGCGGTTTGACAAGTGCCCTGCGCTTCCACCCGAAGTGCTGGCATCGGGAGGATGGCCAGACCCGGAGCATTCCCAGGCCGGCGCTGATCGCCGCGGTCACCGATGGGGCAGGGGGCTTGCAGGGGGTGCATCGGACCTGGCTCGCGCCGGACGGCAAGGGCAAGGCGGCTGTCAAGACGCAGCGGCGTGCCATGGGTCACCTTCTGGGCAATGCCGTCAGGCTCACCCCGCAGGAGGATATCCTCGTGGTCGGCGAGGGCATCGAGACCATGCTGTCCTTGCGCGAGGCGGTGCCGGGCCTTCCTGTCTGGGCGGCGCTATCGGCCGGTCACCTCGGGGCCGTTCTCTTGCCCGAGGGGCTGCAGCGTCTCTACATCGCCATCGACCGCGATCCGGCCGGGCAGCGCGCGGCAGAGAGGTTGAGCGCCAGAGCCATCGAGGCCGGGATCGCTTGCCATGTGCTCGAGCCACGTCTTGGGGATTTCAACGATGATCTTCTGGCGCACGGCAAGGTGGCACTGCGCGCGCATCTGGCAGATCAGATCGGGCCCAAGGATCGGCGGCGGCTTTTTCCCTGAGCCGCATCGCGCAATCGGCGGTCTGGGAGCGTGGGGCAGGGGGCATGCATCCCTGTCGTGGTTCTGGACCGTCGTCTCTGCCTCTTTCCGGGCTTTGTTTATCCACCCGTCACCCGCACGGCCTTCAAGAGATGGGCAGGCGGCCGTCAAAGGCGCCGCCCCTTCAAGGACGGTGGGCGACTGATTTCCGCCGGCGGCAAAGCCGCCTTTGCATCGCGAGACATATGTGGACACCCCCTTCGTCAAGTCTTTCCTCAAAGCGCGTCGAATCCGGTTGGGTGCTTGCATATGTCCGGCCTCGTAGTGCGGCCGGTTG
>NZ_OBMT01000053.1 GCF_900217815.1 Rhodobacter maris
CAGGTTGCTGAAATAGTCAGGCGACGAGAAGGATCTTCCGTGATCGGGAGTTTCTGCGGCTGCGTGTCCCTCCGGGCCGCCACGCTTCCGCGTCAGGCGGCGAGCAGCCGGGGCAGTCGCGCCAGGTTGTTGGCGGCCATCGTCAGGATGAACCGCGACTGCACCCGTTCGATGCCGCGATACATCGTCTGCGCCATCCCTCCGACCGTCTTGGCCCAGCCGAATGCCTCTTCGATCCGCTTCCGGTGCTTCAGCGACAGGGCGTAGCCATCGTGGCGGGTGGTACGGCGGTCGATGGCGGAATGCCGGGCCTTTTGCGCGACATGGGGCGTCACGCAGGCCCTGCGCAGATCTCGGACGAATTCGGCAGCGTCATAGCCCTTGTCGGCGCCCAGCGTCAGGCGCCGGGTTGAGCCGGGCGAGTGGCGGTGGATCATGTCGAGCGCGGCCTGCCGCTCGGCGTGGCCATCGGCGCGGGTCAACTCGCCCTGCACGATCAGGCCGGAGCGGTTCTCCATCAAGGCATGGCCGATGAAGCACAGCATCGCGCCGGTGCCGGGGGATTTCTTGTAAAGCCGCGCCTCGGGATCGGTGATCGAGGCATGCGTCGCATTCGAGCGTTTCTCGCCCCGGAAGTCGACCTCGGCATTGCGGTTCTGGCGGCGGCTGCGGGGCATCGGATCGGTCTTTGCTTCGGTCGCGGGCGTCTCGGGGGCGGGGCTTGGCGGCGGCGGGGCGCCGGGACCCTCGTCGTCCGGCCCTTCATCGGAACCATCCGCCTCGGGCGGCGGCGCTTTCGGCTGGAAGCTCTTCATCGACGCCCAGGCCTTCACCAGCGTGCCATCGACTGAGAAATGCTCGTCCGACAAGAGCGGCGCGACCTCGCGATGCGCAAGGATCGCCGCCATGATCTTGCGCGACATCTCGGTGCTCATCAGCCGGTCGCGGTTCTTCGTGAACACCGTCGGCACCCAGACCTGATCGTCGATGCCCAGCCCGACGAACCACCGAAACAGCAGGTTGTAATCCATCTGCTCCATCAGCTGGCGTTCCGAGCGGATCGAGAACAATATCTGCAGGAGGCTCGCCCGGATCAGCCGTTCCGGCGCGATCGAAGGGCGGCCAAAGTGGACGTAAAGCCCTTCGAAATCGGCGTCGAGACTGGCCAGCGCGTCATTGACCACCTGCCGGATCTTGCGCAGGGGATGCTGGGCCGGGATCCGGGCCTCAAGATCGACATAGCTGAAAAGCGACCCGCTCGTCTCGTCCGTGCCCCGCATCATGATCCCCTCTCGCCGTGAGAAGGGGTGAATCATGTTCTGCATCCAAGGTCGAGGCCGACTATTTCAGCGACCTG
>NZ_OBMT01000051.1 GCF_900217815.1 Rhodobacter maris
TGACGCGGAAGCGTGGCGGCCCGGAGGGACACGCAGCCGCAGAAACTCCCGATCACGGAAGATCCTTCTCGTCGCCTGACTATTTCAGCAACCTGTTAAGGCACGTTGTTCAGTGGACCACCCCGGAACGACCTCATTTGCGTTTTACAGATCGCTCGGCTGGGAGTTTGATTCAGTGCACATGGACGACCGCTCTCCACCCGCGGTTGTTCAGGCGGACATCTCGCTGAGACCCGTGCGAACGACTGCTATTCCAAGATTGCTGCAGCTGCTGTTTGTCCGCTCACCGCCCGTTACGCGGGCGCACCCAGACCAGTGCCCGGGAACAATCCGGGCTCATCGCGATGGCATCGCCGATCACGCGGTCGGCGATAGGTGCGGCGGCGCACCGGCACCGCACCCGGGCCATCAAGAGGTGAGGCCGAGGCCTCACCCGAAGGGATCGTATTCCGAGACGATCAGCACCTCGTCGCCGTCGATCTCATCGGCGGGGACGGCGCCAAAGGTTCCATCCCCTGCCTGAAAGACGACGATCGAGACCATGAGCGTGGCGGCGAGGGAGGCGGCGAAGGCGTGGGCATCTTTGCGGGACATCTGTTTGGCTCCTGTCTGGGAGGCGGGGGACCGTCCCCCGCGCGACAGGACCCCGCAGGCCCGAAGACTGGCTGACATCACCGGGTGCGTTCGGCCCCTCTTGTGAAACAGGGCCGAATCCGCCCGGCGGCACGGGCTTGCCCGTAGTCCGACCCCTTGCGGGTTGATCTCGAAGACGGGATTCGGGGCAAGGAAGGGAATGGCGAGCGGGGGATGGTACCCCAACGACAGGAGCCGATTGTCCCGCTGATGCTCGATACGCCGCCAGCCTCCCGGCCAGGCTCGTGGTTGAAGACCTCCGTTTTGGGGGATGGACTATTGGCGCCCGCGACATCGCGGCATGAGGTTAGGGTCGGTGAGGTGAGAGGCCCGCCGATTGGTGAGCCCCTCACACCTTGTCAGGGCTCAGGCGGCCAGGTCCGCGCCCCCTGCCCTATCGCTGTCCGCAGTGCCGACGATTTCGAGCCGGGCGTTGCGATAGCCCTCGCGCGCAATCCAGAGCTCGGCCGCGGTGATCGACTCCGCCAGATGCAAGAGTTCGGTGTTGCCACCGAAGTCCAACAGCACCCGCACCTGCCCGGGCTTCGGTTCCTCCGCCACTTCGAACACGAGCGGGCTATCCGCCGAATGGCTGCGCATGATGGTGACGAGGATGACCCCGTCGGACGAGAAATTCCCCTCATGCAGCGTGAAGGAGGCAGGCGCGGTCCAGGTCTGATGGGCGCGGGGCGGTTCTTTCTTCACGAGACGGCCAACGCCGTTCGATCGCTCCCAGGCGGCAAGCTTCTTGGTGAAGCGCGCAGGCGGTTTGGGAC
>NZ_OBMT01000050.1 GCF_900217815.1 Rhodobacter maris
GCCTGTCGGAGGGTCTTGACTGGGGCCTGCGCGCCGCTGTCGTGATCGGGTTTCTGGCCTTTTCACTGCTGATCCCGAAATCGGCCTCGTCACAAAGCGCCATCAATTTTCTGACCACGCTTTGCGTCGGCTTCCGCTTTGCGAAACTCAATGGCGGTTTTGCCGGGCTGGACTGGGTTGAACTGGGCCTTTGTCTGATCATCGGGCTGTGTCTCGCCGTTGTGGCTCTGACCCGGCGGCTGACATCGCTGGCCAAACCCGCCCGCTGAGCGCGCAGATCTTACAACTGGATGTGGATGTGGTCATCGTGCCGGGCGGCGGCGCAGCCCTGAAAGCGGATCTTCGGCGCGCCGGAGCCGAATTTCGCCGCCAGACGCGGCTCAAGGAAGATCTTGCCGATCCGCGGATCGCACGACAAAAGCCGCAGCGCAAGGCGCATCCGTTCGGGTTCGGGGGCGTAATCGGGCCAGAGCGGTTGCAGCCAGGGCAGATCCCAGCGCAGCGTCGGAAAGCGCGGCGGGCAGGCGCTTTCCCCCGGCTCGAAGGCAAAATAGCCTAGGGGCGACCGGGTCTGCCCCGGCAGGTAGCGGCCTTGGTCCGTGTAATAAAACGCAAGGTCAAGCTTGCGGCCATCGCGGTGCGACAGATGCGGCAAAAGCGGAAATCCGTTCAGAAACGGGAAGTTGCCATCCAGCGCAAGGGTCACGGTGCCGGGATGGGTCTTCGCCATCTTGGCCGCCATGTCCCCGGCCGCGGCCCTGAGATCGCGGGCGACGTAATTGCGGTTCGCAAAGCAAAAGACCCAGGAGCGCATCACCAGCGGGCCGTCGCCATGGCACGATATCGGCACTCGCCCGAAGAGCGGCGCGATCATCAGCGCCCCGAGCCAAAGCCCGGCATAAAGCAGCGCAAAGGCAAGGAACTTGCGGCGAAACAACCGGCTGACCAGCCACGCCAGCCCGCCCAGCTGCGTCAGCACCGTCAGAACAGCGGCGAGCGCCAGATGCAGGGCCACGCGTCCGGTCCTCATGCGCCCTTCAGCCCGTTTGGCACCAGCGCCGCCTGCATCCAGTGCGTTTCGCTTTGCACATGGCCCGCGCGGACATATTTGCCCATCCGGCGCTGCATCTCGGCTTCGGGGAAAGCCCCGCCACGCGCGCGACGAAGCCCTCCTGCCGGGCCAGATCAAGCCCCGCCGCGATGGTTTCAAAAAGCCCCGCCCGCCAAGGTCCGCGCCAGAGCGTCGGCACCGGGGTGATGCCCAGTTCCTCGAACCGCATCAACGTCAAGTCCCAAGGCTGGACCTCGTCGTCGACGATCCAGGCAAAGCCCAGAAACCACGCGGGCAGCGCGTCATAGCCCACCGAATGGCGCGCATAAAGGTTCTCGCCGACGATCCGCTCGCCTTCGGCCAGTAGCGGCGCGATACCCGCGGCAAAGGCCTTGAGCCAGTCGCGCGAGGGGTGGTTGCGGCTGTCGGGGCTGCGGGCATGGCACCCGCC
>NZ_OBMT01000048.1 GCF_900217815.1 Rhodobacter maris
CTCGTCCGTGCCCCGCATCATGATCCCCTCTCGCCGTGAGAAGGGGTGAATCATGTTCTGCATCCAAGGTCGAGGCCGACTATTTCAGCGACCTGCTAGGCCTGCCATCTTGAGCAGGCTGGCCACCATCTCGGTCGTCTGCCGCAGCGGCAGCTTGAACAGGACCTTGATGGTCAAGCAAAACTGGATCGCCGCATCAGAGAACACCGCAGGGCGACCGGGGCCGCCGTCATGCTGCGCAAACCAAGTCATGTTCTTGTCCAACCGGATCAGCAATGACCCGCGCTTGCAAAGCGAAGCGGTGTAGCTGGACCAGTTCGTCGTGCGGTAGCGGGCGGGTGATGGCTTGCTCATATGACCCGTCTAACCACATGGATTCGCGATATGAATCCTTGGTAGACAGGGTATTGCAACATGTATAACCGCCCCATGCGCAAGAGGAATCTTTGGAACTATCTTTGGCGCGTTGTCGGGTGCTGACATGTATCCGGCCTCAGTTGCGGCCATCTCCATGCCGCGGGCCCGTATGGTGTTCGCGGATCAGGCCCCAAATCAACGCCGCGTGCTCGACGGCACTTTGTTGCAGGCTGGTTCCTCTGATCCCGTCTCACGACCGTTGCGCCAAACTGCTCCTTGCCCTCTTTCGCTCCGACGACCTCGCGACCGTGACGGCTTATGCCGCCGCGGCCGGAGACTGGTAAACGCCACCGCGAGCCATCAGAGCCCAGACGATCCGCGCCATCTTGTTCGCCAGTGCCACCCGCACCAGCATCGGTGGCTTGCGTGTGAGCATCCCGCCCAACCAAGTGCCCGGCCTGGCTGTGGCGTGGACATGTCGTTTGATGATCACGCTGTTCGCGCCGATGATCAGCAGCCGCCTCAGCGAGCGCTCACCCATCTTCGTTGTAGCACCGAGGCGCTGCTTGCCCCCGGTGGAATGCTGCTGCGGCGTCAGGCCGAGCCACGCGGCGAAGTCGCGCGCCTTGCGGAACGTCTCGGGTGGCGGCGCCAGGACCGCAATGGCCGTGGCAATCAGCGGCCCGATCCCCGGCACCGTCATGAGCCGCCGGGCCACCTCGTTCTCCTTGGCGCACCGCGCGATCTCGGCATCGAGCTTGCCGATCTCCGTCTCGAGATGGGCGAGGGTCGCGACCAAAACCTTCAGCGTGGCCACGGCATCTGCGGGCAGGCCGCTAGGATCCTCGACGACGGCGATCAGCCGCGCAGCATTGGCTGCTCCCTGCGGCACGATCTGGCCAAACTCGCCCAGATGGCCGCGAAGTGCATTGATCGCCTGCGTCCGCTGCCGGATCAGCAGTTCGCGGACGCGAAAGACCGTCGCGGCGCCCTGGATCTCTTCGCTCTTCACAGGAACAAAACGCATCGTCGGACGCATGGCCGCTTCGCAGATTGCCTCGGCATCGGCTGCGTCATTCTTTTGGCGCTTAACGAAGGACTTAACAGGTCGCTGAAATAGTCGGCCTCGACCTTGGATGCAGAACATGATTCACCCCTTCTCACGGCGAGAGGGGATCATGATGCGGGGCACGGACGAG
>NZ_OBMT01000022.1 GCF_900217815.1 Rhodobacter maris
ACGCCAACGCAAGCCATTGCGATTGATGAAGATAATCCCGCTCAACACCCGCCTGTCATCAACCCGAGGCTTCCCGTGTGATTTGGGAAAGAAGGGAGCCAGACGCGCTATCTGCGCGTCGGTCAGCCAGAAGAGATCGCTCATGTCATCGCTCCGTTTTCGGAGGCGTGAATCACGCAGCGCAACTGAAATCAATGCATCCTGACCCTAGTCGAGTCCCGAGGCGCTAGCGGCATAACCGAGGCCGAAAACCACTTGGCTCATGTCAAGAAACCGCTGAGATCAAAAGAGCGAACTTTCCATATTGGCGGACATGATTAACTTTCGCGCGCTTCTCGGGTACGTCAGCGCATTTGGAAACGCGATGTACGTCGCGTAACCTTCCCCTCACTGCTTTTCGGCAGGAAATGGGGACTGAATGCGGATCGTGTTGATATTGGTGTCGTCGGGGCTGCTTCTGGGCGCCTGCGATGTGACCAACACCGATTTTCCGGTCCGGACCGAGGCGATGCGCTCCGAGGTCGAGGAAATGTCGACCAATGTGGTGATCGTCAAGCTGACCGCCGACAATATCGACGCCTTCAATACGCCGCGCAATCTGGGCGGATCGCGTGCCTCGCTGGCGTCGAGCGGGTGGAATTATCGCGTGGGTGTGGGCGATGTGCTCGACATCAGCGTGTTCGACCATCCCGAACTGTCGCAGCAGGCCAATCAGGGCCGCTCGGTCGAGCAGGCCGGGCAGCGGGTGCAGGCAGACGGCACGTTTTTCTTTCCCTACGTGGGCCAGGTGCCCGCGCGCGGCAAGACCCCCGAAGAGATCCGCGACGATCTGATGATGCGGCTGGAGGCCTATGTGCCCGAGCCGCAGGTCGAGGTGCGGGTGGCGAGCTATAAGAGCCAGTCGGTTTCCGTGACGGGCGAGGTGGGCAACCCGAGCCGACAGCCGCTGACCGATGTGCCTTTGACGCTGCTCGATGCGATCGACGCGGCGGGCGGGCTGACCGAGAATGCCGATCCGCGTGCGGTGACGATCCGGCGCGGCGGGCGCGGCCATGTGGTCGACATGCTGGCCTTCCTCGAACAGGGGGTGGGGGCGAACAACCCGGTGTTGCGGCCCGGCGATGTGGTGTCGGTGGCACGTCAGGAGGTGCAGGAGGCCTATCTGCTGGGGCAGATCGTGAAGCCCTCGACGATCGACCTGACGCGCGCGAATATCACCCTGACGCAGGCGGTGACCCGGGTCGGCGGGCTCAGGGAACAAAGCGCCGATGCGCGCGGCATCTTCGTGTTCCGCGATGAGCCTATGGGGATCACCGTCTACCAACTCGACGCCTCGAACCCGACCGCCTATCTGATTGGAACCAAGTTCGTGGTGCTGCCGCAAGACGTGATCTATGTCACCTCGGCGCCGATCTATCGCTGGAACCGACTGATCTCGAACCTGTTGCCGACGATGACGGTGGTGCAGAGGACTGGCGATCTTGGAGCGTTCTGAAGCAGATGTTCAATTCTGTTCTGGTGGTCTGCGTGGGAAATATCTGTCGCTCGCCGTTGGGTGAGAGGGTAATGGCGCGTGCCTTGCCTAGTCTGCGGTTTTCTTCGGCGGGGCTGGCGGCGGCGGTGGGACACGGCGTGGACGAAGATACCGCAGCGGTGGCCTCCGAGATCGGGGTGGACCTTTCCGGCCACATTGCGCGGCAGTTAACCGCCGCGATCGGTGCGGCGCATGATCTGGTTTTGGTGATGGAGCCGGGGCATCGGGCCGAGATATTTCGGCGCCATCCGGCGCTGTCGGGGCGGGTGATGTTGTTCGATCATTGGACTGGCGGGCAGGGCGTAGCTGATCCCTATGGCAAGCCGCGAGCGGCGCATCTGGCGGCGCGCGAGCGGATCGTGGCGGCGGCCGAGCCCTGGATCGTGCGTCTGGGGGGCGCAAGGGTTTGAGGGCCGGTCTGGTTTGATCTGGTGTTGGTGAGGCTAGGTGCAGGGGCTGATGGGGTGAAGTGGTGCGAGCCGAGGGGAGCCAATGCTTTACAAGGAATTGACATGACGAATACCGTCCCCGGTCCGGCGCAAAAGCCCGACGACGGCATCGATCTGATGGAACTGGCGGGCCATCTGTGGGCTGGCAAGCTGTGGATTGTACGCATCACTACTGTGGCGCTGGCACTCGGGGCGTTTTCCGTTCTCAAGGCGACGCCGATCTATCAAGCAAGTGGTCTACTGCAACTCGAGGAAAAATCGGGGGCGTTGGCGTTGCCCGAAGGGATGCAGGAATTGCTCGGCGGCGACGGCGGGAAATCCGCAGGCGCTGCCGAGATGGCGATCATGGGCTCGCGGATGGTGATGGGCGAGGTGGTGCAGGGGCTCGGGCTCGACATCGAGGCACGCCCGCGGCCTTGGCCGTTCCTAGGGATGCTGCCGGTCAGGCTCGGAGTTCCGGATCACCTGTTTTCGGCGCGCCAACATGGCAATGAATCGATCTCAGTGAGTGAACTCGAGATTCCAGAAGCCTGGATTGGTGCTGAACTGGTGCTCCGGATCACCGGGCCTAACACCTTTCGGCTGACATTGCCCGATGGCAACATGCTTGAAGGCCAGGCGCGCCAGCGGCTGACGCGGGTTGATGCCGCGGTGTCAATCCTTGTCGATGATCTCGACGGTCCCGCGGGGCGCGAGTTCCTGCTGGTCCGGCGCGCGCGCGCCGCGGAAGTGGCGCGGTTGCAGGCGAATTTCTCGGTATCCGAAGCGCCGAAAGGGTCTTCGATCCTGCGGGTCACCTATAATGACCCCTCGCCGCGCCGGGCGGAGCGGATTCTCGATGCGATCTCGCAGGCCTATGTCAGTCAGAACATCGCCCGCAGCGCCGCGGAGGCGCGCAGCAGTCTCAAATTCATCGACGAGCAGCTGCCACGTGCGGAGAACGCGGTGAAAGAGGCGCAAGACGCGCTCAACGCCTATCGGCAGTCGCAACACTCGGTTGATGTCGATTACGAAACCAAGAGCCTGCTCGATCGCGCGACCCGGATCGAGACCGAGCTTAACGCGCTTTCGCTCAAGGAAGAGGAGCTGAAGGACCGATACACGGTGCAGCACCCGCTCTATCAGGCTTTGCTGCAAAACCGCGCCACGCTTGAGGCGCAGCTGGCCGATCTGCGCAAATCGACCTCTGACCTGCCAGAAACGCAGAAGGAGATCTTCAACCTGACGCGCAATCTGGAAGTGGCGCAGCAGGTTTATGTGCAGCTTCTCAACCGCCAGCAGGAATTGCGGGTGGTGCAGGCCTCGACGGTCGGCTCGGTGCGCGTCATCGACACCGCCTATTCGAACGGGCGCAAGATCGAGCCCCGCTCGAGCAAGATTATGGCGATCCACCTTTTTGCGGGGCTGGTGCTTGGCGCTGGGTTCGTGCTTGGGCGGCGAATGCTGCGGCGTGGCATCCGCGGCGGGCAGGACATCGAGGAACTGGGCCTGCCGGTCTTCGCCACGGTGAACTTCTCGCCCGAAGCGGCAAACCATCTCCGTCAGAAGGGCCGTTTGCCGATCATGGCGCTTACCAAGCCCGAGGATCTGGTGGTCGAGGCGCTGCGCAGCCTGCGCACCTCGCTGCATTTCGGCATGCTCGACGCGACTACCAAGACCGTTCTCTTCACCTCGGCGGCGCCGAGAGCGGGTAAGACCTTCATCTCGGTCAATTTCGCCGTCGTCGCGGCGCAGGCTGGGCAACGGGTCTGCCTGATCGATGCCGACCTGCGTCAGGGCTACTTGCGTCGTTATCTGGGCAAGGACAAGAACACCCCCGGCCTTTCCGAATATCTGGCCCAAGAGATGAGCCTGCAGGAGGTTATGTTAGACGGTCCGGTCGAGGGGATCCGGGTGCTAACTTCGGGCAGGTTCCCGCCCAACCCCTCGGAACTATTGATGCGGGCCGAGTTCGATGAGCTACTCAAGACGCTCAGCGCGGAGTTCGATCTGGTGATAATCGATAGCCCGCCGGCACTGGCGGTGACCGACCCGGTGGTGATCGGGCGCTATGCAGGGGCACGAATTTTCGTGGCTCGGCATCTCGAGACCATGACGGGCGAGCTCGAGGCGGTGAAACGCGCCTTCGAGACAGCGGGAAGCAAAGTCACCGGGGCGATACTCAACGGCTACAAGGTCGAGGAGGGAACGCGATATGGCGGCGCCTATCACTACTACAACCACCGCTACGAATACCGGACAGATGGAAAGTGAGCATGCGGGGCAGGTTCAGGCGATGCCGCCAAGTTTTGTCGTGCCGCGGTCGGGCAATCTGCTTCTGGTCGCCTAGATCTTGCGATCCCTGCAAGGTTCCAAGAGTTTTTGAGGGCTCACAGAGAAGGCAAGGGAACGATGGCACAGAAAAGCCAAACCATTAGGTTGACGACCGTTCCCGCCCTTGCAGGGCTGTGCGGGATTTTTCTTGCCGCGGGCGGCGTTGGCGCGCAGGAGCGCGGTCTCGGCTGGGGCTACAACAGCTACGGCATCCCCGGCATTATAGACATGCCCTCGGCGCTCGGGCGCGAGGATGCCGAGATCGGCCTTAGTTCGAGCCATTTTGCCGGCCAGACCCGAAATACCTTCACCTTCCAGATCTCCGACCGGCTCTCGGCCTCGTTCCGCTATGCGTTGATGCACGACATCCGGCCCAATTTCGGCTCGGTCGCGAGCAACTATTACGACCGCAGTTTCTCGGTGCAGTATCGCTTCATCGACGAGGCGAACTGCATGCCCGCCGCTGCGGTGGGGCTCAATGACCTCGTCGGCACCGGCATCTATGCCGGCGAATATGTGGTGGCCACGAAAACCTTCTCGCCCAAGGTCCGGGCTTCGCTCGGGCTGGGGTGGGGGCGGCTCGGCTCCTTTGGCGGTTTCTCCAACCCGCTTGGCGCCTTGGCGAGTTCGTTCAAGACGCGCCCCGCCCCGGCTGGTGGCATGGGTGGAACTTTTCAACCCTCGGCCTGGTTTCGCGGCGACGCGGCCTTGTTCGGCGGGGTGGAATGGCGGCCCAACGACCGCTGGCGCCTGATCGCCGAATATTCCTCGGACGATTACTCCCGCGAGGATCAAGCCTTCTCCCACAAATCGCCCTTCAACTTCGGCGTCGATTACCGCTACAGCGAGCGCACTACCATGTCGGCGCGCTATCTTTACGGCTCCGAGATCGGGGTGCAATTCACTTATTCCTTCAACCCCAAACACCCCCCAAACGGCTCTGGGCTCGATGCCGCGCCGCCGCCGGTGGTGCCCCGCGCCGCGCTGGCCGGGCCGGCCCTTGGGATCGAGGCGCCTGACCTGATCGCCTCCGCCCGCAGCGCGCTGGCCGCAGAGGGGCTGGCGCTTGAGGGGCTCGAGCGCGACGGCACCACGTTGCGCATCCAGATCGCCAACGATCGCTATGCGATCTCTTCGCAGGCGGTTGGGCGCGCGGCGCGGGTGCTGACGCACATCGCCCCGGTCGCTGTAGAGCGGTTCGACGTCCGCCTCAGCGCAAACGGCATGCCGGTCTCGTCGGTGCTGCTGCGCCGGGCCGACATGGAGGCGCTGGAATTCGACTCCGTCGCCTCCGACCTGATGCGCGCGCGCAGCCGGATCACCAATGCCCCCGAAGCGCTGGCCGACAATGCCGGGCGCTATCCGAAGTTCAGATACGGCTTCGAGCCCTATCTGACCCCGAGCCTGTTCGACCCCGATGCGCCGATGCGCGCCGATCTGGGGGTAGCGGCGACGATGCGCTTCGAGCCGATGGCGGGGCTGGTGTTTTCGGGCTGGCTGCAACAGAAGGCGGTCGGCAACCTCGACCAGACCATCCGGCCTTCGACCTCGGTGCTGCCGCATGTGCGCTCGGACGGCTATCTTTACTACAAGGGCAGCGATACGGCGCTGACCGAACTCACCGCCGCCTATTACTTCCGCCCCGGCGCCGATCTTTACGGGCGCGTCACCGTTGGCCTGCTCGAGCGGATGTATGGCGGGGTGTCGAGCGAACTGCTCTGGAAGCCGCAAAACAGCCGGCTCGCGCTTGGGGCCGAGGTGAACTGGGTCAAGCAGCGCTCCTTCGACAAGATGTTCGGCTTCCGAGCCTATGACGTGGCGACCGGGCATCTGTCGGCCTATTACCAGTTCAACAACGGCTACAGCGGCCAACTCGATATCGGCCGGTATCTGGCGGATGACACTGGCGCCACGTTGACGCTGGCGCGCGAATTCGACAATGGCTGGAAGGTCGCCACATTCGCTACCCTCACCAATGTTTCGGCGACGACATTCGGCGAGGGCTCGTTTGACAAGGGCATAACCCTGACGATCCCGATCGACTGGATCATCGGCAAGCCGCAGCGCAAGGCGATCACCACCACCATCCGCCCGGTGCAGCGCGATGGCGGTGCGCGACTTTATGTGCCGGGGCGGCTCTACGAAACCGTGCGCGGTCAGCATGCCTCCGCTTTCGACGCATCCTGGGGGCGGTTCTGGAAATGAAGCGACAACCGCTTTCCCTCCCCGCCGTTGCGTTTCTGGTTTGCGCCGCGCTTGTCGCGGGTTGCGCGCCCTCGGCGACACAACAAGCCGAGATGACCGCCGCGGCCGAACCCTTCCTGACCGCGCCGCTAATCAGCGCGCAGATCCCCGCCCGCAACGTCACCGCGGTGCTGCGCCCGGTGGGGCAGAACGGCACAGTCACCTCTTGGCAGACCGTCGACCGGATCACGCTTTCTTTCGACCGAGGCGTTCTGGTGGCGAGCCGCGGGCTTGGCTTCGATCTGATGGGGGCCGATGCCGACCCCACCCGCGCCGCGCTGGCGGGGCAGGTCTCCGAGATCTATCGCCGCAAGATGCGCTATCTGACCGGCGACAACCACTCGACCTGGCTGACGGCGGGCTGCTCGATGCGGGCGGCGGGTACCGGGGAGGGGCTGCGGCGTTTCGAAGAAAGCTGCAAGGCACGTGGCAATAGCTACACCAACATCTATCTGCTCGACGGCGCGGGGCGGGTGGTGACGTCGCGGCAATGGCTCTCGCCAGAGCTTGGCTATATCGAGATCGGCCCGTTCAGCCTGCCGATCAGCGTGACCGCCCAGCAGGGAGGCTGAGGCCGATCGTTCAAGAGAAGAGGGCCGATCCCGATGCGCGGGGGCGGCTAGGAGAAGCCCTGAGTTGTGTTGATCAGGTCGAAATCTACGGGAGAATACCATGAAGAAAACTGTTATCACATGTCTCCTTTGCGCCTTGCCGTTTGCGGCCGAGGCTCAACAGGCTCCGGGGTCGCCGACCTCTTTCCCGAAAATCTTCCGCAAACCTGCGCCGCCGCCGACGCCGGCTGCGGCAGGTGGGGCTGCCGGCGGGGCAGGGGGGGCCGCAGGCGCCGCTGCCGCTGCGGGCGTGACCACAGAAGCGACAGGTTTCTTCCCGCTGCTCGGGGGCCTTGGCGCTCTGGGCGGTGTGGCTGCGGCTGGGGTTGTGGCAGCGGCGGTGGCCGGCGGCGGCGGCGGCGGGGCCACCACCGACACGCAATAACCCCGCGCGATACGCGGTCAGGGCGCGTGCTTTCAGGACGGTCGGGCGATTGCCCGCGCGTCCTGTCTTCGCTTCCTAGTCCTAGCCGGTCTCAGCACTGTTGATAGCCCATCCGGATCAGTTGCGCGCCGCTGATCTGGTAATAGCCCGAGGTGTTGTAACGCGCGGTGCTCAGGAACCACGACCGCAGCGGCTCGGCGTAGTTCGCGGCCATCACCTGCGACCAGTATTCGAAGTCGCGCGGTGGCAGCGGTCGCCCGTTTTCGCTCGGTCCATGGAATCCCAGCACGGCACTAGGGGTGACACAGACATTGGGAAGGCTCAGATACATCGTGCAGGCCGAGATGCAGGTGCCACGGATCTCTACCCGCTGCCCGGTGGCGCGCATCTGCGCGATGCGGTCGCTGCGTCGCGCGAGATAACCGCCGCCATCGGCGCTAACGATCAGTGTATTGGCTGCCAGATAGATCTGCTGCGCCTCGGCGGCACCGGTCGCAAGGCCGACCAGCACCGCCCAAGCAGCCAATCGCTTGGCCTGACACATGCCCGTACGCATCCTAACCCGCAAACGGGTTGCCAGTTCAAGCATGAGATTTCCCCTTCGTTCCGATTACACGTCGGGGGATGGCTCCATCCATCATGCTTCCCCGACACCCGGGGACCATCAAAGGCCAGGGGTCTTAAGGAGTGGTTTTCGCGCCCCGGCCGGGGGACGAAGATTGCCTCAAACTCGACCTATTGCGCTCGGAACCGAGTTGCCAACCGAAGCTTCCACTGATTAACGCATATTAACATTGCGTTAAGGAATCCCAGCCAAGATACTGATTACAGTTGCCTCTGGAGGTAGAGCCGATGATGGCGCTTCTCGTCTTTCCGCTTTGTGCCATCCTCTGGATGCTTGTGAACGCCCGACTCGGGCTGGTCGAGGATCAGCCGCCGATGACCGAGGCTCCGGTTTCTCCCCAAACCGGTGGGGAAACTCGGGGCCTTGACGCAGCGAGCGAGAGAATCTGATCAGGTAGGACGTGTCCCGTTTTTCCACGAGTTCTTATCTTTGGTGAGGCGTTGCCCTTGAGGTCTCACCTTGGCGCTATCGCGCGCGTAGGTTGCGGGAGAGATCCCTACGTCGCGCGCGCGGTCAATGCTAATTCGAGACAGCGAGGCTGCTCATCGTTCGCTGCGCGTCGGCTCCAGACGGCGTAAGTCGGCTTTTCGAGTTTATTCGCGGTCCAGATATGCAGCTTCGAGAGCCGACACTTTTGCCATGAAGATCTTGCTGACAGTCAATGCTTCCTGGAACATCTGGAGTTTCCGCCGTACGGTCGTGAGCGATCTGTTGCGTGCGGGGCATGGTTTGATGGTTCTCGCCCCGTTCGACGATGCCGTCGCGCCGCTGCGTGCGATGGGGTGTCGTGTGCTTCCGCTCGATATCGACGTGAGGGGCCTCAACCCGTTGCGCGATCTGGCGCTGTTGGGGCAGTTCTGGCGGCAGTTTCGCCGCGAACGCCCCGATGTGATCCTGAGCTACACGATCAAGAACAACATTTTCGGGGCGGTGGCGGCGAAATGGCTCGGCATTCCCTTCGTCCCCAATGTCAGCGGTCTGGGCATGGTCTTCCTGTCGGGCGGGACGTTGCAGCGGCTGGTCGAGGTAATGTATCGCCGTGCCTTCGCGCGCCCGCCGGTGGTGTTCTGCCAGAATCCCGACGATCACGACCTGTTCGTGACGCGCGGTCTGATTTCGCCCGAGCAGGCGCGGGTGCTGCCCGGCTCGGGCATCGACCTTGTGCGTCTCGCGGTCACCCCCGCGGCCGATCCCGGCCGACCACCGCGGTTCCTGCTGATCGCGCGGCTGTTGCGCGACAAGGGCGTGGTCGAATTTGTTGAGGCCGCGCGCAGGGTGCGTGCGGTGCATCCCGATGCCCGGTTCCAGCTTCTGGGCGCGGCCGATGCTGAGAACCGCAGTGCGATCGACGCGAGCACCCTGAATGCCTGGCTGGCCGAAGGGGTGGTCGAGCATCTGGGAACGACCGACGACGTGCGAACCTCCATTTCCGAGGCCAACTGCGTGGTGCTGCCCTCCTATCGCGAGGGCGCCCCGCGCACCCTGATCGAGGCCGCCTATCGTCGGGCGATCGCGGATGTCATCCGCGCGGCCGGCGCGCGGTCCGGGGAGGCGGCACGATGAGCTATTACGACCGCCACGGCGCTTGGTTCCTGGCGCAACTGAAACCGAACAGCGCGGCGATCGCCGAGCGCAACCTTCATCGACAGGGGTTTCGCACCTTTCTGCCGCTCGAGCCGGAAACGCGCAAGCGCGGCGGCAAGTTCGTCGATGTCACCCGGCCCCTGTTTCCCGGCTATCTCTTCGTGGCCTTCGACCCGGCGCGCGGCCATTGGCGCTCCATCAACTCCACCCAAGGGGTTGCCCGCCTCGTGAGCTTCGGCAACGCGCCCGCCCCCGTGCCGTCCGAACTCGTCTCTGGGCTGATCCGGCGCTGCGATGATGACGGCAAGCTCTTGCCCACCGATGCCCGATCGCTCGTGCCCGGTGACCGGGTGCGATTGCAGACCGGTCCCTTCGCCGATTTCGTCGCCGAGGTCGAGAGTCTCGCCTCCGATCAGCGGATCTGGGTGTTGATCGACCTGATGGGCAATCGCACCCGAATGCAACTTGGCGCGGGGCAGGTATGTCCGATCTGAGCATCGCGGACGTGGCCATCTTCGTGCTCGGCAAATCCGTCGGCGCGCTGCTGCGGGTCGCGACTTGGCTGGTCTTTTTCGCGCTCTTTGTCATTCTGGCGCTGCGCCGGGGCAGGGTGCGTGCGGCCTTGCGCACCGCCGCGCTGCTGGCGGCGTCGATCTTCGCGCCGGCGTTGCTGCCGCTCCGCGATCCGCTGCTGCAATCGCTGTAGCGCCACTATCCCGGCGATCCGCCGCTGGCGCGGGTGGACAGGATCATCGTTCTGTGCGGGGTGAAAATGCCCAGGCCAGCGCTTACTGGCGGCACCCGGGTCAGTTCTGCGTACAAATCAACACCGGGGCGGTTAAAGGTGCAAAAAGTACTTGCATCGAAGGGGCATGCAAACATGAGGCTCGGCGTCAGCCAATCTGGCGCAACCCTCGAACGATGAATGGCGCGGGAGAGATCGCCGACCCAGTTAGCTCAGGCACGATCATGGGGTCTAAATCGGTGTCGAAATCCGCACTAGCGCACCTCGGAAGCAACCCGTTGGTCCTTAAGGGGCGGCGCCCTCGCCAAAGCGCGTTCAGTCTCCATTGCCACCGCGCCTTCACCTTGGATCAATGGATCGCTTGGCCGAACGATAGCAGGGTTTTCCCGGGAGTCGTGCGCGTGCGGCACGGTGGTCCGGCATGCCGGTCGTCGTGTCAAGGGCCTAGCCGCACAGATCGGATGGCAATCGCGAGACCCCGTTAATTTTTCTGCAAGGGGTCGAGCATGATGTTGCAGCCTGCGATTTTTCTGGTTTCCTTCCTCGTCAGTCTGTTCGTGGCGTTGGCTCTGATCCTCACCCAGAGGTTCCACGGCCATCTGACCGAAGACAATCAACCAGGCGTGCAAAAACTGCACAAGGCCCCCACGCCCCGTGTCGGTGGCCTCGCTCTGCTCTCAGGCGCGCTGGCCGGAGCCACGCTGCTCTCGCCCGAGGCTTGGAAGCTGAGCTGGATCTTGGCCCTCTCGGCGCTGCCGGCCTTCATGTTCGGTCTCGCAGAGGACATTACGAAACGTGTGGGGGTCCGGGCGCGGCTCATGGCTACGATCGGCGCCGGGCTGATCTTTTGCATCGCCTCGGGCTACCATCTGAACCACGTCGGCGTGCCCGGGCTCGATATCCTGTTCGCCTTTCCCGTCTTCGCGATCCTTTTCACCGCCTTCGCGGTGGGAGGGAGCGCAAATGCAATCAACCTGATCGACGGAGTCAACGGGCTCGCGGCGGGCACCTCGATCATCATCCTGACGGGGTTTGGCGTGCTTGCAGCGGAAAGCGGCGATAAGACGATGCTGATGATCTGTCTGAGTTTCGCCGGCGCGCTTGGTGGTTTCTTTGTGATGAATTTCCCGATGGGGCGGATTTTCCTCGGCGATGCCGGGGCCTATACCACGGGCTTCGTGCTGGCCGCGGTGGCTGTGGTGTTGCCCGCCCGCAATCCCGAAATCTCTCCTTTGGTGGGGCTGCTGGCGCTGTCCTATCCGGTCACCGAGACGCTGGTTTCGATTCTGCGCCGCGCGGCTCGAGAGGGTACGAACCCCGGCCAGCCTGACCGGCTGCACCTGCACAGCCTGATCTACCGTTCGCGCGCCCGCAGTCTTGCTGCCCGACTTGGCGTACCGCAGCTGCGCAATGCGCTCTCGGCGTTTCTGGTAATGACACTACCGCTTCTTTCAACCGCACTGATGGTTTTGTGCGCCAGCAGTCCGGTGCTGATTTTCGTTTCGCTTGGTATCGTGGTGGCGGTCTATCTCGGAATATACCGGAAGGTGGCCCTATTGTCCGCATCTCCGTTGCGGCGGGGTGGCGCGCCGCGCGGCCTCAGGGCCTATGCGCCGCGCTATCGCAGCTGAGCAGGTTGTAAAAAGCGAAACGCGCCCCTGGGGGAGGGCGCGTTTCCCGATCACGCGGAGAATGGTTGGTTGTGAGCGCGCCTCGGAGTCGCGTGATCAGATGGTCGGGGCGAAGAAAAGGAGCGATCCGAAAATCAGCGCGGCCAATACGAAGAAGTTGGAAGAAATTTAATCGGGCTTGCGGCTGTTGCAGCGCCCGAAATACTTGGCGCCGAAGCGCATCTTGTGACCGCAGGATTTGCATCTGAAAAGTCGCACCTGATTGCTCCAGCCAAGGTAGTGAATGATCGCATGAATATTGGCTTTCGCGCCACAATGACAATGCGCGTTTGGATCATTTTTCATAATTCGAGAAAGCATAATCTTTCGGTGGTGCTTGGGTGTGAGCGAGGTAATTGGCAGATCCTTGAATGATGTTGAGCATGTTCTTTTGCCGTCTCGAAATCAAGACGGCAAAATTTACTTCTTGCACCCCTTCCAATATCGCATGCGGAAGAAGTTGAGAGAGAGCTGTTGCATGAAGATTGGCCATCGGCTTCGAACAGTCTTCAAAAAGCGCCTTCGTTGCGCCATACGCGATAGAGACGCGCCCCGCACCTTGGGAAGGTTGCAATCGTGGGGCCGAGAATGGACAGTGACGGGCGGCAGCAGACGCTCCGTCCGGCTTGCCGTATCGGCGCAAAGGGAGTCCAAGACACTGTCCTAGGAGTTTGCTCCGATCTTTGCGCTTCACTTGCAGAGGGCGAAAGCCCTCTGCTTTTTTCGAAGCCGACGCCGTTGGTGGAACCGCCTCAGGCAACTCTATTCAGACGCGCTGCGTCTCGGAGGGGTTTTCCCGCAGATGTCGGGCGGCGCCCGGAAGTGGCGTCGGATCTGCCGACGATACCGAACGCGGCCCCGCGATTTCAGCAATTTTTGCATAGGCCACGCAGGTCTGCACCCGAGACACCGCGCCCAATTTTCTGCCCGCTGAGCGCATCAGCCCCTTCACTGTGGCCAAGTTGCAACCCAGCGCAATCGCGATCTGTGCATTGGTCTGCCCAGCCGAGGCGCGACATACGGCGGCGTCCTCGCGCGGGCTCAACCGAGTGGCGCGCTCGGATTTATCGGCCTCGCGCAACCAGTGCGGCGCCGCATAGACCACCCCGCTGAGCACGACATCGAGCAGGCTCGGCAACGCGCTCAGACGCATGTTTTCGGGGATAACCCCCATCAGCCCGTTGTTGAGCGCCAGCCGCAACAGCCAGTCGGGAATGGTGCCCCCGAAGATCAGCACGGGAAGCCCCGCGGGATTTTCGATCAGGCTTTCCAGCGCGCTGATACCGCCCTCCTCGATCAGATGATAATCAAGGATGATTGCGGCAAAATCGTCGGTATCGGCGAGCGTGCTCAAAATCGCTTCACCCGTGTCGAGGGGAGCGACCTCAAGCCGTGATTGTGCACAGGCCGCGGTCAGTGCATCGAGAAAGATTCTGTTTTTATGGGCGACGAGAATTTTCCCTCGCGTCATCGGATCATCGCGCATTCTGCCCCTCCGGTGATTCTAAGTCCGATCCAAACCGGATCGACAGGCTTCCTGTTTTTTTGGTGCCAAGCCTCTTATTTTTAAATCGGCCTGGGAAAAATCCCAAATGTGCAAAAGCCAGCCCGCGCGAGCTGTTTTCGATCCGTTGTCTCCAAAGTTGAGCACAGTCGACGCGCGCGCAGTCAATCCTGCGCGGCGATTTCGGCCGCGCAGACCACGCCGAGCTTGAGGGAAACCCGGTCCAGCGGGCCATGCAGCGCCACGTCGAACGGCCAACTTTCAGAGCGGGAGTAACTATGGCGCCCCGGCGCGGCCGAGATCGAAACATGGCCGACCCAAGGGTGGTTCTCACGCAACTCGACCACCAGCCGGGCAATCTCTGCGGCGCTGTAATCGTCCAGGTTGATCACGAGGCAAATCAATTCGCTGCCACGTTCAGCGAGCAGGGTTTCGAGCTGCGCACCGAGCCCGTACTCGCACACGAGGGCGGGCATTTCGCGCAGCCAACCCGCAATGCGGCTGCGCAGCCCCTCGGACCGCGAAAGAATCGCGACGATATTGCCCTGCTCCTCCGCTCGTTCGAGGAACTTCTCCTCGACCCGCGAAAAGAGACCCGCGACGATGCCGTCAATCTGCTCGAAACGTCCCATTCTTTTTCCTCCGTGCCTCCTGGATCGCCCTTGGTCCAGGTGGCGTCGTTGTGAAGTGTAATCGGGGGCCGACGGGCGCTGGTTCGCGCCAAAGCGGCAGATCTCTCTCTGGTGCCGGCCCAGCGATCGCGAAGATCGGGCGCAAAATTGCGTGGTTTCAGGTGGCGCGATACGCCGAAGGATCGGCGCGACCTCGCCCTTCGGTCAGGACCTGAGCCGGGCGTAGTTGTGCTAATGGACACCCGTGACTTTGGGATGCGAGACGACGAGTTTCGCTTCAGCCCCTCCGGGTGCGGTGG
This sequence comes from Rhodobacter maris, assembly GCF_900217815.1. GTDB lineage: Bacteria > Pseudomonadota > Alphaproteobacteria > Rhodobacterales > Rhodobacteraceae > Rhodobacter > Rhodobacter maris. Next base: position 14,596 of record NZ_OBMT01000022.1, read on the forward strand.
GGAAGCGACGCAAGCTGCGGTTAACGCGCGCCTGGATCCGTGCGAGGTCCAGAGCCGCCTCGCTTACCGGGATCTGCAGCGCCACATCATAGCCCGCCTCGATGGGAGGGCGGAAAGCATCTTCGATCCCTCCCGAAAGCACGATCACCGCGATTTCGGGATAGTTGCGCCGTAGCCGCGCTAGCGCGATGCTCACCTCGGGCGCGCCGCCAAGCACATCGACATCGACAAAGAGGAGGTCAAACTTCGCGCCGCGCCGAAGTTCTGCTGTGACTGCGTCCAGATCGCGCAGCAACGCCGCACTGATCCGGTCGAGCGCGAGCATCGCTGAAAGGGTGATCGGGACCACGCCAAGGTTGGGCACGATCGCGCAACAGGTTGGGTTCTGGTTCATCACAAACACCTTTCGTGGGCGCGTCAGAGCAGCCCCTGTTCACGGGCAATGATGCAGGCATGGGCTCGATTGCGCGCCGAGATCTTGCGGCAGATTGCGCGCATCAGCATCTTCACCCGCACCTCTGTCACGTCGAACTGCGCGGCGATCTCCTTGTTGGTGTCGCCCACCGCAGCGCGGCGCAGTACGCCATATTCCTCTTCGGTGAGGGCGTTGGCTCCGCTGTGATCGTCAAAGGCCGGTTCGAGGCTCAAACCGCCGGTGAACACCTGACCAAGCCCGACCAGATAAAGCACGCTCGGGATCGCCTTGAGCGGGAGAGTTTCGGGGATGATTCCGCGCACCCCGGCTTTGAGCAAAAGCGCAATGATGCGCGGCTCGAGCGTGCCCGCAAAAAGGATCAATGGCGTCTTGCCCAGCCGCACCACAAGCTTTCGGATCTGATCGAGGCCCGAGGTAGCAAACAGTCGAGAGTCAAGGATCACCGTATCGAGATCGCTCCCGCGTCCGACCTGGCTCAGCAATTCCGAGGCACTGGTTGCTGTGCGCACCTCCATGGCTTGAAGTGCCAGTTCGGCACTCAGCGCGTCGATCACCATCTGCTCGCGGTGCGCGATCAGCACCATTGTTTCTCCCCGCTGCCGCTGCGCGTCCTGCGCCATGCCCGCGACCTGATCAAAGCACGCACCCGCAGCGTGGCCCACGCCTGCTGCAGCCGCCATCGACCCAAAATTCATCATCGCTCACATCCCGCTTCGTCCGGTCCCCCGGAGTGAAAGCCTCTCGATCTGTGCAACTATGGGTGCCGCCAGAGGCGTGCTTCAACGCCGCTTAAGAGACCTTCAACCTTCTCGGAGTGGTCGGCGGCGCTGCGGGAGAGAACGAAGAGGCGCGAAGGATTGCGGAGCTTCGGCTGAGATTCAGGGAGCGCAAAAGTTGCGATTCGTGACCGGGCCGGCTGACCCAAAGGAGTGCGCCTGCTGTCTTAAGAAGCGCGACATCTAGTCCCATACTTACACGACTGCGACATTCGGACGCATCGCGTCTTGTTCGACCGTGTCGCTAAGCCAGCCCCTGCGGGCCGACAAAACGGCCCGAGGGCGGTGGGGTTCTCAAAAGTATAGCGCGAAGCCCTGCGACCCTCCGAACGCCAGCAGGATCGACCTGCGTGACCGGAAAGCGACCAGAAACAGGCGATGACTATTCGCTTTGGAGGTCCACGACGAACTTTCGGCGAAAATGATCTTTCGAGGACTAATTATTTTCTATTTTCCGCGCGAGGACGAGTTTCTCTATCCCGATGCACCAATTGGCGGACGCCCGACGCTGAAACATCTTCACGGGCGAATGGTGGAACAGAATCAAGCTGGTCGAGCGCGTGAGAGATTATCTACATGGCAAACGTGAAATCGCTGATAGCAGCTGTGGCGGCACTTATCATGGCCGCTCAGGCGGCGGCCTCAGACGCGCCAAAGCTGGGCACGACGAAAACCGAAGTCAGTGCCTTTCTCGGTTTGACATGGACTTTCGGTTCCGCCCATGCGCCGCGCAGTCCCGGTATTTCCCTCAAGGTTCTCTCCACAAACAAACGCGATTTTGCGGCACTTGCAGCCGGGATGACCTATAATTTCGACAACACTTGGGGCTGCGACGTCGGTCTTGCCTACAATTTCTCCGACACGACGATGACCGGTAGTTGGGATATCTGCAAGCGCGCGCCTCAGATCGGCGTGGGAGGTACCAAGCGCCCGGAAATCATTCCCGTTCGACTCGTGAATTGACCTTTCGCAAACGCTGAGACCCGTGCTCCGAAAGCCGACGAGATTGTTTTCTGAAGGTTTGGACCCCGGAAAGCGAAAGCAAAATTCAAGAGTTTTTCACCCGCTTCCGCTAACGCCTCAATTGGAACGGAAGCAAGCAAAAGGAGACTGACATGAAATTCTTTGCCGTAGTCCTTGCGGGCGTTGCGCTTTGCGCCGTCCCCGCGATGGCGGAAGACTCGAAGTTCGATGGATTCAGCTTGGGCCTCGGCCTGTCGCTGACCGGTGCTTCGACGAACATCGACTCTCCGGCGCTTGCGAATTTGCCGATCAACTCCGTCGCCGATCTGGGGCAAACCTCGGCTGTTGCTACGATCGACATGTCCTATGGCTTCTCTGTGGCACCAAAATTCGTATTGGCGGTCGGAGCGAGCTACGATTTCGGCGACACCGACCTTGGCACCGTCGCCGATCCGGTGCTGCGCGTGCGTGGCGATGACCATTACTCGATCTACTTGCAACCGACCTACGAGCTTTCCGACACCACCGCGGTGTTCGGCAAACTCGGCTATCACGCGATGAAGGGCACGCTCGACTGCGCTATCTGCGAGGGCGGTGGTGCCAGCTATTCGCGTGATCTGCATGGCGTGGGCGTCGGCGCCGGGGTGAAGACCTTCCTCAATGAGCGGGTCTACCTGCAAATCGAGGTGCAGCACATCGAATACAACGCCGTGAATACCTCTTGGATGATCGATCAAAACCCGAATGTGCCGGTTGATTTCGATGCTTCGAGCAATGTTGGCCTGATCACCATCGGGATGACCTTCTGAGGTTTCGGGGGGGGGGAGGGAGAGAAAATGGGGCGGCCGAGGCCGCCCCATTTGTCGCCGCCCATCATCGCTGGACGTATTTTGCGCGATAGAGCGCCGTAATCTTTAGATGATTAAAAAAAACGAATGACTTCATGTCGTAAATTGAGAGGTGGCGGTATCGTGTGTAACTAGGACGTGGATTGAGCGGAAATATACGCCCGGCAAATGGGCGGATATTGAAGGTTATGATCGTCTTGGAGGGCGATTTTGGTGCGTGCCAAATTCGAAAACTTTCCATGTTTATGGATACATGCGAGAAACGAAAGGAAACATCGCGATGCTGTTTTTTCGGGGGCTCATGTTCGGAATTCCGATCTCTATCTTTCTTTGGGTTTTGATCTTTCTTTTCTTGAGTTGGATCTTCTGAAGTATCCGATGGAGTCCACGATTTCGTGGATATGGAAGTACACTTTTTGGTGTAATGAGGCGTTGTTGCGTAACTCACGCCTGAGGCATGCTGGCCCCTTTCCCCGTCAGCATCATGCCACGCGAACGATTTCAGCCGTTCCGAGGGCCGAGAAGCGGTTCATCAGGGCGATGCGGATCTGGATTTCGGCGGTCTGGCGGTCCGGGTCTCTTGAGGCGATACGTTCGCCGAAGGCCTTCAGACACCGCATCTTTGCCTTGATCCTGCTTCGGACATGGTATCCGGTCCAGCGTTTCCAGAACGCCCGGCCGTAGTAACGAGTGGCACGCAGGGTCTCGTTTCGGGCGATCGCAGCCGGGCAGTCCGCTTTCCAAGGCCGAGCTTTATTGCGGACCGGTACGATCGCCGTGGCCTCGCGGTCGATGATGGTGCTGTGGCAGCGGCGCGTGTCATAGGCTCCGTCGGCGGTCACCGTGCCGATGTCCTCGCCCTCGGGGATCTGGTCCAACAGATCTGGCAAGACCGGACTGTCGCCGTCGCTGCTGGAGGTAAACGCCACCGCCCGAACGTCAGACGTTGCGGTATCCATTGCCAGATGAATCTTGCGCCATTGGCGTCGGCCTTGAACGCCGTGCTTGCGGGCCTGCCACTCACCGTCGCCCAAGAACTTGATCCCGGTGCTATCCACCAGCAGGTTCAGGGACGCTCCGGCACGCCGATAGGGGATCTGGACGGCCAATGTCTTCTGACGCCCGCACAGGGTGGTGTAGTCGGGCACCGCTCAGTCTAGCAGGTTGCTGAAATAGTCAGGCGACGAGAAGGATCTTCCGTGATCGGGAGTTTCTGCGGCTGCGTGTCCCTCCGGGCCGCCACGCTTCCGCGTCA
>NZ_OBMT01000017.1 GCF_900217815.1 Rhodobacter maris
CTCGTCCGTGCCCCGCATCATGATCCCCTCTCGCCGTGAGAAGGGGTGAATCATGTTCTGCATCCAAGGTCGAGGCCGACTATTTCAGCGACCTGTTAAAGAGGCTACAAACGAAGCCACGCGCGACGACTACAATCGATGCTTAACTGAGGGGATGAGGGAATTAGGAGCCTTAGAACGTAAGCCGCCGCCTGCTTTCATATCTTTGGCAACGGACTTCGCGAACAACTATGCAGGATCGGCGGCAGCTGTTTTATCCATTAGCGCAGCGTCCTTCTTCGGCGCCGACTGGCTAGCTGATGAAGTTAACTCCAATGCTGGCGCGAACATACTATTCTCGTCAGTTGCTGCGACAGCGACCGGCCTAGCGTCGGCCTCACTGATCCAAAGAGTCCAACGCCGCAGCCACGTCGGCCCTGACGTCTTAAGCTACGCCCTGGAAGCGATAGGCGATCCTACGAATGAGCAGATAGCTCGCAAAGCGGCCGCTGAAGCTTTCATAGCTAGGATGCAAAACCGATAAGGCCCGTAGATCGATTAGGCGCAACTTCGTGGGTTCAATTGCGTCGGATTGGCCATAATCCCCCTGCCAAGACAGGTGCATCAAAAACGGTGTTTCTTGGAACTCGCGGCGACTCAAGCGAAAATCTTGAACGATCTTGCGTCACAAACTCTTGGCAAAACTGCGTTTAGCTTTGGTGTTGATGGACCGTGCCCAACAGGTCGCGTGGCGCGCTGGTGCAGCCAAGGCACGGGCAGAAGGCTTCCCTGCGGTCGCTGTCGTCGGGCTCGATGCGGGGCAGACCCTGCGCGATGCCTGCGCCGCCGCTGGCGTTGATCCTGACGCCGACCGGGCCGTGATCGGCCTCCCGCTTTACGCCATGCCGCCCGGCGTTGCGATGAAGCTGCGACCGATGTTGCCGGTGCGCTGATCTTCGAATTCGGGCGGCATGGCCTGTCTGCCCGATGGCCGTTCGTTCTTCGGGATTGTTCCGAACGGTTTTGCCCCGGCGCTTCATCGCGTCGGGGCTTTTTTCGTTGCTGTCGCAAGCCGGGCAGGTAGATTTGGAGAAAATCAGAAGCAGGATCCGCCATGCGACTTATCGACCCGCGCAACGGGCAACAGGCACCGCTTGATGTGGATTTGGCGAAGCTTTGGGCCAGAGACTACGCCGAATGGTCGCGCGGCGAATGCACCCATGAGAACAAAGAACTTCGTCGCGGGACGAACAACGGCGGGCATCCTGTCATTCGTAATCAATGTTTGGACTGCGGGCTGCGTATCGGCAACGCGGTCAAGCCGCCGTCGAACGTCGAAGAACTGGCGTTTTTCGATGACGCGATGCACGACGCTTACAACGCGAAACGCACCGCAGCGAAAGAAAAGATCGACCAAAAGTATGTCGAAATCCAATTGCGGCGTTGGCGGGCGAAGGAGGAAGGCGACAGCTACTATCGTCAGGCCCACAACGCCTATCTTGCTTCGCCCGAATGGCGCGACCGTAGGCGGTTGGTCATGGAAAGGGCGCAAGGTCTTTGCGAAGGATGCAGACAGACAAGCGCGACCGAAGTTCATCACCTAAGCTATGAGCACTGGGGGCACGAATTTCTGTTCGAACTGGTCGCGCTATGCGGCGATTGTCACGACCGCATTCATGCGAAGGGCGACCACGAAGCATTGGTCGCAGGCTGCAACAACTGTCTTCACGCAAGCAAAGGCAGTTACTGCCGCATGTTCGACATGCCAATGGAAATGGCGTTGGACCCCGAAGGGCCGTGCACATTTGACCGCGAAGCTTTCGAAACGGCCAACTGACCCGGCAAGCCTATCCCCGGCCCGGCCCTTGGTGTTCACGCTTGCGTGATCGTTTCCGGTTCTGGCGGGGGCGGTTGGGTTGCCCGGTTGCCCTTAGGCAATTCTTAGGCAGAAGCATCGGCTCACCATTTTACCCTTTAAAAACGAGGGGAAATGGTGGGTGACCCTGGAATCGAACCAGGCGTGGGTCTCCCCGGCGGAGTTACAGTCCGCTGCCGCACCTTGCAGCTCGTCACCCGACGAGGGCGGGATGTAGCGAAGGGGCGGCGGGGCGTCAAGCGGGTTTTTCACGGCGCCGTGCCTTCCCGCACGCTTGTCAAAACGGGGCGGGCAGCGCAGAGAGGGCAAAACGGGAGCATGCGATGAAAAAACCGACCTGGGTGATCGACAAGGAACGTGCCAAACGCGCCGCTGCCGCGGAAACGCTGTGGCTTTTTGGCCTCCATGCGGTGCGCGATGCGCTGATGAACCCTGCCCGCGAGAAGCTGCGTCTCGTTTTGACGAAGAATGCCGCCGACAAGCTTGCTGCGGCGATCACGGCGGGAGGGCTCGCCCCCGAGATCGTCGATCCGCGCAAGTTTGACGCGCATGTGCCGCTTGGCTCCGATCAGGTGCATCAGGGCGCGGCGCTCGAAGTGAAGCCGCTCGATTGGGGCAAGATTGGCGATGTTGCCCTCGAAGGCGCGGGGGCGCCCCTGGTCGTGCTTCTGGATCGCGTCACCGATCCCCATAATGTGGGGGCAATCCTGCGTTCGGCCGAGGTGTTCGGGGCGCGGGCCGTTGTGGCGCCGCACCGCCATTCTGCGCCCGAGACCGGCGCACTCGCGAAAACCGCCTCGGGGGCGCTCGAGCGCCAGCCCTACCTGCGGGTGGTGAATCTGTCCGATGCGATGCGAGATCTGCAGGAGATGGGCTACGTGCTTCTGGGCCTTGACGGGGCGGCAGAGATGAGCCTCGCCGAGGGGCTGGCCTGGGCGGGGGCGCGGCCGGTGGGGATCGTGCTCGGCGCCGAGGGGCCGGGTCTGCGCGAAAAGACCCGCGAGACCTGCGATCTGCTGGTACGAATCCCCTATGCGAGCGATTTCGGCTCGCTCAATGTCTCGAATGCGGCGGCCATCGCGCTTTATGCCATCACAACGCGCGGATGATCACGAAGTGGCGATTCCGGCCATTTTGCGCCCCGCGACCCTTTAACGCGGGTTTTACATACCTATGTCTGACTGAGGCCGTGCGGCTTTGGAACCGCCGCGCGCCAAGTCACTGTCCCTCGTTCCACACTTTCACGCCCGGGTCCTTGTGGCTCGGGCGTTTTTTATCCGGAGTGGTTGATGACCGATGCCGAGCTGCGCGAGATCTTCAACGAAACCAGGACCATCGCCGTGGTGGGGTTTTCCGCCCATCCGGACCGGCCCTCGCATCAGGTTGCGGCCTTCCTGCAAGGGCGGGGCTACCGGGTGATTCCCGTCAACCCGGGCCTCGCCGGGCAGGTGCATCTGGGAGAGATGACCTATCCGGATCTGGCCGCGATTGCGCGCGGGATCAAGGTCGATATGGTCGATGTTTTCCGCGCGTCTGAGGCCGTGCCGGGGATCGTCGAGCAGGTGCTCGCCCATCGACCCGAGGTGCGCACGCTCTGGATGCAGCTTGGCGTGATACATGATGGTGCGGCCTGCGCCGCCCGCGCGGCGGGCAAGCGCGTGGTGATGGACCGCTGCCCGAAGATCGACCTGCCGCGGCTCGGGATGTGACGGGGGCCGGGGCGCTGCTTCCCGCTCCGCTCAGCCTTTCACCGCCGCCGCTGCCGTGACGATCGCATCGGCGATGAAATCAAGCTCGGCCCGGGTGAGGCGCGCGGGGAGCCGCGTGTCGCAGGCGCGCATCAGCATCGCGCGGGTCTTCGGCAGATCGGGGAGATCGCCGAGGAACTGCCAGTTCCAGTAGGCGCGGGCATTGTCTTGCGAGAGGCCGAACACCTGCACGCCGACGCCGCGTGCCTTTGCCTCGTCTTGCAGCCGCAGCGCCTCCGCATCGCTCCAGTCTCCGACCAGATTGAACTGCAGGCTGTCGGGCGCGCGGGTCTCGGGGCCAAGCGGCGGGGGCACGTCGAGCCAAGGGCTCTCGTTGAGTTTTGCGGCAACGTAATCATGGTTCGCGAGCCCGTCGCGCACGCGGCGCGGCACCTCGGCAAGCTGCGGGCGGATCACCGCCGCCGAGAGGTTTTGCATCCGCGTGTTGTAGAGCGGCAGCTTGTTTTGCCAGTGATGGAAGCTGTTTTGCAGCCCCGGATGTTTCTTCCAGTTATGCTCATAGGCGCCCGACATGATGATCGCGCGCGCGGCAAGCTCGGGGTCGTCGGTCACCAGCACGCCGCCTTCGCCCGCGTTCACCAGCTTGTAGCTCTGGAAGCTGAAGCAGCCGATCTTGCCGATGGTGCCGATCTTCTGCCCGTGCCAGAGCGTGCCAAGCGAATGCGCCGCATCCTCGATCACCGGCACGCCCCTGGCGTTCGCAAGCTCCATGATCGCGTCCATGTCGGAAGTGTGTCCGCGCATGTGGGAAATCATCACTGCCGCGATCGTGTCGTCGAACTTGGCGCGGAAATCTTCAAGGTCGATGCGGAAATTTTCGCCCACTTCAACGAGCACTGGCTCGCAATCGGCGTGCACGATTGCCGAGGGCACGGCGGCGAAGGTGAAGGCGGGCACGAGCACGCGCGCGCCGCGCGGCAGATCGAGCGCCTTCAACGAGAGGAACAGGGCGGCAGAGCAGGAGGCCACGCAGACCGCGTAACGCACCCCCATGAACGCGGCGAATTCCGCCTCGAGTTGGGAGACCGGCGCGTTTTCGGAGGTGTAGCGGAAAAGGTCGCCCGAAGAGAGCAGCCGCTCGATCTCGGCGCGGGCGGCCTCGGGGATCGGTTCGGCGTCATAGCAATTGGGGGCGGTCAGTCCATCACGGGGCATGTTCAGCTTTCCTGAATGTGACATTCGGGAAAGCTTTATGCTCGCGCGGCCTGCAGGCCAAGTGAAACTTTGACGACGCGGCCAAGAGCCGCTCAGACCCCGATCCGGTCGCGCAGCGAAAACCAGCTCATCCCCGCCACCAGAAGCGGCCAGCGCAGCCGCGCCCCGCCCGGAAAGGCGGGTTGCGGCAGCGTGGACATCACCTCGAAACCGTCGCCCGTCGCGGTGGCGGCCTCGGCCATCAGCCGCCCGGCATGGATTGCGAGCGCCACGCCATGACCCGAGAAGCCCGAGGCCGAGAGGCAGTTCGGCGCGGGGCGGCGGAAGCAGGGCATGCGGTTCACGGTGATCGCGAGCGTGCCGCCCCAGGCATGGGTGAGGCGCACCCCCTGAAGCTGCGGATAGATCTCTTCAAGCGGTTTGCGTACCTTGGCGGCAATATCGCGCGGGAAGCGGTAGCTCACCGTTTCGCCGCCGCCAAAAATCAGCCGGTCTTCATGCAAGCGCCAGTAATTGACCACGAATTTCAGATCATGCGCGGCGATATCGCGTGTGAAGACCTCTTGCGCGCGCGCGCCCAAAGGCTCGGTCGCGACGATGTAATTGTTGATCGGCATCACGCGGGCGGCGATGTCGGGTTCGAGCCGGTCGAGGTAGCCGTTCGCGGCCAAAATCACCTGATCCGCGATCACATGGCCCGCAGCCGTCTCCACCCGGCTCGGGGCGCTGGCCGTTGCCCCATGCGCAATATGGGTGACGGGGGACATCTCATGGAGCACCGCGCCCGCGGCCTCTGCCAGCCGGGCGAGGCCAAGGCTGAGATTGAGCGGATGCACATGGCCCGCGTCGCGGTCTAGATCGGCGCCGATAAAGCGCGGTGAGGGGATCAGCGCTTGCGTGGCGGCGCGGTCGAGAAGCTCGATCTTGTCGTAGCCGTAATGGGTGGCGAGATGCTCGGCCTCTTCGGTGAGCCAGCGCAGCTCGGAGGCCTTGCGGGCGGTATGGGCAATGCCGTGATGGGTTGGCACGCCCGCCTCGGCGGCCAGCGCATAAGTAAGAGCTTTCGCCTCCTCGGCCATGTCCCAGAGCCGGCGCGCGGCCCCGCCGCCCAGCATCTTCTCAAGCGTGATCATGTCGAGCCGCTGGCCCGACCCGATCTGCCCGCCATTGCGCCCGGAGGCGCCAAAGCCCGCGCGATGCGCCTCGAGCACGACCACGCGCCGGCCCGCCCGCGCCAGATGCAGCGCGGCCGAAAGCCCGGTGTAACCCGCGCCCACCACGCAAATGTCGGCGCGGATCTCGCCTTTGAGAGCCGGGCGCTCGGGCGCGGCGTCGCGTGTGTCGGCATAGAAGCTCGCCGGGTAATGCCCCGGCCGGTCATTGGCGAAAAGCAGGTTCATGCGTCACACGTTGAGCAGCAGGTGTTCGCGTTCCCAGGGGCTGATGACCTGGAGGAACTCCTTGTATTCGTTGCGTTTCACGGCTTCGTAAACGGTACAGAACTCGATCCCGAGCACCTCGCGCACCGGCGCGGAGTCAGACAGAATGTCGAGCGCATCGCCCAGATTGTAGGGCAGGTCGGTATCGCTCATATAGGCGTCGCCGATGCATTCGGGGCGCGGCATGCGCTTTTCCTTCAGCCCGATATAGCCGCAGGCCATCGAGGCGGCGAGGCCGAGATAGGGGTTGCAGTCCATCCCCGCGAGGCGGTTTTCAAGCCGCCGCGCCGCGGGGCCGGAGATCGGCACCCTGAGCCCCGTGGTGCGGTTGTCGCGGCCCCATTCGAGGTTGATCGGGGCGGCAAAATCCGGAACGTAGCGACGGTAGCTGTTCACGTAAGGCGCGAGCAGCGCCACCACCGCGGGCAGATGCGTCTGCATGCCGGCGATGAAATACATGAATTCCGCGCTTTCCGCCCCGTCCGGCTCGGAGAAGATATTCCGTCCCGTCGCCACATCGATCACCGACTGGTGGATATGCATCGCCGAGCCCGGCTCACCCTCGATCGGCTTGGCCATGAAAGTGGCAAAGCAATCGTGGCGCAAAGCCGCCTCGCGGATCAGCCGCTTGAAGTAGAAGATCTGGTCGGCCAAGGCCACCGGGTCGCCATGCGCGAGGTTGATCTCCACCTGACCTGCGCCGCCTTCCTGCAAGATGCCGTCGATCTCGAAGCCCTGCGCCTCGGCGAAATCATAGATATCGTCGATCACCTTGCCGTATTCGTCGACCGCGGACATCGAATAGGCCTGTTTGCCCGCGGCGCGGCGCCCTGAACGGCCCATCGGCGGGATGATCGGCTGGTTCGGGTCAAGGTTGCGCGCAACGAGAAAGAACTCCATCTCGGGCGCCACGATCGGCTTCCAGCCCTCGGCCTCATAAAGGCTGACAATGCGCTTGAGCACGTTGCGCGGCGCCACAGGCACCGGGTTGCCCTGCTGGTCATTCACATCATGGATCACCTGCAGCGTGATATCGGCCGTCCATGGCGCGGCGGAGGCCGTGGTCCAGTCCGGCGTCAGAATCATGTCGGGCTCGGTGAAGGCGCCCATCGGATTGTCCGCCCACTCGCCGGTGATCGTTTGCAAAAAGATCGAATTGGGCAGGAAGAAGCGGTCCTGATAGGCGAATTTCGAGGCGGGCATGGCCTTGCCGCGGGCAACGCCGGCAATATCGCCGACGATGCATTCCACCTCATCGAGGCGGCGGCCGGCAATGTAATCCTGCGCGGCCTTGGGGATCAGATCAGTCCATGAACGGGTTTTGTGAGGCATGAGATTCGCTTTCCGAAAAAGGGGGGAGGGGCTCGGTCAGGCGAAAGGGTCGGGCATCAGGCGCGCCAGCGGCTCGCCCTCGGCGATCATTCCGGCGCGCACACCCGCGCGGTCCGGTTTGGCGCGGTTTTGCGAGAGTTTCAGCTTGCCTTCCATCGACTGCACCTCGATTTCCAGCCCGGTGATGCCACGCAACTGCGCCGCGATGAAATCGGCAGGCGCGTCGGAAACCGCCCAAGGCTCCGGGCGATTGGCCTCCTGTGCCCGGGTCAGGGCGTCAATCTGGGCGCGCAGGAAGCTCTCGTCCTGCGTCAGCCGTGCCACGCCACGGACCTGCACCATTGCGTAATTCCACGTTGGCACGACACGGTGATGCTCCGCCTTGGTCGGATACCATCCGGGGTGGACATAGGCCTCGGCGGGCTGGAAAACGATCAGCACCTGCGGCGCGGCGGCGATCTCGGCAAGCTGCGGATTGGCCTTGGCCAGATGGGCACGCAGCACCCGCCCGCCGGCCGTTTCCACCAGTTCAAACGGCACGGGCCCCGCCATGATCCCGCCCGGGCCGGAGCTGATCAAGAGCCCCAGCGGATGCGCGGCAATCAGCGCGCCGAGCGTGGCACCATCCTCTTCGGCAAAGGCGGGCAGCCGATACATCCTACCCCCGCGTGAGGAAGAAATCGGCGATGCGCCGGGCAATGCGGCCGGAATCATTGCCCTGCCCAAGCTTTTCACGCGCGGCCGCCATCAGCGGGTCGGGTACGACGCCGGGGCCGCGGGTGGTGATCAGCCCCTCGACGAAAGCATCGCGGAACTCGGGATGCGCCTGAATCGTCAAGGCGGTCTCGCCATAGACGAGCGCGGCATTGGCGCAAAAGTCATTGCAGGCGATCACGCGCGCGCCCTCGGGGCGCCGCGTGACCTGATCGCGGTGCCAGGCGTTGAGGGTGACGGGCTCGCCCTCGAAATCATAGGTCTGCGGCCCGACCGCCCAGCCGCCCTCGTAGCGTTCCACCTTGCCGCCCATCGCCTGCGCGATGATCTGATGGCCGAAACAAATCCCCACCATCGGCACGCCTGCCTCAATGGCCTTGCGGATGAAATCCTCAAGCGGGGGAATGAAGGCATGATCCTCATAGGCGCCGTGGCGCGAGCCGGTGATCAGCCAGCCGTCGCAGTCATGCACATCGGCGGGAAACTGCATGTGCTCGACATCATAGCGCTGAAAGCTCAGCTCCGGGTGTGCGAGCAACGCGGTGAACATGTCGGGGTAATCGCCCGCTTCCTCCCGCAGGGGTTCGGGAGATTGGCCTGTTTGCAGGATGCCGATACGCATGGACGTCTCTTGATTGGATAAGTCAGGGTAGACCTCGCCGCGGCGAGGAGCAAGGGCCGCTGCCGCCCCGCGCCGTCCCCCCTCCCGGATATGTGAAGCCGACAAATGCGCCTTGGCTTCGGCTTTGACCAAATATTCCGGGGGGGCCGAAAGGCGGGGGCAGCGCCCCCCTCAGACGGTGTCGAGATAGAGCTCGGTCTGCTCTTCCTCCGAAAGCTCCGCCATGTAGTGGATCTCCTGACGCTTCGTCATCAGGAAGTTCTCGATCAGCTCTTCCTCGAAGATGCGCCGGATGAACGGGCAATTGTCGAAATTGTTGATCGCGAGGTTCCAGGTGGCGGGAAGCTGCGGCAGCCCCTGGGTATAGGCATTGCCGATGATCGGATCGTCGGGCGTCATCTCGTCTTCGATGCCGACGAGTGCGGCACCAAGGATCGCCGCGATCATCAGGTAAGGGTTCACATCGCCGCCTGCGACGCGGTGCTCGATGCGCCGCGCCGCCGGGCCGGAGGCGGGAATGCGCAGCGCCGCGGTGCGGTTCTCGTAGGCCCAGCCGATGCCGGTCGGCGCATGGGCATTGGGCACGAGCCGGGTGTAGCTGTTCTGATGCGGGGCAAAGATCAGCGTCGAGCCCGGCAGCGCCGCCATGCAGCCCGCCACCGCTTGCCGCAGCGCATCGGAGCCCTTTTCGGAGCCGTCGTTGAAGATGTTGTTGCCCTTCTCGTCAAGGATCGAGAAATGCGTGTGCATGCCATTGCCCGACCACATGTCATAGGGTTTGGCCATGAAGCTCGCGGCAAAGCCGTGCTCGCGGGCGAGCCCTTTCACCAATTGCTTGAAGAACCAGGCATCGTCGGCGGCCTTCAGCGGGTCGGGCTGGTGCATCAGGTTGAGTTCGAACTGCCCCGGCCCCGCCTCCGAGATCGCGGTATCGGCGGGGATGTCCATCGCCTCGCAGGCCTCGTAGAGCGCGGTGAAGAAGGCATCAAAGGCATCGAGCGCGCGGAGCGAAAGCGTTTCGCCCCCGGTGCGGCGTTTGCCCGAGCGGGGCGAGGGCGGCACGCGCAGGGTTTTGCCGGAATCGTCGATCAGGAAAAACTCGAGCTCGGTCGCCACCACCGGCGTCAGCCCCTGTTCGGCAAAGCGGTCCTTCACCCGGGCGAGCGCCTGGCGCGGATCGCCCGCATAGGGGCGGCCATCCATGTGGAACATCCAGATCGGCAGAAGCGCGGTTGGCGCCTCCAGCCAGGGCATCGGCAAAAACCCGCGTTCGGTGGGCAGCAAAAGCCCGTCGCAATCGCCGGTTTCGAACACCAGCGGGCTTTCCTCGATGTCCTCGCCCCAGATGTCGAGGTTCATTACCGAGAAGGGAAACCGGGTTCCCTCGGTAAAGACCTTGGGCGCAAACCGCGCGGGGATCCGTTTGCCCCGCGCCACCCCGTTCAGATCAGCCGCTGCCACGCGAATGGTGCGCACCTCGGGGTGTTCCTTCAGCCAGTCCATATCTCACCTGATGATTTGCGGCCTGATCCTCAGCTTGGGGCGGATATGCCCGGGCAGATGCCGGTTCAGGCGGCGGTTGACCATCCCGAAGAGCCCGATCACCGTCAGCGTGACGAGAATGAAATAGAAAGCCGTGATCGGATAGGGGATGAATGGGTTGAAGGTCTTGTCGGCGAAGAATTTCGCGTAATAGAGCGCGTCGCCGCGTTGTTGATAGGCCGGAAAGCCCGAGAAGAACACGAGCGTCGTGGCGTGAAAAAGGAAGATCGCCTCGTTCGTATAGGCGGGCCAGGCAAGGCGCAGCATGGTGGGCCAGAGTACGCGGCGGAACTTCGCAAAGCCGGTGAGCCCATAGGCATCGGCGGCCTCGATATCGCCCTTGGGCACCGCCATCAGCGCGCCGTGGAAGATCTCGGCCGAATAGGCGGAGGTATTTAGAAACAGCACGAACAGCGCCCCCGCCCAGGCCGAGGTGGTCCAGGAGGTCTCGATGGTGAGGCCGAACAGGTTGATGCCCGCTTTGGGCAGCATCACCAAAAGCTCATAGGTGAGGAAGAACTGGATGAAGAGCGGCGAGCCGCGGAACACAAAGATGAACCATTCCGAAGGGCGGCGCAGCCAACCCCGGGGCGAGGCCTTGGCGAGCGCGAGGGCTGTGGCAAAGAAAAAGCCGAAGCCCACCGCAAGCACGCCGAAATAGATGTTCCAGATCAGCCCCGAGCCGATCAGCGTGAATTCATGACACAGCGTGAAATCGCCCCGCGGCAGCACCCGCTCGCCAAAGCCGAGCGAGCGGAAGGCGTAATCCGCGATGATCTGGGGGCAACTGTCGCTCATGCCGCGGCCTTCCGCAGCGCTTCGCCCGCCATCGTCGCCTGACCGCGCGAGAGCCGCGTGGAAATTCGGCCCAGCACGATCTCGGAGACCTTGGTCATGGAGAGGTAGAAGACCAGCAGCACCAGCACATACCAGAACCGCCAGTCCGGGTGCGGATAGTCGTAGAGCTGCGATTTCGTGGCGCCAAGCTCGCGCGCCCAGTAGACGACATCCTCGACGCCCAGAAGGAACAGCAGCGGTGTCGCCTTGACGAGGATCAGCCAGAGGTTCGAAAGGCCCGGCAGCGCATAGGTCCACATCTGCGGAATGAGCACACGGCGGCGCACCTGCGCGGGTGACATGCCATAGGCCTCGGCCGTTTCAAGCTGCGCGCGGGGCACAGCATTCATCGCGCCGTAAAGCACATTGGCGGCAAAAGCGCCGAACACGACCGCAAAGGCAATAACGGCGAGCGAAAAGCCGTAAACCTCATGCCAGATCTGCGGTGTGGAGGAGAGCGGCAGCTTCGCCGCGGCACAGACGGAGAATTCGTTGTTGGCCCAGACCGGCGTGCCGTCATGCGGGCATTTGTAGAGATAGCGCAGATATTCGAGCCCCTGGTCCATCGCGACGGGCACGAACAGGAAAAACACGATATCGGGGATGCCGCGCACCATCGATGTGTAGAGCTTGCCGAACCACCGGAGCGGTGCAAAGGGCGAGCGCGCGGCAATTGCCCCGCCAAATCCGAAGGCGAGGGCGACAGGCGCCACAATCACCATCAGCGCGATCACCACGAAGAACGAGCCATAAAACATCATGTGCTTGCCCGTGGTCAGGTAGCACAGCAGCCAGGAAAGGCCCTCGAGGGTTTTCGGATCGGCGCAGGTGTCGAACATCGGCAGGATCGGGCAAAAGGGGGCGCGGGAGAGCCCCCGCGCCCGGTCATCTCAGGACAGGCGGATCAGAACAGCGCGGCGTCGTCGCCGAACCATTTTTTGATCATCGTGTTGAGCGAGCCATCGGCTTTCATCTCGGTGATCACGGCGTCGAATTTCGCCTTCAGCTCGGTGTCGGATTTGCGCATACCGATGCCGATGCCGCCGCCGAGCGGCACATCCTCGCCATCCCACACCAGTTCGCCGCCCTCGGTCACGAAGGGCGCCAGCGCGTCCTTGTCGGCAAAGACCGCATCGGCCTCGCCGTTTTTCACGGCGGCCACGGTGTCGTCGAGCGTGGAGAATTCAAGCAGCGTCGCGCCCGATTTGGCGACGTAATCGGCCTGGATCGTGCCGACCTGCGCCGCGACCACGCCCATGACGTCGGCATCGGCGGTTTTCGCCGCATAGGCCGAGGCCGCCGGCGGGTAATAGTTCTGGGTGAACATGATCGTTTCTTCGCGCTCGGGCGTGATGCTCATGCCCGCGATGATCGTGTCATAGTTGCCCGAGAGCAGGTTCGGGATGATGCTGTCCCAGTCGTTGGTGACCCATTCGCAGGTCAGCCCGGCCTTGGTGCACAGCGTGTCGCCCAGTTCGCGTTCGAAGCCGTCGACCTCGCCCTTGTCGTTGATGAAGTTATAGGGAGGGTAGGCGCCCTCCGTGCCCATGCGCACCACATCGGCGGCAAAGGCGGTGCCGGCGCTCAGCGCGAGCACAGCGGCGGTCAGGATCAGCTTCTTCATGGCTCTCTCCACTGTTGGGGTCTTCACTCAGGCCGGCGCCGTGGCCGACAGGAATTGTTGCAGGCGCTCCGACTTCGGCGCACCGAACAGCGTTTCGGGTGGGCCTTCTTCCTCGATCCGGCCCTGGTGCAGGAACACCACATGGTCGGAGACCTCGGCGGCAAGCCGCATGTCATGCGTGACAAGGATCATCGTGCGGTGTTCGCCCGCGAGATCCTTGATCACCTTCACCACCTCCTGCTGCAATTCGGGATCGAGCGCAGAGGTGGGTTCGTCGAACAAAAGCGCCTGCGGTTGCATGCAAAGCGCGCGCGCGATCGCGGCGCGTTGCTGCTGGCCACCCGAAAGCTGGGCGGGCCAGTTTTCCGCCTTGTCGCCGATCCCCACTTTCTCAAGCAGGCTGCGCGCGAGCGGCTCCACCTCCGCGGCCTTGCGGCCGAGCACAGTGACCGGCGCCTCCATCACGTTTTGCAGTACCGTCATGTGGCTCCAGAGGTTGAATTGCTGGAACACCATCGAGAGGTTGGTGCGAAACCGCGTCACCTGCGCACGGTCGGAAGGGCGGCGGGTGAGCCCCGCGCCCTGCCAGCGCACCGCCTCGCCGTTGAACAGAACCTCGCCCTGCTGGCTGTCCTCAAGCAGGTTGCAACAGCGCAGAAGGGTGGATTTTCCCGAGCCGGAAGAGCCGATCAGCGATACCACATGGCCCTTCTCGGCCCGGATCGATACGCCCTTGAGCACCTCGAGGGTGCCGTAGCTCTTGTGCAGGTTTCGGATCTCGATGACGGGTGCAGTCTCTGTCACGGTTCGGCTTCTCTTTGTCCGGTCGGTCAACTTGGCGCGATTTTGAGGCAGATTGCAACGGCGACTTGGCTTTGACCTTGAGGGAAGCGCCAAAAGGACAGGCAGGCGCCCGCAGTTTGGGCAAATGCCCGGCTCAGCCGCGCCGTGCCAGCACCCGTTTGCGCGCCAGACCCGAATCGCGGTCGCTGACCCCCAGAAGGTTCGCCGCGAGCCGGATCAGCGCATCTTCCTCAGGCGCGCGCGCGTTATCGGCAAGTGCCACCTCCCACATCGCTTCGATCACACCGTTGCGGTCCTCATAGGCGATCTTGTCCTTCAACGCGCGGGTGAAGCGCACGGTATCGGGGGCTTCAGCCTCCACCGTTTCGGCGCGTTCGCGCAGTGCTGCCGCGGCGGCATGACCAAGGCCCGCGCGCATCGCCAGCACCCGTTCGATATGCACCCGCTCGTCGGCGCCGTAATCGTTGTCCGCCCGCGCCAGCCGTACCAGAAGCGCCGCCAGCGCCAGTTCGGCATCATCGGCGGTCAGCGGGTCGGATTGCGGGAGCGGATCGGCCAGAAGGCCTGCGAGAAACTTGAACATGATTCCAGTCTAGCGTCCGGCGCGGCGGGGGCAAGCCTGTGACCAAACGTCGGGCATCGCGCAGGCCCTTGAACGAAGCGGTCTAGCAGGTCTATGGTCCGCCAAGGGGGACGAGTATGAGCCAGGTGCCACAGACGGACCGCAGCGAGATCCGGCGCGGGCGGAAATTCGACCAGGTGATCGAGGGCGCGCGCAAGGTGTTTTTGCGTGACGGTTTCGAGGGGGCCTCGGTCGATGACATTGCCCGCGAGGCGGGGGTGTCGAAAGCAACACTCTACAGCTATTTCCCCGACAAGCGGTTGTTGTTCATGGCAATTGCCAGCGGCGAATGCGAGCGGCAGGCCAATGAGGCGGTGGAATTCATCTATGCCGGAGAAAAGCCGGTCGATGAGGTTTTGCGCTACGCCGCGAAAGTGTTGATTGACTATCTGACCTCGGATTTCGGGCGCCAGACCTATCGGCTCTGCGTCGCCGAGAGCGACCGGTTCCCGGCGCTGGGCGAGCAGTTCTATGCCTCCGGCCCGCTTCTGGTGCGCCAGCGGCTCACTGAATATCTGCGCAAGGCGGCGGCCAAAGGCGAGGTAGTGATCGAGGATTACGATCTTGCTGCCGATCAGTTTGCCGAGCTTTGCAAGGTCGACATCCTCGCCGGACTGATGTGCGGCGTGATGGGCACGCTCACTCCGGAGCGGCGCAAACGCATCATCGACGGTGCGGTGGAGATGTTCCTCGCCCGCTATGGCACCAAACGCTGACACGCCGGAACATTGCCTGGGAGGCCCGCCACATGGCGGGCTTTTTAATGCCCGCCTCGTATTTGAGACGGGGGGGACAGTCGCGGCAAAATGAAAACGCGCCCCCGAGGGGGCGCGTTCGATGTTCGGGCGGGAGAGAAGGCTCAGTGCTTGCCTTTGTAGGGCGCCCAGAGCCGCTTGTTGGTGAGATAGAGCAGCACGC
The DNA here is from genome assembly GCF_900217815.1 of Rhodobacter maris. Classification (GTDB taxonomy): domain Bacteria; phylum Pseudomonadota; class Alphaproteobacteria; order Rhodobacterales; family Rhodobacteraceae; genus Rhodobacter; species Rhodobacter maris. Next base: position 15,234 of record NZ_OBMT01000017.1, read on the forward strand.
TCAGGAGCCCGAGCAGCACCACGGCCACCATGCCCATCTGCTTGCGCGCCATCAGTTTCGGCTCGGCCGCCCAGGTCAGGAAGGCCGCCACGTCATAGGCCATCTGGTCGATGGTGGCTTTGGTGCCATCTTCATATTCGACCTGATCCTCGACGAGCGGAGGCGGCATTTGCGCCCAGCTGCCATGGGTGATCTTCACGCCATTGGCGTCCTTGCAGCTGTCCGGCACGCCGCCGGGCTGGAAGGTGTGGTTATAGTAGTAGCCGTCGATCCCGTCCGGCGCACAGGGCGGGTTTTCCTCGAAGCCGATGACATAGTTGTAGATGTATTCCGGACCGCCGATGCCCTTGAAGAGCTGGTTCATGCCGGTGCCGTTCGGGCCGGAGAAGCCCTTGCGCGCTTTCGCCATCACCGAAAGGTCCGGACCCATGCCGTCGCCGATGCGGGTCGGAAACATGTCGGTTTCCTTGCGGTCACGTTCCTCGCCGGTGTCTTTGTCGACCACCGGGTCGAGCCCAGCGGCATATTCGCGCACGAAAGCCGGGTCGAGCTGCGGGCCGCCGTCATCGGAGAGCGTGCGGATCGGCACGAATTTCATGCCGTGGCAGGAGGAGCAGACTTCCGAATAGACTTGGAAGCCCCGGCGCAGCTGGGCCACATCGAAGGTCCCGAAGGGCCCCTCGAAGCTGAAGGCCACATCCGGCACGTTCTCGTCGTTCGCCATCGCCCCACCGGCGCTGATGATCAGCGCGGAAGCGGCAGAGATGAGAAGCTTTTTCATGATTACTGTCCTCTTCTCTCACTCGGCCGGATTGCCGTAATGGCTGTTGAAATCTTCCTCGATCGTCGCCGGCATCGGCAGCGGTTTCTCGGTCGCCCCCAGAAGCGGCAGGATCACGAGGAAATAAGCAAACCAGTAGGCAGCCCCGATCAGCGAGATCGTCGCGTAGGGTTCGCCCGTCGGCATCGCGCCCACCCAGGCCAGAACGACGAAGTCCACGACGAGCAGCCAGAACCACAGCTTGAACTTCGGACGATAGACACCCGAGCGCACTTTCGAAGTGTCAAGCCACGGCACCAGCGCCATCACGATGATCGCGCCGAACATCGCCAGCACCCCGAAGAGTTTGGCGTCGACGATACCGAAGGTCAGCCCGTCAACCAGGATCACGGCCCAGACGTCGGCAGTGAAGGCGCGCAGGATCGCGTAGAACGGCAGGAAGTACCATTCCGGCACGATATGCGCGGGGGTTTGCAGCGGGTTCGCCTGAATGTAGTTGTCGGGTTCGCCGAGGAAGTTCGGCATGTAGGCGACAACCGCGAAGAAGGCGAGCACCACGAGCGTGAGCGCGAACAGATCCTTGATCACGAAATAGGGCCAGAAGGGCAGGGTGTCCTTCTCGGCTTCCGCTTTCGAGCCGCGGCGCACTTCAACACCGGTCGGGTTGTTGTTGCCGGTCGTGTGGAACGCCCAGATGTGCAGCGCAACGAGGGCAGCGATCACGAAGGGCAGCAGATAATGCAGCGAGAAGAAGCGGTTGAGCGTGGCGTTATCAACAGCCGGCCCGCCGAGCAGCCATTCCTGCACCGCCGGACCAAAGCCCGGGAAGGCGCCGAAGAGGCCGGTGATCACAGTCGCGCCCCAGAACGACATCTGCCCCCAGGGCAGAACGTAGCCCATGAAGGCGGTGCCCATCATCAGCAGGTAGATGATCATGCCGATGATCCAGGTCACTTCGCGCGGCGCCTTGTAGGAGCCGTAGTAGAGACCGCGGAAGATGTGGATGTAAACGGCAAGGAAGAACAGCGAGGCGCCATTGGCATGAATGTAGCGCAGCGCCCAGCCGCCGTTCACGTCGCGCATGATATGCTCGACCGAGGCGAAGGCCATGTCGACATGGGGCGTGTAATGCATCGCCAGCACAACGCCGGTGACGATCTGCAGCACCAGCGTGAAGGCCAGCACGATCCCCCAGATCCACCACCAGTTCAGGTTTTTCGGCGTCGGGATCATGATCGTGTCGTAAATCAGGCTGACGATCGGCAGGCGATCATGCAGCCACTTCTCGATGCCCGTTTTGGGCTCGTAATGGTCGTGCGGAATTCCGGACATGTGTCTTCCCCTCAGCCCAGCTTGATGGTCGTGTCGTCGACGAAGGCCGCGACCGGGATATCGAGGTTGCGCGGCGCGGGGCCCTTGCGGATGCGGCCGGCCGAGTCGTAGTGCGAGCCGTGGCAGGGGCAGAACCAGCCGCCGAAATCGCCCGAAGCGCCGCCCATCGGCACACAGCCGAGGTGGGTGCAAACCCCGAGCATCACCAGCCATTCGCCCGCCTCGTCGAGGGTGCGGTTCTGGTCGGTGGCCTCGGCGCCCGGCTTGTTGGCGTTTTCGGCCGATTTGTCGCGCAGCGCCTCGAGCGGCACGGACCGCGCCAGGTCGATATCTTTCTGGTCACGACGACGGATGAAGACGGGCTTGCCGCGCCATTTCACCGTCAGTTGCGTGCCCACCTCGACGCTCGACACGTCGACAAAAATCGATGCGAGTGCCTTGACGTCGGCCGAAGCGTTCATCTGGTTGATCAGCGGCCAGATGGCCGCCCCTGCCGCCACGACCCCCGTCGCGGCGGTGGCATGGTAGAGGAAATCCCTCCGAGTGCCTTCGTAGTCTTCTGCGTGGGACACGTGTCTTCTCCCTTCCCGAACTTGAATGACAAGCCGATGCGCCATTGCAGGCCGCACGGGGTGCGGCCAAACATGGCTTTCCGTTTAACGCCGGCGCCTTTGTCAGTCCAGCAGACAATCACAATGGGGTGGGGCGAAATGCCGCAAGATCGGCCGAGTCGCGCTTTTATGTCGCTGCCTCATGGGCTTGGTTGGGCGGTCACGGCGCAGAATTGCTTAATCCGGCGCCAGCATATATCCCGCCCCACGCACCGTCTGCAAATAGCGCGGCTCACGCGGATCGGGCTCGATCTTGCGCCGGAGCCGGGTGATCTGCACATCGACCGCGCGGTCGCCCGCGCCGTCCTCGGCTCCGGCCGCGCGGTCGCGGCCAAGCTCCTCGATCAGATCTGTGCGCCCGATCACTTCGCCGGCCCGTGCCGCAAAGATTCGCATCAGCGCCGCCTCAGTCGCGGTGAGCCGGACCAGCGCCTCTCCCTGCCAGAGTTCGCCGCGCTCCAGCTCGTAGCGCAGCGGGCCGAGGCTGATGAATTTCGGACCACGCGCCACCGCCTCTGGCACGCGCCGCAGAATTGCATTGATGCGCAATAAAAGTTCTTTCGGTTCAAAGGGCTTGGGCAGGTAGTCATCCGCCCCTGCCTCAAGTCCCTCGATCCGGTCGCGGGTCTCGCCGCGGGCGGTGAGCAGAAGGATCGGAGTTGCGATCCTGGTGCGCAGATCGCGTGTGAGCGAGAGCCCGTCTTCGCCGGGCATCATCACATCAAGCACGATCAGGTTGAACTCGAGCCCGGCGAGGAGTTTGCGCGCATGCGCCGCATCGCGCGCGGCGGTTACGAGAAAGCCGCTGCGGATCAGGAACTTCTGCAACAGCCCGCGGATCCGCTCGTCGTCATCGACGATCAGGAGATGCGGAGGTGCGGCGCTCATGCGTCGTCCTTCAGCATCTGGTAATGGCGGCGCAGGTTGGGGTCCATCATCGCTTCCAGCACCTGCCGGAATCCGGCCACAGCCTGCGGTCCGGCGGCGCGATAAGCGGCGCGCATGCGCGCCCGCTGCGCCTCTGTCAGCGCCCGCTCCAGCGCCTCTCCCGCCTCGGTGAGAAAAAGATGCCGCTCGCGCTTGTCGCGCTTGCCGACCCGGCTCTCGACCAACCCGTCCTCGATCAGCGTGCGCAACACCCGGTTCAGGCTTTGCTTCGTCACCCCCAGCACCGAGATCAGCGTCGTCACCGTAAGCCCCGGCTCGCGGTTGATGAAGTGGATCGCACGGTGATGCGCTCGGCCGTAATCATGCTTCGCCAGGATCCGGTCCGGATCGGCGGTGAAGCCGCGATAGGCAAAGAACATCGCTTCGATGCCCTTGCGCAATTGCTCGTCGGTCAGAAACAGGAGCGTTTCGCCCCCGGGTGCCCCGGTATCGGCCATGTGATCCTCGCTTTTTGCCTTTTTAGGGCAGCCTTGTTGACTTTCCAAGAATCAATTGTTACCGAAGCGCAGAAATTGCGCAACATTATGTCCGAGGCGGCCCTAATTTGCGCAATTTGTGAAAACCGAGGCTCGATAGGAGGGCGAAATGACCGGTGCATATGACGATCGTGACGGCACGATCTGGATGGATGGCAAATTGATCGAATGGCGCGATGCAAAGGTCCACATCCTGACCCATGCACTGCATTACGCCTCGGCCGTCTTCGAGGGCGAGCGCTGCTACGACGGCAAGATCTTCAAGGGCGTGGAACACTCGCAACGGCTGCGCCATTCGGCGGAACTGCTGGACATGGAAGTGCCCTATTCGGTGGAAGAGATCGAAGCCGCGAAATACGCGATGCTGAAGGCGAATGGCTGGACCAATGCCTATGTGCGCGTGCTGGCGTGGCGCGGGGCGGGCGAAGACATGGGGGTCTCGGCGCGGCGCAACCCGGTGCGGATGGCGGTCGCGGGCTGGGAATGGGGCAACTACTACGGTGATGCGAAGATGAAGGGCGCGAAGCTCGACATCTCGAAATGGCGCCGCCCCGATCCGCTGACGATCCCCTCGGCGGCGAAGGCCTCGGGGCTCTACATGATCTGCACCATGTCCAAGCATGCCGCCGAGGCAAAGGGCTGCTCGGACGCGCTGATGATGGATTACCGCGGCTATGTGGCCGAGGCGACCGGGGCGAACGTGTTCTTCGTCAAGGATGGCGAGGTGCATACGCCGCTGCCGGATTGCTTCCTCAATGGCATCACCCGGCAGACCGTGATTGCGATGATGCGCGAGAAAGGCATCACCGTGCATGAGCGTCACATCGAGCCGGTGGAACTGGCAGGCTTCGAGCAATGCTGGCTGACCGGCACGGCCGCCGAAGTGACGCCGGTGGGGCAGATCGGCGAGTTCCGCTTTGACGTGGGTGCGCTCACCCGCGATGTGGCGCAAAGCTACGAAAAACTCGTGCGCGCCTGAGACGCGGGCCCGAAACAACACCGCCTGTCGACCCCGAAGAGTCGGCAGGCGGCGCTCGCCACCTTCCCGGCCCGAAAGCCGGGGTTCGAGGATAAAGGCTGGACCGAGCAACCCGGAGGCACGTCGATGACGTGCCTTTTTCATTGCCAAGAACGAAAACCCTGCCTCCGGTATGGACGCAGATTTGCACAAATGCTCCAAGATAGGCGCCGATAGAGCACTCAGACGCTATCGACGCCGGATCTGTCCCGGCGGGGTCGGATCGTCCCCGGGTTCAGCCTTCCGCCTTGGCGTCCTCACGGTCAATGCGCAGGAACTCCCGCACCTTCGCCGCCCCGCGCTCGGCGGGCCGTTGCGCAAGGGTTTCCACGGCGGGATGCACGCCATCCTTGCGGTCGATGTCGAGGAATTGCTGCGTGCGGCTGCCTTCGGCCTGCGGCGCGGCATGGTCGATGATGTGACGGGTCATGTCTGCCTCCTCCAACTTCATCGCTTGAACCCTAGCACAGAATCGCGCCCGGGTCTTTGCGCTCGGTCATGGTAGGGCAAGAAATTGCGCATCGGCCGTGCGGCTTCAGCCGCCGCTCACTCCGCTCGTCGCCTTGCGCACGCGTTTGCGCTCAAGCCCGAGCCGGTGTTCGCGCCAGATGATCATCACCCCCGCGATCATGATCAGCCCCGCGCCGCCGAGCATCCAGACCGTCGGCACCTCCCCAAAGAGCCAGTAGCCGATGCCGAGCGCGAAGAGCATCGAAGCGTAATCGAAGGGCGCGATGATCGAGGCATCGGCGAAACGGTAGGAGGAGGTGAGCAGGATCTGCCCGAGCCCGCCCAGAAAACCGCAGGAGATCAGCAAGATTGCCTCGGTTGGTCGCGGCATCACCCAGCCGAAGGGAAGCGTGATCAGCGAAAGCGTGGTCGAGGTGATCGAGAACCAGAACACGATGGCGGACGTGCGTTCTGTTGCCACCATTTTGCGGATGAAGACCTGCGCCAGCGCGGCAAACGTGGCTCCCATCACCACGACCATCGCGCCAAAGGCCTGCGCGGTATTCTCTCCTTCGACCTCGCCCAGCCGCGGCCAGAGCACGATCAGCACGCCCACGAGCCCGACGGCGACCGCCGAAAGGCGGAACGCCCGCACCTGCTCGCCCAGAAACATCGCGGCGAAGATCACCACAAGAAGCGGCGTCGCATAGCCTAGCGCCGTCACCTCGGGCAGCGGCAGAAAGGCGAGCCCGGCAAAGCCAAGCCCCATCGCCGAGGTGCCCGCAACCCCGCGCCAGACATGGCCAAGCGGGTTTTGCACCTTCAGCCCGACATGCAGTTCGCGCCGCCAGGCCAGCCACCCAAGGATCACCGGCAGCGCGAAAAAGGAGCGGAAAAACACCGACTCGCCGGGCGGAACATGGTCCGAGACGACCTTGATCAGGCTCGACATGGCGATGAAAACGAGCACCGAGCAGAGCTTGAGCATGATCCCGGTGACGGGGCTCGGGTGCAGGCCAGCGGCGGCGGGGGGAGGGGCGGAAGACATGCGTGAAAGCTAACGCATTGACCGTCGAAGGAAAGGGTCAATCGTGCCCGATTGTCGCAAGCCGCGCGCATGCCCAGCTTGCGGCCTCTGCAACGCTGGGCTCGGGGTCGGCGGTGAGGGCGCGAGCAAAGGGAAGGAGATCTGGCAGGCCGGAGTTCCCCGCCGCGTAAAGCGCGTTGCGCACCAGCCGGTCGCGGCCGATGCGCTTGATCGGCGAGCTGGCAAAGCGGGCGCGGAAGGCGGTATCGTCGAGCGCGAGCAGCTCGGCAAGGGGCGGGGTGCCGTGGCGGGTGGCATAGCCGATGTCGCGCGCGGTCACGGCGAACTTGTTCCACGGGCAGGCGGCAAGGCAATCGTCGCAGCCGTAAATGCGGTTGCCGAGGAGCGGGCGGAGCGCCGGTTCGACCGGGCCGCGATGCTCGATCGTGAGATAAGAAATGCAGCGGCGCGCATCAATGCGGTAGGGCGCGGGGAAAGCGCCGGTCGGGCAGGCGTCGAGGCAGGCGGTGCAGGAGCCGCAATGGCTCACGTCGGGTGCGTCGGGCGGCAGTTCAAGCGTGGTGAAAAGCGCGCCAAGGAAAAACCAGTTGCCGAGATCACGGGCCAGAAGATTGGTATGCTTGCCCTGCCAGCCGAGCCCCGCGGCCTCGGCCAGCGGCTTTTCCATCACCGGGGCGGTGTCGACGAAAACCTTGATCTCGCAGGGCTCCTCGGCAATCAGCCAGCGCCCGAGCCGCTTGAGGCGTCGTTTCACGAGGTCATGGTAATCCTTGCCCTGTGCATAGACCGAGATCGCGCCAGCCTCTTTTACCGCCGTCGCGGCGCGCGGGTCGGCCTCGGGGGTGTAGTTCTCGGCAAGCATGATCACCGAGCGCGCCTCGGGCCAGAGCGCGGCGGGGTTGGCGCGCCACGCCATCCGCTCGGCCATCCAGCCCATCTGCCCGTGATGGCCCGCAGCAACAAAGCCCGCCAGATCTGCGGGCAGGTCCGGGCGGGAATCGGGCCGCGTGATGCGCGCTTTTGCAAAGCCCTCGGCGAGAGCCTGCGCGATCAACCGGGTCTTCAGCCGTTCCAGAGGAGCCTCCATCTCTTCGCCCCGCCATAAGCGATCTGGCCGGCCCCGGAAACACGTTCCCGTGCGCAATCGCGGGCTTGTCTTTTCCTGGCCTCATCATGTCGGATTCGCGCGACGTATGATGCGACAATATGTCAATCTCTTCGCATAGGGGAGCCGGCCGCAGAGCCGGAACTGGCACGCCGGCGCAGAACCGGCACATTGGCGCAAAGAGACAGCGGAAGGGGCAGCATGCACCCGGGCCGAACGGCTCGGTCTGTGCCGCATGCCCGGGGAGACCCGCCTTTTGCGCCCGCTCGCCGCGCCCCGAAACCGCCGGGCCGCAAGGTCCAGATGAAGCCAGCACCTGCGGGGAGGCAGGGCAAGTGAGGTGACAGATGCTTGAAGCGTCCGAAATCCGCGCGGAGCTTTCCGCCCGCCGCAAGAATTACTCCCTGTCCCGCGCGCTTTACTGCGACGAAGGCGTGTTCGGGACCGATCTTGAGCAGATCTTTTACCGGGAATGGCTGTTCGCGCTGCCCGCCTGCCAACTGGTGAAGGCGGGGGATTACGCCACGCTGCAGGTGGGCGCCTATCCGGTGATCGTGGTGCGCGGGGCGGATGGCATGATCCGCGCCTTCCACAACGTCTGCCGCCACCGCGGCCAGCGGCTTTGCGCCAAGGCCACCGGCACAACGCCGAAGCTTGTTTGCCCCTATCACCAATGGACCTATGACCTTGACGGAAAACTCCTCTGGGCCAAGGACATGCAGGAGGATTTCGAGCCCGGCAAACACGGGCTGAAAAAGGTGCATTGCATCGACATTGGCGGCATGGTCTTCGTGTGCCTGGCCGATGTGCCGCCCGCGATTGCGGATCTTGCAGGCACGCTCGGGCGCTACCTCGCCCCCGCCGGGCTGAAAAACGCCCGCGTCGCCCATGTCTCGACCATCGTCGAGAAGGGCAACTGGAAGCTCGTGATCGAGAACAACCGCGAATGCTACCATTGCGGCGGCTCGCATCCTTCGCTGTGCCGCACCTATTCGGACAACCCGCGCATGACGGCGATGGAAGGCCCGGAGGCCGCGAGCCCCGACATTCTTGCGCATTGGCAGCGTTGCGAGGCGGCGGGCCTGCCCTCGCGCTTCATCCATCATCCGAAAATGCAGTGGCGCCTTGCGCGCATCCCGCTGCTCAATCAGGCCGAGAGCTACACCATGAGCACCAAGGCCGCGGTGAAGGGCAAGCGCATGGGCGAGATGCCCTTCAACGATGCCGGAAGCCTGCTCTTCTTCCATTATCCCAACACCTGGAACCACTTCCTCGCCGATCATGCGATCGTGTTCCGCGTGCTGCCGATCTCGGCCACCGAAACCGAGGTGACAACAACCTGGCTCGTGCCGGGCGATGCCGTCGAGGGGGTGGATTACGACCTGAAGGAACTGACCGAGGTCTGGATGGCGACCAATGACGAGGACCGTCAGGTGGTCGAGGAAAATCAGGCCGGCATTCGCTCGCCCGCCTATGAGCCCGGCCCCTATTCGCTGGTGCAGGAAGAAGGCGTGATCCAGTTCGTCGACTGGTATTGCGACACGCTCACCGCGCGGCTCGGCCCCGCGCCTGCCGTGGCGGCCGAATAGATGCGGCGCCAGAACTGGGCTGGCGCGCCCTGGAACGACGCCGAACTGCTCGAATGCGCGATGGTGGTCCCCGAGACCCGTGACAGCGCCACAATCACCTTCCGCGCGCCTTCGGGCGCGTGGTTTGACTACATGGCGGGGCAGTTCCTGACCTTTGATCTGCCGGTGCCGGGCAATCCGGTCTCGCGCAGCTACACGATCTCGTCCTCGCCCTCGCGCCCGCTGTCGCTCTCGATCACCGTGAAAGCGCAGCCCGGCTCGATCGGCTCGCGCTGGATGATCGACCAGCTCAAGCCCGGCATGCAGTTGCGCGCCCGCGGCCCGATGGGGGCGTTCAGCGCGCAATTGCACCCGGCGCGCAAATACCTGTTCATCTCGGCGGGCTCGGGCATCACGCCGATGATGTCGATGACCACCTGGGCCTGGGACAGCGGCGAGATGCCGGACATCGTCTTTGTCCATGCCGCGCGCCGCCCCTCGGAGATCATCTTCCGCAACCGGCTGGAGCAATTCGCCGCCCGCGTGCCGGGGCTGCAATTGCGCTTCACCGTCAAGGAGCCCGATCCGTTCTCGGTCTGGCATGGCCATCACGGACGGCTCAACCAGATCATGCTTGGTCTGATGGCGCCCGATTACCTTGAGCGCGAGGTGTTCTGCTGCGGCCCCGAGCCCTTCATGCAGGCCGTGCGCGAGATCCTCGGCACCATCGGCTTTGACATGAGCCGCTATCATCAGGAGAGCTTCGGCCCGCCCGAGATCCCGTTCGATCCGGGCGCGGAGGCGGCGGAGATCGCGGCCTCGGGCGACAGCGAGATCCATTTCGCCGCCTCGGGCGTGCGCGAGCCCTGCACCGAAGACGAGACCGTGCTTGCGGTTGCCAAGCGCGCCGGGCTCAACATCCCGTCGGGGTGCAATTTCGGGCTGTGCGGCACCTGCAAGGTGAAAAAGACCGAAGGCGAGGTGCAGATGGTCCACAACGGCGGCATCTCGGACGACGAGATTGCCGCGGGCTATATTCTGGCCTGCTGCTCGCGCCCGAGGGGCGCGGTGGCGGTCGAGGTCTGAGCCCGGGCGCCCCCGGTGCCAGCCCCTGTCGGCGCGCTTTGACGTAGCCGCCGGCAGGGGAATTCCCGTCGCTCTTGCGGCAGCCCGATCAAGGCAGGTGGGTCAGAAATCCAGCTCCGCATATTGCGGTGAGGGCGGCATGCCGGGGAGCTGATCGGCCAGAAGCGAGCGGAACGCCGGGCGCGACTTGATTTTCGCATACCATTGCTTGACCACTTCGGAGCGGTTCCAGTCCACATCCGAAATATAATCGAGGCAGCTCAGATGCGCGGCGGCGGCAAAATCCGCGAGCGTCATCAGATCGCCTGCAAGCCAGCGCCGCTGATCGAGCAGCCAAGCCATGTAATCAAGGTGATACTTGGTGGCCGCGAGCCCTTCCTTGACGGTCTTGCTGTCGGGGTAGCCCTTTTTCTGCACCTTCTTCCAGACCCGCTCGCCCATCACCTTGGCGGTGACTTCGGCGTTGAACTTGTCATCAAACCAGGTGCACAGGCGGCGCACCTCAAAGCGCGCCTCCGCATCGCGCGGCATCAGCGCCGGCGTCGGGAGGATCTCGTCGAGATATTCGCAAATCGCCTGACTCTCGGAAAAGAGCCGGTTGTCATAGCGCAGCACCGGCACTTTGCCCGCCGGGTTGCGGCGCAGAAAATCGGCGCTTTTCTCCCAGTAGCGTTCTTCGACAAGCTCCACCTCGATCTTCTTTTCCGCGAGCGTCAGGCGCACCTTGCGGCAGAACGGGGAGAGGGCAACGTGGTAAAGACGGTTCATCGGCACACCCGGACCATGACTTTTCCCCCTGATAGCGGCGGGGGGCGGGGGGATCAATGCTTGTCGGGCCTCTGGCGCGCCTCATCCTTAGGTTTAGTGCGTTTCGGCTTTGGGGCGGGAAGGTCGCGTTCCATCAGCGCAAGCAGCCCCCAGAGCCAGTCGGCCTCCTCCCAGAGATCCGCCTCGATACGAAAATAAGGTTTTGCACCGGGGTAGGGCGCCGCTTCGACCGGGGCTTCGAGATAAGCTGCCGCCGCGGGGATCGGGCGCACGAACAGGCAGTCGTCACAGATCAGCGCGACCATCTTCGCGCCCAGATAAATGCCGTATTCGCCAAACATCTTGCGCGCGCGCACATCGCGGCCCTCGAGCTGTTCGAGGAAAAAGGCGATGGTTTCGGGGGAGGTTGCCATCAGAGCGCGCGGCGCGCGCGCAAGGCGGCCGAGATCGTGCCATCGTCGAGATAGTCAAGCTCGCCGCCAATCGGCACCCCCTGCGCGAGCGATGTGACACTGGCCCCGGATCCCTCCAGCGCCTCGGCAATGTAATGCGCGGTGGTCTGGCCCTCGACGGTGGCGTTGAGCGCAAGGATCACCTCGCGCACTTGCTCACTGGCCACGCGGTCGAGCAGTCGCGGGATGCCAAGTTCCTCGGGACCGATCGCATCGAGCGCCGAGAGCGTGCCGCCCAGCACGTGATAGCGGCCCTTGAAGGCGCCGCCGCGCTCCATCGCCCAAAGATCGGCCACGTCTTCCACCACGCAGATCTCGCCCGTGGCGCGCGCGGGATCGGTGCAAAGCGCACAGGGCGCGCCCGGCGTCACCCCCACCGCGATATTGCCGCAAAGCGGGCAGTCCCGAGCGGTTTCGGCCACATGGGCGAGCGCGGCCGCAAGCGGCGCCATCTGCCCCTCGCGGCGGCGCAACAGATGCAGCACGGCCCGGCGTGCCGAGCGCGGCCCGAGGCCGGGCAGTCGCGCCATCTGCACGATCAGCGCCTCGATCTCGTCGCGCCCGGCTCCCGGTGCCATCTCAGCCCGGAAAGCTCATGTCGGCGGGAAGGCCAAGCTCCGCCATCAGCTTGCGCTGTTCCTCGGCGGCCTTGTCGATGGCGCGCGACTGTGCTTCCTTGATCGCGGCGATGATCAGGTCTTCGACCACTTCCTTTTCCGAGGCGACGAGGATCGAGGGATCGATGTCGAGCCCGCAGATCTCGCCCTTCGCGGTCGCGCGCGCCTTGACAAGCCCGCCGCCCGCCTCGCCGATCACCACGATCCGGCCAAGCTCCTCCTGCAGGGTCATCATGCGTTCCTGCAAGTCTTTCGCCGCCTTCATCATCTTGGCCATGTCGCCCAGCTGGCCCAAACCTTTCAGCATTTTCCTACCCTTTCGTTCGCGTTCCTGAGAGATATGCGGTGGTGTTGTCTCAAGCAAGGGGAGCAACCGTCACGCTGGCCAAACCCGCGTTGCAATCGTTTTGAACTGGGAAACCCCCATCGAATTGCGTTCATTTCGCGCTTTGGACCCTGGCGCTTTAAGACGTGCGATGACCGCGGCCCGGTCAGCTTCCCAAATCTCCACAACTTCATAGTGCCCACTCAGAAGCACCAGAAGAACGGCATCAAACTCGTGGGAGCAATTGATTGAAGGGACGCGCCCCCAAGTCTTTCCGCCGCTCTTCCAGCGGCCCTTTATCTGCAAACGTCGCGCGGGATCCATCCGGATATCTTCGGCATCGTATCCTGGAGAGCGAGCATCTGCGAGACGCAACCCAAGCAATCTTGCTGCTTCGGCCTCCGCGATCTCGCCAGTTACCCCGAGCGGTTTCCCTGTCAATTCATAGTATTCAACGGCAAGCGTCTTGACCTCGTTGAGGATTTCATCCGCCGACCGCATCCCGCTCTCCTATCCGTCCTCGAATGGATCCCATTCGTCTTCCACCTCGGGCAAAGCCTCGGCGGCCTGTTCGGCCTCCAGCTCTTCGGCCAGAGTGATCTCCTCGAATTTCGCTTGCGGGAAGGCGGTAAAGATCGCCTGCACCACCGTGTTGCCCGCGCGTGCCTCCGCCTCGGCGGCCAGTTTCGCGGCATTGTCGCGCTCGAAAATCGTCGGCGCCCCGCCCGAGCCCACGACCGAAACGCCCCAGCGCGCCCCGGTCCAGCCCTGCAACCTTTGCGCGAGGGTCTGCGCGAGGTCGCGCGGCGCGTCGGGCGCGAGTTCGAATTCGATCCGACCGGGCGCATAGCTCACCAGCCGCACCCCATGCTCGACCTGATGCTTCAAAAGCCCGTCGCGCATCCGCGCGATCAGTTCCACCACATCCTCGAACCGCGCATAGCGCGCCAGCATCGAGGCGGCGGGCTGGACGGCGAGCGCCGTCGCGCCGGAAAGGTGGAGCGGGCGCCCGCCCATCATGTGCCGCGTGGTGGCCTCCGCGCGCGGGCTCCCGCCGCCGCCGCCACCACCCTGTGCGGGGCCTTGCCCGCCCGAGGCGCCGGGGCCGCCCATCACCTTGCGCATCAGCGTTTCCGGGTCGGGCAGGTCGGCCACATGGGTGAGGCGAATGAGCGCCATCTCGGCGGCCATCATCGCATTGGGCGCGCTTGCGACCTCTTCGATCGCCTTCAAGAGCATCTGCCAGAGCCGCGACAGCACCCGCATCGGGATTGCCGCGGCAATCGCCTGACCGCGGGTGCGCTCTTCGGGGGGCACGGTCGGGTCATCGGCGGCCTCGGGGGTGATCTTGATCACCGAGACCCAATGGGTGATTTCCGCCAGATCGCGCAGCACCGCCATCGGGTCCGCGCCATCGGTATATTGCGCGCCAAGCTCGGTCAGCGCCGCCGCCGCATCGCCCTTGAGCACATGATCGAAGAGGTCGAGCACGCGGGCGCGGTCCGCGAGGCCCAGCATCGCGCGAACCTGATCGGCGGTGGTTTCCCCCGCGCCGTGCGAAATCGCCTGATCGAGGAGTGACATCGCATCGCGCACCGAACCTTCGGCCGCGCGGGTAATGAGCGCGAGCGCATCATGCGCGATCGCAGCGCCCTCCTTGGTGGCGACTTTCGAGAGGTGGTCGATCATCACCTCCGGCTCGATCCGGCGCAGGTCAAAGCGCTGGCAGCGCGACAGCACCGTCACCGGCACCTTGCGGATCTCGGTGGTGGCGAAGATGAATTTTACATGCGCGGGCGGCTCTTCGAGCGTTTTCAAAAGCGCGTTGAAGGCCGAGGTCGAGAGCATGTGCACTTCGTCGATGATATAGACCTTGTAGCGCGCCGAGGCGGCCCGGTAGTTCACGCTCTCGATGATTTCGCGGATGTCGCCCACCCCGGTGCGCGAGGCGGCGTCCATCTCCAGCACATCGACATGGCGCCCCTCGGCAATGGCGCGGCAATGCTCGCAGAGGCCGCAGGGCTCGGTGGTGGGGCCGCCCGTGCCATCCGTGCCGATGCAGTTGAGCCCCTTCGCGATGATCCGCGCGGTGGTGGTTTTGCCGGTGCCGCGAATCCCCGTCATGATGAAGGCCTGCGCGATCCGGCTCGCGGCAAAGGCGTTCTTCAGCGTGCGCACCATCGCCTCCTGCCCGATCAGATCGGCGAAGGTGGCGGGGCGGTATTTGCGGGCGAGAACCTGATAGCCCGGGGCGGTCTCGGCCGGCGGTCCGGCGGGGCTTTCGGCTTCGGTCATGGGCGCTCCTGAATTGCCTGCGCAGTCTAGCGGCGCAGGCGGGCAAGTCAAACCGATGCCCGCGAGCAGAATGTCACAAGAGGGCCAACAGCGCCCAGACGATCCGCGCTGTCCCGTTTCTTGCCCCGTCGGGCGATCTCGACATCGCGCTTGCCGATCTCACGGCCCCGGAAGTGGCCCTGCCGCAGGCTTCCATCGCCACGACACAAGGCAGCAGCTTCGCAAAGAAAGCCAGGCCCTGGTCCCGTCTGCGCTTCTTGCGTATCACCGCCCGCCCCATGGCATCAGCTCCATGCACCTGAACCGCGCTCTGCGCCAGATCGAGTCCAACCGTGGCAATCTCCCTCGCGACCGGCCTCCTTTATGGATCGTCGCAGGCCCAGCTTGGTGCAACGATGCCATCGGGGGGCGGTCACATCATCCGCACCGGCAACAACCGCAGGGAAAGCCGTCCGGCCGCGCGCTCTTCCCGGCTCGCGCAGGAGCGAACCCGGCAAAGTAAAAGGCCGCCCCGAAGGACGGCCTCTGACCCGTGAAAGAGCAGATCTTACTTGATCTTGCCTTCCTTGTATTCGACATGCTTGCGTGCGACCGGATCGTATTTGTTCACGGTCATCTTTTCGGTCATGGTGCGGGCATTCTTCTTGGTCACATAGAAGTGCCCGGTGCCCGCCGTCGAGTTCAGACGGATCTTGATCGTCGTCGGCTTCGCCATTTTCAGTCTCCCAGAGTCGGGCGCGCGACGCCCGCTAAATCCTTGAAGCCTGCCTTTTAGTCAGCCCGAAGACGGAGTCAACCGCAAAGGAAGGGCGAAGGACGATTTTTCGCGATGCGCTCTCGTGCGCGTGCGAAAGAGATATGCGCGGAGGGCCTGTAAGCCGGATTCTGTCCGGGGGTCGCCCCCCTGGATGACCATTCCTCTGGGTCTGCGGTCACCCGCAGCCTCAAGCCGCCAACCCGGACCGCTCGGGGCGAAGCTCCCCTGCCGTCTCCGTTGCCGGATGCGGCGCGCGATCCCTATTCGGCGTTGCTCCCGGTGGGGCTTGCCGTGCCGGTCCTGTTGCCAGTCCCGCGGTGGGCTCTTACCCCACCGTTTCACCCTTGCCCCCGCAAGCGAGGGCGGTCTCTTCTCTGTGGCGCTTTCCCTGGGGTTGCCCCCGCCGGGCGTTACCCGGCACCGTTGCTTCAGGGAGTCCGGACTTTCCTCGACCGCCCAGCTATCCGCAAAACGGAGCTATGGGCCGCCGCGGTCATCCAGCCCTCCGCGCGCGCCTGCCTTACGCTGCACAAGGGCCAGAGGTCAATGGGGCGCTGCCTCTTCTCTCAGCTCGAGCGCCAGGAGCCGCCGTCCGCGCCAAAGCGCAGGGCGAGATCGGTGATCAGCGCCATGTCGGTGGCATCGAGGGGCCCCGCGTGGCGCTGCCGGAACCGCAGCCGGAACGCCGCGAGCAGCACTTCCAGCGGCGCCTCCGGATAGCCAAAGGTCTCGGCCATCCCCAGAAAGCCCGCCGCGGTCACGGGAGGGGCGATGCCGCCCGGCGCGGGCATCACCGCAAGGCCCTGTCGCGCCAGCCGTGCCCAGTCAAAGCGCGGACCCGGGTCCGCCTTGCGGCCGGGTGCCATGTCGGAATGCGCAATCACCGCCTGCGGCGCGATGCCCCAGCGTGCGAGAATCGCTCCCAGAAGCGCTTCAAGCGCCGTCATCTGCGGCTCGGGGAAGGGCGCGTCCCCCGGATTAGCAAGCTCGATGCCGATCGAGCTCGAATTCACATCCGTAAAGCCCGCCCAGCCGCCCGCCCCCGCATGCCAGGCGCGCATCTCCTCGGGCACCAGCGCCTCGACCGTGCCATCCTCGGCAATCAGCCAATGCGCGGAGACTTCGGCCGCGGGGTCACAGAGCCGCGCCCGCGCCGCGGCGCAGCTCGCCATCCCGGTGTAATGCAGAACCACGAGCTCGGGCCGCGCGCCGCCGCGTCGCGCGCCAAAATTCGGCGACGCGGGGGCCTCGGTCACTGCCGCGCCGCCTGGAACGGGCGCGGATCCCAGCCACAGGCGAAGCCGTCGCCATCGGGATCGAGGTTGGCCGGGTCGCGTTCGGGCCCGCCACGGCGCAGAAATTCCATCTGCGCCAGATCGGGCGAGATGAATTTGCCGCAGGCGCGCGCGGAATTGCTGAGCTTGATCCCGCCGCGTTTGTAGACCTGCTGGCCCGGCGCATTGGTCGCGGCGAGCGCATAGGCCGCAAGGTTCGGCCCGGCACTGCCCGTAGCGGCCGCGGGAGACGGGGGAGCGGCAGGCGCCATCGCATCGAGAGGCGCGCCAACACCGGTTGCGTTTGGCGCCACCTGCACCGGGTTCGTTTCCCCCGCCGGGGCGGTGGCGCGCAACGCGGCCAGCGTCTCGGCGCCGATCGAGCCGTCGCCCGCCGCCACCTGACCGGCTGCCGATTGCACCGGCGTCGCGCCATAGCCCGTGCTCCCATAGCTGGAGGCCGCGCCCGGCGTCGCGGTCGCGGACGCGGGAGACATGGCAGCAGAGCCGCGCAGCGCGGCCTCGCGCTGCTGCAGGTAGCTTTGGTAATCGCCGAATCCGACCCCCGCGGCGGAATTGGGCACTGGCGGATCACAGGCTGCGAGCGCCAGAACCGGGAGAACAAACACCAGAGTCTTGCGCATCGCGTCCCTCCTTACCACCACTGCGCGGGTTTTGCCGTGAAGCCCGCAGCCTTCTCCAGCACCAGCGCCTGATTGAGCAGATCGCCTTCGCCCCAGGGCTTGCCGATCAGTTGCAGCCCCATCGGCAGCCCCTTCGCATCAAGCCCGACCGGGACCGAAATGCCCGGCAGCCCCGCGAGGTTCACCGTCACGGTGAAGACGTCATTGAGATACATCTCGACCGGATCGGCATCCTGCATCTCGCCCAGGCCAAAGGCCGAGGAGGGCGTTGCCGGGGTCAGGATCGCGTCGATCCCGGCCTCGAAGGCAAGGTCGAAATCGCGCTTGATCAGCGCGCGCACGCGCCGCGCGCGGTTGTAATAAGCGTCATAGAAGCCCGCCGAGAGCACATAGGTGCCGATCATGATGCGCCGCTGCACCTCCGGGCCGAAGCCCTCGGCGCGGGTCTTTTCATACATGTCGACAATGCCTTCGCCCGAGCCAAGCGTGGCGCGGTGGCCGTAGCGCACGCCATCATAACGCGCGAGGTTCGACGAGGCCTCTGCAGGCGCGATCACGTAATAGGCCGGCAGCGCGTATTTGGTGTGCGGCAGCGAGATATCGACGATTTCGGCGCCCGCATCGCGCAGCATCGCCGCGCCATCGTTCCAAAGCTTCTCGATTTCGGCGGGCATGCCGTCCATGCGGTATTCTTTCGGGATACCGATTTTCTTGCCGCGGATGTCGCCCGTCAGCGCCGTTTCGAAATCCGGCACCGGGAAATCGACGCAGGTCGAATCCTTGGCGTCGTTCGAGGCCATGGCGGAAAGCATGATCGCGGCATCGCGCACCGATTTAGTCATCGGCCCGGCTTGGTCGAGCGAGGAGGCGAAGGCGACGATGCCCCAGCGCGACACCCGGCCATAGGTGGGCTTGATGCCAACGATACCGGTGAAGGCGGCGGGCTGGCGGATCGAGCCGCCGGTGTCGGTGCCGGTCGCGGCCAGGCAGAGATCGGCCGCCACCGCCGAGGCGGAGCCGCCCGAGGAGCCGCCCGGCGTCAGTTGCCGGTCATCCACCTTCCAGGGGTTCACCACCGGGCCGTAGCAGGCAGTCTCGTTCGAAGAGCCCATCGCGAACTCGTCCATCGAGAGCTTGCCGAGCATCACCGCGCCCGCATCCCAGAGGTTTTGCGTGACGGTCGATTCATATTCCGGCTTGAAGCCCTCAAGGATGCGCGAAGCGGCCTGCGAGGCCACGCCCTTGGTGCAGAACAAGTCCTTGATACCAAGCGGAATGCCGCACAGCGCGGGCGCTTCGCCCGCCTTGAGGCGGGCATCCGCCGCGCTCGCCTGCGCCAGTGCGATCTCGGGGGTTTTCGCGCAATAGGCGTTGAGCGCCGCGGCGCCCTCGATCGCAGCAAGGCAGCTCTCGGTCAGCTCCACCGCAGTGAAATCGCCCTTTTTCAGCCCGTCACGGGCCGCGGCAATCGTCAGTTTGTTGAGGCTCATTCCACCACCTTCGGCACGGCAAAGAAGCCCTCGCGGGCATCGGGGGCATTGGCGAGGATCTTGTCCTGATAATTGCCGTCGGTCACTTCGTCGACGCGGCGCTTGAGCCGCATCGGCGTGACCGAGGTCATCGGCTCGATGCCCTCGACATCCACCTCGTTGAGTTGTTCCATGAAAGTCAGGATGCCCGAAAGCTGTTCGGCCAGTTTGGGCAGGTCGGTTTCGGCCACGCGAATGCGCGCCAGATGCGCCACCTTGCGGGCGGTGTCGATGTCGATGGACATGAATATCTCCGCTTGTCTTGGCCCGGGTTTAGCGTTGCCGCGCCAAGGCTGCAAGCATGCGCTCCCCTGCGGGCTTCCCTTGTCACTCAGTTGCGCTAGGTTTGTGCCACCCATTCACCCAACCGACAGTGAGGAGCATTGCGATGAAACTGATCTGGCTTGGCCATTCCGGCTTCCGTCTCGAGATCGAGAAGGCGGTGATCCTGATCGACCCCTGGATGACGGGAAACCCGATGTTTCCGGCCGAGCGGCGCGCCGAAGCGCTTGCAGGCGCCACGCATATCCTGCTCACGCATGGCCATGGCGACCATTCGGGCGACACGCTCGCAGTGGCGAAGGAACTCGAGATTCCGGTGGTTGGTATCTATGACATCGTCAGCCATTGGGAAGCGCATGAGCATATCGAGGGCATCGGCTTCAACAAGGGCGGCACGGTCGATCTGGGCGGCGCCAAAGTGACGATGGTGCCCGCGAGCCATTCCTCCTCGATCTCGGGGCCGACCGGGCCGATCTATACCGGCACCGAGTCGGGTTACATGATCGCGGGCGAGGGCCATGTGATCTATGTCTCGGGGGATACCTGCATCTCCTCGGAAATGGCGTGGATGGGCGAGTATTTCCGCCCCGATATCGGCATCCTTTCCGCGGGCGGCCATTTCACCATGGACATGCGCGCCGCCGGGTGGGCCGCAAAGAAATACTTCGATTTCAAGACGGTGATCCCCTGCCATTACCGGACCTTCCCGCTTCTGGAGCAATCCGCCGCGGCGCTGATCGCGGCGCTCCCCGGTGTCGACGTTATCGAACCCGAGGTGATGGCGCCGATCTCGCTGTGAACGGCGTGGTGATCGAAGGCTTGCATGGGGGGGCGGTGACGACTATATGACGCCGCGAGAGGTTGGCGCGGGCGAGCGCCTCGCCAACCCGGTCAGGTCCGGAAGGAAGCAGCCGCAACGAGCCCCGCTTGGGTCGCTGTCCAGCCTCTCACCCTCCCCCCTCGTGCTCCTTGGCCTAATGGAATGACCTGCGCTCCAAGGGCCTGCGCTGCAAAAGCTGCTACAAGATCTGCGCCGCGCCACGTTTCGGAGGTCGCCGTGCCCCGTGGCGCTTTGGCTTATCGAAGTCGCCCGCAGCCTTCTTCCCGCATTTTCGCGGCCTCTCACATCCCGCCGGGACATGGGATTCAGGCCGAAGTTCAGAGCAGAAGCAGGGCGGCGAGTATGACGATACTGGTGAAGGTGGCGCCAACGATCACCCAGGGGCTCGGCAGGGCAGCGGGCGGATCGAGCGGCGGCGGATGCAGGGCGAGATCGCGGCGGCGGAGCGGGGCATCGCGCGGGTCAGTATCGATGGCGTGGTCGGTCCCGGGAGAGCGATCGTCGGCAAGCGCATCCTCGTGGTCGTGCCGGCCGCCGAGCGTCAGCGGCAGATGCGGGGCATGCGGGTCAAATGTGTCGGTCGGAGCGTGATCGGTTGCCTTGGCGGGGCCGTCGCGGCGGGGCTCGCTGCGCGGGGGAGCATGCGGCAGGGCACGAGTGGCGGCCTGTTGCGCGAGCAGCGCCTGCAGAGGCGCGGTCTCGGTGCCAATCATTTGCCCGGCGCCGATCATCTGCGCGGTGACGAGCGCGCGGGAGGAGGCGGAGCTGGTCGTGGTCTCGGCATTGGCCAATGCGCTCGCGAGGGCCGTCTCGGTTTCCGCTAGCGGCAGGGAGAGGTCAGGGCCGGCGTGCTCGGCCGCAGCCGGGGCCGGGCGCGCAGCGCCGGCGGCGGCTGGGAGGGCCACTGGCAAGGCCACGGAAAGGAGTTGTGCCGAGGCCGCGCCCTGCTGTGGCGTGGCCCCCTGCGGCAGCGGCAGCGGCTGGCTGCCCGGGGCGGTCGGAAGCGGCGTCGAGGGCAGGGGGGTCAACATGGCTCGCTCGCAAACAGGAACGCCCGAATCGTCGCAAGAATCAATGAACGGAGGGTTAATCCGCTTGCGGAGCCGGTGTTTGCGGCGGTTTCACCCGGAACACGATACAGTAGAGCGCGGGGGCGAAGACCAGCGTGATCAACGTGCCGGCGATGATGCCCCCCATCATCGCAAAAGCCATCGGTGCCCAGAACACCTCGCGCGAGATCGGAATGAGCGCCAGCGAGGCGGCGGCGGCGGTGAGCAGAATGGGCCGCGCGCGGCTGTCTGACGCCTCGAAGACTGCGTCCCAGTGGCTCTGTCCCTTGCCCCGCAGATCCTGCACTTCCGCCATCAATATCAGTGAATTGCGGATCAGGATGCCGACCAGTGCCAGAACGCCCAGGATCGCGACGAAGCCGAGCGGCTGGCCCGAAGGCAGCATCGCCGCAACCACGCCGATGAGCCCGAGCGGTGCGACGGCCAGCACGATGAACATCAGCCGGAAGCTCTGCATCTGCACCATCACGAGAGTGAGGATGACGAGCACCATCAGCGGCACCACGGCAACGATCGGCGCCTGGCTTTCGCCACTGCTCTCCGCCACGCCGCCGGGTTCGATCGTGTAGCCCGCGGGCAGGGTCGCGGTCTGCGCGGCGATTGCCGGGGCGAGATCGGCGGTGATGGTGGCAGGCTGATTTTTCCCCAGCACCGCAGTTTTCACGGTGATCGTCGGCACCCGGTTGCGCGCGTGCAGCACCGGCGCCTCCATCTGCCATTCGAGCCGGGCAAAGCTCAGCAGCGGCACCGGCACTCCGGTGGGCGAGGGCAGTTGCAGCGAGCCGAGCGAGGCGAGCGAGGAACGATCCGCGGCGGTGCCGCGCGCCACCACATCGACGAGCGTCTGCCCGTCGCGCAGCTCGGTCACGGTGACACCCTCAAACAGCGTTTGCAGTGCCTGCGCCACGTCCTTTTGGGTCAGACCAAGCTGGCGCAGCCGCTCCTGATCGAGCACGACGCGGGCAACCCGCACCGGCTCGCCTTCGTCGATCGTGATATTGGTCAGCCGCCCGTCTGCGGCGAGCCTTTGCGCGAGGCTGCGCGCCTCGTCGAGAAGCCGCGCCCGGTCCGGCCCCATGATCCGGTATTGCACAGGCTTGCCGACCGGAGGGCCCAGCTCGATCAGCTTGGTGAAAACATCGACACCCGCGAAAGCGGCGCTTTTCTTTGCCAAAGCGGCACGCAGCGCGTTGCGCTCCTCCAGCCCCGCCGTCATCACCACGATCTGCCCCATGAACGAGGCGGGGGTGGGCCGGTCGAGCGAGAGCAGGAACCGCGGGGCGGACTGGCCGACATAGGTGGTCCAGTACCGCGCCTCGGGACGGGTGGCGAGCCAGGCGTCGATCTCGGCCATGGCGGTATCGGTGGCGGCGATGGCGGAGTTCTGGCGCAAGGTGACGTCGACCAGCAATTCGGGCCGGTCCGAAGCGGGGAAGAACTGCTGCTCGATATGGCGCATGCCGTAAAGAGAGCTGGCAAAGAGCACGACAGTGGCGAGCACGGTGAGCCAGCGCGCCCGCATCGCCCCGCGCAGAAGCGCGCGGAAGGCACGGCGCAGCGGCCCCGGGCGCCGGTCGTGATGGGGCAGATGCGCGGGCAGCACCGTGGCCCCGATCAGCGGCGCGAACAGCACCGCGACGATCCAGCTCAGAAGCAGCGAGATGGCGATGACGTAAAACAGGGAGAGCGTGTATTCGCCCGCCTGAGAGGAGTTCAGTCCGATCGGAATGAACCCGGCCACGGTGACGAGCGTGCCCGACAGCATCGGAAAGGCGATCGAGGTCCAGGCATAGGAGGCGGCGCGGCCGATCTTGTCGCCCGCCTCGAGCCGGGCGATCATCGTCTCGATGGCGATCATCGCGTCGTCGACCAGAAGCCCGAGCGCGATGATCAGCGCGCCGAGAGAGATCCGTTGCAGCGTCACGCCCATCGCTTCGAGGATGACGAAGGTGAGGGCCAGCACGAGCGGGATCGACAGCGTCACCACGAGCCCCGCGCGCCAACCCAGCGAAATGAAGGAGACCAGAAGCACGATCGCCACCGCTTCCGCGAGGGCGCGCAGGAAGTGATTGACCGATTCCTCCACCACGTTCGGCTGATCGGCAACCTTGTGAAGCTGCATCCCCACCGGCAGTTCCTGTGCCACACGGTCCATCAGCCGCGTGAGTTCGGCGCCGAAATCGAGGATATTCGCCCCCTCCTTCATACCGATGATCAGCCCCACCGCCGGTTTGCCATCATACCGGAAAAGCGCCGAGGGCGGATCGACGAAACCCGCGCGTACGGTGGCGACATCGGCCAGCGTGAAGAAAATATCTCCCACCCGCAACGGCGCAGCGGCAAGGTCTTCGGCCGTTGCGAAGCGCCCCGACATCCGCACCGCGATCATTTCGTCGGCGGTGCGGATCACGCCCGAAGGGACGATGGCGTTCTGTGCCGCCAGGGTTTCGAGCACTTCGGACTGATCGAGCCCCAATGCCGCCAGCTTGCGGGCCGAAAATTCGACATGAACCACCGGATCCTGGGTGCCGACAAGCTCCACCTTGCCCGCGGCTTTCAGCGTCAGGACCGCCGAGCGCACTTCTTCCACCCGGTCCTTCACCTCCTGCGGCGAGAAACCGTCGGCGGTGAAGGCATAGATCGAGCCATAGACATCGCCGAAATCGTCGCTGATTGCGTAACCCGCGAATTCGGAAGGAAATTCCGGTTTAAGATCCGACATCATGTTGCGGATCTTGAGCCAGGTCTGGATCACCGCGGGCCCGCGTGTCTCGGGGGTCAGCTCGACATAGACAACGGCGCGGCCGGGATAGGTTTCGGAGCGCGTGAACTTCAGGTTCGGCAGCTCCTGCATCTTCTTTTCGATCCGGTCGGTGACCTGTTCGCGCGTCTCCTCGGCCGTGGCGCCGGGGAGCGCCGCGGTGATGAACATCACCTTGATCGTGAAGGACGGATCTTCCTCGCGGCCGAGGTTCATGTAGGAAAGAACGCCCGCGACAAGCGAGACGATCAGCAGATACCAGACCATCGAGCGGTGCCGCAAAGCCCAGTCGGAGAGGTTGAAACTCATGGGTCGACCCTCGCGCCGAGCTGTTGGCCCTCGGTGAGGGAATGAATGCCCCGGATCGCCACCTCGTCACCTTCGGCAAGCCCGGAGCGGATCACCACGCGCGGGCCGATCTGCTGGCCGAGGCTGACGGCAGTGGCGCGGGCGCGACGTTCGGGGTCGAGGCGCCAGACCATCGGTTGCGCTTGTGTGCCCCAGATTGCCGCGCGCGGCAGCGTCAGCAAGGTGGCTTGCGGCAGCTCGAGCCGGGCCGAGACCAGCGCGCCGAGCCGGAGCCCGCGGCCTTCGTCGGCGAGGGTGATCCTGAGCCGGTGTGCGCGCGTCGAAGGGTCGGCAACGGGTTCGATCAGCCGCAACCGCCCCTCGGTCACCAGCGCATCCTCGTAGCGCGCCGCGATGCTGAAGGGGGCGGCTTCTGGCAGGACGGCGAGCACCTCGTCGGGCACGTCGATCACAGCCTCCCGCCCGGCCGCCGTGGCGAGCCGCAAAACCGGCGTGCCCGGGCTGACCACGGTTCCCGGCTCGGCGAGGATGCGGCTCACGATCCCGGCGGCGGGGGCGGTGAGCGTGCCGTAGCGCGCGGCATCCTGGGCACGGGAGAGATCGGCTTCGGCCGCTTCCACCGCGGCGCGGGCGGAAAGGTCTTTCGCCTGCGCGGCTTCCAGCGTGGCCTTGGGGGCCACACCGCGGCGGTGCAGCTCTTCGGCACGCGCCCGGCTCTGAGCGGCAAAATCGGCCTCGGCGCGGGCAGCGCTGAGGCCTGCCTCGGCAGCGGCGACATCCTCGGCGAGCGTGACCTGATCGAGCGTGGCGAGAACCGTACCCGCCGCGACACTGTCGCCCAGATCGACGGGGCGGGTGGCGATGCGCCCGGCGGTCTGAAACGCGAGCGGGGTTTCGACCGTTGCGGCGATCACGCCCGGAAACAGCCGCGCCGTCATCGCCGAGCCGGTGACGATCTCGCTCACCACCGGGCGCGGGGCCTCCTCGGCGGAGATGGCGCCAAACGGCACAAAGAGGGCGAACAGGAGCGTGGCGGCGGCTCTCGATCGGGTCATTCCTGCCCCTCCTGCACCTGAACGAGCTGACCCGGATAGAGCAGATGTGCGCCCCGGGTAACGACAAGCGCGCCCTCGGGCAGGCCCTCGGCGATCTCGACCGCATGATCGGTGTATCGCAGCACCCGCACCGGGGTGAGTGCCACGCGCCCGCGCCCGGGGACACCCTTGACCGCATCCAGGGTCCAGACCGCGGCCTTCCCGCCCTGGCTCACCAAGGCTTGCCAGGGCAGCGCCATCGCGGCGCCATAGCTCAGGTCGACGGCTGTCACCACCGTGGTGCCCAGCCCGGGCGGCGGCAGATCCGGGGCGGGGGCCAGCTCGGCCTTCACCCGCACCGTGCCGCCGTCGCTCGAGACGAGCGGGGCGATTTCGGTGACGGTCGCCTGTCGCTCTGGCCCGGATTCGCCCAGCGGGTGGAGCGTTACGGCGCGGCCTTGAAAGCGGTCGAGTGCGGCGAAATCAGGAATATAGAACACAGCCTCGCGGGCGCCGTCGCGGGCGAGGGTCAGCACGGTCTGGGCCGCTTCGACGATTTGGCCGGGTTCGGCGGTGCGGGCGGTGACAATGCCCGAGACCGGCGCGAAGAGGGTGCAATCGGCCAGCGTTTGCGTGGCCTTGGCACGGGCGGCATGGGCCTGATCGCGCGCCGAGCGGGCCGAGAGCGCCGCCTCGGTCGCGGCATCAAGTGCCGCCTGGGTGGCAAAGCCGCGCGCCGCGAGGCCGGCGGCGCGGGTCAGCGCCTGCTCGGCCTGGGTGAGCGTGGCCTCGGCCGCGGCATCTTGCGCCTGGGCGGCACGCAGGGCCGCTGCCGCCTGGGTCGGATCGATTTCGGCGAGCACTGCGCCCGCCTCTACCCTGTCGCCAACCTCGGCGTTCAGCGCCAGCAGCCGCCCGCCGTTGCGAAAGCCCGCGGGCACGGCTTCGGCGGCCTCGATCGTGCCGGACAGCTCGAAATGCAGGAGGACCGGCGCGGTATGGGCCGTAACAATCCGCACCGGCAGCGCCTCTTCGGCGCCAGCCGGAAGCACCAGAAACGGCAGCGCCATGACCACCCCGGACGCCCGGCGCATCAAAGCACCGACGCGGCGAAACCTGCTCTCGCGCGGCATCCTGCCTCCCTGTTTCTTGCGCCTCTTAGATTTCGGATTTTTCTGATTCGCGAAAGGGAAAGGGTGACGAAAGCGCCCGTGCCGTTACGGGACAGGAGGAGACGCGGCGTGCGCCGGGTCCGGCGGAGGCGCGGGTGCGGAGACCAGCACGCCCGCCTCAAGCCGCAATACGGTATCGGCAAGCCGCGCCGCTTCGGCCGGATCATGGCTCGTCATCATCGTGGTGGCCCCGAAATGGGCATGCATCCGGCGCAAATGGCCTTGCAGCTCGGCGCGGGTCTCGGGGTCGAGCGCGGAGAGCGGCTCGTCGAGCAGCAAAAGCCCGGGCCGCCGCGCCAGCGCCCGCACCAGCGCGAGCCGTTGTTTCTGCCCGCCCGAGAGCTGCGCGGGATAGGCCCGGGCGAGATGCGCGAGCCCGGCGATCTCGAGCATTTCGGCCACTCTCCCGGCGCGGGCCTTGCCCCTGAGGCCGGGCAGGGCAAAGCCGACCTGTGCGGCCGCGGTCATGTTCGGAAAGAGCGCGTAATCCTGAAACACGAAACCCAGATCGCGCGTGCGAACCGGCGCGAAGATCCCCGCCTCGGACTCGCTCCAGATCCGCGTGCCCATCGTCACGCGCCCCGTCGCGGGCCGCTCGAGCCCGGCGATCAGTCGCAGTAGCGTGGTCTTTCCGGCGCCCGAGGGGCCCGTCAGAACAACAAAGCGCCCGGCCGGAATCGTCAGGCGGACGGATAGATCGAACGCCCCCTGCGGCCCCTGCAGGCGATGCGTGAGATCCACCGAAAGCGAAGCCGTGACGGGCGCGGGGGCGGGGCTTGGCACGAAGTTTGACGGCCGCTCGAGCATGGGTGGCTTGCATCCTTTCGATGTATAGTAGAACTATATAGCGTAAGGCGCGCTGTCCAGCGTTGAGTCCTGTGCGCGCCAACCTCTTGTTTCACCGGAGAAAGCCATGAGCATCCGCCGTCGTTCGAAAATTCTCTCCGTCTTTGTCGCCGCGACGGTGGCGTTGGGCGCGGGGGCTGCGGCGCCGGTTTTTGCCGAAGGGCTGACGATCGCTGCCGGCGCGGGCTACCGTCGTCCGATGGCGCAAGCCTTCACCGCGTTCGAAGCCGCGGGCGGTGAAAAGGTCGGGCAGGTTTACGGCAATATGGGGCAGGTGCTCGGTCAGGCGCGCGAGAGCGGGCAGATCGCTATGGTCTGCGGCGACCGCAAGGTGCTGGCGAAGGCCGAGGGGCTCGCTTTCACCCGGTTCGTGCCGCTCGGGGAGGGCAAGCTCGTCGTCGCCTACCGCAAGGGCGTGAGGCTTGCCGCGCCCGAGGCGATCACCGGCCCTGAAGTGACGCGCGTGGGCATTCCGGATGCCAAGGCCGCGGTCTATGGCAAGGCCGGGCGGCAATATCTGGCCAAAAGCGGAGTGGGGGATCAGGTTGCGGCCAAGCTTGTCGAGGTGCAGACCGTGCCGCAAGTGACCGCCTATCTGAGCGCGGGCGAGGTTGATGCGGGTTTCCTCAACATCACCGATGCGATTGGCGCAGGCGATGCGATCGGTGGTTATGTCTCTGTCGATCCAAAATATTATGACCCGATCGAGATCGCCTGCGGCGTAATTTCGCCCGCGGCCGAAGGCTTTGCGGCCTTCCTCGAAAGCCCGGCGGGCCATGCGATCATGGAAGCGAACGGGTTGTGAGCGGTGACAGGCGCAGCGCTCGGCGAGAGCCTTGCCGGGGTGCTCGGCGATCCCGCGCTGGCTTTTCCGCTGGCGCTCAGCCTGCGCATCGCCCTTGCGACGCTTGCGGTGCATGCCACGCTCGGCATCGCGTTGGGCTGGGCGCTGGCGCGGCGTGGCTGGTGGGGGCGGGGGCTTGTCGATCTTTTGGTGCTGCTGCCGATGGTGTTCCCGCCGATCGTGCTCGGTTTCGCGCTTCTGATAGTGCTGGGGCGGCGCGGGCTTGGCGGCTGGCTCGAGGCGCACTTGGGCTTTGGCTTTGTCTTCACCGAGACGGGGGTCTGGCTCGCCTCGGTGATCGTCGGTTTGCCGCTGATCGTGAAGCCCGTGGAGGCGGCGATTGCGGCGCTGCCACGCAATCTGGCGGAAGCGGCACGCACCCTCGGCCATGGCGAGGCGGTGATCTTTGCGCGGGTGATCCTGCCCAATATCGCGGGCGCCGTCGGCGCCGGGCTTTTGATGGCCTCGGCGCGCAGCCTTGGAGAGGTGGGCGTCACGCTGATGCTCGGCGGCAATATTCTCGACCGGACCAACACGATTTCGCTCGAGATCTACAATGCCGTGACAGTGGGCGAGTTTCACCGTGCGCTGGTGCTTTCGGGGCTGCTCGGGCTCGTTTCCGTCGCGGTGTTTGTGGTGCTCCGTCGCCGGGCCGCGTCCCCGCTGTGAGCCGCCGCTTTCGACTGGAGCTGCCATGAACGAACGCCCCCTTACCGCCGCGCTGAGCCTGCAACGCCCCGGCGACGCCCGGATCGGGCGCGACCGGATCCGGCTTCTTGCCGCCATCGACCGGCTCGGCACGATCGCGGGCGCCGCGCGCGAGCTGGGGATGTCTTACAAGACCGCCTGGGATGCGGTGGCCACGCTCAACAACCTGTTCGAGCGGCCGCTGGTCGAGGCGGCACCGGGCGGGCGCACCGGCGGCAATGCCCGCGTCACCGAGGCGGGCCGGGCGCTGATCGGCGGTTTCGGCCGGCTCGAGGAAACGCTCGATCGGGCGCTCGCCGATCTCGAGGCCGACCTGCTCCCCGCACCGGGTGCGGAACGGCCGCTCCCGGTGCGCGGCGCGGCGATCGGCACGTTATGGAGCCTGAGCATGCAGATTTCGGCACGCAACACTTTCCGCTGCACCGTCACCGGGTTGAGCCCGGGCGCAGTCAACACCGAGGTGGAACTGGCGCTGACCGATGGTCACCGGCTGGTCGCGGTGATCACGGAACGCGCCGCTCAGGACATGGGCCTTGCCCCCGGTCGCGCCGTCTTTGCATTGATCAAATCAAGCTTCGTGATGCTCTCGGCGGGGGGGGATCCGGGCCGGATTTCCGCGTGCAACCGGCTCACCGGGCTTGTCGCCGCGCGCTCGGACGGGCCGGTGAACAGCGAGATCGTGCTCGATCTTGGTGCCTGCAAGTCGATCACCGCGGTGATCACCCGCACCAGCGCTGATGCGCTTGGCCTCGCGCCGGGCGTGCCCGCAACGGCGCTTTTCAAGGCGAGCCACGTCATTCTGATGTGCCCCTGAGGACCGCCGCGCGGTAAGGGCCGCGCGACGTGAAATGGTTGCGGCCGGACCCGGCCTGTGGCGTGGCTCAGGCCTTGCCGACGATCACATCGCTCGATTTGATCACGGCGCAGGCCGCATCGCCCACTTTCAGTGCAAGATCTTCCGCCGCTTCATTGGTGATCGAGGCGGTGACGATGGTGCCACCGATATCGATCTTCACATGGGTGGTGACATGCCCGGTTTCGACCGCGGTGACGGTGCCGTTGAGAATGTTGCGTGCAGAGAGTTTCATGGGCTGTCCTTTCCTGAAAAACCGAAATCGGAGGCGCCGGAAGATCCGGCCCTTCCTTGATCGGACGAAGCAAGCGCTTTGACAATATGGGAAAAACTCACATATCGCGCGGCGCGACCGCAGCGGGTTGGGGGGGGGCTTGCGGCGCGGCGTCGCACGTGGCAGGGCTTGCGCCGGGGCCCGGGGCCCCGCGAAAGGCAGGCCGGAATGAACGACAACACCCGTGGCATCCTCTTCATGGTGCTGGCGATGGCGGTGCTCATTGGCTCCGACATGGTCGTGAAACGGCTCGCCGAGGGGATGCCGCTCTTCGAGGTGATCTGCCTGCGCCACATCGTCATGACCCTTTGCCTCGGTGCGATGGCCTGGCGCGAACGCAGCTTCGTGCGCAAGCTCGGCGGCGGGGCGCGGGCGCTCGTGGCGCTGCGCACGCTGGGTGAGGTCGGCATCGTGATGTTCTACATGCTGGCCTTGACGATGATGCCGATGGGCACCGCGACGGCGCTGTTCCAGCTTCAGCCGCTCGCGGTGACGCTCGCCGCGGCGGTGTTTCTTTCCCAGCCGATCGGGCCGCGGCGGATCGCAGTGATTGCGGTCGGCTTCTCGGGGGTGCTGCTGATCGTGCCGCCGGGGGCGCTCGGGCCGGGGCAGGGGGCGCTTGGCCCGGGGGCATTCTTTGTGCTGCTCGCGGTGGTCTGCGTCTGCCTGCGCGATATTTCCACTCGCGCGCTTGGCCCCGGCGTTCCCGCCCCGGTGCTGGCCTTCCTTGCCTCTGCGGCGCTTCTTTTGGTGAGTTTCATCGCGATGCAGATCCGCGGCGGCTGGGTGCCGGTGAGCCCGTCCGAGCTGGGCGGCATCGGTCTTGGTGCGGCTTTGCTGATGGCGGGCTATCTGGCGATGGTGCATGCGATGCGCACCGGCGATATCGCGGTGATCGCGCCGTTTCGCTATGTCTCGCTGGTGTTCGGGCTGCTCGGCGGCTTCGTGCTGTTTGGCGAGGTGCCACGTCCGGCCATGCTTCTGGGCGGGGCGATCATCGTTGCGAGCGGAATGTACACGTTCCTGCGGGAACGTCAGTTGCGGCGCGCCGAGCATCATCGCCGTTGAGCCCCGGGGCCTTCCTCTGTAGAAGAGCCAAAACCCGGGATCGAAACGGAACACATCAATGGAAATCGTCGCCGACAGGATCGGTAAGGCCGCCATCATGGCCGCGATCAGCAGCCGCGAGGAAGAAGACCGGATCAAGGCGCAAATCGCCGAGCGTCCGGATTGGAAAATCGGCATCACCTATGTGACCGGGCGGCGCACCGATATCGAACGCGGGTTCGTCAAGTCGATCGTCGCCTGCGCGCTCAACTCCGGGGTGATCCGCCACCGCTCGCAAGAGATCCATGGCGTCATCCACGCCGGGCTTGAGTGCCTGCATGGGGTGAGCGCCTCGGTGGTGGCGGAATCGAACCTGAAGCTCAAGGTGGCGCTGGTCTCGGATGGTCACTGGGTCGCGGTGGCGGCGCATGGCGAATCAGCCTTCCACCCGCTTACCAACCACGAGCGCATCGGCTTTGGCGTGATGCATATCTGACTGTCGCAAACTGCATGGCCCCTGCAAACGGGGCCGGTTTGTGACGAAATCTCCCGCATTTGTGAAGTTTTCAAGCTGCTCGCGGAACGGGCGGATCGGCGCGGGTGCGAGCCGCGATCTTGCAGTGAATCTGAGCCATATATTTGCCCAGAAAGCCGAATTTATTGGAATAAAACCTGTCAACTGTGGCTGGATGCCGCACTTTTGGGCGGTAAAAACGAATGCTGGACAAGCTGAAAAAGGAGGCGTATCGCTTGCGTCAACCCCGGGGTGACAGCCTCACAGGATGTTGACCGGAGTTACCCGAGCCCTGAAAAGCCGGGTCGTGATCCCGTGATGAGCCTGTCGTGATACGCCGGCAGCGCTGACAAACCTGAAGCACCGCGTGCCTAAGTGACTATCGTGTGGTGCATTCCTGACGGTTCTTCGGACCGGATGTAATCCTTCATCTGGCTCTCGAACGCAAGCTGCGACGCCTGCAAGCGCGCGCTGCGACCCCGTCGGTTGCGCGGGATAGATCTCATGAAATACGCTTTGCGGCGCACTCTGGACTGGTACAGCGACATGTCGCTGTGGCCGCATTCCAACGCCTGGTCGATCGGATCGGCTTTCCTCACCGGGGCCCTCCTCGAAATCTCCACCCATCCCAAACCCGGTCTCGTCACCCCCCGCTCGAATGGGGCGCATGAGGACATGAACCTGCAAACGTTCATGATTTCCTCGGCGGTGATCGCGCCTTGCCTCTATCAATGCGCGGAAGCGGGGCTTGGCCACGCCGGCCCGGCCTGGACGCTGCTCGAACAGGTCCGCGGCATCGGTGCGCGCTACGAGGCGCGGCTTCTTGACGCCACAAGGGGCGTGAACACGCAACGGGGCTTGCTGTTCTCGGCGGGCATCCTGAGCGCCGCGGCAGGCCTCGTGACGCGGCAGATGCCGCGCTGCGAAGAGGGTGTCCTTTTTGCCACCGCCGCCGATATGGTGCGGGGCATCGTGGAGCGCGAACTGCGCGCGCTCGGGCGCCGGGCACCGCAGACGGCTGGCGAAAAACTCTATCAGCAATATGGCGTTACCGGTATCCGCGGCGAGGCCGAGGCGGGCTTTCCCTCGGTGCGCAAGCTCGGCCTTCCGGCGTTGCGCGCGGCCCGCGACAGCGGCGCGCCGCTCGCCACCGTGCTGCTGGACACGCTGATCGCACTGATGACCGAGACCGAAGACACCACGCTTTTGTGGCGCGGCGGCCCCGAGGCGCTCAGCTTCGTGCAATCGCGGGCGCGCCACATCCGCTCGCTGGGCGGGGCGTTGACCGAGGCGGGGATGGAAGCGATCCGCGTTTTCGACGCCGATTGCATCACCCGTCGCCTCTCTCCCGGCGGTTCCGCCGATCTGCTCGCCGTGACCATCGGTGTCGATGCGCTGCTCGGTGGTCTCCTTCCTCCCGCAACTCCCGCGCCCGGCACCTCCCCCGCCCGCGCGCCCAACTTCTGAGGACCAGATGAACATCATCGCCTATGCCGCTTTCAGCTACCTGATCACCGCCGTGATTTCCTTCGCGGTGATCGGGGTGATCGTCGCGATCTCCAAGCTGCTCTCCAACTCCAACGCATCCTGAGGCCAGTCCGATGCTCGAAACCCTTTTCAACGTGTTTCCCGGGATCGGGACACTCTTCATCCAGGATCCGGTGATCGCGATCGCCCGTCTGGCCTTCATCGCGCTCGGCTTCACCCTCGCCTATCTCGGCTTCAAGCGCACGCTCGAACCGCTGATCATGGTGCCGATGGGGCTTGGCATGATGGCCGTCAACGCCGGCGTCATGATCCTCGAAGGCGGCCAGCTTGGCACGCTGATCATCTCGCCGCTGGTCTCTGACACCGACGCTCTGATGAACATCATGCAGATCGACTTCCTGCAGCCGATCTACAACTTCACCTTCGTCAACTCGCTCGTCGCCTGCATGCTCTTCATGGGCATTGGCACGATGGCCGACATCTCCTTCATCCTCGCCCGTCCCTGGGCCTCGATCACGGTGGCGGTCTGTGCGGAACTCGGCACCTTCGTGACGCTGGTTGTGGGCTACTACTTCGGCCTCACCCCCGGTCAAGCGGCTGCCGTGGGCACGATCGGTGGCGCTGACGGCCCGATGGTTCTCTTCGGCTCGCTGATGATGGCGAAGGATCTCTTCGTTCCGATCTCGATCATCGCCTACCTCTACCTCTCGCTCACCTATGCCGGTTACCCCTACCTCGTGCGCTGGCTGATCAAGGAAGAGCACCGTGGCATCGAAGTCGACTACGATTTCCCCGATGTGACGCCGCAAGCGAAGTTCGTCTTCACTGTTGCCGCCGCTGGTCTGCTGTGCCTGCTGCTGCCCGTCGCCACGCCGCTCATTCTCTCCTTCTTCCTCGGTGTTGCGATCAAGGAAGCCGAGATCGAACCCTACCAAAAACTGCTCGAAAACACCGTCACCTATGCGTCGACGCTGCTGCTCGGCCTGGTTCTGGGTGTGCTCTGTGAAGCCGGTACGCTGCTCAACCCGCAAGTTGCGATCCTCGTGGTCCTCGGCATCTTCGCCCTCGCGGTTTCGGCGCTCGGCGGTATCGGTGGCGGCTACCTGATGTGGTGGATCTCCAAAGGCAACTTCAACCCCGTGATCGGTATCGCCGGCGTCTCCTGCATGCCCTCGACCGCCAAGATCGCCCAGAAAGAAGCCTTCAAGGCCAGCCCGCACGCCATGATCATGCCGCTCGCCATGGGCGCCTCGATCTGCGGGGTCATCGTCTCGGCCATCGCCGTGGGTGTCTTCGCCTCGACCATCGGCCTCGTGCACTGATCGTCTCACCCGGAGCAAGCAAATGAACGCGTATCCGACCCTTTCCGCCCAAGCCCCCCGCTTCCCGCATCCCGCGCAGCTGGAACGGCCGCAAGCCGGGGTCGGGTGCGCCCTCCATCGCCTTCCCGTCGTCGACTCCACCAATCGGTATCTCGCCGATCTCGCAGCCGGTTCTTCCCCCGCGCAAACGCGCACCGGCACGGTGGTTCTCGCCGACACGCAGACCGCGGGGCGCGGCAAGTATGACCGTGTCTGGGCTTCCCTCCCCGAAAGCAGCCTGACGTTCTCGGTTTTGCTGCGTCCCGCGCGTCCTGTCGAAGATCTGGCCCAGACCACGCTCGTCATGGCCGTGGCCGTGGCTGAGGCGGTTGCCGCCTCGGCCGGGCTTGAGGTCGAGATCAAATGGCCCAATGACCTGATGGTGCGTGGCCGCAAGCTGTGCGGCATCCTGTGCGAGCTGGTCCTGACCGATGAGGGCGAGCCTGCCCATATCATTGCCGGGGTTGGCCTCAACCTGAACCATGCGCAGGGTGACTTTCCGCCTGCGCTGCAGGGGCTGGC
Organism: Rhodobacter maris; assembly: GCF_900217815.1. GTDB lineage: Bacteria > Pseudomonadota > Alphaproteobacteria > Rhodobacterales > Rhodobacteraceae > Rhodobacter > Rhodobacter maris. The sequence continues at coordinate 50,244 of NZ_OBMT01000017.1, forward strand.
CACCTCGATCGCGCTCGAGACCGGGCGCAAGGTGGATCGTTTCGATCTGCTCACCGAAATTCTCGAACGGCTCGAGGAGCGGCTTTCCGACTGGGAAGCATCCGGCTTCGAGCCGATCCGCAAAGCCTGGAGCGCGCGGTCCTGCACGCTCGGCCGCGAAATAGTCATCACCCAGCCCGGCGGCGATCGCCTGTGCGGCACCGCCATCACCCTCGAAGCCAATGGCAATCTTACCCTGCGCGAGGCTTCGGGCCGCCTTCACAGCATCGTCTGCGGCGAAATCAGTTCCCCCCCGGACAGCCCCACTCACGGCGCCCTTCCGAGGACTGCACCTGCAAAGGAGGAAAACGAAAGCAAATGACCCATCACGACACGCGCAAGAACTGGCGCACGCGAGCCGCGGATACCGCGGCGCGGAAAGAGGCGGCAGCGCCGCTCTTCGCCAAGGGAAAAGAAGTTCTCGCCAAGGATACGGTTGCGCTTCTGGAAGCGGTGATCCGCGCCGGTGACGTCATCAACATCGAGGGCAACAACCAGAAACAGGCCGACTTCCTCGCGGATTGCCTCAATCAGGTCGACAAATCCAAGATCCACGACCTGCACATGGTGCAATCGGCGGTGCCGTTGAAATCGCACCTCGACCTGTTCGAAAACGGCATCGCGAAGAAACTCGACTTCGCCTTCGGTGGCCCGCAAGCTGCCCGCGTGGCCGAATTCATCGAGAACGGCAAGATCCAGCTCGGCGCGATCCACACCTATCTCGAACTTTTCGGTCGCTACTTCCTCGATCTGACGCCGCGCGTCTCGCTCGTTTGCGCCTACAAGGCGGACCGCAAGGGCAACCTTTATACCGGCTTCAACACCGAAGACACGCCGGTGATCGTCGAAGCGACGAAGTTCAAGGACGGGATCGTGATCGCGCAGGTCAACGAGATCGTCGACGAGCTGCCGCGCGTCGATATTCCGGGCGACTGGGTCGATGCGGTGATCGAATCGCCGCGCCCCTTCTTCATCGAGCCGCTCTTCACCCGTGACCCGGCCAACATCACCGACAACCAGATCCTTCTGGCGATGATGTGCCTCAAGGGGATCTACGGCGAATACGGTGTCACCTCGATGAACCACGGGATCGGCTTCCTGACCTCGGCGATCGAGCTCATCCTGCCGACCTATGGCGCGGAACTTGGCCTCAAGGGCAAGGTCTGCACCCATATGATCATCAACCCCCACCCGACGATGATCCCCGCGATCGAAGAGGGCTGGGTCGAGGCGATCCACTGCTTCGGCGGTGAGCTCGGCATGGAAGATTATGTGGCCTCGCGCCCCGACGTCTTCTTCATCGGGCCCGATGGCACGCTGCGCTCGAACCGCGCCTTCGCGCAAACCGCCGGTCACTATGCGGCCGACATGTTCATCGGCGGCACGCTGCAGATCGACAAATACGGCAACTCCTCGACCGCGACCGCGGGCCGTGTGGCCGGTTTCGGCGGTGCGCCGAACATGGGCTGCGACCCGAAAGGCCGCCGTCACCCCTCGGGCGCCTGGCTCAAATGCGGTGCGGAACTGCCCTCGCTCGATACGCTCACCGGCTCGGTGCCGCGCGGCAAGCGCCTTGTGGTGCAAGGGGTCGAAACCTTCGGCGAAGGCCGCAAGCCGGTCTTTGTCGATGAGCTCGACGCCTGGAAACTGGCGAAGAACGCGAACCTCGACATCCCGCCGGTGATGATCTACGGCGACGATCTCACCCATATCGTGACGGAAGAAGGCATCGCCTATCTCACCCGCTGCAAGGATATGGAAACCCGGATGGCCGCGATCCGTGCGGTGGCCGGTTTCACCGAGATCGGCCTGTCCGCCAAACCTGAAGAGACGAAAGCCCTGCGCGAGGCCGGCATCGTCAAGACCCCGTCCGACCTCGGCATCGACCCCGCCCGTGCGACCCGCGACCTGCTCGCCGCGAAGAACATGCGCGATCTCGTGACCTGGTCCGGCGGTCTCTACAACCCGCCCGCGCGTTTCCGCAACTGGTAATGGAGGCTGGAGCGATGGCTCTGCATACTCTCGAATTCGAACTCGAAACGACCTCGGGCACCGCCTCGATCCCCGCGCCGACCCATGTGGGCGTGACCGGCTCGAGCGATCTCGAAGTGATCCTGGAACCGGCTCCGGCGGGCAAGGTGGCGGTGCGTATCGTCACCCCCGTCACGGGCTTTGACGAACTCTGGAAGCGCGTGGTGAAAAAATTCACCGACGAGACCGCGCTCGCCGGGGCCCGGATCGAGATCAACGACAACAATGCAACGCCCGCCGTGGTCCTGCTGCGCCTCAAACAGGCGCTCACGCAGGCCACCGCGGCCTGAGGCGGAGATTGAGAAATGAGCAACTGGAAAAATCTGCAAAGCCGCAGCTTTCTTGAATCGAGTGCACGCGACCGGGCGCTTGGCCTGGTCGATGAGGGCACCTTCACCGAGCTTGCCGGTCCGTTCGACCGCGTCACGAGCCCGCACCTGGCTCTTCTGGGTGATGCTGTAGCCTTCGATGACGGGATCGTTACGGGCGTCGGTCGGATCGGCAAGACCCCGGTCTTCGTGATCTCGCAAGAAGGCAAGTTTATCGGCGGGTCCGTGGGCGAGATCGGCGGGGCGAAGATGGTCAACACCATCAAGCTCGCGATCGACTTCCACGATGATCTGGTCGCGAAATACCCGGACCTCTCGGATGCGGAAAAACCCGTGGTGGTGATTTCGTTCGAGACCGGTGGCGTGCGTCTGCACGAAGCCAACGCTGGCCTGCTGGCCCATGCCGAAGTCATGGATCAGCTGCAAAAGGCCCGCGGCAAGGTTCCGGTGATTGCCGTGATCGGCTCCAAAGTGGGCGCCTTCGGCGGCATGGGCTTCGTGGCTGCGGCCACCGATGCGATCATCATGAGCGAGTTTGGCCGCCTTGGCCTGACCGGCCCGGAAGTGATCGAGCAGGAGATGGGCAAGGAAGAGTTCGACGCATCGGACCGCGCTCTTGTCTATCGCACCACCGGCGGGCGCCACAAATACATCATGGGCGACGCGAACTTCCTCGTGGAAGACACGATCGAAGGCTTCCGCGCCAAGCTCGTGGATCTGGCGCCGCTGCCGGTGGCTGATTTCGAAGCGATGCGCCGTATCGGCTCGCCCGAGAAGGTCGAGCATCAGCTGAAGCTCGTCGCGCTTGCCGCCGAGATGCAGCCGAAAGACGCCGTCGATGTCTGGGCGAAGGCGGGCAACGAGAACGCCCCCGGGCTTCTGGATGTGCCCTTCGCGGAGTTCGTGGGCAGCGTCAAGCGGCTCTCGGTCTGACCCCGAAACACAGGAGAAAATCATGGAAATGCAAGAAAGCATGATGGGCCGGGGGCGTGAGGCGATCGACATGATCGTCGATGCCGGCTCGTTCCAGGAGAACACTGTCGGGGCGCAGAGCTTCGACGACCCGGACTTCGGCCCCGGCGCCGTGGTCGGCACCGCAACGCTCGATGGCATGACCTGCACGATGATCGTGTCGGATGCGGATGCCTTCAACGAGAAGTTCCCTGTCGTCTATGCCGGGATCATCGGCATGGAAGAGGGCTACAAGATGGCGCAGGCCGTCTATGCCTCGATCGAAGCCGATGCCGAAAAACCGCTGGCGGAAAAACGTCCGCTGGTGCTGGTCGTCGACACCCCCGGCAACGGTCCGGGCAAGGTCGAAGAGATCTTCGGCATGAACAAGTCGACCGCGGCCTACCAGCTCGCGCTCGCCGAAGCCCGCCTCAAAGGCCACGCGATCATCGCCATGGTGATTGGCCGCGCGATCTCGGGCGCCTTCCTGTGCCACGGTCTGCAAGCCGACAGCATCCTCTCGCTCGATGCCAACTACGGCACGATGATCCACGTGATGCCGCTCACCTCGGTGTCGCGCATCATCAAGAAGCCGCTGGAAAAGCTTGAAGAAATCTCCAAGCACAGCGCCGTCTTCGCGGCCGGCCCGCGCTTCTTCTACTCGCTCGGTGGCGTCGGCGCGCTCGTTGACAACGTCGACGGCATGCGCCCGGCAATCATCGCGCGGATCCAGGAAGTGCAGACGGCGAAAGCCGAGGGCAAACAGGACACGCTCGGCCCCTGGGGCCGCGGTGCGCTGGGTGCCGAGCGCGGGGGCCGGGTCGAACGGCCGAAGATCCTCGCGCTGATGGACCGGGAATTTGCAGCCGTGGCGGAGCAATACGCCCCCGCCCGCTGAGCCCCCAAACGAGCCTGAAGGAACAAGCCATGTCGGACAAACTCACGGCGATCGAAGAGGCCCTTGCGGTCTTCGGATCGGTGCCGACCCTTGAGGAGATGCCGCGCCGCACCCTTGGCGACAAGGGCATTGCGGGACCGACGGCAGCCCATCTCATCGAGGAGGTGCACAGCCCGTTCAACCTGGCTTACCTGACCTTCACCACGGGCTCGTCAGCCTTCCAGACTATCGTGGGTGTAACATATGCGGAACTCCCCGACCGCAGCGCCGTTGCCCGCGAGATCTTTGGAAGGCTGAACCTGGAGGGGGGGGCAAGGATGCTTGTCACCTACCCCCCCCTCGTCAACGTCTTCTCGAAAGCCGCGCTCGATGACTGCGCGGTGACCTGGAGCCACCTGAGCCGCTCGAGCCGGGATGCGCTCCTGCTTGCCGCTTGCTGTCAGGCGCCGCAGGTGATTTTGGGCGAATCCTCCTTCCTGCGCGCGGGCCTTGAACAGGCCGAGGCGCTCGATCTGAAGGATGAGATGCCGAAAAACTGTGTGCTCCTTTGCGCCGGCACGCCGCTTGATCAGGAACTGATCCCGGTCGCGGCGCGGTTCGGCTACGAGGTGCATGACCTTTACGGCTGTCAGGAATTTGGCTGGCTGGTGCTCGATGGCGTGCCGCTGCGCGACGATATCTCGCTCGTGCCCTCGCCGCGCGGCCCCGCCTGGCGTGAACTGGTCGTCGGTGGTCTGCCGATGGGCGACAGCTTCCTTGTCTCTACCGCGGGGCATGTCTGCGACCGCGAGGGGCAGATCATCACCTACCGGCGCGAGCGCACCTATCCCGAATACGAGGTGATCGTGCGCGCGACCCCGGCCACGACGACTGAGGTGATCGAAAAGACCGCCCGTACCGTGCTTCGGATCAAGAGCCGGGTGGTGAAGGTGCCCCACGATGTGGTGCTGGGCGCCGAGGTGACGCGGCTCGAACTGGTGCCGGGCCTTGTCGATGCCTCGGCCGCGCCTGTCGAACCGATCCTGATCGAAGGGCCCGCGCAGACCCGGCTTTTCGAAGCGATGGTGAGCGCGCAACGCGATCTGAGCCTGCACGCAAAGACCGATCCGGCCTGGGTAAAGAGGCGCTGAGATGCTCTGCAACCGCCATACGCTGATCTATCTGGGCGATGCCGCCCGCGCCGCTCTGTTGCCCGCGGTGATTGCGGGCCTGCCCGAACCGATGCGCAATGCGCGGATCGAGGGGCAGGTAACCGATACGCTGCTTGGCGAGCGCATTCCCGGCATCGCCTGCCGTCCGACCGGGCCCTGCCCGCAGGGTGGCGGCCAGATCGGGTTCTCGTTCCCGTTCCGGGTCGGCGCGGCACGGGTGCGTTCGGCGGTGGGCGTGAGCCCCGCCCAGATCACCGCGACGCTCACCCCCTGGGAAGTGATGGTGCTTGCCGAAACGCTTGGCGACACGCTGCACCCTGCGATCGAGGAGCTGCGCCGGATCTCGGTCGCCACCGGGGTCGAGATCGGGCTGATCGGCTCGGTCGCGCTGCAGGCGGTGACCGGGCTTGGCTACACCCGCCCCGATTCGGATATTGACCTCGTGGTGCGCGCCACCTGCCTTGAACACCTGCATGCGCTCGCCGCCGCGGTACATGATTTGACGCTTTGCACCGGCACCGCCCTCGACATCGAAGTCGCGCTCGCGGGCGGCATCGGCGCCAAGCTGAACGAACTTCTGTCTGGCTCGGATGCGGTTCTGGGCAAGACCATCGCTGGCGTGGAGCTTATTCCCCGCGCCCGCATCAACGCCATTCTCGCCCCGGGCGCGCTGCAAGGCGTGCCGGTGAGCGACCCGCAACACCCGAAGAAGCAAGCCGAAAGGAGAAGGCTATGGATGTGAAAGTGAAGATGCCCTCGGTCATCGTGTCGGTGGAGGTGGCGGAAGGTGCTACCGTCACCAAGGGCCAGAACGTCGCCGTGATCGAGGCGATGAAAATGAAGAACAACACGCCCGCGCCCTGCGACGGTGTCGTGAAATCGATCGCCGTGAAAGCCGGTGACCGGGTGAAACCCGGTGCGATCATCATGACGATCGAATAAGGGATCGGCGGGGGCGGCCCAGCCGTCCCCTGCCGGCCATATCAAGGAGGACTGGACATGCTTATTTACGGTGTCGCTCTGATGAGCGGCTGCATGATCGTCGGGACGTTCCTCGGGCGTCTCGTCGGTCATCTTGTCGGCATCAACTCGGATGTCGGCGGTGTGGGTATCGCGATGCTTCTGCTCGTGCTCGTGACCCGCTATCTGATGGACCGCGACAAGTTCTCGAAACTGGCGCAGGAAGGGATCAAGTTCTGGTCGGCAATGTATATCCCGATCGTCGTGGCGATGGCCGCGAGCCAGAACGTGGTTGCCGCCTTCAACGCCGGTGCGCTGGCGTTCATCGCCGGGCTCGGCTCGGTCGCCGCGGGCTTCCTGCTGATCCGCCCGCTTGCTGCGCTCAGCCCGAAATCGGGCTCGGCTGAAACCTCTGCCGCGGAGTAAGACCGATGTTTGACATTCTTTACAGCACCATGGAAAAAGTGCCGCTGATCACGGCTTTCCTGACCGTCGGCGTGATCATGTGGGTCTCCTATGCGATCGGCAAGCTGACCAACAACCGGGTTCACGGTTCGGCCATTGCGATCCTCGTCGGCCTGATCCTCGCCTATGTCGGCGGCGAAATCACCGGCGGCAAGAAAGGGATCTCCGACGTCGCGCTGTTCTCGGGCTTTGCGCTCATGGGCGGCAGCATGCTGCGCGACTTCGCGATCGTTTCGACCGCGTTTGGCGTGAAACTCGAAGAGCTGAAAAAAGCGGGCCTGCCGGGCGTTCTGGCGCTGATCATCTCGGTTATCATCGCCACGGTGATCGGTGCGGCCACGGCCTATGCCTTCGGCTACACGAGCCCGGTTGACATGGCGACGATCGGCGGCGGCGCCACCACCTTCATCGTTGGCCCGGTCACGGGTGCGGCGCTCGGTGCCTCGTCGGAAGTGATCGCGCTCTCGGTCGCCGCCGGTGTGGTGAAATCCATCGCCGTGATGATCCTGACGCCCTTCCTCGCGAAAATCGCGGGGCTCGACAACCCGGCCGCGGCCGCGGTTTACGGCGGACTGATGGGCACCACAAGCGGCGTCAGCGCCGGACTGGCCGCAACCGATCCGAAACTGGTCCCTTATGGTGCCCTGACGGCGACCTTCTACACCGGCTTCGGCTGTCTGGTCGTCCCGTCGATTGGCTACATGACTCTCGTCGCCCTGTTCGGTTGATCTCCGCCAAGAGCTAATCAAACAGAAAATGAAACTCTGCAACCTCAGGTGAGATAGGCCGGCGCCATGATCCATTCAAGTCTCCAGCTCCCGCGCCCGGGGTTGCAAAGCGCCGCAGGCAGCACCAGCGTCCCGTTGCCTGCGGCTCCCTCTCCCCAAGCTTCCGGGGCGGGGCGGATCGAGATTTCCGCGGTCTCGCACCGCTTTACGGATACTCCGGTGTTGCGCGACATCACCGTGACCCTGACCGAGCGCCGCATCGGCATCATCGGGGCGAATGGCTCTGGCAAGAGCACGTTTGCGCGATTGCTCAATGGCCTCCTCGTTCCTGACCGGGGCCGGGTGGTGGTCGACGGGCTCGATACTGCGCGCGATATCAAGGCCGTGCGCCGCAAGGTCGGCTTCGTGTTCCAGAACCCCGACAATCAGATCGTTTTCCCCACCGTTGCGGAAGATCTCGCCTTCGGCCTGAAGGGGCTGGGGCTTGGCCGCGCCGAACGCGCCGAGATGGTCACCCAGATGCTCGCCCGCTTCGGGCTCGAAGCGCTGGCCGATCAATCCGCTCACAAGCTTTCGGGCGGACAGAAACAACTCCTCGCCATTGCCGGCGTGCTGATCACAAAACCCGCCTGCGTGGTCTTTGATGAGCCCACCACCGCGCTCGATCTGCGCAACACCCGCCACATTGCCGGGGTGATTGCCGCGCTCTCCGAAACCGCGATCGTCGTCACCCATGACCTCGACCTGATTTCCGGCTTCGACCGCGTGCTCGTGTTCGACGCGGGCCGGATCGTGGCCGACGATACCCCCGCGCGCGCGATCGCCGAATATCTGCGGCGGATGCAATGAGCGCGCTCGCCGCCCTTCTGCGTCGCGCGCCCGCTGGCGCGAAGCTCGCCGCATTGGCAATTGCGGGCACCGGCGTGATGGCGATCGCCGACTGGCGCGTGATGGTCGATCTGGCCTTGCTCGCGGCGCTTGCCTTCCGGCTCGCCGGCTGCGGCACCGATGCGCTCGGGCGGCAGCTCCGGCCGATGCTCTGGATGCTCGCGGCGCTCTTTCTCGTGCAGGGCTGGCTGGTGGACTGGGCGACGGCCGCGCTTGTCGTGGCGCGGATCGTCACCCTCGTGCTGCTTGCCGCGCTGGTCACTCTCACCACCCCCGCCGAGGCGATGATTGCCACCATCGAGCGGCTGCTTGCCCCTTTCGTCCGCTTCGGGGTCGACCCGGGGCGGGTGGGCCTCGCCTTCTCGCTCGCGCTGCGCTTCATCCCGGTGATCGGCGAAGAGGCCGAGCGGGTGCGCGAGGCGCAGGCCGCGCGTGGGCTCGGCCATCACCCGCTGGCGCTGATCCTGCCGCTGATCGTGCGGGTGCTCAAATCCGCCGAGGATGTTGCCGCGGCGATCGAGGCGCGTTCGGGGCATGACGACCCCGGCCGCGCCGCCCCTTCCAGATCTGTATGGTAATAAGGACCGACCCCATGGCCGCGAAACCCAACCCAACTCTCGACATCGTCTATATCGCGCTCTTCGCGGCGCTTACCGCGGCGCTTGCGCTCTTTCCGCCGCTCACGCTGCCGGTGATCGGCGTGCCGATCACGGCGCAATCGATGGGGCCGATGCTTGCCGGCGCGATCCTCGGCGCACGGCGCGGCGCGCTTGCCATGGTGCTGGTGATTGCGCTTGTCGCCATCGGCCTGCCGATCCTCTCGGGCGGGCGCGGCGGGCTCGGCGTCTTTGCCGGGCCGACCGTGGGCTTCCTTCTGGGCTGGGTGCCGGCCGCCTGGGTCACCGGGCTTCTGCACGAGCTCGGCTGGCGCCAGCTCACCTCGATCAGCTCCTTCACCCATGCCGCGGTGGGCGGCATCGTTGTGCTCTATGCGATCGGCATTCCGGTGCTGGCCTTCCAGGCGGGGCTGACGCTGAAGGCGGCGGCGGTGGGCTCGATGACCTTCATCCCGGGCGATCTGATCAAGGCGGCGCTGACCGCGATGATCGCCGTTTCGGTCAAACGCGCCTGGCCGATCATCCGCCCTGCAGCCGAGCCTTCGGCATGAGGCCCGCCGCACCCCGCGTCCGCCCCGGGTCGCGGTGGTGACAAAGGCCGGGACGTGACGCTGACGGGGCAGGGCGCGACGCCCGATCCCCCGTCCGGCGCAGGAACTTCGGCCTCATGCCCTGCGCGGGCCCCCTGAACGGGGGGCCCGTTTCGCGATTTCTGGCCCAAGGGCCCTTGACCTCGCCCCACCCCGGCGGGATGACGCCTGAGAGACAGATGGAGATGACATGAATCCGCTCAAACGCTTTGGCATCGACACCTATATGCTGCTCCTGATCGGCACCGTCATTCTGGGCGTCATTCTGCCTGCGCAGGGGCTTGCGGCTGCGGGGCTGAAAAGCCTGACCTACTGGGCCGTGTCGCTGCTCTTCTTTCTCTATGGCCTCAAGCTCGATCCGCAATCGGTACGCGCGGGGCTTCTGAACTGGAAGTTGCAGGGGCTGACCTTCGTCGCGACCTATGTCATGTTCCCGCTTCTCGGGCTGGCGCTTGCCCCTGTGATTGCGCCGCTGCTGGGCGACAAGGTGACACTCGGGATCCTGTTTCTCGCGGTGTTGCCCTCGACCGTTCAATCCTCGATCGCCTTCACCGGCATTGCGGGGGGCAATGTGCCGGGGGCGATCTGCGCGGCCTCGCTTTCCAACCTCGTCGGCGTGGCGCTCACCCCTGCGCTTGTCGCGCTGATGCTGCATACCGGTGGCGGCGAGATCAGCCTCGATTCCGTGATCAAGATCGGCGTGCAGATCCTTCTGCCCTTCGTGATCGGGCAGGGGCTGCGCCCCTGGATCGGCTTTCTCGTGGCGCGCTACCGCTTCGTGACGATGCTGGTCGATCGCGGCTCTATCCTGCTCATCGTCTATTCGGCCTTCAGCGCGGGCACCGTCTCGGGGCTTTGGCTGGCGGTGCCGCCGAAGGTGCTGGTGCTGCTTTACGCCGTGCTTCTGGTGTTCCTGGCGATCACCATGGGGCTGATGGTTGCCGCCGGGCGCTTCCTGCTGCCCGACCGCGCGGATCGCGCGGCGTTGTTCTTTTGCGGCTCGACAAAGAGCATCGCCACCGGCTTGCCGATTGCCTCCGCCTTGTTCCCGGTGGTCGATGTGGGGGCGATCGTGCTGCCAGCGATGATCTATCACATCACGCAGCTGCTGATCTGCGCCTTCGTCTCGCAACGCGCGGCGCGGCGATTGCCCGAAGACGCCTGAGCCGCCCAGCGATCCCGCGGTGCTGCCCCCGCAGCCGTGATTGGCAAGCCGGTGCGATTCGTGCTCCCATCGGGGCAGGGATCGGTCGCAAAGGAGAGGCGATGCGCAGGCGGATGTTTCTCACGGCACTGGCCGCGGCTCTGGGCGCGGGGCCGGCGATGGCCGGGGGGGCAGGGGAGCGCGTGATCGACGATTTCTCCGGTCATCCGGAAACGCGCTGGCGTTTTTATACGGATGCGGTGATGGGCGGGGTGTCGACCGGGGCGCTCGTGATGCTGCGCGGCGCCGGGGGGCGCCGGGCGCGGATGACGGGGGTGGTCAGCACTGCGCATCAGGGAGGATTTCTGCAGATGCGGCGCGATCTGGACCCGGCGCCGCCTGCGGGGACCGTGGGCGTCTGGATCGAGGTTCGAGGCAATGGAGAGCGCTATTTCGTGCATCTGCACACGCGCCAGATGCTGTTTCCCTGGCAGTATTATCAGGCGCCGTTCGAGAGCCATCGCGACTGGCGCCGGATCGCGCTGCCGTTTTCCGCCTTTCATCCTTCCGGGCGGATGCTGCGTGCCGTGCCGCGCCCGCAGGATCTGCTTTCGGTGGCGCTGGTGGCCTATGGTCGTGATCACACAGCCGAGATGGAAGTGCGCGCGATCGGCTTCTATTGAGGTAGCCTGTAGAGCAGCCTGAAAAGACCATGTTTCTCCGCAGCGCAACGGGATCCCTCAACGTCGCAGGGTCGGGGTCGTTTGGTGGGAGCCGGGGTGACGATCGCGGCCGAACGCGGGCGATCAGGGCGCCGTGGGAAGCCGTTGTCTCCTCGACGCCGTATCAGAGGAATTCTTCGGAAAACCGGTAAAAGCCTCTGGACAGCCTTCGCGCCCTCGTCTAGTAACCCCCCACCAAACGCGGATCGGCAGATAGCCGGGAAGCACAGTGCCCAGATAGCTCAGTTGGTAGAGCAGCGGATTGAAAATCCGCGTGTCGCTGGTTCGATTCCGGCTCTGGGCACCATTTAAATACCTGAAATAAAGCAAGTTTTCTATAAGTGCCTCATCGCGCTATTGCGTCGCCCTCGTTCTGGGCTACATCTGGGCTACATTTCGCGCACGCTTGGTGTGAAGTTTCAAGGCGGGGATTCTGTGCATGCGGTTGGCGGGTGAAGGCCGTAACCGTTCTCTGGAATCTGAGATGAAGCCCGCCAGCGACCGAATGCAGCACCGGAGAAGATCATTGAGCTCACAGTCGCTAGCAAACGAAGTCTATCTGAAGGTCGAGGAAGTTGCCGCGCGCTACGGCGTCTCCATTGACACGATTTATCGGTGGAAAAGAAACGGCGACTTTCCGAAAGCACGGAAAGTCGGTCCCGGCGTTACGCGCTGGCGACTGTCTGATCTGATCGAACATGAAGCGAATATGCAAGCGTGCTTCGCGACGCACCTGAACATCCCTCGTAGCGAATGATCACTCTGTGAGTGAGGGGCTTGCGCCCCTCCCCCGGGGAATGGCTGAGCTTTCCCGTTCCGACGCGTCATCCCGCGTCGAGCAGCTCACGCAGCGCACGCACCCGCGCCGGAGTGATTTCCGGGTCACGTCCCGCACTGATCACCCGGATGAACTCGATCCATGCCTTCTCGTTTTCGCTGAGCTGGTCCCATGGTCCCATTGGTCCCTGTGGCGTGATGAAGAGACCGCTCATTTGCCAAAGATCCCGCGCAATGTCGTCCGTCCCCGTGCCGTGATCCGCGGATCGCTGTTCCCCGACGCGTCGCGCAATTCATCGAGCCAGGCGCGCTCGTTCGCGGTGACAGGAGAACCGAAAATCTCGGTAATCGCCTTTGCCGCCGTCACACCCACCGACTGCTCAAGCGAGATCCGCATCAGATACGCCGGATCGACCTCGAGCGCTTTTGCCAGCGAGGGCACCCGGTCGAGTGGTAACTTGCTCTTGCCCGACTTCAGGATCGAGATGAAGTTCGCGTTGGGGAAGCCCGCCTCGGCGGCGATCTCGTTTTGGGTTTTGCGATGCGCTAATGCCTCGACGCGGTCGGCGATGAAGCGCGCGACTTCTGTGCTTTTGAAAGGGTTAGTCATGTTGTTCGTCTCGCTGTTGTTGCTGATGAGACGAGCGTAACCAAGCACGCTGATCACGTCGGGTGGGACTTGCGCGCGCGAAGACGGGAGCTGCGCATCGTAACCGAAGTCCTAGAAAAGGGGGCGCGGTGCGATGGGGATGCATCCGGTGCCAGCCACTTCGGGGCGCGCAAACCCTCCACTCCCTATCCTCGGCGCAATCATTTTGCCGGATGACTCGCCTCACGCCTTTGTGTTCAAATCCTTGAAAATCGCGCGGACTTGCCGCACCGTATCCGCATTGGATTAAGGGAGGAGCATTGTCATGGAGTTCAAGCAGCGCGTGGATGATCTCGCGGCGCGGTCAAAACACGCGAGCCAACACGCGCTGACCGAGGAGGCGACCAAAACATCCGTGGTCCTGCCTTTGATCAAGGCTCTCGGTTTTGACCCGTTCAATCTTGAGGAGGTGGTGCCTGAATTCGTCGCCGATGTGGGCATCAAGAAGGGCGAAAAGATCGACTTCGCGCTCAAGATCGGCGGCAAGCCCGCGATTTTGGTGGAAGCAAAGCCGATCTCGATGGCGTTGGGTTCGGCGCAGTATAGTCAGTTGTTCCGTTACTTCTCCACGGTCGAGGCGCGCCTCGCGATCCTGACGAACGGGCGCGAGGTATGGTTCTTCTCGGATATCGACGAGAAGAACCGGATGGACAAGAAACCCTTCTTCGTCTTCGACCTGCAGAACTATGACGAGCGCCAGGTTGCCGAACTCGAGCGGTTCCAGAAGGAGGGGTTCGACATCGAAGCGATCCTCGAAGCTGCGTCGAACCTGAAATACGTGAAGGCTGCAGCGATGGAACTCTCGCGTCAACTCGCCAGTCCCGACGACGATTTCGTGCGCTTCTTTGGTAAGCACATCTACGATGGCAGCCTGACAAAAGGTGCAATCGAGATGCTGCGCCCTGCCATTCAGGCGGCACTCGACGACATCGTTCGCAATCGCATCCAGGAGCGGTTGAACGTGACCTTCGGCAAGGATGCGCCACAGATCGATGGCGCGGAGAAGAAATCTCCCGAGGCGCCGTCAGGGGCCGAAGTGATCACCACCGATGACGAGATGCAGGCTTTCATGATCGTTCGCGCGATCGGATCGAGGGTCGCCGGCGTGAACCGTATCACGATGCGCGATGCCCTCTCCTATTGCTCGATCTTCATGGACGACAACAACCGAAAGCCGGTCTGCCGGCTCTACTTCAACGCCAAGCACAGCAGGTCCGTCGGCATCTTCGCACCGCAGCCCGAGAAAACCGAGACGAAGATCCAGATCGAAGACCTGTCCGACATCTACAAGTTCGCGGATCAAATCGAGGCGACAGTGCGGAGCTACCTCTGACTCGACGTTCATCTGGCAAAGGTGCATCGATCACACTGTCGAAAGGATCCATTCCTGCCACTCAGGGTCGATTGATGATCAACCCGTCGCGCTCGGGGATGTCGATCTCAATCTCAAGTGCCTGAGCGAGCCAGCCCGCCTGTTCCGCGAGCGCATCGCCGAGAAGCTTCAGCCCCGGACCGCTCAACGGCTCGATTTCCGCGACGATCGCACGGGTGATCTCGCCCAGGCGTTTGCGCAGCGCCGGAGTGACGCGCGGAAAGCCAAGAGCACGGATGAAGGTCTCGAGATCGACCGCTGTGATCTCGTCGGTCATCTGCGCACCGCCGACATCGAAGGCGAGCTGATGCGTCACCGTGCGGTCGATCAGGATCGGCGCCACGTCATAGACCGGCGCGAAGCTCGGGCGCGCGCCGGCATAGAGGAGCGCGTGGTTCTTCGCGTGATTGTCCGTGTTGCCGAGAAGGAGGTTCGCGAGCGTCACCTCGAGGAACGCTTGACGCGCCCGACCGGGGTTTTCCGTCTGCACGAGCAGCCGTCCCACCGCTTTCGCATTGAAGCTGCGCTCGGAGGTGCCGTTGCGCTGGTATTTCAGATGCGGACCAAGACCGAGCGCCTGGGCGAAATCCTCCTGATGCAAGCGACGCAGACACGTGCCTTCGACCATCCGGTCGAAACGGGTGACGAGCAGGGCTTGCAGATCGTCTGCGCCGAGGATCTCGGTTTCCGCGACGGGATGGTGCTGCACCCTGTGCATGATCTGCATCAGCAGGTGCTCCTGGCGCACCAGTGCCATCTCTGAAGGGCGTGGCACCTTCAGGATATGCGTCGTCGGCACGTTCAAACCGCGCTTGGGCAGGGCAAAGCGCCCATCGGGGAGTCGGGTCAGTGCGACCTTTCCCTGCACACCGGCGAGCGGCGAGGGATCGCGCGTGTCATCAGGCAGGCGGCGACGGTCGCGCAAAGACACGATGATCCGCGTAAAATCCTCCGCGTCGATCGGATCGTAATCGCGCGTCAGATCGCCGGGTGTCTTCGCCGGTCCCGCGCCCATTGGGACGCAGGAGATTGCGCCGGGGCAGTCCATGCCGAGATGTTCGAGCTGACCGACGATGTCGGAGAAATCGAGCCCGTAACGCTGTAGGATCTGGTCACGCTGGGCATTCTCGAAAAGCAGGTTGGAGAAAAAGGCGCGCGTCACCGCATCGCTGTAGGGTTCCTCCCGCAGCGGCAGCGAGAGCGACAGAGGATGTGGCAATGCGTCAGTGAGGTAGGCAAACCGCACGCTTCCGTCGTCGAGGCGAGTCAGGCGCCCGATAGGGGTGGGGATGGCTTCGAGGAAGACGTCGAGGTCGAGCCGGGGCATCTCAGGTGCTCAGCGTGATCTGCAAGCCCAGATCGCGGCAGATCTGTAACACCAGACCGATGCGTGCGGTCTCCTTGCCATTCTCGATCGCGCTGACCGTGGGAGCGGATACACCGCTTTGCATCGCGACATCGGCCTGGTGCAGCCCAAGCGCCAGCCTGCGAGCGCGGATCGCTCTTCCCAGCTCTTCGGCAGTGGAGACGGAGGTGATGGAGGAGGCGGTCATGTTGGTGTCAACGATCATTGAAGTCGCCCACAAGATGCACGGGCTCCGACTTCGCGTCAACGATCGTTGAAATGTCCACTTGTATGGGTGATTTCTGATCCTCGTATCCACGATCGTTGAAATCGAGCGCGAGGCGTTGCGCGACAGGCTCTCAGACTCACGCAGAGAGTCACTGATGGCACCTGTGGGGGTGTCAGCTAGGGCGGGTGCAAAACGCATATGAGGCGTGCCAGTGACTCGCTCAGGGGCTCTGGCGATGCTCGAGATCAGATCTCGGCAAGCGTCGCTTCTCCATCCATCACGAATCTGCTTGAGCCGCGACGATCCTCATCAGTGTATCTCGTCACCACCCTAGTTCGACAATTCGCTAGCTCCGTGCCAGACTGCGCGTCAGGATTCAGGAGATATGCGATTGGCAAACGAGACGTTGGCATTATTGATAGACGGGGACAATGCCTCACCGAAAGTCGTCGTCGGGCTGTTGGCAGAGATAGCGAATTACGGCACCGCAAGCGTGAAGCGGATCTACGGTGACTGGACGAAACCCAACCTCAACGGCTGGAAAGACTGTTTGCTGGAACATTCGATCCAACCGATTCAGCAGTTTGCCTACACCACCGGCAAGAACGCGACCGATGGAGCAATGATAATCGACGCGATGGACCTGCTTTATACTGGGAGGTTTTCGGGTTTCTGCATCGTATCGAGCGACAGTGACTTTGCACGCCTCGCGGCGCGGATTCGAGAGCAGGGCATCACTGTCTATGGGTTCGGGGAACGTAAGACACCGCGCCCATTCATCACCGCCTGCGACAAGTTCGTCTATTTCGATGTCCTCAATCCAGTCGACAAACAGGATGCCGGGGCAGAAGGCGGGCTAGCTGGCACCGATGCACATGCTTCTAAATCCGACGCGCGATCGCCGCTTGATGCTGACGCGATCAGTATGCTCATTGCCGCGATCCGCGCTACCGCGGAAGACGATGGGCGCGCCAATCTTGCGAAGGTCGGAAGTTATCTTGCCAAGCAGGCTCCAGATTTCGATTCTCGGAACTACGGCTTTCCGCGTTTGACTAATCTCGTGGAGGCTTCTGGGATAGCGACAGTAGAACGCATCGGCGACAACACCACGATCGTTCACGTCCGGCTTTTGTCGGACACGCGCCAGAAGTGAAAGAGGTTTGATGTGCTCAAAGCGTGTCCCGTCAGAGGCTGAGACAATCGGTGTCGCGCGGATCAGTGGCTGAAATCATTCACCTCTCCTGACCGATCACATCATACCTTCCGCGTGGAACTCCCCGCGACGATCAGCTTGAACAACCCCATCGTAGGTGCCAGACGCGTCGCGGAGGCGATCCTGAGCTTGCACAGTTAGGCACAGTTGATGTCCGCGCAGAACTGACCCCTGAGGGCTCGCTGAATAACTGGAGCAAGCCGGAGGTGCGCTGCCCCAGAACGGCAGCAATGCCCCGCATCGCTACCATCTTGGCCGGGTCTTTGCCGCGGCGCAAGACGAGGGGCAGATTCCGGGCATGCGGCCATGCGCCATCGGCTGGGACCCACCGTCCGCAAAGGGCCGAGCGCTGCATCTTGGTTGAATGGCTGCGGAGCGCAGGAAGCAGCCTTTGCAAACTGCAGCCCACCGGGTGGCCGACAGCCCAGAAGCGGAAGTTGGCGGCAGACGCTCCACCTTGGGCAAAGCGCAAGGAGCGCCCTTCGCAAATTCAGAGCGACCAAGCATGTAAGTAGAACGAGATTGGGCATTAGGAGGCATTCGCTCACGCAGCCGCTCATGAACAGCTCCCAGTTCGGACCATCATGCATTGATGGTCAGGCCTCCACGACCGCCGTTCTCGTTGCAATGTATTCGCGCAATTCGTCGGCGAAGTCATCGACAAAGGCCTGGGCCATAGCCGAGAATGGCTGGTCGGGCTCAGCAAGAAGCTTCAAGCTATCTACGCCCCTCATCGCGTATTGAAGGTGGAGGGCCAGCATCGCGGGGTCGCTGCTTGTTGCTAATCCGGTTTCGAGGTCGTGCATGATGCGCTCGCGAGTAGCCTTGAGAAACGATAATTTAGCAGTTCGAGCTTGGACGAGTTCGATACGGTTGAGAGCAAGGCAGCGGATCGTTTCTGAACCACGTATGCTAGGACCGCTATTTCCTACCGCAGGTTCCAGCACGCTGTATGTGGCATCATTTCTCCAATGCAATTCCGGGCATGGGTCTATCCGCGTCGGATCAATTATGAAGGGCTCTTCGGCGTCGTGATTGTCTTCATTCGCCAAGAGCCGAGGGCCACCCACTGGAAACTGCACGGCCTTTCCATGAACTGTTGTCGGTGCTGCCGCCTGTAGCGCCTCCACTTCAGTGACGGTCATCTCAGCGGTTACGATGTGCTGCCTGAGGCCTTTGTTGCAGCCTGGGCAGGTCGGAAGCAGGTTGTTCCATTTGAGAGCTAGCCACCAATATCCGGGATGCGGATTGCCGAGCGCCGCCGACTTCGGCCGATAGTGCTCGACTTCGAAGAAGCCCTTCTCCAGCTTCTTCTCGCAATAAGCACACTTTTGGTGGAAGATTCGCTTGAGTTCGACCTTGATGTCGTTTTGCTTGTAGCGGTCAAAGCCTCCGAAGCCGGCATCGCCTGGTGACCAAGTCTCATAATAGTCCGCCGCATCCTGCTGCTGCTGGACTGTCGCTGCGGCAGATAGAGAAGCCGGCTCCTCGGCGCTTCGCTCCACGAAAATCATGATCCCCCAGCCTTTCCGCCGGAAACGGGTCTGTCGCTTTCCAGCGCGTCGATAACAGCTTGGACGGCTTCTAACCTTACGTTTGAACGCAATGCGCCCTTTGGCCTCTCTCGCTCGCGAAGGAACCGCAATAGCGCGGTCTGGACGACCTGCTCAAGGGCGCCATCACCCAAAGCAAGTTGCCGGACGAGCCTGTCTGCCTCCTCTACCCTGTCTGAAGGAAGATCCCCTATCCGATGCACGTAGCGTGCCACACCAAGCTCGGTCTCCGGATCAACCGTGCTCGATAGCCCGAAATAATCTGAAGTAAGGAGCTGGTCCGCACGCATCCCCTTAATGCTTGGAAGATCATCGAGCTGGACAATTCGCCCCTCTTCGCCCCGTTGCAGTACTACTACCTCGCCATCGTCCATTCCTCGGAGGCAGAGAGGATCATGGGTCGTGACAATGAACTGAACACCTGGCAGTGCCAGTCGAAGTGAAGACATAACTCGCATCTTCCATCTCGGATGCAGGTGAGTATCGATCTCGTCGATGAGGACTACGGCCTCTGCGTCTTCGAGCGACCGGAAGTCGCGGAGCAATTCGCGGGCCACGTCGGCAACGAGCGCGAAAACCGAGCGATAACCTTCGCTGAGCCGTTCGATCGGGATCGTTTCACCGCCCAACGAAACGCAGATGCGATCGTCCAGGTCCCGGACCACCTCGTCCTCGTCGTCTAGCGACAGGACTATCCGCATCATCTTTGCAACCTCGTTGAACTGTCGATCGTCGAGTTGGTCCAGCCACGCTCCCGCATACGGGAGGGCTGCAGTGGGATCAAAAAGCGTGCGCACCCTGACATGGTCGGAGCTTGGGCGGGCGGTCCGGCGTGGATCGAAATATCGACGCGGACCATATCCTAGGACCACGCAGGCGGAGTCCGGCGGTCCGTCGATCCGTTGTGCGTTCGCATCGAGGTGAAACTGAGCCTCTCCGCCAAAGCGGAGGTCCGCCTCTACTATCGCTTCGGTGGGACTTAATTGGTCCCAGCGCCCCCCGACTTCAGCCCGGAGAAAATCCGACTGATCACGCACGAACTTCTTGGCATGTCGCGCGCCGATCAAAGCCAACGCGATTGCCTGCAAGACACTTGTCTTGCCTACGGCGTTCTCACCGAGCAACATAAGACACGGCGTGCTCTTCGATCGCTTTCTCAAGCGGCTCAGGCCGATATTCAGCCGGTGGATACCCTTGAAGTTACTGATACGAATTTGCTCCACACCTCCAGTGCGGCGGGGTTCGGGGCGATATTCGCGCAAGGTTTGGGACACCAAATCGAACGGCATGTCCTCCCCTGAGGCGTCCGATTGATCCGAACGCCTTGCCTGATCCTCTTCGACCAGCGTGTCCATGCGACGTAGGAGCCTGGTCCGATCAGTTGAGTCGGCGTCAGCAAGAGCTGAAACAAGCTGCTGAACGAAGCTCGACGAGCGGCCTTGAATGCGCGTGCCACCAATTTCAACACTATCGAACAGCCTTCGCGCCACTCCAATCCGAGCACCAGCGAAGCGCGCTCGTAGGTCGAGATTTGCTGCTACACCTCTTCCATCGTTTTCAATGCTCGCACGAAGGTGCCCCAGCAGAGTGTACATCTCATCCGCCCGGGCTCCGAGGAGCCTGCTTTCGTTAAGGCCGAGAAGCCAGGACGTAAACCGCCCCTCCTTGGTAACACCTTGACATCGCCCGTCGGCGAGAAAGAGCAAATGTCGTTCGGTATTGCCGCGATAAGGGTTTACGATGAGGGGCTTTTCGCGACCATCGATCTCGGACATCGGCGTTAGGTAAGGCGCACGCTCCCCGATGACGGGGAACTCAGTGCGCTTACGGCTCGAGCACTCGATGCAGACCAGAACAAGATTTTCGAGTTCGTAGGCAAGCCAAACATAGTGGTCCTGCTCTGAGCCACCGATTCCGTTCCCTGCATCACGCAGCGGCCTGAAGGTTTCTATTACTGTCTCGATGTCCTGTGACGAGCGTTCGCAGAAGACGCATTTGTCGAAGCACCTCTCCCGAACCGCTGATTGGACAGGCCCCCAGAAATAGAAGTCCTCATCTATCTGGGCACGGCGCTGCGCTCGTTCTTGCTTCGGGCGGCGGAGATACTCCCGAAGCTGACGCAGGGACGCGCCCACATAGGGGTCATCCGCTATCTCGGGAGTGGGAAAGGGGCCGAGCCGGATCATTCAGGAATAGCCTCGCGCGTCCAAAATATGGGCTAGATTGCAGCTTGAATTGGCAGTAACCACTCCAAGCTCCTAACGGTTCTTAGCATTTCATTTTCTGAAGACCTGCGGAAGCCTCTATTAATTCAAGTGATAGAGGGATACTGCGCTTCGCATCAAGGTCAGCTTTGCAGAAGTCGCTCGGCGGTGCCCAAACGGAAACGACGGCATCAATGGACTGCCTCCGGTCATCCGCTACACCTGACGCGAAGGGCTGCTTTGGGCCACTCGTGCCGCTGACTGTTCAAATCTACTGCCCTGGGAACAGCCCCGGCATCCAGTCGCTCGCCAACCTCGCCGGGAAACTCAGCCGCAAGGGCGCGCGTTGGGTGTCTGATTTCAGCGCCCCCACCGCCAACAATTCCGCCGTGACCTTTCGCGCCTGACGGTCGCTGACGCCGAGAAGGCCGGGCAGCGCACCTCGTTCGACCTCGCCCGACATCAGCGCCTCGCGCATGACGATATCCGCGCCCTTGGCCAGCGTGCCTTTGGCGATCTCGCCTTTGCACCAAGTCACGATCCGCTCGCGCAGGCGTTGCGGTTGCATCAGGGTTTCCATGAAGCGGACCTGGTCGATGCAGGCTTCAAGAAAGAAGGTCACGAATTCGGCGAGGCGCTGTTCGGAGAGGTTGCCTCGGCCATCGGCGCCGCAGTGGCGAGGTTCGTCGGCGGCCATGAGGCGTTGCTTGTATTCGGCGTCACGCCGGGCAAGGCCCCGCGCCGCGGACCAGAGGCCCTCAGATCCGACGGTGTCGCGCAGCATGGCGTGGGCCACCATGCGTGAGACGCGGCCGTTCAGGTCGACGAACGGGTGGACCCAGACAAGGCGATGGTGGGCGCAGGCGGTGGCGATGATCACACCGCTGCGACCCTGCAGCCCGTACATCTTGCGCATGTGCGCCAGAAGGCGCGGCACGGCGCCGGGGCTGGGGGCGACATGCTTGCCGACCTGGACAAAGTCCGTTCGGAATTCGCCGGGGATGATCGGAAGCTCTGCGCCGTCCGACCCGCGCAGGACAAGCAACTCCGGGGGCAGGTTCTGGCAGAAGCGGCGGTGGATTTCGCGCAAGCTGTCCGGGGCAAGCGGGTGGTCGGTCAACCCGCCCGTGTCGATCCAGCGTTGCACCTCGATATGAGCGACGGCCTCGAGTTGCAGGTTTCGTTTCTCGACGTCGGCGCTGAAATCCTTGTTCAGGGCGCGCTCGATGTCGATCGGGTGGGTGTTGTGGCCCTCGATCAGGTTCGAATAGTAGCAGTTCATCGATCGGACGAGCTCGGCGAGCGGCGCGCGGATGCCTTCCGGCAAGGACGACCGCAGCCCGGCCGACTGGCTCGCCAATTCGACGGCCAGGTCGTTCAGCGGAGCCCGGTATTTTGAGGCCTCCTCAGGGATCAGCGGTTCGACGATGCTGATCGCTTCGCCCTCGTCTGCTATCGTATCGGTCGACATGGCGCCCCTTGACGCAAGGCTTTCTGGCCCTCTTCGAGTTCCGGTTTGTGTTCCGGGTTCGGTGAAGAGATTAGCGCACTTAACGTCAATAAAATAGAGCAAAACGTTGCTCCACGATCTCGGGTAAAGCCCGTTATGTTCCGCAGAAAGTTCCGTTTCAAGTTCCGTCTTCTGCCCCGCTAAAACTCCCGCCCCCAATCCCTTCCCCTCAACGCCGCTTCAGCCGTTCTTCGGCGGCTTTCGCTTTCGCCAAGCTTTCGCTCAAGGCCATCTCCAGCCTGTCGGAGCGCCCGGCCTCGTGCAGCAAGCTGTGCAACGCCGTCATGGACGCGCGCTGCGAGTCGATCAGCAGCGCCACGCAGTCGGCCAAGCCATCCAGCCTCAGTCCGATCCGATTGCTCGAACGCCCCTCCAAGTCGCGCAAGGTCTTCGCCGAAGCCTCGGAGGCCCTCACCAACCGCTCGACGTATCCAAGCAATTCGCGCTCCAGCGCGCTCAACGGGCTCTGCATGCATTTCCCCTTTCTCTGAAATCACCTCGCTGAAATCCGATCCCTGATCGCGCAAAGCTGGTGTCCGGTCGCGCATCGCCGAAGCCTGATCGCTGAGCCCCGAATGCCGAACACTTGTCACCGCTTCGGCAGCGCCACCCGCTTCGACCCGATCGCGCTCCTCGGCCCAGGCGTTGCGGTCGCGGTCTGAAATCGCTTCAGGTCGCGGCGCAATGGCGGTGTCGATGGAGATATCCATATCGGCCGCGAAATTGGGATAACGCTCGCGATTATAACCCGCCCGCTTGGCGCAATGCGCGTCGAACCGCTCCCGCAAGGCGTCGAGGTGCACCGCATCCAGACGACGCGGCGGTGTGGGCTCGTCGCGGCTTTGCTGCGCTGCCTTCTCGGCCACCCAGTCGCTACGGAAAACATCGCCCTTCAACCGCCAGCGCTCGCCGCTTTCGGGGTCCAGAACCGTCAGATAGTCCTTGCCCGCGCCCGGAACGGCGAACCCCGTGCCGGTCAGCGCCGCCAGCATGCTTTCCCGGTCGGTGACCTGGCCGATCTCGATCTCGGCCAGAAGCCATTTCCGCAGGTCGTCTCGGTTGCGGGCGCGCGACTCGGTTTCGACCACGGGCTGAACCTGCGCCGCCCGCGCCGGGTCCATCGGATCGGCCCAGTCATGCGCCTTGTTCATCAGATCGCGCAAGGAGTCGAAGGCGGTCTGATAGCCGGGCGGCGCAATGTTCAGGCTGTTGCCCGAGGTCAGCTCGAAGCGCGGGGTGCAGAAATGCAACTCGACACGCCCCTCGTGGCTGTGGCGCACCCAGAGAATGTCGCTCTGCCCCGCTTCCAACCCGGCGAAGACGAGGGCCTCGAAACGGTCCATCACCTCGGCCTGCTGTGCCTCGCTCGGCGCGTCCTCGGCGGCAAAGCTGATCACGCCGGCGCGGTAGGTCCAGACGTGACGGCTGGTGTCGATCAGCGCCTCGGTGCGCGCCGGATCGCCGCGCAACACCTCGGGCAGCGGCTCGCGGGTGACACGGCAGGGCCTTCCTTGGGCATCGCGGATCGCCTTGCTCCCAGCTCATCCCGCATGACGGTGGTCCTTCTGAACAGTCTCAGAGATCAGCGCACGCAACTGCCGAAGCTGGTCTTGCCAAGCCGAACTGCCCGTTGATGCCGGATAGCGGGCGGGCAACCAGAAGCCTCGATGACCGCCATGCGCCACCAAAGGCAAACTGCGGTCCCGCGATGCCAACCCCTCCCGGGCAAGCCGAACGTTCCATTCCCGGGCGAAGCAGATGCTTTGTGACACAAAGACCAGAGATCCCCGGTCTGCGCACGCGCTGCCGCCCTCGCGCCGGATTGCCCCTCCTCGGGCAAATCCGGTGCGGGGGCTGCGGTTCTTGATCTTTGTTCTTTTTCTCTGTTCGGGGGGCGTTCCTGTCCCCCTTTTGCGGACAGTTCTGTCCCGCCCGGCAGACAGGATTGTCCCCCTTTCGCCCGGGAAAGGGGGACAATCTTGTCCCCCTCGCGCCGCCGCTGCGTTGCCCGGCGCAGCGCCTCTTCCGAGGGGCGGTAGCGCGAGGCATTGCCACGGTTGGTGCCACGCACCACGTTCAGATGCCGCGCCATCTCGGGCTTGTTCAGCGCCCGCTTGACCGATTTCGCATGCCGCCCCAGCGCCGCGCCAATGGTCTCGAACGAGGGATGGCATTCGCCGGTCTCATGGTCGGCATGGGCAAGCGCAAGATAGGCCGCGACCCGGAAGGCGTTGTCGTCGAGCGACGTGTCGAGCACGAGATCGAGGAGATATTGCAGCTTGATCTGGCAGAACGGCAGAATGTCAGACATCGCAGCCCCCGATCATTGCCCGGGAAGCGGCGTTTTGGTATTCTGCGGAAACGAGGACTTCGAATGCGCCGTCGAGGTGGGTGGCCGCCCCTTCGGCGGTTTTTCTTTGGGGTTTCCTCAGAGAAAACGGGTTTGACAATTGCCCGCCAAACGCTTGATTTTCCGGGGGGGGGTGACGGCCACCCGCCGCCCAACCGATTGAAATCGTTCACAGGTGTCGGGCTTGAAAATCCGCGTGTCGCTGGTTCGATTCCGGCTCTGGGCACCATTTACCTCTTGAAATGTTCGGTTCAATCAACGATTGCAAGCTCTTATCGCCTGTCGGTGTACATGGCGGGTACAACATGGGCGTCTGAGTGGAACTGAAATACGCCAAGAATCTCGGCGGCGGGAAATACCAGTTCCGCAAGCCTTGGGCTCCAGACTCATTCCTGATCATAGCCGGAAGATGACGATTGCGGCGAGCAGGCTGGCGGAGAAGAAGGTCTCTGGACAGCGGTCGTATCGGGTTGCGACGTATGAGGAGGATCAGAAAACAGTCCGGGGGACTGTTTTCCCGACGATT
>NZ_OBMT01000015.1 GCF_900217815.1 Rhodobacter maris
GGCGCCGGATCGCCCGCCAGACGCCGCAGCCCGTGGCTGTAGCCATAGGGCAGATCGGTCGCCACCTCGATCCACTTCCAGCCCTCGGCGGCAAGAGCCTCGGCCTCGGCCTGAAGTTTCTCGGCGACCAGCCGGTCGAGCAGGGCAGGGGCCTCGAACCAGCCACCATCATCGCCTTGGAAGAGATCGCGCATCACGACACCGCCAGCGGCTTCATAGGCTTCGACGCCGACGAAGATCGCGCGACGATCCGAGGCGCGCACCGAAGTCTCGGTCAGCATGCGCCGGATCGTGTAGGGCTCCTTGTTCCAGGTGTTCTTCACCGCATCCCAGACCTGGACCTGACGCGCAGGATCGGGGTTCACCGTGAAGGCCATCAGCTGTTCGAGCGTCATGCCATCATCGGCGTAGACCTCGAGCAGGGCAGGGGCCACGGAGGCGAGTTTCAGGCGCTGCTTCACGATCTGCGGCGTGACGAAGAAGGCCGCCGCGATCGCCTCCTCCCCCTGACCTTTCTCGCGCAGAGCCTGAAACGCGCGGAACTGGTCGAGCGGGTGCAGGGCAACACGCTGCATGTTCTCGGCGAGCGAGTCATCCTCGGCAAGGATGTCGGAGGCGGCGTCGCGCAGGATGCAGGGGATCGGCGCGGTCTTCGCCAGCCGCTTTTGCTTGACCAGCAGCGACAGGGCCTGGAACCGGCGACCCCCGGCCGGGATCTCGAACATGCCGGTTTCGACACCTTCGGCATCGAGCACGGGGCGGACATTCAAGCCCTGCAGAAGCCCGCGGCGGGCGATATCTTCCGCCAGTTCCTCGACCGAAACACCCGCCTTGATGCGCCGGACATTGGACTGGCTCAACACGAGCTTGTCGAAGGGGATATCCCGCGAGGGGGACAGGGTGATTTTCTGGGCAGCTTTCGCCATCAGATCTTCTCCGCGACGGGCGCCGGAAGCCTCTCTCCCGATCTCACTTCCCGTCACCCCTCAAACAGCCCCTCTCTCACTTTCAACCCAGGTTGGAGCGGATCGTGAAACGAGATCGCCCGCGCGGATGCCAAAGAGATCGGCATTCGCGCGGGCGAAAAGGGTTGCGATCTTCCCCGCGGGGAAGATCAGGCGATGTCCCCGAGAAGACGGATCAGCGCCGCTTCCAGCTTGCGCCGATCAAGCGCCGAGAAATCACGGTCGAGCTTGATTTCAAGACGCCCATTCGCCGCCGTGCACTTTGCGGCCCCGAGCGGCGAGGCCACCTGAAACGTGGTCTTGGCGCGCGCCGCGGGCCGGGCCTTGGCGGCGCCGGTGCCCACCGGCAAAGCCCCCTGCCCTTCTGCATCGGCCTCCTGCCCCGCGGCCTTGCGCAGAACCTCCAGCTCGTCGGCCACCGAGCGGTTCTCCCAATCGCGCAGCACCGCGCTGATCTGCGCGACCAGTTCGGGCCGCTCCTCGATCGCCGCCGCGAGTTTCAACCCAAGCGCGCGCGGAATATGCGGCGCGAAGCGCAGATCGTCGCCCAGCCGATCCATCACCCGGATGAACTGCCGGATATAGCTGCGCTTCTGATAGCCCGCCGATTTGAACAACTCGGCCACGGCGCGATCTGCATCGCTCTCGGCCGTCTGCGGGTCGCGCGCATAGTTCAGCGCCAGCATCGCCATTTCAGCGAATGAAATGTCCTTGCGCACGAGGTTCTCGTCGACCATGCGCCGATAAAGCCCCTCCAGATCTTCCCCGCGGGGAAGAATGCCGGCGGGAATCCGGCCCCACCGCTCTGCGTCGCCGGTCTCGGCGAGAAGCGCCCTGTAGGCGGCCAGACGACGGAAGCCCTGCACCAGTTCGAACCGGCCATCCTCGCGCGCCTCGACGCGGATCGGGTTCGACAGGCCGATGTCGCGGATCGAGGCCACCAGCTCTGCCAGTTCGAGATCATCGCCCTTGGCCCGGTCGCGCACCAGCTTCCAGCAGTCGATCGCCTCGAGCGCCACCATGTCGACAATCAGACCGAGTCGCTTCATGCGCACATGCTCGGCGGCCAGCGCATCATTCTCCGCGCGGATCCGGTCTTCGAGCGCGCGCCGGTCGCGCAGCGCCTCGGCATTTTCGGAAATGGCAGCGGCCATGGGCGAGCGGCGCGGGGCAGGGGAGGGGGGCTGATCCTTCCCCGCGGGGAAGGTCTGCTCCTCCTCGGGCAGATCGATGTCGAAGGTGCGGCGCTTCTTCATTGCTCATCCTCCATCTTGTCCCATGCCGCCAGCATGCAGGATTTGAATTCCTCGTAAGCGCGATCAAAGGAGGCACGCGCCCGGCGCCAAGTCTCGCGGGTCATGGTGCGATAGTCGATCTCGTAGACCGACGAGAGGAACCGGCCCGATTGCTCGACCGCCCGCGTCATCTCGATCGGCTCCTTGCAGACGGTGTCGCCGAAAACCTTGCAGAAAGCCTCATACATCGCGCGGTGCAATTCGTTTCCCGGCTCGTAGCGCGTCATCAGGAAGCGCATGTCGATGAACGCCTTCGGCAGGCGCATCTTCCCCGCGGGGAAGGTGCCGTCGAACCCATGCGCAAGATCCTCGAGCGCCTCGGCCAACTGCCCGATGAACGAGGTGGTGCTGTCATATTCCCAATAGCCGGGGCCTGAGGGGATATAGAGCACATCGGCCGCAAAGACCGCGTTCATCGATTGATAGCCGATCGCAGGGGGGCAATCGAACAGGATGATGTCATAGGCGTCGCTCGACAGAGCATCGAGGTAGCGCGAGACGGCAGCGAAGAAGGACCAGTCCGGGTTCAGGTGTCGATACTGGGCGCTGGCGAATTCGACGAAGGCGGCGTTGGCGCAGCTGGGAACGATATCGATGGTCGGCCAGGCGGTGGGCCTGATGAAGTCGGTCACCCGAAGATCGCCCAGGCCCAGATCACGCACCGAAGCCGGCAGGCGGCGCTGGGGCAGGGCGGTGCCGCTCTCGGCGGCGCGGGGCGCGGCGTTCATCCGGTCGGTCTCATGCACGAGATCGCGCGCGATGATCCCCCAGACCGTCAGCTCTTCACTGACGTCATGCAGCCCCATCGAATGGGTCAGCGTGGCTTGCGGGTCGAAGTCCACGACCAGCACACGATAGCCATCCAGCGCCGCAGCATGTGCCAAATGCAGCGCCACGGTCGATTTGCCCGCACCTCCCTTGAAGTTCGAGATCGCCGCACGGATCGCACGCTTGCCGGCGGGACGTTTGGGCATGAGCGAGCTGCGGTTGATTTTCATCTTGCGCCGCAGCTCGTTGATCTCGGTCAGCGAGAACCAGCGCTGGCGCCCATCCTCCTCGACTTCCCCGCCGGGAAGGTCGGGGTCGGCGGCGAAGCGCCCGCGAAAGGTCGACTGGTTGATCTTGAAGATCAGCTCCGACACCTCCCACGACGAGAAGCGGCGCAGGGTCTTTTCATGCTCGGGCGAAAAGGTCTGGCGTCGAATAAAGCCCTGCATTTTCAGTGACTGCGCCTGAAGAGCGGCGAGATCTTCGTGGGTGTACATGCTCGGCTCCATTGTCTGGACGTAGATTGTTTGTGCTTTCTGAAATACGATGGATTTGCCAAAACATCAAAACCTAAGTTATGCTCGGATCACGTTTTGTCTCGACGCCGAAATCTCCTTGGTTTTTCGAGCCCTGAGCGATTCGGCATCGGTGCCCGAAGCCCCCAGGCAGGTTGGGTCAGGACCAGAGCGCGGGGGCAAATATTGGGGGGACATTCGGCGCCCCCATCCAAAGATTGAGGGGACATCCATACCCCGATAGGGGGACACTCTGGATGTCCCTCTATACCATTAAGAACCCTTTCTTTTTGATTTTGATCGCGGGTTCGAGACGTCCAAGCTGTGGACTGCGCAAGCCCCTCTTGACAGAATCGCCCGACAGGACGCTAATGCCGACAACGAAATGAAAAACGCTTGGCAGTGGCGTAGAGAGTGGAGAAGCAACGTTCTTCCGAACTCTTTGCAGGATAACAACGTGACTGCCAGTTCATGAGCGGTGGGGCATCGTCTCCGAGGGCAGGACATGTTGATGAAGAAGGCCGTCGGTCGCGGCGGGGCTACGCGCAAATACGATCTGCTGACGATTCTTGGCGTGCATGCGCTGTCGCAGGGGAAGACCTTGCAGAGGCAAACCCTGCGTCTCATCTGTCTGATCACTGCCCGCTACAATTGGCAAAACGATCATCTCTCTGTCGGTCAGAACGAAATCGCCCGGCTTTGGTCGGTCGATACCCGAACGGTCAAGCGCGAGATGGCTGCCTTTCGCGAGCGCGGCTGGTTGATCGAGAAGCGGCCAGCCGCGCGGGGGCGGGTGACCGTCTACGGTCTCGGGATTTCGCGCATTCTGGAAGACACGCGCGCGAGTTGGGAAATGGTCGGGCCCGATCTGGTCGAGCGGCTTGATGGCCCCGCACCCGAGGTCGAGGAGCGCAAGGTGATCCCCTTCCCGCAGGTTGCCTTGCCGGAAGGGCAGGGGGTCTGGCCCAGGATCGCGCGTCGGCTGCAAGAAGAGGATGCGAGTATTTACCGCGCGTGGTTTGCAGCACTCGAAGTGGAGGAGATGGCCGAAGAGCTGTGGCTACGCGCGCCGTCGGCATTTCATGCCGCATATGTGCGCACGCATCACATGTCCCGTTTGGAGGCTGCCCTGGCGCTGGAAGCGCCGGGGTATGGTCTGCGCCTCACCTGACGGTATTGGGCCGGGACACTTGACGAAATGCAGCAGCACTCATAGCTATATGTCTAGACAGGTGGCTAGATGGGTGCCTTAATGTGGACCGTTCAGGATGCCAAGAACAAGTTCAGCGCGGTGGTCGAAGCTGCGCTTGCGGGTCAGCCGCAAGAGGTGAGCCGTAGAGGCAAACCCGCGGTGGTGGTTGTTTCAGTAGAGGACTATCGACGACTTTTGGCCGGGGCGGTGAAAGCGCGCGAGAGCTTTGCGGATCATCTGATGGCGTTTCCTGGTAGCGATGTGCCCCGCGCCACTGTTGCCCCGCGCAATGTAGACTTCTGATGTACATCCTTGATACGAATGTCATTTCTGCTGTGCGTCGTCCCGACCGCGCCCCGAAGGTGGCCGCTTGGCTGCGCGAAAAGGCGGAGCAGGATCTCTTTTTGAGCGTCATCACGCTGGGCGAGATCGAGCGCGGCATTCGTTTGCAGGAACCGCGTGATCCGGACTTTGCGCGAGACCTTCGCGTTTGGCTGGATCGCACCGTTCTGATGTTTTCGGACCGCCTGCTTCCTTTCGAGGCGGAGGATGCGCGGATTTGGGGTCAGCTGTCCGCCGCCGTCGGACACAATGGCGCGGATCTCATGATCGCCGCCTCAGCGCTTCGCCACGGCGCAACGGTCGTGACCGGGAATGTCAGCGATTTCGCCCCGACCGGAGCCATGTTGGAGAACCCTTTTTAGGTGCCTTCATGGAATCGCGGTCGGGACGACGCGTGCTGTGCAAGCGACGTACCCGGCCCAACGCCGCCGGTCGCGCCTCCCGGCGAATGCCGCCGAAGCGGCCGCTCGAGCGCACCGCAGCGACTGGGGTGGTAGCCCAAAAAGGGCGCGCCCGCCGTGCGACGGCATCATCAAGGCGGCTTCATGAGCATGGTCCACCTTCCGAGCTCGGTGGGTTAGATGCCGAGCGATTTGCTTGTATGCAGGCTAGGGCGATCCTTGTCGAGAGCGGCTCACTCCACCCAAGCGCGATTATCGAGGATCGCCTGGCGCAGCGCAGCGCGCAAAAGCACGGGATCGGCCGGGACCTCCATCAAATCCCAAATCCGCGATCACGGTCTGCGCCAGATCAAGGTTGAGCAAAGCCGCCGCTTCGCCCCAATGGGTCAACCGCCGATCCGGGGTTCCTAGCGTACTATCCTGCACTCTCCGGCATCGGACCCCTTGCCCATGCAGCCAGAATGATATACATTATTGATCGTATATCCACGCAGGAGGCCACGATGCAGGTCGCAAAATGGGGCAACTCGCTTGCCGTCCGTTTGCCCGCGGAGCTTGTCCGGGAACTCGGCCTCAAGGAAGGCGATCAGATCGACCTGATCAAGGACGACGGCCAAGTCAGAGTCCGTCGTCTGGCGCGTGCGGATGAGGTGCTGACGGGGCTGCGCCGCTTCCGGGGCAAGTTGCCCGCTGCAGAACGCCTGAGCCGCGACGCCACGCATGAGCGCTGAGTTCGCGGACACGAATGTCGTTCTTTACCTGCTCGACGACAGCCCGAAGGCCGATCGCGCCGAGGTCATCCTGGGGCAGGGGCCCCGGATCAGCGTTCAGGTCCTGAACGAGGCGCTGGTGAACTGCCGCCGCAAGGCTGGCCTGAGTTGGGAGGAAGCAGGGGCGTTTCTCGAGGGCGTGCGTGCCTTGTGCCCTGTCGAAGACCTAACACTTCAGACCCATGACGTCGGTCGCGCCTTGGCGGAACGCTACGGCTTCTCGATCTACGACGCGATGATCGTGGCCAGCGCTTTGGTTGCGGGCTGTACCACGCTGTGGAGTGAGGACATGCAAGATGGTCTGCTGGTAGAAGGCCAGCTTCGCATCATCAACCCCTTTGGGTGAGCGGATAGTTTCTGAGCATGGCGCTGGCCAAAGCATTGTAATCCTTACATGTCGTGGGTGATTGCAACATAGCTCGGCCACTCCAGCAGCCCGAGCCGATCAGCCCGCTCCAGCAGCATCCTCACCGGTTGATCTCACCCGCCAGCACAGCCTGTCCGTGCACTGCGAGGCTGGCCGAGAACCTCGGGCATCCGAAGTCTCGAATGACCTCGAGGATGCGGGCCTCATAGGCCGCTTGTCCGATGAGACGGCACAGGTCTGACGCGTGAAACTGGCGATTCGAAGTTGGAGCTGCCTTGATCCGATCGAGCAACTCCTGCTCCTTCGGTTCCAACACCCGCGGTGGCAGAGATGGCGCTTCCGGACGAGGGGCCGGGCTTGGCGAGGTGCGCCATCGGCGCATGAAACCAAGCAAGAAACCCGCCGGTACCCTGTCATTACCGCGCGCCCGGTTGAACGCGATGAAACGGTCCCAGATCAACTGCGTATCGACGTTCCAGCAGGGCAGGGCCCTTTTGGCGGAGTTGATCGCGTCTGCCCAGCCATTTTGAAAGACGTTTGACGCCGCGACAATGGTGATTTGCCCAGAAAATATAGTTTTGTTAACTTTTTCTTTAGATAGTGTTGTGTCGCCTGTGGCTGACACAGCATCTTGAGATGCTGCCTCGTTTTCAAAAGCCGCGAAGCGAAAGAGCCAAGGCGCGAACTTACCGTTGCGCTTCTCGCGCTGCAGTTTCAAGCCGGATGCCCCGAGTTCATTTAGCAATTCGGTAAGGTACTGGCGCGAGATGCCCATTTTTGCTGCGAGATCGGTGAGGGTAAAAGCCGCTGTCCCGCGCGGCAGGCCGTTGAAACCATCCTTCCATGAAATGGCATCAAGGATGACAGTTGCCAGTTTGTGGGCGGAAACGGATAGTTCGGTCTGGGTGATCCTCCGCAGGATCAGGCCGGTTGTGGGTTCCATGGTCGGTGTCTCCTGAAAGAGACGAGGCCAAGCCGCAAGCAAACAACATTATTGCCAGCAAAACAACTTTGCTGGTTGCGGAAGTTTGGACAGTGCGCTAGAAGACCCTTGTTCACGGGATCTATCTCACGCGGCGTCAGGCTTCACGGCTTGGCGTCGCTTCCCTTTTGGGTTCGGTGCACGGTAAAAGGTGCAAGTTCATCGGGTGCGAGCCAAAATTCTGTAGGCAATCGCAGGTTCAGTAGCGGACTTCCTCGAAGCCGTAGTTTCCTTGGTGATCGCGCCAATCGACGAAGACCGAGCGGTAGTTCACACGGTTGCAATACCCGGTATCGGGTAACTTGGACGCGTTCGGTACTTTGGCCACGTTGGATCGCGCCCAGTGATAATCACCCTGGGTTCCATAGGAACCGAGCCGCGTGGCGTCTGAGGTGATGCACTCGCCGTCACGGTTGGTGCGCTGGCTGAACTGGATGTGAAAGACGCGGATGCTTCGGACAAAGTCGAAGGTGTTTCCCGAGATATCGATGTCAGCCTGTTCGTCAGACTGCACCCGAACCAGAGGCAACGGAGTCTGAAACGCGCTGCCAAACGCAACCTTGTGCAACCGTTCCAGCGGCGAGAGAGGGGCAGGGGCGTTGAACGCGGCCCCCATCGGACAGCGCCAGATTTGTAGCGGCGGCTCGATCGGCCAGGGGGTGATCCTTTGAATGAAAACTGCCCGCGCATGCGCACAGGGCGCCGAAGCTGGCCAACCGCCTGCAAGGCACAGCAAGATTGCGCAATCGACCTGATAAGCCTGCGCCGGCGCGATCGAACCTACGAGGCTCGATACGCTGATGGCTGCGGCAGCGGCCGCAGTTCGGACCCTGTGTTTCATACCGTCGAATCCCTCCATAATGGCTCTGCGATACAAAACAACACTAATGAGGGCAAGAAGATTTCCGCGCCGGGGCTGATTGCCGCTTCATCGAACAAGCCAAACGGCAACGCAAACACGACAACACGTGCTGGAAGTGGTATGTCGGCGGTGTCCTGTCTTCATTCTCATCTTCCCCCGTGCCATAGTTCGGCATAGGCGGAAGAGGTGATAAATGGCACGCAAGCCGACCCATGTATGGTCGTTCAGGCCCGGCATGCGTGCGGGCGCTTTCGGCTGGCGTGGTTCGGCGAAGGCGGCGGAGCGCCTGAAATCGGCGGGCGCCGAGATCATCGCCTTGCGCCGGACCGACCCGGTTACCGCAGCCGAGGGCGTGGTCGTGTTGGCCGAGCGGATCTGGCCCGCCTTCGAACATATCGATACATCCTCTGGCGCTCTTGGCTCGGCGGTGCGGCTAATCCTGGACAAACTCCTGCCGATCCTGATCGATGCCCCCGCCGACGAGAAAGCCCGCGCCAAGTGGCTCGATCGGCTGCGCACGGCGATCCTCGAGGACGGCGTGGACTACCTCGCGCCGATTTCGGATAGGTTCGGCGAGATCGCCGCCTTCCCCGCGTTAAAGAATGCTCATGCGGACCTCGATCTCGATCTGATCCATCGTGCGTGGTCGGATCATGAGCATTATTCCCATGTCCCCACGGCCACCCTTACGCTCTCTTGCCTACTGGAGGCCGGGCGTTTCGACGATTTGCTTGCCCTGCTCGCTGTGAAGAAGACTCGGCTTTGGTTCGATGAGAAATTCGCGGCCGAGGCCCTGCTGCGTCAGGGGCGAGAGGATGACGCACTTGCCCGAGCCGAGGCCCTTCTTGAGGGCAATCAGCGACCTTGGGACTACGGCGATATCGCACGTTTTTGCGAAAGTATCCTAGAGAAGCAGGGCAGGACGGAGGAGGCGTATTGCCGTTTCGGCCTGCCTTCGGCTGCCGGCAATACCTGGCTCGCAATGTGGCGCGATCTGGTAAGGCGCTATCCTGATCGCGATCCCCGAGAGGTGCTGCTGGATCTTGTCGCGCGGCAAGGGCGAAGGGGTAAATGGTTCGCAGCCGCCAAGACGGCCGGTTATCTGGATATCGCGCTCGACTGCGCCGCGGATAGCGAGGCAGCCCCCGCGACCCTCGTCCGCGCAGCGCGGGATTTCAGCGCGAAGGATCCCGCTTTTGCCGCGCGCGTTGCACTGTATGCCATCGCGCACCTGCTCGCCGGTGGTGGGTACGAGCCAAGCCCGCTTGATATCGACGATGCGGTGTCGCAGCTCATGGCGGCCAGCAGCCGGGTTGGTCAGGGGCAATGGGCTATCGACGAGATGCGCCGAATGTCGGAAGGGCAGGCGAGTGAAGATTTCTTGGCCCGCCGCCTGCGGGAAAAACTGGCGGCATTAGAGGAAGAGGCCTCTCGCGCATGCGGCTGAGGTAATTCGGACGTCTCCCGTGTTTCGTGCTAGGGTCTGTTGACGTTTGAGGATTCCCAAATCGGGTTCAGTCTGATTCAAGCTTGCCAACAGGGGAGGCAAACTTGATCCGCACCGTTCTGACCGACACCCAGTGGGCCGCCATAGCTCCGCATTGCCTTGGCCGAGAGTGCGATCCGGGACGCACCGGCCCCGATCCACGGCTTTTCGTCGAAGCGGTGCTCTGGATCGCCCGAACCGGCTGCCCTTGGCGCGACCTGCCGTCCGAATTCGGGAAGTGGAACACCGTGTTCAAACGCTTCCGCCGCTGGGTGAAGGCCGACGCATTCTACACCATGTTCAAAGCGTTAGCCGAAGACGCGGACTTTGAATACGTGATGGCCGATGGCACCATCGTCAAGGTCCACCGCCATGGCCAAGGCGCAAAAGGGGGACTGAAAGCCAGGCCATCGGGCGCTCTCGCGGCGGCGTGACGACGAAAATCATGGCGCTGACCGATGCGCTTGGCAACCTGATCGACTTCCGCCTGCTGCCCGGCCAGGCCCATGATCTGCGTGGCACCGCGGCGCTCATCGCGCGGCTCTCGGGCGGAAAGCTGCTTGCGGACCGGGCGTTTGACGCGAATTGGCTGCGCGAGGCCTTGGCCGAGGCGGCAACCGAGGCGGTGATACCGCCCAAGTCCAACCGACGCTTCCCAGCTGAATTTGACCGTGACACCTACAAGTGGCGCCACTTGATCGAAAACTTCTTCGGAAAGCTCAAGGAATACAGAGGGATCGCCACGCGCTGCTGCAAAACCGACACCAGCTTCACCGCGTTCATCGCCATTGCCGCAACCGTCATTCGTTTGCGGTGAACGTCAACAGGCCCTAGATCTACGAAGCCGCTACTCAAGCGCGCTGGAGCCCTTTGCCGTCGTTCGTGCAGATCACAGCGATAGTCCTAGCGCCGTCGCGGGGGGCGGTGAGCCGACCTTGATCTCGCGGCATTGCGGGCGCAGAAACCGGCGATAGCCGCCGTTCGCGCTGCGCCCCGGGCGCGGCAAGATGCGCAGAAAGGGGCAATTGTAACGTCATGGGATCGGGTTGCTCTGATCGGTAAGCTGGGCCCCGAGCTGCCTTTCGACCGTCCGGCCATTCCCACCGGAGCAGCCGTTTGAACGCTCCGTATTGGAACCGATCAGCACATTTCTTGATCATGCCCAGGCAGCTTCCAAGAATGAAATACAGGGGCCTATTCCCGCCCTCTCGAAGAAATTCGCGCGCAGGACTTCTCTTCCGACCGTCAGAATTGGGCACTTGGGGGCTCGGTTGAAAACAAGATGCCCCGACGGCACTCGTTCCGACCGATGCGCAGATTATTGGAAGCGGTCGCGTCAGAGCCCACCCGCTTCCGCCAGCAAGCTTCGAACCCAACGCGCGGCAAGAACACTGGCGTGAAGACCCAGCGGCAGTGCCCAAAGCAGTGCCGCGGTCGGAGAAAGCGCCGCAAAGCCAAGTGATTGCCCCATGAGGCTGAGCATGAACAGGTTGATCGCCACCGCCGCCGTGACGAACGGATAGAGCAGCAGCCCAAGGCGCGAGAGGCGCGGCAACCGATCTGAAGGTTCCGCGTCCTCGGGGCGGACGCCGCCGGCTGTGGGGGATGATGCCGTCATGCGGGCCTCCAATACCTTTCCCGTTTCCGGGATGCCCCGCGGCGCAGTGCCAATCCTTGACTTTCATCAAGGGGGCCGGGGCGCTTTGCAGCAAGTTGGGGCTTGATCGCGAAAGGACCTGTCATGACTGCCCTCAAACGCCTTTTCTCGGAAGGCTTCCGTGTGTTTTTTCTGCTGGCCGGGCTTTGGGGCACGGTCGCGATGCTCGTTTGGGGGCTTTGGTTGGCCGTGCATGGCTTGGGCGGAATGATGGATCTGCCCGCCGATCTGCCCCCGCAGTGGTGGCACGGCCACGAGATGATCTTCGGTTTCGGCACCGCCGCCGCAGCGGGCTTCCTGCTGACCGCGGTGCCGAACTGGACCGGCGCGCCCCCGGCGGGGCGGCGCTTCCTGATCCCGGCGGCGGCGCTTTGGCTGGCCGGGCGGGCGGGCCTGTGGCTCTGGGGGATCGTGCCGGGGCCGGTGGCCGCGGTGCTGGCGCTGGCGTTCCTGCCGGTTCTGGCGGCGCGGATCTGGGCCATGCTGCGGGCCGCACCGAAACCCGCCAATCTGATGGTGCTGGCGCTGGTCGGGCTGATCTGGCTGGCGCAACTTCGGGTGATGCTGGATGCGGTGGGCTGGGCGGGCGGCGATGCCCCGGCCGGGCTGCACGGGGCGATTGCCACGCTGATCGCGCTGATCATCGTCATCGGCGGGCGCATCACCCCGGCCTTTACCCGCAACGCGCTGGCGCGCAAGGCTATGCTGGCCGGGGCCGCCCCCGACCTTGGCACGTCGAAAGCCCCCGGCCTGCCGGTCAGCCTACCCATGCTGGAACGCACCACCCTTGCCGCCGCGATCAGTGCCGCCGTGGCGATCACCCTTGGCCTGCCTGATGCGGTGATCGGCACGGCCGAACTGACATTGGGCGTAGCGCAGCTGTTCCGCATTGCGCGCTGGCAAGGCTGGGCGGTTCGGGGGGAACCGATTCTGGCGGTGCTGCATGGCGCCATGGCGCTTGTGGGCCTTGGCGCGCTGTTGCAGGGCTTGGCCGCCTTCGGCATCGGATCCGAGATCGGCGCGATGCATTTTTCCGCCGTCGGCGGCATCGGTACGATGGTGATGGCGGTGATGAGCCGCGCCACGCTGGGCCATACTGGCCGCGCGCTTCGGGCCCCCTTCCCGGTCGCGCTGGCCTATGCGCTGATCCCGCTTGCCGCGCTGATCCGCTGGGCCGCCGCCGTCGGGCCGTTGGCGCTTTATTACCCCGGCACGATCCTTGCCGCGACGCTCTGGGCGCTGGCTTTCGCACTTTACCTGATCGCGCTGGCCCCCGCCCTTCTGGGGCCGCGCCGAATTCCTGAGTGATTGACTTTCGTTAAGGCGAGTCACCCTTCCGGCTGGCTTGGTGACGTCACCCAAGAAACCTCTGAAGGGACGGCGCAATGCGCGAAACCATGACCAAGAGCATGGCCCGCAACATATTTTATGGCGGATCACTGTTCTTCATTGCGATCTTTCTGGGCCTGTCGGCCCAGAGTCACCGCTACATCGTCACCACCTCCACCAATGCCGAAACGCTGACGCCCTCGGTCGTCGCGGGCAAGCGGATCTGGGAACAAAAGGCCTGCATCGACTGCCACACGATCATCGGCGAGGGCGCCTATTTCGCCCCGGAGCTGTCGAATGTGATGACGCGCTGGGGCATTGAACCGGGCGATCATGCGGGCGCCAAGGATGCGCTGGCGGCCTGGATGGGTGCGATGCCCTCGGGCGTCGAGGGGCGGCGGCAGATGCCGCATTTCGACCTGACCGACGCGCAATATCAAGACCTCGCCGATTTTCTGCTTTGGGTGGACACGATCGACACCCAGGGCTGGCCGCCGAATGACGCGGGCTGAGGGGGAAAGACCATGAAATACCAAACCCAGAAAATTGCGCTCGCCTATATGGGCACGGCGCTTGGCCTTTTCGCCATTCAGGTGCTGATGGGCCTGATCATCGGCTGGATCTATGTTCAGCCGAATTTCCTGTCGGAACTTCTGCCCTTCAACATCGGCCGGATGCTGCACACCAATGCGCTCATTGTCTGGCTGATCCTTGGCTTTTTCGGCGCCGCCTATTTCCTGATCCCCGAGGAAAGCGAACGCGAGATTCATTCGCCCTTCCTTGCCTATCTGCAACTGGCGATCCTTGTGGTGGGCACCTTGGGCGCGGTGCTGACCTACACCTTCAACCTGTTTGAGGGAAACATCCTTCTGGGCAAGGACGGGCGCGAGTTTCTGGAACAGCCGCTTTGGGTCAAGGGCGGCATCGTCGTCGCGGCGCTGATTTTCCTTTTCAACGTCTCGATGACGGTGCTGAAGGGGCGCAAGACCGCGATCACCAATATCCTGCTGCTCGGCCTCTGGGGTCTGGCGCTGTTGTTCCTGTTCGCCTTTTACAACCCCGGCAATCTCGCGCTGGACAAGCAATACTGGTGGTATGTCGTCCATCTGTGGGTCGAAGGCGTGTGGGAACTGATCATGGCCGCGATCCTCGCCTACCTGATGCTCAAACTGACCGGCGTCGACCGCGAAGTGGTGGAAAAGTGGCTTTACGTCATCGTGGCGCTCTCGCTGTTTTCGGGCATACTCGGCACCGGGCACCATTACTACTGGATCGGCACGCCGGGCTATTGGCAGTGGATCGGCTCGATCTTCTCGTCACTCGAGGTGATCCCCTTCTTCGCGATGATGGCTTTCGCCTTTGTCATGGTCTGGAAGGGCCGCCGCGATCACCCGAACAAGGCGGCGCTGCTGTGGTCGCTGGGCTGCGCCACGCTGGCCTTCTTTGGCGCGGGCGTCTGGGGCTTCTTGCACACGCTGCACGGGGTGAACTTCTACACACACGGCACGCAGATCACCGCCGCGCATGGCCACCTGGCCTTCTTCGGCGCCTATGTCTCGCTGAACCTTGCGATCATGTCCTATGCCTTCCCGATGCTGCGCGGGCGTGACCCTTACAACCAAGTGCTCAACATGGCCTCGTTCTGGCTGATGTCGGGCGGGATGGTGTTCATGACCTTCACGCTGACCTTTGCGGGCACGGTGCAGACCCATCTGCAACGGGTGATGGGCATGGCCTACATGGAGGTGCAGGATCAGCTTTGGCTGTTCTATGTCATGCGCTTTGGCTCGGGCGTGGCGGTGGTGCTGGGCGCTGGCCTCTTCATCTACGCGCTGGCGATGCCGCGCCGTGAAGTCGTCGCCCGTGCCGTGGCCGCGGAGTGATGCCGATGAACGCACATGTCACAGACTTGGAGGGGGCGGCTTCGGCCCCCTTCTACCTGCCGCAAGGCGATGAATGCACGGTCTTTGCCGCCGCCGCGACCGCTGATCTGCCGGTGCTTTTGAAAGGGCCGACCGGCGTCGGCAAGACCCGCTTCGTCGCCCATATGGCGGCGCGGCTGAACCGCCCGCTTTACACCGTCGCCTGTCACGACGACCTGTCCGCGGCTGACCTCATCGGGCGCTATCTTCTGAAAGGCGGGGAAACCGTCTGGGTAGATGGCCCGCTGACCCGTGCCGTGCGCGAAGGGGCGATCTGTTACCTTGACGAGGTGGTCGAGGCCCGCAAGGACGTGACCGTGGTGCTGCACCCGCTGACCGACGATCGTCGCATCCTGCCCATCGACCGAACCGGCGAGGAGTTGCAGGCTGCCCCGGGCTTCATGCTGGTGGCGTCTTACAACCCCGGCTATCAGAACGTGCTGAAAACGCTGAAACCTTCGACACGGCAACGGTTCGTTGCGCTCGATTTCGACTTTCCGGCCCCGGCTCTGGAAACCCGCATCGTGGCACAGGAATCCGGCCTGCCCGAGGATCGCTGCGCCGGTCTGGTCCGCCTTGCGGGCAAGCTGCGCGGGCTCAAGGGGCAGGATCTGGAGGAAGGTGTTTCGACCCGGTTGGTCGTCTATGCGGCCACGCTGATCGCGCAAGGAATGGGGGTCGATCGCGCCATCGAGGCGGCGATGATCGAGCCGCTCTCTGACGATGCCGACGTGAAACGCGGGTTGCGCGACCTTGTGGCCGCAGTGTTCGGGTAACGCCATGACCCGGATCGATTTCGAACCCTGGGAGCCCGAGGAAAGCGTCGGCAAGTTGTGGCACCGCTTCGCCTTGGGGCTGGATGCGCCCGTTTCGCATGACGCGGCAAGGGTCGATCTGACCGAGGTCGCTGGGCGGCTCGCCGTGCTGTATCGCGGTCTCGGCGGCGCGCCCGCCACCGAGATCCGCCCGGTGGCCGAGGAAACCAGCCGCCACCGGCTGTCCTTCCGCCGCCGTCTGGGGGTCGAGGCCGAAGCCACCCCCCGCGCTTCCTTCGATGGCGAGGCCTTGCGGCTTCCGGCCTCGCTTGCCCTTTTCCCGGCGCGAGAAGCCAACGCCGCCACTTACCTTTGGCTGGCCGCCTGCGCCGCCCTTGCCCCTGCGCCGCAAACACCGCCCGAAGACCCGCTGGCGGCCGATCTGTCCCGGATCGCCACGGCCCGCGCCATGGTCGCGGCGACGCTTTCCGAAGCCCCGGGCCTTGCGCCCCTTTACGCCGATCTCTGCGCCGCCACCTTGGCCACGCGACCCCGCCCCGCGCTGCCGCCCGTTGAAGCCGCGGTGGAAGCCCTGATCCGCGCGGAACTGGGCGACACCTCCCCCTTGCCCGCACTGGCCCTTGACCTGCCCGCAAAAGCCCCCCGCAGCTACCGCCTGGCCCGCCCGGTCACGCTTTGGCCCGATCTGCGGCCCCTGACCCTGTCGGACGGTTCCGGCGTCGAAACCCGCGATGCCGCCCCGGCTGATGAGGCGACAAGCGGAGAGGAAAAAACCCACCGCGCCCGGCGCCACAAAGCCGATCAGGCGGAACGCGCCGACAGTTTCATCCTGCACAAGTTCGAAGCGATCCTGTCCTGGGCCGAGTTTCTCAACCTCAACCGCCGGGTCGAGGATGACGAAAACGACGACGCGAAAAAGGCCGCGGACGATCAGGAAGAACTGGGGCTTGGCCAGATTTCCAAGGCACCGGCCACGCGGTTGAAGCTGCATCTGGACCTTGCCCCCGAGGATGCCGCGCGAGAACGGCTTTCTGGCCGCCATCTTTACCCGGAATGGGAGGTGCGGTCGGGTCGCTATCTGCCCGATCATTGCGTCGTGCTTGCAAGCCATGCCGAGCCCAGCGGAACGCCCCCCGCCTTTCGCACAGATCAGGCCTCCGCGCGCCGAATCCGCGCCGTGCGCGCGCAGTTCGAGGCGCTGCGGCCCGGGCGGATCTTCACCACCGGGCATCTCGACGGCGACGAGATCGACCTTGAAGCCACCGTCCGTGCCGCCACCGATCTGCGCGCGACGGGCACGGCTTCGGCGCGACTGTGGAAGCAATCGCGGCCGCAAAGGCGCGATCTGGCGGTGTCGATCCTGCTTGACGTGTCCCGCTCCACCGAAAGCGCGGTGGCGGGCCGGGCGGTGATCGACATTGAACGCGAGGCCTTGGCCGCCTTGGCCTGGGGTCTGGATGCCACGGGCGACGATGTTGCGATCAACGCCTTTTCCTCGCTCAAGCGCGACCGGGTTTTCCTGCTCACCTGCAAGGACTTCGGCGAGAAGATGGGGCCAGCGGTCGAAGCTCGCATCGCCGGTCTGCGCCCCGGTTTCTATACCCGTCTGGGCGCCGCGGTCCGCCATGCCTCGGCGGGCCTCGCCCAACAGGGGCGCAAACGGCGACTGCTCTTGGTCATCACCGACGGCAAACCGAATGACCTTGACCATTACGAGGGCCGCCACGGTCTTGAAGACAGCCGCATGGCTGTGCGCGAGGCGCGAATGGCCGGGCAATCGGTCTTTGGCATCACCGTCGAGCGCGAGGCGAAGGCGTCCTTTGCCCGCATCTTTGGCCAAGGCGGCTTTGCGGTGATCCCCCATGCCGATCACCTGACGGCAGCGCTGCCCGAGATCTGGCGCCATCTGGTGGGCGCATGAACGCGGATTCGTCGATCGACGATCTGCCCGGCGATCTGATGATCTGGGTGCTGATCGTCTCGGAACTGCTGGTCTTCGGCGCGGGGATGCTCGCCTTTCTGGCCGTGCGCCTGACCGATCCGGCAGGTTTTGCCGAAGCCCAAAGCCACCTGCACCGCACCGGCGCCGGGGTGAACACGCTTGTGCTCGTCACTTCGGGCTGGCTCGCGGCGCTTGGCGTGCAGGCGGCCGAGGCCGGGCGGGTGATCCGGTTGCGGCTATGCCTTGCGGCGGCCTCGGCGTTGGGGGGGATCTTTCTTGTCCTCAAGGCTTCGGAATACAAAGATCTTTTCGCCCAAGGCATCGGAACCGAGACGCATCCGTTCTTTACCTTCCATCTGCTGCTTACGGGCTTTCACGCCGCCCATGTCGCGGCGGGCATTCTTGTGCTGGCGCTGGTAGCCACGGCTGCTCGCCCCCGCGCCGTCGAAACCGGGGTCGCGTTCTGGCACATGGTCGATCTGGTCTGGGTGCTGCTGTTCC
Organism: Rhodobacter maris; assembly: GCF_900217815.1. GTDB lineage: Bacteria > Pseudomonadota > Alphaproteobacteria > Rhodobacterales > Rhodobacteraceae > Rhodobacter > Rhodobacter maris. The sequence goes on from NZ_OBMT01000015.1 coordinate 18,073, forward strand.
CGGTGATCTATCTGCTATGAGCCTGACCCGTACCTGGACCGCGCTGATCGCGGCGTCGCTCGCCTCCACCGCACTGGCGGCCTCGGGTCTGACCGGCCGGGCCTTCGCGCTGGCCGTGCTGGCGCTGGCCTGGGTCAAGGCCGAACTGATCCTGCGCCGCTATCTGCACCTTGCCCGCGTGCCTGCAATCGCGCGCGGCTTCAGCCTTGGGCTGGCGATTTTCCTGATGCTTGCGGCAGGTTTTGCGCTGATCCCGGCCTAGCGCGACCAAGACAGGCCGGGGTCTTCCTCGACATAGTCGCGCAGTACCGCGACCTCCTCGATTTCCGCCACCGACTGACGCACCTGCACGCCCTTTTCACGCAACCGCGCAAAGGCGCGGCTCAGGCTTTCCGGCTTCATCCCCAGACGCCCGGCAATCAGCACCTTGTCATAGGGCAGCACGACGGCACAGGGGCCGCGCTCCTCGGTTGCATGTTCCAGCAGGAATTCCGCCACGCGCTGCGCCCCCGAGCGTGCCTTCAGCTGCTCGATCTGCCCCACCAGCCGGTGCAGATGCGCGAAGGTCGCGGCCAGAAGCGACACCGCCAACCCCGGCTGCCGCTCGATCAGGCGCAGGATTTCCGCCGTCTCGATCCGCACCAGCACGACATCGGTCGCGGCTTCGGCGGAAACCGGATAGCTGCCGCCGGTAAAGGCCACCGCCTCGCCAAAACTGTCGCCGCGGGTAAAGACGCTCACCACCGCCTCCGAGCCGTTCGGCGCGACGCGGTAAAGCTTCACCCAGCCCTCGACCACGACATAGACCGAGTTCGCCTCTTCGCCCTGCAGGAAGATTGTCGCGCCGCGATCAAAGGCCCGCTCGCGCGCCGTGGCGAGGATCAGATCCTGCGCCGGTTTCGGCACATTGCCCAGAAGCAGGGATTTTCGGGCGATCCGGTCGGCATCGGGTTTCATCGGCGGCACTCTCCTTGACCGGGATATCGCAAGACCACTTGGCGAGCGGAAGTCAGAGGTGGCGAAAGACGCCGCCCGCCTAACCAAAGTCAAGGCAGCAGATCACCGAAGCGTGATGATGCGGGCAAGCGCAACGAGGTCGCAATGACACCGGGTTTGACCCCATCCCCTTCGACACAGGGCCCGCAGGCGGGGGCGTTCAACCGTCGCAACCTGCTGCGGGGCCGGATGCGGGCGGAAACTCTGCCGCGCCCGCCGGGGGCTGGGGCGACATTCGTGCGCGACTGCACGCAATGCGGAGACTGTGCCCGCGCCTGCCCGCCGGGGATCATCCTGCGCGATGGCGAAGGATTTCCGGTTCTGGACCTGCGGATTGGCGGCTGCACGTTTTGCGGCGCCTGCACCACATCCTGCGCCCCCGGGGCGTTGCAGCCGGGGTTTCCCTTCCCCTGGCGCGTCGCGGTGGGCGCGGGGTGCCTGTCAAGCGCGGGCACCGGCTGCCGGATCTGCGAAGACCAATGCGACGCCGCTGCGATCCGCTTCCGCCCCGCCCTTGGCGGGCGTGCGACGCCGACCATCGATCCCGCCGCCTGCACCGGCTGCGGCGCCTGCATCGCGCCCTGCCCAGCAGGGGCGCTTGCCCTTTCCCCCATCCCCACAGCGGAGCCTGCATCATGCACAACATCTGTGGCTGTCTGATCCAGACCGCCCCCGCCCTTGCCCCCGCGGCCCGGGTCGCAATTGCCGCCTCCGCGGGTTGCGAGGTCCATGCCGAAGATCGCGGCCGCCTTGTCGTGACCGTCGAGGATACGCCCGAGCGCCGCGCCGCCGACATCATCATGGACCTGCACCAGATCCCCGGCGTGCTCGGCGTGACCCTGACCTACCACCATTTCGAGGCGCTCGACGACGACGCGCCGCGCGCAACCGCCGCCTGATCCCGGAGACCCGCCATGACGCTGACCCCCTCTCGCCGCAGCCTGCTCAAGGCCACCGCCGCCGCCGCAACCGCCGCCGCTGCGGGCATTCCGTTGCCAGCCCTTGCACAGACGGGCGATGCCGACATCCGCTGGGACAAGGCCGCCTGCCGCTTTTGCGGCACCGGCTGTTCGGTGCTGGTCGGAACCAAGGATGGCCGCGTCGTCGCCACCCAAGGCGACCCGGAAGCCGCGGTGAACCGGGGGCTGAACTGCATCAAGGGCTATTTCCTGTCGAAGATCATGTATGGCAAGGACCGCCTGACGCAACCGATGCTGCGCAAGACGAATGGCGTCTACGACAAGGAAGGCGAATTCACCCCCGTCAGCTGGGATGAAGCCTTCGACATCATGGCCGAGAAATGGAAGGCGACGCTGAAGGCCAAGGGGCCGGACGGCATCGGCATGTTCGGCTCGGGCCAGTGGACAATCTGGGAGGGATACGCCGCGGTCAAGCTGATGAAGGCCGGGTTCCGCTCGAACAACCTCGACCCGAATGCGCGTCATTGCATGGCCTCGGCCGTGGCAGGCTTCATGCGCACCTTCGGCATCGACGAGCCGATGGGCTGCTATGATGATTTCGAACAGGCCGACACGTTTGTGCTCTGGGGCTCGAACATGGCCGAGATGCACCCGATCCTGTGGTCGCGCCTGACCGACACGCGGCTGACTAAGCCCGATGCGCAGGTGCATGTGCTTTCGACCTATGAGCACCGCAGCTTTGAACTCGCCGACAACGGGATGGTGTTCAAGCCGCAGACCGACCTTGCGATCCTGAACTTCATCGCCAACCACATCATCACCACGAACCGGGTGAACTGGGATTTCGTCAACGCGCATACGGTGTTTTCCAAGACCCAGACCGACATCGGTTACGGTCTGCGCCCGACCCATCCGCTGGAAGAAGGCGTGGACCCGAAGACCACCGGCAAGATGGATCCGATCGATTTCGAGACCTACAAGGCCTCGGTCGCGGCCTACACCGTGGAATATGTCTCGGAATTGTCGGGCGTGCCTGCCGAAAGCCTGATCAAGCTGGCCGAACAATATGCCGACCCCAATCGCAAGGTGATGAGCCTCTGGACAATGGGGTTCAACCAGCACACGCGGGGGAGTTGGGCGAATTCGCTGTGCTACAACATCCACCTGCTGGTCGGCAAAATCTCGGAACCGGGCAACTCGCCCTTCTCGCTCACCGGGCAGCCCTCGGCCTGCGGCACGGCGCGCGAGGTCGGCACCTTTGCGCATCGTCTGCCCGCCGACATGGTGGTGACGAACGAAGATCACCGCAAACATGCCGAGGAGCTTTGGGGCCTGCCCGCTGGCACGATCAACGAAAAGATCGGCGCCCATGCGGTGTTGCAAAACCGGCTGCTGAAGGATGGCAAGATCAACGCCTATTGGGTGCAATGCACCAACAACATGCAAGCCGCCGCCAACATGAACGAGGAGACCTGGCCCGGCTATCGCAACCCGGAAAACTTCATCGTCGTCTCGGACCCCTATCCGACGATCACCGCGATGGCCGCCGACCTGATCCTGCCGACCGCGATGTGGGTGGAAAAAGAGGGGGCTTACGGCAACGCCGAGCGGCGCACGCAATTCTGGCGCCAGCAGGTGGTGGCACCGGGCGAGGCGAAGTCGGATCTGTGGCAGCTGGTCGAGTTTTCCAAGCGCTTCAAGGTCGAGGAGGTCTGGCCCGAGGAACTGATCGCGCAGAAACCCGAGTTGCGCGGCAAGACGCTTTATGACGTTCTCTTCGCCAATGGCGTCGTGAACAAATTCCCGATGTCGGACACCTACAAGGGCTTCGAGAACGTCGAGTCGAACCACTTCGGCTTCTATCTGCAAAAGGGCCTGTTCGAGGAATATGCGAGCTTCGGGCGCGGCCACGGCCACGACCTTGCACCCTTCGACAGCTACCATCAGGCGCGCGGCCTGCGCTGGCCGGTCGTCGATGGCAAGGAAACGCTTTACCGCTTCCGCGAGGGCTACGACCCCTATGTGAAGCCCGGCGAGGGCGTGAAGTTTTACGGCAACAAGGACGGCAAGGCGAAGATCATCTTCGCCCCCTACGAGGCGCCGCCCGAAAGCCCGGATGACGAGTTTGACCTTTGGCTCTCGACGGGCCGGGTGCTGGAACACTGGCATTCGGGCTCGATGACGCGCCGTGTGCCGGAGCTGCACAAGGCCTTCCCGGCCGCGGTGGTGTTCATGAACCCCGACGATGCGATGGCGCGGGGGCTGAAACGCGGGCAGGAAGTGAAAATCTCCTCGCGGCGCGGTTCCATCGTCAGCCGCATCGAGACGCGGGGCCGCAACAAGCCGCCGAAGGGGCTCGTCTTCGTGCCGTGGTTCGACGAGGGGCAGCTGATCAACCAGCTGACCTTGGATGCGACGTGCCCGATCTCGAAGGAAACCGACTACAAGAAATGCGCCGTCAAGGTCGAGCGCGTCTGATCCAATCCCTTGTGAGATAAGGAGAAACCCATGCCCGCCCCCGGCTTTGCCTCGTCGCTTGACCGGCGCCGTTTCCTGACGGAAACGGCCCGGATGGCGGCGGGCTGCGCGGTGGCGGGAACGCTTTTGGCGAGCTTCGTCAGCCGCGCGGGGGCATTGCCCGCAACGGCCTTGCGGCCGCCGGGGGCTTTAGCCGAGGCGGATTTTCTGGCCGCGTGCAGTCGCTGCGGTCTTTGTGTGCGCGACTGCCCCTATGACACGCTGACCCTGGCGGTCCCGGGCGAGGATGTGGCGATCGGCACGCCGTTCTTTACCGCCCGCGAGATCCCCTGCGAGATGTGCGAAGACATCCCCTGCGTCGCCGCCTGCCCGACCGGGGCGCTGGACCCTGGCCTGACCGACATCGGAGACGCGAAAATGGGCGTCGCGGTGCTGGTCGATGAGGAACATTGCCTGAATGCGCTGGGGCTGCGCTGCGATGTCTGCTATCGCGTCTGCCCCGTGATCGATCAGGCAATCACGTTGGAAATGCGGCACAATCCGCGCTCGGGCCATCATGCGATCTTCCTGCCCGTGGTCCATGCCGAGTTCTGCACCGGCTGCGGCAAATGCGAGAAAAGCTGCGTCCTGCCCGAGGCAACGATCAAGGTTTTGCCGCTGCATCTGGCCCGCGGCGTGGCCTCGGATCACTATCGGCTGGGCTGGGAGGAGATGCAGGACAAGGGCGCCCCGGTGGTCGAAGGCATCGTCGATCTGCCCGACCGACTGCCCGGCCCCGGCACCGACAATCTGGCGACGCCGGGCGGCTTTGCGCCCGAAGGCGCGGGTGATTTCGCCCCCGCCTTCAAACTTCCGGGGGGCAAACCATGAGCGCCCCGAAAGGCCGGTTGGCTGCGCAGAAATGGCTGATCACCCGCCGCCTGTCGCAGCTTGGCTTTCTGATGCTGTTCCTCTCGGGTCCGTGGTTCGGCCTCTGGATCGCCAAGGGCAATCTGACCGGATCGGTGACGCTCGATGTGCTGCCGCTCTCCGACCCCTTCGTGATCCTGCAATCGCTGGCAGCAGGGCACATCCCCGCCACGACGGCGCTGATCGGCGCGGCGATCGTCACCGTCACCTATGCGCTGATCGGCGGGCGGGTCTATTGTTCCTGGGTCTGCCCGATCAACCCGGTGACCGATGTCGCGCATTGGGCTCACCGGCGGCTGAACCTGCCGAAAGGCTGGCAGCCAGCGCGCACGACGCGGCTCTGGCTGATGGTCACCGTGCTGGCCGTTTCGGCCGCAACCGGCACCGTCGCTTGGGAATTCGTCAATCCGATCAGCCTGCTGCACAGGGGCCTCGTTTTCGGGATCGGCTTTGGCTGGACCTTTGTGCTGGCCGTCTTCCTGTTCGACCTTTTCGTCTCGCGGCACGGCTGGTGCGGGCATCTGTGCCCGGTCGGCGCCTTCTATGGCCAGATCGGCCGCAAGCCGGTGCTGCGCGTTTCCGCCCGCGCCCGCGCCGTCTGCGACGATTGCATGGACTGCTTCACCGTCTGCCCCGAGCCGCAGGTTCTGACCCCCGCGCTGCGCGGCGCGACCGGCAGCACGCCCCTGATCCTCTCGCGCGACTGCACCAATTGCGGCCGCTGCATCGACGTCTGCGATCTTGACGTCTTCCGCTTCACCCATCGTTTCGACGCCACACCCGCGCCGGGCCGCGTCGCCTCGAAATCACGCCTCACGGAGCCCCAGCCATGAAAAAAGCCATTCTGATCAGCGCCCTCCTTGCGGCTGCCACGGCCAGCCTCGCGGGGTTTGCCGCCGCGCAATCCACCCTCGCCACGGCCCCCGAGACCGCCACCGTCAACTCCATTCGCGGCGTCGATCCCGAAACGCAGGTGACGGTGAACCCGGTCTATCATCAGGAAGAAGGCCGCAAGAACCGCAACTACCGCGCCCAGCCGCCGATCATTCCGCACACGATCGAGAAATATCAGATCGACCTGCATGCGAACGAATGCCTCGCCTGCCACGACTGGAAAAACGCCGCCGACCGCCGCGCGCCGACGCTGTCGATGACGCATTACACCAGCCGCGACGGCGTGCAGACCGACACCGTCGCACCACGGCGCTGGTTCTGCAATCAGTGCCACGTGCCGCAGGTCGATGCGCCCGCGCTTGTCGACAACCTTTTCAAGGGCTCGGAAGAGTAACCGGGGCAAGGGAGCATATCATGACCGACACCACCGATCCGAAACCCGGTCTGTTCCGCCGTTTCTGGACCCTGCTCTGGAGCCCGCCCGCCGCGATCTCGCTCGGCGTGCTGCTGATCGTGGGCTTTGGCACCGGGATTCTGTTCTGGGGGGGCTTTCACACCGCGCTCGAGATGACCAACAACGAGACCTTCTGCACCTCGTGCCACGAGATGCGCGAGAATGTTTACGCGGAATATCAAGGATCTGTGCATCAGAACAACGCCTCGGGGGTGCGGGCGACCTGCCCGGATTGCCACGTGCCGAAGGAATGGGGGCCGAAGATGATCCGCAAGATCCAAGCCTCGAAAGAGCTTTACGGCCATTTCATCTCGGGCTCGATCTGGACGCGCGACAAGTTCGTTGACCGCCGCATCGAACTGGCGAAACACGAATGGGAGCGGATGAAGCGCAATGACAGCCAAGCCTGCCGCAACTGCCACAGCCTTGTTTACATGGACTTCACGCTGCAGGAAAACCGCGCCGCCGAGAACCATCAGAAGGCGCTCGATCAGGGCATGACCTGCATCGACTGCCATCAGGGGATCGCGCATGATCTGCCCGACAATTACCTGACCGCCTATCGCGGCGTGGTCGAGCGGTTGCAGGCCGAGGGGGCGATCCCGGCGCCGAAACCGGTCGATGCGGCCGCGATCGACGGCTATCTGAAGACGACGAACTGAGAGGACGGGATGCGACTGGCATATCTGCAGGCCGAGGGCGGCGCGACGAACCGGCTTCTGGCGGGCTTCGCCGAAGCGGCGCGGTCGCGCGGCCTGCGGGTGATCGGCACGGTGCAGGTGAACACCGACAATCCCGGCACCGGGCGGTGCGACATGGATGTGACGGTGCTGCCGGGCGGTCCGGTCTTGCGGATCTCGCAAGATCTGGGAACGGGTTCGCAGGGCTGCAGGCTCGATCCCGCCGCGCTCGAAGAGGCCGTGGCGCGGACCGAGACCGCGCTGGCCGCGGGCGCCGATCTGCTGGTCGTGAACAAGTTCGGCAAGCATGAGGCCGAGGGGCGCGGGTTTCGCGCGCTGATCGGCGAGGCTTTGGCGCAGGGTGTGCCGGTCGTGGTGGGGCTGAACGGGTTGAACGCGGCCGCTTTCGCAGAGTTCGGGGCGGGGTTCGCGCAGCGGCTCGATGCGTCGCCCGAGGCGCTGCTGGGCTGGCTCGAGGAAGGCAAGAACGATGGGCACGCCGCTTTGTGACGGCTTCGGCCGTGATGTGCGTTACCTGCGGGTTTCGGTCACCGACCGCTGCGATCTGCGCTGTTCCTACTGCATGAAGGAAGACGTGACCTTCCTGCCGCGCAATCAGGTGCTGAGCCTTGAGGAACTCGACCGGCTCTGCTCGGCCTTCGTCACGCTTGGCGTGCGCAAGCTGCGGGTGACCGGGGGCGAGCCTCTGGTGCGGCGCAACATCCTCAGCTTCTTCGCCGCGATGGGGGCGCATCTGCGGGCCGGGCGGCTCGATGAACTCACCCTGACCACGAATGGCACGCAGCTCGCCCGCCATGCGCAGGCGCTGGCCGCGTGCGGGGTGAAGCGGGTCAATGTCTCGCTCGATACTTTAGACGCGCAGAAATACACCCGCCTGACCCGGCTCGGCCGGATCGGGCAGGTCTTCGACGGTATCGCCGCCGCGCAGGCCGCGGGGCTGCGGGTGAAGCTCAATGCGATGGCGTTGAAGGGCGTGAACGACGACGAGATCTTCGCGCTGACCGACTGGGCGGCGGGTCACGGCTGCGATCTGACCTTCATCGAGCTGATGCCGATGGGCGACATTCCCGCAGGCACGCGGCTTGACCAGTTCTGGCCGCTCGATGAGGTCCGCGCGCATCTGGAAACCCGGTTCCGGCTGATCGACAGCGCTCTGAGCACCGGCGGCCCCGCGCGCTATGTGACACTGGCCGAAACCGGGCAGCGGATCGGCTTCATCTCGCCGCTCAGCCACAATTTCTGCAACAGTTGCAACCGCGTGCGCCTGACCTGCAAGGGCGAGCTTTACACCTGCCTTGGGCAGGAAGGGTCTACCGACCTTCGCCCCGTCCTGCGCGCGGGCATCGAGGGCGCGGCGCTGGCGCGCGAGATCCGCGCCGCGATTGCACGCAAACCCGCGGGCCATGCCTTTGGCTACGGCCCCTGCGCCGTCGCCGGGCAAATGGCGCGCGGCATGAACCACACCGGAGGCTGAGAGGATCGACCTCTACGCGACGCCCGTGGCGGGCATCGACAGTCGGAACGTCAGCCGAGCGCATTGACAATGGCAGCCATCTTCCAGTGGCAGGACGTCGTTGGCGCGGTCAAGGAGACGGTCAAAGTACCCTTCACGTAGAAACCGAGTAGCCCATCGCGATCCTCACATCGAAACCGTTCCGAGGACGGAGCCGCGCGTCTGCTATCCCGGTGCTCTTCAGATGCAAGGCAACAACTTCACATGCTGCAAGCCCACCCTCTTGATCGGGCCCGCAGCAATGCTGCATCGCGCAAAAGGGGCCGGAATGGGCTGCTCGGCCTTACGCTGCGGCGCGATCGAGCGGCCGCTGTCGCGGCATCAGCTGGAAGGGCCGACCGGCCGGTAAGGGCCGCACGTGGACCTGCGCAGCTTGGTGCCGGGGCTCTGCTACGGCGGCTCCCTGTGCATTGATGCCGTTCGTCCAAGGCGCTGCAAAAGTCGGCTTGCCCGAGACCTAGCGCGGTTGGCCGTTGTGGCGCTGACCCGGCGGCTGACATCGCTGGCCAAACCCGTCAGCTGAGCAAGCGGAAAACCGGCCTTACAGCTGAATGTGGATGTGATCGACATGCCGGGCGGCGGCGCAGCCCTGAAAGCGGATCTTCGCCGCGCCGGACCCGAATTTCGCCGCCAGATGCGGTTCAAGGAAAACCTTGCCGATCCGCGGATCGCGCGACAAAAGCCGCAGCGCAAGGCGCATCCGTTCGGGCTCGGGGGCATAGTCGGGCCAGAGCGGTTGCAGCCAGGGCAGATCCCAGCGCAGCGTTGGAAAGCGCGGCGGGCAGGTGCCTGGCCCCGGCTCGAAGGCGAAATAGCCCAAGGGCGAGCGAGTTTGCCCCGGCAGGTAGCGGCCGTGATCGGCGTAATAAAGCGCAAGATCAAGCTTGCGGCCATCCTTGTGCGACAGATGCGGCAAAAGCGGAAATCCGTTCAGAAACGGGAAGTTGCCATCCAGCGCAAGGGTCACGGTGCCGGGATGGGTCTGCGCCATCTCGGACGCCATGTCCTCGGCGGCGGATTTGAGATCGGGGGCGACGTAATTGCGGTTCGCAAGGCAGAAGACCCACGACCGCATCACCAACGGGCCGTCGCCGTGACAGGCGATCGGCACCCGCCCGAACAGCGGCGCGATCATCAGCGCGCCCAGCCAAAGCCCGCCATAAAGCAGCGCAAAGGCAAGGAACTTGCGGCGAAACAAACGGCTGATCAGCCACGCCAGCCCGCCCAGCTGCGTCAGCACCGTCAGAACAGCGGCGAGCGCCAGATGCAGGGCCGCGCGTCCGGTCCTCATGCGCTCTTCAGCCCGTTCGGCACAAGCGCCGCCTGCATCCAGTGCGTTTCGCTTTGCACATGGCCCGCGCGGACATATTTGCCCATCCGGCGCGGCATCTCGGCTTCGGGGAAAGCCCCCGCCACGCGCACGACGAAACCCTCCTGCCGGGCCAGATCAAGCCCCGCCGCGATGGTCTCGAATAGCCCCGCCCGCCAAGGTCCGCGCCAAAGCGTCGGCACCGGGGTGATGCCCAATTCCTCGAACCGCATCAGCGTCAAATCCCAGGGCTGCACCTCGTCGTCGAGGATCCAGGCAAAGCCCAGAAACCACGCGGGCAGCGCGTCATAGCCCACCGAATGGCGCGCATAAAGGTTCTCGCCGACGATCCGCTCGCCCTCGGCCAGTTGCGGCGAGATGCCCGCGGCAAAGGCCTTGAGCCAGTCGCGCGAGGGGTGGTTGCGGCTGTCGGGGCTGCGCGCATGGCAACCGCCGCGGTGCAGCGTGGTGTTCTCGCCATCCATCTTTTCGGTGATCACCAGATCGTCGCAGATCAACCCCTCGAGCGAGGTCATGATCTTGTCGTCGCTGCTGGCGCCGGGCGAGATCGGCAAATGAAAGGTGCGGCCATACTTCTTCGACATTCGGCAACATTATCCGGGCACCGCTCCGCGGGAAAGGGGCGCCAGACGGGCGCAAGCGTGGCAAGGAACCCCGGTTCGGGGAGGGCGGAGAGCGGTCGGTGATATTGCGGCACTGCACCCGCGGCAAACAGCTATAGCAGTCGTTGGAGCGCGCTTCAGAGAGAGCACCGGGCATCGGCGGCGCGAGGGGCGGGCGCTGGAGCGGCGCGGTCGTCGTTGTGCTCGGCAGGTTGGCGCAGAGCCATGCCCGACTGCCCTTGGCGTGGCGCGGCGCTCAGGCGTCCTGACCGCTGCCCGACCGCTCTGCCGGGGCCTCGGCGGTATCGGGCGGGGCCTGTGACAGACCACGCAAAGGTTGCGGCCCGTCGGGCGCCTGCGCAAGGAAGTATTTCGGCCGCACCATCGCATCGGCGAGCGTGTATTTGCCCAGCACGGCCAAGAACGCATCGAGCGCCTCGTTCGCCACGTTCGGCAGCCGACAGGGGCGCGAGATCCGGCAGGCATTGCCGCTCAGATAGCATTCGAAAAGCCCGAAATCGGGCTCGGTCACGCTCACCAGATCGGCCAGATTGATCGCTTCGGGCGCGCGCGCCAGCACGAATCCGCCGTGGCGCCCCTTGCTCGAAACCAGAAACCCCGCGCGCGACAGCGTCAGCACCACCTTCTTCACATGCGCGCGCGAGATCGCGAACCACTCCGCGACCTCGTCGATCGTCACCCGCTCGCCCGACCTCGCCGCCGTGTAGATCAACAGCCGCAAGGCATAATCGGTAAAGGTCGTCAGGCGCACGGGCCACCCCTCTCAAGATGCAGATATTCTTACCTGAAATCGGCCTCGGGTCGAGGTGGATTAAAAAGGATATTCTACATGACTTAAATCAAGGCCGGGGGTAGGCTCGGTGCTTAGGGAGAGATCATGACCTGCACCGCGCCCCTTTCGCGGCGAATTTCGCCGCTGGCCGCCCCGGCCCTAGCCATGGCCCTGCGCCTGAGCCTTTGCCTGGCTCTGGCGCTCACGGGGGCTTGGGGGGCTGCGGCCTGCGCGGAGCAAGCGGGGCTGCGCCCGATGGTGATCTGCGCCAGCGGCGGCGGCACCGAGACCCTCTGGCTCGATGCCGCGGGCAACCCCGCCCCCGGTCCCGCCTCGGGTTCGGGCCCCGGCCGTTGCGACGCCTGCCCCGATTGCCTCGCCGCCGGTTCCGGCGCGGTGCTGCCCGAGCGCCTCGCCGCGACGCGCGCGCTCGACACCCGTTTCGACCCGCTCTGGATCGCCGCCGCGGTGGAATTGCCCGGCCTGCCCGATCCCGCCCCCGCTGCCCGCGGCCCCCCGCGCGCGGCCCCTGACCGGATGATCTCCTGATGCACAGATGTTCTCATATCTTCGCCCTGGCATGGATGGTGTGCGGCGCGCTTTTCCTCGCGCTGGCAGGCCCCGCGGCGGCCGAGGCGACGGTTCTCGAAAAATACCTGCCGCAGGTCGCGCCAGCCGATCTGGTTCCCGGTGCCGACAGCTTCGGCCCGCAAAAGCCCGATCTGGCGGTGGCGCCGGTGATGCAGGGCACGACGCAACGCGGCTGGGCTTTCGTCACCTCCGATTTCGTCGGCACCACCGGGTATTCGGGCAAGCCCATCCATGTGATGGTGGCGCTCGACATGGCCGGCAAGGTGCTTGGCGCGCGGCTGCTCAAGCACTCCGAACCCATTGTTCTGGTTGGCATTCCCGAGGCCAAGGTGAAGGCGCTCGTGGGCTCTTATGTGGGGGTCGACCTGACCCGCGCCGCCATCGACAAGGCCGCGGCGCATGATTTGCAGATCATTTCGGGCGCCACCGTCACTGTGATGGTGATCGACGATTCGATCCTGCGCTCGGGCATCAAGGTCGCGCGCGCGCTCGGCCTTGGCGGCATGCGTGCCGAAAAGGCCACCGGCCCGAAGGCCGAGATCGACCCCGCCGCCGTGGCGCCCGAGGGGTGGCTCGCGATGCTGGGCGATGGCACGGTGCGGCGGCTCTCGCTCGATGTGGGTCAGGTGAACGAGGCTTTCGCGGCGCTGCCCGATCCGCGCGCGGTGCCCCATGCGCTGCGCGAGCCGCCGCAGACGCCGTTCATCGACCTCAACCTCGCGCTCGTGTCGGTGCCCGGCATCGGCAAGGCGGTGCTGGGCGCGGCCGAGGCGGCGAACCTGCAAGCCTGGCTCAAGCCCGGCGAAAGCGCGGTGGCGATCGCGGCGAACGGGCTTTATTCCTTCAAGGGCTCGGGCTATGTGCGCGGCGGCATCTTCGACCGCATCGTGCTGGTGCAAGACGACGTGACGGTGCGGTTCCATGACCACGACCATCGCCGTCTGGTCACGCTGGGGGCCAAGGGCGCGCCGGGGTTCACCGAAGCCGACCTGTTCAAGATCCCCGCCGATCTGGGCTTCGATCCGGCGAAACCGTTCCGGCTGCAACTGCTGGTGCAGCGTCCGGTCGCCGCGACGCAGAAGCTCTTCACCACTTTCGAGCTCGGCTATCAGCTGCCCGGCCATTACCTCAAACCCCTTGCGGTGGCGGCGCCCGCGCCGGTGGTCGAGGAGACCGACGCGCAGGCGAATCTGTGGCGCTCGATCTGGGCGGGCAAGAAGCCCGAGATCGCCGTCACCGCGACGATGCTGGTGGTGCTGACGCTGGTCTTCTTTTTCCAGAACGCGGTGACGCGCAATGCCCGCGCCTTCTTCTGGTTCCGCATGGGCTTTCTGACCGTGACGCTGGGTTTCCTTGGCTTTTACGCCAATGCGCAGCTCTCGGTCGTCAACCTGATGGCGCTCTTTGGCGCGCTGACCACGTCCTTCAGCTGGCAGGCCTTCCTGCTCGATCCCTTGACCTTCATCCTGTGGTTCGCCGTCGCCGCCGCGCTTCTGTTCTGGGGGCGGGGCGCTTATTGCGGCTGGCTTTGCCCCTTCGGCGCGTTGCAAGAGATCACCAACCGCATCGCGCGCGCGCTCCACATCCCGCAATGGACCCTGCCCTGGGGCCTGAACGAGCGCCTCTGGCCGATCAAATACATGATCTTCCTCGGGCTTTTCGGGGTGTCGCTGGGCTCGATCGAACAGGCCGAACATCTGGCCGAAATCGAGCCCTTCAAGACCGCGATCATCCTGAAATTCGTGCGCGCCTGGCCCTTCGTCGCCTATGCGGCGGCGCTTATGATGGCGGGGCTCTTCGTCGAGCGGTTCTATTGCCGCTACCTCTGCCCGCTTGGCGCGGCACTCGCCATTCCGGCGCGGCTGCGGATGTTCGACTGGCTCAAACGCTACCACGATTGCGGCAACCCCTGTCAGGTCTGCGCGCATGACTGCCCGGTGCAGGCGATCCACCCCACGGGCGAGATCAACCCGAACGAATGCGTCACCTGCCTGCATTGCCAGGTGCTTTACCAAAGCCACACCACCTGCCCCGTCGTGATCCGGCAGGACAAACGCCGCGCCGCCGTGGCGCCGGCCTCAGCCCAGAACGTCGCCGCAACCGCGGTCCCGCGCGATCTGCGCAACCATCCCCATACCCCTCACTGAACGGAAAGAAGGAGTTCAACCATGACCGAAGAGACCAAAGCCGGCATCAGCCGCAGGATGCTTCTGGGCGCAAGCGCGGGCGGCGCGGCGCTGGCGGGCACGCTTGGCGGGCGCCTCGCGCTGGGCACGGGCTTTGCAGGCGCGACGCTGGCCGCGACCGGCGCGGCGCGGGCCGAGGGGGCCTCGGGCGGGTTCGAAGTGCCGCCCGGCCAACTTGATGAATATTACGGCTTCTGGTCCTCGGGCCAGACCGGCGAGATGCGGATTCTGGGCATCCCCTCGATGCGCGAGTTGATGCGCGTGCCGGTGTTCAACCGCTGCTCGGCCACCGGCTGGGGCCAGACCAATGAATCGATCCGCGTGCATCAACGTTCGATGCTTCCCGAAACGAAGAAATTCCTCGAAGCGAACGGCAAGAAAATCCACGACAACGGCGATTTGCACCATGTTCACATGTCCTTCACCGAGGGCAAGTATGACGGCCGCTTCCTCTACATGAACGACAAGGCCAACACCCGCGTCGCCCGCGTGCGCTGCGACGTGATGAAATGCGACGCCATCCTCGAAGTGCCCAACGCCCATGCGATCCACGGGCTGCGGCCGCAGAAATGGCCGCGCACCAATTACGTCTTCTGCAATGGCGAGGACGAGACGCCGCTCGTCAACGACGGTTCGACGATGGATGACGTGAGCACCTATGTGAACATCTTCACCGCGGTCGATGCCGACAAATGGGATGTGGCCTGGCAGGTGATCGTGTCGGGCAACCTCGACAATACCGACGCCGA
Organism: Rhodobacter maris; assembly: GCF_900217815.1. GTDB lineage: Bacteria > Pseudomonadota > Alphaproteobacteria > Rhodobacterales > Rhodobacteraceae > Rhodobacter > Rhodobacter maris. Next base: position 33,189 of record NZ_OBMT01000015.1, read on the forward strand.
TTACGAAGGCAAATGGGCGTTCTCGACCAGCTACAACAGCGAAATGGGGATGAACACCGCCGACATGACGGGGGCGGAGATGGATCATGTGGTGGTGTTCAACATCGCCGAGATCGAAAAGGGCATCGCGGCGGGCGATTATCAGGAGCTCAACGGCGTCAAGGTGATCGACGGGCGCAAGGGGTCGAACAAGAAATACACCCGCTACATTCCGGTCGCCAACAACCCGCATGGCTGCAACATGGCGCCCGACAAGATCCACCTCTGCGTCGCGGGCAAGCTGAGCCCCACCGTCACGGTGATCGACGTCACGAAGCTCGACACGATCTTCGAGACCGACGCCGACCCGCGTTCGGTCGTGGTGGCGGAGCCGGAACTGGGGCTCGGGCCGCTGCACAACGCCTTTGACGGCAAGGGCAACGTTTATACCTCGCTCTTCCTCGACAGCCAGGTTGTGAAGTGGAACATCGATCTGGCGAAACGGCTTTACGCGGGCGAGAAGGTCGACCCGATCCTCGACAAATGCGACGTGCAATATCAGCCGGGGCACCTCAAGACCTCGATGGGCGAGACCCTCGAGGCCGATGGCAAGTGGCTGGTTTGCCTGTGCAAATTCTCCAAGGACCGGTTCTTGAACGTCGGGCCCCTGAAGCCCGAGAACGATCAGCTGATCGACATTTCGGGCGAGCGGATGAAGGTGATCCACGACGGGCCGAACTTCGCCGAACCGCATGACGCGATCGCCGTGCATGCCTCGAAGATGACGGGCATCAAGTCGATCTGGGACCGCAACGACCCGTTCTGGGCCGAGACGCGGGCGCAGGCCGAGGCCGATGGAGTCGATCTTGACGACGAACAGGCCATCGTGATCCGCGACAAGGCCGACCCCGGCAAGGTGCGCGTCTACATGTCGGCCATCGCGCCGAACTATGCGATGGAAAGCTTCGAGGTGACCGAGGGCGACGAGGTCACCGTGGTGATCACCAACCTCGACGACATCGATGACCTGACGCATGGCTTCACCATGGGGGGCCACGGCGTGGCGATGGAGATCGGGCCGCAGGCGACCTCGTCGGTCACCTTCGTCGCCGCCAATCCGGGCGTCTACTGGTATTACTGCCAGTGGTTCTGCCACGCGCTGCACATGGAGATGCGCGGCCGCATGTTCGTGCGTCCGAAGGCGTAAGCGATGCGGCTGCCTTGTCTTTTTCTTGCGCTGAGCCTGCTTGCACACCCCCTGCAAGCCGAGACGGTGCCGGTTTCTCCGGGCGAGGCAGCCCTGCGCCGCGCGATCGCCGCGGCATCGCCCGGCGACGTGCTGCGCCTGACGGCGGGGCTTTACGGTCCCGCCGTCATCGACAAGCCGCTGACGCTCGAAGGGGCGGGGGCGGCGGTGATCGACGGCGGCCACCGGGGCACGGTGCTGCGCGTCACCGCCGATGACGTCACGCTGCGCGGGCTGATCGTGCAGGGATCGGGCGCGCGCAACGAGGATATCGACGCCGGCATCAAGGTCATCAAGGGCGTGGCGCGCACCCGCATCGAGGGCAATCTTTTGCGCGACAACATGCATGGCATCGACTTTCACGGCGCCATCGACGCGCTGGCGCGGGGCAATACCGTGCTGGGCCGCCGCGACGCGCAGATGAACGCGCGCGGCAACGGCTTTTACGTCTGGAACGCGCCCGGCGTGGTGATCGAGGACAATGTGGTGCGCTGGGGCCGCGACGGCATCTTCTCCAATACCTCGCGCAAGGACATCTTCCGCCGCAACAGATTTAGCGATCTGCGCTTTGCGATCCACTACATGTATACCAACGACAGTGTGGTCGCCGACAATATCTCGATCGGCAACCACCTTGGCTTTGCCATGATGTATTCGCGCAGGTTGCAGGTGACGGGCAACATCTCGCTGTCCGACCGCGACCACGGGGTGATGCTGAATTCCACCAACGACGCCGATGTGATCGGCAATCTGGTGATCGGCGCGGCGAAATGCACCTTCCTGTACGATGCCAACAAGAACCTGATCGCCGGCAACCGGTTTGAGGGCTGCGGCATCGGCATTCACTACACCGCCGGATCGGCGCGCAATGCGGTGACCGGCAATGCCTTCATCGGCAATCGCACGCAGGTGAAATATGTCGGCTCGCGCGATCTGGAATGGAGCCTCGAGGGGCGCGGCAATTACTGGTCCGACCTTGCCGCCTTCGATCTGAACGGCGATGGCCGCGCCGATCAGGCGTTTCGCCCCAATGACCTGATGGACCATATCCTGTGGTCGCAACCCGCGGCCGCGCTGCTGACCGGCGCGCCCGTGGTGCAGCTGATCCGCTGGAGCCAGGCGAGTTTCCCCGCCACGCTGCCCGGCGGCATCCTCGACAGCCATCCGCTGATGGCGCCCATCGACATTCCCCTCCCGCCCGATCTGGCGGCCCGCGCGGCCGAACCGGTCCGGCGCTGGGCCGAAGAGACCGGAGACGATGCTGAACCTGACCTCTCTCACTAAGCAGTATGGCGCCTTGGCCGCGCTCAGCGCGGTCAGCTTCGAGGTCGCCCCCGGCGAGCGGGTGGCGCTTCTGGGCCATAACGGCGCGGGCAAATCCACGCTGATGAAGATCGTGCTGGGGCTGATCCCGTTCGATGCCGGGCAGGTCTCGGTGCTGGGTGCGGCGCCGGGCTCGGCGCAGGCCCGTGCAGGCGTGGCCTATCTGCCGGAGAATGTCGCCTTTCACCCGGCGCTGACCGGTGAAGAGCAGATCGGGCTGTTCCTGTCGCTGCGCGGCGAAAGCCCGGCGCGGGCGCGCGATCTGCTCGGCCGGGTGGGCCTGCATGATGCGGCGCGGCGGCGGATCGGCACTTATTCCAAGGGGATGCGGCAGCGGGTGGGGCTGGCGCAGGCGCTGATCGGGCGGCCGAGGCTGTTGATCCTTGATGAACCGACCTCGGGCCTCGACCCGGTGTCGCGGCGCGATTTCTACGCGCTTTTGGACGATCTCGCCGCCGAGGGCGCGGCGATCCTGCTGTCGTCGCATGCGCTGACCGAGGTCGAGGCGCGCACCGACCGGATCGTGATCCTGTCGGGCGGGCATCTGGTGGCGCGCGGCACTCTCTCCAGCCTGCGCGCCAAGGCCGATCTGCCGGTGACGTTGCAGATCACCCCGGCGCCGGGGCAGGAGGCGCGTCTCGCCGAGGCCCTGCCCGAGGCGGTGCGGGTCGGCGGGCAACTGCATCTGAGCAGCGCGCAGGGGCAGAAACTGGCGGCGCTTGCCCGCGTCGCGGGGCTTGGCGCGATGGTCGCCGATCTCGATCTGATCCCGCCCTCGCTCGAGGATATCTACAGCCATTTCAGCCGGAGGGACGGCCAATGAGCGCGACGCTTGCCCCCGCAAACCTTGCCCCCGCCATCCTTGCGCTTGCGAAAGCCGAATTCCGCATCGCCACGCGCAACCGCTGGCTTGCCATCGCCGCGGGGCTGATGGTGATCTTCGCGCTGATCCTGACCGCGGCGGGCTCGGGGCCAAGCGGCAGTCTCGGCACCGACCGGCTCTCGGTCACGGTGGCGAGCCTGACCAGCCTCTCGGTCTATCTGGTGCCGCTGATCGCGCTGCTGTTGTCCTTCGACGCGGTCGCGGGCGAGGCCGAGCGCGGCACCTTGCCCCTGATCCTCACCTATCCGATCGGGCGCGGGCCGATCCTTGCGGGCAAGGCGCTCGCCCATCTCGCCATCCTCACGCTGGCGCTGATCGCGGGCTATGGCACGGCGGGGGTGGCGGCTGTCCTGCTCGATCCGACCTCGGGCGCGGGGCTTGGCGCGCTCTTGCGGCTGATCTGGACCTCGGTCGCGCTCGGCGCCACCTTCCTCGGCCTTGGCTATGCGATCTCGGCCCGCGCCAAGCGCCCCTCGGCGGCGGCGGGCGGCGCGGTCGGGCTCTGGCTTCTGGCGGTGGTGCTTTACGACCTTGCCCTGCTCGCCGCGGTGGTCGCCGACAATGGCGGCGCCTTCACCACGCAGGTCTTCCCGCTCACCCTGCTCGCAAACCCCGCCGATGCGTTTCGCCTCTTCAACCTCGCCGCGGCGCAGGCGGGCGCGGCGGCCTCCGGCGTCGCCGCCGCCGCGGGCGCGGTGCCGCTTTGGCAATCCGCCGCCTCGCTTCTGCTGTGGCCCGCCCTCGCCGGAGCCCTTGCCCTTGTCTCTTTCCGAAAGGTAACCCCATGAAACGCCTGCTTTTGTCCCTGTGCCTGCTGGCAGCCTGCCGCGACGATGCAGCGGTGCCGCAACCGGTTTCGCTCAGCGCCGATGCGGTGGGCTACTTCTGCCAGATGAACATTCTCGACCACGGCGGCCCGAAGGCGCAGGTGCATCTTGATGTCGCCCCCGGCAAGCCCTTGTTCTTCAGTCAGGTGCGCGATGCGCTGGTTTACCTGAACATGAGCCAGAAGGAGGGGCAGGTGCAGGCCACCTATGTCACCGACATGGCGGCGGGCGATTGGGATGCGCCCGCGACGCTTCCCTGGATCGCCGCCGATCAGGCGATCTATGTGGTGGGCTCGTCGCGGCTTGGCGGCATGGAGGAGGCCGAGACGGTGCCCTTCGCCACGCCCGAAGCGGCGGCGGCGTTCATCGCGCGCTATGGCGGGCAGGCGCTGCGGCTTGCCGAGATCCCCGCCGCGATGCTTGCCCCCGAGGCGCCCGTGGCCGAGGCGGGCGATGAGGCCGGCTACGCGGCGCGGCTCAAGGCCCATGCGGGGCATGACATGGGGGCCACCATGGGGGCGAACATGGGGGCCGAGATGGGCGGCAACATGGATCACGACATGGGCGCCAGCATGGGGCATGCCGGTCATGCGATGGGGGACATGTGATGGCCCGTCTCACCCGTCGCAGGTTTCTGACCATCACCGCCGGTCTGGCGGGCCTCGGCCTTGCGCCCGCCCGCGCCGAGATCCACGAATGGCGCGGCATTGCGCTGGGCGCCAGCGCGCGCATCCTGATCGCCCATCCCGAGGCGGAGGCGATCACCGCCGCCGCCGCCGCCGAGATCGCGCGGCTCGAGACGGTGTTTTCGCTCACCCGCGCCGACAGCGCGCTGATGCGGCTGAACGCCAGCGGGCGGCTCGACGATCCGCCGTTCGAATTGCTCGACTGTCTGGCGCTTTGCGACGCGGTCCATGCGGCGACGGCGGGGGCCTTCGATCCGACGGTGCAGCCGCTCTGGGCGCTTTACGCCGAGCGGTTCAGCGCCGGTCGCGCCCCGAGCCGGGCCGAGATCGCGCAGGTTCTGCCGCGCATCGGCTGGGGCAGGGTCGAGGTCGACAGCAGCTGCGTCACCCTTGCGCCCGGTCAGGCGCTGACGCTGAACGGCGTGGCGCAGGGGGTGATCGCCGACCGGGTCGCGGGCCTCTTGCGCGCGCGCGGCCTGAGCGACATCCTTATCGACACCGGCGAGTTTCACGCGCTGGGCGGGCGCCCCGGGGGCGGCGGCTGGCCGGTGCGGCTGGCGGCGGGGGGCGAGGTCGAGCTGACCAACCGTGGGCTCGCAAGCTCCTCGGCGCTGGGCACCAGTTTCGACGCGGCGGGCCGCGTGGGGCATATTCTCGACCCGAGAACCGGCCAACCGGCGCCGCCGCGCTGGCGCCTCGTCACCATCACCGCGCCGCAGGCGGGCCTCGCCGATGCGCTCTCGACCGCCGCCTGCCTGATGCCCGAGACTGCGGATATCCTTGCCGCGCTGGCAGGGTTCGAGGGCGCGCGGCTCGAACATCTGGCGTGACGGCGGCGCGGGCCGCGCGCGCAGCGGTTATCCCCGATGCGACGCTTCGGCCCGGCGGGTCTTGACTTTCATCAAGGGGGCGGCGGCCCGCCGGGCCGATGGTCGGCACGGACAAGCCTGCCCCCGAATGCCCCCCCGGACTGCCCCCGAAAGGACCGCCATGACCGCCCTCACCCGCCTCTTCAGCGAAGGTTTTCGCATCTTCTTTCTGCTCGCCGGGCTCTGGGGCGCGCTGGCGATGCTGGTCTGGGGGCTCTGGCTTGGCCTGCAGGGCTGGGGCGGGATGATGGATCTGCCCAACGATCTCGTGCCGCAGTGGTGGCACGGGCACGAGATGATCTTCGGCTTCGGCTCTGCCGCCGCGGCGGGGTTCTTTCTGACCGCGGTGCCGAACTGGACCGGAGCGCCCCCGGCGCGGCCGCGGTTCATCGTGCTGGCGGCGGTGCTCTGGGCGGCGGGGCGGGTCTCGGTCTGGCTTTGGGGGACGGTGCCCGGCCCTGTCGCGGCGGCGGTGACGCTTGCCTTTCTGCCGATGCTTGCGGGACGGATCACGCAGCAATTGCTGGCGCGGCGCAACGGGGCGGACATCATGTTCCTTGGCCTTCTGTCGCTGATGTGGCTGGCGCAGATCCGGGTGATGCTTGACTTTCTGGGCCTGCCCTTGGGCGATGCGGGCGCGGGGCTGCATGGCGGCATCGCGGTGCTGATCGCGCTGATCGTGGTGCTGGGCGGGCGGATCACCCCGGCCTTCACCCGCAATGCGCTCGGCCGGGCCGCAAGCGCACGCGGCGTCGTGGCCGCGCCCGAGACGCTGCCGGTGCAGGACAAGACCACCGACCGGGTGGCGATCGGGGCCGCGATCCTCGCCGCTGCGGCGATCACCCTTGGCCTGCCCGCGCCGTTTGCGGGCGCGGCGCAGATCGTGCTTGGCCTTGCGCAGCTTTGGCGGATGCGGCGCTGGCGCGGGCTTGCGGTGCGGCGCGAGCCGATCCTTGCGGTGCTGCATGGCGCGATGGCGCTTGTGGGCCTGGGCGCGCTCTTGCAGGGCCTCGCCGCCTTCGGCCTCGGATCTCAGATCGGCGCGTTGCATTTTTCCGCCCTCGGCGGCGTCGGCACGATGGTGCTCGCGGTGATGAGCCGCGCCACGCTCGGCCATACCGGCCGCCCGCTCCTCGCCCCTGCCCCGGTCGTGCTTGCCTATGCGCTGATCCCCGTGGCGGCGCTGATCCGCTGGGCTGCCGCGCTTGGCCCGCTCGCGCTTTACACCCCCGGCACGCTCCTTGCCGCAAGCCTTTGGGTGCTGGCGTTCGGGCTTTTCGTGCAGGCCCTCGGCCCGGCGCTTCTCGGCCCCCGCCTGCGCCCCTAAGCCCGCGCTAACGCGACCACGACAGGCCGGGGTCTTCCTCGACATAGGCGCGCAACACCGCGACATCGGCGATTTCCGCGCGTGACTGGCGCACCTGCACCCCCTTTTCGCGCAGCCGCGCAAAGGCCCGGCTCAGGCTTTCGGGCTTCATCCCGAGACGCCCGGCGATCAACACCTTGTCGTAGGGAAGCGTCACGGCACAACCACCGCTTTCCTCGGGCACATGTTCGAGCAGGAATTCCGCCACCCGCTGCGCCCCCGAGCGCGCCTTGAGCTGTTCGATCTGCCCCACCAGCCGATGCAGATGCGCGAAACTCGCCGCCAGCAGCGCCTCGGCCAGACCGGGCTGCCGCTCGATCAGGCGCAGGATTTCCGCCGTCTCGATGCGCACCAGAACGGCATCGGTCGCCGCCTCCGCCGAGACCGGGTAGACGCCGCCCGCAAAGGCCACCGCCTCGCCGAAACTGTCGCCGCGGGTGAACACGCTCACCACCGCCTCCGAGCCGTTCGGCGCGACGCGGTAAAGCTTCACCCAACCCTCGGCCACCACATAGATCGACCGCGCCTGCTCGCCTTGCAGAAAGATCGTCTTGCCGCGCTCGAAGGCGCGGTCGCGCGCGGTCGCAAGGATCAGATCCTGCGCCGGTTTCGGCAGCGCGCCCAAGAGCAGGGATTTCCGGGCGATCCGGTCGGCGTCAGGTGTCATCGGGGTCTCCTTGGCCGGGTTATGCCACGCCCGGGCCCGCAGCGGAAGCCGCGCGCGTTTCGCCGCGTTACGGCTCCGGGCAAGGGCCGGGGGCGACCGGACAGAATGTCGCGGATTTTCTGGATCGCTTGACCAAGATCAAGTATCACGGGGCTGTGATCCGCTAACCAGACGCCGATGCGCCTGACCTCGCCCCTTTCCGTCCCGCCCAGCCGCCGCCGCGTTCCGCGCGCGGGCGCAGGCCTTGCGCGGGCGGTGCTGTCGGGGCTTTTGCTGCTTGCGCTGGTTCTGGCCGGGACGGTGCCGCAGGGGATGATGCGGGTGGTCGATGGCGCCGGGCAGCGGCTGGTGCTGTGCACCCCCGACGGCCCGCGCGAGATCTGGATGGGCGCCGATGGCGTGGCGCAAGACCGCGCGCCCTTGCCCGCGCAGAACCGCGAGACCGGCAAATGTCTGTCTGTCACGCTGGCGCTGGTGGCGGTGCAGGGCGATCTGGGCACCACCGCCGAGCCCGCGCAGTTCGACCGCTTCCGCCCCGATCTGACCGCGCCCCGGCCCGCCGCGCCGCCGCCGCAACACCGGCCCCAGCCCCGCGCGCCGCCCGTTTCCCGTCTCTCCTGACCTCTTGCGGCGCTGATCGTCAGCGCCCGCCCGCGCGCGCCCCTGGCCGCGCCGATGACCCGCGCCCGCGCGCTTTGCGCTGGCCCGTCAAATCCCTGGAGATACGCATGAAACTTGCTCCCCTTGCGGCCGTGGCCGCGCTGTCGCTTGCCCCCGTCCTTGCTCAGGCCCATGAGATGATCACCGATCTCGATGGGCGCAACGTGATGATCCACGCCACCCCCGAACGCGTCGCGCTGGGCTTTTACTACGAGGATTACCTTGCCGTGACCGGCCCCGAGGGCGCGGCGAAGCTGGTGTCACTGTCGCGCGCCCCTTGGGCCGATTGGCGGCCGGGGCAATGGGCGGCCTATCGGGCGGTCTTCCCGAACCTCGAGACGCTGCCTGATTTCGGCAATGCCGATGACAACAGCTTTTCGATCGAGGCGCTGATCGCCTCGAAACCCGATGTGGCGATCCTGTCCACCTGGCAGACTGCGGTGATCGGCGCGCCGGGCGTGAAGCAGATCGAAGACGCGGGCATCACCGTGGTGGCGATCGACTACAACGCCCAGACGCTGGAGCGGCACCTGCTTTCGACCCGCGTTCTGGGCGCGGTGATGGGCCAGCCCGAGCGCGCCGAAGCCTTGGCCGCGATGTATGAGGCGAAGACCGCCGATACCGCCGCGCGCATCGCCAAGGCCGGGCCTTCGGGCAAGAAGATCTATGTCGAACTGGCGCAAAAGGGCCCGGGCGAGGTGGGCAACACCTATGGCAAGGGCATGTGGGCGGGGGTGATCGACCTCGTTGGCGGCACGAATATCGCCTCGGGGCAGATCGAGAACTGGGGGCCGCTTTCGCCCGAATATGTGATCGCGACGCAGCCCGATGTGATCTTGCTGGCCGGGTCGGAGTGGAAGAACAAGCCCGAGGCGGTGCTGCTGGGCTTTGGCGAAACCGATGCGGCGGCGCAACCGAAGATGGCGGCCTATGCGGCGCGGCCGGGCTGGGCCGATCTGCCCGCGGTGCAAAACCATCAGGTCTACGGCATCTATCACGGCGGCAACCGCACGCTGTCGGATTTCGTCTATGCCCGCACCATCGCCAAGGCGCTTTACCCCGAGGCTTTCGCCGATGTCGATCCGGCCGCCGAGCTGGTCGAGTATTACAAGGCCTGGCTGCCGGTCGCGCCCGACGGCACGTTCGTGACGAAACTGCAATGACCGCGCGGCCCGGTCCCGTCTCCGGTGCCGCCCCAGCTCCCGCGCCCGTTTCTGCGCTGGAGCGGTGGCGGGCGCGGGCGGCCCGGCAGGGGGCGGCGGTGCTGATCGCCGCCCTCGCGCTCGCCGCTTTCGCGCTGCTCGATCTGATGACCGGTCCCTCGGGCATGACACCGGGGGCGCTGTTGCAGGCCGCGCTTGCAGGCCCCGAGGGCTCTGAGCGCGCCGCCGCGACGATCTTCTGGCAGATCCGCCTGCCGCAGCTGTGCATGGGGCTGATCGTCGGCGCCTCGCTGGGGCTGGCGGGGCTCTTGATGCAGACGATCCTCGCAAATCCGCTCGCCTCGCCCTTCACGCTGGGGTTCTCCGCCGCCGCGGGCTTTGGCGCGGCGCTGGCGATCATGGGCGGCGCGCTTGTGCCGCTGCCGCTGCCGGGATGGCTGCTCACCCCCGCACTCGCCTTCGCCGCGACGCTTGCCGCCACCGCGCTCGTCTGGCTGGTGGCGCGGCTGCGCGGCACCGCGCCGGAAACCCTCGTCCTTGCCGGCATCGCGGTGATGTTCTTCTTCCAGTCGGCGCAATCGCTGATGCAATTCATGGCCTCGCCCGAGGTGCTGGCACAGATCGTGTTCTGGCTGTTCGGCTCGCTTCTCAAGGCGAACTGGGTCGCGGTCTCGGTCTCGGGCACGATCCTGCTCGCCTGCCTGCCCTTTCTCGTGCGCGATCTCTGGGCGCTCACCAGCCTGCGTCTGGGAGAGACCCACGCCGCCGCCCTCGGCCTCGATGTCGCGGCGCTGCGCCGCCGTGCCTTCCTGATCACCGCGCTTCTGACCGCCGGCGCGGTCAGCTTCACCGGCACCATCGGCTTTGTCGGGCTGATCGCGCCCCATGTCGCCCGCGCGCTGGTGGGCGAGGATCACCGGCTCGGCCTGCCCGCCGCCGCGATCGCGGGCGCGCTGATCCTGATCGCCGCCTCGGTCACCGGCAAGGCGCTGTCGCAAGGCGCGGCGATCCCGGTCGGCATCGTCACGGCGGTGGCCGGGGTGCCGATGCTGCTGGCGGTGATCCTGACGAAGAAGGGGGTGTGACATGCCCGAAAGCCTCGAGATCACCCTGCCTGCGCTCCATCGCGGCCGCGCCAGAGTGCTGGCGCCCTGCCACCTCAGCCTTGCACCGGGCGAGGTGGTGGCGCTGGTCGGCCCCAATGGCGCAGGAAAAACCACGCTGTTGCAAGCGATTGCCGGGCTTGCCCCGGAACGCGCTCGACTGTGTCTGGGGGGACGGGCGCTTGATCGCGCCGAGATCGGCTTTCTGCCGCAGGCCTTTGCCGTGCGCGCGGGGTTGAGCGTGCTCGACTGTCTGCTTCTGGGGCAGCGCGAGGCGCTTGGCCTGCGCGTGGCGCCGCGCCTGATCGCCGAGGCCGAGGCGCTGCTGTGCCAGCTTGGCCTTGCCGATCTGGCTGACCGCGCGATGCACGACCTTTCGGGCGGGCAGCAACAGCGCGTGCTGATCGCGCAGCGGCTGTTCCGGCGCCCGAAACTGCTGGCTCTCGACGAGCCCACCTCGGCGCTCGATCTGCACCATCAGCTTGAAGTGATGGCGCTTCTGCGCACCCAAGCGCAGACCACAAGCGCGCCGGTTCTGGCGGCGCTGCACGACCTCAGCCTTGCCGCGCGTTACGCCGACCGGGTGCTGGTGCTGGCGGGCGGGCAGATCGAGGCCGACGGCGCGCCCGAGGCGGTGCTGACCCCGGAGCGTCTCGCGCAGCACTGGCGCATCGCCCCCGAAATCCTGCGCGCGCGCGACGGCAAGCCGGTGATCGTGCCGCATTTGAGCCCCGCCTTGGTGCCAGACCGCTGAGGCTGGCACCCGTTCGATCTGACGTGGCCAAACCTGCGGGCGGCGCATCAATCCTCCGGCGGCAGCCACTCCGGGTTCCAGACGATTTCCCACAGATGCCCGTCGGGATCGCGAAAATAGCCCGCATAGCCGCCGTAAAACGTCTCCTTCGCGGGCTTGATCACCTCGGCCCCGGCGCGCGCGGCGGCCTCCAGGCACGCATCCACCTCTTCGCGCCGCGCCACATTATGCCCGATGGTGACGGCGGTCGGGCTGACCGGCTGCACCGGCAAGCCGGTATCGTGTGCGATGTCCGCCTGCGCCCAAAGCGCGAGCTTCACCCCGCCCGGCAGGTCGAAAAACGCGACCGCGCCATGCGCGAATTCCTGCCCGACGATGCCTTTCGTCGGCAGCCCAAGCCCGTCGCGATAAAAGGAAAGCGCGCGTTCAAGATCCGCAACGCCCAGTGTCAGAACCGAAAGCCTCGGTTTCATGTCCTCGCCCCCCAAACCGCACCTGACCTGCGCAGATAGCCCCGCGCCGCCCGTTTTCAACGCGGGCGCCGCAAAGCGGGGCCGGGCCTCGCGCGCCCCGGGTCTGACCTGCGTCGGGCCCACAGAGAGTTGGTCGGGGATCGCAGAGGGCCAAAAGACCCAATCGCCCAAGGCTCGGCCATTCGCACCGGAGGCGAGGCCTTGCGGCGCGCCCCACACGAGCGGCGGAAAGGGGCTGCGAGCGCCTCTCGCGGCGTCGTGCCTCAACGGCTGGTTTGGCGGCATGCGCCGGGTGGGCCGAGAGGCCGGAATGGGCCGACCACGAGAATCCGCGCGATCGACACTGGGGTTATGCAAGGGCGGCTTTCGGTGCCGTGCGTCGCCGCCAAGGTGGCCTGCCAACGGTAGCCATCGCAAGTTTCTGCGGCTGCAATGGTGCCGCATCACTTACCTCCCACCCTACAACAGATTGCTGATCTCCGCCCGAAGCAGATGGCTACGCGGCACTGGTCCTACTCAAGCGCATCCTGGAACCGCACGTAGTCCTCGCTCGCCTCTTTCGCCTCGACAAAGGTTCGCGAGCGCTCTTCATCCATGCAGCGAAAATAGTCCTGAACTTCAGCGATATAAGTCTCGAAGTCCCCTCGGATCAGATCTGCATAGAGGCGCATGTCTTCTGTGGATGCGGGAAGAAACGGTCGCTCGGGCGGGGAACAGGCATGCGCCGGAGTAGCGGCCGCGATCATGGCGATCATCAGCGCAAGGGGCGTGTTGCACGCATAAGTCATGAGAGGGGCTATACTCCTTTGCCGCCTTTGAAATCATAAGTTTGTCAGGTATCACCGTTATCGGAGCAAGACGATCTCCGTCAATTCGTTAAAATTGTCTTGCCTTCGTTCATGTTGTTTTGTATCGCCCGCGGTATTGCGACCCCGTGGGCCCGATACTGCACCTCAGGCAGAAGAAGGATCCATGGGAAGGCCATGATAGAAGAAGCACCGAATGTGGTTACAGAAGACGGGCTGCGCGGCCTCCTTGGCGAGGGCTATCTCATCGAGGTGGTCTGCAGGGAAGGGGCTGAGAAGCGCCACAACAGCTGGTACGGCGTGTGGGTCATCCGGGCCGTTGCTCCCGACGGGCGTGACGACAAGATGCTCGTCACCAGCCGCAGCGTTCTCAAGCTGCGCGATTTCAAGACGATCGTCGGCCTTGTCAGCTTCCTTGCCGATATGGGTTGCACGACCGCGAGCATCCCGCTCGTCGAGGGGGCTCGCGAGCGTCATGCTGCCCCCGGGCGCGCGCCCGAGCCAGAAACCGGCCCGGTTCTGGTCAAGGACAACTGACCGCGCTTTTGCGCTCGTCGTGCTAATCGGTACAGGCGTTTGTTCCGCGCCCTTGGCCTTAGCCGACGGTTTCATCTTCGAGGTCAGCCCGGATGGTCGGCTGATCGACACGGCAGAAACGACGCGCCACATGCGCTCGTTCACCGCCGGAAAAGACGCCCAGGAGGGGCCTCTTTCAGATCGTCTCTTTCTTTTTGCGGCACCGCAGTCCAGCGGGGATGATGATCGCCTCAGCCTCGTGTCTGCAGCTGCACCCCGTGCGGCCCACGCCGCCCCGAACATCCTTCATGCCATTGAGAGCACGGCGCTGCGCTACGGTAGCCATCGTGCCCTCCGCGACGCAGGTCTCTCCGTCACCGATTGGGCGCTCTTCTACCGTGCAAATATCGAGGTCGAGAGCGGCTATAATCCGCGGGCGCGCAGCCCGGTCGGGGCCATTGGCCTTGGTCAATTGATGCCCGAGACCGCGCGCGATCTCGGCGTCGACCCCAATGACATCGCCCAGAACCTCGACGGCTCGGCGCGCTACCTTCTGATGCTGCTCGATCAGTTTCGCGATCCTGCGCTGGCTCTCGCCGCCTATAATGCCGGCCCCGATGCGGTCACCCGCCATGGCGGCATTCCCCCCTTCCAAGAAACCCAGGGCCATGTGGCCCGCGTGACAGCCGTGTTCCAGCGGCTGAAAGGAGATTTGTCGTGACGTCCAAACCTTCCCTCATCGTGCTCGGCGCGATGACGCTCATCGTTCTGGCCAGCCCCGCGCTGGCGCAAAGCATCGACCTTTCGCCGGTGCAGACGCTGCTGCAAGGCATCGTCGACGCGATCACCGGCCCCTTGGGCATTGTGATCGGCACGCTTGCCCTGATCGGCGTGTTCCTCTCCTGGCTCTTCGGGATCCTCGATTTCCGCCAAGCGCTTTGGGTCGTGGTCGCGATCGCGGGCATCGCTGCGGCCCCCACCATCGTCGCCGCGATCTGGACGACCTGAGCCAAAGTTCCCGGAGGTCCTGTCATGTCCGACCAGTCCCGCGTGTTCATCGGCCTTCTTAGGCCACCCAAGCTGATGGGCTTGCCGATCATGTACGCCATGGTCTGGCTCTTTGGCTCGACGCTGCTGTTCCTCTGGATGCAGAGCGGGGTGGTGGCTGTCGTCGCGGGGCTGGCGTGGCCCGCGCTTTGGAAGGCTGCGGATTGGGATCCGAACTTCCTCGATGTTCTGGTGATCACCTTGCAAGAAACCCCACCCACGGCGAACCGCAAGTTTCATGGGGGCGACAGCTATGCCCCGTGATGGATGTGTCGACGAGGTGGAAGATGCGCTCGATCCGCTCACGATGATGCCCGCCTGGGTCAAGAGCGAGAAGCGGCTTTCCTCCATGCTGCCCTATGTCAGTCTCGTCACCGACCGCACGATCCGGACGCGCGGCAATGAGCTGATGCAATGCATTCGGCTTGAGGGGGTGAACAGCACCACAAGCGAAGACACCCATCTCGACCGGATCGGCGGGCTTCTGGCAGGCATCGTCGCGCAGGTCGGCACGGAGTTTTCCTTTTACCTGCACAAGGTATCGAAAGCGGTCGATGTGACGCTGCCGCCCATCCCGGGCGATGCGTTCGCGGCCGCCGTCGATCAGCGCTGGCGCGCGCATCTTGGGCAGGCGGGTCTGCGCGACAAGACCTTGACACTGACGGTGCTGAAGCGCCCGGAAACCGGCAGTCGTCTGCCTTTCGGCCTGAGGGCGTCGCGCGCACGTCTCGCGGCCGACACCACTCGGCGCTTGCGCAAACTCGACGAGGTGGTGGGGTTTCTACTGTCGTCCTTCGACGCGCTCAAACCCCGCTTGCTCGCGGCGAGCACCGGTGAACTTTTGGGATTTCTGGGCGCGCTGAACACTGGCGAGGAGCATCCGCTCTTCGCGCGGTCGCGCTTGGGCGTGATCGCCGAGGATGTGGCCAATACCCGCGTCACTTTCCGAGGCACGACGATCGCGCTTTCCGATGGTGCCGTGGGCGACAAGCTCGGTGCAATCTTCGCGGTTAAGAACTATCCCGCCAAGACCGACGCCCTGATGCTCGACGAGTTGAACCTGCCCGTCGACATGGTGGTCACGCATTCCTTCGTTCCGATCAACGCCAACATCATGGCGGGCCGGATCAAGCGGCAGTTGCGCCTGATGCAGGCCGCCAATGACGGGGCGGTCAGCCTTGCGCAGGAGCTGGAACTGGCGCAGGACGATCTGGAATCGAAGCGCCTGATCTTTGGCGAGCACCACATGACGGTGGCCGTCTATGCGCGCACCCAAGCTGCGCTTGACGACATTGCCGCCGAGATCCGCAACATCTCAGCCACCTCGGGCATCAACCTGATCTCGGAAGGTTTCGGGGCGCGGGCGCATTACATGGCGCAGCATCCCGGGAACACCGGCGCGCGCAGCCGCAAGGCGGCGATCACGAACCACAATTTCGCCGATCTTGCCACCTTCCACCGCACGCCGCTCGGCAAGACCGGGCCGGAAGTGCCTTGGGGTGTGCCGATCACGCTCTTTCCGACGCCCGAGCGCAGCGGCTTCCGTTTCAATTTCCATGAACAGGGCGCTCCGGATCGCGAGCCCACGGGGGGCCACACGTTGATCCTCGGCCGTCCCGGCTCAGGAAAATCCGTGCTGGCGGCGTTCCTGATGACGATGGCCCGGCGCGCGGAGGCGCGGATCTTCGTTTTCGACTATCGGGCGGGCATGGAAATGGCCGTCCGCGCGCTCGGGGGCAGCTATTCGACGGTGCGCGCCGGGCGCCCCACGGGGCTCAATCCATTGCAGACGGAGATTGACCCGCGAGGCCAGGCCTGGCTTGCCGACTGGCTTGCGAGCCTTCTTGAGCGCCGCGATCGACCGCTCACCCCGGTACAGACCAATCGTCTGCAGGAGGTCGTGCGGCAGAACGCGAGCGCTGGCCACGCCGGCCTCCGAAACTGGTCGGATTTCGCCTCGCTTCTGGTCTCGACCGATGACGAAGGCGATCTCTTCGAGCGGATGCAGGAATGGACGGCAGAGGGGCGTTACGGCTGGATCTTCGGCGCGAATGCCGAGGACAGTTTCAGCATCGAAGGAGATGTTGCGGGTTTCGATCTGACCGGCATTCTCGATTCCGAGAGTGAGCGGGAGCGCATGGCGGTCCTCTCTTACCTCTTCCGTCGCGTCGAGCGAGTGATCGAAGACCGCAAGCCCACGATCATTGTGATCGATGAAGCCTGGAAGGCGCTCGACAATGCCTATTTCGCGGAGCGGCTCTCCAACTGGCTGGTGACCGCCCGCAAACAAAACGCCGTCGTCGTGATGATGACGCAATATGCAAGCCAGCTCGAGCGCTCGCGCACCGGCAAGACGATCGTGGAAGCCGTGCCGACGCAGGTGCTCCTGCCCAATATCCGTGCCTCGGCGAGCGACTATGCCATGCTCGGCCTGAGCGACAAGGAACTCGACGTGCTTTTGGGCGTCGGTTCCGCCTCTCGTCTTGCACTTGTGCGCGATGACCGGGGCGCGGTGGTGATCGATGCCGATCTGAGCGCGCTTGGCCCCCTCGTGACCATCCTTGGCGGCATGGAAAAAGGCGAGGCCCTGGTTGGCCCTGATTACCGCGACCGTCCCGATTTCTGGAGAGTGACATGACCCCTATCATCACCCGCAGCCTCGCGGTGCTCAGCCTCGGCCTGACGCTTGCGGCTTGCACGCAGCACGAAGCGCCAAAGGCCAATTGCTTCAACTTTCGTCAGACGCAGCCGCAGGCCGGCGAAGCCGCGACCCGGCTCTCGACCAAAGGTGTTGAGGTGGCAGATCGCGGCAAGGCCTGCGAATTCGTGTTGCCGGGGACGGACGACTGAGCGCATGCGGAACTGGCTTCCCCTCTCGATGGTCGGACTTGCGTTGGCAGGCCCCTGCACAGGGCCCGTGGGAGCGCAAGGCGTGCCGACATTCGACCCGCGGCTCTTCGCGGAGCGGCAGGCGATCATTGAGCAGACCGATCAGGATCTGGCGCTGCAGCAGGATCGGCTGACGCGCGAGGAGGAACTCGCGGAGATCGAACGGCAGCAAATCGCTTCGCTCGATGGGGTGCTTGATGCCATGTCGCTTCGATCCGGCGATGTTGCGGGGACCGTGGCCGGCCTGGAGGCGGGGCAGGGGGCTCTTGAGGGCGTCGAAAGTGCTGCGGCGAGTCTTTACGCGCCAGAGGACAACAACCCGGCTGCCGCGAGGATGTTCGGCGATGCCCGCGAGGGCGTTGAAGAGTTGATCATCCGCGCGGCGCGCGACACCCATAGCTTGCCCGGTGTCAGCCGGGCGGGTCTCTCGCTCGTGCAATGGCGCTGCCTGTTGCAGGCGCTGATCTGGCAAGAGAGCCGCTTTCAGATCGGGGCGCGCTCGCCCGTGGGCGCCTTCGGACTGACCCAGATCATGCCAGGCACCGCGACCGATCTCGGGATCTACCCGGCCTATTACGACGACCCCTATCTGCAGGTCGCCGGCGGTGCGCGATATCTCGCGCAGATGCTGAACATGTTCGGCGGCAACATCATCCACGCGCTCGCAGCCTATAATGCAGGCCCGGGCAATGTGCAAAACCACGGCGGCGTCCCGCCCTTCGCCGAGACCCAGAATTACGTCGTGGTGATCCCCCAGCAATACAACAGCTACCTCGCCAAAGTCGGCGGCATCGACGCGCTCGGCACCATCGATCCCGTCCTTCTGGCCAATGCGAGCTTCAGCCTCTCAGCCCATGGCGCGGGCGTCTATGGCGATTATTCGCTGGTCTCGGTGCGCGCGGCCGCCTTGCGGGTGAAGGACATCATCACCCGCATCGGCGAGACCAAGGACATCCACGAGGCCGTCGCGCTCAACACCTATGCCCGGGCCGAGCTTGCCCGGCTGGTCGCGATCCGCACCCGGATCAAGGCCGCCCACACCCAGCCGCTCAGCGAGGAACAACTCGCGATGGCCGCCGCCCAGGCCGCCGAGCGGCAGTTCATGGATTTCACCTTGGAGAATTTGCAATGATCAGGCGCTTGTCCCGTTCCCTTGCCACGGGTGTTGCGGCCCTCGCACTGTCCACCAGCCTCGCGGGGCCCGCCACCGCGCAGGGCGTGCCCACGGTCGACACCCAGAACATCGCTCAGGAGATCCGCCAGCTTCAGCAGATGCTGCAGGATTTCGGGATCCAGACCGATCTTCTGGAAAATGCGCTGGCGCAACTCGACATGCTGCAACAGCAGTTTGACCAGCTCAAAGAGATGTATGCCTCGCTGACCGGACCGCGCAGCATCATTGGCTTCGCCATGGGCGGTGATCTCGACAAGCTTCTGCAGGCCAATTTCGAAGACATCCCTGGCCTGATCCGCGGCATTCAGGCAGGCGACTGGTCGAGCCTCATCGGCCCCAATGCAGGGCCGTTGCGGACGCAGATGGAACAGGCGCTGGCGAGCGCCGGGTTCGATCAGGATTCTCTGCGCGAGATCGCCACCAGCGGGAAGCCGGGCGCTGAAGGGGTCGCATCCCGCGCGACGACTGGCGCGGTGATGTCAGCCGCAGCGCAGAACAGCCATGCCGAAGCCGCCCAGTCGCTCGAGCGTGTCGAAAAGCTTGTGGCCAAGATCCCCGACATGAAGGACCTCAAAGAGTCGATGGACCACAATACCCGCGTCACGGCCGAACTCGCCATTGCCATGACAAGGATGTGGGAACTTGAGGCGATCCAGACCCTCGGCGCGGGCAATGCGGGGGTGGTCGATGCCGCCACCATTGCCGAAGAACGCCGCTACATGGACTTCACCTTGCCGGATCTGCAGCCGTGAGCGGGGTAGGGGAGATGAGTGCGCGCGAAATCGTGGAAGAGGAACTTGTTTACGGTGCGCTGCGCCGCGAACAGCAGTGGCGACTGATCGGCCTTGGCGGTGCCGGCTTCGGCGTTTTCGGCTGCCTCGCGGCCGCGGCTATCGCCCTGATGGTCGAGACCCCGCCGCCGGTCGTCGTGCCTTATGACCCAGCGACGGGTCTTGCCCTGCCGAATGCCACGGTCGAAACGGTGCGGCTTTCCGAGCGTCCCGCGATCATCGAGGCGCAGATTTACCGCTACGTGCTTGACCGGGAAGTTTACAATCAACTCGACAACGACCTGCGCGTGCGTCGCGTGCTGTCGCAATCGACGGGAGCGGCCGAGGCCAGCATGCGCGCCATGTGGACCTCGGGGCAACAAAACTACCCGCCCACCCGCTACGGCCCCGCCGCCGAAATGTCTGTCGAGATCGCCTCGATCACGCTGATCGGCGAGAACCGGGCCCAGGTGCGGCTGAGAAAGCGCCTGACCGGCCCGCAGGGCACGCAGGAAGGCCTGTTCAGCGCGACTTTGATGTTCTCTTTCCAACCCGAACGGACCCGCTCGATCGACGACGTCTGGCAAAACCCCTTCGGATTCACCGTCACCCAATATGCCATCCGATCGGATCGTTCCGAATGACCCCTGTTTCCATGCGTTCCACTCTTCCCACCCTTTTGCTTGCCGGTGCATTGGCGCTCGCGGCGAGTGCAGCCCTTGCCGAGGCCACGCCGCGCGCGGGCTCTCATGACAGCCGCGTTCGGGTCGCGGCTTGGACCGAGGGGCAGGTTTATCGCATCGTCACGACCTTGACGCGCGTGACCACCGTCGAGTTTGGCGAGGGCGAGACCATCCGCTCGATCATCGCGGGCGACACGGTAGGCTTCCAGTTCGACGGTGTCCCCGGCGGGCGCGCCTTCGCGATCAAGCCCGCCGCATCGGGCGTGGCGACCAATATCACCGTCTATACCAACCGCCGCTCCTATTATTTCCACGTCGTCGAGGCGCGGCAGACCCCGCATTATGTCGTGCAGTTCCGCTATCCTGAAACCCGTGCGCAACCCAATCGTGCGGTCGCGGCCGATGCGCCGAACGCAAACTATGCGGTCAGCGCGCGCGAGGCGTTCACGCCGACGGCGATCTGGGATGATGGCACCTTCACCTATTTCCGCTTCGCGCGAAACGCGCCGGTGCCTGCGATCTTCCGCTATGCCAAGGGCGGCGAGCGTGCGGTGAACAGCTCCGCGCTCAAAGATGGCACCATCCGCGTCTCAGGCGTCAATCATCAGTGGGTCCTGCGCCTTGGTGAAGAGGTGGTTTGTGTTCAGGATATGGGCGGGCCCGCGTCATGAGCCAGGACACAGAAGACCTCGCAGCGCGCCTTGCCGCGCTTGAAAGCACGACGGACAAGAAGAAAGGACCCGCTCGACCTTCCCCGCTGGTCGCCCTTCTCGGTGTTGGCGGCATTATGGCTGTGGGGGGGCTCGCCTGGGCAACCCTGCAGCCGGCGCCGGAGACGCCCCTGCCGACCGCCGCCCCGGAGGAGTTCCAGACAGAGGGATCGGGTTTTGGGGACCTCGCGCCCATGCGCGCAGCGGAGCCGACGCCCCCGCCAGCTGAGGAGACGGGCCCTTCGGCGTCGGAGCTCGCATTGATGGAGAGCCTTGCGACGCTTCGCGCCGAGCTTGAAGAACTGCGGGCAAGGCCGGTGGAGGCATCGGACAGTGGGGCGGAGCAGGCGATCGCCGATCTCACGGCCCGGATCGCGGCGCTGCAAGAATCCTCTACCGAGGCGCAGCGCGCGCTCGAGCGGCAACTGACCGAGCGCGACCGGCAACTCGAGCAAATGCGCATGGACCTCGAACTCGCGCGTCTCACCCCGCCAACCCCTAAGGAAACCGGCCCCAGCGAAGAGGAATTGCGGCTCGCAGATCTTGAACGCCGCCGCATCGCCGAAGCCGAGGCGCGCGCCGAACGCATCGCCTCCCCGATGATCGCGTTTTCCGGGATGGGGGCGGGAAAGGATGGCGAAAGCACGCTCGAGGCCGCGCGGTTGAACGAGAACGAGGCTTTCGTGCGGGCGGGCGCGAAGCCCGCATCCGTCACGCGGGCCGAAGTGATCGCGAACCCCGGCAACACCGTGGTGCAGGGCACGATGATCCAGGCGGTGACCGAGACGGCCCTCGACAGCACGCTGCCGGGTGCGATCCGCGCCATCGTCTCAGAAGATGTGCATGCCTTCGATGGCACGCGCGTCCTGATCCCGCGCGGTGCGCGGCTTGTGGGGCGTTACCGTTCCGATGTCGCGCTCGCGCAGTCGCGGGTAATGGTGGCCTGGGACAGGATCATCCTGCCTGACAACCAGACCGTGGAAATCAGCGCCTTTGGCGGTGACGCGCTTGGCCGTACCGGCACTACCGGCTTCGTCGACACCCGTTTCGCACAGCGCTTCGGCTCGGCTGCGTTGATTTCGTTGATCGGGGCTTTGCCCGCGGCCGCAGCGGGACAGATCGACGATGAGACCGCCTCCGATGTTGCGAGCGATGTGGGCACCGACCTGCGCGACAGCACTCAGAGTGTGATGCAGGACTATCTCGCGATCAGCCCGGTGATCCATGTCGACCAAGGCACGCGGATCACGGTCATGGTCGATCGCGACCTGGAGATTTTCTGATATGGCAGCAAGTTATCTGGAGGCTTCGCTCAACCGCCTTGGCGAACCCGTGCAGCGCGACGACACGATTGAGATCTGCATCAATCCCGACGGTCGGGTCTGGGGGGAATTCCAGGGCGATCACTTCATGCGGGCTCTCGGTTGCCCGCTGACCCAGACCGAGATCAGGGACCTCGGCAACCAGATCGCCTCGGCGGCCTCGACCACGCTTAGCCCGAAAAAGCCCATCGTCTCGGTCTCGATCCTCTATCGTGATCGCCCGATCCGGGCCCAAGTGATCCAGCCGCCGGCCGTCGAAGGCGGGTTTTCCATATCCTTGCGGTTCTTCTCCTCGCTGCCGCTCGAGGAGATCCGGCTCGGGTTCCTCTATGGCAAGGAACGCAGCCTCGAAGGCCTGCGCCAAGAACGAAACGCCGCGCTGCGCGACGTTGTGGCCTCGGGCGACATTGATGCCGCTCTGCGCTTTTGTGTCGACAACAAGCTCAACATGATCGTCTCGGGAGGTACATCGACCGGGAAGACAGTCGCGGCCCGCAAGATCCTCTCGCTGATCCCGCCCGTTGAGCGGATCATTACGATCGAGGAGGCGGCCGAGTTGCGCCCCGAGCAACCCAACGCTGTGACGCTGATCGCCGATCGCGACGCAGAGGCCCGCAGCGCCGATGTGCTTTTGGCAGCGACATTGCGGATGCGTCCCGACCGGATCGTGCTGGGCGAAGTTCGCGGGCGCGAAGCCATGACCTTCCTCGAGGCGATCAACACCGGGCATGGTGGGTCTCTGACGACGCTGCATGCCGAGACCCCGCAACTCGCCGTCCGACGGCTCGCCATCGCGGCTCTGAAGACAGATGTGCCGATGACCTATGCCGACATGGTCGATTACATCGAGGGATCCATCGACGTGATCATTCAGGCTGGCCGCCATGACGGCGCACGCGGCATCACCGAGTTCTTCCTGCCGGGGCAGGCAGACCATCGAGATCAGCACACAATCGCAACGGCGCGGGCAAGACATTCCGCGTTCGCTGCCGAATGAACCGAAAGGAAAGCTCCATGCACAAGACCATCCTTGCCGCAGTTTCCATCGTGCTCGCTGCGCCCCTCGCCGCGCAGACCGCCCCCGAGGTGACGAACGATCTTACCGTGACCATGGCGCCCCAGAACTACCGGATTTGCAATGAGCGCCCCGCTCGACCGACCTGGATGGACCAGATCAATCCGCGCGAAGCCTACAAGGCGCTGACGCTGATGCGGCTCTACGAGCTGCGGTCTTGGGAGGCGATCAAGGCGTCTGGCGATTGCGGTTGTGATGTTCGCTTCCCGTCTTGGGATGCCGCGTCTGCGGAGTACGAGGAACGGTTTGCAGCGCGCACGCAGGCGGAGCACACCCAAGCTAGGCTTGAAATCAAAGAGCGGCAAAACCAGATCGCCCGCGAAGTCCGCGATCTCTGCGAAGCGCAAGGCAATTGGTGATGAGCATTGTCAGTTGGATGGTTGGAACGGCAGATGGCTTCCTTGCCGATGCCGCAGAGTCGCAGTTCGGGGCTATCGCAAGCAATACCGGCACAATCGTCTTGCTGATGGTGACGCTCTCGTTGATCGGCGTGTGCATCAACATGGCCTTCCAGTTTCGGAGCATGGATGGTGCAAGCTTCTTTTGGTATTTTATCAAGCTGCTGCTGATCGGGCTCTTCGCGTTCAACTGGGCCAATTTCAACGCCGTTGCGAACGCCGTCATTGGAGGCCTTGATTACGTAGCGGGGGCACTGATCGCATCGGTCGGCGGCGGCGGGGCAGGGGCCGCCTACTTCGCCGCAGAATTCGATGATCTCATCACAGAGTTCAGCCAGTATCTCAACGCCATCGGCAGCAACTTGAACTGGATGACCGGCGCGATCCTCGGCGGCATCGGCCTTGTCCTCCTCAGCCTGCTCGGCTTCATGACCGGTATCGTCCTCATCTTCTCCAAGATGATGCTTGCCCTGATGCTCGGCATCGCACCGGTTATGATCGCGCTCTCGCTCTTCGAGGCGACAAAGGATTTCTTCCACAGGTGGGTCTCGACGACGATCAGCTACGCCTTCTATCCGATTGTCATCGCCGCCATGTTCTCGACCGTCGTCGGAATGGCGAATTCTCTGCTGTCTCAACTTGGCGACCCGAACTCTGCTACCAGCATCGGCGCGCTTGTGCCGTTCTTCGTGATGGTATTCCTCGCGAAGGGCTTTGTCGCCGCGACGCCGCTGATCGTCCGGGGGATCTCGGGGAACCTGATGGTGGCTGCTGCACCAGCGATTGTCAGCGGTTCCGCAGGCGTGCTGCGGGGGTTGATGAACACCGCAGGTGTCCAAGGAAGAGCTCGGATTGGAGCGCTCTCCACCGGCGAAGCTATTGGACGCGGCGCGGTGCAGGCGCCTGCCATCATGCGCAGCGCCGCGGCGACGGCAAGCGCGCAGGTGGTCAGGATGGCAGAAAGGGCGAAACGGTTGGGTCAGTGAGGTGAAATGCGGCGTCGCGGAGGGCAGGGAGCCGACTTTCGGCGGTCGGCGTGACATGCGATGCGATTGTCGAAAGCTGCCAGTCGAGACTTGCGCACGAAGTGATAGATTGCAACCATAGCTCCGAGCTTCCCGAATGGCGTCCATTATTCTAGTTTTAAAAGGAAACCAGATTGTTCTCGGCTTTGCGTCAAATCAATTTCCGGCTTTGGGTCGCCATCTTCCTCATGGCCCTTGTTCCAACGCTTTATTCCACCGTCAGGGTATTCTTCCTCAATAGCCTCCCCGACACATGGAGCTTATCGATCGCGGCGCAGTCATCTTGGCTGGGGCTCGCCTACGAGGTTGTGCAAGAAGCCTTGCTCTTGCCGCTCTACTATTTGTTCGGACAGGCGATCAGTCGACCGAGCGCCCTACGCGATCGGGTGACGACAGCGTTGCTGGTGACCCTGTTCGCCTATGCGACTCTTACGATCGGGATCTGGCTCGGCGCGGACGCATTGACGAGGGCGATGGCACAACAGCCCGATTTGCAGGCGATGACGGCCCGCTACATTCGTCTCGAGGCAATCGGCAGCCTGATCGGCGCACTTAATGACGTTTGCATCGTTGTTGTGGTCGCGTTGTCTTGGCAGCGGTTGCTGATCGGCCTCGTCCTCTTGCGCGCAGTTTTGACCCTCGGCTTTGACAGCCTGTTCGTCGGGCAGTTCGAGCATTCCCTCGGGCTTGGCGTTCTGGGCGTGGGGTGGACCAACATCGCGGTGGGCGCCTGCTTGCTGTTCCCCTCGGTGGCGATCCTCGGTTTCAACCGCTTGCTCACGCTCCCGCGCCGGCAGGCGCTCGACGGCTGGATTCGCGACTGGCTGCGGGTCGCCGCCAAATCGGGACTTGAATCCGCCGCACGCAACCTTGCTTTTTCGTTGATGATCCTGCGCATGATGAACCAGATCGATGAGGCGGGCTTGTTCTGGGTGGCCAACAGTTTCATCTGGGGCTGGCTGTTGCTACCCGTGTTGACGCTCGGCACGCTGGTGCGGCAGGATGCCGGAAACCACGGAGGGCAGTTGCAAGGCCGTCTTGTCGGCTATCTCTGGCTAGTCGGTGGAATAATTGTCCTTTGGATCCTGACGATTCCAGGCTGGACGTGGTTCGTCGCCACCGCGATGGCTTCGCCCGAGCCTGCGCGGATCGTAGCGCTTGTTCTGCTGATGCTGGGCTTCTACATGGTCTTCGCGCTCAACCATATCCTCGACAGCTTCCTTTATGGCATGGGACGGACCGATCTACTGCTCTATCAGTCGCTGTTCGTCAGTATTTTCTATTACGGAGCGGCCTTCGGCGCCTATCTGACAGGGGTTTTCGAGCCCAACCTGCAAGCCATCGCGCTGCTATTCGGCGGTGGCATCGTTGTCGACAGCGCCCTGACTCTATGGCAGGTTCGGAAGGCTGGGTATTTCCGGCTGGCGGGCTGAAGGCATAAACAGGCCATCCTAATCCCAAGGCGCCAACGTGACATGTCGACCAAACGGCCTCGTCGACGGCATGCTTCAAATGCCAGACGTTGTCGCCGTCGTGAGGGCGAGCTATAGAATGGCGAGGAGTGGCCTGAGGAACCGTCTATGTATCATCGACTTGCGGAATTTTCGCCAATCCGCTTGTCGAGGCAGAGCCGGTCACATGACGCAGTTGTGGGACCAGCGGGCCCGCGCCGCGAAGATGGGGCATGCGCCAGACGAGCTTTCCCGACCTGCTCTTCATATAGTGCCCCCTGACCCAATGGGTTCTTCGGGGCACGCCTTCACGCCAATCAGCCGAGATATGGTCCTTCATGGCCTCGACTTGGCCGCGCCCCGCCTTGCCCAGGGCGATCCTCGTGATCAGCGTGTCAGGAAGCGCTTTGCCGGACCGCTCAGCCTGGCGCCTCTCATGCCTAGGGTGGAGCGAAACCTGATTAACATCCAACATGCCTTCATGGCGCAGCAGTGTGGCTATCCCGACAGCTAACGCGAGGAAGCTTCGATTCATGGCCAGTTCTTCCTCGATCATGCCATCCGAAACCGGCATGCCCACAGCTTCGAGCAGTT
The DNA here is from genome assembly GCF_900217815.1 of Rhodobacter maris. GTDB lineage: Bacteria > Pseudomonadota > Alphaproteobacteria > Rhodobacterales > Rhodobacteraceae > Rhodobacter > Rhodobacter maris. Next base: position 59,648 of record NZ_OBMT01000015.1, read on the forward strand.
CGCGGGTAGGCGTCGGGATGGTCGAGGCTCCCATGCCTTTGGTGATCATGCAGCAGGCGCTTGGGCCGACGGTGTTCTGGCGAATGGCGAAACGCTGGGTGTAGAGTTCATAATCGACCTGCGTGACGAGTCCGAGGACGGAGCCGTCATTCTGCCGCATGATCCCATCGGCCCCAATAAGAGGCGGCATGATGATCATGGTCGGAAAAGGCAGCTGAACCTGGGAGAAAAGCTCGTGCAGCCCATCCCGCTTCATTTCGTTGACCAGCTCGCTCATCATCCAATAGGCATCGATATCGATCCGGAAGACTTGTGCGTCCTCAAGGATGGAGAGCGACCGCTCCCGATAGTCTCGTAGCCGATCCATCAGGCCTGGGGGCAGATCAGCCGGACTCCCCCCCTTCATCTCGAGGATCTGCCTCGGGTAATCCTTGAAGAATAGCTTCAGTTCCGGGACCATGTTTTCACCTGCCTTTGAAGCCAAACAGAACCGATGACGGAATGGCAGTCAACATGGACGGCTTGTGATGGCAATTCACTGCCTCAGGTCTGACGGCACCTCGTTATCGGATCCTTCCGCTTCGTGCGACGGACGACCGCTTCCGAGAACTCGCGCGAAGGCAACTGCCGACTTTGAGACGGCTGCTCAGGGCCGACCATGTCTGCGAGGCCAAGACCAACGTGAGGGGCGGTTTGCCGACTGTGAGGTTGCAGCATTGCTCCCGCGGCAATTGGCGATAGCGGTCATTCGCGTCGCGCCTCAGGAGCGACTCGCTGCGCAGGTAGCTGCCGTTGCAGAGCCCCGGCGCCGTGCGGCGCGGAATCGCGTGCTCGACCCAAAGCAGCAAGCCGCGTCCCCCAATGCTGCGCCGCAGCAATCTCTAGGGCGGATATTGCATCAAGGAACAGAATCTGTTGATGTTGGTCGTCCGCCTAGCGAATGGTCCGGCCATTCGCTGCGTTATCAACTTGTGTGTGCCTCGGGGTGGATCGCTGACTGGTAAGCTTTGGTACGAATGGTGTGAAAATTGGTTTTGTGAGCCGTGCTCCAATTCTTTGGAAATCACAGGAGTAACTCTTCTATCTGCATTTATCGACGCATTTGAATGCGCCGATAACTAGAAAAACAACGTCGAGGCTTTCTATGGCGCCGAAAATAGTGACGATCTTCAATAACAAAGGTGGCGTCGGCAAGACGACCCTCACATACCATCTGGCCCACGCCCTTGGAGAGCTCGGGAAAAAGGTGCTGCTGATCGACCTTGATCCGCAATGCAACCTGACGATAATTGCGCTGCCGATGGATGTGATCCATGATATTTGGGCCGCAGAGGACCAGTTCATCGAGGACTTCGCTAGTGCCCGCGAGAAAGTCGGTGAAGATGCTTTCAAAGACATGCTGCAAAATCCCCGCAGCGTCCACTTCAGTTTGAAACCTACCGAGGACGGTACCGCCGAGGTCGATGCGCTGCCACCGCCCCTTCCTTTGAAGGACAATGTCCACATTATTCCGGGCCGCCTAAGTCTGCACCTATTCGAAGCCAAGATTGGAGAACGATGGAGCGGCATCTATCAAGGCGACCCCCTGTCCATACGTACCGGCACCCGGGTGCGTGCGCTCGCCCATGAGTATGCAAAGATTTATGGCTACGACATTGTAATTCTGGACACGTCGCCTAGCCTCGGAGCATTGAACCGCCACCTTCTATCACTTGCGGACGGCTTCATCATTCCATGCTCACCTGACCTGTTTTCGGTCTATGGCATCCGAAACATTGGTGACGCACTCCGAACGTGGCGGAAGCAATTCGACAGCATCTTCCACTTCTTGTCTGACCAGAAGCGTTCGAGTTTTCCAAAGAAATTTGTGCGTTTCATGGGCTACACGATCTATAATGCGAGGCGTTACAGCAAGTATGAGAACGAATTGAACCTTGCCAAAGCGCATCACAATTATGCGGTGCAGATCCCTGAAACCATTGCCTCATCAATCGATGCCGAGAACAGGCTTCCCATGGATGGCCTGCTCGATCACTCGATCGGCTCGAACGCTGTGATCCACAGCCACAACACGTTTCCCAGCATGTCCCAAAAATATCACATGCCGATGTGGGAGTTGCCCGATTGCGGCATCTTGGATGCCGAGGACCGCAGTACGATCGGCGGCAATCAGCACGCTTATCGCGCGACAAATGCCGCCTATCAGGAGTTCGCAGCAGACTTCATACGGAGGCTCGAATTGCTATGAGCGGTGAACTCCTTGAACACGAAGAACTGCTGAAGCACTACGATAAAATGCGTCATGATCTGAAGACGTTCATGAACGGCGTCGTCGATTACATCGGTGAACACCCGGATCTGAAAAGGCCTGGAGCAGAAATTGTTCATTCCTTCAAATCCAGACTGAAGGATCGCGAGCACCTGCGACGGAAGATCACGCGAAAGAAAAATGACGGCAGGGAAATTACCGCGGCTAATTTGTTCACAGAAGTCACCGATCTGGCTGGCGTGCGGATCATGCACTTGTTCCAAGAGCACTTCACGCACATCGACGCGGTAATCAGGAAACGCATTGCGGACGGAGATTGGGTTTTGGGAGAGCGCGCGCGCGCCTACACCTGGGATCCAGAATCGGCCGAGTATTTTAGCAAGTTCGATCTCGATGTTATTCAGAAGCCAACCAACTACACGAGTGTGCATTATTTAATAAAGCCGCGTGCGGACTCACCGATTTGTTGCGAGGTGCAAGTTCGGACACTTTTCGAGGAAATCTGGGGTGAAGTCGATCACCAGATTAACTATCCGGTGCCGACTAACGACCTTGCTTGTCAAGAGCAGATCAAAGTCCTCTCGAAGATCGTCGGCGCAGGGAGTAGGCTTCTGGACTCTCTGAACCGCGTGAATCAGGCGGCAAAGAGGTAATGATCTAGTCCGCGCGCTGAAAGTTGATCTTCTGTATTAACAGGGCGCTGAAATAGTCGGGCAACGAGAAGGATCTTCCGTTTCCGGGGCTTTCAGCAGCTGCGTTTCCTTCCGCGCCGCCGTCCTTCGTCCTCAGGCGGCGAGCAGCCGGGGCAGTCGCGCCAGATTGTTGGCGGCCATCGTCAGGATGAACCGCGACTGCACCCGTTCGATGCCGCGATACATCGTCTGCGCCATCCCTCCGACCGTCTTGGCCCAGCCGAAAGCCTCTTCGATCCGCTTTCGGTGCTTCAGCGACAGGGCGTAACCGTCGTGGTGGGTGGTGCGGCGGTCGATGGCGGAATGTCGTGCCTTTTGCGCAACATGGGGCGTGACGCAGGCCCTGCGCAAGTCGCGGACGAATTCGGCGGCGTCATAGCCCTTGTCGGCTCCCAGCGTCAGGCGCCGGGTTGACCCCGGCGAATGGCGGTGGATCATGTCGAGCGCGGCTTGCCGTTCGGCATGGCCATCGGCGCGGGTCAGCTCGCCCTGCACGATCAGGCCGGAGCGGTTCTCCATCAGCGCATGGCCGATGAAGCACAGCATCGCACCAGTGCCGGGGGATTTCTTGTAAAGCCGCGCCTCGGGATCTGTGATCGAGACATGCGTCGCATTCGAGCGTTTCTCGCCCCGGAAGTCGACCTCGGCATTGCGGTTCTGGCGGCGGCTACGGGGCATCGGATCGGTCTTTGCTTCGGTCTCGGGCGTCTCGGGGGCGGGGCTTGGCGGCGGCGCACCTGGATCCTCGTCATCGGGATCGTCGCCGGGGCCGTCGGCTTCGAGCGGTTCGGCCTTGGGCTGGAAGCTCTTCATCGAAGCCCAGGCTTTCACCAAGGTGCCATCGACCGAGAAATGTTCGTCCGACAAGAGCGGCGCGACCTCGCGATGGGCAAGGATCGCCGCCATGATCTTGCGCGACATCTCGGTGCTCATCAGCCGGTCGCGGTTCTTCGTGAAAACCGTCGGCACCCAAACCTGATCGTCGATACCGAGCCCGACGAACCAGCGAAACAGCAGGTTGTAGTTCATCTGTTCCATCAGCTGGCGCTCGGAGCGGATCGAAAACAGGATCTGCAGAAGGCTCGCTCGGATCAGCCGTTCCGGCGCGATCGAGGGGCGGCCGAAGCGGACGTAAAGCCCTTCGAAATCGGCGTCGAGGCTCGTGAGGGCGTCGTTCACCACCTGCCGGATCTTGCGCAGCGGATGCTTGGCCGGGATGCGGTCCTCAAGGTCGACATAGCTGAAAAGCGACCCGCTCGTCTCGTCTGTGCCCCGCATCTTGATCCCCCTTCGCCGTTGGAAGGGGTGAATCATGTTCTGCATCCGCGGTCGAGGCCGACTATTTCAGCGGCCTGCTAATGGCTCGGACCGGTGGCGTTATGCTTGGTTGAAACCGGTCCAAAGCGGCTGCGGCGTGGCAGTCGCAACAACCTTGGAAGAGCAGTCGTTCAAGTCGCGCTGGCAACTCGTTAACACGTCGCTGAACAATCTGGCCAATTGCCTCAGCGATCTCGGGCGGCGGGAAGAGGCGCTGGTGGTGGCGCAGGAGGCGGTGGATCTTTACCGCGCCCTCGCCGCGGCCCGGCCCGATGCCTTCACGCCCGACCTCGCCACGTCGCTGAACAATCTGGCCGGTTTCCTCAGCGCTCTCGGGCGGCGGGAAGAGGCGCTGGCGGTGGCGCAGGAGGCGGCGGATCTCACCCGCGCCCTCGCCGCGGCCCGGCCCGATGCCTTCACGCCCGACCTCGCCATGTCGCTGAACAATCTGGCCAATTGCCTCAGCGATCTCGGGCGGCGGGAAGAGGCGCTGGTGGTGGCGCAGGAGGCGGTGGATCTTTACCGCGCCCTCGCCGCGGCCCGGCCCGATGCCTTCACGCCCGACCTCACCACGTCGCTGAACAATCTGGCCGCTTTCCTCAGCGCTCTCGGGCGGCGGGAAGAGGCGCTGGCGATGGCGCAGGAGGCGGTGGATCTGCGCCGCACCCTCGCCGCGGCCCGGCCCGATGCCTTCGCGCCCAACCTTGCGACGTCGCTGAACAATCTGGCCAATCGCCTCGGCGATCTCGGGCGGCGGGAGGAGGCGCTGGCGGTGGCGCAGGAGGCGGTGGATAATTACCGCGCCCTCGCCGCAGCCCGGCCCGATGCCTTCACGCCCGATCTCGCCACGTCGCTGAACAATCTGGCCAATCGCCTCAGCGATCTCGGGCGGCGGGAAGAGGCACTGGCGGTGGCGCAGGAGGCGGTGGATAATTACCGCGCCCTCGCCGCAGCCCGGCCCGATGCCTTCACGCCGGACCTTGCCATGTCGCTGAACAATCTGGCCGCTTTCCTCAGCGATCTCGGACGGCGGGAAGAGGCGCTGGTGGTGGCGCTGGAGGCGGTGGATCTGCGCCGCACCCTCGCCGCGGCCCAGCCCGATGCCTTCACGCCCAACCTCGCCGGGTCGCTGACCAATCTGGCCAATTGCCTCAGCGCTCTCGGACGGCGGGAAGAGGCGCTGGCGGTGGCGCAGGAGGCGATGGATCTTTACCGCACCCTCGCTGCAGCCCGGCCCGAAGCTTTTTCGGTGAACTTGTCGATCTCCTTGGGCACGTTCACCGATTTGATGATTGCCATGAACGACAAGCCGCGTGCGTTGGAAACAATAACCGAGGCGATCACGGTACTGACGCCGACCTTCGTGGCGATGCCGCAGGCCATGGCGCAGCGGATGCGCATACACCTGCAGCGCTACGTTTCGCTGTGTCAGGAGTTGGAGCGGGACCCGGACGCGGCATGGCTGCGCCCCGTGCTCGAGGTTATCGCAAGACTGCAGCAGGAGGCGGGAGAGAATGCCGGCGGTGCGTGACGGGCTGGCATCGTTGCGACGGGGGCCAATCGCGCGTCAAAGATCAGCCCATCTCCGGAACGCTCCCCTTGGTGCGAAGTTCCAGAATGTTGGAGGACAGGACGGATGATCAGAGCAGTATATCTCTTGCTGGCAATCGTTCTGGGGGCGTGCCCTGCGGCGGCGCAAACTGGAAAGCCCGCAAACGTGTTGCTTGGCTGCAGGAGTGCCACCGGAGAGGACTTTCTGATCGAATTATTTCGACCGACACAGTTCGGCCCGCTCCATTGCGTTGATGGTCTGATGATCGTTGACATGACACCCTGTGCACCGGACGGTGGATGGGGGCTTTCTTATCCCACCGGACGCGCGAGCCTTCGAGAGGTGACGCAAATGTGGGCCATCGCGCACCGGCACGATGGGGGCAAATTCTCCGCGACGCTTGGGCCGGACAAATTTGTTGCGACCGCCTCATTCGGTGAAGGGCTCGAGGCTGATCTTTCCAAGGGATCCTATGACATGACGCTGGAACTTGATCGGACAACCGGAGATGGCGCCTATACCAGCGGCGCGTTGGGGACGGTGGCGTTTCATTGCGAGATCAGGTCCCGCAAGTTTTGATCATCAGGGTATTTTCGTAATGCGGAAAAAGTGACGAGGAATGGTGCCGTGGAGATGTCGGCGCGGAATAGAGCGAGGCGGACAAGCGAATAAATCCGGGACAATCAATAAGGGCCCCGGAAGGGCGATGAACGGCAGATATCAATAATTCTTGCAAATGCGATCGCGATCTCGACGGCAGCTTACCCTCCCTGTCCCCCAAGACCAAAGGCCGTGCCGCATGGCGCATGACTGACGGCTCTGGGCTGATTGGCCCGGTCGCTGCGCCGGGTCTGAACGGCCGCTTTGGCGGCATACGCCGGGGGTGCCGACCGGCGGGTAAGGGCCGAGCGCGTCGATCAAGTCGTCGTCTTCGAAATGCGTCCGGTACGCACTTCGGTCGACCGGCGTCAGTGGTCCCGCAGGCCGCGGAGCGCGGGTAGATTCGCGAGCCGTCGCGGCAGATCGGTACGGTTGTGCAAGATATCGATGATGATCACCTGCGCCGCGTCCTCGATGAACACCACGAAATGCTGACCCACTCGCGCAAAACGCAGATCCTCGGGCATGTCTGCGTCAACAAGCCGACGCCAATCCTGCGAAGCAACGGTTCCTGCGGCTATGTCGCGGCAGGTGGCAATCAGGTCGTCCTCATAGGCGGCGGCCTGCCTGGGCCCGAAGGTCTCGAGGGTCCAATGGGCGATTTCGATCAGTGATGTTTCCGCCGCGCGCGTCAGCCGCCAAGGTTTAGGCGTCGGCATATCGGATCAGAGGCTCGCGCGCGCAGAGGCAAAGGCGCGGCGGATCGCCTCTTCTCCGCTGCCCTCGGCGAGATCGCCGCGCCGGGCCTGATCGAGCCCGCCCGCCAAGCGGTTGCGCAGCTCGCCCAGCTCCGCCTCCTCGCGCTCGAGCAGACGCAGCCCAGCTCGCAGGGCCTCGGAAGCGTTCTGAAAGCGCCCCGAGGCGATGAGCCGGTCGACGAGGTCGGATTGCGCGTCCGTCAGAACGACATTTCGGGTGGCCATAGGTGTCTCCATTTGAGGCGATGGCAATATATGCCATCGCGGCCTTGATGTCGACGCCTGCATGCAACTTCTGCGCATCAAGCATACTCCGCGACGATCGCTCGCGTCGTCTGAACTGCGGCCGCAAGCTCTGCCTTGTCTGAGTCTTTTAGCCCCAATCCTGCGAGATCGAACGACAGCTGGCCGGAGCTACCCCCGCCCGCCGCTGCGCGCGCTGCGCGGCCTCGCGCTCGGCCAGAGAGCTTGGGAAGAGGCTCCTGAGCTTCGCCGCTTGGCCCCTCTGCTGCCTTGGAAACGGCAAGTGCCACCTGCGCCTCCGTGGCAGCACGAACCTCCAGCAGCTCTTGCTTGAGCTTCTCCACCGTCTCCCGCGTCTCTGACATCTGCCGATCCCGTCGCAAACCTTCTTCATCGGGATAAGGGAAGCTTCCCGCCTGAGCCGCATGAAGTGCTTTAAGCGCCGGGTCTTCGAAATACTTGATCCGCCGCGCTCGTATCGGCATTTGCGCGTCGATCACGAGGATCACCTCGTCCAGATCCATGCGTCGCGCCTGATCTTCGGTCAGAAGCGGCGTATCCTCGGTCCGCTCGGAAACGCTGCGCCCCTCGAACGGATTGCGCCCGACCGCGCGGGAGCGGGTCACCACGCGCTTCGTGGTCTTGCCGACGGCCTGGCTCAACTCCTCGATGGTCTTTTGCTCGGACGGGGTAAGGTAGAGCTTCACGCCTGCACCGCCCTGAAGCGATCGACGGGTGTTTTCACCATAGATTTCGTCCAGCGCCGGGATGGTCTGGGTGACGATGGCCAGGTTGCCGCCGAAGGAGCGCAACGTCTTGATGCTCTCGGCGACGATCGGCATTTTGCCGAGCCGGTCGAACTCGTCGAGCAGGATCATCACCGGCCAAGGCTCGTCTTCGCCGGGCTCCCGCGCCTGCAAAGAGGCGATGAGGTCAGAGAAGAAGAGGCGGATCAAAGGGGCGAGGGGGCGTATCATCTCGGATTCGACCACGAGATAGATCGCATGGGGCCGCCGCCGGATATCCCGGAAGGAGAAGTCCGAAGTCGCCGTGGCCGCGTCGATCGCGCGGTTGTCCCAGGTGTCGAGACCCGAGGTCATCAGAAGCGAAAGGTAGGAGGTCAGAGTATCGTTGTTGGTCGAGGCCATGCGCTCAAAGATCAGTTTGGCAGACGGGTTCTTCACCTCTTGCGCGCGTTTCAGATATTCCTTCTGCTTGTCGCCGCCCGACGCGGTGATGCGGTAGATTTCACCGATGGTCGGCACGCCGCGCTCGAAGGCCAGAACCCCGGCTGCCACGAAGAGATCGATCCCCCCGGCCAGAAGCCCGCTCAGTTTTTCGTTGTCGGTTTGCAAGAACAGCTTGGCGGTGAGCTTAAGTTCCATCTGTTGGCGGTCGGGATTGCTCATGGCCGCAATGCGCGCAAGGGGGTTATACCGATGCGTCGGTCGATCCCAATCGGTCGGCGCAAACCGAAACACCTTGTCGCCCATGCTGGCGCGAAACCGGGCGGTTTCGCGGAAGTTCTCGCCCTTCACGTCGAGCACCACGGCTGAGCCCTTGTAGGTGAGCAAGTTCGGGATCACGAAACCCACGCCCTTGCCCCGGCCCGTCGGCGCCACGATCAGCGCATGCGGAAAGGTCTTCGAGACAAGGAAGGGGCGCTTCGATTTCGGCGGGCCGAGCTTGCCCAGAAGAAACCCGCCGCCCGGCTTGGCGAAGAAGCCGTTGCGCTTCATTTCGCCCCGGCTCTGCCAATGCGTCGTGCCAAACCGGGTGAGGGCATCGCCAAGAAGCGTGACACTCAGCATGAGCGCAGCGATACCAAAGCCTGCGAGGATCAGGTTCACCCAGAGGAAGTCGCGCGGGGCAGCGCGCCCGAGCGCGCGATATTCCTGCGCGAGCAAGGAGATGTCGAAGGTCCTCGTCGGCAGCCCATAGCGGATGGTCAGGTAGCCCGTGGCCACGACATAGCCGATGGCGAGGCCGACCAGCGTGAGGCTCAGGATTCCGGCCGCGATCTTCCCCTTATCCATGGGTGATCCCCTTTTCACCATGCCCGGCGGCGTGACGTGCGCGCTGTGCCTCGATCTGCTCTTCGGCGAGTGCATCGAGCACCCGCTCCATCGCAGGGCCGTGGGCCGTCACCTCGCTGCTCTCGAGATAGGCCTTGGCGAGTTCCAACTGCCGCAGCGGGTCTTGGGTGAACTTGTCCAGCACATCGGCATGACCCGCGCAAAGAGCGGTGATCGCGTCGGGCGCAAGGTTTCTGTCGATCTGCGCGACCAGGCGCTGCCCGGCGGCATCGGAAAGAGGGTGCCCTTCCTCGGCGTCGGCCCGACGCAGGAACGTCGTTACGTCGGGGGCCGTCTCTGCCAGGAAGCGCCGCTCAGCATAGCTTTGCCGCGCCTGGTCTTCGATCTCCAGGCTTCGCTCGCTGATATAGGCGCGCGATGCCCCCATGGCGCGCAGCCGGTTGATCTCCTCCTCAACCGCCATTCCGAATTCTTCATCCGGCATTTCTGCTCGATAAAGCGCGAGGGTGCGCGTGTCCTCGGTGATGGGTCCGAGCTGTTGCGAAGGATCACGCAACGCGAGATCCATATCTCCGGCGTGAAGCCTGCGATCGTTCTGCGCGATGGCATATTCCGGCGGCTTGCGGCTGTCGGTGATCTTCTCCCAGGCCATCGACGCAAGTTCTGCATGATCGGGCGATCGCTGTGCATAGGCGTTGAAGGCAGCGCGGGCCTCTTCCACTTCGATGACGCCTGCCTTGTAGACCGAGGGATCATCCGAGAAGGGGTGATCAAAATCCGTCCGGCGGAACTGGGCCACGATATCTTGGAAGTCGCGTCGCTCGGAGGGGGCAAAGATGTCCCGCTCGCGCGCCAGCAGCGCCCCGCGCTCGGTCTGGGCAACCGCGTCATCCTTGACCTCCTCGACTACCCGCAAGATGCGCGCATCGGTCAGAGCATCGCCGAGGCGGACATGAATGGCCTCCAACCGGTCTAGCGCGTCCTCGCGATCGGCGTCCTTCTCCAGATCAAGATCCCCGGCCTTGGCGACGGCGCGCAGATCCTGCGCAAGCCACTGCCGTTCGAGCGCGGCATTGCCAGCGCCCTCCCGCATGCGGGCCGCAACGGCCTCGGGGTCAATCCCCGTGCCCTGCAGAACCTCGGAGAGGCGCGCCTTCACGGTATCGTCGTCGAGGCGCGCAACCTGATCTTCACGCACATTGGCGCGCACATAGACCCCGTCTCTGGAGGGGGCGTCGAGCAGCGCGGCCGAGCGAACCCCGAGCGGGTTGAGATGCGCAACCGAGGTCAGGACATCGGAGAGCTTGCGCTCGATCTCCGGTCGATCGCCCGCAGGCGCCCGCTCGATCGCAGCTTCGATCTGGCGGATGTTTTGCGAAAACTCGGTAATCAGCGTGTCGAACGCCGTCTCGTCTTGGGACATGTAAATGGCTCCGTCAGATTGGATCTGACCGCCATTGGCAAGGATGGTGCTGGCGCGCTCGAGCGCCTCGGCGACGTCATCGAAATTCGACCGCGACGCCTCGGCAGCCAGACCCCGATAGGTCAGCGCATTGCGCGCCACCGTTTCAAGGGCCGCGGCCAGATCGGCCCACGTGCGCTGACGCTCGACCGGTGGCCGGCCCTCGTCACGCGCCTTGTAGACTTCGCGGGTCTCGGCTCGGTAGGTTGTCACCCCCCGGTCGAGGCGCCGTGTCGCCTCGAGCCGGATCCCGTGGACCTGGGCCGCCTCGACCATCGCCACCCGGAAGGCGTCGTAGCTGAAGTGGTGATCCTTGCCGAGGAAGAACATTTCGCCATCCTTGCTGCGACGGTTCAGAACGATATGCGCATGTGGATGCGCGCGATCTTGGTGTATTGCAGCAATATAGTCGAATTGCGACCCCTCACCTTGAAAGAACCGTTCGCAGACAGTTTCCGTGATCGCCCGCACCTCTTCACCGCTGGTTCCGACGGGGAATGCCATGAGAAGATGCGAGGTATGGCCGAGCTTGGGGCTGTGCCGCTCGCCCCATTGGTTCTCGAAGCGCCGCACGACCCGGTCGATCTCGGCCTCGGTCAGGGTCTTCTTGCCGTCATGGGTGCCGCGGCTGTCGAGGATATGGCTCGACTTGGTGGTCAGATAGGTGAGCTGCGCCTTCAGCTGCGCGCCGGTGTGGCACCCGCCCTTAGAAATCGGCTTGAAAATGGCCGGCGAATATCCCCGCGCCGCCCGCACCATCTGCGCCTTCTTTGCAAGTCCCTGCCAGCTGCCCGAGACCCGGCTCCAGTCGCGGTCGAAAAGGGCGGGCCCGACACCACGCGCCTCACTCCGCGCCATGATCGGTCTCGTGGTACGACCCCGGCCGCGCCAAACCGGCAAGGGCCTTGGTGACATCGAGGTCCAGCGCACGGCGCCGGGCGCGGAACATCTCCTGGATCTGGTCCGCCATGTCGAAAATGAGCACCGCGAGATCGCGGATCTCGGCATGGCTTGCAGGCGTGTAGGGCAGACGCTCGCCTCTGAGCTTGGCCTCATTCAGCCGTCGCGCGACCTGATTCACGTTGTTGCCGACCCGGTTCAGCGCCGCGCTCAGCCCTCTCAATTCATCCGTCATCCCCTCATCCGGACGCAGGAGATCGTCAGCGGCCAGCATCAGGCAGCGCATGGCATCTGACCGATGCGCAATCCCGCGCCGCGCGAGGGCAGCGTCGAAGCCGCGAAGGTCGCTGTCGGTGACCCGCATCGTCAGGACGCGTGTGCGACTGTCGTTGGCCGAGACGGCGGAACGACCCCGTCCGAGCACGTTGTAGACGGTCTTGGGCGAGACCTTCAGGCCTCGGCTGATCGCACTGACCGAGACGCCTTTCGCCCGTTCCCGGACGATTTGGCGGCGCTCCTGATCGGTCAGTCTGCGGTGGCGCGTCATGTGAAGTATACGTTCCTATTTCTTGCCAACTTCGTACAAGCCCGCCTTCTCCCAGCGCAAGCGGAGAAGGCATTAAGGGCTTGTACTCAATGTAGAAAATCGGCCTCGCAGGCCGATTTGACGTCTTTTGTCGAATGCAGCGCGCAGCGCGCGCAATGCAACGCGTCCTACGCCCTCTGGACCGTGCTGCGTGTCCTTTGGACCGCGTTTTGTGCGCCCCGCAGCACGTCTGCGGGCGCGCGCCAAATGACCAGCGCAGCCCGTATCGCGCATCGCGCCTGATGCGTCCCGTTCTGCGCGCGATGCACCGTGGCCAATGTCGGCTGGTGCCCGACATCTGGAGACCGCATCGCGCGCTACGGACGCCGTCATCTGTCAACTGGATCCCGTTTTTCGCATGCAGCACAATGCGCTGTGCGGCGTGTTGCGTGCCTTCGGGGAGGCGCGTCCCGTCTTGCGCTTGACGTCCCTTTCTTCAGAGGCTAGCGCAATAACGTATCTTTGCCGCATTTAGCCATTATTGCAGAAAGGCCGCCCATGCCGAACGACAATCTCGTGGTGATCGCCGCGATGGCCCGGAAAGGGGGAAGTGGAAAGACAACGCTCTCGCGCGCCCTGATCAGCGCCGCGGTCGCCGCAGAGCGCCGCGTGCTGATGATCGACACCGACAGCACGGGCGTGCTCGGCGCCTGGCACAGGCGGGCAGAAGCCTCCGGCTTGGGATCGCCGCTTCTGCGCGCGGTGACCGTCGAGAGCGTCGGCGGCGTGGATCGCAAGATCGAGCAGGTCTATGCGGCGAACTCGGCCGATTTCATCTTCATCGACACCGCGGGCGTCGGGGCCGAATGGTCGGACGGAATCGCGGTTCTCGCTGATCACATCGTGACCCCGGTGATGCTGTCGACCTCGGATCTCGATGTCGGCGCGCAGACCGCTGACTGGTTCGCCAAGCTGCGCGAGCGTGTCGACGACCCGGCAAGCCTGCCGCGCCACCACGTCGTGTTGAACATGGTCGATCCCAAGACCACACGCGCCGATGCCGCGCTCATCGAGGCGGCGATTGCACGGTTTCCGGTGATCGAGACCGTGATGATGCGCCGGAATGTCTACAAGGAAATGGACGAAAAGGGTCTCTTGCACGCGGTGGCGCTGCAAAAACAGGCCGATCCCAATCCTCTCATGCGCCCGCATGTGCGCCATGTCGTCGAAGCGCTCGAAGAAGCGACCGACATTCTCAACAACATTCTCGCAGCGTGAGGGCAGGGCGGTGCGGAAGAAAATTGCGACCATCACTCGGCCCGATCCGGGCTACGCCTCATGCCTGCGCTCAGAGCGGAAGGACGACCCGGAAAGGGAAGGGGGGCCGCAGGCGACCCCAATGCCGAAGTCCGAGCGTGTGGGAATTGCTCAGGCGGGAGGAGCCCCCGCGCCGGAAGGCGCCGCACCATCCGCGCCAACTCTCGAACTGGGGCGGGACCTCGCCGCCGCACCACCGTCGACAGCTCCCCCGCCTCGGACCAGACGCAGCCCTGCGACGCGCAAGATCGACATTCGAGTGAACGCACTGGAGCGGCAGGAGGAAGCCCTGATCAACTGCGGTGTCGATCCTGCCCATGTGATCCGGGCCGCCCTGCGTCGTGCCGTGAAAACCTGGAACCTTGGACCAGACTTCGTCGCTCCATCGGAAGAACAGAGATCGCGGATCACCGAATGGCGCGCGCGCACATCTTTGGCCGTTGATGCAGTTGCAGTAGGGGCCCTGCTGCGCACCCACGATCCCCTCGATGTCTTGAGCAAGTGGACCCTGATCCGAGGCCAGCTCGAGCCTCGCGTCTGGGCCGAAATCGACGCGCTTCTGGTCGAGATCGCCGATCGCTCAGCCGCGATGCAAGGAGCACCGGACGAGGCAGAAACCTGACCATAAAGACAACTTGCATTTTCGACCGCGACCATATGCCAAGCCGCTCCACACCTTGAAGTTGTGCCCCCGAGCGGCTAACCCACCCGGCGAGGCTCCCTGCCTCATTGTTCACCAGTTCTCAGGTCGTTGTAGAGGAGCCCGCCATGACCCCCCAAGCCCGCCTTACCGGCGAACCGATCATGCGCATTCTTTGCAAGAAAACCGATACGCTGGTGGGCTATCTTTACCAATGGAACAACGGCGATTTGCAGCCTGCCTGGCTGAACGATTCCATGTCCGACGTGCGCTACGCGCCTATGCTCGAGGCCGCGTGAGACATGGGCCTGCGGGGGTTGGCGGGAGATCGGAAGATATGGGCGCCACCTCGACCGAAGAGCCTGAAGCGCCGGATGATTCTCTATAACGCGTATCGCGCAACTTCATGAGTTATAGAAAGAGGGGCTATCGCTCACGCGCTGGAATTTGGCCCGATCAGACGGGCCGATTTGTCCGCGATCTTCATGGCCCCGTCGAACCACTGCTCGAAGAGATGTCCCCGGGCCAGCGCCTAGCCGAGTTTCGTGAGCCTATCTGCCGTCTCGGCCATTCGGGCAAGGCTTGCGTCGAGGCGCTTGCGCCAACGCGGGCCGCGGGAGCGTGCATCCTCCCAGGCTTCGGCCAACTCGTCGGGGCGGTCTTGCGCGAGCACCTCGATCAGGAAAGCGGCCTGCGCCCGGTCTTTCGCGGATTTGCCCCGATCCGACCCTTCGCGACGCCGGTCAGCCACAATCAGCTTGTGGATCGCGAAGCGCTCGGGGCGCGGGATCTGCACGAGCGCGCCCGAGCGATAGAGTGCGATCGCCGGGATCGGCTCTGCAATCAAGTAGTTGAGATAGTTCAGAGCTTGCGCCGAGACCCCAAGCGCGGGCAGGGGTTTCACCGTCTCGTCGCCGAACGCGGGCGTCAGGAACTCGACCATCACCTCCGACCGGCTCTGCCGCCATTTCCATATCTGCCGGTCCGATTATCCCCGGCACAGGGTCGAATTTCAGCGCCGAGAGGATGTCACCCGGATCTTCTTCGACCTTGTCTCCCAGCGCGACCGAGAGCCGCTGAAAGCGCGCCAAATCGATATCGCCGGTCTTTGCCAGCCGCTCCGCATCCATCCGCACGCCGAGTTCACCCTGGTAGAGCGCGAAGGCCGCAGTTCCGATCAATGTCCCGCCGAGGCGAAACATCCCCGCCCGGGCGAAAGCGAGAAACAAAGAGCCGGTGTCCCGATCGGTGGCGATGTAGCCCTCGGCGCGCAGAATACGGGTGAGGCGGGTCATCCTATGGCGTCGCGCCTGTGCATCGGATTTCAGCGCCACCGCCCGCGCCAGCCGGTCGCGAAGCTCGGGACTGTCCTCGCCGAGATAGCGGCTGCGGGCCTCCGTCCCGAGCCGAAACCGCTCGTAAAGATAGGTTCGTCCACCGCGATGGCGTTCTTCGATGGTGCCCGTCACCTCCGCCACGCGCTCGTCGAGATGCAGTCGAAGCAGGTCTTGATAAGCGGCCTGTGCGATCTGGCTGTGTGAGATGATCTCCACGAGGGGCCTCGTGTGCAACGATTTCAAATTTGTTGCACATCATCCTATGTGCGACAAATTATTTTTTGCTGCACATCTGAACAGCCCCACATAGTTCTGCCTGTTTCATCAAAGGCGTTACCTCTCGCCGGGTGGCCTGCGGTGAAGCCGCCTTTCGTTTCCGCTGGCGCGAAAGTCAGGAGTGCGGACCTCTGCGACGGCGCCAGGATTCGCGTTGCGTCACGCGCAAGGGGCCGGAATGGGCTGTAAGCGCCTCGTTGCCAGCAGGCACAGAGAGAACCAACGCGGACCGCACCATCGATTCTCGAAGCCTTTTCGTCGAGCTCTTATCACTTTGACCACATCGCGCGCGGCGCACGCTTGCAATTTTCGCTAGCACAAGATAACTTACCCCGATGAGGAGCAAGCACC
This sequence comes from Rhodobacter maris, assembly GCF_900217815.1. Taxonomy (GTDB): domain Bacteria; phylum Pseudomonadota; class Alphaproteobacteria; order Rhodobacterales; family Rhodobacteraceae; genus Rhodobacter; species Rhodobacter maris. The sequence goes on from NZ_OBMT01000015.1 coordinate 75,924, forward strand.
GCAACACCCTTGCCGCCGTCTTCGCTGATCCGGTTTCCGGCACCATCGAATGGGCGGCCATAGAAAGCCTGCTGCTGGGCGCAGGAGCACGGTTGATCGAGGGGCGCGGCTCACGGGTGCGGTTCGAGAAGGATGGCGAGATAGCGACGTTCCACCGTCCGCACCCCGCCAAGGAGGCCAAGCGCTACCAGGTGCGCGATGCGCGCGACTTCCTGGAGCGGATCGGGGTAATACCATGACCAACACTATGACTTACAAGGGCTATGCTGCCCGGATCGACTACGACGACGAAGACGGCATTTTCACGGGCCGAGTTGCAGGTATCCGTGACGGGGTGGGGTTCCATGCTGATAATGTAGAGGGGCTGCGCGAAGCCTTTCACGAGGCGGTCGAAGACTACCTCGAAACTTGCGCCAAGATCGGCAAGGAACCGCAGAAGACCTATTCGGGGCAAGTCATGTTCCGGGTCAGCCCCGAAGTTCATCGCAAGGCTGCGCTGGCTGCCGAGCTGTCGGGCAAGAGCCTGAATCAATGGGCTGAAGAAGTGCTGGGCCGTGCCGCAGGCTAACGGAGGAGCTATCCGAAGGATCGGATAGGTCCGGAAACTGCATGCAGGCCTTATTGACGCAAGCCTCAGAAGCCAGTCGTGAGCGGCTCAGCGCAGACCCCTAGTGGCGCGGGCCAGCCTGACCCCAAGGCCGCGCGGCAAAACCTAGCGGCCAAGACTGCTCAATATGGTTTTGCAGCGGCTCTCGATGGCCTCGCTCACCAGGTCGAGCAGCGGATGCGGGCCTGCGGGCATGGCGGCCACCTCTTCGGCCGTGGCACTGAGCGCCCCGCGCACCCGTTCCGCCAATGCCTCCACGCGTGCCAGCACCCGGCGCGGGGCAAGGCCGCACGCTTCGGCCTCGCGCGCCCAGTGGCGGCCCTCGATATACTCGGCAACCCGCTTGCCCCCCACATCGAGCGCCAGATTGCGCGTGATGCCCGGCCAAACGCCCGCACACATCACATCGTAAAGCGGCGCGAGGCGCACGCCTTCGGCGCTGAGAATGAGCGAGTGGTTCTTCAGATGCGCATCGGTATTGCCGCACAGCACATTGAACACCAGCATGTCCCAAAGCTGCATCACCTGCGCCCCGCCGCCCACGGCGCGCAGCCGGTCCATCATCAGGGCAAAACTGCCTTTCGGGCCGTGGTGGTGCGAGTGCTGGTATTTTGCCCCCGGCGGCAGGCCGAGCGCCTGACAAAAATCTTCCTGATGCAGGCGGCGCAGCAGCGCGCCTTCGGGCACGCGGTCGTAACGCTCCACCAAAAGATAGCTGCGCTCCAGCGCCCGTCCGGTGGTTGCGGCCGCGGCCGGCAGCCCCGTGCGCTGCGCGAGCCGCAAGCAAAAGGCTTCGTTTTGCACGCTGCCCCACAGCCGGCCGGGGCTGTCGGGCTTCAGAATGTGGCTCGAGGGCGCACCATCGAGCGGAATACCGAGGCCGCCATCGGCCAAGAGCCGCACCGAGAGCTTCGACTGCACCCCCGCGAGCGACATCGAAACCCCTTCTTCGCCCACCAAAAACGGCTTGTGCGGCAGCTCATTCAGAATTTGCTCCAGCTCTGCGGCACCGGGAATGGGCAACACCGTGCTGGCCGTGGTGCCGCGCTGCGCAAAAGACAGCGCGCCGGAGGTGTCGCGGCCCACCCGTTCGAGCAGCGCCAGCACATCGGTGTGGGGCACATCGAGAATACGCGCCATCATCCGCAGCGCATCGGCATCTTCAGGCAAGAGGTTGATCAGCCAAGGCGCCAAAACGGCCCAACTGAAAGCCGCATCCGAAAGCGGCATGGTGGTGGAAACCGGAAAGGCCCCGGCAAGCGCCAGCCACTCGGGCGCATAGCGAAACAGCGGGGCAGGGGGCGCCGCCGTGTCGATGCGCCCCACCAGATATTTCTCGAAGAATATCTCCATCGCCGGTTACGCGGGCGGAAGCGCGGGCGCGCTGCCACCCCGGCGCTCGTCAAGCAGGGCGGCAAGGTTCAGCCCCAGAGCCTCGGCGGCTGCGAGGGCGGGGCCCAGATAGCTCGTGCCCTTGCCGCGCTCCAGCTCGCTGATAAAGCGCCGGTTGGTGCCAATCATCGCGGCAAGATCGTCTTGCGTGTAGCCGCGCGCCTTGCGACGACCGCGCAAAGCCTCGCCAAATTGCCGGGCGAGGCGCTGTTCGGGCAACCTTGGCTCTGCGACGGCCATTTGCTACACCTTTGTATCATTTTGGCGCAACCTGCGCCGACGTTACCGTTCGGTATCTTTATTACCAGCCCCCGCACAAAGTTACAACTCTGTATCTTTATGCGCTGCGCCAGTTTCGGGGCGCTCCGTTAGCGTTGAGGATGTGATCACCCAAGACGGTATCGAAGTGCCAATGTGGGTCTGCGGCGAGCCACAGAGCAGATTGATCACATCATCAACGCTTGATAAGACCAAACTCGAGCAAAACCATACCGCCCAGAAATTTCTGGGCGGCATTTCGACATTTTGCAACCCTACTGGTTTCGCATAAGAGATGTTATGTAACTCTTTTGCCGACGGCCGTGCCAACATTATGCCATCACCCGCTCCAGCCTCTGCTTTCGACGCTCCCAATCGGGCATAACCTTGTCGAGAAGCTCGAAAAACGCCGCGCCGTGATGTGGCACCGCGATATGGCAAAGCTCGTGAGTGATCACGTAGTCTATGGCGTCAATCGGGGCTTGTACGAGGCTGCGATTGAGCAGCAAGCGTCTCGCCGGAGACATCGACCCCCATCTCTGTCGGGTCTGCCGCACGATGAGACCCTTCGGGCGGAAAGCCTCGGGATCCGGGAAGAGGTCGAGACATAACGCGATCCGCTCCGGGAACTTGATGTGAGCTCTGTCTCGATACCATGCTTCGAGCAGATCTCGCGTCACCTCCGAACTGGTTGGCCGGTGCGTCTGTACGACGATGAACCCGCGGATCAGCTTCACGCTTTCCTGGATATGCGGCACGACTTTGAGCCGATACTGGCGCCCAAGGTAGAGATGCGTTTCTCCGGCGATGAACCTGCGCTCCGGTGTCCGCGGCAGGAACTGGGTGAAGTACCGCTGCTGCCGTGTCACCCACGCGGCCCGCTTCCGCAGCTTCGCTTCGATCGCCTCGAGCGTCGCATCCTCCGGCGCGGCGATCACCACTGACGCATCCGGCTCGACGGCGATCTCCAGTGTCTTCCTCGGGCGACGAACGATCTCGTACTGGATTTCCTGTGCGCCATATTGCAGGTGGTACAACTCCCGCGTCATACAGCAAACCGGGCGCGGGCAAGTCCCATGATCTTCAGCTCGAGATCGTCGAGCACCTCCACCGACAGGTCGACGCCCCTCTCGTCACGCAGCACATCGAAGAAATAGTCATCGATGGCATTGCGCAGGTTGTTCTGGGCAACTTCGTTTGACCAGATGCCTACGATCAGATGCGATTTGACAATGTCGATGATCGCGTTGGCGATCGCTGCAGTCTCGCCGTCAGCCAATGGCTCATTGTCCGCAGTCTTCAGCTGACCAACCAAAACGCCAAAGAACGCCTGCGCATCCTCGTCACCTCGGATGCTCTCCGGAACGTCCCGGCCCCGATCTTTGCGCGCCACCTTGCTCGCGAGATCCACGACGCTTTTGAGATACTCCCGCTCGGAGAGCCGTTTCTCGCGATAGGCGCGGATAGTCTCCTCGAGGAGTTCGGAGAAGCGTTTATAGAAGGTCGGATCCTCATCCAATTTCTCGGTGATGGCCCGTCGCGTTGCGCTGGCAATACGATCCGCTTTCGAAGCCTCGGAGACACCCGTTTCCTCGACGACAGCCTTCAGGGCGTCGGGGTCATTGATGTTCACCATCTCGATGATAACCGAGGCCGGCATCGCGACCACGTGATCATCGAGCAGCCTTTGGATCTTGGGTTCAAACTCGCGAACATCCACCGTCTCCTGATAGCGAAGCTGGACCGAGCGTTTGAGCTCGGAGAACTGCTTCCAGTCACGCTTCAGAGCATCGACCTTGGCCTCGTCGAAAACATCAAACAGCTTGTCCGAAGACAGCGAGATATGCAGGCAACGGCTGAAGGCCTTGAGGCGCGCATAGAACTCGTGGCGCAATGCCTCGTCTGCGAGGTGCTGCTCGAATTGCTCCATGTCCTTCTTGTTTCGAACCGGCTTGAAAATATCCCAAAGCTGGTCATGCAGCTGGGGCAGCTTGCGGATCTCCTCGCGAACGTCATGCACCGTGCCCGCAAGGTCGGCCGCCTCGTACCCCTCGAAAGCGCTGTAGGTCGTCAGGGCGCTGTCCAGCTCACCGAGCAGTCCTTCGTAATCGATGATGAAGCCGAACTGCTTCTCCGTACCATCGTCCTCGTAGAGCCGGTTCACGCGTGCAATGGCCTGCAGGAGATTATGCTCCTTCAAGGACTTGCAAACGTAAAGCACCGTGTTCCGAGGAGCGTCGAAACCTGTGAGAAGCTTGGAGACAACGATCAGGATCTCCGGATCGCCTGACCCCTTGAAAGCATCGATGCTCTGGCGATTGTACTCTTCCTCTGTCTTGTATCGCGCCATCATCTTCGACCAGAAACCGCGCACGAGGTCCTTGGACTCCTGATCGATTTCCTCGTTGCCCTCGTTTTCATCGGGCGGCGAGATGATGATCGCACTGGAGACGTGGCCGATCTCGTCGAGAACCTCTTTGAAGCGAACCGCCGCCGCTTTCGAAGGGGCGACGAGTTGCGCTTTGAAACCGGTTCCCTGCCAGTGCTGGCGAAAGTGCTCGGAGATGTCGAACGCCTTGGCGCGGATGGCCTGATCGGTCTTCGAGAGCGCATCCATACGGGAAAACTTCCGCTTCAGATCGCGCTTCTGGCTCTCGGTCAGCCCTTCGCTGATCTTCTCGAACCAGCGATCGATCACATTCCCTGAGACCTGCTGCTCAACCAGCCGCCCTTCGTAAAGCAGCGGCACAACAGCCTCGTCGGCAACCGCCTCATCGATGGCGTAGCGGTGGATCAGCCGTCCAAAGGTCGACAGCGTGTTCTTTTCCTTCTTCAGCAACGGTGTGCCCGTGAAGCCAAGGTAGCAGGCCCGAGGCAAAAGGCGGCGCATCTTCGCTGCGAACTGGCTGTGGCCGCCATACCGCCCCGTCTGCGTCCGGTGGCTCTCGTCCACCAGCACGAAAATGCTCGGATCGTCGTCCGCCTGCTTGCTGTTCTTCAGCGCGGTATCGAACTTGTTGATGATCGTGGTGACCAGCGGGGCCCGGTTGCGAACCAGGTCCAGCAGGTGAGAGCCGCTCGTCGCCCGGACCGGCTCGAGGTCGCAAGACTTGAAGGTATCCTTGATCTGTTTGTCGAGATCATCGCGATCGGTGACGATGATGATCCGCGGGTTCTCGATGCTGCGCTCGAGGGCCAACGCGCGGCCCAACATCACCATCGTCAAGGACTTGCCCGAACCCTGCGTGTGCCAGATGACGCCGCCCTTGCGCGCACCGCTCATGTCGTGCTGCTGAACCGTCTCGACAGCCCGGCGGATCCCAAAGAACTGCTGATGGCGTGCAATCTTGCGCACACCACCGTCGAACACGGTGAAGCGGCGAATAAGGTCAAGCAGCCGCTCGGGGCGACACAGCGCGTACAAGGTCCGGTCTTGAGCCGTGACCGCGCGGTCGCCCTCAGTGGCCAGAGCATCGAAATAGGCCCGCGCGCCCGCGAAATCGCCGGAGAAAATGGCTTCCTTCTCCGCCGCGGTGAGCACGCGGTTGGCAAAGGGCGCGATGGCCTCGTCGGTGTCTTCCTCGTCGCGCCAGGTCTGCCAGAACTTCCGCGGCGTCCCGACGGTCGCATAGCGCGCCTCGTTTCGGTTCATGCCGATCAGCAACTGGGCGAAGTGGAAGAGCTGCGGGATGTTGTCCTCGTTCTGGTAGCCGATCAGCTGGCTGTCTGCCTTCTTCAGGCTCTCGGTCGGCCGCTTGTTCTCGATCACCAGGATCGGGATGCCGTTCACGAACGCGACGATGTCACAGCGCTTGGTCTGGCTCGACGCCGTCCTCTCGACCGAAAACTCGGCCGTGACATGGAAGACGTTGTTCTCTGGCCGCTCCCAGTCGATGTAGCGGAACGAGTAACTCTTCGAATCGCCGTCGATGGCCTTCGTGATCGTCGTGCCGAGAACGAGCGTGTCATAGATGTCCTGATTGGTGCCGCGCAGGCCCTTCAAACGGTCGGGCGTGGGCTTCAGCCGCCGCATCGCTTCGTGCGCGTCCTCGAGATCAAAGCCGTATTCACGGCCCCGATGCGTGAAACGGTTGATGCGCATGAGTTGCTCAGCGAGCACATCGTCCAGCACCACGTTCCGCAGACGCCCGCCGCGGAGGTACTGCGCTCTCTCTTGCGAGAGCGGGGTGAACCCGAGCGCCACGAGCAGCTGCAGCGCCGGAACCTGGGACTGGTGTTTCTCGCGGGTATCAAACCCATGATCTCGATCCATCACGCCCCCCACACTTGGGCGGACCCGGCATCGAAGAAAGCAACAGACAGCGGGACACGTTCATCACGGTAAGCCGTAAGGTCGTTCGCAGCCGAACTGATCGCCTTGTTGCCATCACTATTGGGATCGCCATAGAGACCGACGTAGATCTGCCCAATCTTACCGCGAGCAATCTTCTTCAGTATGTGCTGGTCGTTTTCGGCAAGGCTATGTCCAAATATGAAGAGCGCATCATTCCTCTGACCCATTTGCGAGGAGAAGCTCTTGTATGAATGGTGCAAGTAGGCGCTGTGCTTAATCTTGGCCAGCTTCTGATTGCTTTTGCCCTCGGCGACGAAGAGCGGGAACTTGCGCGCTCCCATGGCTTCGCGAGCTTGCTCAAGCAGGGGTTTTCCAGTGTTGACCCAAGTGTATTTCTGGAGCTCCGCACCAGCATCGAACAGGTGCAGAGCGCCGTGGAGATAATGAACGCGCTGTCCGTGCGCGCCGCTCTCGCCCATCCAGTTTACATATTCCGGCTCGGTGTCCTCATCGCGGCCAAAGCCATCGTTGGCAGCAAGACTGATGGGGTCGTCGAAACCCATGTCGTCATGCATCAAGGTCCAATAGAGCAGGAGGTCGTAGTTTAGGGTGTAGACCTTTCCGTCCTTGTTCTCGTCCCCGAGGAAATGAGCCAGGAACCGGCGGCATGCCCAAAATTGCTCGTCGTTGATCTCATTCGGAATATTGGGGTGGTTGTTGGCCACCGTCTGAATGAGAATATCTTTCAGAGCTTCGGCATCCACAGCCATTTGAGCGGCCGCCTCCGCTGCCTCCTTTGAATAAACGGGAACAACGCGTGAAGCGTCCTCCAGCATCTTGATGACATGCTCAAAGTCCGTCGTTCCGACTGCGTCAAATACCGCAGGCAAGCGGGGTGCCGATGAAAAATCCGCCTGCTCAAACAGCGAGCCGTATGTGAAGATCTTCGGACGACAGGCAATGCTGAAACCGTTGCCAAGCAACAAATGCCGCTTCTTGAATTGCGCTGAATGCTCAATGGCTTCGTAGAATGTCAGGAGGTCTGCCATGCGTCACCCTTTCGGCGGATAGGGGTCTTTCCCGTAGGTGTTCCGCTCACGGATATTGCCGTCGCGGCCCTTCAGGAAAGCCTCCCCCTTGGTTTCGGCAGCCTTCCCGCGCGAATGCGCCCAGGCGTCGGATTGGGTATCCGTAACCTTGCTGGCGCGGGTGGCGCCTTCGCGCTTGGACTCCCACTTCCCGTCCGGACGCTGCTGGGTCCAGTAGTTCTTCTTATCCGGCATGATCGGCCTCCTCAGTGGCTGCGGGTGGTTCGGAGGGGTCAAGCGTCACCCGCCATTCGCCTGTCAGAAGCTTCTGCATCAGGCCACGTTTCTGGCGGGTCAGGGCTTCGATTTCTGCGTCTAGGAGCGCCAATTCCTGTTTGGCGGCTGTCAGGGTGCGTGCAATCCGGCGCTGTTCTTCGAGCGGAGGGACAGGCACCCGGCAGCTGAAGAAGTCTTCGGAATAGAGGTTGAGCAAACCGTCGTTTCGGACGCCCGAGTTGATAAGGCGCGAGAGGTTGTGGTTCAGCGCGCCGGCGGCAAAGAGGTGCTCATAGAACTCGGGATCGAGACCGGGTTTCAGCGCGAAGCAGAAGTAAACGAAAGGAACCAGCGCGGTGGGGCGGTCAAGGCGGTAGACGCATCCGTAAGGGGCAGTCTTGGAGTTGCCCTTGTTGTAGGCGAACTCGCCCTCGTGCAGGAGTGTGTAGCGTTCGACGCTCTGACCCGCCATGTCGCGGGCGAACTTGTCGGACTGCATGAGGAAGCCAGACTTTGCCGAGATCGTCATCACTGGATGGTTGTCGCCTGCACTCTTGCGCCGAACGGGGTTCGAGACTTCAGACAGCGCCTTGAGCGGCCATCGCTGGGGAAAGACACCGCCGCGCCCCGTGATCTGCTGGGTCAAGCCCGTGAACCGATCCTGCTTCGCCGCGCGCAGGGCGGCGAGCTTTTCGAGCGCCTCGTCCCAGGTCCGCAGGATCTCGGCGATCTTGCGCTGTTCGGGGAGGGGGGGGAGAAGGATTTCGATCTCTTCAAGGTCAGGTCGGTTGATCTTGGGAAGTCCCGTGCGGAACGATCTGGACGTCGCGTCCGAAACAAATCGCGCTGAACTGAGGGTGAAATATATGAACCGTCGATCCGCTCGCTGCTCATCAGAGGGCCAAAGCGGGTACATATCCGCACTACAAATTCCAGAAAAATCCGGAAGCGCGACCTTGTTTAGGTTCGGGCGGATCTTAGAGTACAAGATCGAAGTATCATCGAAAGCGTATTTCCCTGAGATCTGACCGAGTTCGCGCGCGGTGTGAAGCCCTTCTTTATCCATTCCGCCGCCAGAAAGCAGGTTGTCCGGTCCAACACTGATCATATCCGCGAATGGTTTCTTCTTTGGGTCGACCTGCCCAGAAGCGATGGTAACCACCGAGCCAAATGGTATTCGAATCCACCCCTCACGCATCACGCCGCCCCTTCTTTCCCACCTTCGCCACATCGGCGATGCGCTGCAACTCCTCGAGGTCATTCGCCTCTGCCGCCGCCTGCCGCGCGGCTTCCTTGCGTTTGGCATCGAAGGCGGCATAGCGGTCATGGGCGATCTGCTCGGCCTGTCTGGCCGACACGGTTCCGGCACCTTGCAGCTTTGGCAATTCGTTCGCACTCAGGAAAGTGTCGAGCACGCCCTCCCAGTCGGCCAGCCGCATCCCCTGCCGGCGCGAGGCCCGCAATTCTGCCGTGTCGAGGAACATCGTGACGATCAGGTTGAGTTCCTTGATCTCGGCTTCACCCAGATAGTTCTTGGCGGTGCCGACATCGGACTTGCGCAGGGGCCGCCCGGTATCGGCGTTCTTCCAGGTCGTCAGCCCCATGTTCGGCTGATCCGCGTCGGCGCGTTCGCGGATCAACTCGCCCGCCGTGTGGCTGGTGACCGCAAACAGCATCTTGTTCTGGATCGTCGCATAAAAGGTGGCCGCTGCGGGCGACTTGGGGTCGTAATCCTCGCTGAGCGCAAGGATGTCGCGCACCTTCTGGTAGAAGCGCGCCTCGGAGGCCCGAATGTCGCGGATACGCTCCAGAAGCTCGTCGAAATGGTCCCAGGCGGGATCCTTCAAGCGGGCGTCGTTCATGACGAAGCCCTTGACGAGATAGTCTTTCAGCGTGGTTGTGGCCCAGCGGCGGAACTGCACCCCGCGCGGGCTGCGCACGCGATAGCCGACGGCAAGGATCATTTCGAGATTGTAGTGCTTCAGCGAGCGGCGAACTTGCCGTCCGCCCTCGGCGCGAACTTGTAAGAGTTCGTTACATGTTGCCGCCTCGGACAGCTCCTCGTCCCCGTAAATCGACCGGATCAGCTGAGTGATTGCTTGGGGGCTGGTGGAGAACAACTCGGCCATCTGCGCCTGCGTCAGCCAGACCGTCCCCCCCACGGCGCGAAGCTGGATCTCGGTCTGGCCGTCCTCGGCGCTGTAGAGGATGATTTCGCCCTCAGACATCGACGCCAAGCTCCTTCAGATAGCTGGCCATCTTCGCCCGCACCTCGGCCAGTTCGGCTTCGATCCGCACGATGTCCTTTTGCACCGCAGCGACGTCGATTTCGTCTTCGGGTTCGAAGGTATCGACGTAGCGCGGGATGTTGAGGTTGTAGCCATTCTCGGCGATCTCCTCGGCCGTCGCGCGATGCGAATACCGCGCGATTTCGGCGCGGGTGGCATAGGTTTCCAGCACCTTGGCCACATGGCCCTGGTCCATCACGTTCTGGGTCTTGCCCGGCGTGAACTCCTTGCTCGCATCAATGAACAACACGTCGCGCCGGTCCGCATTCGCGCCCCCTTCTTCGCGCGAGCGATCGAAGATCAGGATGGCGACCGGGATCCCGGTGGTGGTGAACAGGTTCGCGGGCAGGCCGACGACGGCGTCGAGAAGGTTTTCCTCGATCAACTGCTGGCGGATGCGCCCTTCGGCCGCGCCGCGGAACAACACGCCGTGCGGCACGATTACCGCGACGCGTCCGGACTGGCGCCGGGCGATCTCGATCATGTGGGTGATGAAGGCATAGTCGCCCTTGGACTTGGGCGGCACGCCGCGCCAGAAGCGATTGTACTGGTCGCCGCCTGCGTCCTCCGCACCCCATTTGTCGAGCGAGAACGGCGGATTGGCAAGCACCACATCGAAGCGCATCAGCTGATCGCCCTCGACCAGTGCGGGGCTGTTGAGCGTGTCGCACCACTCGATGCGGGCAGCGTCCTTGGCGTGCAGGAACATGTTCATCCGCGCCAGCGCCCAAGTCGCCCCGTTCACCTCCTGCCCAAAGAGAGCGAAATTCTCGGAGCCCACCTCCTGCGCGGCCTGGACCAGTAGCGAGCCGGAGCCGCAGGCGGGGTCGCAGATCGTATTGCCCGGCTGCGGCGCGGCCAGCTTGGCCAGCAGGCGCGAGACGGGCGCAGGCGTGAAGAATTCTCCCGCCTTCTTCCCGGCGTCCGAGGCGAAGCGCGAGATCAGGTAGATGTAACACTCGCCGATGATGTCCTCGGTCACCCGCGAGGGTCGCAGATCGAGCGCGGGCTTGGCAAAATCCTCGAGCATATTCTTGAGACGACGATTGCGGTCCTTCGGGCGACCGAGATTGGCCTCGGAGTTGAAGTCGATGTTGCGGAAGACTCCTTCAAGCTTGGCCCGGTTGGCGTCCTCGATCTTCTCGAGCGCGATGTTGATCAGCTCACCGATATTTGCCTCATTCCGTTGCGCGTAAAGGTCGTAGAAGCTGGCCTCTTCGGGCAGGATGAAACGCTCGCGCTCAAGGCGCCGACGGATACGGGCCTCATCATCACCATATTGCTCGCGGTAGGTTTCGAGGTGATCGTTCCAGAGGTCCGAAATGTACTTCAGGAACAACATCACGAGAATGTAGTCCTTGTATTGCGCAGGGTCGACCGCGCCGCGGAACGTGTCGCAGGCAGCCCAAGCAGCATTGTTGACTTGGTCTTGAGTGATCTTGTCGTTCATCGGGCGATTTCCTTCAGATCGGCAGCCTTTACGGCCTCACCGAGAATGGCGCTTACAAGGTCGTCTTTGCGCGCAGCGAGCTGGCGGAGCAATTGCCCCTCGCGCCGGGCGAGGGCGCTAAACTCGACGACGCGTTTTTGCATGGACAGGTCGGGCACGGCGATCTCGAGGTTCTCCAGGGCCGGCATCGGGATCATCCTGAGGCCCGTGCCCTGCGCCTCCAAGCCGAGCCTGCGCTGCGCGTCGGGCTGATTGATAGCCCAAGCGAGGTAATCCGGGAGAATGCGGTCCCTGTCGGGACGAATGATCACCAGCGGAACGATGACCGCAACGGGCTCCGGCAGCGGATCTTGGATCGCCGCCGCAACATTCGGCTCGCCACGCGAGCGAAAGACCACCTCTCCACCGCTGACGAAGTATCGCTCGGACAGCGCGCCCAGATCATATCTTTTAAGGTCCGAGCCCAGCTCTGCACCGCTTGCGCCGACATCGCGCAACTGCAGCGCCGGAACACCCCCCTCCAACACGGGATCAAGCCTCCCGCGCGCGGTGTAACCGGAGTGAATTTCGGAGAGATCAGCGAGTCGCATCTTCCATTTCTCTGTATGGCCCATACAGCACATATATCGAAAACCAGCAGAGAGTCAATGCTCGATCCGCAGTAGCGTCGTTACAGAGGATTTCTCTGCGGTTCCGGCGACGCAAAGCCTAGGCAAGAAACGAGACTCACGCCTCCTTCTCGAACTTGGCGACCGCGACGCCAACATCTTGGTGTTAACGGCACGGCTCTCATGCATCCCATTGCCAGGGAAGATGAGGACAGGAAAACAGCTCGGCATCCGACGACGCGTTTCGCAAAACGTGATGCTATCGAGGGAGCCGAAAATACCCTTTTTGCAAACCTGCTTCCCCGCACTTCATGCTGTCCCTGGCTCAGTGACGGCGCAATACCCGCGGCGCATCTTCGTCGCCGTCAGCTTCATGAGTGCCGTGACCGCTTTACCCTCGTCATCGTGCTGTTCGACCATCATCTGCCCTCGAAACCCGATGCGCCCCCATTCTCGAACGAGGCATGCTCCACCAAAGAGATCAGGCTGAACGCTCATCCGATAGAAGCGCCGCATGTTGAGAGAGGGATCGATCCGTTTGAGATCAACGGCGGTCGGGAACACATCCAATTGCTGCGTCAGATCAAACATGTTGTGGCCGCTCCTCACAATGCCACACTATCAAGCGCCACCTTACGTTTCCACAATGTTCTATCGCAGGCAAGAAAAAGGGGGCTCACGCCCCCTTCTCGAACTTCACGACCGGGATACCCAGCTTCTTGGCCTTGTCGGCGAGGTTCTCCTGGATGCCATTGCCCGGGAAGACGAGGACACCCACCGGCAGCACATCGAGCATCGCGTCGTTGCGCTTGAAGGGGGCGGCCTTGGCGTGCTTGGTCCAGTCGGGCTTGAAGGCCACCTGCGTCACGCCGCGGGCCTCGGCCCATTTGGCGGCGATGAGCTCTGCGCCCTTGGGGCTGCCCCCGTGCAGAAGCACCATGTCGGGATGTTTGGTCCGGACCTGATCGAGCTTGCCCCAGATCAGGCGGTGATCGTTGAAATCGGTCCCGCCGGTGAGGGCAACCTTGGGACCCGCGGGCAGCATCACCTCGGTTTCCGCGCGGCGCTTGGCGGCCAGGAAATCGCGGCTGTCGATCAGCGCGGCGGTCATGTGTCGGCGGTTCACCATCGAGCCGGTGCGGGGACGCCAGGTCGATCCCGTGTGATGAGAGAACTCGGTCGCAGCGTGATCGCGCATCATGTCCATGCAGTTGCGCCGCTCGATGAGGGTGAGGCCTTCTGCCGTCAGGCGCTCGAGTTCGGTCGATTTCACCTCGGAGCCGTCTTGCTCGCGCTGAAGGCGGCGCTGCGCCTGCTCGTTCTCGTCAAGCGACCGCTCGATCCGGGCCGTGGCGCGGTGGAAGAGGTTGACCTGGCCCCAGAGCACCTCTTCGAGGTCGGGTTCCATGCGGGTGTCCTCGAGAGTCGCGACGAGGGCGTCGAAGATGTCGGCGACGGCAACCGCAAGGCGCTGCGCATCGGGCATCGGGCGCGGATCGGGCTCGTCGAAGGGGCGGTAGCCGTAGAGCTGCAGCTCTTCGAGCGCATGGGCGGTCTGGGAAACGGTGTGGGCGGGTTCATAAGCATCGTCGTGGGTGTGGAGCGTCATCGGTCTCTTGCCTCCGGGCCTGTCTCGTCCGCGCGTCATCCCGCGCGGCCTTCATGGGCAGCGAAAGCCGTCACTGGCGCCGCCCCTTCACCCCCGCCCTCGGGGGCCGGAACGCATGTGGAGGAGGACGGGGGGCGGCTGATTTGATGATGTGGACACCCCCACCCCAACCGTCGAATCTGGTTTCAACGGTTCTCCGGGAAGAAGGAGTGGTTGGATATGTCCGGAATGATCATTGG
>NZ_OBMT01000025.1 GCF_900217815.1 Rhodobacter maris
CTCGTCCGTGCCCCGCATCATGATCCCCTCTCGCCGTGAGAAGGGGTGAATCATGTTCTGCATCCAAGGTCGAGGCCGACTATTTCAGCGACCTGTTAAAGGCGAGCTCCGAGGACGCAGCCCGAAAAAAGAAGGAGGCAGCACACAACTTGACCCGGACATGAAACGAAATCCATAACCAGAGGTGATGTGGTGGACGGCCCTTCCACCCGCCCGCCCCTGAGGCATTCTGGGGCTGTCGCAGCAAACGAGCGGAAGGCTTTGGAAGATGGACGAGGTTACGACGATCGGCCTGGATCTGGCCAAGACGTATTTTCAGGTTCACGGCGTTGACGAACGCGGTCGCACGGTCGTTCAGCGCCGCCTTCGGCGCAGCGAGGTTCTGGTCTTTTTCCGGAAGCTCTCCCCTTGCCTGGTGGGCATGGAAGCCTGCGCGACGGCGCATCATTGGGCGCGTGAACTGCTCGAGCTGGGTCATGATGTCCGGCTCATGCCGCCAGCCTATGTGAAAGCCTATGTCAAGCGTGGCAAGACCGATGCCGCCGATGCCGAGGCGATCTGCGAAGCCGTGACCCGGCCATCGATGCGCTTCGTCGCGGTGAAGACGGTGGATCAGCAAGGCGTCCTGATGCTGCACAAGACCCGCGACCTGCTGGTCCGTCAACGAACGATGCCTGTGAACGCCTTGCGCGGCCATCTCGCCGAGTTCGGGCTCGTGACCGCCAAGGGAGCGGCTGGCGTCAAAGCTGCGATTGCCGCATTTGTCACGGCCCGGGATATGTTGCCCGCCGAAGCACGCGCCACGCTGGGGGTGATCGCTGCGCAGCTTCGTGGTCTTGAGGGCGAAATCGAGCAGCTCGAGGGCAAAATCGTCGCTTGGCACCGGGCCAACGAAACGAGCCGCCGCCTTGCCACCATTCCCGGCATCGGCCCGATCACGGCCAGTGCGATTGCAGCGGCAGTGCCGGATGGTTCGATGTTCCGGTCCGGGCGCCAGTTTGCGGCCCGGCTCGGGTTGACACCGCGGGCTCACAGCAGCGGGGGGCGCGTGCGTAAGCTTGGGATCAGCAAGCAGGGTGACGGATATCTGCGCCGGCTGCTGGTCGTGGGCGCAACAGCCGTGATGCGCATGGCCAGGCAACCGACGAAAGCCGAAAGCTGGGCGGGGCGGCTTCTTGAGCGCAAACCGGCAAAGCTCGCCGCCGTGGCGCAGGCAAACAAGACCGCGCGGATCGCCTGGGCGGTGATGACCCGCGGCACGGTTTATGCCGCAACAGCGGCCTGAGATGGAATGGCCTCGTCGGATATCAGGTCGACGCGGCATAAGACGCAAGTGAAGAACGTGATGAGCAACCGGCGGTGCCGGGGATCGACCAAGCCCACGGGGACCAGGCGCTTCAGAGCGCGATGAGGTGATTTGGGAGCCGATCCGCGGAATTCATCAGGGCCAGCGGGCATCGCCCGCGCGAAAAGGCCGGACACATGGATGCACTCCTGCCGCGGAGACATCACGATTTAACGCTTGCCTCGGAAGGGCTGCCCACACAGGGGCACTTCTTAGTGCAAAACCCGGGTCAGTCCTGCGTGCAAATCAACACATTTCGAGACGCAGGCAATTCCGCACCGCGGCGGCGATCGCCAGCGCGGGTGCGATCAAAAGCATGACCATCGGCGGCACCTCCGGCGCACGGCAGCGCCCGGAGCCCTCCCCGAGCAGTTCGCGCGCCAGATGCGCAAAAGCATCGCCGAGCGCAAAGGGCCGGGCGATCGGCGCAAGCCAATGCGCGGACCCGACCGGACCAGTCAGCGGCGCGCGGGCGAAGAACGTCGTATCAGTCGTGACGGGCAACGGGCAGTCTCCGCCGAGAACGGGCAACAGGAGCGTCGTGGCGAACCAGATCACGCACGCTCCCGACAGCGCCAGCAGCGGGTTCGGGTTGGTCGCCGTGATCGCGAGAGAGAGCGTCGCAAAGGTCATCAGATAGGCCCAGCCGAGCACGAGAAAGACCACAAACCGCGCCCACTCCTCGGGGGTTGGCCGCGGCAGAGGCAGGGCCAGCAGCGCCGCAGCGCCGATCACCCCGACCACCCCGACCAGCACCGCCATCGCGGCTCCAAGCGCGGCGACCTTGGCGGCGGCATAGTCGAACTCGTCTTGCATCCGCACCCCGATCAGCGGCAAGAGACCGGCGCGCCGGTCGCTTTCAAGGCAGCGATGCCCGATCATTATAGCCGCAAAAGCCCCCGACAGAGCGAGGCAGGGCGCTAGGTCGCGCAAGAGCCAAAGCGAGGGGCCCGGCACATGCTGCCCCGGCACGACATTCGTACTCGGCTTCGAGAGCAGCACGCCAGCAAGCCTGGTATGGATCAAACCTCTGGTTTCGGCCTCGGCCCAACCCAAAGCCGCCGCGGCCAGCGCAGAGGCCACGACCAGCCAGAAGATCGCGCGGATGACGCGCTCGCGGCGCAGCACCCGCAGGCTGTGCGCGCACAAAAGCGCTGCGGGTCTCATACTGCCACCACCTTCGAGGGCGCCATCGCAACATAGAGCCGCTCCAGCGCCGCCGGATCGCGCCACCTGACGCCGCGCGCCTCGCCCAGCCCATAGAACACCAGCGCCCCATGCGCCAGAACCCCCATCAGAGTGCAAGCCCGGGTCATCTCGCCCAGCGCCCTCGTGCATAGCAATACCGTCATCCCGCCAGCATTGAGCATTTCGACGGCGGCGCGGATATGGCGGGCTTCCATCGGATCAAGCCCCGCATCGGGCTCGTCGAGCAGCAGCACCTCCGGGCGATGCAGGATCGCCTGCGCGAGCCCGACCCGGCGCTTCAGCCCCAAAGGAAGCCCCCCCGGGCGATGCTCGGCGAGATCGCGCAGCGACAAAAGCTCGAGCACCTCCTCGACCCGGGCGCGTGCCCCGGAGAGGTTCGACAGTCCCGCCATCAGCAGCAGATGCTCGCGCAGGCTGAGATGCGGATGCAACTTTAGGGTCTGGGGCAGATAACCCAAGACGCGGCGCGCCTGTTCGCGATTGTAAACGGTGCTGAAGCCGGCGACGCTCGCATGCCCGGATTGCGGCGCGCGCAGCGTGGCGAGCATCTCCAGCAGCGCGGACTTGCCAGCACCGGCGTGGCCGACGAGACCAAAGATCTCGCCATGGGGAATGCTCAGATCGAGCGGGTGAAGCCCGGGCCCCGAACCTGCAGAGCAGCTCAGCGCCTTGGCCAGAATGGCGGGTGGGGTGGTGGTCATGCGAATCTCCTTCCGGAGCTCGTCTGACATGCCGCCCGCCGTCATAACCTGCTTCGCGTATCACAAATTTGTAACAAGCTGGGCGAGCCCATGGCCGAGGCAGACGAATGGCGAGCGCACTATCCCAAAGATCGCTTGGTCACATACACATCATTTGCTACCAAAACCGGCCGAAAGCGAGGCACCGACCCAATGAAGATTCTGATCTGCGAGGACGATGCCGAAACCGGACGCTATCTCAGTCGAAGCCTTCAGAGGGAGGGCCATGTGGTCGATCTTGTCGAGACCGGGCGCTTGGCGCTGGTGCAAGCCACGGCTGGGGCCCATGATCTCCTGATCATCGATAGAATGATGCCCGCAATCGACGGGCTTTCGGTGCTGCGTGCACTGCGCATGGCGCAGATCACCACGCCCGCGATCATTCTCACCGCCATGAGCAGCGTCGAGGACCGGGTCGCGGGGCTGCGCGCGGGGGCCGATGACTATCTGGTCAAACCCTTCGCCTTTGCTGAACTCATGGCACGGATCGAGGCGATCGCACGCCGCCCGGTGCTGGCGGCCGAGCCGACCGAGTTGATGCAGGGTGAGCTGCGTCTTAACCTGCTTGCCCGCACCGCCTCCCGCGCCGGACGAGGGATTTCGCTCCTGCCGCGCGAATTCCTGCTCTTGCGCCATTTCATGGAACGCCCGGGGCGGGTGCAGACCCGCACGATCCTGCTCGAGGCGGTTTGGGGGCTGCGGTTCGAACCCGGAACCAGCGTTCTTGAAACCCATATCAGCCGCCTACGCGCCAAGATCGACAAGCCCTTCGGCAAACCCTATCTGACCACGCTGCACGGCATCGGCTACGTGTTCGCGCCCGCATGAGACCCGCCCCGACATGGTCGATGCGCTTCGCCTTCGCGATGTCGCTTGTGTTCGTACTTGCGGCTCTCGTGACGGGCGGCGCGGCCTTCGTGCTGCAACTCGAGAACATGTCGCGGTGGATGCAGATCGAGGTCGAGGCCGATACCCGCGCGCTGGCGCAAGCGAGCGTGATCGGTGGCGCAGAGGCGCTGGCACGTCTGGTTGCGGTGCAGGTCAGGGTCGGTGCCGCCGAGGATGGACGGATCGCCCTGTTCCTGCCCGACGATCCCTGCTTGCAACCAGTGGGCAATTTCTGGATTGACGCCCGCTTCGAGGGGCTACGCTATTTTGAAACCGGCGTCGGGCTCGTGCCTGACGCGCCCGCCATGCCCCGAACGGACCGCTTGGTCGCATATGGCCTGGCGGTCGAGGGTGGCTGGCTGATGACGGGACGTTCAACGGCCTGGATCGAGGATCAGGTCGCGATCTGGGGCGCGAGTTTCGGCTGGGGACTTGGGGCGACGGCGCTGATCACCACGGTGGTGGCGGTGTTCCTTGCGCGTCGGGCCGGGCGGCGGGTGGCGCGGATGGAGCATGTGCTCGAGGCGGTCGGGGCGGGAAATCATGCGTTGCGCATCCATGATGAGGGGGGGGACGATCTGGCGCGGCTGGCGCAAAGCGTCGATACGGCCCTGGGGCGGCTCGAAAGCGGGATAGCGGCGATCCAACAGGTCTCGACCGATGTCGCCCATGACCTGCGCGCGCCGCTCGGTCGGCTGCGGCTGCGGCTCGAGCCGCTAGCACAGAGCGCTCGGATACCCCCTGAAGAACGCCGCGAAATCGGGGAGGCGATTGTCGACCTCGATCATGCGGCGATCACTTTCGACGCGATCTTGCGCCTCTCGCGAATGCAGGCGGGGTTGGTGCATATCTCCCCACGGCCGGTCGATCTGGCGGTGCTGGCGCGCGATGTGGTTGATCTGATGATACCGGTCGCCGAAGATCTGGGGCGGGTGATTTGTCTTGAGGTCGAGACCGCGGCGACGGTCGGGGGCGATGACGAATTGCTGGGGCAGGCGCTGTTCAACCTGATCGAGAACGCTTTGCGCCACTGCCCGGTGCTGGCGCGGATCACCGTCGGTGTGCGCCGCGTTGCAGGCGGTGCCGAGGTTTCGGTCTGCGATGACGGGCCAGGAGTGCCCGAGGCTGATCTGGGGCGGATCTGCGAGCGGTTCGTGCGCCTCGACACGGCGCGCAGCACCCCGGGCAGCGGCATCGGGCTGAGCCTCGTGCGGGCTATCGCCGATCTGCACACTGCGCGGTTCACTCTGGAAAACGGCGCGCCAGGCCTGTGCGCCCGGATCGTTTTTCCGCGCGCCGAATGCGTCTGAACTTCGATTTTGCCGCCATTAAGCTGCATCCGCCTGCGGCGAAGCGTCGCAAGCCCAATTTCCCCACGCGCGCAAACGCACATTACCCCTAGCCTTTTGTGCGCACCGGTTTGCCAAAGGGCGTGCCGGACCTTCTGTGTTGCCGCGCGTTCGCGCATCTCGTCGCTCTTACGACGATCAGTGCGCGTTCCGTTCCTCACACCGCGCTTCGAACCCTTTCAGACGTTAAGGCGAAGATAACCGTGATTGAAAGCGCGGTTGAGGCGCCCCCCGTCGGCGCGTATTTGATCGCGAGAGCAAAACAGACAATTCGCGCGGAAGGTATTGTCGGGTTGGTGGAACAGATGTTGAATTTGAGGACCGCGCCGAACACGGGCGGGGGCCCGGCACATAAAAATGATCTGGAGGAAGAGACCTGGGCCAAAGAAGCAGGCGCGCCAAGCACTGTGCCTACTCAGATTTTGGTCGCGCATCGCGAACAATTTGCCATCGACGCCTTGGCGCAGGAACTTGCGGCACAAGCAACGGCGGTGCTCGGTGTCACCAATCCCGCCGATCTGCAGACCTGTCTCGCTCGCGGTCCGCAGATTTCGGCGGCGATCGTCGATTTCCGGCTTTTTTCCGCTTCGGGGCTCGATCAGCTGCGTAAGCTTTTGGCACGTCTGGGGGACGTGCCGGTGATCCTTTTCGCCTCCGGTCTCGAAGCGCGCGTGATCGCGCTGGCGCTGCAAGCGGGCGTGCGCGGCATCATTCCGGCAACCATGCCGCTCAAAGCGATCTCCAGTGTGCTTTACCTAGTGCAACTTGGTCAGGTGTTCACCGGCGGGCCGCCGCTTAAGAACGCGCCGGGAGATGGCCAGAGCTCGCGGAGCCTGACCGATGAAGAATATGGCGTGCTGCGCCGGGTCGCTCTGGGAGACACCAACAAGCAGATCGCGGGAGAATTCGGCGTGACCGAGGTACGAGTCAAGATGCTGATGCGCGCAATCTGCCGCAAGATCGAGGCGCGCAACCGTGCCCATGCCTGCGTGATCGCGCGCGAGCAGGGGCTGCTCTGAGCCCTCAGTGCTCCAATGCCCGCGAGGCGGCCAAAGATAGGCCCCGCACTCCAAGGATGAATGGCCGCCGTCCCAATGCTTGGGCAAACTGTCCCGAGGCGGATCGTCCCGCGACGAGTCGCCTAGGTGTTTCAGGCTGGGGGCGATCTTGCTCAAGAATTTCGACACGGCTGGCGCTTTTCGGTGCGCGCTGCCACCCGCCGACCGGATCGGCGCCACCTTTCAGGGTAAGGGGTTTTCGCTCCACATCACCGCACGCAAGCGGATGAGGCGCCACGACGCGCAGCCATGTGTGCCACCCGAGAGGCTGGCTGAAGAGCATCCCGACACCCGCTCCCCGAACAGAAAAAACCATCTGAGCCCTGCCCTATGCAGCCTCTCGCGGATTGCCTCGATGCTACGGGCGGCCATTGCGGATCTGCGACGTCTGGGTACCACGATCGAGGCGCCTGCTCCACACAAACGCCCGACCTCACCAGATCCGGTCGCCCCCGCACGCCCCCACCCGCCGCTGTTTCGTGCCCCGGCGCGACCGCGAATGGATAATTCAGAACTCGCCCGGATACGCGTTCTGCTCCAAAGCAGATCCCGTGCCGGAAACTGGGTGATCGTGCTCACACCCGAGACTGGCGACGACCCGGTGCCGCCGGAGTGGATAAGCGAATTGAACTGCCTGCACTTCACCGTATTCGATGTGGAGATGCTGAACGATCTGGTTATCTCGGCGGGCTCCAGCGTTGCCTGTATCGTGCTCGACGGGCGCCTAGAGAACCGCGCTCTGGCGGAGCTTTCAATCCAGGAAGCGAAGCAAAGATACCCCGCAATCCGTGCGGTTCTGCTCGACGCAGAGCCTCACGTCGGCGATGACACCCCCTCCCCCGACGCGCCTTTTGATGTCCGGCTCCGACTGCCCCCGACGCGGGCACGGCTGAAATGGGCCATCGTCGCGGGCGGCGAGGCGTCCGGCTGAGGGCGATGCGCGGCCACTCTTGGCGCGTCGCCCTCAGTTCGTTCTCTCAGAGCGTTACGCCCAGGATGATATCGTCTATCCGGACCTGTGCCCCGTCCTCGCCGAGCGTATACAGGCTGTAGCTCTGCCCTCCGATCACCTTGGTCCGGCCTGCTTCCTCGGCACCACCTGAACGCTGATATCCCCCCGCACCAGCAGCGGTTGTACAGAGCCGGTGAAGGCAAGGATCTGCGCGGCGTCAAGACTAAGCTGCGCCTGTGGCGCCAAGCTCAGATCAATCATGCCAATATCGAAGCCGTCTAGCCCCTCGCGTGCAAGATCAACGGGAACAGAGGCCGTGGCATCGACGACCAGCGACGTCGAAGCGGTGTTGCCCGCTGGATATTGATCGGTGATCACCAAATATGTCCCGTCGGGAACCGCCTCGGCGAAATCGTAGCTGAAGAAGTCGCCCCTCGCATTGTAGGTGACATCGAAGCCTAGCTCCTGGACCTGCCCGGAGGAGTCAGTCGTCGCCAGATCGAAGGCGCTCTCTCCCGCGTCCACGCGGATCCCGAGCAGGCTGGAAAAGTCGCTCAGATAGGCGACTATGTCGGGGGCCGCAGGCGCCAACAGATCGACCTCGAACGTGCCCGCGAGCTTGGCGGGATTGCCCGCCGCATCAAGAGCAAGGACCGTGTAACCGATTTCGCCCGAGGGGCTCGGCAGCTGATCGGGAGCGAAGTTCACCGATCAGTCTTCTCCCGCCGAGGCTGCGCAAGGGCAACGGCCCCCCCCTCGGCCTCAACTCGCACCTGAACAACGGGCTCTGCTGTGCCCGCCAGCCGAACGCCCTGCGCCGCTGCAGCGAGGCTCACCAGCGCATCGGGCTCGGATAGCGCGACCGCGGGCGGCACCGTATCGACCTCAAGCTGATCCACAAGGATAGTGACACGTCCGAGCGCATCGGTGGCCGTCAGGGTGATGGTCTGGTTATATTCACCGGGCGGAAACTGGTCCTGTGCGAACGTCACCTGCCAAGTCCCGTCAGCCGCGCTCAAGGTTCGCTCCACTTCACCTGCGATTGTTACCTCGATTTCGACAAAAGGCTCGCCCGTGCCGCGCAGCGTGATGCCGTCGACATAATCCGCTGCGTTCTCGATATCGTCAACCGAAGCTGCCCCGGCAAGAACTTGCACCTCGGGTCCGGCGAAATCGATGACCGCGGCGTTGCTCTGGCTTTCGGAAATCTGCCCGTCAGGCGCAAGCGTCACGACGCTCGCCTGATACGTGTTGTCGGGCGGCAGCCGATCCCCCGAAAACGCCACGCTCCAAAGCCCCTCGGCATCCGCGCGCGCACTCAATGTCTGCCCGTTCAGAGCCACCAGCACCACCGAACCCGGAGCCGCCTGCCCGGAAACCACGGCTTGCCCGACAATGTTGTCGATCTGCAAACTTGGGGCGGGAAAAGCGGCGGCTCATTTGGATCCACTATGGTGACGTCGCGGCCGCCAGTGATCAAGGTTCCAACCCCGGCCCCCGCCAAACCAACCGGCAGGAATTGTTGCGATGCCAGCAGCAACCCAACCGACCCCGTCGCAGTTTCGACAACCTCCGCATCGCCTGTTGATTTCCACCCAGCACTGAGTCGGGTAGGCGCATAATTTCCACTGAGAATTGAGCCATGTGAACCTTTCCCCCGACGCGCCGTGCAGCGGGGTTAACGGATTGATCCACATGGGACTTTTGAACATCATCCGCCGGATGCACTTGCGGCAGAAGCTATTGATCCGGGAGATTGCCCGTCGCGCGGGCCTGTCGCGCAATACCGTGGCCAAACATCTGGCCGCCGATACGATCGAGCCGCATTTCACGACGCCCGAGCGGCCGAGCAAGCTTGATCCCTTTGCCGAGAAGTTGGCTGGCTGGTTGAAGACCAATGCCGGGAAGCCCCGCAAAGAGCGGCAGACGCTGAAGAAGATGCATGCCGACCTGGTGACACTTGGTTTCACCGGTTCTTACAACCGCGTTGCCGTCTTTGCGAGACAATGGCGGGCCGATCGGCAGCGTGAGCAACAAACCACGGGGCGCGGCACCTTCGTTCCGCTGGCTTTCCGCCCCGGCGAGGCGTTCCAGTTCGACTGGAGCGAAGACTTCGCGGTGGTCGGCGGCGAACGCATGAAGCTCCAGATCGCCCACATCAAGCTGTCGCACAGCCGAGCCTTCCTGTTGCGAGCCTATCCCCTGCAGACCCACGAGATGCTGTTCGACGCCCACTGGCATGCGTTCCGGGTCTTTGGGGGTGTTCCTGTGCGGGGCATTTACGACAACATGCGCACAGCAGTGGATCGGGTCGGTCGCGGCAAGGAGCGGCAGGTCAATATCCGCTTCCTCGCCATGGCAAATCACTATGTCTTCGAGCCTGACTTCTGCAATCCGGCGGCTGGGTGGGAGAAAGGGCAAGTCAAGAAGAACGTCCGCGACTCCCGCCATCAGATGCTGCAAGGCATGCCGGACTTTCCCGATCTTGCCGCGCTGAATGACTGGCTGGAACAGCGTTGCATTGCGCTGTGGCACGAGACCGCCCATGGCACGCTGTCCGGAACCATTGCAGATGTCTGGGCTGAGGAACGGGCGGTCTTGATGCCCTTGCCCGTGGCCTTTGATGGCTTCATCGAGGTGAGCAAGCGCGTCTCGCCAGCCTGCCTGATCAGCTTTGAATGCGATCGCTACAGCGTTCCGGCATCCTTTGCGAACCGGCCTGTCAGCCTTCGGGTCTACCCCGACCGGCTGGTCGTGGCAGCCGAGGGCAAAATCCTGTGCGAACATGCCCGCGTGATCGAGCGTAGCCAAAAGCTGCCGCCGAAGACGATCTACGACTGGCGGCACTATCTGGCGGTCGTCCAACGTAAGCCCAGGGCTCTTCGGAATGGGGCGCCCTTCCTGGAATTACCACCTGCCTTCAGACAGTTGCAGGACCACATGCTCCGCAAGCCTAGCGGCGACCGCGAGATGGTCGATATCCTCGCGCTTGTGCTTCACCACGATGAACAGGCCGTGCTGACCGCCGTGGAATTGGCCTTGGCCGAGGGGGTGCCGACCAAGACCCATCTGTTGAACCTCCTGCACCGCCTGGTCGACGGTAAAGTCATCGATGGTCCTCGGCTGGATACCCCGCAAGCGCTGAGCCTGCGGCGTGAGCCCAAGGCCAATGTAGAGCGCTATGACACCCTGCGCGGCCAGATCGTGGGCGGCCGCCATGCGTCATGACCCCGCCGCCGCGGCCATCGTCATCATGCTCCGTAGCCTGAAGATGTATGGCATGGCCCAAGCCGTTCAGGATCTCCTCGAACAGGGGGCTCCGGCTTTCGAAGCCGCCATCCCGATCCTGTCGCAACTGCTGGAGGCCGAATTGGCCGAACGCGAGGTGCGCTCCATCGCGTATCACATGAAGGCGGCGCGCTTCCCGGCCTACAAGGATCTCTCGGGCTTCGACTTCGCCGCCAGCAAGATCAACGAGGCCACAGTCCGGACCCTGCACCGCTGCGAATTCATGGAGGGCGCCCAGAATGTGGTTCTGATCGGTGGCCCGGGCACCGGTAAGACACATGTCGCAACGGCCCTTGGCGTTCAGGCCATCGAGCATCATCGCCGCAAGGTCCGCTTCTTCTCAACCATCGAACTGGTAAATGCCCTCGAACAGGAAAAGGCCAAGGGTAAGGCAGGGCAGATTGCCGAAAGCCTGACCAAGCTCGACCTCGTCATCTTGGACGAGCTCGGATACCTGCCGTTCAGCGCCTCGGGCGGGGCTATGCTGTTCCATCTGCTCAGCAAACTTTACGAACGCACCAGCGTCGTCATCACCACCAACCTGAGCTTCGCCGAATGGGCTACGGTCTTTGGAGACGCCAAGATGACCACCGCCTGACCCACCGCTGTCACATCCTTGAAACCGGAAACGACAGCTTCCGATTCAAGGCGAGTTGAGCCGCCGCAACCCGCAAAAAGAAGGAATGAAGTCCGCCCTTGACCCACAACTGACGAAAAATCCATAATCAGAGGTGGCTCACTTCTCGACGGAAAACCCGGCTCAGTTCTGGGTGGAAATCAACACCCCGGGATTTTGATCAGCACCTCGTGGCGAGTCTTGGAAATGTCGATGCCTACCAGAACACGGGCATCCGAAGTATGCTCAACCTTGGTCATAGCCGGTCTCCTCTGTGGTGTGGTTCGCAAAACCACCATAGAGATCCGAGCTCCGGTTATGGCCGCCTGCTGCGCGATTTTGGGGGCTGCGCAGGCGGCCACAACCTTCAACGGCGGTTCACTCCCGACATGCTATGGAACCGAGTTCACCTCTAACGCGATCCTGAAATGGGCCGAGAAGATGCAGGTGAAGTGGCACTACATCGCGCCTGGCAAGCCCATGCAAAACGGCAACTGCGAGGCGTTCAACGGCCGGATGCGCGACGAGCTGCTGAACGAGACCTTGTTCTTCGGCATCGATCATGCGCGCGAGGCTGTCGCCCGCTGGACCCACGTCTATAATACCGAAAGCCCTCTTTCAGCCCTCGGTTATCAGGCCCCGGCGGTCTTCGCTGCCCAACTCAACGCAATGGGCGATCAGCTTCGCGCAACCGAACCGCTGCGCAGATCGCTCATTGCTCCGTCGGCGCAACCGCGCCAAATTCAGCAAGGGACTCTGGTTTCAGCCGGATGAACATCGGGGGTCACAGCAGTCATCGCGGTGATGATGGGCGACGAGGACCGCAATCAGATGTCGAGGTGGCGTAATCAGGTTGTTCAGGGCGAACTACGTCTCCATCCTCTTGGCGCCCCAATAGCGTTTTCCCAGCAAGTTTGCACGCCAAACTCTACGAACTTTCCTTGCTGCGACCGCATCTTCGCGTTTCGCCCAACGCCGGTTTCGTGTAGAGACGTAGGAAGCCTTCTATCGCCGAGATCCCGCCTTTGAAAATTTCTGTCATTACTGCAGTTTACAATTCAGAAGCGACCGTCGGCGAGGCCATCGCCAGCGTCGCTGCCCAAACATATCCTGACGTCGAGCATTTAGTGGTAGAGGGAAAATCAAAGGATGGCTCGTTGGCTGCCATTGAGCGTGCTGGCCACGAGCGGATGCGGTTGATGAGCGAGCCAGACGACGGGATCTATGACGCGGTCAACAAGGGCGTTCGGAACTCCACCGGCGACGTGATCGGCTTCATTCACAGCGACGACTTTCTTGCCCACAACGGGGTGCTGGCACGGATAGCGGCAGCATTTGAAGATCCGGCGGTTGAGGCAGTGTTCAGCGATCTGGACTATGTCGCACAGGCTGACACGTCGCGAGTCATTCGGCACTGGTCGACCGGTGCGTTCCACCCGTGGCGCTTGGAATATGGCTGGATGCCACCGCACCCCACGCTGTACTTGCGCCGCGAGGTCTACGAGCACTTTGGGACCTATGACAAGAACATGCGCATCGCGGCAGATTACGATTTCATCCTGCGGTACTTCTCGCAGGCGACTGGAAAATCGGTCTATATCCCCGAGGTGCTCTACAAGATGCGGGTTGGCGGTGTCAGCAACCGCAACTGGCCCAAGATCCGCCAGAAGATGGAAGAAGACATGCTGGCGATCCGTCGCAACCGCGTGGGGGGCCTTCACACGCTGGCGTTCAAGAACCTATCGAAGGTCAGCCAGTTTCTGGTGCGCCCGCAGCACAGCTGAGCCGCGTCTGCACGATCGCCGCAAGCACATCATGCTCGCGGCGGAAGATGGTATGGTCGCCGCCCTTCCCCGAAAGGCATCAACGTGCCAACATTTGTGGTGATCAGGCCACAGAACTGGAGAAGGACGGCAGCATGAAAGATACAATGATCGGGGTGGATTTGGCAAAGCGCGTTTTCCATCGTCACGTCGCGTCGATGACGGGCGAGGTGAGAGGCCGCAAAAAGCTGACGCCGGACCAGTTTCGGCGCTACATGTCCGATGGGCGTTGATGATGTGACCGCCCCCCGACGGCATCAATGTGCCAAGGTGGGTCTGCGAGGATCCACAGAGGGGAGCGGTCATGTCGGAGATTATCACGGTCGGGCTCGACCTGGCGAAGAATGTGTTTCAGGCGCATGGGGCTGATGCTTCCGGGCGCTCGGTGCTGCGCAGGAAGCTGAGACGGGACCAGGTGCTGGCGTTTTTCGGCCAGCTGCCGCCGTGCGTGGTGGCGATGGAAGCCTGTGGCGGTTCCCACTTCTGGGGTCGCGAGATCGGGAAGCTGGGCCATGAGGTGCGGCTGATCCCGCCCGCCTATGTTAACAGGTTGCTGAAATAGTCAGGCGACGAGAAGGATCTTCCGTGATCGGGAGTTTCTGCGGCTGCGTGTCCCTCCGGGCCGCCACGCTTCCGCGTCA
>NZ_OBMT01000052.1 GCF_900217815.1 Rhodobacter maris
TGATGATGTGGACACCCCCACCCCAACCGTCGAATCTGGTTTCAACGGTTCTCCGGGAAGAAGGAGTGGTTGGATATGTCCGGAATGATCATTGGCCTCGATCTCGCGAAGAGCGTTTTCCAGGTCCACGCAGTCGATGCAGACGGAAAAGTCGTCATCACACGAAAGGTGCGGCGCTCCCAGATGCTCGAGTTCTTTGCGAGGTTGGATCCGTGTCTGGTTGGAATGGAGGCGTGCCCTTCCGCGCACCATTGGGCGCGAGAGCTTTCTGCCCTAGGCCACGAAGTCCGGTTGATGGTCGCGTCCTATGTGAAACCCTACGTCAAGCGCCAGAAAAACGACATGGTCGACGCCGAAGCTATCTGCGAGGCGGTGACGAGGCCGACCATGCGGTTCGTCCCGATCAAATCTGAATCGCAGCAGGCCATTCTCATGGTCCACAAAACCCGCGCCCTTTTGGTCCGCCAAAGAACAATGCTTGTGAACGCCCTGCGAGGCCATCTCACCGAGATGGGCGTCGTAGCGCCAAAGGGGATCAGACGGCATGCCGATCTCGTCGAGCGGGTGCTTGCACACGGCGCTGACGAGATTGACTTGCCGCCACTCGTGCGTGACATCGTGTTTTCCTCTGCCCGACAGATCGACTCCTTGAATACCGAGATAAAGGAGCTCGAGAGGAAAATCCTGGAATGGCACCGCACGAGCGAAGCCAGCCAACGGCTGGCGACGATCCCCGGCGTCGGCGTGATCACCGCATCCGCAATGGCGGCCAGTGTGGTGGACCCTGCTGCCTTCAGATCGGGACGAGATCTTGCCGCATGGCTCGGCCTGACACCCCGATCCAACTCATCTGGAGGCAAAGAGCGACTTGGACGGATCACAAAGGCCGGCAATCGATATCTGAGAACCCTGCTGGTCATCGGGGCGACCGCTGTCGTCGGCTTCTCGAGGCGCTCAAACGAGGGGCCATTGTTGAGTTGGGTCAGAAAGCTCCTGCAGGCAAAATCAGCACGCCTGACCACCGTGGCTTTGGCCAACAAGATGGCACGGATCTGCTGGGCGGTGATGGCACGCAAGACCATCTACGGGGAAACAGCCGCATAAATTCCGACGCACTGGCGTCACAACAGTTCGGAGGGTCTGCCCAAGAAGCGTGATGACTACCGGTTTTGCCGGGGATCAGGAAAACCCGTTCGCGAGACAGCGCCCGAAAGCGCGATGATTTGATAGGGACCATGATCCGCGGATATCATCAGGGCCCGCGGCCAACCGGCCGCACTACGAGGCCGGACATATGCAAGCACCCAACCGGATTCGACGCGCTTTGAGGAAAGACTTGACGAAGGGGGTGTCCACATATG
>NZ_OBMT01000016.1 GCF_900217815.1 Rhodobacter maris
CTCGTCCGTGCCCCGCATCATGATCCCCTCTCGCCGTGAGAAGGGGTGAATCATGTTCTGCATCCAAGGTCGAGGCCGACTATTTCAGCGACCTGCTAGATCGCTTTCATGCTCGTTACATCGCGATTGCCAGGGCCGGTGAAGAACTCGGGGAGCCATTTCAGGCGGTCCAGTCCTCCGCAGATCGGCTGGAACTCGCGTTTCTTTCTGCGGGTCATCTCCGCCTATCGGCTGCTCGAAGCTCAACCCGTTCTTCAGGCGCGCGACCCAAAGCCGGGACTGTTCCAGGTCAAGATCCTTGCGGCACAGTGCCGTAGCCTCGGAAACACGCAGCCCATGCCGATACATCATTAGCAGCACGAGATAGTCGCGTGCACCGTGCCGCCCCTTCTTGGCACCGGCCAGCAGGCGGTCCATGTCCGGTGGACTGAGATAGTCCCTGCGCCTTTCATGAGCATCCACAGCTCCGAAAGGCGCACTCTTTACATTTTGCCCTTTTGACATGGCTTGGGCCCCATTCGCTCCAGGCGCCTTTTCAAGGGGTTGTAGACTTGGCGACACCCATACTCTTTACACTAGGCGTGTTTGGTAAAATTGATCAGCCGATAGTTCTTCCTGTCGGCTGATCAACATGTTGGTGGGAGAATGCCTTTTGGCATGCAGTCCTCGAACCCAGTTCTAGAGTGTATGTGCTTTAAGCCAGGCAACGTACGGGGAAACGAAGCTTCCGAAGCTATCCGTTGAGGTTGATAGGAACCATATCCCCAAGAAAATCAAAGAAAAACATGCGCATACAACAAAGAATCTTGATATCCAGACTCTAACTTGACGCCGCCAGCCAGATGCTCGCAGGTCTCTCTCGTAAGCTCCGAGGCCTGATGCAGTCATGGCTGCACACATGAGGCTAAAGAAGAAAAAGAATGTTCCAACGAAGAAGCCAAAAACGCCCCACATGGCGCTCGCTAGCTCAGGAAAGTCTTTGGCGCGAAGGAGAAAGTCGAAAACGAAGCCAATTCCCAAAAAGGGCGCCGCAACGAGAGCAGCAAGCTGCGTCTTCCACTCCGTGAGCGTTCTCAGCCAACTTTGGGATTGTCCTCTTTCACCTTGAGGGAGCTGAATCCCCGCGTCATTTTCATTGGTCATACTGTTCACCGTAAAATCCGTAAGTGCTGTGAAGTCAGCTTCAAGAAGCCAACGCTGCTTAGAAGTGAGCCATTATGCTTGGAAGCATGGAAATATGTTCATTTCTTCAAGGAGTTACTTTAATAAGATGTTTTCTCTTCGGGTGCAACTGCGCCCTTGTTCGCCTCGCGCTAACGGGTTGCAGTTAGTTGGCTTGGTTCCGCACATGTCGCTGACTGTATATCGCTCCGATGAAATCAAGTGTCAGTCTGGCAGCAAGCAGAGATGTGATGCCGGAAGGATCGTAGGGCGGGGAGACCTCGACAAAGTCGGCACCAACGACTTCGATCCGGGATGCGATCTCGCGCAGTATGTCCTTGCCTTCGTAATAGCTCAAGCCGCCATGGCTGATCGTCGCGGTTCCTAGGGCGATCGAGGGGGCAAAAGCGTCAATGTCGATCGAGACATAGACCCGTTCGCCATCGGGCAGATGCGCCAGTGAGGCCGCGGCCCCTGCGCGCGCAAACGTCGAAGAGGCACGACATGCTTCCCATACCTGTGACAGAGGCCGTGGGATTAAGTCGGTCCGGGAAAAGGGAAACCTCGGCCATCAGCCGATTTGCACAACAGAGCTGGCTTGGAGCCCACTTCGATCGGTGCCGCAAGATCCGGCACTGTCCGTTTTAGCGAGACGGCCCGAGGCTTTGCTTCGGGCCTCCGGCACATCCGGCATCGCGCTACCGCCCTGGGCTGTTCCCAGGCATGGACGCCGAAGGCATCCGGGGCGCTATTGCGGAGCGCACGCTGTCCAAGCCAGACGCTGATCAAGACCAGCGCCATGCCGCTGCTCTGAAGGAGGCTCAGCTTTTCGTCGAGAAGGATCAGCCCGAGCAGTGTCGCGGCGATGGGGCTGAGGAACCCCAGTGGCGCTATGGCCGCAGGGCCAAGCCGGGCAATGCCGCGGAACCAGAAGAAGTATGTGAAAGCCCCGCCAATCAGGCTCAGATAGAGGAAACCGAGCACCGCTTTCAGATCAAGCGACGGCAACGCAGGTTCCGCAACAAGCGCCACGGGCAGCAGCAGCACGCCACCGGCGGTCAGCTGCCAGGATGTGAAGCTGAGCGCAGGGACCGGCGGCTGCCATTTCCTGGTCAACACGCTGCCGAAGGCCATCGAGATCGCGCCGCCAAGTGCGGCGAGAACCCCCACACCATCCAGCGCAGCGCCAGGTGTCAGGACCAGAAACGCCACGCCAAGAAGGCCCGTGATCCCGGCGATCACCGCAGCCGGCGGGGTGCTCTGTCCCAGCAGCCACTTCGACAGGTAAAGCACGATCAGCGGCTGAATGGCGCCAACCGTCGCGGCGACACCGCCGGGCAGCCGATAGGCGGCGACAAACAGCAGCCACCAGAAAATCGATAAGTTGAGCGCGCCGAGCACGACGGAGCGGACCAGCCACACCCCGTGCGGCAGCTGGCGAGTCACGAGCAGCAGGAGCAGGCCTGCGGGCAAGGCGCGCAGCACCGCCGCCGTCATCGGATAGCCTCGTCGAAGCAGCACGGTTCCCTATACACCAACGGCGCTGCTGCACAAATCGGCGCATCGCCTCTCTGCCCCGGGGCGCCGCTCCGGGGGGTCGGGCGCGGCCACAGAACCTTTCGCCTGCATGACGCGAAAGCCGCGCCCGAACGCCCCGGGCGCGGCTTTTGATCCTGTGTCCGGCTCACATGCCGAGCAGATGCGGCAGGGTCAGGGTGATTGCGGGCACATAGGTGATCAGCACGAGGAAGATCAGCATCGTCATGAGCCAGGGCCAGACCGCCACGGTGAGCTCGGTGATCCCCATCTTGGTGATGCCGCTCGCCACATAGAGGTTCAGCCCCACCGGCGGGTGGCACATCCCCACCTCCATATTGACCACGATCATGATGCCGAAATGCACCGGATCGATGCCGAGCCGCACCGCCACCGGAAACAGGATCGGCGCCATGATCAGGACAATCGACGAGGGCTCCATGAAGTTCCCGGCCGCGAGCAAGAGCACGTTGACGATGATCAGGAACATCCACCAGCTCAGCCCCGCATCCACCATCCAGGTGCCGAGCGCCTGCGGAATGCCCTCATGCGTCATCAGGAAGGAGAACAGGACCGCGTTGGTGATGATGTAAAGCAACATCGCAGACATGTTGGCTGAAGCGAGCAGAACCCTTGGCACGTCGCGCAAGGTGAGATCCTTGTAGACGAAGACCGAGATCACGAAGGCATAGACCGCCGACATCGCCGCCGCCTCGGTCGGCGTGAAGATGCCCGCATAGATGCCGCCGATCACCACGATGATCAGCAAAAGCCCCCAGATCGCCTCGCGGAACGCTGTCCAGCGTGCGCGGAAGCTCGCCTTTGGCAGGCGCGGATAGTTGTTCTTGCGCGCCCGATACCAGGTGGTGAAGGCGAGGAAGGCGGCGAGCATCATCCCCGGCACCACGCCGGCGATGAAGAGTTCGCCCACCGAGGCGGCGTCGACCACCTCCCCATTCGGCCCCTCGACCAGCATGCCGGAAGTGGCAACCGCATACATCACCATCACGATCGAGGGCGGGATCAGAATGCCAAGCGCCCCCGAGGTGGTGATGACGCCCGCGCCGAAGCGTTTGGGAAAGCCCTGCGCCACCATCGCGGGCAGGATCACCGAACCGATTGCCACCACCGTTGCCGGCGAAGAGCCCGAGACAGCGGCGAACAGCGCACAGGCGATCACGCCCGCGAGCCCGAGCCCGCCATGCCAGTGCCCCACCATCGCGGTGGCGAAATTGATCATCCGCTTCGCCACCCCGCCATGGGTGAGGAAGTTCCCCGCCAGGATGAAGAACGGGATCGCCATGATCTCGAATTTCTCGATGCCGGTGAAGAGCTTCAGCGCCACCGTGTCGATCGGCACCTCGGTCATGGTGAAGAGGAAGGTCAGCACCGTCAGGCCGAGCGAGATCGAGATCGGCATGCCGGTGAGCATCAGGGCGACAAGCAGCCCGAAAATAATCAGAGCGCTCATCTCACTTGTCCTTTTCTTTTTCGACAAGGTCGCGGGGCGTCAGCGGCGAATGCAGGAACACGTCACCAAGCGTGTCGATCCCCTCGTCCTCGGTATCGACGCCGTCGACATGGCCGTGGTCGTGATGCGGCAACTCGCCGGTGCGGGCGAAACTCACCGCCACCTGTAGAAAGCGGAAACACATCAGCGAAGAGCCCATCGGGATCGCGAGGTAAACCAGCCACATCGGCAGTTCGAGATCCGGCGAGATCGAGGAGGCGTTATACATGTGATGCACGAAATTCGTGCCCAGCACCGCGATAATGCCGGTGAACAGCGCCCCCGCGCCGAGCCCGAACAGGATGAAAAACTTCCGTTTCGGGGCCTCGAGCCGGTTGATCAGAACGTCGATGCCAACGTGAATACCGGTCCGCACCCCGTAGGCCGCGCCGAATTTTGCCATCCAGACGAAGAGGATGATCGTCAGCTCCTGCGCCCAGACAAGGTTGATCGATCGCAGCGAGAGATAGGCGTTTTTCGCCGCGGCAGCAGCGCCTGGCATGCCGTGGCCCCGAAAGAAGCCGACAAAATCGGCCACGAACCCCAGGGCGAAACGATGTGTGACCGAGGCGAAGATCAGCACCGTCGCCGTTGCGATGAGCGTGGCGATCAGAACTTCTTCGGCCCGGTCGAGGATGCGCAGCATGGCGGCCCCCGTCTGGCAGGATGAAAGGAAGGGGCGGCCGCGCGGGCCGCCCCGGAACGTTATTCTGCCGTCGCGGCCTTCACCGCGGCGATGGTTTCGGCGCCGATCCGGCCCGCCATTTCCTCATGCACCGGGGCCAGCGCTTCCATCCAGGCGGCGCGTTCTTCCTCGGTCATCTCGTGGAACTCGGTGGTGCCGGCGGCCTTCATGGCCTCAAGCGCCTTGTCATTCTCTTCCTTGGCGATACCGTTGGCGTAAACCGTGGCCTCCGCCATCGCCTTTTCGAGCCCTTCGCGCACATCGGCGGGCAGCCCGTCCCAGAACTGCTTGTTCACGATCACCGCATAGCCCAGATAGCCGTGGTTCGAGACGGTGGCGTATTTCTGCACCTCGTTCATCTTCTGGGTATACATGTTCGAGGGCGGGTTCTCGGTGCCGTCGACAACGCCCGTTTGCAGCGCCTGATAGACCTCGGAGAAGGCCATCACCTGCGGCACGGCGCCGAGCGCGTTCATCTCGGCCTCGAGCACTTTCGAGGACTGGATGCGCATTTTCAGGCCAAGGAAATCATCGGGCACCAGCAGCGGGCTGTTGGCCGACATGATCTTGAAACCGTTGTCCCAGAAGGCGAGCCCGGTGATGCCCTTCGGCTCAAGCTTGGCCATGAGCATCTTGCCCACCTCGCCCTCGGTCACCTTGTGAAGCGCATCATAGCTCGGGAAGATGTAGGGCAGGTCGAACACTTCGAAATCCTGCACGCCGAGCGGGCCGAATTTGGCGAGCGAGGGCGCAAGCATCTGCACCGCGCCCAGTTGCAGCGCCTCAAGCTCTTCCTTGTCCTTGTAAAGCTGGCTGTTGGGGTAGACTTCCACATCCACCGCGCCATTGGTGTAAAGCTCGGCCAGCTCCTCGAATTTCGCCGCACCCTTGCCCTTGGGCGTATCGGGGGCAACAACGTGGCTGAACTTGATCACGATCGGCTCGGCCATGGCCGGAACGGCGAGCGCAAGGCTCAGGGCGGTGGCGCCAGCAAGGGCGCCGAGAAAACGACGGGTCAGCATGTGATTCTCCTCCGAAATCCGCTCTCCTCGGCGGACCGAGCCTTATTGCGCAATAATCTTGCGTGGCGCTATTGCGGCTTTCCGCAATGCTGCGCCATGCTATGAAGCGGGCATGGCGCGAAAGATCACAACTGATGCGGCCGAAGGGCCGGAAAGCTGGAGCGTGGCCGAGATGCTCGGGCCACGCCGGGTCGATGTGCTGGCGCTGATCCCGCTCGTGGCCATTGTCGCGCTTGTCGGCCTTGTCGGCACGCTCGTGTTCTTCGTCGCGCAGGCCGATGCAACGCGGGCCCGCGCGAAGCTTGCCACCGATGCGCTCTGGGTCGAGCAGACGCTGCATTTCCAGATGTCGGTCGATGAAGATCAACTGGTCCGGCTCGCGCTCGACGCGGCCGCCGGGGCCGTCCCAGAAGTACTGGCGGCGCGTGCGCGGCTTCATGTGGCCACCAATCCCGAGACGCTGGGCATTCGCTGGTTCGATGCCGAAGGCCGGATGGTTTCGGCCATACCCGACAGCCCCGGCGCGGGCGAGCAGGCGCTGGCACGGCAACTCCTTGCCTCGGGCGCCGTGACGGCACGGCCCGTCTACGGCCCGGTGACGGGGGGCGTGGTTGCGATGGCACAGCGGATCTCGGCCGAGGGCGGCGTTGTCGTCGCCACGCTCTCGCTGCCGATCATGTTCGAGCGCCACATCCCGTGGTGGATCGCCGAGCAATATGGCGTGCGCATCACCGATGCCTCTGGCGTGCTTGTCGAGCGCGCCCGCCGCCCGGTGGCGGAGCGCGCGCCGCGCCATGGCATCAGCTTCGACCCGCCGCTGGCGGGCACCACGCTCGAAATCATGGCCTATGACGCGCCGCCGATCTTTGGCGCGACCGCGCTTCTGGCAGCGATTGCCGCGCTCTCGGTCTTTGCGATCCTTGCGCTCGCGGCCCTCCACCGCAACGCCACACGGCGGCGCAAGGCGGAAGACCGGCTCAATGCCGAAATGGCGTTTCGCCGCGCGATGGAGGAAAGCCTCACCGTCGGAATGCGGGCGAAGGATCTGCGCGGGCGGATCCTTTACGTCAACGCGGCCTTTTGCAAACTCGTGGGGTTGAGCGCGGAAGATCTTGTCGGGCGCGGCACGCCGATGCCCTATTGGGCGCCCGACACGCTCGAGGAAACGCTTGCCCGGCAGCGCCAGCTGGCCGAAGGCCCCGCGGTGCCGCAGGCGTTCGAGACCCGGTTCCGCCGCGCGGATGGCACCGAGATCGAGGTGCAGGTGTTCGAGGCGCCGCTGATCGACGCCTCCGGCCAGCATCGCGGCTGGATGGGCTCGACGATCGACATCACCGAGGCGAAGGGCGCGGCCCGGCGCGCGCGCGCGCAAGACGAGAGCCTCGCCCGCACCGGGCGGCTGGTGACACTGGGCGAGATGGCCTCGACCTTGGCGCATGAGTTGAACCAGCCCTTGGCCGCAATTGCCTCCTATGCCGCGGGCGGGCTCAATCTTTTTGACCAGCCCGAGCCGGACATGGGGATGCTGCGGCAGGCGTTTGAAAAGATGGCCGCGCAGGCGCGCCGCGCCGGGCTGATCATCCGTCGGGTGCAGGATTTCGTGAAAAAGCGCACCCCCCAGCTTGGCCCGCTCGATCTGCCCGAAGTGCTCACCGAGGCGATGGCGCTGATGGCGGCGCAGGCGCGCGAGAACCGGGTGAAGCTCGCGAGCCTACTGGAAGGACGAATTCCTCCGGTGAGCGCGGACCGGATTCTGATCGAGCAGGTGCTCGTGAACCTCATCCGCAACGGCATCGAGGCGATGGCCGAGGGGCCGCGGGCGGGCAATGACCTCACCGTGCGGATGGCCCGCGTCGACAGTGTTGTGACGCTGGAGGTGATGGACCGCGGCCCGGGCATCTCGGATGCGGTGGCGGCGAGCCTCTTTGATCCTTTCACCTCGACCAAATCGGAGGGCATGGGGATGGGGCTCAACATCTGCCGCTCGATCGTCGAATTGCATCACGGCCGGCTCGTGCACCGCCCCCGCCCCGGCGGCGGCACGATCTTCTCCTTCACCTTGCCCATCCATCCTGAAGGAGGCCTGCCATGAGCGCTACGGTGCATATCGTCGATGACGAGGAAAGCCTGCGCGACAGCCTTGCCTTTCTCTTTGCCTCACGCGGCATTGCGGCACGGGTCTGGCCCTCGGGAGAGGCGATGCTGGCCGCCTGGCCGCTCGCCGATTGCGGCTGTCTGATCCTCGATGTGCGGATGGAGGGGATGTCCGGCCCGCAGCTTCTCGATGCCTTGCAGGCGCTTCCCGGGCAACCGCTGGTGCCGCCGGTGATCTTTTTGACCGGCCATGCCGATGTGCCGCTTGCCGTGCAATCGCTGAAATCGGGCGCATTCGACTTTGTCGAAAAACCCTTCAACGACAATCATATCGTCGACATTGCGCTCTCCGCCATGGCGGCCCATGCCGGACGGCTTGCCGAGGCGCAGGTGCGCGACGCAGTGGCGGCGCGGCGGGCGAGCCTTTCCGCACGCGAGGCAGAGGTGATGGCACTGATGCTGGAAGGGCTGATGAACAAGCAGATTGCCGACAGTCTCGGGATCGCGATGCGCACGGTCGAGGTGCATCGCTCGCGCGTGCTCGCCAAAATGGGCGCGCGCAACATTGCCGATCTGGCGCGAATGATTTCCTGATTTTCCAAAATTTCGATAAATACCGAAATACTTATTTTCCGGCCAGCACGATCCAGCCAAGCTCCGCCGACGTGGTCAGTTTCGGCACGAAATCGGCGCTGACCCAGCCCTTGAACTTGTCTTTTGACAGCCGCTTGAAAAAGCCTTTGAGATCGAGCCCGTCAGCGCCCGGCATGCCCCGGTCCGGCGCTGCGGCAAGGCGGATCAACCGGATCTGCGGCGCGAACCGCTCCCAAAGCGCCAAAGGTGCTGCGCCCAGCGCCACCGCTTCACAGGTGTCGAGCACAAGGCCGAGATTGGGCGCATTGACAGCCGCCAAGACCTCGGCCACCTGATCATAGCCGGTCAAAAAGTCGCCCGCGGCGTAAGGCGCAATCGCAAAACTCCGCTTTGGCGCCGCAGCGCAGGCATGGCGCAAATTGGCGACCAGCGGCGCCAGATCCCCCTTCGGCCCGGCACGGATCTCGACCACAGCGGGTTTGAGCACATCGGCGTAACGCGCCATGCGCTTGAAATCGCGTGCGAACCGATCTGCCCCGCCCGGCGTGGCCGCATAGCCGGGTGCGGCGCCTGTGTAATTGGGTGGCGGCGCCTCCATCGCGGCGAAGGCGAGCCCGTTCATCACCAGCCGGTCGCGCAGCTCTTGCACCGGCCCCTCATAAGGGGACGGCAGCGACACCCCCGAAAACCCCGCCGCCTGCGCCGCCGAAAACCGCGCGGGCTCGGGAAGTTCGAGAAACAGCGTAGACAGATCCGCCGCCAGCCGCATTCAGAGATCCGCCATCGGCGTGATCGGAAAGAACATGCCCTGCGAGCTCAGCCCGAGCCACTCTGCCCCCTCATGGGGCCCCGGCTGCGCCAGATCGACGAGCCGGTAAAACGTCTTGCGGTCGATCCGTGCCTCAAGCCCGCGGCGCACATGCACATAGGGCCGGGGCTCGCCATCGGCGGCAAATTGCACCCGGATCGGATGCTCGGGCCCTGCGGTGACACGATCTCCGACATTCGTGAGGAAGGTGAGATCGCCCTCCGAGGCCGTACAATCCACCGCGATAAAGGGCGCATCCGCCACCCGGATCCCCACCTTTTCGACCGGCGTTACAAGAAAATACTTCCCCTCCTCCACCTTCAGGATCGAAGCGAAGAGCCGCACCAGCGCCTCTCGCCCGATCGGGGTGCCAAGGTAAAACCATGTGCCATCGGCGCGGATCTCGATGTCGAGATCGCCGCAAAAGGGCGGGTTCCACAGATGCACGGGCGGCGGCCCCTTGGCCCCCGCCTTTTTTGCCGCGGCGGCCAATCCCTCGGTGCTCACGGCGGGCTTCACGCTTGTGTGTCTCGTCTCCGGTTCGGTCATCGGCTCTTTGCGGTTGGTTTGGCTGCGGTTACATGTTGAGGTGATCCTACCCCGCAACCGGAGCCCTGTCATGAGTGAGACCGAAACCCTCGTCAGTGAAATCGACCGGCTCGGCGCGAAGCTTGGCGAAGCGCGCGCCTCGGTGAACCGCCGGTTCATCGGCCAGGAGCGGGTGGTGGAGCTGACGCTCGCGGCGATGCTCTCGGGCGGGCATGCGCTGCTGGTCGGCCTGCCGGGGCTGGGCAAGACGATGCTGGTCGACACGCTCGCCACGGTGATGGGCCTTGCCCCGGCGCGCATCCAGTTCACGCCCGATCTGATGCCCGCCGATATTCTGGGCTCCGAGGTGCTGGAAACCGCCGCCGATGGCACGCGCGCCTTCCGCTTCCTTGAGGGGCCGATCTTTTGCCAGCTTCTGATGGCCGATGAGATCAACCGCGCGAGCCCGCGCACGCAATCTGCGCTGTTGCAGGCGATGCAGGAGCGCGAGGTGACGGTGGCAGGCCAGCACCGCCCGCTCGGCCCCCCGTTCCACGTGCTGGCGACGCAAAACCCGATCGAGCAAGAGGGCACCTATCCGCTGCCCGAGGCGCAGCTTGACCGCTTCCTCGTGCAGGTCGATGTCGATTACCCGACCCGCGCCACCGAGCGCGATATCCTGCTGGCCACGACCGGGGTCGAGAGTGCCGCCGCGCTGCGGGTGTTTTCCGCCGAAGAGTTGATCGCCGCGCAGGCTCTGGTGCGGCGGATGCCGGTGGGCGATGGGGTGATCGAGGCGATCCTTGATCTTGTGCGCGCCTGTCGCCCGGGCGAGCCGGAGGCCCGCGCCATCGCCCGCGAGAGCCTCGCCTGGGGGCCGGGGCCGCGTGCGGCGCAAGCGCTGATGCTCACGGTGCGCGCCCGCGCGCTGCTGAACGGTCGCCTTGCGCCCTCAGTGGCCGATGTCGCGGCCCTCGCGCGCCCGGTGCTCTCGCACCGCATGGCGCTCACCTTCGCCGCCCGCGCCCGCGGCGAAACCCTCTCGGAAATCATCGCCCGGGTCGTGACCGAGGTGCTCGGCGAGGCGGCCGAGCAGGCTGCGTGAGCGAGCCCTTGCAGGACGCGGCGGCGCGCGAAATGCGCCGCGCCGCCGAAGCGGAAGCGGCGGCGCTTCCGGCGCTGTTGATTGCTGCCGAACATCTGGCAAGCACGGTGCAGATGGGCAGCCACGGTCGGCGCCGCGCCGGGGCGGGCGAGGAATTCTGGCAGTATCGCCCCGCCCATTCCGGCGATGCCGCCCGCTTTGTCGACTGGCGCCGCTCCGCGCGCTCCGACACGCAATTCGTGCGTGATCGTGAAATGCAAAACGCGCAATCGCTCCATCTCTGGGTCGATCCCTCCGCCGCGATGCGCTTTACCGGCGCCGCCTCCGGGCGCGCGGCCCGGCCCGAAAAACGCGATCGCGCCCGGCTTCTGGCCCTTGCGCTGGCCATTTCGGCGCTGCGCGCGGGCGAGCGCGTGGGGCTGGCAACCGCGCTGGTGCCGCCACGCCCCGGGCGGGCGCAGCTTCTGACCCTGGCCGAGGCGCTTGGCGCCGAGGCCGAAGCGGCGGATTACGGCACCCCCGATCTTTCCGCCGTGAACCCGCAGGCCGAAGCGGTTCTGCTCTCCGATTTTCTGGGAGAAATCACTGCGCTCGAAACCGCACTTCTTGGCGCGGCCGAGCGCGGCATCCGCGGCGCGCTCTTGCAGGTACTCGACCCCGCGGAGGAGGATTTCCCCTTCGACGGGCGCACGATCTTCACCTCGATGGCAGGCGCACTCCGGTTCGAGACGCGCGAGGCGGCAGGGCTGAGGGCGCGGTACCGCGACCGGCTCGCCGAGCGGCGCGACCGGCTTGCACGGCTGGCGGGCAAGGCGGGCTGGGCGTTTTCGACCCATCACACAGGCGCCCCTGCGCAGGGGGCGCTTTTGTGGCTGCATGGCGCGCTCTCGGGGGGCTGGCGATGACAGGTTTCGGCCCCATCGGCTTTACGGCGCCATGGCTTTTGCTTGCGCTTCTCGCCTTGCCGCTGTTGTGGCTCCTGCTCCGGGCGGTTCCACCTGCGCCGGTGCGCCGCCGCTTTCCCGGTGTTGTGCTGCTGCTCGGGCTGAAAGACGAGGCGAGCCAAGCCGAGCGCACGCCCTGGTGGCTTTTGCTGCTGCGCATGCTCGCGCTTGCCGCGGCAATCATCGGCTTCGCGGGGCCGGTGCTGAACCCTGAGCCGATCTCCGCGGCGCAAAATGGCCCGCTCGTGATCCTTGAGGATGGAAGCTGGGCCTCGGCGCCGGGCTGGCCGCGCCGGATCGAACGGATCACCCGCGCCTTGAGCGCGGCCGAGGCGGCAGGCCGCCCGGTGGCGCTGATCAATCTCTCCGATCCGCCCCCCGCGCCGCCGCCGTTTTCCCGCGCAGAGGACATCCGCGCCACCCTTCCCGGGGTCAAACCGGAGCCGTGGGAACCGGCAGTTGATCTCGTGGCCGCGCAAATCCTGCCCGCCGGGCGGTTTGAAACACTCTGGCTCTCCGATGGCCTCGACCGGGCGAGCCGCGCCGCGCTGCAACATGCGGTGACCGACCGCGGCCCCGTGAACGTTTGGCAACCCGCCGCCCCGGTGATCGCCCTTGGCACGGCGGCGGTCGACGGCACCGGGCTCGTGCTCCCGGTGCAAGCCTCGATCCCCGTTTCCCGCACCCTCGACGCGGTCGCGTTCGGGCTCGACCCGGCGGGGCGCGAGCGGGAGCTTGCGCGCGAGGTCGTCAGCCTCGAGGCCTCGACCTCGGCCCAGATCCGCTTCGATCTGCCCCCGGAACTGCGCAACCGCATCACCCGTTTCGAGCTTGCCGGGCTGCGCTCGGCGGGCGCCGTCAGCCTCACCGACGATGCGCAAAAGCGCCGCAAGGTGGCGCTGATCTCGCC
Source organism: Rhodobacter maris (assembly GCF_900217815.1). Taxonomy (GTDB): domain Bacteria; phylum Pseudomonadota; class Alphaproteobacteria; order Rhodobacterales; family Rhodobacteraceae; genus Rhodobacter; species Rhodobacter maris. The sequence goes on from NZ_OBMT01000016.1 coordinate 12,898, forward strand.
CTCCACCGCGCGCGAGGGGCTCGAACTCCTCGCTCCCACCCATTACCTGCACCAGGCCCTCGCGCCGAGCACCGATCTGATCGAGGCGACGCTTTCGGATGCGCTGGCCGTCAGGCCAGACGTGATCATCCTCGCCGATATCGGCGCGGTAGCCGAGGCTGATGCGCTCTCCAAATGGGTCGACGAAGGCGGCTTGCTGATCCGCTTTGCCGGGCCGCGCCTTGCCGTTGCCGAAACCGCAGGCGATCCGCTTTTGCCGGTGCCGCTGCGGCAGGGCGGGCGCGCGGTGGGCGGCACGATGAGCTGGGGCGAGCCGCGCCGGATCGCGGCTTTCCCGGAGAGCTCGCCCTTCGCGGGCCTCGCCGTGCCCGAGGAAGTGACGGTGCGCGAACAGGTGATGGCCGAGCCCGGCCCAGACCTCGCCCGCCATACGATCGCCGCTCTCGCCGACGGCACACCGCTGGTCACGCGCGCCGCTTTTGGTCAGGGTCAGATCGTGCTCTTCCATATCACAGCGAATGCCGAGTGGTCGAACCTGCCGCTTTCGGGCCTCTTTCCGCAAATGCTCGAGCGGCTTTCGGTGCTTTCCCGCCCCGCGGCGCCCGCCGCCGAGGATCTGGCAGGGCAGATCTTCACACCGCTGAAGCGGCTCGACGGCTTTGGCGCGCTGACCCCCGCCGAGGCGGCTGCGGGCGTGCCCGGGGCCGCGTTGGCAGAGGGCCCGCCCGGCCCCGGCCTGCCGCCCGGGCTCTATCGCAGCGAGGATCGGCTGCTGGCGCTGAACGCGCTGCCGCCGGGCCGCCAGCTTGCCCCCGCCGTCTGGCCCGCCGGGGTGAGGCTGGAAGACGAAGCCACCCCGCGCGAAACGTCGCTTGCAGGCCCGCTGCTGGCGGCTGCGCTGGCCGCTTTGCTGCTGGACCTTCTCGCCACACTCGCCCTGTCGGGTCGGCTCCGGGGGGCGCGGGCGCTGGCGCTCGTCGCGCTCACACTGGCTGTGGCGCCAATGGATCTGCGCGCCGAAGAAGGCGCGATGGACATAGACCGGGCTCTGGCTGCGGCGGAGAATGTGGTGCTTGCCTATATGCCCTCGGGCGATGCGCAGGTCGATGACATTGCGCGCAGCGGGCTCTACGGGTTGAGCCAGATCCTCACCCGGCGCACCACCGTCGAACCCTCTGCGCCGATGGCGATCGACCTTGAGCATGATGAGCTCGCGCTTTTCACGCTGATCTACTGGCCGGTAACGGAGACCGCGCCGATGCCCTCGCCGCAAGGCTACGCAAAGCTCAACCGATTCCTGCGCAGCGGCGGCTTGATCCTTTTTGACACCCGAGATGCCGACCTCGCCGGGCTCGGTTCGGCGACCGGCGCGGGGCGGCGGCTGCAGGCGCTGGCCGCGCCGCTCGACATTCCGCCGCTTGAACCCCTGCCGCCCGATCATGTGCTGACCCGCACCTTCTATCTGCTGCAGGCCATGCCCGGCCGCTACGATGGCCCGGTCTGGGTCGAAGCGGCGCCGCCCGACGCCGCGCAGGCCGAGGGGATGCCGTTTCGCAACCTCAACGACGGGGTGAGCCCGGTGGTGATCGGCGGCAATGACTGGGCATCGGCCTGGGCTGTCGACCAGACCGGCCAGCCGATGTTCCCGGTCGGGCGCGGCTCGGCCGGCGAGCGGCAGCGCGAGATCGCCTGGCGCTTCGGCGTGAATCTCGTGATGTATGTGCTCACCGGCAATTACAAATCTGATCAGGTCCATGTGCCCGCGCTGCTGGAAAGGCTCGGCCAATGACGGGGAGCAGCCTCACTTTCGCACCGCTGCTGCCCTGGCCGGTTCTGGCTGCGGCGGCGGCTCTGGCGTTCGGCCTTGTCACCTTTGCGCTCTGGCGCGGGTTGAGGGGCTGGGCATTGCGGGGCCTGGCCGCAGCGGTGCTGCTGGCGGCGCTTGCGCAACCCGCACTCCAGAGCGAACAGAAGCACCCCCTTTCCGACATCGTGCTGCTCGTCGACGACCGCACCGCCTCGCAGACGCTTTCGGACCGGGCCGCGCAGACCGATGCGGCGGTGGCGAAGCTTACCGCCGAGATTGAAGCTTTGCCCGAGACCGAACTGCGCCGGGTCACGCTCCCCGACGCGCCGGGAAACGGCGGCACCGAACTTGGCGCGGCATTGACCGAGGCGCTGGCCGCCGAGCCGCGCGGACGCGTTGCCGGCGTGCTCGTCGTGTCGGACGGGCGTCTTCATGACCCGGAAGCGCTCCCCGTCAGCCCGGCGCCGTTGCATCTTTTGCGCACCGGGCACGGCACCGACTGGGACCGCAGGCTCGTCATCGAAACAGCCCCCGCCTTCGGCATCATCGGTGAGGAAACAGCGATCCGGCTGAAGATCGAGGATAGCGGCGCCGTGCCTGCCGCGGTCGGCCGGATGGCGCAGCTGTCCATCGCCATCGATGGCGGCACGGAAAAAAGCTACACTGTCGAGGTCGGGCAGGATCTCGAATTGCCGCTCACGCTCGACCACGGCGGGCAGAATGTGGTGCAATTCACGCTGGCACCGACGCCGGGCGAGCTGACCACGCGCAACAATTCAGCGGTGGTACAGATCAACGGCGTGCGCGACCGGCTGCGGGTGCTGCTCGTATCGGGCCAACCGCATGCGGGTGAACGCACCTGGCGCAACCTGCTCAAATCCGACGCGGGCGTCGATCTGGTGCATTTCACCATCCTGCGCCCGACCGAAAAGCACGACGGCGTGCCGGTGACAGAACTCTCGCTGATCGCCTTCCCGACGCAAGAACTGTTCCTCGACAAGATCGACGAGTTCGACCTGATCATCTTTGATCGCTATGCCACGCGCGGCATCCTGCCCGCCTCCTATTTCGCCAATATTCGCGCCTATGTGGAGCGCGGCGGGGCGGTGCTGGTCTCCGCCGGGCCGGAATTCGCGACTGTCCAGAGCCTCTGGCAGACCCCTCTGGGCGAGATCCTCCCCGCCCGGCCCACCGGTCGCGTGCTCTCGGAGCCCTATCTGCCGCGCCCGACCACGCTTGGCCTGCGCCATCCGGTGACGGCGGGGCTTGAGGGGGCGCCACCGGTCTCGGGCGATCCTGGCAAGGATCATTGGGGCCGCTGGCTGCGCCAGATCGAGCTTTCGAACGCGACCGGCGAGGTGGTGATGCAGGGGGCCGAGGGCGCGCCGCTGCTGGTGCTCGCACGAGAGGGCAAGGGACGGGTGGCGCTTCTGGGGTCGGATCACGCCTGGCTCTGGGATCGCGGCTATGAGGGCGGCGGGCCGCAACTGGAACTGCTGCGCCGCATCGCGCATTGGGCGATGCAGGAACCGGATCTGGAGGAAGAGGCGCTTCAGGTGGAGATCGAACCCGGCACGCTGGGGCTCACCGTGACCCGGCGCACTATGAAGGATGAGGTCGGCCCGCTCAGCATCACCCTTCCCGATGGCAGCACCGCGGAACTCACCCTATCCGAAGTCGAGCCGGGACGGTTTGCGGCGCGATGGCAGGCGCCCTCCGAAGGGCTTTACCGGCTCGCACAAGACGATCTTGAGCGCGTTGTGGCGCTGGGGCCTGCAAGCCCGAAGGAATTCGAGGATCCGGTCGCCTCGGCGGCCCCACTCGCCGCCGCACTCGCCGCCTCGGGAGGCGCCGATACACCTCTTGAAGGCGGCATTCCGGCAGTGCGGCAAGTGCGCGAGGGCAAGCCTGCCGCGGGGCGCGGCTGGATCGGCATCACCCCGCGGCAGGCCGAGGAAGTGACCGGGATCCGCCGCGGCGATCTGCTGCCGGGCTGGGCCTGGCTGATGCTCGCCGCGGCCCTCAGCCTGGCTGCCTGGCGGCTCGAGGGGCTGCGGCGCGACGGTTAACGCAGGCCGATTTCCGAAAGCGCCGCCTGCAGATCCCGCGGCAGGGTGGCCTCTGCCTCCCGCCCGGCGGGCAGGTCACGCGGCGCATCCGCGGCGGGGAAATAGCGCCAGCCCTGAAACGGGCGGCGGGGCATCGCCTCGGTGCGGATCACCGTGCGGTCAAGCACGAATGCGCAGCGCGAAATGCCATCGGCTCCCGTCACAGGCGCAAGATCCAGGATTCTCTGACGCGCCAGAATCACCCCTTTGATCACCCAGTAGAGCGATCCGCCATCGAGCACTTCTTCGGCGCGCTTGGGCCACATCCGGGTGATATGCCGCGCCGGACCCGTCCCGTAATGCGCCTTTTGCCAGTCCAGCAGATCCTCGACGCTGTCCGCGCCGACACAAAGTTTCAGCAGGTGAATCATCGAAGCCCCCTTCGCCCCAGATCTAGGACGAAGCCCCCCGGGCAGCAACCGGGCTTTCCGTCTGGTCTCCGGAGGTCATACGCGGTATGGTGGGTGCCCGCCCCGGTTGCACCAGATGTTCCGGGGCTTTCCCTTTCGCAACCATCCGCGCTGACCGCCCAGACAAACCGAGGAACAGATGACCCGTTTTTCCGCCCCGATCGCCGAACAGATCTGGGACATGAAATACCGCCTGAAAGAGGCCGATGGGGCCCCCCTCGACGCCACGGTGGAAGACAGCTGGCGGCGGGTGGCACGCGACCTCGCCTCGGTCGAAACGGATCCCTCGGCGTGGGAGCCGCGCTTCTACGCCGCGCTTGAGGATTTCAAGTTCCTGCCCGCGGGGCGGATCCTGGCGGGCGCGGGCACCGGGCGCACCGTGACGCTCTTCAACTGCTTCGTGATGGGCACGATCCCCGATTCGATGGGTGGCATCTTCGACATGCTGAAGGAAGCCGCGCTGACGATGCAGCAAGGCGGCGGCATCGGCTATGATTTCTCCACCATCCGGCCGCGCGGGGCGGCGGTGAAGGGGGTGGCGGCCGATGCGTCGGGCCCGCTCTCCTTCATGGATGTCTGGGATGCGATGTGCCGCACCATCATGTCGGCCGGGTCGCGCCGTGGCGCGATGATGGCAACGATGCGCTGCGACCACCCCGATATCGAAGCCTTCATCACCGCCAAACAGGATTCGGCGCGGCTGCGGATGTTCAACCTCTCGGTGCTGATCACAGACGCTTTCATGGAGGCGGTGAAGGCCGATGGTCCTTGGGAGTTGATGTTCGGCGGCAAGGTCTATCACACGATCCATGCACGCGATCTGTGGAACAAGATCATGCGCGCAACCTACGATTTCGCCGAACCGGGGGTGATTTTCATCGACCGCATCAACGCGATGAACAACCTCAATTATCTTGAACAGATCGCCGCGACCAACCCCTGTGGCGAACAGCCGTTGCCGCCCTATGGCGCTTGCCTGCTCGGCTCGATCAACCTCGCCAAGCTTGTGAGCGCGCCCTTCTCGGAGGCCGCCGCCCTTGATGAGGCCGCGCTCGACGATCTCGTGCGCACCGCGGTACGGATGATGGACAATGTCGTCGATGCCTCGCGCTTCCCGCTGCCGCAACAGGCGGCCGAAGCGGCGAACAAGCGCCGCATCGGACTTGGCGTCACCGGCCTTGCCGATGCGCTTTTGATGGTCGGCCTGCGCTATGGCTCGGATGAAGCTGCCGCGCAGACCGAGGCATGGATGAAGGCAATCGCGCGCGCGGCCTATCTCGCCTCTGCGGATCTGGCGCAGGAAAAGGGCGCCTTCCCGCTGTTCGATGCCGAAAAATATCTCGCCTCGGGCAATATGATGCAGATGGATGACGACGTGCGCGACACGATCGCCAGACACGGCATCCGCAACGCGCTTTTGACCTCGATCGCGCCCACCGGCACGATCTCGCTTTATGCGGGAAATGTCTCGAGCGGAATCGAGCCGGTCTTCGCCTATGCCTATACCCGCAAGGTGCTGCAAAAGGACGGCTCGCGGACCGAGGAGGAAGTGGTCGATTATGCGGTGCAGATGTGGCGCGAGATGAAGGGCGATGCGTCCCTGCCCGACTATTTCGTCAATGCCCAGACGCTGGCGCCGATGGATCATGTGAAGATGCAGGCGGCAGCGCAGAAATGGATCGATTCGAGCATCTCGAAAACGATCAACTGCCCGGTCGACATCTCGTTTGACGCGTTCAAGGATGTCTATCTGGCGGCCTATGAAACGGGCTGCAAGGGCTGCACCACCTACCGGCCGAATGAAGTCACGGGCTCGGTTCTCACAGTTTCGGAAAGTTCCGAAAAGGCGCCCGAAGCCGATACGGGCGCCGAGGTGGTCTATCTCACCGAACCGCTCGACCGGCCCGCGGCGCTCGAAGGCGCGACCTACAAGCTCAAATGGCCGGGCTCGGAACATGCGATCTACATCACCGTGAACGATATCGTTCAGGGCGGGCACCGCCGGCCCTTCGAGGTGTTCATCAACTCGAAAAACATGGAGCATTACGCTTGGACGGTGGCGCTCACACGGATGATCTCCGCGGTGTTTCGGCGCGGCGGCGATGTGAGCTTTGTGGTCGAGGAACTGAAGGCCGTGTTTGACCCGCGCGGCGGCGCCTGGATGACGGGGCAATATATCCCCTCGATCCTCGCCGCGATCGGCGGCGTGATCGAGAGGCATCTGATCGCGATCGGCTTTATCGCAGGCGAAGGCATGGGGTTGAAGGCCGATCCGCGCGCCGAGGCAATGGTGGTTGGCGAGCCCCCCCGCGGCCAAGCCTGCCCCTCATGCGGCAGCTATGCGCTGCGCAAAGTCGAAGGCTGCCTTACCTGCGCCGATTGCGGCCATTCGAAATGCGGCTGATCGTGATGGGCGTTTAACTGTCTCGATGCTCAGATAAATTGGCCACTCCTGTCCACTGAGCGAGCCCTGTCCCGCCGACTGAAACGTCGGCGGGTTTTCTTTCGGGCCGAGCGTCATCCTGCGAAATTGATTTAGAATCATAAGCTTGCGAAGTTTTCGTCTCCCGCCATCTCTGTCCTTCCCCCGTTCTCGCGGTTGAGATAAATTATTCATGTCACCATAAGAGCGACCCTGAATGGGAAAAAGCGACATCCGTCCGTAGTGCGCAATGGATCAGCTGACTGACGAAATGGTGTTTGGTGAGGGAGGCGAAGAGGCATGGCGAGATGTACCGCACTAGTAAATGGTCATCGCTCGGCAGCTGCCGCAGCCGCATGTCCTGCATGTGGGAGCCGCTCCAGCGGCTATAGCGGGTATGGCTACAGCAGTTACGGGTCATATTCGTCCCTTTCATCCTCCTCAGGGAGCAGCAGCGGTCGGACCAGCGACAGTTCAGGGCGCCGCACCGCCAAGCCGCGCTGGTCGGGAACAGGTTCGTCAGTCTGGTACACGCCTGAACAGGTTCAGGCGCTCACGCCGGTTCGAGAAAACGTCGAAAACCTAGCGGCCTCGCAGCCTGATCTTCAAGATGTGTTTCTATGCCACGCATGGGATGACAGGCAGGGCTCCGCCAAGGAATTGCATGATTTGCTGGAGGCCCGGGGGTCCGCGTATGGTTCAGTGAAAAGGACCTTGGCCTCGGGGTGCCAATGATGCGGGCGATCGACAAGGGCTTGGTAAACTCTCGAGTCGGTATTGTTTTGGTAACCCCGGCCATGTTGCGCCGCCTCCCAGCGGAAGGCATCGCAGACAAAGAGCTTTCGGCTCTCCTCCGGCGTGAGCGTCTTGTCCCGGTCGTTCATGGAACAACCTATGAAGAGCTTGAGAAAGTCAGTCTACTGTTGGCGTCCCGTGCGGGACTGAGTACTGCCGAAGAGTCAATGCCGGAAGTCGCGGCCAAGATCGCAGAGCTGGTCGCCACATAACGCCCCGCGCTTGGCGGTTCAGAAAACTGGCGCCCCGCGCGGAACAGGTTTGAAGACTCCGCTTTTCTGACGGCCACCCCAGGTACAGCGCGAGCGTTATTGGGGCACCAGAAACGGATAAGCCCGAACCTGACATAACAGCCGGGATGATCAAGTGATCATTGGTCTCTCTGCGACATCTATCGCGTGTCCGTGATCAATCCAAAGACTTGAAATTTCGTTCTCACGCTCGGGCACAGCCTCGCTCAGCAAGTTGAGAACTATTGCCGCAGCTTCTTGCGCACAACTGCTCGCCTTGCGCCGTCAGCGACATGCACTGGAAACACATTCTTCGCCAGATCGAGCCCGACCGTGATAATCCCCGACATGACCGTCCTCCTTTGTGGATCATCGCAGACCCGCCGTGGCACATCAATGCCGTCGGGGGGCGGTCACATCATCAACGCCGTCAGCCGCCCAAATATTCGGGCTTCGCTTGCGCAGAGGCCGTGGCCTTTGGGGTGGAATTCCGGGTTTTGGCCCGCTATAGCTTGCGCAGATTATTGCCGCAGGAAACATAGCATGATGGTGGAAGCAACCAGCCTCCCGGGCGTTCTGATCCTGACGCCGAAGCGCTTTGGCGATCACCGCGGCTTCTTCTCGGAGAGTTGGAACCGGCGCACGCTTGAACAGGCAGGGGTGATCCTGCCCGACTTCGTGCAGGACAATCATTCCCTCTCGCGCGAGGTCGGCACGGTGCGCGGGCTGCATTTCCAGCGCCCGCCCCATGCGCAAGGCAAGCTTGTGCGCTGCGGGCGCGGCCGGATCTTTGATGTGGCGGTCGACGCGCGGCGGAGCTCGGCCACTTATGGTCACTGGATCGGCGAGGAGCTCAGCTTCGAGAACGGCCGCCAGCTCTGGATCCCCGCCGGGTTCCTGCACGGCTTCATGACGCTCGAGCCTGACAGCGAAATCATCTACAAATGCACCGATCATTACGCGCCTGACTGCGATGGCGGGGTGCGCTGGGACAGCTGCGGCATCGACTGGCCGCTTGCCGGGATCACACCGATCCTTTCCGAAAAGGACGAAAAGGCACCCGCCTTTACCGATTTCGTCTCGCCCTTCACCGACGAGGTCTGAGCATGAAGATTATGGTGACCGGCGGCGCCGGGTTCATTGGCTCCGCGGTGGTGCGCCTTGCGGTGGCGCGCGGCCATGCGGTGATCAACCTCGACGCGCTCACCTATGCGGCCTGCCTCGAGAATGTCGCATCCGTCGCCGAAAGCCCGCTTTATGCTTTTGAACAGGCCGATATTCGCGACCCGGCCGCGCTCGCGCGGGTGTTCGAGACCCATGCGCCCGATGCGGTGATGCATCTGGCCGCCGAAAGCCATGTGGATCGCTCGATCGACGGGCCGGGCGTTTTCATCGAGACCAATGTGACGGGCACCTACAACATGTTGCAGGCCGCGCGCAGCTTCTGGGAAGCGCGGGGGCGCCCGGAATGCTTCCGTTTCCATCACATCTCGACCGACGAGGTCTTCGGGTCGCTGCCGCCCGATCCGACGCAGAAATTTACCGAAGACACCCCCTATGATCCGCGCTCTCCCTATTCTGCCTCGAAGGCTGCCTCGGATCATCTGGTCCGGGCTTGGCACGAGACCTATGGCCTGCCCGTGGTGCTGACGAATTGCTCGAACAATTACGGGCCGTTCCACTTCCCCGAGAAGCTCATTCCGGTGATCATCCTGAATGCGCTCGCGGGCAAGCCGCTCCCCATTTATGGCGATGGCTCGAACATCCGCGACTGGCTCTATGTCGAAGATCATGCCGATGCGCTGCTTCTCGTGCTTGAGAAGGGCGCGCCGGGGCGCAGCTACAATATCGGGGGCGAGAACGAGCGCACCAATCTCGCGCTGGTGAAAACGCTCTGCGCGATTCTCGACCGGTTACGGCCGAAGGACGCCGGTTCCTACGCCGATCAGATCACCTTTGTCACCGACCGTCCGGGCCATGATGCGCGCTACGCGATCGACCCGGGGCGGATCCGCGCCGAACTGGGCTGGCGGCCGAGCGTGACAGTGGAGGAAGGGCTCGAGAAGACCGTGCAATGGTATCTCGACAACGCGGAATGGTGGCGCGCGCTGCAGGGCCGCGCCGGCGTGGGCGAAAGGCTGGGCAAGGCATGATGCTGGTTTTTGGCCAAACCGGTCAGGTTGCCCGCGCGTTTCAGGTGCTCGCGCCCGAGGCGCTCTATCTTGGCAGGGAGGCGGCCGATCTGATGAACCCCGAGGCCTGTGCCGCGGCGATCCGCGCCGCCAAGCCCGATGTCGTGATCAATGCCGCCGCCTGGACGGCCGTTGACAAGGCGGAGACCGAGGAAGCGGCGGCAACGCAGGTGAATGGCGCAGCACCCAGCGCGATGGCCGAAGCCTGCGCCGCGCTCGCCATCCCCTTCGTGCATATTTCGACCGATTACGTGTTTGACGGTTCTGGCGAAGCCCCCTTCGCGGTGGATGCCCCCACCGCGCCGCTTGGCGCTTATGGCCGCTCCAAGCTCGCAGGCGAAGAAGGGGTGCGCGCAGCGGGCGGGTGCCATGCGATCCTGCGCACCTCCTGGGTGGTCTCCGCGGACGGGACGAATTTCGTCAAGACCATGCTCCGGCTTTCGGAAACGCGTGAAAAGCTCACCATCGTCGCCGACCAGATCGGCGGGCCGACGCCCGCGCGCGCAATCGCCGTGGCCTGTCTCGAAATCGCGCGCCAGTTGAGCGAGAATCCCGCAAAAAGCGGCACCTATCATTTTTCCGGAGCACCGGATGTGAGCTGGGCCGATTTCGCCCGCGAGATCTTCGTGCAGGCGGGGCGGACGACCGTGGTGGAGGATATTCCCTCTTCCGCCTATCCGACCCCGGCGCGCCGTCCGGCCAATTCACGGCTCGATTGCAGCCGCACGGCAGAGGTCTTCGGCATCAACCGTCCGAACTGGAAAACCGGTTTGTCAGAAATTCTGAAAATTCTGGAAGGAGCGAAATGACACGGCGCAAAGGCATCATTCTCGCGGGTGGGTCCGGAACACGGCTTTACCCGGTCACCATGGCTGTCTCCAAGCAGCTGATGCCGATCTATGACAAGCCGATGATCTATTACCCGCTCACGGTGCTGATGCTGACCGGGATCCGCGAAATCGCGATCATCACCACGCCGCAGGATCAGGAGCAATTCAAGCGCCTGCTCGGCGATGGCAGCCAATGGGGGCTGAAGATCGAATGGATCACCCAGCCCTCGCCCGACGGGCTTGCGCAGGCCTATCTGCTCGCGGAAGACTTCCTGGCCGGGGCGCCTTCGGCGATGGTTCTCGGCGACAACATCTTTTTTGGCCACGGCCTGCCGGAACTGCTGGCCTCGGCAGACCGCAAGGAAACCGGCGGCACGGTCTTTGGGTACCATGTCGCCGATCCGGAGCGCTACGGCGTGGTGAAATTCGACCCGCTGGGGCGGGTCCAGGAGATCATCGAGAAACCCGAGGTGCCACCCTCGAATTATGCCGTGACCGGGCTCTACTTCCTTGATGGTGATGCACCGCGGCGGGCGCGCATGGTCAAACCCTCGGCGCGGGGCGAGCTTGAGATCGTGTCGCTGCTCGAGACCTATCTCAAGGACGGCACACTCTCGGTCGAGCGGATGGGCCGGGGTTACGCCTGGCTCGACACCGGCACCCATGGCAGCCTGCTTGATGCGGGCAATTTCGTGCGCACGCTTTCGATGCGGCAGGGGATGCAGAGCGGCTGCCCCGAAGAAATCGCCTATGAGGCGGGCTGGATCAGTGCCGAAGAGCTTGCCGCCCATGCCGAACCGCTGAAAAAGAACGATTACGGCAAATATTTGTTGGGCCTGTTGCGCGAGAAGGGCTGAGCCGAACGCTAGATCCAGCGGCCGAATGCCATGACCCTGGCATTGACCGCGCTGGCGCTGCTCGCAGTTGCCATCAGTGCGAGATCGGCGGCCGTAGTGCTGGAGGGGCCGAAGGTCATCCAGCGCATCACCCCCTCCGCCGCACCGCTCAGGACCGGGGGCGCGGCAAAGCTCGCCGGAAAGGTCCAGCTCTGTGCGGCCGATGTGAAAAGCGCGCCGCTCGCCGTCGCGACGGAGGCAAAGCTCAGCACCTGCGTGCAGATCATCGTGCCATCGGCAAAGCGCACCGCCTCGCCGCCCGAGCCGCTCGTGCGCTCGATCACCGCGCCAGTGGGCACCCCCGCAGCCTGGCTCACCACGCCAAGCAGATTGCCGGGCCCATAGCCGTAATCGGCCCGCATCAAGCGCCCTGAGGTGATATCCGTGGCGGCCTGCTGCACCGCCGCGCCGGTCACATGACCCGTTGCCGGATCAAAGCGCAGCGCCGAAAGGAAGCTGCTGCCATCGGCGCTGACCTTGATCGCGAAAGCCTCCTCGCCGACGAGGCCCATTTCGGCGCGGCCCGACCAGTTCGACTGAAAAAGCAGGCTCGCCGTCTCGCCTGCCGCCGCCTTGTTGATCTTGAGCTGATGGCCCGCGCCTTCATGGCTCAGAAGCGTGGCGGGTGCGCGAACAGAAAGGCGGTTGGTCGTATCTGCCGTGGTCTGGATGCCAAGGGTTGCGAACTCCTGCAAATCGACGGCGGGGCGGACCCAGGTGCTGCCGTCGAACAGCCGCAAGTCGCCCGCGGGGGTGGCGGCACGCCAGCCGGGCTTGGGTATGACGAAGCGCCAGACATTGTCGATATAGGCGGCGAGCATCGCAGTCTGCCCGGCCCAGACGCCGGTGGGGGCGGCGCCGAGAGCATGCACCTCGCCCTCGGTGGGGCTTGCGGGCGGCGTCTCGGCCTCGAAGCCCGCCACGACAAGTTGCACGATAACATCGAGCATCTGCACCGCCTCGTTGTGGGTGACATGCTTTTGCGCCTGCGAGGGCAGGATGAACGGCAAGGCGAGGATTGCAGATGTGTCGGCCATGATCGCTCCTGAGGGCTGGGATAGGCCCGAGCCTAGGAACGGCGGTTTGACGAAAGCTTAGCCATGCGTGCGGACCTCGGCGCGGTTGAAACCCTGCCGCCAAGGCTCTAGGACTGCGACAGCCAGCCAGAGCAGGAGGTCGCGGTGACGAAGACCGGGGCGAGCAACACCGCAGCGCCGCATGTCGTCATCCTGATGGCGACCTATGAGGGGGCAGAATGCTTGCGCGCCCAGCTCGACAGTTTCGTCGCCCAGACGCATGGCAACTGGTCGCTTCTGGTCGGCGATGACGGCTCGCGCGATGCGACCCGCGAAATCCTCGCAGGCTTTGCCGCCGAAGGCCATGCGCTGCGGCTGATCGAGGGGCCGCGCCGCGGGGCCGCGGCGAATTTCATGGCGCTCTTGCGCGAGGCGGCGCAAAGCGCCCCGCCCGGCGCCTGGATCGCCTTTTCCGATCAGGACGATGTCTGGTTGCCCGACCGGCTTGCGCGCGGCATCGCGGCGCTTTCCGCCGCGCCGGGGCAGGGGCCCGGGCTGTTTTGCAGCCGTACCTTCATCGTCGATCACGCACTGCAGACCCCGCGGCTCTCGGTGCCGCGCCCGCGTCCGCTCGGCTTTCGCAATGCGCTGGTGCAAAATGTGGTAGCGGGCAACACGATCCTGCTTGATGCGGCGGGAGCGGCGCTCGTGCTGGCTGCGAGCGCCGAGGCGGCGCGCGTCGTGGTGCACGACTGGTGGGTCTACCAGATCCTTTCGGGCTGTGGCGGGCGGATCGTGCATGACGACACCCCAACGCTTCTCTATCGCCAACACGCCGCCAACGAGATCGGCGCGAACGATTCGCGCCGGGCACAGATGCAACGGCTCGGCATGCTCTTGCGCGGTACGATGCGCGACTGGACCACGATCAATATCGCCGCGCTCAGCGGCTCGCGCCATCGCTTCACACCGGAAAACCGCGCGCTTTTCGATGCTTTCGCGGCGCTGCGCGGCCGCAGCGTACCAGCGCGCCTGATTGCCTTCGCGCGGCTCCGGCTCTACCGGCAAACCCGGATCAGCACGCTCGCGCTCTGGGTCTCGGTGCTGGTCGGGCTTATGTGATCAGTCGCTGAAGCAGCGCGCACGGCCATCGCGGCGGATCGTCTCGGCGCCATCCACGATCGCATTGGCCCGGCGCGAGACGAAACGCGAGGGCTTGGCGGCCGAGCGCTCCTTCGGATCGGGCAGCACCGCGGCGAGGAGTGCCGCCTGATGCGCCGAGAGCTTGTCGGGCGTGGTGCGGAAATAGTGGAAGGCGGCGGCATTGACGCCAAACACGCCCTCGCCGAATTCCGCGACATTGAGATAGATCTCGAGGATCCGCCGCTTCGTCCAGATCGCCTCCACCGGCGGCGTCAGCATCGCCTCGAGCGCCTTGCGCGGCCAGCTCCGGCCCTGCCAGAGGAATACGTTCTTCACCACCTGTTGCGAGATCGTCGAGGCGCCGCGGTTCGCGCCCTTGTCGATCGCCTGACGGATCGCCGCCATGTCGAAGCCCCAGTGGTTGCAGAAATTGGCATCCTCCGCCGCCACCGCGGCGCGCAGCATCACCGGGGCGATATCCTCTGCATCGGTCCATTCCTGGTCGATGCCGCCAAGCCTCCGCCCCTCGCTCCACATCGTGTAGGTGGTGGGCGGGTTGACGAAATCATAAACGACAATCAGCGCCAGCAGCGCCGCGGCGAGACCGAGTGCAAACCGCGCCGCCCAGCCCGTCATCCGCCGCAGCGCGTCGCCCAGCCCGATACGCTGCGCGCTGCCGCGGCTCTTCGTCTTCGATGTTGGTCTGCTTCGCCCCATGCCGCCATAAGCCATGCCCGGCCCGATCTGGTCAAGCGCCGAGCCGTTGCGAAAAGGGCGGCCCCTCGCGGCGCCGCCCCGATGCACATTCTGTCGCTGCCGGGCTTATTCCGCCGGCATCGCTTTCGCTTCATCGGAGAGCGGGAAGGGCAGATGCATCAGCATTTCCTTCGGGCAGACCTGCAGGAAGTTTCTCCGTTCCACCTCCCAGTTGGCAAGGATCGCCGTGCCCTTGGCCGAGCCGGTTTCCTTCACATGCCGCTCGATCAGCCCCTTGAGCTGGGCCTCCCAATGGGCATGGCCGAGCGCGCAGGTGACGAGGCTTTCGAGGTTCATATATTCCTCGGCGACCCCTTCCGGATCGTAAAGGAAGGCCATGCCCCCGGTCATGCCGGCGCCGAAGTTCGGCCCGATCCGGCCCAGAATCACCGCGACGCCACCGGTCATGTATTCGCAACCGTTCGAACCGCAGCCCTCGACCACGACTTTCGCACCGGAGTTGCGCACCGCAAAGCGCTCGCCCGCGCGGCCGGCCGCAAAGAGGAACCCGTCGGTCGCGCCGTAAAGCACGGTGTTGCCGATGATCGTGTTTTCGGCGGCGGTGAGCGGCGAGGCCATCGGCGGGCGCACCACGATGGTGCCGCCCGAAAGCCCCTTGCCCACATAGTCGTTGGCATCGCCCGAGACTTCGAGCTTCAGCCCCGGCGCGGCAAAGGCGCCGAGCGACTGGCCACAGGAGCCGGTGAGCCGCACCGTCAGGTGATCGGGCTGCAGCGCGTTGCGCATGCCGAAGTTCTTGACGATGTGCGAGGATGCGCGCGTGCCGATGGTGCGCAGCGTGTTGCGCACCGCATAGCTGAGCTGCATCTTCTCGCCGTCTTCAAAGAAGCGGTGGCCGTCCTTGATGATCTCGGCATCGAGCGTATCGGGCACATAGTTGCGCGGTTTCGAGCGGTCGTAGACGATCTTGTCCCAGCCATCGACGGTGATCAGCAGAGGGTTGAGGTCGAGGTCGTCAAGGTGCGCCGAGCCACGGCTGACCTGCGTGAGCAGGTCGGCCCGGCCGATGATCTCGTCCATCGACCGCGCGCCGATCGAGGCGAGCAATTCGCGCACTTCCTGGGCATAGAAGGTGATCAGGTTGACCACCTTGTCCGCCGTACCGGTGAACTTGGCGCGCAGCTTCGGATCCTGGGTGCAGACCCCCACCGGGCAGGTGTTGGACTGGCATTGCCGCACCATGATGCAGCCCATGGCGATGAGTGCCGCGGTGCCGATGCCATATTCCTCGGCCCCCATCATCGCCGCCATGACGATGTCGCGCCCGGTGCGCAGGCCGCCATCGGTGCGCAGCGTCACCCGCTCGCGCAGGTTGTTCATCGCAAGCACCTGATGCGCCTCGGTCAGACCCATCTCCCAGGGCAGGCCCGCATATTTGATCGAGGTCGCGGGGCTTGCCCCGGTGCCGCCATTGTGGCCCGAGATCAGGATGATGTCGGCTTTCGCCTTCGCCACCCCGGCCGCGATCGTGCCCACGCCCGAGGAGGCCACGAGCTTCACCGTCACCTTGGCGCGCGGGTTGATCTGCTTGAGGTCGTAGATCAGCTGCGCGAGGTCTTCGATACTGTAGATATCGTGGTGCGGGGGGGGGCTGATCAGCGTCACGCCCTTGGTCGAGTGGCGCAACCGCGCGATGAGTTCCGTCACCTTCATGCCCGGAAGCTGGCCGCCCTCGCCGGGTTTGGCCCCCTGCGCGACCTTGATTTCCAGCTCTTCGCAGGCGTTCAGATATTCCGCGGTCACACCAAAGCGCCCCGAGGCCACCTGTTTGATCTTCGCCGAGGGATTGTCGCCATTCGGTTCGGGCACGAAATGCGCCGGATCCTCGCCGCCTTCGCCACTATCCGATTTCGCGCCGATCCGGTTCATCGCCACGTTGAGAAGCTTGTGCGCCTCGGGCGAGAGCGCGCCCAGCGACATGCCCGGCGTGACGAAGCGCTTGCGGATCGCGGTGATGCTTTCCACCTCCTCGATCGGCACCGGTTTGCCGAGCGACTTGATGTCAAGCATGTCGCGGATGTGGATCGGCGGATTGGCCCGCATCAGCGCCGAATACTGCTTCCACATGTCATAGCTCGCGCGGTCGCAGGCGGCTTGCAGCATATGCATCGACTGCGCGCCCCAGGCATGGGTTTCGCCGGTCTTGCGCGCCTTGTAGAAGCCGCCGATCGGCAGCACGTCCTGCCCGCCGAGCCAGCCCTTGGTGTGCACTTCCTCAAGTTTGCGCTGGATGCCGTGCAGCCCCATGCCGGAGATGCGGCTCTGCATGCCGGGGAAATATTCGGCGACCATGGCGCGCGAAAGCCCCACCGCCTCGAAGTTCAGGCCGCCGCGATAGGAGGAGATGATCGAGATCCCCATCTTCGACATGATCTTCAGAAGCCCGGCGTCGATCGCATCGCGATAGCGGCGCAGGTTATCCTCAAGCGAGCCCGACAGCAGGCCGCGGGCGATCCGGTCGGCGATGCTGTCCTGCGCGAGATAGGCGTTCACCGTGGTCGCGCCGGAGCCGATCAGCACCGCGAAATAATGGCTGTCGATGCATTCGGCCGAGCGCACGTTGATCGAGGTGAAGGTGCGCAACCCCTTGCGGGTGAGCCAGGAATGCACCGCCGACGTGGCAAGGATCATCGGCATCCCGACCTTGCCCGGGCCCTGATGCTCATCGGTGAGAACAAGGTGCGAGGCACCCGAGCGCACGGCATCTTCCGCCTCGGCGCGAATCCGTTCGAGTTCTTCGCGCAAGGCTTCCTGCCCCGCCCCCTGCGGGAAGGTGCAGTCGATCGCCGTCACCGTGGTGGCAAAGGCCTTCATCATCTCCTTGAACTCGGCATTCGCCACGAACGGGCTCTCGAGGCTCCAGATCTCCGTCTGCGTGCTGTTTTCCTCGAGCACGTTCTTGAGGTTGCCAAAGCGGGTCTTCAGGCTCATCACCCGGCTTTCGCGCAAGGAGTCGATGGGCGGGTTGGTCACCTGCGAGAAGTTCTGCCGGAAGAAATGGCTGAGCGGTCGATATTGCTTGGAAAGCACCGCGGGCGGCGTGTCATCGCCCATCGAGGCGACCGCTTCCTTGCCGTCTTCCGCCATCGGCGCGAGGATGTTTTCAAGTTCCTCGACCGAATAGCCCGCCGCGATCTGGCGCTTGCGCAGTTCGGCGCCGGTGTGCATCGCCACTTCCGGCACATCGCGCAGGATCGCGTTAAGGTCCACCACCTTGCCGACCCAATCGCCGAAGGGCTGGCTGTTGGCGAGCCGGTCCTTGATCTCGCGGTCGTGGTAGAGCTTGCCCTCGCGCATGTCGACGGCGATCATCTGCCCCGGCCCGAGCGCGCCTTTTTCGCGCACGGACATTTCATCGATCGGCACCATGCCCGCCTCGGATCCGGCAATCAGCATGCCGTCGCCCGTCACCACATAGCGCATCGGGCGCAGGCCGTTGCGGTCGAGCCCGCCGCAGACCCAGCGGCCATCCGTCATGGCCAGCGCTGCCGGGCCGTCCCAGGGCTCCATCACCGCGTTGCAATAGGCGTACATGTCCTGCCAGGCCTGCGGCATGTCGGTCGTGGTTTTCGACCAGGCCTCCGGCACCAGCATGGTTTTCGTCATTGGCGCCGAGCGGCCCGAGCGCACCATCAGTTCGAACACGGCGTCAAACGCGCCCGAATCCGAGGCACCGGCGGGGATGATCGGCTTGATGTCTTCGGCGGCGTCGCCGAAGGCAGAAGAGGCCATCCGGATCTCGTGGCTCTTCATCCAGTTGATGTTGCCCTTGATCGTGTTGATCTCGCCGTTATGCGCCAGCATCCGGAACGGTTGCGCCAGCCACCATTGCGGGAAGGTATTGGTGGAATAGCGCTGGTGATAAATCGCAAAAGCCGATTCAAAGCGCTCGTCCTTCAGGTCCGGATAGAACTCGGCGACCTGTTCGGCCAGCATCATCCCCTTGTAGATGATCGACCGGCACGACAGCGAGCAGATGTAGAGACCGGCGATCTGGGCGGCGACCGCGGCTTTCTCGATCCGGCGGCGGATGATGTAAAGCTCGCGCTCGAACTGCTCGTCATCGATGTCCTTCTCGCAGCGGATCAGGATCTGTTCGATCTCGGGGCGGGTGGCATTGGCCTTTTCGCCCAGCACCGAAGTGTTCACCGGCACATGGCGCCAGCCATAGATGTAATGGCCCATCCGCAGCACTTCGGTTTCCACGATCGTGCGGCAGCGTTCCTGCGCGCCGAAATCGGTGCGCGGCAGGAAGATCTGGCCCACCGCCACAAGTTTCTCACGGTCGGGCTCGTGACCCGTGCGGCGGATCTGGTCATAGAAATAGGGCGCCGGGATCTGCACGTGAATGCCCGCGCCGTCGCCCGTCTTGCCATCGGCATCGACCGCACCGCGGTGCCAGATCGCTTTCAGCGCGTCGATGCCGGAGGCCACGACCTTGCGGCTTGCCTTGCCGTCGAGCGCGACCACGAGACCGACGCCGCAAGAGGCGTGCTCGTCTTCGCTCTTGTAGAGCGAATGCGCGTCCATCCACTTGCGCTTGGCTTCCTCGGCGGCAACCCAGGCTTCATCGTAATTCATCATTTCACGGCCTCCTTCGAGGGATGGTCAACGAGGGGCGACAGATCGGTCAGCATCATGTCGCAATCATATTCGGGGCGAGTGGCGGCGAAGCCTGCCTCCCCCGGGAAGGCAAAGCTCACCGGCGTGTCGATGCTGGTGGAGCGCTCGCCATAGGCGTTCTCGAAACTTTCGGTCCCGCTGAAGAAGAGCCGCATCTTGCGACTGATCAGCTGTGTGCCCTTGCGGGTGGCGGTGCGGTTTCCCTGGGCATCCACGATCTGCATCTCAAAGCGGCACTGCTCCAGCGGCACACCGTCAATCGTGATTGTCTGCCCGGTCAGCGTGTCATTGCCGATGTAGCGCTGCGCCGTGCCCATATTCGAGCGGGTGACGAAGTCGTAATCGTCCCGGCCCGTGCTGAGCAGGGTCGAGAAAGACGCGCTGTCGGCGGTGGCGGCCGCGTCCAGCGCATCCACCTCACCCGAATAAAGGCTGACGCTTTCGACCCAGCGCGTTTCGGCATCGATATGGCTCAGGAAATATTCCCCCTCGCCGTCAGCAAAGGAAATCCACTGATCGCCGGGCGGATCGCCCGCGCAGGTGTAGTAGTTCGCCACCTGGCAGGAATGCATCTGCACCGTCATGCCCAGCGTGCAGCCCGCAGGCGGCACGAAAACGGCCCCCGCGAGGGCGGGCGCGGCGGCACAAAGCCCCCCGGCTGTCAGCAGAAGGAATGCAAGTCTCGGCATCTCATGCCCTTTCGAAGACCCGGGCCGGGGCGCTTATGCGCCCGGGCGCTCATTCTGCCGCGATGCGGCCGGAACCATCCAGAAAACGGATGATCTCCGCCCCCGCTTCGCGACCGTCGCGGATCGCCCAGACGACGAGCGAGGCGCCGCGCACGATGTCGCCCACCGCATAGACGCCGGGCAGGCTGGTGGCATGGGTGCCGAAATTCGCCTTCACCGTGCCCCAACGGGTGGTTTCCAGATCTTCGGTGCCCCAGAGCGCGGGCAGGTCTTCGGGCTCGAAGCCGAGTGCGGTGATCACGAGATCTGCCGCTTCCTCGTAAAGGCCGCCCTCGATAGGCTCAGGGCTCTGGCGACCCGAGGCATCGGGCGCGCCAAGGCGCATGCGCTGCACCGTCACCGAGGCGACGGGATTGCCCGAAAACGCCTTGGGAGCCGAGAGCCAGACGAATTCGGCCCCCTCTTCCTCGGCATTGGTCACCTCGCGCTGGCTGCCCGGCATGTTGGCCCGGTCGCGCCGGTAGAGGCATTTGACAGAGGTGGCGCCCTGACGAATGGCCGTGCGCACACAGTCCATCGCCGTGTCGCCGCCGCCGATCACCAGCACGCGCTTGCCTTCCGCGTTCAATGTGCCGTCATCGAATTCCGCCACCTCGTCACCGAAGCTCTTGCGGTTTGAAGTGGTGAGATAATCGATCGCGCGGACGATGCCCCTGGCATCGGAGCCCGGGTCGGTGAGCGCGCGCGTTTTATAGACGCCGGTGGCGATCAGCACGGCATCATGCTTGCCGCGGATCGCGTCGAAGGAAATGTCGGTGCCGACATTGCAGTTGAGCACGAATTCGACGCCGCCCTCCTCGAGTTGATGCACGCGGTTCATCACCACGTCCTTCTCGAGTTTGAAACCCGGGATGCCATAGGTGAGCAGGCCGCCCGCGCGGTCATTGCGATCATAAACGGTGACCTGAAGCCCCGCGCGGCGCAACACGTCGGCGGCCGCAAGCCCGCCCGGGCCGCCACCGATGATGCCGATCGATTCAGGCCGGTCCACCGCCGGTTTGATCGGCTTCACCCAGCCGCGATCCCAGGCGGTGTCGGTGATGTATTTCTCGATCGCGCCGATCGTCACCGTGCCATGGCCAGATTGCTCGATCACGCAATTGCCTTCGCACAGCCGGTCCTGCGGGCAGATGCGGCCGCAGATCTCGGGGAAGGCGTTGGTGGACTGGGAAACCTCATAAGCTTCCGCGAGCCGCCCCTCGGCGGTCAGGCGCAGCCAGTCGGGGATGTTGTTGTTGAGCGGGCAATGCGAATGGCAATAGGGCACGCCGCATTGGCTGCAACGGCTCGCCTGCTCGGCTGCCTTGGCATCGGCGAATTCGCGATAGATCTCATCGAAGTCGTGCGCGCGCACGGCGGCATCGCGTTTTTCAGGCGTCTCCTTCGCCGTCGAGACGAATTTGAGCATGCGTTGCTGTGCCATGGTTGCACCTTCCTTGGTGTGAAGCCGGGTGCGCCCTCATACACCGAGGGTAAACAAATTAAAAGTCAGTATGTGTGACCTAATATGCGGAAAGTGGCGCCTTCGGCTGCGACAGGGTGCCGGAATCTGCAAAATATAGGTCAGATGACATTACCTATATGGAGGCGCAGGCCGATTGTTCGTGATTTTTGGGTGATTCGGTGTCAGGAAAGGACACCCGCCGCCACGAGCCCGAGCAGAACACCGCCGAAGGCGATCCGATACCAGGCGAAAATCGTGAAGCGATGCGTGCGGATATAGCCCAGAAGCCATTTCACCGCGACGAAGGCGGTGATGGTCGAGACAGCGAAGGCGATACCGAGGGCTGTCCAGTCTTCCGACACCGCATCACCGCTCAATTGCTTGAGGAGCTCATAGGCGGTTGCCGCATACATCGTCGGAATGCCGACGAGGAAGGCAAACTCGGTCGCCGCGGCACGGTTCGAGGTGCCGAGCAGCATGGCGATGAAGATCGTCGAGGCAGAGCGGGACGTTCCCGGAAACACCCCGGCGATAATCTGCGCGATGCCTACGGCCACAGCAACCGTCATCGTGATGCGCGCGCAATCAGCTTTACGCTCGGCCAGCCGTTCGGCAACGATCATCCAGATGCCACCGATCACCAGCGCCAGCGCCACCGGCATCACCGTCTCCGGCAGTTCGAAGCCGAGCTTCTTGACCACCAGACCAAGCACCGCGGTGATCAGAAACGCCACGGTGAGCTTGAGCAGGTAATCGCGGTTTTCGGCATCGCCCAAACCGGCAAAAAGGCCGACGATCCGGCGCCAGTAGATCAGCGTCACCGCAAGGATCGCCCCGGCCTGAATCGCGATATTATAAGTGTCGGAGCGGGTGCCGAGCCAGTTTTCCGCCAAAAGCAGGTGACCGGTGGAGGAGATCGGCAGAAACTCCGTGATCCCCTCGATCACGCCAAGGACGACATCGGCCCAGTAGGACATGGATCACCCGTGTTTGCGCAGGTTCTTTGCGGAAGCCTGAATCGCTTCATACTGCCCATGCGGGCGGAACCGCCAGAGGTAATCGGGCAGCACTGCGCCCATCGGCGTCGGCAGGATGCCGAGATCAGCGAAGGTTTTTGCCCCTTTCGACACCACATTGTTGCGGCCGAGGTTCTTGAGCTGATCCACCGTGAGGATGCGGTTGGTGATCAGCCCGCCGGTGAGCCATTGCACCGTGTCGCCCGCCATCGCGGTGAGTTTCGAGACGACGCCGGGCAGGCTGATGACGGGGTTCTTGCGCCCCACCACCTTCAGCATCCGTTTCATCAGCTTTTCGAAGGTTTCGACATCGGGGCCGCCGAGTTCATAGGTGCCCTCGGCCTTGCCAAGCACCGCCATCACCGCCGCCTGAGCCACGTCATCCACATAGACCGGCTGGAATTTCGTCTCGCCCGCCGTGATCGGCAGCACCGGGGCAAGCTTCGCCATGGCCGCGAAGCGGTTGAAGAAATCATCTTCGGGGCCAAAAATCACGGAAGGCCGCAAGATTACGGCCTTCGGGAAGGCCTTGCGCACCGCTTGCTCGCCCCAGCCCTTGGTGCGGGCATATTTGCTGTCGGAATCGGTGTCCGCGCCGATCGCCGAGATCTGCACGAGCCGCTCCACTCCCATCTCGGCGGCGATCGTGGCGATGCGCTCCGCACCCTCGGCCTGCACCGCCGAGAAAGTGTTCCTGCCCTCGTTCACAAGGATGCCGACGCAATTCACCACGGCATCGGCGCCCTGCATCGCCAGGCGCACCGAGGCGCTGTCGCGCACATTGCAGAAGATCGGTTCGACCTGACCCACCGCGCCATAGGGTCGCACGAAAAGCGCCTCGTTCGGGCGGCGCACCGCCACGCGTACACGCCAGCCTTCCTTCGCCATGCGCCGGGCGATGTAGCGCCCCACGAACCCCGAACCGCCATAGATCGTGACCAGCTTCGACATCGCTCTCGGCCCCATATTGCATACCATCGTATCCAGATTTAGCCGCAACCCCCCGTTCAAACAAGGGAGAAGGCGGCACCGGGACGGGCGCACAATATTTCTTTCGATCCCCGTTGACAGTCCTCGCGGCGGCAGATACATCGCCCTCCACGACATCAGCCCAGATGGCGGAATTGGTAGACGCGCACGGTTCAGGTCCGTGTGCCGCAAGGCGTGGAGGTTCGAGTCCTCTTCTGGGCACCATTTACCCGCTACCAAGGGTAAATAACTCAAAGACTTCCGTGACATAGCGTTCCGTGCGGTGCACTTCGTGGCACATACGGAGCGCACATGGGACTTGTTTTGAAGCACGTTGAGCGCACCAAGGCCGGAACTTTCCAGTATCGCCGGAGAGTGCCCAAGGGAATCTGCAGCGGTGCATCTGAGGCGGGCAGCGAGGTTGCTTACCCATGCGGAGAGCGCACGAGTTGCTCCCCGGCGCGGCGCCTATCCGATTGACGGTACAAACCCGCGCTTCCTCTGGGCGCACGGGATTGACAAGCGCGGCGTCTCTCTGTGTCAAGGAAAGCGGCCGCGGTTCGGCGCGGTGCGGCGGGGCTGCGCCCCCGGGAGGCCTCTTGCTCTATCTGCTGCGCCACGGCGAGACCGTGTTCAACATTGAAGGCCGCTATCAGGGTGGATGCGACTCGCCGCTCACTGCGCGGGGCTCGGCACAGGCGCGGTGCATCGGTGCGCATCTGGCCCGGCTTGCGCCATGCGCGACGCTCTGGGTCAGCCCGCTGCCGCGCGCGCAGGCCAGCGCGGATCTGATCGCCGCCGAGATCGCGCAGCATACCGGCGCCCCGCCCGCGCGCCAGCTTCGCACCGAGCTTCGGGAGATCGCGCTGGGAGACTGGGACGGGCTCACGCGCGCCGAGATGGAGGCGCTGGCCCCCGGGTTCCGCAAGCGTCACCCGCGGCGGCAATGGATGTTCCATGCGCCGGGCGGTGAGCCGCTTGACGCGGTGCTGGCACGGCTCGCGCAGGTGCATCGCGCCGCCCGTGCCCATCCCGGCGATCTCGTGCTCGTCACCCATGCGTTCACCGGGCGGCTCCTGCGCGGGCTTCATGCCGGTCTGCCACTGGAGGAGGCGGTGACGCTGACCGCCCCGCAAGATGCCTTCCACCTTCTCGCGCCCGATGGCCGCGTGGAGGCGATCGACGCCAGTGCCCGGCCCTGAGCCTGACCGGGCCTGTTGGCGCAAATCTTGCTTGCCGCGCGTTTTGCCCTCGACAATGCCAAGCTCGGGGCACACTCTGCTGCGACAACCCGTCTCATCATGACTGGACCTTCGAGAACCTGCCTGAAGATCTGCCGTGCCCCCCTCGACACGCCCCCTCCCCGACACCGCCCGAGACCTACTCCGCATCGATGGCCTGCGGGTGAGCTTTCCGCTTCTGCAAGGCGAGGTGGAGGCCGTGCGCGGCGCCTCGTTGCGGGTGCGGCCCGGCAAGATCACCGCGCTTGTGGGCGAGTCGGGCTCGGGCAAGAGTGTTACCGGTCAAGCGATCCTCGGGCTGCAACCGGCCAATGCCCGGGTCTCCGGCAAGGTCTGGCTCGACACCGGCGCACCGGTCGATCTGCTCACCTTGCCCCATGACGGGCGCGCCATCCGCGCGATCCGCGGCGCGCAAATCGGCATGATCTTTCAGGAGCCGATGACTTCGTTCTCGCCGGTGCACACGATCGGCAACCAGATCTCCGAGGCGCTGCGGCTGCACCAGCCGATGCCCCCCCGCGCGCTGCGGGCGCGCTGCGAGGAGATGCTCGGCCGGGTCGGCCTGCCCGACCCGAGGCGGATCTATGACATGTATCCGTTCGAGCTCTCGGGCGGGATGCGGCAGCGCGCGATGATTGCGATGGCGGTGATCTGCGGCCCGGCGCTGCTCATTGCCGACGAGCCCACCACCGCGCTCGACGTGACGATTCAGGCGCAGATCCTCGGGCTGATCCGCGATCTGCAACGGGAATTTGACCTTGCGGTGCTGCTGATCACTCACGATCTCGGCGTGGTCGCCAACCTCGCCGACGAGGTGGTGGTGATGCATCACGGGCAGGTGCTGGAATCGGGCCCGACCGAGGCAATCTTTGCCGATCCGCGTCATGAGTATCTGCGCGGGCTGATGAACGCCGTGCCGGTCTTTGGCGCGCGCGCGCGGGACCGGCTCAAGCCCCTGCGTGAGGTGCCCGCCGAAGGCATCCGCGCGCTCGCTGCAATGTCCGTTCCAGCCGCCCCCGCGGCCCCCGCCTCCGCCACGCAAGCGCGCCCGTTGATCACCGTTTCGGGGCTGAGCAAAAGCTTTTTGCCGCGCAACCGCTCCTGGGGGCTGTTTGCACGCTCGGAGCCCCCGCTCCGCGCGGTCGACGATGTCAGCTTCGAGATCCGGCGCGGAGAATGCCTCGGGCTCGTGGGGGAGAGCGGATCGGGCAAGACCACCGTCGGCAAGATGCTGGTGCGCGCCTTTGCCCCCGATGCGGGACAGATCCTGCTCCATGACAGCGCAGGCGGCGTGCTCGACGTGCCCGGGGCCGCGGGCGACGAGCTTACCGCGCTGCGCCAGCGCGTGCAGATGATCTTTCAAGACCCGATGTCCTCGCTCTCGCCGCGCATGACGGTGGGCCAGATCCTCTCCGAGCCGCTCGACATCCATGCCCGTGGCACCCGCGCCGAGCGCGACCGGATGGTGGCGGCGCTCCTCAGGGCCATCGGGCTCGGGCCTGCGGTCGCCGCGCGCTATCCGCACAGCTTTTCGGGCGGGCAGCGCCAGCGCATCGGCATCGCCCGCGCCCTCGCCCTTGGCCCCGAATTCATCGTTTGCGACGAGGCCGTTTCCGCGCTCGACATGTCAGTTCAGGCGCAGATCCTGAACCTTCTGAAAGACTTGCAAAAAGAGCTTCAACTCACCTACCTGTTCATCTCGCACAATCTCGCGGTGGTGAACTACCTTGCCGACCGGATTGCCGTGATGTGGCGGGGGCGGCTCGTGGAACTCGCCCCGCGCGAGGCTCTGATGAGTGCGCCCGCCCATCCCTATACCCGCGCGCTTCTGGCCGCCGTGCCGCATCCAGACCCGCATCACCCGCTCGACATCGCCGCCGCCTGCATGCCCGCGACGCAGGCCGAGAGCGCCTGGCCCGCCGCCTTCCGCGAAAGCGCCGAGGCGCCGGGCGAGCTGGTCGATCTGGGCGATGGGCATCTGGTGCGGATGCAACCGATGGCCGACCGGCGCGACCTCGACGGCACGGGGGGGGCAAGATGAAAAACCGTGGCTTTTCCGGGCGCCCGATCGGGCGGCGCGAGGCGCTGGGGATGATTGCCGCGGGCACGACGCTTGCCCCGAGCCTTGCCGAGGCCTTTGTCAGTGCCCCCTATTTTGCCACGCAAGAAACCATGGGCGCCCTGCCGCCGGTGGCCGCGCGCCTGCCCGACGTGCCGCGCGTGATCGACCTTGCCGCGATGGGGCGCACCCCCGGCCAATGCGGCGGCACGCTCCGCATGGTGATCGGCGGGCAACGTGACGTGCGCTACATGCCGATCCTCGGCTATGCGCGGCTGCTTGCCTACACGCCCGAGCTTGAGCTTGTGCCCGACCTGCTGCGCGACTGGGAGGTGGAGGGCGACCGCATCTTCACGCTGCATCTGCGCCCCGGTCACCGATGGTCGGACGGTCATCCCTTCACCGCCGAGGACTTCCGCTACTGCTGGGAAGATGTGATTGGCCATCCCGATCTGGGGGGCATGCCGCCCGAGATGCTGCTCGACGGGCGCGGGCCAAGCTTCGAGATCCTCGACGATGTGACGGTGCGCTACAGCTGGCATGCGCCGCTGCCCGAATTTCCCGCCCGGCTCGCTGAGCCGGTGCCGCTGCGGCTCTTCCTGCCGGCGCATTATCTCAAGGCGTTCCATGCCCGCTACACACCGATGCCGCGGCTTGAGCAGCTTGCAAAGCACTGGCGCGTGGATGACTGGAGCTCGCTGCACCAGAAGGTGAGCCGCTCGAGCCGCCCCGAAAACCCCGATCTGCCGACGCTTGAGCCGTGGCGGCCGCGCACCTCGCCGCCCTCCGAGCAATTCGTGTTCGAGCGCAACGCCTATTTCCATCGGGTCGACAGCGCGGGCGTGCAGCTTCCCTATATCGACCGGTTCGAACTGGACGTCTCCAGCTACGACATCCTGCCCGCGAAGGTCGCCACCGGCGAAAGCGATCTGCAAGCCACCGGGCTCGAATTCAGCGATTACACGCTGGTCAAGGAGGCAGAGGCGCGGTTTCCGATCAAGGTCGCGCTCTGGACCCGCAGTCAGGGCTCGCGCGTGGCGTTGATGCCGAACCTGAACTGCCTCGACCCGGTCTGGAACGCGCTTTGGCGCGATGTGACGGTGCGCCGCGCGCTGTCGCTCGCGATTGATCGCGACGAGATCAATCAGGTGCTGTTCTTTGGCCTTGCCACGCCGAGCCAGAACACGATCCTGCCCGAGAGCGTGCTCTACCAGCCGCACTACGCCTCCGCCTGGGCGAACCATGACCCCGATCAAGCCAATGCGCTCCTTGACCGGACCCTGCTCGGGCTGCGGCACCGCGACGGCTTCCGACGCATGCCCGATGGCAAGATGGCGGGGCTGATGATCGAGACCGCGGGCGAGAGCAGCCTGCAAACCGATGTGCTCGAGATGATCCGCGACCATTTCCGCGCCGTCGGCCTTGCGGTCTGGACCCGCAATTCGCAGCGCGAACTGTTTCGCTCCCGCGCGCTCGCCGGCATGACGGTGATGTCGGTCTGGAACGGGCTCGACAACGCGCTCCCCACCCCCGAGATGCCGCCCTACGAGCTCGCCCCCACCGCGGAGGACCAACTCAACTGGCCGCGTTGGGGGGCGCATTACGTCTCGCAGGGGCGGCAGGGGATTGCCCCCGACATGCCCGAGGCGCTGATGCTCTTGCGCCTGCTCGACCGCTGGCGCGGCTCGACGAGCCAGGATGAAAGGACCGAGATCTGGCACCAGATGCTCGCGCTGCACGCCGATCAGGTGTTCTCGATCGGGACCATCAAC
The DNA here is from genome assembly GCF_900217815.1 of Rhodobacter maris. Classification (GTDB taxonomy): domain Bacteria; phylum Pseudomonadota; class Alphaproteobacteria; order Rhodobacterales; family Rhodobacteraceae; genus Rhodobacter; species Rhodobacter maris. Next base: position 41,397 of record NZ_OBMT01000016.1, read on the forward strand.
GCGGTGCCGCAGCCCGTGGTGCGCAGCGCCCGGCTGCGCAACCTGCCCGAAACCGGGCTGATCGGCTATGTGCCGACCTCGATCCTCGGCGTCTACATGCCCGACACGTTCTGGCTCGACGATACGGACGGGAAGGAGGGCTAGCCGATGCTGCGTTACATCCTTGCCCGGATCGCGATGATGGTGCCGACGCTCTTCGTGATCTCGGTGCTGGTCTTCACCATCATCCAGCTTCCGCCCGGCGACTACTTCGAGAGCTATGTGCAGGAGTTGCAGATGCTCGGCGAACCCGCCGACCTGCAGGAGATCGCGCTGCTGAAGGAGCATTATCATTTCGACGACCCGATGCCGCTGCAATATCTGCACTGGGTCACCGGCATGCTGCACGGCGATTTCGGCTACAGTTTCGAATACCGCATGCCGGTGCGCGAAGTGGTGGGCGACCGGCTCTGGCTGACGATCATGGTCTCCACGGTGACGATCGTGTTCACCTGGCTCCTCGCCTTCCCGATCGGGGTTTATTCGGCAACGCATCAATACAGCTGGGGCGATTACGGGCTGACGCTGCTCGGCCTGATCGGCCTCGCCATTCCCAATTTCATGCTGGCGATCATTCTGATGTATTTCGCCAATGTCTGGTTTGGCCTCTCCATCGGCCATCTGATGGACGTCAAATATCTGAACCAGCCGATGAGCTGGGACAAGCTGCATTCGATCCTCGCGCATCTGTGGATCCCGGTGGTGATCATCGGCACCGCGGGCACCGCGGGCATGGCGCGGCGGCTGCGCGCGAACCTGCTCGATGAGCTTGGCAAGCAATATGTCACCACCGCCCGCGCCAAGGGGCTCTCCCCCGGGCGCGTGGTGGCGAAATATCCGCTCCGCCTCGCGCTCAACTTCTTCGTGGCCGACATCGGCTCGGTGCTGCCGCAGATCATCTCTGGCGCCGAAATCACCGCGATCATCCTGTCGCTCGAGACCACGGGGCCGATGCTGATCCGCGCGCTGCAATGTCAGGACATGTATCTGGCGGGGTCTTTCCTGATGTTTCTCGCCTTCCTCACCGTGATCGGCGTGCTTGTCTCCGACATCGCGCTGAGCCTGCTTGACCCGCGCGTGCGGCTGCAAGGGAGGCGCGGATGACCGCTCCAACCGACACTCCGATGCAGCCCGGCCCGCTCCCCGCCCCCGGCGCCGCCCCAGGCCATTTCGTCTCGCCAGACCCCTTCGACCCGGAGGCAGAGGCGCCGGGCCTCGCGGGCAGCCTTGGCACGGCCGTGGGCGGGCAAGCGAGCCAGCTCCGCATCATGTGGATCAAGTTCCGCCGCCACAGGCTCGCGCTGATCTCGGCGGTGTTCCTGATCGTGATGTATGCGACGCTGCTGATCACCGAATTCCTCGCCCCCTACCGGCTTGAGGATCACGACTACACCGCCATCTACGCGCCCCCGCAACAGGTGCATCTGTTCCACGACGGCAGCTTTGTCGGCCCCTTCGTCTACGGGCAAAGCGTCACGCTCGACATGGTGCGGCTCAAGCGGGTCTATGCGGACGACCGCTCCGATGTGCAGAAGATCCGGTTCTTCTGCCACGGCGCTCCTTACCGGATGCTCGGTCTGATTCCGGGCGATCTGCACCTCCTCTGCCCGGCCGAGGGCGGCCGGTTCAACCTTCTGGGCACCGATCGGCTCGGGCGTGACATTCTGTCGCGCATCCTCTACGCGGCGCGGGTCTCGCTCACGATCGGGCTTCTGGGCACTTTCGTGGCCTTCTCGCTTGGCATCCTCATCGGCGGCATTGCCGGCTATCGTGGCGGCTGGTTCGACGTGGCGATGCAGCGCACCATCGAGGTGATCCAGTCGATCCCCTCGATCCCGCTCTGGATGGCGCTTGCCGCAATCATCCCGCTCACCTGGAGCCCGATCTTCGTCTATCTCGGCATCACCGTGATCCTCGGCATGCTGGACTGGACCGGGCAGGCCCGCGCCGTGCGGTCCAAGCTGTTTTCCTTGCGCGAAGAGGATTATGTGCTGGCGGCAGAGTTGATGGGCGCACGACCCCGGCGCATCATCTGGCGCCATTTGCTGCCCGGCTTCATGTCGCATCTGATCGCCTCGGCGAGCCTTTCCGTGCCCGGTATGATCCTTGGCGAAACCGCCCTCACCTTCCTCGGGCTCGGTCTGCGCCCGCCGATCACAAGCTGGGGCATCCTGCTCACCGAAGCGCGCGGCATCAACATTATCGCGCTCTACCCATGGCTTTTGTGGCCGATGGTGCCGGTGGTGCTGGTCATCCTCGCCTTCAATTTTTTCGGCGACGGGCTACGTGACGCCGCCGACCCGCTCAGATAAACGTGTCCGGCGCTAACAGAGTGGCGCTTGCCTGTCCCGAAGGTTTTAACCAGTAGTGTGCCCATGAACAGCCAGCGCCTCGAAAACGCCCGTATCCTCATGTATAGCCACGACACTTTCGGTCTTGGTCACTTGAGCCGATGTCGCGCGATTGCCAATGCCCTTGTCGAGACCTATCGCGGCCTCTCGGTAATGATCATCTCCGGCGCAACAATCGCGGGCGCTTTCGATTACCGGGTGCGGGTCGATTTCGTCAAAGTGCCGAGCGTGATCAAGCTGCACAATGGCGAATATCAATCCATGGCGGCGCATACTTCGCTTACCGACACGCTGGCGATGCGCCGCGCCATCATCCGCCATACCGCCGAGAGCTTTCGCCCCGATATCTTCATCACCGACAAGGAACCGATGGGGCTTCATGGCGAGGTGGAGGAAACGCTCGCCTATTTGAAGGCGCGCGGCACGCGGCTGGTGCTGGGCCTGCGCGAGATCATGGATTCCCCCGAACTTCTTGCCAGCGAATGGGCCGGCAAGGAGATGATGGAGAAGATCGAGGCCTATTACGATGCGATCTGGGTCTATGGGCCGGAGGGGTTCAACGACCCGCTCGCCGGGCTCGATGTGCCCGAGACAGTGCGCGCGCGCATGCATTACACGGGCTTTTTGCGCCGCAGCCGCCCGCGCTCCGAGGCGATCCAGCCGCGCCCGGCAGAGGGCTATCTGCTCGTCACCACCGGCGGCGGCGGCGATGGCGCGGCCCTGGTGGAGGCCGTGCTGGCCGCCCATGAACACTCCCGAGCCACGCCGGACGAAGCGGCAGTGCCGCGCACGCTTGTAGTGCTTGGCCCCTATCTGCCGCCGCGCGAGCGCGCGGATTTCATCGCGCGCGCGCGCACCCTGCCCAATGTCGAGATCATCGAATTCGACAACCGGATGGAAGATCTTGTTGCGGGCGCACGCTGCGTGGTGGCGATGGGCGGCTATAACACCTTCTGCGAGATCCTGAGCTTTGACAAACCCGCGCTGATCGTGCCGCGCACCACGCCGCGGCTCGAGCAGGCCTTGCGCGCCGAGCGCGGGCAGGAATTTGGCCTTGTGCGGATGATGCCCGCCGAAGACATCACCGACACTCCGCGCTTTGCCGGGGCCCTGCGCGCGCTTTGCGATGCGCCCCCCCCCTCGCAAACGGTCGACGTGCGGATGCGCGCGGTGCTGGAGATGAACGGGCTTGAAACGGTCTCGGCCGATGTCGGCGCATGGATCTTTTCGGCGGCGCGCCCCGCCCCGCCGCCGCGCCCGGCACAGAGCGAACCCGCCCCGGAAATTCGGCTCGGCTCATGAGTGACCCGCTCCTCGTTGTCGTGCTCAAGGGCTATCCGCGGCTCTCAGAAACTTTCATCGCGCAGGAGCTTTTGGGGCTTGAGCGCGCGGGGCTGAGGCTTTTCCTCGTCTCGCTGCGCCACCCGACCGACACGCGCATCCATCCGGTGCATCGCGAGATCAAGGCGCCGGTGCATTACCTGCCCGAATATCTGCACGAAGAACCGCTGCGCGTGGCGCGCGCGGCGCTTTCGGGGCTGCGCTTGCCGGGCTTTCGGGCCGCGTTTGGCGCATTCTGGCGCGATCTGAAACGCGACATCACGCGCAACCGGGTACGCCGCTTTGGGCAGGCGCTGGTGATGGCGGCGGAGCTTCCGCCCGGAAATCTCTGGATTCACGCCCATTTCGCCCATACTCCCGCCTCGGTCGCACGCTATTGCGCGCTGCTGCGGGGCCAGAGCTTCACGATTTCGGCCCATGCCAAGGATATCTGGACATCGCCGGACTGGGAACTCGCCGAGAAGATGGCGCAGGCGCGCTGGACCGTCACCTGCACCGCTTCGGGGCGCGATCATCTGGCCGGTCTCGCACCCGGTGCGGCGGTGCATCTTGCGTATCACGGGCTTGATCTTGACCGGTTTCCGCCCTTCGCGGGCACTCGCCCGCCGCGCGACGGCAGCGCGAGCGCCGATCCGGTGCAGATCCTCTCGGTGGGCCGGGCAGTGCCGAAAAAGGGCTATGACGTGCTGTTGCGCGCGCTCGCCAAACTCCCTCCGGGGCTGCACTGGCGCCTCACCCATATCGGCGGCGGCGGCGAACTTGAGGGGCTGCAAGCTCTCGCGCACGAGCTGAGCCTTGACGGACGCATCACCTGGCAAGGCGCGCTGGCGCAGGAAGACGTGCTCGCCGCCTATCGCCGCGCCGATCTTTTCGTGCTCGCCAGCCGACGCACCCCCGAGGGGGACCGCGACGGGCTGCCCAATGTGATCGTCGAGGCGGCGAGCCAGGGGTTGATGCCGATCGGCACCGAGCTTTCGGGCATCCCGGAATTCGTCACCGAGGGCGAGACGGGCCTGCTCTGCCCGCCCGAAGACCCGCAAGCGCTGGCCGCCGTGTTGACACGCGCCATCACCACGCCCGGTCTGCGCGCCCGCCTTGGCGCCGCCGCCGAGGCACGGGTGCGCACCGAGTTTGACGCGCGCCCCGGCATCACCCGGCTCACCGCGCTTTTCCGCAGCGCCTGGGGGGGCTGATGGCAGGCCGTATTCTCTTTTATATCCAGCACCTTCTGGGCATCGGCCATCTGGCGCGTGCAAGCCGCATCGCCACCGCGCTGATCGAGCGCGGCGCCGAGGTCACGCTGGTCACCGGCGGCATGCCTGTTTCGGGCTTTCCGCCGCCGGGTGTGCCGCATGTGGCGCTGCCGCCACTGCGCTCCGCGAGCGAGGGCTTCAAGGGCTTCGCCGATGGTTCCGGCGCCGAGGCCTCCCCCGCCTATCTCGCCGCGCGCCGCGATCTTCTGCTCCAGACCTTTCGCGATCTGCGCCCCGATGTCGTTGTGACCGAAGCCTTCCCCTTTGGCCGCCGTCAGATGCGTTTTGAGCTCCTGCCGCTGATCGCAGCCCTTGAGGCCGCCACGCCGCGGCCGCGCCTTGTGGCCTCGGTACGCGACATCGTGCAGGAAAAGACAAAGGCCGAGCGTGACCGCGAAACGGTGGAGATGATCCGCGCGCATTATGACCTCGTGCTCGTGCATGGCGATCCGGCCTTTGCCGCGCTGAAAGACAGCTTTCCGCTCGCCGACGACATCGCCGACAAGATCCGCCACACCGGGCTTGTTGTTCCGCCCGCGCCGGAGCCCGCCAAAGACGGCGTCGATGTCGTGATCTCGGCAGGCGGTGGTGCGGTGGGCGCGGCGCTTTCGCGCGCGGCGCTCGGGGCGCTGGCGCGCCTCTCCGGGCGGCTCTCGGTCTGCCTGATCACCGGGCCGAACCTGCCCGAGCCGGTGCGCGCCGACCTTGCCGCCAGCGCCGCAAGCCTGCCGCAGCATGATCTGCGCCTCGAAACCTTTTACCCCGGCCTTGCGCGGCTCCTTGCCGCCTCGAAGCTCTCGATCTCGCAGGCGGGCTACAACACCGTGGGCGATATCTTGCAGGCGGGCTGCCGCAGCATTCTCGTGCCCTATGCGGCGGGCGACGAGACCGAACAGACCCGGCGCGCCGAGCGCCTTGAGCGGATTGGCCGCGCGTATGTGATCGCGGAAACCCGGCTCGATGCGGAGAGCCTCGCCGGAGCGATCACCGCGGCGCTGGCCACGCCAAGGCCCGCGCCGGGCGGCGGCGGGCTTGCGCTTGATGGCGCGACCCGCTCCGCAGAGCTTCTGTGCGCCGTTGCCGAGGGCGGCTGAGCGCGGCGGCTCTGGCAAATTTCTCCGCTTTGCGGCATAAATTGGCAAAAGAGAGCGCCAGGAGATCCCCGAACCGGCGCCATTCTCCCCGTGATCCGGATCGAGTTGATGGACCCCAAATTGTTTCGGTATATCTGGGCGTATACGCGCCGTGAGCAGATCGCCATCATGCTGATCGTTCTCGTGTCGATGATCCCCTATTACATGGCCTTCGATTTGCCCAAGGCGATCGTCAACCAGCCGATCCAGGGCCATGGGTTCGAAACTCCGGGCGCAACGCTGCCCTTTCTGGATCTAAGTTTCTCGCTCCCCGGCCTCGGCCCCGTCACATTCTTTGACGGCTTCCAACTCGACCGGCTCGAAACGCTCGCGGCACTCTCGGTCGCTTTTTTGGCCATGGTGATCGTGAACGGGCTCTTCAAGCTCACCATCAACACCCGCAAGGGGCGGCTCGGCGAGCGGCTGTTGCGGCGCATCCGCTATGACCTCGTCGACCGGATCCTGCGGTTCCCGAATGCACGGTTCAAGCAGATCAAGGCGGGCGAAGTCTCAAGCATGGTGAAGGACGAGCTCGAACCGCTCGGCGGCTTTGCGGGCGATGCTTTCGTGCAACCTGCGCTCTTGGGCGGGCAGGCGCTCACGGCGATGCTCTTTATCTTCGTGCAGCATTTCTGGCTGGGCATGATGGCGGCGGGGATGGCGGCTATTCAGGTGTTGATCATCCCGCGCATGCGCCGTGCGCTGATCGTGCTGGGGCGCGAACGGCAGGTGACCGCGCGCGAGCTTGCCGGCCGCGTGGCCGAGATCGTCGACAATATCGAGACCGTCCACGCCAATGACGGCGGCAACTGGGAACGCGCCGATATCGTCAGCCGGCTCGCACGGATCTTTTCGATCCGCTACGAGCTTTATCAGCGCAAGTTCATGGTGAAGTTCCTCAACAACCTGATCTCGCAGATCACACCGTTTTTGTTTTACGCGATCGGCGGCTATCTCACGATCACCGACCGGCTCAACGTCGGCCAGCTCGTTGCGGTGATCAACGCCTACAAGGAACTGCCGGGACCGCTGAAAGAACTGATCGACTGGGATCTGGCGCGCCAAGACACGCAGATGCGCTACGAGCAGGTGGTCGAGCGGTTCGAAGACGAGAATATGGCCGAACCCGCGCCAGAGCCCGGCGAAGAACTTTGCACGCTGCCGCCCGCGCCGGTGCTTGAGGTTGCCCATGTCACGGTAAAAAGCGACATGGGCGCGGTTTTGCTCAATGATTTCAGCCTTGAGATCCCGCCCGGGCGCACGGTCGCGCTCACCGGCGGCTCGCTTGGCGGCTCCAGCGTGCTGGCCGAACTCCTCGGACGCATCCTCACGCCCTCCAAGGGGCGCGTCACCGTGGACGGGCACGACCTGTTCCGCCTGCCCGAAAGCCTCGCCACGCAGGCAATCGGCTATGTCGGGGCGAATCCGGCAATGTTCTCGGGCACAATCCTCGACAATATCTGCTACGGGCTGCGCCACCGGATCCCGCTGATCACCCATGAAGATGGATCGCCCCGCGTCGACACCAACCATAACCAATGGCACTGGCGCGAAACGGCCCGCGCCGGCAACCCGCTCTTTGATGTCGATGGCGACTGGATCGATTACAACGCACTGCAACCGGTGAGCGGCCCCGAAGGGCTGCTGCCCTCGATTGCCACTGTGCTCGAAGTGGTGGAGCTGAGCCAGGAGGTGCTGATGCTCGCGCTCAAGGAACGGATCGGCCCGGAGGCGGGCACGATCCTGCCCGAGGGGGTGCTGGCGCTGCGCACCGTCCTGCGCGAGCATCTGAGCGCGCAAAGGCTCGAGGGGCTGGTTCTGCCGTTCGAACCGGACCAGTTCAACATTCAGACTACGATTGGCGAGAACCTCCTCTTCGGTGTCACGGGCGATCCGCAGAACAGGCTGCCGCGGATCGTGCGCCACCCGTTCTTCGCGCGCACGCTGATTTCTCAGGGGCTCGATGCGGAGCTTTTCGCGCTTGGCTGGAATTTCGCTCGCATCACCCTCGATGTCTTCAACGGCGTCGCCGACACGCCCGAGGTGCTGCAATGGCTCACCTACATGACGCCGGAGGAGATGCCCGCCTTCGAGAAAACACTCGCGCGCACCACCGCAGACGGCGCCGAGAGCGCCACGCTCGACGACCGGGTGCGGCTGATCCGGCTCGCCTTTGCCTATGTCGAGCCGACCTACCGCTTCGGCTTGCTGGACGACAGGCTGCGTGCGCAGGTGGTCGCCTGCCGCCACAAGCTGCATGCCAATATGCCCGAAGAACTGCGCGCTCTGGTCGAGCGCTACGAGCCGGAGCGCTATCTGTTCAACGCCTCGCTGATGGAAAACATCCTGTTCGGCAAGATCAACCGCCGCTACGGCCATGCCGAGGAGCGGGTGCAACAGGCCGTGCTCGCGGTGCTCAACCGCGCCTTCGAGACCGACCCCGAGATGCGCGATCAGATGATGGGCCTCGGCCTCGCGCAGGAGGTCGGCCCGGGCGGGCGGCGCATCACGCGGCTGCAGCGCTCCAAGATCGGTCTGGCCCGGCTGCTGATTCGCAACGCCCGGTTCTATGTGCTCAACGAGGCGCTCGCGGGGCTTGATCCTGCGTTGCAACAGCGTCTGGTGAACAACATCTTGGAGTATTTGCACCACTTGCCGCAGAAGCCCGGTGTGATCTGGGCCCTCACCAACACCACTTTTGCCCGCCAATTCAGCGAAGTGGTCGAAATCCGCGATGGTCATGCCCATTGAGGCCTCAGACGGCTCTCTGATGCGTGAAGAGCTATTTACGTGGCTTTCATGCGCCCTCATATTATAGGAGGAACGGTTCGGCGACGGACCCTCCCGACTGGGAAAGGAGACTTCCATGCTGTTTCGCGATGAAGTCGAACTGATCGGAAAGCTGCCACTGCTTTCCGGGGTGGATCCGTCCCGGCTGCGCATGCTCTGCTTCGCATCGGACCGGGAAACGTTTGCCCCCGGAGATGTGATCTTTCGTGAAGGCGAGGCCAACGAGGGCGCCTATGTGATCCTCTCGGGCGAGGTCGATGTGCACAAGGCCAGCGACGGCAGCCATGTCATCAAGCGCGGGTCAGAGGCGGGAGTGGCGATCGTCGGGCAGAGTTCGATGATCGAGGATGCGCCCTATGCCGCCACGGTTACCGCGCGCACCGAAATCGAGGCGCTGCGTCTGAACTCGCGCTGCTTCATGAAGCTGATGGCCTCCTGCCCGAAAAGCAGCGAAAAGATCATGCGGGCGCTTGGCGCGCAGCTCAATGCCAATGGCGTGATCTCGCCCGGCGCCGCCTCGGATTACTTCGACCAGATCCGCAAGGCGCACTGATCCCCGCCTGCCTGACGCCGCTTCTCCCGAGGGGGCTCTTATCCTTCAAGCTCCACAAGCAACCGCTCCGCGCCGACCCAGTGTGCGCCAGCTTTTGTTGTGAGTGCCGCGAACTCTTCCAGAAAAGCCCAGCAGGCCGCATCATGCACAAGATGATGCGTCAAAAGCCCGGCAAAGGGCAGATCCGCGCGCGCAAGCGCTGCCAGTTCCCGCCAGAGCGTATTGGGCGCGCGGAGGGAGCGCGTACCATGCCAGTCCATGATGTCGAGATGGGTGTTGATCTGCGCCTCCGGCCCCTTCGGCGCGCCGAAAGTGGAGAGCGCCTTGAACCCAGCCGCCCCGAGCCCGGCCCTGACTGCGGGCGCGATCCGGTTCCACGGCGGCACAAGGAGGGCGAGGCACCGCTCATGGTGCAGCGCGCGAAGCTGCGCATGGCCGCGGGCGAGCTCTTCGAGCACGCTCTGTGCCGGGCGCGCCGGACAAAGCTCGCATTTCTTTTCATCCGACCCGGCATGATTGGCGTGGCTGTAGCCATGCGGAGCGACGCGCACACCCGCTTCCCCCGCCAGCCGCTCGGCAAGCGCAGGCCCGCTCGGCGCCGCCCCCTCGGGCGCGGGGATCACCGCGAGCGTCAGCGGCAGTCTATGCCCGGCCACAAGATCGAGAAGCCGGTCGAGCGGGGCGCTCGGCGCCACCGCATCGTCGTCGCGCCACCACAGCCGCAGCGGTCGCCCAGCGGCGGCACGCGCAGAAAGCGCCTCGATCGCCAGCCGTTTTCCCTCATCCATCGGCGTTCTCCTTGCCCTTCATCGCGCAGGCAAGCCCGCGCGCCAGATCTGCCACCGCGCGCGGGCGGGCATGGCGCGCCAGCACCCGCGCCCGGGCCGCTGCCCCCATCTGCCGCTTCAGCGTGGAATCGTCCAGAAGCCGCGCCAGATCATGCGCCAGCGCCGCCACATCGCCGGGCGGGCTCAAGAGGCCCGTCTCCCCCGCCGCCACCACCTCGGGCACCCCCGCGGTTGCCCAGCCAACGACCGGCAGCCCCGCCGCCTGCGCCTCCAGATAGGCGAGCCCATAGGCCTCGCCACAGCCGGGCCAAAGATACACATCCGCCGCCGCCAGTTCCGCACGCACTCCCTCGGGGGGCAGCGCACCGATAAAGCGCACCCGGCCCGGCGGCAAAAGCGCCTCCACCTCGGCGCGCATCGGCCCGTCCCCCACCACGGTGAGCGCCCAGTCTGCGCCCACAGGCAGTTCCGCGAGCGCCTGCGCCAAGGCGCGATAGCTCTCCATCTTGTCGCCCGCGCGCATCATCGCCACGGTGACAATGCGGCGCCCGGCGAGCGGCGCGGGGGGCGGCAGCGCCTCCAGCTCCAGAAAGGGATGGAGCCGCATCAGCGCAAGCCCCGGCGCCCCCGCGCTGAGCCCGGCCGCATCGCGCGCAGTGAGGGCAAAATTCATCCCCGCCCCCAGAAGCGCGCTGCGCATCCGCTCCTGCGTCTCGGCCCAGAGCCCGATATTGCGGCGCGCCGACAGCGAGGCCTCAGCGCTGACCCACGGAAGGCCGAAGCGGGCCGCGAGCGGCGGGCCGATCAGGTCCGGCGCCTTGTAATAGGGATGGTAGCAAAACCACAGATCGGGCGGGCCCGCGCGCTCCCAAAGCGCCGCGATGCGGGCGCGCTCGGCCTCGGCCTCGGCCTCAAGGCGGTCGAGCGCAGCGCTGTCCTCTGATCGCGGCAGAAAGGCGCGCAAGGAGGAGGCGAGCCCCACCTCCGCCCCCGTCGCCGCAAGCGCCGCCATCAACTGCCGCGCCATCAGCCGGTCGCCCGAGGCCACCGGATGATCGGGCGCTTTCAGCGGCGCGTAAAACGCGATGGTCCGGCACGGCGGGGCGGCGGGCATGCTCACCTTATTCCCCCAGCCCCGCGCAGACCGCGGCCGGGGCCACGGCGCGACAGGCAGGCCCACGCGCGAAACTGTCAAAATAAAGCGTCCACCGGCTTTGATGCGCATCGCGGTAGGGGCCGAACTTGAAATACTGGTGCGGGCCCAGCCCCGCGCCCGCAGCGCCGATCACGCCCTCGGCCCGCACCACGCGCCGCCCGTCGACGACAAGCTCGATCTGCCCCTCTCCGCCCGGCCCCGGCCGGGTGTAAAAGAGGTAATCGTGCCAGACCGGGCGCGCGGCAGGCAAAAACCCGGGGCCGCTGAGCCGCAAGGCATCACTGCAGCGGTCGAACTCGCGTGCAAGTTCCGGTCGCCAGCCCGCGCCCACCGCCACCAGAAAGCGCATCTGCCCGGTGTCCGGCCGTAGCCAGACCGGCACCAGCCCGCGCGGGCATTGCCCCTTTTCTGGCCGGGGCAGCCCCGGCCGGGGCGGGTGATAATTGCTCTCGATCGTGGCGAAAAGCACGCCCGCGCGCATCCTGAGCGCCAGAAACGGGCTGAAATCGCCCTCTGCCCCCGGGCGGATCTCGCGCTTCCATTGCATCATGACATAGCGGTGATCATCTTGCGGCACCGGCGCGCCAAGCCGCATCGAGAGCGCGGTCCAGACGCCTTCCTCATAGGGCACGCGGTTGCGGGTATCTTGCCAGACCTCGGCACGCTCGCTGCACCGCAGGGCGCCCGGCGCGCAATGCGGCACAACTGTGAGTTCAAGCGCGCTCTTCCCCGCCCGCGCGCCCTCCTGCACGAAGCGGTAGCTGCCTGCGCGCTGCTCGGCATTGTCGCGGTAATAAAGTCCGCTCCGCGGAGAAAACGCCCCGCCCTCGAAGCCGTCGCGCAACAGCCGCGCGGCCGGGTCCGGCCCGGCCATCCCAGCCTGCGTCAAGATCCCTCCCGCCAGCAGCCCCAGCGCAAACACGCACGCCATCCGGCGCAGCGCGGCTGCCCGAAGGGAAAAATCTGGAGAACTCATGCAACCTCGGCCGTTGTTTCAGGTTACTGCCCTTGGGTCAGCTTGACACGCCCGCGTCGAACTTCCAAGTCGGACCCACCAGCTCAGGACATCCCATGCAAGACCTTTCCGAACCGCTCTCGCCCCTCGCCGCAACTCTGATGGACCGGATCACGACCCGAAAGGCGCGCGCCGGCGTGATCGGGCTTGGCTATGTCGGGCTGCCGCTCGCGGTGACGCTTGCCCGCGCCGGTTACAGCGTTACTGGCTTTGATATCGACCCGCCCAAGGTGGCACAGATCGCGCGCGGCGCGAGCTATATCGAGGCGGTCCCCTCGGAAGTTCTGGGCGCGCTCGTGACCGCGGGCCAGCTTGAAGCAACCGCAGATCTCGCGCGGCTCGCAGAATGCGATGTGATCGCGATCTGCGTGCCGACGCCGCTCTCAAAACACCGTGACCCGGACCTGAGCTTTGTCGAGGAGACCACCCGCGCCGTGGCGCGCACGCTGCGCCCGGGCCAGTTGATCATCCTCGAATCGACCACATGGCCGGGCACCACCGACGAGGTGCTGCGCCCGATCCTGCAGGCGGGCGGCCTTGTCTCCGGGCAGGAATTCTTCCTTGGCTTCTCGCCCGAACGCGAAGACCCCGGCAACCGCGATTTCACCACCGCAACGATCCCGAAAGTGGTCTCGGGCGACGGGGCGGCGGCGCGCGCGCTGGTCGCGGCCTTTTACGGCGCGGCGCTGGAACGGATCGTGCCGGTCTCGACCAATGCCACCGCCGAGGCGGTGAAGATCACCGAAAACGTGTTTCGGGCCGTGAACATCGCGCTCGTGAACGAGTTGAAGGTGGTCTACGACGCGATGGGGATCGACATCTGGGAAGTGATCGAGGCGGCGAAAACCAAGCCCTTCGGCTTCATGCCCTTTTATCCCGGGCCCGGCCTTGGCGGCCACTGCATCCCGATCGACCCGTTCTATCTCACATGGAAATCGCGCGAGTTCGAGCTGCCGACCCGGTTCATCGAACTTGCGGGCGAGATCAACGCCGCGATGCCGCATTATGTGGTCGACCGGCTCGCCGAGGCGCTCGACCGGCATGCGGGCAAGGCGCTGAGCCGGTCGCGGGTTCTGGTGCTGGGCGTCGCCTACAAGAAGAACGTGCCCGACATGCGCGAGAGCCCGGCGCTGAAGCTCATTCATCTGCTCGAAGACCGCGGCACCGAGGTGCTCTATCACGACCCGCATGTGGCCGCGATCCCGCGCACCCGTGCTTACGGCCATTTCGAGGGGCGCTGCTCGACGCCGCTCACTCCCGAAACCCTGGCCGGTGTCGATGCGGTGCTGATCGCCACCGATCATGATGCCGTGGACTACGCGCGCGTCGCAGAGGCGCCGCTCGTGCTCGACACCCGCAATGCGATGCTGCGTCACGGGCTGACGGGGGCGCATATATTCAAGGCGTGAACGCGACGCGAAAGGTTCTGTGGCCGCGCGCGGCCCCCCGGAGCCGCGCCTCGGGGCAGAGAGGCGATGCGCCGATTTGCGCAGCAGCGCCGTTGGTGTATAGGGAGCCGTCCCGCTTCGACGAGGGCGCGATCCTTGGCTTGCCTCGTTCGCGCTCCGGAGCAGATCAGTTGAGAGGAGGGTCTGACGTGACCGTCGCGCCTTTGCGTTTCACTTGCCTGGAAGAGCGGAAAGGCCAGCGCGACCTTCTCAAACAACTGTTCCCGCGCATTGCCGAGGTGACCTGGCTGCTCGCGCCACCGCTCGGCTGGCGCGATTATCCGCAGTCGGAAGCACGCGCCTGGGAGGCATATGACCGGCGCAAGACCCCGGCGGCGACAGGTGTGATGCGGCGTCTCAAGCAACGGCTCCTGAAATGGCAATACAACGGCGCGCGCCGCTATTTTGAAGCGAACAAGGCATGCGTTGCGGTTGCGTGGAACGCGCAGGCCGGGAACCGTTACGTTTTCATGCAGGCGGCGCGGGATGCCGGTGTGAAGCGGCTGTTTCTCGAACTCGGGCCGTTTCCGGGCACGCTGACCGCCGATCCCTGTGGCGTCAATTTCGTCAACGGATTGCCGCGCGAGATTGCGCCCTATCTGGAGTGGCGCAGAACCACGCCATCGGCAGAGCCCGGGTGGCGCAGCCTCGCACAGACGATCCGTCAACGCGCCGCGGCGGGCGAGGTGAAACCGAGTGCGGCGGATGTGCCGCCGCTGGAGGCGCCCTATGTCTTCGCGCCCTTGCAGACGCCGGGCGACAGCCAGCTGCGGCTCTTTGGCGGCGAGCACCGCTCGGTCGAGGCTTTCGTCCGCGCCCTCGTGCGCGCCAGTCACGCCCTGCCGGCGGGCTGGCATCTGCGCCTCAAGGAACATCCCACGGCCCCGGGCTCGCTGGCAGAGTTCATCACCCGGGAGGCCCGGGGGAGCCGGGTCGTTCTTGACAATCAGACCGACACGTTCGCACAGGTGCGGGCGGCCCGCGCCGTGGTGACCGTCAATTCCTCCGTCGGGCTTGAAGCCATGGGGTTCGACAAGCCGGTGATCGCGACCGGGCAGTGTTTCTGGGCTTTTGACGGGGTCGCCCATCACGCGCCGGGGGATGCGGAGCTGGCACAGCTCTTTGCCACGGCCGATACTCTGAGCTTCGATGCCACGGCGCGCGATGCATTCCTCGGCTTCCTGTTCGAAGAATATTACCCCCGCCTGCGCAGGCCGGACAGCCCCGAGATTGACCTGTCCGCCGAGTTGGCCAAGCTCACCTTGCGACTGGACCCCCCGGCAGGGCATCCGATCTGGGCACGCCCCTGCAAGGATCTTTCCGCATGACCGCACCAGGCTCGGAGGCCGAGATGATGATGGCAAGGAGACATGTGGCATGATCCCCGCCTGGAAGATCAGGCGCGAGATCCTGCGCCTGAAGTCGCAACTCTCGTACCTGCCGCGTCGGATCGTCGAACCGCTGTTGCGGGCGCATCACGATCACACGCGCTGGGCGCGGATCGCGGTCACCGAGGGCCCGGGCAGAACAAGCGCGAAATATGCGGTCTTCCTCATTTACCAGCCCGGGCCTTTGCCCGGCTCGATTCTGGAAACCTGTCGGTATCTGGGAGCGAACGACTACTCGGTCGTGCTGGTTTCGAATGGCGCGTTGCCGCCAGCATCCCGCGACAGCCTGCGCCCGCACTGCCGTTCCATTCTGGAACGACCAAATTTTGGATATGATTTTGGTGGGTACCGCGACGGTATCCATTTTCTCCAGCGCCAGGGCCTCTCCCCCTCCCACCTGATCCTTCTCAACGACAGCATCTGGTTTCCGATGGTTTCCGACAGCCAGGTGATCGGGCGGCTCGAAGCCTCTGCTCTCGACGTTTGCGGGTTGCTCCTGCGCCCGCGCAGGCGCGGGGAAGCGAAGCGGGCATTCGGGCGGCGCCATCAAGCAACAGGGCCTTCGGAATTCCTCGAATCCTATCTGATTCATCTGCGCCAGCCGGTCTGGGAGAGCGAAACCTTTCGCCGGTTCTGGCGAGATTACAAGCAGAGCAGCTCCAAATGGCTGACCATAAAACGCGGCGAGATCGGCTTTTCCAAAGCGCTGCAGGCGGGCGGCTTCTCTGTCGGCGCGCTTTCTGGCCTCACCGCTTTCATCGACGCGATCAGCCAGCAGGGCGCGCCCTTCCTCGACAAGGCGCTGCACTATGCCGCCGCTCCCGGCATGGCGTTTCCGACAACGGTGCCGGAACTCGCTGAATTCGGCCAAGAGGGGGCGCCGTCAGACCAGAAACGAGCCTATATCATCGCGATCGCGTGTCGGGAGCGGTTCAACGCCTCTTTCTGCTGGGCAACCGAAACGCTTTTCGAGACGCATTTCGTCAAAAAACACAACAGCGCCCTGTTTCGGATGTCGCGTGAAAAATATCTGGAAGCGATCGATGCAGGCGATATTCGGGCCGATGCCCCGGCGGCGCTCGAAGAGATCCGACGCCGCGTGCACGCGGCAAGAGGCCTGGAGAGCTGAGCGCGTTGCGGCGATCAGGAGTTACAATCAAGGAGCGGTCCACATGATCCCGGGATGGAAAATCAAACGGGAAGCCCATCGCCTTCTCGACCAGATCGCGAGCATTCCGCGCAAGATCCTCGAAATGTCTGATCGCAAGCGCTATGATGCAGAGCGGTGGGAAAAAATCTCCGTCACCGAGGGCCGGGGCGCGCCCGGAGACAAATTCGCGATATTTCTGATTTACCAGCCCGGGCCGCTTCCAGGCTCAGTTCTCGAAACTTGCGAGTATTTTTGCAGACACGATTACAACATCGTTCTCGTTTCCAACGGGACGCTGCCGGATGCTTCTCGCGAAAGGTTAAATGCATGCTGCAGATATATTCTGGAGCGCCCTAACTTCGGATATGATTTCGGTGGCTATCGGGATGGTATCCATTTTTTGCTCGGCAAGGCCGTTTCACCTTCGGATCTGGTCATCCTCAACGACAGTATC
Organism: Rhodobacter maris; assembly: GCF_900217815.1. Lineage (GTDB taxonomy): Bacteria > Pseudomonadota > Alphaproteobacteria > Rhodobacterales > Rhodobacteraceae > Rhodobacter > Rhodobacter maris. The sequence continues at coordinate 58,256 of NZ_OBMT01000016.1, forward strand.
TGGTTTCCGATGGTGGCCGGCTCCGCTGTTCTGCCGCGTATCGAATCCCTTCAGTCCGATATTGGCGGCTTGCTGATGAGCCCACGAAGAATAGGAAAGCTGCGCAAGGTGACGCGCCTTCTGTCGCGGCGCAAGCCGCCGTTCGAGTTTCTGGAATCTTATTTCATTCACTTGCGTCGCCCGATATGGGAAAGCACGGCTTTCCGTGATTATTGGCAGACTTATGAGCAAAGCAGCTCAAAAGCCGTGACTGTAAAAAAGGGCGAGCTCGGATTTTCTCAGGCGATGGCCGCGGCGGGTTTTTCGCTCGACGCCTTGCTGCGGCGCGATCTTTTCATCGAAGATATTCGCAAGAGGCCGGAATCCTTCCTCGACAAGACGCTCAAATATGCCGCTTATTCCGATGCGCCGTTCCGGGAGGCCGCGAAAGACCTTGCAAGCGGGAAAGGTGGCGCGGAGCTGTGCGAACGCAAACGAGCGCATGTGATCGCGGTTGCGTTGCGTCGGCGCGTGAATTCTTCATTTTGTTGGGCGACAGAAGAAATTTTCGCGACGCATTTCATCAAGAAGCACAATGGTTTCCTGTTCCAGAAGTCGCGTGAGAAATACATTGAGGCCGTGGATGCCGGCGATATCGTAGTCGACGCCCCCGCGGCGCTGGAAGAAATTCGACAGCGGGTCGCGCGCGACAAAAAGTGATGGCGCCGCGGTCCGACGAGTTCGACACGCGAGACCTAGCCAGCGTCCCTCACGGCGGAGCCTAAACCACTGCGGCAAGCGCTCTGATCTCGGCCCGCTATCGCACCGGACGGATGACATCGTGCCGCTTCTGCGGCACGATGGAGGCCTGCCCCGGAGCATAGTGCGGCGGAGGGAACGGGAGAACCCTGATGGATCTGGTGTCGCTTCTGGATCGGGTCGATGAACCGGCGCTCTCGGCTTTGTTCGGGGTCGTGACCGGTGCCGTTTTCGGCATTGCCGCACAGCGCTCCGCCTTCTGTCTGCGCGCCGCCACCGTCGATTTCGCGCGCGGGGCGCTCGGGCGGCCGGTGGCGGTCTGGCTTCTCACCTTTTCGACCGCGCTGATCTGGGTGCAGGGGGCGCAGCTCGCGGGGCTCTTTCGTTCCGACGAAGCGCGGATGATGGCCGTGACGGGAAGCTGGTCCGGCGCGATGCTGGGAGGGGGGCTCTTTGGCATCGGCATGGTGCTTGCGCGCGGCTGTTCGGGCCGGCTTCTGGTCCTCGCCGCGACCGGGAACTTGCGCGCGCTGATCTCGGGGCTCCTTTTTGCGGTCACTGCGCAGATGGCGCTCCACGGCTGGCTCGCGCCGCTGCGGCAATGGCTTGCCGGGCTCTGGGTGACGCCCGGCGGGCGCAATCTGGAGATCTTCACCGCGGCGGGGCTGCCCCGTGGCGGCGGGTTCGCCCTGGGGATCGGCATTGCCGCGCTCGCCCTCTGGCTGGCGCGGCGCAACCGGATCGGGCTTGGGCCGCTCGTCTTTGCTTCGGGCGTCGGGTTCGCCGTCGCGCTTGGCTGGGTGCTGACCTTCTCGCTTGCGCAGGTGGCGTTCGAGCCGGTCATGGTCACTTCCGCCACCTTCTCGGGACCATCAGCCAACACATTGATGTTTTTCCTGCTCCCCGATCCGCGGCTCGATTTCGACATCGGGCTCGTACCCGGGGTGTTCCTTGGCGCTTTTCTGGCGGCGGCGTTGGCAGGGGAACTGAAATTTCAGGGCTTCGAGCGCGAGAGTCAGATGCGACGCGCGATGTTTGGCGCGGTGCTGATGGGGTTCGGCGCGATGCTGGCGGGGGGCTGTGCGATCGGAGCGGGGGTTACCGGCACCTCCATCGGCACGGCGACGGCCTGGCTCGCGCTCCTTTTCATGTGGCTCGGGGCGATGGCGGCGGACCGGCTCGTCGATCAACCTTCAAGCGGGCGGAAGATGTAGCCGCCCGCGGGCGCGCGTTCAGCCCGGCCGAGGCCGCCTGCGGGCAGGTGATAGCCGATCAGCACGAGATCCGTGTCGGCCACCTCGGCGAGCAGCCGGATCCGGGTGGCCGCGGCCGCCGCGATGTCCTGATCCGAACCGGTGGGCCAGTCGGGCCGCTCGAAGGCGACATGATGGTTCGAGAGACAATCGCCCAGAACCAGCGCCGGGGTGGGCTCGGCAAGCGCATAGGCCATGTGGCCGGGCGTGTGGCCGGGGGTGAGCCGCGCGGTGATGCCGGGCAGCACTTCCGCGCCATCTTCAAGAAGCGTCAGCCGTTCTCCCAGAGCCGCGAGCCGCCGCGCCGCGCCCACTGCATAGCCCTTGCGCCCCTCGTCAATGCGGGCGACGGTTTCGGGATCCATCCAGAATGCATGCTCGATCCGACCCATCATATGCACGGCATGACCGAAGACGGGCTCGTCGAAGTCGTCGAGCACGCCCCAGAGATGATCGGGATGGCCGTGCGTGAAGAGCACATGGGTGATGTCTTCAGGCCCGAGGGTCAACGTGGCGAGCGCCTCGAACAGCTTTCCGGCGCTGGGTTGGAAATCCGGCCCGGCGCCCGCGTCGAAGAGCACGGTATGCTTGCCGTCACGATAAAGCGTGACATTGCAGGGCGGATCGAAGCGGTCGAGGCTTTCGCCATACCGCGCGAGGAGTTCGTGCAATTCTGCTTGCGGCATCTGCCCGAAAAGGACCGTGGGCGAAAGCACGAGCGCGCCGTCTGACACTGTGTCGATCCGCGCGCCCCCCAGATCGAGCGTCGTTGTGGCCCAGAGCCGCGGCGGGGCGCCGAGCGCGGCGGTGGCGGCAATCAGGACGTGGCGGCGGGTGATCATGGCGCTCCTTTCCGGCTCAGCCGAAGATGGCGTGGGTGAAGGCCTCATACCAGCTTTGCGCTTCCTCGAGAGTCCTGCGACGGGTGGCGGTATCTTCGTTGGCCGCAGAGATGAAGCTCTCCACTTGCGTGATGCCCTCGGGGCGCGGTTCGTAGAGCCCGCCGAGCTTCACGGCATCGCCCGGTGCCAGCACAGACCAGCAGATATTGGCATAGTGATCGGGCAGGGGCGCGCGGCCAAAGAGATCGGCGCGGAGCGCCGCGGCAGCCATTTCGGCTTGCGAATGCGCGGCAAAGGCCCCCTTCGGCATTGCCCCTTGCGCGCTCGCATCGCCCAACACCCAGATCTGCGGATCGGTTTTCGCGCGCATCGTGAACGGGTCGACCGGCACCCAGCCCGCGGCATCGGTGAGCCCGGCGATCCGCGCCAGCGCACCGGCCCTTTGCGCCGGGATGACATTGCAGACATCGACCTTTTCCGCCGCGCCCTCGACCAGCACTTCCATCGTTTCGGGGCGCACGGCCACATCCGCCGCGCCGAACTCCGGGCCGAACCATGTCACCATGCCGTTGGTGTATTTCCCCCAACCATCCTCGAACAGCGTCTGCTTGGTGAAATGATCCTTCGGGTCGAAGATCAGGATCTTCGCCGTCGGATTGATCTTTTTGAACCGCTGCGCGATCAGGCTTGCCCGTTCATAGGGGGCGGGCGGGCAGCGGTAGGGATTGGGCGGCGCGATCAGCGCAAGCGTGCCGCCCTCGCGCATCGTCTCGATTTGGTGTTTGAGAAGCAACGTCTGCGGCCCGGCCTTCCAGGCATGGGGCATGATCTCGGCCACCTCTTCCGACCAGCCGGGCACCGCCCCGGGCACGAAATCGATCCCCGGAGAGAGCACGAGCCGGTCGTAATCGCGTGTCGCGCCCGAGGCGAGCCGGAGCCGCCTTTGCGCCCGGTCCACCGCGATGACGCTGTCGATCACCACTTCGGCGCCCGCCCTTGCAAGCCCCTCATAGCCGAATTGCAGGCTCTCGAACGGCCTGAGCCCGCCGATCACATGGTTGGAGAAGAAGCAGGTGGTGTAGCGCGGGGAGCGTTCGATCAAGGTGACCGCGATCCCGCCCTCCTCGGCGAGCAGCCGCGCGCAGGAGGCGCCGCCCGCGCCGCCCCCCACCACGACGACGCGCGGCGGGGACTGGCCCAGCAGGGCCGGGGCCGCAAGAGAGGGCACGAGCCCCACCGCAGCGGCCAGCATCCGGCGGCGAGAAAGTGCGCCCATGGCTCAGATCCCGGTGACGCGGACGGCCTCGGAGGGTGTCACCCGCACCGTGCCAAGCTTTTTCACATGCGCCTCGATCACATCCCAGATCTGCGGCCCCTCCGTGCCCTCGGTCACCGAGGCCCAGCCCGCGACCGTATAGGCGCGCCCGGGCTCGACCGCGGCACCACTATCGGAAAGCTCCATGGCCGAAATCCGGCTGCCGATCGGCTGGCGGACATCGCAGGCGAAACGAAGGCCGCCGACCCGCACCATGTCGCCGCCCTGCTGGTAATAGGGATCGGTGTTGAAGATGTTGTCGGCCACGTCTTCGAGGATCGTCTTGAGCGTTTCGCCCGTCATTTCCGTGCGGTAGCACTGGCCATAGGTCATCGAGGTGACGGCGTGGATATCCTCGCGGGTGATCGCATCGCCCGGCAGAAGCGAGGGCCCCCAGCGCACGCCGGGAGAAAGGGCGATCTCGGCATCGCGTTCGGAGCGGATCGCATCGCAGATCAGATCGTCCCATGTGCCCTGAAAATTGCCGCGCCGATAAAGCAGGCTCTCGGTGGTGCCGATCTTTTCTTCTGCCTCGGCCTTGAAGGGCGCGCGCTCGGCCTCGATCAGCGCCGCCATCTCGGGGTCGGGCGGGAGCGCATCGGAAAAGATCGGGATTAGCTTGTGGCGAAAGCCCATCATGCGGCCATCACGCACGTCCAGATCAATGCGGGAGACGAATTTTCCCATCGAGCCCGAGGCGATCAGGATCGTCTCGCCGATCAGCACCGGTTCTGGCACGGCGTCATGGGTGTGCCCCGTCAGGATTACATCGATCCCCTTGACGCGGCTCACCATCTTGCGGTCGACGTCAAAGCCGTTGTGGCTCAGGCACACCACGAGATCGGCGCCTTTCGCCCGCACCTCGTCGACCATCTGCTGCATCCGCTCCTCGCGGATGCCGAAGCTGAACTCGGGGAACATCCATTTTGGATTGGCAATTGGCAGGTAAGGGAAGGCCTGACCGATCACCGCCACCTGCACGCCGCCGCGTTCGAAGATCGTGTAGGGCGCAAGCGCGGGCTCGTCCCATTCCACGTCAAACACATTCGCGCCGAGGAAGGGAAAGTTGAGCCCGGTGTCGACCAGATCTTTCACGCGGTCCGCGCCAAAGGTCCATTCCCAATGCGAGGTCATGGCATCGACACCGAGAAGGTTCATGGCATTGACCATGTCCTGCCCTTTGGTGCGCAACGAGGTCATCGAGCCGTGCCACGTGTCGCCGCCATCGAGCAAAAGCGCTTCGGGCCGCGCCGCGCGAATGGCCTTGACCACAGTCGCAACCCGGTCAAGCCCGCCCATCTTGCCGTAAGCCCGCCCGAGAGCAGTGAAATCCTCATAGGTGAGGGCATAGGCCTCGGGGCTCTCGGGGCGGATGCGGAACATCTCGAGGAAGGCCTTGCCCACCACATGCGGGGGCTGGCCGCGCACCGCGCCCACGCCGATGTTCCACTCGGGTTCGCGAAACCAGACCGGTTTCATCTGCGCATGGAGATCAGTCAGGTGGATCAGCGTCACATTGCCGAAATCCTCGAAGGCCAGCAGGTTTTCCGCATTGAGCGCCTGTTGTGCGGCCAGCTTGGACCAGTTGCCCACGCCCGAGCCACCCCAGAGGGCAGAGGCGGCGAGCGAGGCTTGCAGGAATTCGCGCCGGGTAATCATCGGCTCCTCCTCATACAAAAAGCGCGGCCACCTCGGGACGGGCGGCCGCGCCAGCGGTCAATGGCGCACCGACACGCCTTCGACCGAAAGCCCGTTGCCGCGCGAGGCGACATAGAGCTCAAGCGCCTTGAACTCGGGCGAATTGGGTTTGAAGGTCTCGGCCCGCGTATCGCGCACGCAGCCGACAAAGCGCTTTTGCGCCGAAAGCAGGCCCGCATCCTTCAGCCGATAGACCGGGAAGCCATTTGTCTGCCCCTGGCTGAGGTGGTCGGCCCGGATCATATGGCCGAAATACTGCTCGTGGCAGTTCGCGCAGGCCATCTCAAGCTGGCCGTAACGGGTGTAATAGATCTCCTTGCCCTTCTCCCAATAGGGAGCGGCGGGCCCGTCGATCGCCACATTCACGGCCATGCCGCGCGACTGCATGGAAATGAGCGCGAGCATGTCCGACATGTCGGTGGAGGTCCAGTTCCAGCTCTCAAGCCCCATGCGCTGAGTGAGGCAGGCGTCGATGTAATTCTCCATCGTCATCAACGCGCCGGTCTTTTCATCCACTCGCGGCGTGACGGCGCGCAGGCCCTTGAAGGCCTCCGGCCCGCCATGGCAGGAGGCGCAGCTTTCGCCCTTCGCACCGATCGGCGCATTCCATTTGTCGCGCCCGCGGTCGACGAAGACCATGCCGGGGTTGTCGAAATCGTCGCGCTCGAGCGCGCGCGTCTCATCGTTGCGGAAGCGCCAGCCGGAATAGATCGTCTCCAGCACACCCTTGAGGTGGTCGGGGGCGGGCGCCTCGGTGACGATCTCCACCGGGCCATTTTCCCCCTCGATGACCAACTGGTCATCGACCGGGTTCGCATGACCGGGCAGGGCGAGCGCGGCAAGGGTCAGAACTGGCGCGAGAACGGCCGCCGTTTTGCTTTTGCATTGCATTGGCTTTCCTCCGCCCGTCAGGCCAGGGCGATCGGCTTCGTCTCGGTGTAAACCGAGCCGTCGTCGTCATACCATGTGAAGAGAAACTCCCCCGCCGCATCGACGCGGGCATCGAATTCGAAATAGGGGTTCGTCGAGACCGACGGGTTGATCGCCACATCGATCACATTCGCTCCGTTCAGATCGCAGGTGAAGCGGTGGATGATCGAGCGGGGGATAAGCTTCCCCTCGCTGTCCTTGCGCTGGCCGGTTTCCATCTTGTGGCTGATCAGCGCCTTGATCGTCACCACCTCGCCTGCGGCGGCGGTGGTGGGCACTTTCACCCGCGGTTTTGCGTCTTCTGCCATGATTTCCTCCCCTTCAGCCGCCGCAGCCGCCGATCGTGACCTTCACGGTCGATTGCGCCTGAACCACCGAGCCATCGGCCATTTTTGCGAGCGCGATGACATCTTGTGTTTTCGCCAGCCGGATCCGCGTGGCGGCGCGCTGGCTGCCCGCAGCGGGACCAAAGGTGAAAGTGGCGACCGAGGGCTCGGGGTTGCCCGGCGCGATCAGCATGATCGCCACCGCGCCCGGCGCCTCGACCGCGATCGGCACGGTGTTGCCATTTTCCGCAATCTCGGGGGCGGTGAGGGTAATGCCCTCGCTGCCCGGCGTTGCGCCTTGCGCAAAACTTGCGGTCAACTCCTCGACTGTTGCCGCAAGGCTGGCGCCCGGCAGCGCCGCTGCGGCCAGCGTGCCGAGCCCGAGCCAGAGCGCTTCCCGTCGTTTGAAATCCATTCTGTCCTCCCTTTATCGCCCTCGGGCTCAGTCTTTCAGCGTCAGCACGAAGGCCAGCACATCCTCGATTTGCGCCGCCGTCAGGATCGGTGGCAGCGGCTCTGTTGCGGCTTTGCCGGTGTAGGCGTTGCCGGGCCGGATATAGCCTTCGGTTTTATAAAAGGCGGGCATGAAGCTGCCCTCGAACGTGTGCTTGGAATTGGCGATGATGCCGCGCAGTTGCGCTTCTGAATAGCGGCTCGCCGCGCCGTCGAGTGCGGGGCCGATATCGCCCGGAAAGGGCACATCGGGCAGCGCGCTGACAAGATGGCAGGCGACGCAGTTTCCGAGCGCATTGGTGGTCATCACCTTGACGCCCGCCTCCGGGTCGCCCGGCATGCCGGTGAGCGAGGCCGCCACCGCGCCGCGTTCGAACTGCACCGCTTCGGGCAAGGTTTCAGATAAAGCCGGGCCTGCGGCGGCCAAAGCCACCGCAACCGCCAGCGTGAGCCGACGTGTCATTTTTTCCTCCCTGAAGTCTCCCTGATCAAACGATACTCAAGGTTTCTGCGCCGGGGCAACAGAAATATAAGAATCCGCGAATATAACTATATATCGTTTTGCGGCAGAGACTTACGCGTCATTCCTGCGCCGTCATCCGGCGCGCGACATATTTTTGGAAGTTCTCGCCACTCTCGTAGCCATGGTCTTTCACCCAGGTGAGCAGCGCCTCGGTCGTGCCCTTGCCAAAGGCGCCGGGCATCATCGCCACGGCGGCTTGGGCTGCTGTTTTGCCTTCGGGCACCTCTTCCGGCAGGAAGATCATCGTGGGCGTGAACATCACCCCCCAGCGCATGGCCATCTCTTTTTCGGTGGCCGTGGTGCCGTCGAAATCGGTCACCTCGACATCGCCAAAAAGGTTGAGCTGCACGACAAAGTAATGCTCCCGGATCAATGCGTCGATCGCCGGATCGGGAAACACCTCCTCGTGCATCTTCGTGCAATAGATGCAGCCGCGCTGTTCGTAGATCAGCAGCAGGCGCTTGTGCTCGGCATTGGCCTCGGCCAGATCCTCGCGCAGATCCTTGAAGGTTTCGCGCAGCCAGTCGGGCTTGTGCAGCCCGTCCTCGCCAAGCTCCGCCCCGAGGGCGGGGAGGGCGATCAGCAACATGGCGGCAAGCGTGGTCAGTCGGATCATGGTCCCTCCTAACGGAGCATCGTGCTCCAGTCGAAATGGCGGATCAGCCAGTCGGAGATCCGGTTCACCGATTGCGTGGCGATGAGCAGGCCGAAGAGGATCAGCATCACTCCCATCGCTTTCTCGACATAGCCCATCAGCGCGCGATGCCGCGCGACCCAACCGAGGAAGGGCGCGGCGAAGAGGGCCGCGAGTACGAAGGGCAGGGTCATCGAGAGCCCGTAGACCAGAAGCAAAAGCCCGCCGCGCATCAGATCCCCCATGCCCGAGGCGACCATCAGGATCGCGGCGAGCGCCGGGCCGACGCAGGGCGTCCAGCCGAAGCCGAAGGCGAGCCCCATCACATAGGCGCCAATGAACGTGGTGGGTTTGGCCTCGGTTTCGAGCCGCGCCTCGCGATAGAAAAGCCCGATTCGCAGCACGCCCAGAAAATGCAGTCCGAACAGGATCAGCACCGCCGCGGCGACCCAGGAAAGCTTGTCTTTCCACTGTGCAAACGCCTGGCCGAGTGCGGTGGCGCCGAGCCCCAGCAAAACGAAAATGGTGGTCACGCCAAGCGCAAAGAGCACCGCCTGAACCACAAGCCGCGCCTGTGCGCCGGGGGCAAGCGTGCCGCCCGCGCGCAATTCCTTCACCGAAAGCCCCGCCATGTAAGACAGGTAAAAGGGCACCATCGGCAGGATGCAGGGCGACAGGAACGATAAAAGCCCCGCCAGAGCGGCGCCGCCAAAGGTCACGTCGAGCATCGCCCCTCCCTGAACCATGCCCTTGATGTCCCGAAAGCGGCGCTCCCCTCCCTGACAGCGCGCCTTGCCGAAATGGCCGGGATTTATTAGTATATTTCTATGTCTCGATAAGGCTGTCAACATGCTCCTGCGTGCACTTTGTGTTTTGCTTCTGCTTGCCCTGCCGTTTCGGGCGGGGGAGTTGCGGCTGATGATGGTGGAAGAGGCGGGCTGTGCGTGGTGCGCGCGCTGGAATGCCGAGATCGCGCCCGCCTATCCGCGCTCCAGCGAGGGGCAGGTGGCGCCGCTATTTCGCGTCGATCTGAAAGCGCCGCTGACGGAAGGCGTCATCATTGACCGCCCCGCGAGCTTCACGCCGACTTTCATCCTGCTCTCCGATGGCACCGAGACCGGAAGGATCGAGGGCTATCCGGGGGCGGATTTCTTCTGGCCGATGCTCGATGCGCTGATCCGTTCGGCACAAGTTCCCGCGAACCGCGAGTGATTGCGCCTGCCTGCAAAGATAAGTTGCAGGTAACGGTTTTGCAGTTGCACCCGATGCCGCGCTGCGGCAGGAAGGGGCGGGAGGAACCGCAATGGCCATCGCGCAGATCCGCAGAGACGTCGATGCCCTGCCTGAGGCGCCGGCGTTGCCCGAAGGGCTTGAGGGGCTGATTTCTGCCGCGGAACCGGCAGCGAATTTCCTCAAGGCGCTGGGCCACGACGGTCGGCTCTTGATCCTCTGCCACCTCTTGCGCGGCCCTCGCAGCGTCACCGAGCTGGAAAACCTGCTGGCCGCGCGGCAGGCGGTGGTGAGCCAGCAATTGGCGCGGCTCCGGCTCGAAGGGCTCGTCGCCGCGCGGCGCGAGGGGCAGACGATCTTCTATTCCCTGCTTGACCCGAAGGTCGAAGAAATGCTCCGATTGCTCTGCCGGCTTTACAGCCCGCCCGCAGCCATGCGCTGACCCTTCGGGGAGGGGCCGGGTCCGGCACTGCTCGGGGAGGGAAAATGGGATTTCTGCGCAATATCCTCGCCCTTTTGGGCCTTTTGGTGCTTGTCGGCCTTGGCTGGGGGGCAATGACCTTTCGCGGCTTCGACCCGGCGGCGGGGCGGCTTTATCTGAACCTTGCCGGGGAACTGGCCCGGAGCGGCAATCCGGCCGAGGCGATGGTCTGGAAGCGCGAGGTGGCAGAGGGGCTGAGCTATGAGGAGGTCGACGAGTCGATCCGCTCGCTCGCGATGGATCTCAACATCCGCGATGTCGGCGCGCTGCCACTGGGCGATCAGGTCGCGGCGATGAAGGGCGCGCCCTGGCGCAAGCTGAAAGTCTATCTTTACTGCAATCCGCTCACCGCCGCGGCGATGGTCGATTATGCCACCGCCTATGCCGCCTGGTTGCCTTGCCGCGTGAGCCTTGTGGAAGACGAACAAGGGCGGCTCTGGCTCTACACGCTCAACATGGATTACATGCTGCACGGTGGCCGCCCGCTGCCCGCCGATGTCGCCGCGCAGGGCGAGGCGGTGCGCAATTCGATCCTGTCCCTGATGGACAAGGCCGCCGAGGGCGATTTCTGAGCCGGACCAGAACTCCGCCCGGAACCCGGCTCAGGCGGAGGGCAGGTAGGTGGTGACCGGTTTTACCGCCTGCCCGTCGGTCCAGCGGCCCATGTCGAAGCTGAGCGCATCGGCGCGGATGCCCGCGACCACCTGATCAAGCCCGTGCCAGAGGTAATACCAGTCAAGCGCATCCTCGCTGCCCACGCCGTCAAGGAGCACGGTCGCGGCGAGCGGGGAGAAAAAGCTCGTGTCAGTCGTGGCCTGTTCGTGATTGGCGAAAAGCCCGGGGCAGCCGTGGATATCTGTCTGCGACAGATACATCTTCTTTTGCGTCGTGGCGATCCAGCCAAAGGGGATGCACCAGTTTTCCTTCGGCACGATCCAGTCCGAGCCGCCATGCAGGATCGCCACCGGCATGGTGAGCGCCTGCGCGGTCAGGCGCAGATCGACATCGTTCTGCACCTGCTTGAGCGCCTTGCCCATCTGCCCGGGCGCGGCGGAGGCATCATTCGTCGGGATCGGATCGGCGGTCACCACCTGCACCGGCATCAACTCGGCCGGATAGCCGTCGCGGGTGACGTAATAGGGCCAGCTCAGCGCGAAGAGCCCGCCGAGCGAATGGCCGTAAACATAGCTTTCCACCGCCGCGCCGGGGCCGAGGCCGACCGCGGTATAGGCCGCAGAGACAGAGTCGAGCGCGTTCTTCAGCCAGCGCTCCTGCGAGGGCCGCCCCTCGCCGATCACCTCGTCAAGAAGTTCGGCCAAGGTCATCAACCGGTCGGGCGGGAAGCTGCAAAAGCCGGTCTGGAAATTCGGAAAAAACACCCAGTAGCCCTGTTTCACCAGATGCTCGAGATGGGCGCGGTAGATCTGCGAGGCGCCCAGCACGAAGCCATGCAGGAAGATGACTGCCTTCTGTCGCCCACCTGCATCAACAAAGGGCCTGTCGGGGCAATAGACCTCGACATAGCTGCCCTTCTGGCATTCGCCGAAACTTGAGACCGTGAAGCCCGGCGAGCCATAAGCATAGGCGGGCCTTGCGGGCGGGCGCGGGCGCATCCAGCCGATCCCGCGGCAAAGCGCGGTCTGGGCAATGGCAACAAGGGTCGTGCGCAGAATGCTGAACAGCATCTCCATGGCTCGGTCCTCCCTGAGAGGCATTCAGGAAAGGGGGCGGAGCGATTCCGGTCAAGAGCGCAGGCCATGCAAAGGGCCGCACCCCGGAAGGCACGGCCCGAAATTTGCACCTGGTGCCGGGCTCAGCCGGCGATCGAGGCGCGATAGATGCTGTCGATCGCTTCGCCGATGGCGGCGTCGAATTCGGCGTCCGACATCTGTGCGGTGAGCCCTTCAGTCAGCGCGCGGCTGAAGGACGCGATGATGCCGGTGTTGCGTGCGAGGATCTCGTTCGCCTCGGCGCGGGCATAACCACCCGAGAGCGCGACGAGCTTGATGACCTTCGGGTGATCGACGAGCGGCTTGTAGAAATTGTCGATCGTCGGCAGGGAGAGTTTCAGCATCACCGGCGCCGAGACGGTTTCGAGCCCGGCAAGCAGCGCATCGCGCAGCATCGTCTCGGCATCGATCTTGTCGGCGATCGAGATCGTCACTTCCGGCTCAAGGATCGGCACCATGCCAGCCGCGAGCACCTTCTCGCCCAGTTCGAACTGTTGCGCCACGACCGAGGCGATGCCCATCGGATCGGCGGCGGAAATCACCGAACGTTCCTTGGTGCCGAAGATACCCTGTTCGGCGGCGCGCTCCAGGAGCGCCTCAAGGCCCGGGATCGGCTTGAGCATCTGGCAGCCGTCCTTTTCCTCCTCGAGCCCCTTGTCGATCTTCAGGAAGGGCACGACGCCGCGCTTTTCCCAAAGGTACGTGGCGGTCGGGATGCCTTCGACATCGCGGTCCATGGTTTGCTCGAAGAGGATCGCGCCGACCACTTTTTCACCGGTGAAGGCGGGCGAACGAATGATGCGGGCGCGCATCTCGTGGATCAGGTCGAACATCTCGGTTTCGTTCGAATAGGCATCCTCGCCGATCCCGTAGAGTTTCAGCGCCTTCGGCGTCGAGCCACCCGACTGGTCGAGCGCGGCAATGAAGCCCTCGCCCTTCATCATATGTTCCATCATCGTCTTCGCCATCATCGACCCCCGATTTCGAGCCCGGCTTCCCCCGGGCAGCTCTTTGCACGTGCAGCACCGGGTTAAACGCTTGTGCCGGTGAAGGCAATTCTGGTTTCGCTAACGTCGCTGCCCTGGCGCGTTGCGGGCACAACACCGGCGCAGGCGCGCGGGGTGCGGATTTGTCGCGACGGGGCCGAAGCCGGTCCGGTCCGGTCCGTGTTATCCTTGCGCCAGAGAGCCTTGGAGCCGGAATGCGGCGGAACGGGGGGGGGCGCGGTGCCGATGATCCGTTTGGCGATGATCCTTGCGATGCTCGCAGGCCCCGTTTTCGGGGCGGCGCCGAAATCGGCCTGCTTCTGGTTGAAGCTGGCGCAGCCCGAACTGGTGCTGGGCGCCCCGGTAACGCTGACCCGGGGATTTTCGCGCCGCATCGACACGATGTCGATGTCGCTCTGCACCGCGCAGACCGCGACAGGAGAGCAACTGGCGCTGCTCTACCGGGTGACACCGGACGAGCCGCGCAGCCTAGACGCATTGGTGCAGGAGCATTGCGCCGAGCTTGGTGCGGTGATGGGGCCTGCGCCGGCGTTCGAGCTTCTTGATCTAGGCGCGGCGGCGCTTTGGGAGGAGACCCTGCATCAGCTCACTGTCTGGAGCCATGACGGGGGGCGGATGATGGTGCTGACCTTTTTCGGGGCGCAGGCGCGCCCCCGTTGCATCGCCGTCGCAGAAGCGATTCTGGCGGCGGGCGGCTGATGCCACTGCGGCGAAAGAGCCTCCCTGCGCGCTCTCGTCGCAGGTGGGGCAGGCTGGACGGGCGGGCGGCGGCGGCGTTAACTGTAGCGCGCCGCACTTGAGAGAGGCGGCATCAAGACCGGCCGCCGAGCTGCGGCTGGCAGACCACTGAATATGAGTCATCGGCCCCGGGCTGGCCCCGGGGGTGTCATCTGACCTCAGGGGGGTATCCATGCCATTCGGGACTGAAGGACTGCAAGACGGCATCGGGCTCGCGCTTTCCGGCGGCGGGTTTCGCGCGGCGTTGTTCCACCTTGGCGCGCTGCGGCGTCTGGTGGAGTTGGACGTGCTCACGAAAGTGGACCGGATTTCCTCGGTCTCGGGCGGTTCGATCGTCACCGGGCGTCTTGCCGAAGTCTGGGACGATTTCGCCGCCGCCCCGGGTGTCGCCAGCTTCGAACGGCTGGTCGGTGATCCGGTGCGCGCCTTCTGCGACCGCTCGATCGATCTGCCGGCGATTCTGAAGGCAGCGGCGAATCCCTTTTCCTCGGCAGGCGATATGCTCGAAAAGGCCTATGCCGAGAGCCTGATCACCAAAAGCCTCGATGCGCTGCCAGACCGCCCCACCTTTGTCTTCAACGCCACGAACCTGCAGACTGGGCGTAACTTCCGCTTTTCGAAGAAATACATGGGCGACTGGCGGATCGGCCTCCTGCCGGGGCCGCTCCTGCCCGTGGCGCGCGCGGTTGCGGCCTCCTCTGCGTTCCCGCCGTGGTTCGCGCCGGTCACGCTGTCCCATCCCGGCCCGTTCGAGGCGGTCGAGAGCGCCGATCTGAACAGCAACCCCGCCTATACCCGCACCATCCGCCTCGCCGATGGCGGGGTCTATGACAATCTCGGGCTCGAAACGGTCTGGAAGCGCTGCAAGACCGTGCTTGTCTCCGATGCGGGGGCGCATTTCCAGCCCACGCCGCATCCGGGGAGCGATTGGCTCTCGCAGGCGATGCGGGCCTATGACATCGTCACCGACCAGTCGCGCGGCCTGCGCAAGCGCTGGCTGATCGACCAGTTCGTTGCCGAGCGTTCGGACGACGGCAAAGCGCGCCGCGGCACCTATTGGGGGCTCGAAACCAATATCGCGCATTATGGCCTGACCGATTCGCTGCCCTGCGCGCCCGCGGTGACGGGAGAGCTTGCGCATCTGCGCACCCGGCTCAATCATTTCACCGATCGCGAGAAGGGGATGCTGATCAACTTCGGCTATGCGCTTGCCGATGCCGCACTGCGCCGCCACACGCCGGAAATTGTCGAAACCCATATGCCCGCGATCTGGCCTTATCCGGCCTACGCGCTGGGCTGAGCCCGGACCCCGCGTTGCGACAATTCTTTGCTGGCGCTGTGCCGGGGCAGCGGCTAAGGGGACGTCATGAGCGATACCTTGCCCCCATGCCCCGATTGCGGCTCCGCCTATACCTACGCGGTGGACGCCCTCCTTGTCTGCCCCGAATGCGGGCATGAATGGTCTCCCGCCGCTGCGGGCGAGGGGGAGACGGTGGTGCGCGATGCAGTGGGCAACGTGCTCGCGGATGGCGATACGGTGACGGTGATCAAGGATCTCAAGGTCAAGGGCTCCTCGCAGGTGGTCAAGGTCGGCACCAAGGTGCGCGGTATCCGGCTGGTGGACGGCGATCACGATATCGACTGCAAGGTTCCCGGCATCGGCCAGATGGGGCTGAAGTCGCAATTCGTGAAGAAGGTTTCTGACTGAGCCCGCGGCGCCAGCGCGACATCCGGAATACCCTGTAACGGAACCATTTTGGTGCCGCGACGTTGCCTCTGAAGCGAGCTTCAGGGAGAACGATCATGGATCTTTACAACGTCACCGGCATTGGCGGGCTTCTGCTTCTGGTGCTGGACCTCTGGGCGCTCATTTCGGTGCTTGGCTCGGGCAATTCGACCGGCAACAAGCTCCTATGGGTGCTGCTCATCCTGTTTCTGCCGCTTCTGGGATTCATTTTGTGGCTTCTCGCCGGGCCGCGTTCGCGCGGGCGCGCCGTGTAAATGCCTTGTCGAATGGTCTTCGCGCCCCATCCTATGAAGCCCGCCCAGATCAGGAGCCTGCCATGAGCCAGACCGAAGATTTCCGCGACACCGGTCCCGAGGCGCCCCGCCTTACCGCGCGCGATGTGCTTTTGCCGATCGCCTGGGTTACGGCCGGGCTGGCTCTGGGCGCGGTGGCGCTGTTGCGGCGCAATCCCGGTGAGGAGGCGGAGCGTGCCGCGCCTACGGCGCCCGGGGCGGATGAGGACTGGATTGACAGCGCCCGCACGGCCCGCGCCGAGGCGCGCGAGAAGTTGCTCGCGCTTTACGAGGAGGGCCGGGCGAGTGCCGAGGCCAAGGCAGAGATTGCGGCAGAGATGGCACGCAACCTCGCCGAAGCTTTTCGTGAGGGGCTTTCCGAGATGAGCAGTGAGACGGCCGACCGGATCGCCGAAGCCCGTCAGCGCAGCTGGGAGGAGCAAGAGGCGCGCCGTGCGAGCGCCCGCGCGCGCAACGAGCGGATGACGCGAGCGGCCGAAGAGACGGTCGAGGCGGTCTCCGCCGCTGTTGCGCGCGAGGCCGCAAGAGCACGACAGGGAGCGCAAAACCTTGTTCGCCGGGCGGGCGTTGCGGCGCAGGAAGGCAGCGAAGCGCTGGCCGACAGGGTCGACGAAGCGCTGGATGCGACCGAGGCGGCGTTGCGCCGGGCCGCGCGCGCTGCCGCGCCGGAGCCGGAGGAGGTGACGCCGCCCGAGCCGCAGACAGACCACGCCCGCAAGCGCGGCGCGAAACCGGCCCCGAAACGCCGCCCGAAAAACGCGGTCTGAGCCCCGATGGAGCGCGCCGCCCAGCTTGCGTTGGTCGCGCTTGGCACGATTGCGACCGTGGCCGCCCTCGCGACACTGCGCGATCTGGCCGCCCCGATGGCCCTCGCGCTCGTCTTCGGTGTCGTTCTCTCGCCGCTCTCCGACTTTTGGGAGCGGATTGGCCTCTCCTCCGCCCTCGGCGCCGCGCTGAGCCTCGTGCTGACGCTTGCCTGTCTCGGCACGCTCGGGTTGTTGTTGCAACCCCTGGTGAGTGATCTTGTTGCCCAGGCGCCGAAGGTCTGGGCTGACAGTCAGGCGCTTCTCAAGGCGTTCCGCGATCTGCTCAAGGGAGTGCTCGACGCGAGCCGCGCCGTTTCGGGGGCAGGAGCCGGAGAGGCCGCCCTGCCGCAGGGCATGGTCGGCCTGCCCTCGCTTTCGGGCGCGTTGATGATCGCGCCGCAGATCGCAGCGCAGTTGCTCACCTTTATCGGCACCTTGTTTTTCTTCCTGCTCACCCGGATCGAGATTTACGACTGGGCCGCGCGGCGGCTGGCAAGCCCCGCCGGCCGCGGTCAGCTCGCGCAACGGCTGCGCCATGCCGAAACCACCGTCTCGCGTTATTTCCTTACCATCACGCTGATCAATGCGGCCCTCGGACTAGCGACGGCAGGCGTGATGCAGTTGATTGGCCTGCCCGGCGCGCTCTCCTGGGGGATCGTCGCCTTTGTGCTCAATTTCGTCGTCTATCTCGGTCCCGCAGCTACCGCCGTGGCGCTGGTTCTGGCGGGCATCGCCGCTTTCGACGGTGCGGCAGCGCTCTTTCCTGTTGCCGCCTATGGCGCCCTGATCACACTTGAAGGCCAGTTCGTCACCCCCGCGCTGGTCGGGCGCCGTATGGCGCTCAACCCGCTTCTGGTCTTCGTGGCACTCCTGTTCGGGCTCTGGCTTTGGGGGGCGATCGGCGGCATCGTCGCTATTCCGCTCATTCTCTGGGGCGTTGTGTTGCAAAATGGCGCTGCTGGCGCCCCGCGCTCCGCAGAAGATCTGCGCTGAAGTAAATAACCGAGTAAAAAAATCAGCTTTACATAACCAAGTGAATCAGTCAGGATAATGTCATCGCGAACAAGGAGCCGCCGATGACCCCTGTTTCATTCTTTTCCCAGGCTGTGCCGATGCTGGCGCCTGAACTGGCCGAGCATGAACCCTTCGGTCTCACCGATCTGATGGCTGCGCTGTGCAAGGGGCTGGTTGCTCCGCCCCTTTCCTGCGCCGGTCTCGAGGCGATGATCGACCGGGTGGAGATGCGCGGATGACCCTGTATCAACCGCTGACCGCAAGTCCTCAAGGCGCTAGCCTGCTGTCGCAGGATCGGCCCCGCTTGCGTGCCGTCGCCCCCGCCGCTCTGCCTTCGGCAATGCCTGCGCATGACGCGCGCCATCTGACCCAGGGTGGCAACTTGGCGCAGATCGGCCTCGACGGACAAGTCTATACCCTGCGTATCACACGACAGGGAAAGCTGATCCTGACGAAATAGTCCCCATCAGGATCGCGTCTCATCGCTGACTGGGGCCGGGAGACCGGCCCCTTTTTTCATCCCCCCCGCCTCGGAACGCTTCCCGCGCGAGAGGGTCAAGCTGTCGCGTCCGGCCTTCGCGAGCGAGCCCGCTTGAGGGATTGCACCGCGGATATGGGCGGACGGGGAAGGGAATCGCCCCTCGTTTCACGCCGCGCGGCCGAATCTGGTGCTGCGATTCTTTCGGATCGGGTGTTTCGGCGTTTTTCCGGGCCGCGCTGCCTCAAAAGCATTTCCCAAGGCGCGCGTTTTGCGCAATTTTCTTTCCGCACGATCTTTCCTGCCCGGCGGTGCCGAAAAAATCGAGGGCCATTTCTCAATGAAACAAGGGAGTTTGGCGTTGTGTTGGAAAAAGTTTTGGATTTTTTGTGAAAGGGGGTTGCGGAGGGGGATGGAGATCCGTAGATAGCC
>NZ_OBMT01000013.1 GCF_900217815.1 Rhodobacter maris
CTCGTCCGTGCCCCGCATCATGATCCCCTCTCGCCGTGAGAAGGGGTGAATCATGTTCTGCATCCAAGGTCGAGGCCGACTATTTCAGCGACCTGTTAGTGCCAAGCTACAAATCCATCACATATGGATATTGTTAGGGCTTCCAAGTTGAATGGGAGATGGTCATGCTGATGGCTTCGCGTCACCCTTGGCAGTTTTTGAACCGGGCCTATAATTGACTTGCAGACCTCAAAAGCTGCAAGATTTGGGGCTGATCTCTAGCGCTATCAATGGCAACCCTCGGCCACTCTCTCCGACCGGTGGCGTTCCTGGCCTCACTTTACACCACCCAGCGCCCCCATTCGGCGCTTGGCGGAAGGACACCGGTCAATGCCCATCAGGGCCAAGACCTGAAGGCGGCATAGTCAACTGGCAAGCTTGGCAACGCCGCAAATCTGCCCGGAAAACGGGGACCAACTCACTGCGCTCAGCTACCGGAATGCTACCAACCACACTGTCCTCAGACGCGAACTCTCTGGGAAGTGCCTTGCATTAAAGGCGGCCCTCACGAACCGCCTTCCCTGTCTCTAGCGGCCGCCCGGATCGAGCGGGGCGGCCGCGCGCGTGAGCTTCTGCCTCGTTCAGGCGCGAGTCTTTTTCACGATCTCCATGAATTCTCTCGCGCGCGCCGGGTCGACCGCGTTCCAGGTGTGACCGTCGACCTTCAGCGAGGAGCCGACGATGCAACCATCGGCGATCTTCAGCACCTCAGCCACGGTCGCATGCTTGACCCCGGTATTGGCGAGCACGGGCGTATCGGGCAGCACTTTTTTCACCGCTTCGAGATCATTCATCTTCGCCGCTTCGCCGGTGATTGCGCCGGAGACGAGCACTGCATCGGGGATCGAGGAGAACACCGCCGAACGGGCACGATCGGGCAGCGGGCGTGCATCGAGCGAATGGGCGAATTCGGCCGAGACATTGTTGAGGATCACCAGATCCTTGCGGTCGAGCCGGCGCGCCTCGCGCAGCGCACGGCCCGCATCCGGAGTCCAGGGGCCCATGTCGGAGGCATAGGTGCCGGTGAAGATCTCGCGCACGAAAGAGGCGCCGGTCGCCGCCGCGAGCGCAACCGTGGCATCGGGATCCCAGAGCACGTTGACGCCGAAGGGCTTGCGGATTTTCTCGCGCAACCGCCCGACGACAAAGGCCATCGCAGCCGTAGTGGCCACATTCACCTTCAGCTCATAAGGCCGGTCGTTCTCATTGCCGAACATCACCGCATCGACATCGGCTGCCTGCAGCGCGTCGAGATCCTTCAGCGCGCCCTGAACGATCCCCTCGATGCCCGCATCGGCATCGTAAAGCGGCGTGCCGGGCATCGGGTTGAGGTGGACCATCGCGATGACGGGCTTGATCCCCGGGAACAGCGAGGCGAATTTCATGGCAAGTCTCTCCTTTGTCCCCGCCACGGGCGGGGCTTCGTTGAATGGGAAAGGGGGTGGCTTCAGTTCTTCCGGCGTTCGAGCAGGAAGAAGAACACCACGGTGATCAGGAGCACGATCAGGAGCAGGATGAAGGCGGCAGCGCTGCCCTCGTTCAAGGCGAGCCCCTGAAAGGCGCGTTTGTAGGCAAAGAAGGACAGCAGCTCAGTCGAGACGCCGGGGCCGCCCTTGGTGAGGATGTAGATCAGATCATAGGTGCGGAATTCGTTGATCAGCTGGATCACCACCGCGATCATCGCGACCGGGCGCAAAAGCGGCAGGGTGATATACCAGAACTGCTGCACCGGGCCCGCACCATCGACCGAGGCCGCCTCGTAGGGCTCACGGGGCAGCGAGGCGAGCCCCGCGGAGAGCAGCAGCACGACGAATGAGGTTTGCTGCCAGATGTCGATGAAGATCATGGTCTTGAGGGCTAGGCCGGAATCGCCGAGCCAGTCCACCATCGGCAGGCCCATCGCGGCGAGGGTCTGGTTGACGATGCCAAGGTTGGGCTGCAAAAGCATCCGCCAGATCAGCGCGACCGCCACGGGCGACATCGCCATCGGCAGGGTCAAGAGCGCGAAATAGACGCCCCTGAGCGTCACCACCTGACGCAGCATCAGCGCGATCGCAAGCCCGACGAGGAACTCCCCCGCCACCGTGGCCACCGAATAGCGCAGCGTGATGAGGAGCGAATTCCAGAACAGCGGTTCAGAGACGATCTGGGCGAAATTCGCAAGCCCCGTGAAGCTCAGCGCCGGGCGGATCAACGTCATCGAGGAAAGCGAGATCGCCGCGGCATAAAACACCGGCAGGCCCATCACGATGGCAAGCATCGTCAGCCCCGGAGCAGCAAAGCCCCAGCCTATGCGCGCAGTATCAGTCACTTTCGTGCTCATCGGATCTCTTTCGGCAGGCGGCGGAAACAGGGCGAAGGCGGACGGGAGGGGCGCCCGCCTTCGCGCGCGGTCACTTCTTCATCAGATCGGTCAGCCCCGAGGCCGCCGCAGCGAGCGCATCCGGGATCGTCGCATCACCGCTTGCCGCGAGCGAGACCTGGGTGCCGAGCGTATCCTCGTACTGCGCCGAATAGGTGAAGATCGGGAAGGATTTTCCGCTTTCGACCACGCTCATCGCATCCTTGTAGAACGGATATTTCGCCAGCACCGCCGGGTCGGTGTAGACATCGGCGCGCACAGGGGCGTGGCCTTCAAGCGCGCGGGCAACAGCAACATCCTTGCTCTGCACCCAGGTGATGAACTGCCAGGCGGCGTCTTTTTCTTCCTGCGGCACGTTCTTCGCGATGCCCCAGCCCCAGCCGCCGCTTTCGCCATGCCCGCCGGGCATCACCGAGAGCGCGACCTTGCCCGCCACATCGGGGCAGCTTTCGGCATTGTCGATCTGCGGCAACATCCACCAGTAAGTGACCATCGAGAAGGCATCGCCCGCGCACATCAGCCGCATCGTGTCATCGAGCGTCGCGGAAAGCGCGCCGGTCTGCGCGGCGGTGGTGATCGCCTCTTTGTAAAGGCCGAGCGCGGTTTCCCCCGCGGGGCTCGCCAACACCACATTGCCATCGGCATCGAGATAATCGCCGCCCGCCGCAAAGAGATAGTTGGAGAATTCCATCGCGTTCGGGTCGCCCTTCTGACCCTGCATCGCGGCGCCGTTCACTTTGCCTTCGGCCTTCATGAACTTGGCAATGGCCACGTAATCCGCAAGTGTCGTCGGTGCCGCGAGATCCTTGCCGGTCTGCGCCTTGTAGGCGGCCTGAAGTGCGGGGTCTTCGAGCAGATCGGTGCGGTAGATCAGCCCCATCGAATAGTTGTACATCGGCACGAGCGGCATCGCGGCATCGGTATTGCCCAGAAGCTCCATCGTCGAGGGGATGAAGGCCGCGGTGTCGAAGCCGGTCTTTTCGGCATAGGGCTTCAGGTCTTCCAGCCAGCCCGCAGCCGGAAACTCGCCCGCCCAGAGGAAGTCGACCTCAAGGAGGTTGTAATAGCTCTGCCCGCCGACGAGTTGCGCCACAAGCTTGTCATGCATGTCGCCATAGCCGACCTTCTCGAACTCGACCTTGATGCCGGTCTCTTTCTCGAAATCGGGGAGCATCTTCTCGATGATCGCCGTTTCGGGCACGTCTTCCATCAGCGCATGAAGGGTGACGCCATCGGCGAGCACTGAGCCGCCCCAGAGCGAGGCCGTCAAGCCAAGTGCAAATGGAAGAAGGGTCTTTTTCATCGTTTCGTCCTCATCTATTGGGTTGCCGCTCTTCTTGTTGTTATTTCACCGATCCGAAGGAGAGCCCCTCGACCAGGTATTTCTGGATGAACTTCGCCGCGATCATCAGCGGCAGGATCGCCAGCGAGACGCCCGCGGCGACATTCGAGATCTGCACCCCGTTCGAGGTCTGCAGGCTCGCGAGCGCCACCGGCACTGTGGCCGTGTTCGAGCCGCCAAGGATCAGCGCGAACAGAAACTCGTTCCACGACAGGATGAAGCCGAGCACCCCCGCAGCCATGATCCCCGGGGCGGCGACCGGCAGCACGACGCGCCAGAACGCCCCCCAGCGGGTGGCGCCATCGGTCATTGCCGCGCCTTCGAGATCTTCGGGGATCGCCTCGAAGAACCCCATCAGGATCCAGGTCAGGAACGGCAGGTTGATCGCGGCATAAACGATGGTGAGGCCGGTGAGCGAATTGGTGAGCCCAAGGCCGCGAAACAGCATGAAAGTGGGCAGCGCGAGTGCGACAGGCGGCAGCATCTGGCTTGCGAGCGTGGCGAAGCGCGCGAGCCCGCCGCCGGTGCGAAAGCGCGCGAAAGCATAGCCCGTCATCGCCGCAAGCGGCATGGTCACGACCACCGAGAGGATCGCGACGATGAGCGAATTCAGGTAGTTGCGGCCAAAATTTTTCTCGGCGAAGAGGGCGCGGTAATTGTCGAGCGTAACCGAGGGCAGGATCGTTGTGCTGTAACTTTCCTGCGGCGGCACGAGCGAGGTGCGAAAGACCCACAGGATCGGAAAGATCACGATCACCACCGCAAGGATCAACCCGAGATGCGAAAGGGCGCGCCGCATCGCTCAGGTCTCCCGCGCGAGAGCATCGCCGCTTGCCGCATCAAAGAGGTGCATATGCGCCAGATCGGCATGAAGCGTGACCTCCGCGCCAATCCGCGGCAGGAAATGGCGGTCCACACGCGCCGAAAGTGCCTGGCCCTCAGCCTCGACCACGATCAGGTTTTCGGGACCGAGCGCCTCAAGCGCGGTGACGACAGCCGAAAAGGGCTGTGCACCGGGGCGGGGCTGGGTGAGGATGTCTTCAGCGCGCAGCCCGAACAGGAGCGCCCGCCCGGCAGCCGGAGCATAAAGCGCCGCCTCGCGGGCGGGCAGAGGGCCCACGATCGGGCCGGCGCTCAGCGTCACTGCTCCGGCGGCAGCGGTGAGTGTGGCGGGGACAAGATTCATCGCAGGGGCGGCAAGGAACTGCGCCACGAAGGTGTTGCGGGGCCGCGCATAGACCTCCAGCGGCGCGCCCACCTGCTCGATGCAGCCGTTGCGCATGATGCAGATGCGGTCTCCCATCGTCATCGCCTCGACATGGTCATGGGTGACGAAGACGGTGGTCTTGCCAACGCGACGATGCAGCCGCACCAGCTCTTGCCGCATTTCCCCGCGCAACTTGGCATCGAGGTTGGAGAGCGGCTCATCCATCAAGAACACATCGGGCTCGCGCACGATGGCGCGGCCCAAAGCCACGCGCTGGCGTTGCCCGCCCGAAAGGGCCGCGGGCTTGCGGTCCAGATAAGGCTGGAGCCCCAGAACCTCGGCTGCGCGCGCAATGCGGGCGTCCTGCTCGTCAAGCGGGGTTTTGCGCATCTTCATGCCAAAGCGCATGTTCTCGCGCACGCTCATATGCGGGTAGAGCGCGTAGGACTGGAACACCACCGCCACATTGCGTTCGCGCGGGGCAAGGCGGGTGACATCGCGCCCGGCAATGCTGATCTCGCCGCTCGTGGTTTCCTCCAGCCCCGCAATCATCCGCAAAGTGGTGGACTTGCCGCAGCCCGAGGGGCCAAGCAACACCATGAATTCGCCGGTCTCGATCTCCAGCGAGACATCGTGCACCCCGAAGATGCCCTGTCCGTAATCCCGGCTGATCTTGTTGAGCTTGATCTCTGACACTTGGCTGTTCCGTCGGAAGGGGAAGGGTTGGGCGAAGCGGCGTGGCCCGGATCAGGTCATGTAGACGCCGCCGGTCACGTTGAGCGCCTGCCCCGTCATGAAACGCGCCGCATCCGAGCACAGAAAGACGACGACACCCGCCACGTCTTCGGGGGTCTCGATCCGCCCGAGCGGGGTCTGCGAGATGTAATCCTGCGTGACCTCATCGGGCTTCATGCCGCGCAATTCGGCCTCCCAGACGATCTCGCGTTCCTGCATCGAGGTGCGCACAAAGCCGGGGCAGACGGCGTTGACGCGGATGCCCTTCGGCGCCAGCTCGCGCGCAAGCCCTTGCGTCCAGCCGACCACGGCAAATTTCGAGGCGGAATAATGGGCCAGAAGCGGCGCCCCGACCTTGGCGGCGAGCGAGGCGGTGTTGACGATCGTGCCGTGTCCCTGCGCGAGGAACTGGCGCGCGGCAATCTGGTTGGTCAGGAACACGCCGCGCGCGTTCACATCCATGTTGAAATCCCAGTCCTTGTCGGTCAGATCAACGGCGCGGCGCATGCTGGAGACGCCGGCATTGGCAATGCAGATATCGACCTTGCCCATCTTTTCGAGCGCGGCAGCAAAGGCCGCCTCGACCGAGGCGCGCTCGCGCACATCGACCGGGACCGCATGATGGCCCGCGCCAAGCTTTGCCGCGGCAGCCTCTGCCGCCCCGGCATCGAGATCCGCAATTGTTACGGTGATCCCCTGCGCGGCGAGTGCGCGGGCGATGGCCCAGCCGATGCCGCCCGCGGCTCCGGTCACGAAAGCCGTTTTCCCCGCAAGGCCGGGATAGGTCTGAAGGGGCAGGTCGTGTTCGTTCATGCTGCATTGCTCCGCTGATTGATCAAAACCAAACATAGATTCGCAAATCGCACAAGATCAATGTTTACATTTGTTCGCTTGAAACCTTTGCGATGTTCTGATTTGATTGGATTCAGGAGCCAGCCCATGATCGAGAGATGACGGACAGTTTGACCCAGACCAAGCAAGACACGGCCGCCAGCCCCGAGGCGCGGCGTGGCCGCACCCTCGCCCAGGCGCGGCTCGCGGCAATTCTCGACCGGCTCAATCAGGGCGGCTCGGTCTCCGTCGCGGAGATCGCACGCGATTTCGCGGTTTCAGATATGACGGTGCGGCGCGATCTGGCCGAACTGGAAGCGCAGGGCTTGCTCGAGCGGGTGCATGGCGGCGCGGTGAGCCTGCAGCATGGCCCGCTCACGGTGATCGACGATGTCGAGCCAGTGTTCGAGGCGCGGCGACGGCTCAACAGCGAGGCGAAGGCACGCATTGCCGAAGCCGCCGCGCGGCTCGTTGCGGGCGATCAGACGCTGGCGCTTGATCTGGGCACCACGGTGCTCGCCGGAGCGCGCGCGTTGATGGCCGCCGAACCTGTGCCGGGGCGGCGCATCTTCACCAACAGCCTGCGCGTGGCACAGCTCGCCGCCGCCGCGGCGCTGCAGACCTATGTGCCCGGCGGGCTCGTTCACCCCTCGGAGATGTCGGTCACCGGGCAGAGCGCGATCGAGGATTTCTCGCGCTATTACTTCGATGCCGCGCTGATCGGCGCCTCGGGGCTGACGCCCGATGGCGTGTTCGACTATTCCCCCGAGGAATCGGCGATGAAATCGGTCTATTTCCAGCGCGCGTCGCGCCGCATCCTGATGCTTGACAGCTCGAAATTCCGCCGCATCTCCACCGTGCGGGTGGCGGATCTGGCGCGGATCTCGGTGCTCGTCACCGATGCTGCCCCGCCCCCCGAACTCGCGCAGGCGCTCGAAGCGGCCGAAGTCGCGATCCTGATCGCCTGAACGCGAGGTTCCCATGGCACTCTTTCTCGGTCTCGACATCGGGACCACTTCCACCATCGGCCTGCTCCTCGAGCTGCCCGACCGCATCCTTGCCAAGGCATCGCGCCCGGTGACACTGCATTCGGATCATCCCGGCTGGGCGGAGGAAGACCCGGCACAATGGTGGGCCAATTGCTGCGCGATCATTCCCGATCTTCTGGAGCAATCGGGCCGCGAGGCCTCCGAAATCGCGGGCATCGGCGTCGCGGGGATGCTGCCCGCCACGATCCTGCTCGACGAGGCCGGGAAACCCTTGCGCCGCTCGATTCAGCAAAGCGACGGGCGCGCCGGTGCCCAAGTGGAAGAGATGCGCCGCGAGATCGACGAGGCGGTCTTTCTGGCGCGCGCTGGCAATGGCGTGAACCAGCAGCTTGTAGGCGCCAAGATGCGCTGGCTCAACCAGCATGAACCCGAGGTCGTCGCCGCCGCGAAGACACTTCTGGGCTCTTATGATTACATCAACTACCGCCTCACCGGCGTGGCGCGGATCGAGCAGAACTGGGCGCTTGAGGCCGGGGTGATCGATGTTGCGACAAATACAGTCAACGCGCCGCAGGCGGCGCTGACCGGCATCAACCCGGATCTCTTGCCGCCGCTTGCCCCCTCGTCCGAAGTGATGGGGCATGTCAGTGCGGCGGCAGCCGCTGAGACGGGCCTTGCCGCGGGGACGCCCGTGATGGGCGGCGCGGCCGACATGATCGCCTCCTGCCTTGGTGCGGGGGTGGTCAGAAATGGCGATGTGCTTTTGAAATTCGGCGGCGCGGTCGATATCCTCACTGCCACGGACAAGGCGGTCCCGGACAAGCGGCTCTTTCTTGATTATCATCTCGTGCCCGGGCTCTGGATGCCAAATGGCTGTATGTCCACAGGCGGCTCGGTGCTCAACTGGTTCGTCGAGACTTTCGCGGCGGGCATCGAGCCGGTCAACGGCTCGCGCCATGCCGCGCTTGATGCGCTGGCCGCGGAACGCCCGGCGGGGGCGATGGGGCTCACCTTCCTGCCCTATCTTCTGGGCGAAAAGACGCCGCTGCACGACCCGGCCGCGCGCGGCGCGCTCACGGGGCTCACGCTCGCACATGATCTGGGTCACATTTGGCGCGCGGTGCTCGAAGCCTATGCCTATGCGATCCGCCACCATATCGAGACCTTCAACGACATCGGTTATGAGACCACCCGGTTCTTTGTCTCCGATGGCGGGGCGGCGAGCGATGTCTGGATGGAGATTGTTGCCGATGTGCTTGGCGTGCCGCTGCAACGGCTCGGCGGGCATCCGGGCTCCTGTCTCGGCGCGGCTTGGGTCGCCGCCGTGGGTGCGGGCGCAGCCGATTGGGGGGGCATTGCCGCGCTGACGCAGCGCGATGCGCCGATCCTGCCCAACCCGTCCCATCGCGCCGTCTACGAGGCTGGCTATGCCAGGTTT
Organism: Rhodobacter maris; assembly: GCF_900217815.1. GTDB lineage: Bacteria > Pseudomonadota > Alphaproteobacteria > Rhodobacterales > Rhodobacteraceae > Rhodobacter > Rhodobacter maris. Next base: position 8,944 of record NZ_OBMT01000013.1, read on the forward strand.
CGAGCACTCTACACTCAGCTGAAAGGGGCCGACGCATGACGCTCTGCGCCGTCGCCTGGGATATCGATGGCACGCTGGTCGACAGCGAGCCGCTCCATCACCGCGCCCTTGTTGCGGTCTGCGCGCGATACGGGCTCAAGATCGCGCCAGACGATACAAGCTTTGTCGGCGTGCATATCGGCGAGGTCTGGCGCCGGATCCATTCGCGCTTTCCCGATGCGGTCGAGGAGCGCCAGTGGCATCGCGAGATCCGCGCCTATTACGCCGCCCACAGCGCCAGCCTTGCGCCGATGCCAGGCGCTGTCGAAACCGTCCGCGCACTCGCCGCGGCCGGGATAGCGCAGATCTGCGTCTCGAATTCCGACCGCGCGGTGGTCGATGTGAACCTCGAGAGCCTCGGCATTACGCCCCTCTTGCATGGCTCGATCAGCCTTGACGACGTGCCCGCGGGCAAGCCCGACCCGGCGCCCTACCGGATGGCGACCGCGGCCCTTGGCCTGCCACCCCAGCGCGTTCTGGCCGTCGAGGACAGCCTCACCGGGCTGCGCTCGGCACGGGCCGCAGGGCTAAAGGCTGCACTTTTTTGCGCAACAGTGGCTCCCCCAGCCGATGCGCCGCGCGCCGATGTCATTCTCTCCCGGCTCACAGAGATTCCGGCGCTTCTGGGTTTTGGCTCCCGAATGGAAGTGTTGTCTCTGCCGGGTAGCTCTACCTAACATCGCGAAGAGCCGGTCACGCATGCGTCGCGCCTGATCTTCGGTCAGAAGCGGCGTAGGAGAGGCGGATCAAAGGGGCGAGGGGGTGGATCATCTCGGATTCGATCGCGAGATAGATCACAGGGGGCCGGCGCCGGATATTCTTTTATTATCAGTTAGATGCCGTTTCCTTTGCGGTATTCAGGCAAGGTGGGACGTAGCGTCCCACCTTGCCATGCTCCGGCGATCCTGCGCGGGAGCTCTCGGGGCCTCTTCCATGTCGTTTATCGCAAATAAATGCACTATTCTGCAAAGTGTTAGCTATTGCTGTCAGGTGTCGCTCTCGTGCGCTATCTTCGATAGGATATGCAGCTTCAATGTCGATTGTCCCCGCCATTTTCGGCATCAACTTGCAATCGTCTGCACCTCCTCGACGCACTCAAAACGCCATATGATTCAACATTTTCAGTGTGTTCCCTGTCGCGCCGCGGGGCCTTCGCTCTCGTCCGAAAGGTAGTCCCCCCTAAAGTTCCGAGCGCGGCGGGCAGCGCGCAGCCTTCATGTATTCTCTGATCGGCACCGCCAAGCTCGACAGGGTCGACCCGAGGCATGGCTCGCCGACGTCATCGCCAGGATCTCGGACCTGCCGGTCTCACGCCTGCCGGAATTGCGGCCGTGGCATTGGAAGCCGCTGGAAAAAGCCGAAGTCAAGGCTGCCTCATCACGGCCCTCGGCGGAGAATTACCGTGTTTCGTCACCAGCTCGGCGATCGTCGCCCCGCCACGAATGGCTTCAAGCGCCACCTTCGCCTTGAAGTCCGCGCTGTAGTTCTTCCGTATGCCAGCCACGCTGTTCGTCCTCGTCTTCGTTGGCGGCAAGCTTAGCAAACTGTCCGATTTCTGGGGACCACCTCAGCGTCGCGTCATCGGACAGGCTGGCAGCAAGGTTCGAAACTTTCCGGCGATAGACATCCGCCAGTCCGGGGTGCAGAGCGACGGGATCCGGGGCAGGGGCGGCAGCGAGCTGCGTGCGCTCCGAGTCAACAAGTTCCCCGAGCGGCCCTGACTCTCTGGCTGCTAAATCGAAGCTCAGCCCCCGCAACCAACGTCACTTGTCGAACGCCCGAGGCCGCGAGATCACATCGATCCGGCCACCAAAACCTTCGGCTCCATCCGTCATCATGGCCTCCTTCTGAGACTTCAGAAGGAAAATCACCGCTCCGGCGACCGGCTGGAACCGACGATCTCAATGGGGCGGGGACGGCGCATACGTCGCACCACCACCTGCGCAGCCATATGCCCGCCGTTTGATCGGGGCTGCAGAGATCCGGAACACATCAATCCGGTATCGGCGCCGCTCCGCCTCTGCGGCAGCCTTGCGGCTTTGCGACATTGGCAAAGCCGGGTCGGAGTGCCTATATCTGCGCGAAAGCTTGAGAAAGGACATCGGGTGAGCATTCATCTGCACCAGCACGACCTGCCCGAAGGGCTCGACCTCGGCCCGGTGGTGGCGATCGATACCGAAACCATGGGGCTCGACCCGCGGCGCGACCGGCTCTGCCTCGTGCAGCTTTCCTCGGGCGACGGCTCTGCGCATCTGGTGCAGATCGCCAAGGGCCAGACCGCGGCGCCGCGGCTTTGTGCCATGCTCGCCGACCCGGGCGTCGAGAAGCTCTTTCATTTCGCGCGATTCGATATTGCCGCGCTTTATAATGCTTTTGGCGTTGTCACCGCGCCTGTGTTCTGCACCAAGATCGCCTCGAAACTGGTGCGCACTTTCACCGACCGGCACGGGCTGAAATACCTGCTCTCCGAGCTCGTCGGCGTCGATGTTTCCAAGCAGCAGCAAACTTCGGACTGGGGCGCCGCCGAGCTGACCCCCGCGCAGCTCGACTATGCCGCCTCCGACGTGCTTTACCTGCATCAGGCCAAAGCGGTTCTGGTCGACCGGCTGGAACGTGAAGGGCGGACGGCGCTGGCGAAAGCCTGTTTCGACTTCCTGCCGACCCGTGCGCAACTCGACCTGATGGGCTGGGATGAACCCAATGACCTCTTCCACCATTGATTACGCTGCCACCGCGCGCCGGGTGATCGGCATCGAGGCCGCGGGGCTTGCGGCGCTCGCGGCGGGGCTCGATGGCGCCTTCAGCGATGCGGTCGAGATGATCTTGCGCGCGCGCGGGCGAGTGATCGTGTCGGGGATGGGCAAATCGGGCCATATCGCGCGCAAGATCGCTGCGACCTTCGCCTCCACCGGCACGCCCGCGCAGTTCGTGCACCCCGCCGAGGCGAGCCATGGCGATCTGGGCATGGTGACGCGCGAGGATGTGGCGCTCGTGCTGTCCAATTCCGGCGAGACGCCCGAGCTTGCGGACCTGATCGCCCATACCCGACGCTTCTCGATCCCGTTGATCGGCGTTGCCGCGCGGCCCGATTCGACGCTCTTGCGGCAGGCCGATGTGGCGCTTGTTCTGCCGCGGGCGGAAGAGGCCTGCGGCACCGGTGTCGTGCCTACCACGTCGACCACGATGACGTTGGCACTGGGGGACGCGCTCGCCGTCGCGCTGATGGAACATCGCCAGTTCACGCCGGAAAACTTCCGCACCTTTCATCCGGGCGGCAAGCTCGGGGCCCGGCTCGCGAAGGTGGCGGATCTGATGCATGACGACATGCCGCTCGTGCGCGAGGATACGCCGATGCCCGAGGCGCTGCTGGTGATCAGCCAGAAAGGGTTCGGCGTGGTCGGCGTCACCGATGCCGCTGGCCGGCTTGTCGGCATCGTCACCGATGGCGACCTGAGGCGCCATATGGATGAGCTGCTCTCCCATAGCGCGGGTGAAGTGATGACGCGCAACCCGCGCACCATCGCGCCCGGCGCGCTCGCCGAGGCGGCCGTGGCGCTGATGAACGAGCGCAAGATCACCTGCCTCTTTGCTGTCACGGAGGGGCGCCCGCTCGGCATTTTGCATATTCACGACTGTCTGCGCGCCGGGGTGGCCTGATGTTGGGGCGCGAAAGCCGTCATTCGCTGCTGGTGCACTGGGCGAAACTCGCCCTGCCGCTGAGCGCGCTGGTGCTGCTTTCGACGCTTTTCCTGTTTTCCAGCAGGGTCGATCCGACCACGGCCTCGATCTATGCCAAGGTCGATGTGAATGCGCTGGTGGCCGAACCGCGGCTCACCGCGCCCGAATATTCGGGCATGACCGAGGACGGTGCCGCGCTCACCGTGCGTGCCAAGACCGCCACCCCCGATCCGAAAGGCCATGGCGCCTCTGCGCGAGAAGTGATTGCCAAGCTCGAGGCCGCCGATGGCGGCGTGACCGATCTGACGGCCAGTACCGGGGTGGTCGATCCGTCGGCAGGGCAGATCGCGCTCTCAAAAGGTGTCGCGGTGCAGACCTCGGGCGGTTACCGCATGGCCACCGATACGGCTGAGATCGCAACCGACCGTTCCCTCATCCGCGCGCCTGGCGCGGTGCGCGGCGAAGCGCCCTTCGGCACGATCGAAGCGGGGCGAATGGAAATCGGCCGCGCCGCACCGGATGCGCCATACGATCTGCTCTTCAATGGCGGCGTGAAGCTGATATACCAGCCGCAAGAATGAGGATCCGATGCGCCTGAGCCTGCTCCTTCCCGCCGTGACATTTCTTGCCCTCGGGGCCGGAGGGGCCATGGCGCAACAGATCGCCTTTGCCGGGCTGCGCACCAACACGTCCGAACCGGTCGAGGTTACGGCCGACAGCCTCGCGGTGAACCAGACCGACGGCAATGCCGTTTTTACCGGCAATGTGCTGATCATCCAGGGGCCGATGCGGCTGAAGGCCGAGCGGGTGCAGGTGGAATATGGCAGCGCCGACCGGCGCTCGATTGCCGAGCTTCAGGCCTCGGGGGGAGTGACCCTCGTCACCGCGGCCGAAGCCGCCGAATCGCGCGAGGCGGTCTATAATGTCGCCAAGGGGGCCGTAGTGATGACCGGCGATGTGGTACTGACCCAGGGCGAGAACGTGCTTTCCGGCCAGCGTCTCGATGTCGATCTGAAAACCGGCACCGGCACCATGCAGGGCCGGGTGCGCACCATCCTGCAACCCGGCCCGCAACCGGGCGATACGCCATGAAGGACGGCACCGTGGCCCCGAGCGGGGCACCCTCGGGGTTGAAAGTGGTCAGCCTGCGCAAGAGCTATCGAAAGCGTTTGGTGCTGCGGGATGTCTCGCTCTGTCTCGACCGCGGCGAGGTGGTGGCGCTTCTCGGGCCGAACGGCTCGGGCAAGACCACCTGCTTTTATGCCATTGCCGGTCTCGTCTCGCCCGATGCGGGCGAGGTACAGATCGACGGTGTCGACGCTACGGCGATGCCGATGTACCGCCGCGCCCGGCTTGGCATCGGGTATCTGCCGCAGGAAGCCTCGATTTTCCGGGGGCTGACAGTAGAGCAGAACATCCTCGCGGTGCTTGAGATCGTGATCGACGACCCGCACCGCCGCCGCGAGCGGCTTGAGGAGTTGCTTGGCGATTTCGCCATCGCGCATCTGCGCCAGGCGCCCGCGCTGGCGCTTTCCGGCGGGGAGCGGCGGCGCGTGGAGATTGCCCGCTGCCTCGCGGCTGACCCTAAATATCTGCTCCTAGATGAGCCCTTCGCCGGTGTCGACCCAATTGCCGTGGCGGAGATTCGCGCCCTTGTCGCGCATCTGAAAGAACGTGGCATCGGCGTTCTGATCACCGATCATAACGTGCGCGAAACACTTGAGATCGTGGATCGCGCCTATATCCTGCACGACGGCCAGATGCTGATGTCGGGTCGTACCGAAGATGTGGTGAAGGACGAAAATGTCCGCCGCGTCTATCTCGGCGAAAATTTCCGTATCCAATAGTATGCAACCACTCGCAGTTTGCGCCAGGTCATTGACACAGGCCCGGTTCCGTTCCCAAATAACTGCTATGCGTAACCACGGTCCCGATGCCCCAGTTGCTGCGCCGCCCGTTTTCGGCTCCACTGGGCTTGCGGATCGGATCTCCCCGGATTTCGGCAACAAGATCAACCAACCCGCCCCCCGGCAGAGGAGTCCGGAGGCGGGGCAATGAAGTGAAGGAGAAGCCATGCGTTATCAGATCAGCGGAAAACAGCTCGACGTTGGCGAAGCCCTGCAAACCCATGTGAAGACCGAACTGGGGGAAACGGTCGACAAATACATGCAGCGGCCGACCGATGCGGCGGTGGTGTTTTCGCGCACTGCGCATGAATACGTTTGCGAGATCACGGTGCATCTGTCCACCGGGCTCAATGCTTCGGCCGCCGGGCGCGCGGGCGATGTCTATGCCGCGTTCGAGGCTTGCCGCGAGAAAATGGACAAGCAGCTGCGCCGTCACAAACGCCGGCTGAAAGACCACCACCGCGACCGCGTCGAGCCGGTTGAATTCGGCGCCGCGGGGCTGTATGTGCTCGCCGCGGAAGAAGATGAGTCGGAGGCCGAGGGCGACAGCCTCGCGCCGGTGATCGTGGCCGAGATGGAAACCAAGGTTCCCACGATCTCGGTCGGCGAGGCGGTGATGCAGATGGAGCTCTCCAGCAAGCCGCTGCTCGTTTTCCGCAACGAGAAACACGGCGGGGTCAATGTCGTCTATCGCCGCGACGACGGCCATGTCGGCTGGATCGACCCGCGCAACATCAAGTGAGCGCCCGGGAATGGGCGCGGAAAAAGGACAGATGGATCTTTCCACCCTGCTCAAGCCGGTGGCGGTCAAGGTTTTGGCCAATGTCACCAGCAAGAAGCGCCTGTTCCAGGATCTCGCAGAAATCGCGCATTCAGCCTACGGGCTGGATGCGACCCAGACGATCGACGCGTTGCAGGAACGGGAAACTCTCGGGCCCACCGGTGTCGGTCATGGCGTGGCTCTGCCGCATGCGCGGCTGCACGGGCTCAAAGATGTTGTGGGCGTGTTCCTGCGGCTCGAAAAACCGCTCGATTTCGACGCGGTGGACCGGTTGCCGGTAGACCTTGTCTTCGCGCTTTTTGCGCCGAAGGATTCGGGCGTCGAGCATCTGAAAGCTCTGGCGCTTGTTTCGCGCACTTTGCGCAACACCGAGACCTGCGCGAAGCTGCGCGCGAACTCCGACCCGGCGGCGCTCCATGCGGTGCTGACCGCGGCGCAGGGCGGCGTTCAGGCGGCCTGATCAGCCGCCTTTGTTCCTCCACGGACTGAAACCGAACTGCATGTAATCGCGCGAATAGGTGTCGGCGGCGGCCTGTTCGAGCGCGGGCGTCCAGATCTCGGCAAGTTTCACTGGCGCAGTGTCGGGTTCGGGCGCCACGAAAGCAGGCGCCTCGGCCCCCAAGGCCGTGACGAGGTAGGCGAGATCCTCGCGCAACCGGTCCTCGCGGGCGATCAGGTCCGGCAGGGCGAATTGCGCGAAGCCTTGCAATAGCGTCGATTGCGTCGCCCAGAGCGGCTGCACGGGCAGGCTCGTCTGCGCATTCAGATTCGTTTTCAGCCAGCCCAGAAATGCGATAAGCCCCTCCGCCCAATCGGCCGCTTTCAGAACCTTTCCCTCGGGCGCAAGCGGCAGCCTGTAGCTTTGCCGCAGCACGGCGCGGATCTCGGCCATGTTCTCCCACGATTGCAGCGCCGCAAAAGCGAGATGCGCGCGCAGGAGCGGATGGCGCACCACGGTGAAGCTCCGATGCCCGGGGTGCTTGCGCTTCCACTGCCGCAGCGTCTTTTGCGAAAATCCCTCTTCGAGCGGCGCCAGCCCCGCCATCCAGTTGCGCAGCGCGTGATCCAGCGCGGGGCGGATCGGCATGTAGAGAAGCCCCGCGTCACAAGCGATGAGCGCAGGAACGTTCGGGCCACGCCGCGGCTCGAAATTGGGCGTGCGCGAGAGGTTGAACCGGTCGAGCCGGGCGAGCGAGGCTTCCATCTGGGGAAAGTTCGCCACCTTCTCCTCAAGCGCCGCGGGGTTCTGCACCACAAGGCTCGACGGCAGCGCCGAGAGCCGCCCCGCAACGCCGAGCCATTGCGCGAGCCCGTTGAGCACCGCGACATCCTGCGCGTCTTCGTAATCGATCCAGAAGGCGCTCTGGCCAGAGACCTGCAACGCATGCATCAGCGCCACCTGAAAGCCCTGCAGTGTCTCCAGATGGGCCTCGAAATCCACGGCATCGAAAGCGGCGAGCGCCTCCTTGCGATGTCTGGCGTCGCCCAGTTTCCATTGGTTCGTGGCGCGCGCGATCTTCAGGCTGACGTAGCTCTCCGCGGGGTTGCGGGTGAGCACGATCTTGGCGCAGCGCCTGTCTTCGAGCATTGCCCCGAGCACGCGGGGGTCGTGGTCATGAAAGAACCGGCAGCCGTTGAGGCCCTCTGCCTCGCGAATCCGGTTCCAGAGCGCCATAGGGTCGGCATCGCGCGCGGCCCGGCTCACGCCCAAAAGCTCGGTCCGGTTCGGATAGCCGATCAGCGCCGGGTTGAAGGCCTCGCCATGGCAGGTGACGCCGGGCAATTCACTGAGCGCTGCCTCAAGCAAGTTCGAGCCGGTGCGCATTTCGGCGAAGATCACGAAGCTTTCGAAACCCGCCATCGGATCATTTCACCATATAGCTGCGACCGCGCCGCGGAGGATGCTGGAGCAGATCGCCGGTCACCGGAAAATCACCCATCAGCCGCGGTTGCATGCCCTGATTCTTCAGGCTCTGGAGGAATTGCCCGAACCCCGTCAGATCGACCATCTGCGGCGCCTCGCTCAACCGGCGTGTGGCGCGCGGGCTGATCTCGTCGACAATCATCTGCAGGGGTTCCATGGGATTCTCGATGAAGTCGGCCATGTTCCAGACCCGCACGCGCGCCTTCACAAACATCGAGCGCAGGATGTTGAGCTGGTCGATCTCGATCTGTTGCAGCCGTGCCGCCTCGCGGCGGATATCGCTGAAGGCCATCTTCGAATGAAAGAGCGGTACGGCCCAGGCGCCCGAAATCACCGAGATCTGTGCATTCGGATCGGTCGCCGTGAACCAGTTGATCTCCTGCGTGTCGCGGGGCGAGAACATGAAACATTGCCGCTCGCCGCGACCGTTCCAGATCAGGTTGGTCAGAAAGCCGCGCGGGTTGTAATCGCGCAGCGCGGCGCTGTCGGAAAGGCAGCCGTTGAACATCGTTTCGCCGCCCGCGAAAGCGGCGCGGTCGGGGCTGAACAGATGCCCGTGCACCCGCGCGCCCACGTATTTCGCAAGCCAGCCTTCGAAGTTCTCGAACAGGTCCGAAAAGCCCTGAAAGATCGAATAGGGGGCGGAGGTCTTGCCGTTCTCATGATCGCGCTTCGGAAATCGGCTCTGCATGTAAAGCCCGGGCCGCCCCCTTGTGCGCCGCTCGACCGCCTTGGAAAACAGCCGGTCGATCTTCGAGGGGTTCGGTTCAGCCAGCGTCTCCGGGTCGATCATCGCCTCCGACCGGGGGGACGGGGAGGCGAGAAAAGTGGCATAGAGCTTGTCGGCCTTGGGCCAGATCTTCCGCGCGACAAAGCAATCCGAACGGCGCAGAAGCTGGAGGTGGTCGTCGTAGAAGATATGCGGCTTGCCCTGCACGTCGAATTTCGAGAGCGTCAGCGAGCGGCTTTCGATATTGCGGGCATGGAGCCGGGCGAGCGACTGGAAATAGCTCTCGTCCGGGATCCAGACACGGGAGAAATAGCGGTCATAGGTCGGGCGCTCGGGGTCCTCAAGGATCGCGCTCAGCGTCTGCCGGCTCAGGCACCACCATTGCGATCCGAGATGGGGCATGATGTCATCCGGGATCCGGCGCCGGAAGCCGAAGCGGCGTTGCAGATTGACATAGGCGTCGAAAAAGCGGCGCCGGGTCTTCCAGGAAAATGGAAACCGCAGTGTGAACCGTTCCATGTCGATCCCGCCAACGGTCCAGCCGACCTCGGTGGTTGTGACGCTTTCGATGAAGTCGGTGTCTGCATGGGCCGTGAGATAGGCCTCGAGTTCGGCCAATGGGCGCAGCGGCAGGCAGGCGCCCGAGGCAAGGAAAACATGCTGCACTTCCGGATGCCGCGCGAGCATCTGCTCGGAGGCCGATTGCGCCGCCGCGACGAGCGACCATGTGCCCCATTCGCATTTGTAACGCGTCGAGAAGGAGATGATGTCGAGATCCGCGAGGCTGCGGCCGAGCGCGGCATAGTCTTGTTTGCTGACGCGCGCATCGACATGGATCACCACCGGCGCCCCTTGTTCTGCCCAGTGCCGCGCCACTTGCGCCGCCCGGTGAAAGGCGGTGTGACACATCATGATGAAGCCAACGGTCACCGCGCAGCCCTCATGCCCAGTTGCCTTTCGACATCAGCCCGAGAATCTCGAGCTGGCGCCAGTTGATGTAACGCTCCGACCATTTCGTCCACAGATCGGGCTCATGGCTCAACTGTGCACGATAGGCCTCGTATTCGCGCGAGCCCGCGTAGTGCTCGCGCCGCTCCATTTCTTCGGCGACTTTCCCGCTCAGCGGTGACAGGAATTTGGCATGCAGGAGGCAGCCCGAAGGCTTTTCGCCGCCCCAGGCGTCATAGACCATGTTCAGCCCGCGCGGCAGGATCATGTGCGTCGAGGAGGCAAACACATAGCCGCGCTGCCATTTTACGAGCGGGATCTTGTTGAGCGAGGGCGCCGCGATCGGCTCCCCGGCAAAGAATACCCGTGCCCGCGGCCCTCCCTGGATCCAGAGATTGTGCATCTTCGGATTGCGCGAGATCATGTAATTGCCCGCGTCGAACCAGCTTGCGATCTCGAACGGGTTTTGTCCCTCGCGGTAGGGTTCGGCGTCGATCGGGCCTTTCGGATACATGTCGATCAGCATGGCCGGGAAGGAGCGGATCGCATAGGTGTCAAGCCAGTCCGTCAGCGCGTCGATCGGCCGCGTGTCGCAAAACGGATAAACGAAGAATTCGTCGGGATCGACGGTCAGAGTCCAGTGCCCCGTGCCATAGATCCGCAGCAGGTGGTTGAGCCAGTCGATGCCGAAGGCAGAGGCTTTGTAAGAGGCATGGGTGCTGAAAACGGTGCAGTCTTCCTGCTCGGTCAGATATTCGCGCGAGCCGTCATCGCTGCCATTGTCGACAAAGATGAAATGCCCCACCCGCAAGTCTCTGTAATAGCGCAGGAAGTAGGGAAGGCGGACGCGCTCGTTGCGAAGCGTGCAAAACACGATCACATCGGAGGGCCGGATCGCGGCGGTGCGGTCGGCGACAAGCTTCAACTGGCGGCGTTTACGGAACGCACGCCACTGGCGCAGACGACGCTCTCTGCGAAGTCGGATGGCCGCTTTCAGTCCCACGCCTTGCCTGATCCTTTTTTGCCCTGTCTCCGTGATACTTCGGTCAGCTTGAGACAGGGTTAAGCCCCGGGGGCAAGACCCGCGCCAAGGCCCGGGCATTCCTTGGTTTCACTGATCGCCGATCGGCGGATTTTCGCCAGAATAGGCTTAACGCGCAGGCAGGTAAATCTTTGGATGCAAAGCTGTCCCAAAGGATATCAGAGCCAGCCGCCCCGCGACATGAGCCCGAGCGCCTCAAGCGCGCGCCAGCCGGAAAGCCGGCGCGAATGCGGGGTCCAGAAATCGGGCGAGGCGATCAGGCCATCGTAATAGCCGTCGAAGATTTCGGGGCGCCCGAAATGCTCGCGGCGGCGTTTTTCTTCTGCCGCCTTGCCGACCACCTGCGGCAGGAACTTCGTATGCAGAAGCAGGCCGGAGGGCGCCTCGCCCCCCCGCTGATCATAGCATTCGTTGAGCCGCTCGGGCAGCATGGAATGGGTCGAGTTGAGATAGACCCAGCGCCGGTTCCAGCGCACCAGGGGGAGCTTCGTCAGCGTCGGCGCATGGCGCGGCCGGTCGGCAAAGAACATCCGCGCCCGCGGCCCGCCTTGAATCCAGAGCGCGCGGGTCTTCTCCTGCCGGAGGATCGTGTAATTGCCCGCGTCGAACCAGCACAGGAGCGCCGTCGGATCCTCGCCGGGCGTGTAATGCTGTGCCTCGATCGGCCCCCTTGGGTAAAGTTCCAGCATCATTGCCGGATAGACCCGCTGGCCGATCCGGTCCAGCCAGCCGGTGAGCGCCGCCAGCGGGCGGGTGTCGTGATAGGGATAGATCAGCAGCTCATCCGCGTCGACGGTGAGGCACCAGTGGTTGTGGCCGTAACGGAACATCAGCCAGGTCAGCCAGTCGAGCCCGAAGCGGTGCAGCCGGTAGCTTGCACCGGTGCGCCAGAGCGAGACATCGGGCGCAAGCTCCAGCATCTCGCGGCTGCCATCGTTGCTTTCGTTGTCGACGATCAGGAAGTGATCGACGCCAAGCGCCCGGTAATGCTTCAGAAAATGGTCAAGCCGCGCGTCTTCGTTGCGGATCGTGGCAAACAGAAGGATGCTCTCGGGGCCGATCTGCGCGGTGCGGTCCACGACCACGGTGAGACGGCGCCGCCGCCGGATCGCCCGCAAGAGCAAATACCGGCGCCGGAGGCGTCCGCGATAGGCCCGCCAGAGCTTCGACCAAAGCGCCATCCTGCCCCCCTTGGGGGTTATTTGTCATAATGTCCGCTCTGATGCCAGCGCCAGGCATCGGCGATCATCGTGGCGAGATCGGCGCGCGAAGGGGTCCAGCCGAGCGTGGCGAGCGCTTTCGTCGAGCCGGAGACGAGCTTGGCCGCATCGCCCGGGCGGCGGTCCCCCTCGAGGATCGGCACTTCGCGGTTGGTCACGGCGCGGGACTGGGCAATCACCTCGCGCACCGAGAAGCCTTGACCGGAGCCGAGGCAGAACACCTCTGATCCCTTGCCCGCTTCGAGCCATTTCAGCCCGAGTACATGCGCATCGACGAGGTCGCTCACATGCACATAATCGCGCACGCAGGTTCCGTCGGGGGTCGGGTAATCCGAGCCAAAAACGGTGAGCGCGGGGCGACGACCATCAATCGCGTCGAGCATGAGCGGGATAAGATGCGTCTCGGGGCGATGAAACTCGCCTACCTCGGCCTCCGGGTCGGCGCCCGCCACATTGAAATACCGAAAGATCACCGAGCTCAGGCCGTGGCTCGCGCCAAAATCGCGCAGCATGTCCTCGATCGCGCGTTTCGAGCCGCCATAGGCGTTGATCGGCATTTGCCGCGTGGTCTCGTCGAGCACCACGCCATCCTGATCGCCATAAGTGGCGCAGGTGGAAGAGAAAACGAAGTTGAGGCATCCTGCGGCGCAGGCTGCCTCGATCAGGGTGAGCGAGGAAAGCACATTGGCACGCCAATATTTGCCAGGATCCTTCATCGACTCGCCGACAAGGCTCAGCGCGGCAAAATGCATCACCGCCACCGGCTGCCATTTCGCGAACACCTCGTCGAGCCGGGCGCGGTCGGACAGTTCCCCCTCTTCAAGCGGGCCGAATTTCACCGCGTCACGCCAGCCGGTGACGAAACTGTCGTAGGTCACCGGCAGATAGCCTGCCTTTGCGAGCGCCTTGCAGGCATGGGAGCCGATATACCCGGCTCCCCCCGTCACCAGAACAGGTTTGGTCATGACTTACTGGGCGGCTGTGCGCATCGCCATCACATCGCCGAGGAAATCGGCGAATTCGTCGCGCAGGTCCGGGCGGGCGAGGCCGAAAGCGACGGTGGCCTGCAAAAAGCCCGCTTTCGAGCCACAATCGTAACGCTGGCCACGGAAGCGGAAGCCGTAGACCGGGTTGCCCGCCTCGATCTCCTCGGCGATCGCATCCGTGAGCTGGATCTCGCCGCCTGCACCCTCTTTTTTCTTGTTGAGGTTCTGCATCACCTTCGGCGTCAGGATGTAGCGCCCGATCACCGCGAGGTTGGAGGGGGCCTCTTCAGCCTTCGGCTTCTCGACCATGCCTTTCACCCGCACCAGCGCGCCCATGTCTTCGGAAATGTCGAGCACGCCGTAGGAGGAGGTCTTGTCATGCGGCACTTCCATCGCCGCGACCACGTTGCCGCCGGTTTCCTCGTGGGCTTCCATCATCTGTTGCAGGCAGGGCTTTTCGGCGGCGATCACGTCATCTGTGAGGATCACCGCAAAGGATTCGTCACCCACCAGCTTGCGCGCGCACCAGACAGCATGGCCAAGCCCCATCGGCCGGTTCTGCCGCACATAGGCGATGGCGCCCGAATCCATGTTGGTGGCCTTGAGCGCCTCAAGCAGCTCGGTCTTGCCTTTCTTGCGCAGCGATGTTTCGAGCTCGGGCGCATCGTCGAAATAATCCTCAAGCGCGGACTTTCCGCGCGAGGTGACGAAGATGAACTCCTTGATGCCGGCAGCGCGTGCCTCGTCGATCGCATATTGGATCAACGGACGGTCGACCAGCGTCAGGATCTCTTTCGGGATCGACTTGGTCGCCGGCAGAAAACGGGTTCCGAGGCCTGCAACAGGGAAGACGGCCTTCGTGACCTGACGTTTCATGACTCACCTTCACGGTTTGAGAATGCGTTTTTCGAACTTCGCGGCCATACTGTCCTTATTCGAGGCGCACCTCAAGCATGCACTCTCGAATGGGCGGGAATTGGCCCGTCTCCGGGGACAGTGTCGGGAAATTCCTCAGTTCAGCCCCATTTCGGCCATCATCGCCTCGATTCTGGCAACGTCGGAGGGGTTGTTGAGTTCCCAGAACTGGCGTCCCCGCGCCGCGACCTCGACGCAAAGCACCGCCCGGCCGTTTTCGAGAAAGCGCAGCTGTTCGAGCCCTTCTAGGGTTTCGAGCGGGCCGACAGGCCAATCCGGGTAGGCGGCCAGCGTTTCGGGGCGATAGGCATAGACGCCGACATGATGAAACACCGGGGTGGGCTCCGTGGCACCATAGCCGCGCCCGGTGAAGGGGATCACTTCCTTGGAGAAATAAAGCCCGCGGTTCCCGGCACCGAAGACCGCGGTGGTGCCGCCAACGCGGTCGTGGCGACGGTCTTCGATCAGGCTCTCGAGCATGGCGCCTTCACAGCGCAGCACGGGAGTGGCCAGCTCTGCCCAAGGATTGGCGGCGAGCCCCGCCACCAGCTCTTCGATGAACCAGGCGGGGGTGAGCGGCGCGTCGCCTTGCAGATTCACAACGATATCATAGCCGCCGCCAAGGCTGGCAAGCGCCTCGGCCACCCGTTCGGTGCCATTGGCGCATTGATCCGAGGTCATCACCACCTCGGCGCCGAACCGATGCGCCTCGGCTTCGATGCGCGCATCATCGGTGGCCACCACCACCCGCGCCACGCCCGAGACGGTCATCGCCGCCTCCCAACTGCGCCGGATCAGCGTTTTGGCTTCACCATCCGCACCGCGGAGCTGCACGAGTGGCTTCCCCGGGTAGCGTGTCGACGCATAGCGCGCCGGGATAACGATCAGAACAGACATCATTTCACCAGAAGAACGCCGGGCGCGAAGGCAATGAAGAACGGGTTGGCAAAACCTTCCTTGCCATAGGTGAAGGGGCTGTGATCCTCGAACCGCACCATCTCGCCGCCCGCGCCGCGCAACACGGCATCGCCCGCGGCCGTGTCCCATTCCATGGTGCGGCCGAGGCGGGGATAGAGGTCTGCCTCGCCGGTGGCGACAAGGCAGAACTTCAGCGAGGATCCCGCCGAGGTCATGTCCTTCACCGCATAGCGCGCGATGTAATCGTCGGTTGCTTGATCGCGATGCGATTTCGAGGCCACGACCATCAGCGCGCGGTTGTCGGGCATCGATACCATGATCGGGGTCTGTGTGCCGGGGGTTTCCTTGTCGAAGACCGGCCCCTGTTCCTCGATCGAGCGGCCATCGGCGAGCGTGTAAAAAAGCCGCCCCTTGGCGGGCGCATACACCACGCCACGCAGTGGCACGCCGTTCTCGACATAGGCGATATTGACGGTAAAATCGCCGCGCCGCTGCACGAATTCCTTCGTGCCATCGAGCGGGTCGACGATCAGGAAGGTGGAGGCGGTCTGCGCATGTGAGGCGGCCTGTTCCTCGGTCACCAGCGGCAGAGCCGGAAAGGCCTCTGCGAGCCCTTCGGAAATGAGCGCATCCGCCGCCTCGTCGGCCTCGGTCACCGGAGAGGCGTCCGACTTCGTCTTCACCTCGAAATCGGGCGCGTTGTAGATCTCCATGATCCGGTCTCCGGCCTCAAGGGCCAGGCGGCGCATGACGGTCACGAGGCGGTCAAAATCCATTCTACTCTCCATTCGGCCTCAGTTCGGCCAGATTGCCATGCGATTTCGCTGTCTTTATGAAGGGCCGTCAAGGGAACGGCAAGTTTTCCGGTTCACAAAGGCCGGAGCCGGAGTGACGGAACCATGTTCAGAGCTGAGCGCAAGAAGACCACCCTGGGATCGGGCTTCAGCATTGTGGAGCTGATCTATCACGCCACAGTGCGCTCGATCCGCAAGACCCAGCGTCATGCCGTGCTCGGGCTGATCCAGAACATCATGCAAACGCTGATGCTGGTGATCAGCTTCTACGTGATGTTCAACATTCTCGGCATGCGCGGCAATGCGGTGCGCGGCGATTTCCTGCTCTATATCATGTCGGGGATCTTCCTCTACATGACCCATACCAAGGCCATGGGGGCGGTGTTCGGGGCCGAGGGGTCGAGCTCGGCGATGATGAAACACGCGCCGATGACCACCGCCGTTTCGATTTCGGCCGCGGCGCTGGGGGCGCTCTACATCCAGTTGTTGTCGATGTTCGTGGTGCTTTACCTCTATCATTCGATCATAAATCCGATCGAGATCTATGACTGGGTCGGCGCGATGGCGATGGTGCTTCTGTCATGGTTCACAGGGGTCGCGCTCGGTATGGTGTTTCTGGCAATCAAGCCGTGGAATCCGTCGCTCGTGGGCATCGTGCAGCAGATCTATGCACGGGTGAACATGATCGCCTCCGGCAAGATGTTTCTCGCCAACACGCTGCCGCACAAGATGCTGGTGCTGTTCAACTGGAACCCGCTCTTTCACACCATCGATCAGGCGCGCGGCTACACGTTCATCAATTACAATCCGCATTTCTCGAACTGGCAATATCCGCTGACCGTGGGCATCGCGGCGCTGGCGATCGGGCTGATGGGCGAGTTCTATACCCGCCAGCATGTCTCGCTGAGCTGGAGCGCGAAGGGCTGAGCCAGGGGCGCTGCGGCCTGCGATGAGAGCCTGCGCAGGACTCAGGGCCTGCGGATCGTGTCGCCCAATTCGATCACCGGCTGCAATTCGATCACCTGCTCCTCCACGCCGCCGGCAGCTTCGTCCGCCGTCGCTCCGGCGCGCCGGGCGACCACCTGTGCCGCTTTGCGGCCGATCTCGCGACGGCAGGCATCCATCGTGGCAAGCTTGCGTGGCAGGCCATCGAGCAATTCAACCCCGTTGAAGCCGGCAAGGCCAAGCTGGCCGGGCACGTCGAACCCTTTCTCAAGGCAGTAAAGGAGCCCGCCCGCGCCGATCATGTCGTTCGAGTAATAGAGAAAATCGAGGTCGGGGCTGCGCGCGAGCATCGCCTCGGTCATCTCGCGCCCTTTCGAGAGCGCCGAGCCGCCCGAGTAGAACTCGGTATCGACAAGCGCAATTCCTGCCGCTGCGAGCCCCTCGTTGAAGCCCTCGAGCCGCTTTCGGGCGCGATGGTCTTCCGGCATCTTGGTGCCGAGAAAGCCGATCCGGCGATAGCCCGCCGCGATGATCGCCTCCGCCATATGGCGCCCGGCGCGGCGATGAGAGATGCCGACCACCGCATCCACGCCCGCGCCGTCGACATCCATGATCTCGACCACCGGCACGCCCGCATTTTCAAGCATCGCGCGGGCATTTCCCGAATGTTCGAGCCCGGCGATGATCACCCCGGAGGGGCGCCACGAGAGCATCTCGTAAAGCACCCGCTCTTCCTTCTCGGCGGAATAATCGGTCACGCCGACCACCGGTTGCAGACCGGTGTTCTCGAGTTCGGCCGAGATCCCCGAGAGCACCTCGGGAAAGACGAGGTTAGAGAAGGAGGGGATGATCACACCAACGAGGTTGACCCGTTGCGAGGCGAGGGCGCCAGCGATCTTGTTGGGCACATAGCCGAGCCGTCGCGCCGCCTCGAGCACGCGCTCGCGCGTGGTTTCCGAGACGTCGCCGCGGTTGCGCAGCACCCGGCTCACCGTCATTTCCGAAACGCCCGAGGCCTCGGAGACATCGCGCAGGGTCAGCGGGCGGCGGGTGTCGTGGGGCGAACGGGCCACGGAGTATCCTTTCAAGGGCAATCTCTTCTGATAGCGCCAATCATTTCGGTTGCGCAAGCGAAAGACCCCGGCTACGTTAGCGATAACAAGATGGGGCCGTTCAAGGACCGGCGCGACGCATCACCCGAGGCGGCACGCGGCAACGCGCGCGACGCGGGGCAGGAAGGGGGAGCCGTGGGCCAGACGCTCCCCCTTTTCCCTGTCCGGAAGTTGCATTGCGGCGGGCTTGCCTTTTCAGGCCGATGGTCGCAATAAGGCTCTATCCGGTGACACTGTGGCCCCGTGGCTCAACTGGATAGAGCAGCCCCCTCCTAAGGGGCAGGTTACAGGTTCAAGTCCTGTCGGGGTCACCAAAAACACCTGAAAAATATGGCGTTTTCTCAGTCGGTTGCAAAGCCCGATGCAGAAACATGCACCGCAACGCAGCCGGAAACGGGAGGTCGCGCCCGGATTTCTGTACAAAACCTGTACAAGTTGAAGCCGGTTTGCCCCGCCACGAGGTGCCGCGATGAGCTGGCGCGTGGCGAATGAATGTGCGGAACGCCGCTTCGGATCTGCGGCCCGAAAGCAGATCATCATGTTCCTTGCCGACAGGGCGAGCGACGATGGCTCGGGCATCTGGTGTTCAAAGGGCACAATCCAGCGGCATACCGAATTGGGCGAGAGCACGGTCAAGCGCACGATCGGGGAATTCCTGAAAGAGGGCATTCTGGTGGAGACGGGGCGGCGCCCCTGCAAGAACGGATTCACGGTGATCTACAGGATCGTTTTGGCTCGGGTGATGGCGCTCGACCGGGCGGCGGAGCCCGATGACGGGACGGGGGTCACTGTGGACCCCGTCCAGCCTGAACCCGGTATGGGGTCCAGTGAGGACGGGGTAGGGGGGCCACGGTGGACCCCAAACCCCTCTCAAACCATCCAGAAACCACCACCGCGCGAGCGCGCGAAGGCGGTGGTGGATGAGAGGTTTGAAAATATCTGGGCGGCCTATCCGAAAGACCGCCGACGTGGAAAGGATGCGTGTCTGGCCCGGATCGCCGATTTGGTCAGCGAAGGCGCGGCACCCGAAGACCTGCTGAAAGCTGTTCAGGCCTACGCCACCGAAAGCGCGGGTTTCACGCGCTCCAAGGTCTGTTTCTCGGACAATTGGTTCAGATCGAACAGGTGGCAGATCTACCTCGAGTCCCTCGAGGCTGTCCGATTGCGTGGCGCTGCTGATCGACTCGCAGCGCGCGTCCATGACGGCGTTGCACAGCTTGCTGCACGAGGCCGGGCGTTGCGACAGGCTGGAGACGGCCTTGAGCGAGAGCTTGGCGAAAGCGAAAGCCGCCGAAGAACGGCTGATGCGGCGTTGAGGGGAAGAGATTGGGGGCGGGAATTGTAGGCTCAGGTTCGATACCTTGCGCGGGGGGGCCGTCAGATGCTGATCTGCAGATATTGCTCGCCGCGCTGCTCGTCGACGCGCTCTTGCAGTGTCCGCATGCCCAGCCCGTTCGACTTGGTCGAGGAGGCGTTGGCGGCATGGGCGACGGAGACCGAAGGCATCTGCTTGGTCATCTGCTTTGCCGGAATAGCTCGATGTAATCCTGAAACACGAACAGCCGATTTCGGCGCTGGCCGGTGATTTCGGTCAGCACGCCAAACGACACCAGATCCGCAATCAAGGTTGCGGAGGTATTTGTGGCGATGCCGATGGTCTGGGCAACCCACTTCACATCCACCACCGGGCGCGCGTAGAGGTGGCGCATCAACGCTTGTGCGTTGTCCTGCTTGCGCGAACTCAGCCGCGGCAGAACAGTGCTTTCGATGCGCTGCTTGAGGTCCAGCACCGATCGGAAAACCGCCGCCGAGGCCCGCGCGGTCTCTTCTACCCCATGCAGAAAGAACACCAGCCATTCACGCATGTGATCGCCCTGGCGCACGGCCATCATGGCATCGACATAGGCCGTCTTGTTGCGTTCGAAATAGTCCGACAGGTAGAGCGCCGGCTGCCGCATCAGCCCTTCCGAGGCGAGGTAGAGCGAAATCATCAGCCGCCCCAACCGCCCGTTGCCATCAAGGAAAGGGTGGATCGTTTCGAACTGGTAATGCGCGATGGCAATGCGAATGAGCGGGTGCACGAAAATATCCTGCGCATGCAGGAATCGCTCCAGATCACTCATCAGCCCAGGCACATGCTCATGGTGCGGCGGTACGAAGACCGCGTTCCTCAGGCTTGGCCCGATCCAGTTCTGACTGGTCCGAAATTCGCCCGGTTGCTTGTGCTCGCCGCGCACCCCATCCAGCAAGATCGCGTGGGTCTGGCGCAGCAGCCGCGATGACAGGGGCAAGGTTTTCAGACTCTCGATTGCCGTGTTGATCGCGCGGATGTAGTTCTGCACCTCGCTCCAGTCGTCGCGCTCTTCGGGGGTCAGGTCAGCGGCGTCCTTGAAAGCGTCTTCGATATTGGTCTGCGTGCCCTCGATCCGGCTTGATTGCGTCGCTTCCTTGGCCACATACATGCGGATGAAAAAGTCGATGTCGGGCACCAGCTGGCCAAAGGCGTTGAGTTCACCCAAGGCGCGATCGGCGCGGCCGAGCAAGTCGCTCAACTCGGGGTCAGCGATCACCCATTCGTGGCAGATCGGCTCGGGGCGGAAGGCGCGGTATTCATACCGGTCTTCGTAGGCGCCAGCCCGAAAGTCTTGCAGGTCCATATGTCAACAACTGCCCATTTTTTGAATTATCAAAATCGTTATGTCAGGTTCCACACGAATCGCAAGATGTAATGTCAAGTTGCCGTCCGTTCTTGACAAGTGACTCGACCTTATGTCAGGTTTCAGCCTGCGTGCGGCGCCATGGCCCGGGATCGCGCCTTTCAGGCTCGGCTGTCTCAACCGACTCGCCCTACGGATAGGCGAGTTCGGCCCTTTACGGACTCTCGCCGGTACCAATTGGTGCCGCGATGCGGCCCTTCAGACCGGCCATTCGCTGCAAGCGCAAATTCTGGGACTTCAGAGGTCAACAGAGCGGACAAAACGGGCTTTCGCCGCATTTACGCAACAAGGCCGAGCTGATGGCCCAACTCATTTTAAATCCTGCGGGTCTTCTTCATGTTGATCACCCATCCCTCCCGTCGCAGCAGGACGCGAACACGACCGTAGCCATAGCGCACACTCAAACCAAGCTTTGAGCAGAAGCGAAGCATTTCTCGCGAATGAGCCGCTTCGAAAAACCGGGCGCGGGCGGGGCATCTTTTTGGTGTCAAAAATCTCGTTTGACATCGATAGCCTTCTCAGCGAGTTGCTCTGCAACCTCAGCGAACGTAACCAAGACAACATTGTGCTTTTCCGTAATTTCCGAATACTGCAAAGGTGTCGGTTCGCTAAACAGCAAGACGCGTTCTATCTGTTTGATCTCCATGTTGACGAAGGCAGCAACGCTATCGTGTTGATGAAGTCAGAAATCGCTTGAAAGAGTTCCTCTTCGTCTGCCAACTGCGCCTCACTCACAATTTGTGAAAACCATGCCGCAACCCTAACGATACTTAACTCATAGCGAACCGGCCAGACCCCATACATTATAACCTGCCCCCCGGAAGTTCCCTCAGTCTGATGTAGAGTCTGCCCAACCTGAAGGAGCAGACGAGATGAGGAAAAGCCGTTTCACCGAGGCACAGATTATAGGGATGATCAAAGAACAGGAGGCGGGTTTGCCGAAGCCAGCGTTCCAGGGCCGCGACCAGCGGGGCCGAGCGGGCCTTGCGGGCTTCCAGATGGGCGGCGGGGTCGAGGCCGGAGATCTCGCGCTTGATATCGAAGAGGGCATCGATGCGCTTCACCGCCTCGAAGGCGATCGACGAGATTTCCCGTGCATCCTTGCCTGATCCGCCAGACCGGTTTGGCCATGGCGTTCAAGCTGATGGACTTGATGACGTTAAGCGACAGCGATGGTTCCACAAATGGCTGAGAAATCGCATTGCCAAAGCGTAGGGACGCATGACCGCATAATCAAGCCGCCGCTTCCCGCCTGTCAGGTAGTTTCATCCTTATTCGCCGCTACGGCCCGCGTGAGTGTCCGCTTTAACAGTGTTGCTGTGGTTGCGGTGCGGCAGTCTCACCGGCCGCTCACCGCCCGTTGCGCCGACGCTCTCCAACTCCATATGCCGTTCCAAAGCTCTCACTCAACGCTCATTCAAGAACTGCTCGAACGTGGCGTTTGCGATGGTTTTGGTGACAACATCGCTTCTCGCGACGACTTTCGCTTCGACGAGGCCCCCCAGGCCGAAAAGCGCCAAGCCTGGGAACATCCATAGCAAAACATCGAAGGACGAGGCTGCGCCCGAGAAACCCACATACAGAAGCGGCAAAGCCACGAAGGGCAGGCCGGCCAGCATCGCGAGCCGGAATGGCCTCAAGCGCCGATCCGCTGCGGCCGAAAGACGCTCTTGGGTTTGAAGCAGATCCTGCTCCCAAGCGAGGTGTTCATCCTGGAGCTGTCCGACAAGATAGTGCCCGCATCGGCAGTCCTCTCGTGTGAGGTATTCGACTTGGCCGCAGTCCGCGCAGCGAATGGCATTGATGCTGTCGGCCTTCGGGCGGAGGCCCCGACGCTGGCGCGAAGGGTTCGGGTTTCCCTCGGCGCCGCAGGTGTGCGCCAGCAGACGCTCTGCGTCCTGACCAGGCCGTAATTTGCGCGGGCGCAGTTTTCTGACTTCCTCGGGGATTTCTTGATCCAGCTTCAACTCACCAACCTCAGTACACTGTCAATTCTCGTGCGGTCCGGCTCCCTGCCTTCGACGGCAGAGGCATCGGTGTTCAGGAACTCATCGAACAAGAATTCGATGGCGTCCCACTTCTTTTCGGGCGTCAAGGTCAAACCGCGCTCGATGCTCCGACGCTCGACGGCTATGCCGATCTTGCGATAAGCGACCGCGATCGCTTCGTGTCTACGGCTCTTGCCGGCGTCGGTGTCGCCCTCGAGCATCCAGAGCGGATCGACATCGAAGGCCGCGTAGATCGCGAGCAACAATTGCGCCGTCAGGTCTCGCTGCCCGCGTTCGTAGTTCTGATAGGCGCTGCGGCTGATGCCAAGTTTCTGCGACATCTCTTCTTGCGAGAGACGGGCCATGTTTCTTACGGCCGCGAGGCGATGTCCAAGGCCGGATACGGTCATGCGTAACTTTCGTTTGTATTCGTATTGACCTCATTCGTAGTCATTTGTATCAAATGAAGGTACGAAAGATGGCCAGATGCTTGATTAATGCAGCTTCAGCGTAGTTTTGTTTCATTCTGAATGCAAAAAGATTTCCTGCGCCTCTGTTCGTAAGCGTACGACTTGAGGAGGCGAAGCATGGGAAAGTTGCTGGAGACACCGAAGGAGTTGGCCGAACGGGTCGGCATCCCCGTGTCGAACGTGCGCTACCTGATCCGCGAAGACATGCTCGATCACATCTTCACGGCTCCGGGCAAACGCAACCCGAAGATCCCAGTGGGGCTTGGGAGAAATATGTCTCCCTGTTCACCGTCACCGCCCGAGAAAAGACCCTCGGTGGCGGTTCAAAAGGGTGAGGGTCTGATGGGTGCGGATCAGGTGGAGCAATCCGAGATCCTCGACAAGGGCAGGACGCCCGCGCAATGGGTAGAGGTAATGGCGGGGATGGGGATCGTGATTTCCGAGCGGACGCTGAGAGGGAGGGCGAACGACACCGGCGCTTTCTTCAGGGTCGGACGCACCATGCTGATCACGCCCGCTCAGATCGACACCATTTTCGAGGAAGGACAGGCATGCCGCTCGAAATCTACAAGCGTGGTTCCGTCTACTGGGTCAAAGGCTGGGTCGATTACAATGGCCGACCGATCGCCGGTCCATACCGCCAAAGCACGCGAGCGACTACTGAAGCTGGCGCGCGGGACTGGATAAACGACGAAACAGAGCTTCAGGTCCGCAAATATCTGATCGGGGAAGAGCACAGTCTGCGCTTTGCCGACGCGGTCGATTTCTATCACCCGTCTGCCAAGACGGCGAAACAGCTTCTGCCGATCCGAGCCGTCTGCAATGCGGCCATCGGCGTGTCGTTGATCGGCACTGTGGCGCGCCTTTCTTGGGGCCGATGTCATTTGTAGCGAGCTTGATCATGCGGCGCTGCATGTCCACCCGGTCCATGTCAGCTCCAGAATCGCGCCGATCCGCCCGGCAGTAATGAGCGCGAGCAAGATCGCGAGCTTGACATGCGGGTCTTGCGCGCCGTCGAGCAGCCGACGCGCTTCGTCTCGCGTCAGGTACCTATCGCGCGGGGGCGGTGACTTCGGCAGTTCGATCTGCGGGATGCCTTAGATCATTGGCCGCTTGCGGGCCCAGAGAAGCGCCGCGCACAGGCCGTTGAGTTCTGTGCAGATCGTGCCCTCCATGCGCCCAGCATCGAGCCATGGGAACGCCATCGGTCCGAGTGACCATGGCGAGGGCCGATCAGGCGCAGGATGGAGGTTTCGTTGGGGAATACCTACGAGGCTGCGGCGCGCCGAAGCCGCAGGCCGCTCTCATTCGAAGCGCAAAATCGGGTCTGCCCGCGGTTCGCGCAAGAATGCGAAGAAGCGCTGTCGCGCTCTGAAAAAAGATGTAAGACACGAGAAATGCAGGACAAGAGTCGTTGCGCGCACGGCAAGGAGCAAGAATTGACGCTTTCGCAGGCTGCCCTCTCCGGAGTTTCGAGCCATGGGATCCTGATCTTCGGCATGCACCGAAGCGGCACCAGCGCGCTGGCGGGCAGCTTCCAGGAGGCGGGGCTTTATCTCGGGCGCACCCTGGACACTCCGTTTGAGCACAATCCCAAGGGGCTTCAGGAGCCGCCAGCGGTGATTTTCATGCATGAAAACCTGCTGCAGGAGAATGGCGGCGCATGGCATGCGCCGCCCCCCAGCATCGTCTGGGGGCAACTTCACAAGGCGGTGCGCGACCTTTTCATCGAATCCCGTGCGCCCCATGCGCTCTGGGGGCTGAAGGAACCGCGCATGTTGCTTGTCGCCGAAGGATGGATCGAGGCGCTGCCCTCTTGGTCGGGCGTCGGCATTTTCCGCGACCCGGTGCAGGTGGCACAATCCATTTTCCTGCGGAACGGGTTTGATCATGACAAGTGCTTCGCCATCTGGAAGGCCTACAACAGTGCCCTGATCGCGCTGCACCGGAAATACGGGGTTCCCATCGTGGAATTCTCAAGCGACAGCGCCGAGATGGAGGGGCGGATCCGGAAACTTCTGGTGCATGCGGGGTTGCCTGCGGACCAGGCCATGACGTTCTTCGATCCGGCGATTCCGCGTCACCGGGAGGAGGCGGCCGAACTGGCTTTGCCGCAGGATGTTGCCCGTCTGCTGGCCGAGTTGCGGGATGTCGCCTGGTGACGGAACTGTTCTTGTCGACGCGCCTTTTTCCCAAGGGAAAAGGCGCGGATGCCTACAAAATCACCGGCATCGCAGCGCTCTGCGACTGGGTCGTCCTGAGCGACAATCGCGAACCCCGCATATGCATTGTCAGAAAAGACCAGTGCGAGAGTCCGAGGCACCTCTTTTTGTCGATGCGCGACCCCTTCGGCGCGCTCTCCTATTTCGCAACGGAAGTGCTGCCCCGACTGACGCGGCCCTTCGTTCTGGTCAGCGGGTCGGAAGACGTGACCTTGCCCCGGCAAACCGACAAGCGGTGGCGCGATTATAACGCTGCGGAACAGGCCCAGATCGCGACCATCCTTGACCATCCGCTTCTGTTGCACTGGTTCGCCGAAAACCTGGTGGATGACTCCCGGTCTGCGATGAGCCCGTTGCCCCTGGGCCTCGTGAATACCGACAGCCTCGACAGGCCCCTCGCCTTTCCATCCGTTCCGCCACTTGCCGAGCGTCCGCTCCGCGTGCTTTGCGCACATCGTATGCGTCAGGGGCCGCAATGGGACGCGCGGCGCAGGGTCATGCAATGGGCGACCGGGCCCTGGGCCGAATTCGTCACCGTCCTGCACGAGGAGGTGCCGGAGCCGGAATTCCTGCGTCAGGTGGAAGCGCATGCCTTCGTGCTCTGCGTCGAGGGGGGGGGCGTCGATCCGGCGCCAAAATCCTGGCAGAGCATGATCCATGGCGCAATTCCGATCCTGCGGCGGCAGGAGGGTATCGCAGGCGCCTATTCGGAATTGCCGGTCGTCTTCGTTGACGATTGGAATGCAGGCACGCTCACCCTCGAGAAGCTGTATTTCTGGTGGCGGGAGGCGATCGCGGGGCCACATTGGCAGGGCGGGGAGGGCGGAAGCGCCAACAGGCTTTCCCTGTCCTTCTGGTGGCAAAAGATCGAATCCGTTCTGCCTGGCTGAGCCTTCGGGTTTTGCGCTCGCGCCGCCTCTGGCGCGCCTACTGGCTCGACGGGGACCACAGCGGTGCGATGACCTCCCGCGAAGGGCATGGCCGCCAGCTGGGGGCGAGCCCCCCTGAATGCTCAACTGCGAGAGGCTTGCATCTGTGCTGCAAGCGGGGGGGACAGGCAGGCGACGATCCGGCCGATATCCGCTTTGGCGAGGTCGGTGAAGCAGGGAAGGCCGATGATGCGTGCCGCCACATCGGCGCTGACCGGAAGCGGATCATGTGAGAGCCGGGCATAGGCTGGATGCGCGGACAGACCCCCACCATACCAGTTGCGAAAGTCGATCCCCGCCGCGACCAGCCGCGCCTTCATCGCGGCGGCGTGCCCGGCATTCGCCGCCTCGACCAGCGCGTAGCATCCCGAGATTTGAGGCGCGGTCCAGAGCGTCACCTCTGTTTCTCTTCCGGCGTCGGCATAAGCGACGGCAACCTTCGTCCATTGCGCGCTTTTGCGCGCGAAGCCATCGAGTTCGGCCAGGGCGACGGCGGCGGCGTATTCGCTCATCTTGCCATTCAAGCCGGCCGTCTGTGCCTCGCGCGACCCCAAAAAGCCGTTGTTGAGCACTTTGTAGGCCTCTCGCAGCAATCCGGTATCGCGCGACAGCACCAGCCCTCCTTCGCCACAACCGAAGCTTTTGGTGGCGTGCAGGCTTACGGCGAGCGGGATCGAGCGTGGCAGCACCGTGCCGGGATGCATCAGCCGGTCGAGGCAGGCTGCCGCGTCGATCACCACCGGGATTCCGGTTTTGTCATGGAATTCCTGCCATCCCTGCAGGTCGATCATCCGTCCGTAAGGCGCGACGGGCAGCACGAGGCCGACCTCTGAAAGCCGCGGATGATGGCGCAGCGCGGCCGGCTCGACCGCCCAGGTGTCCGGGGCGATATCGAGGAGATGGCAGTCATAGCCGCAAGATTGCGCCGCCCCCGCCGTCGCGACGAACGTGTAGGCGGGCAGCAGGCACAGACGGCCCCGGTGACCCGACAGGTTGCGCTCCGCGCGGATTGCGGCGACCAGGGCCATCGTGCCGGAATTGCAGGAGAGGACGGCGTGCTTCCCAAGGCCGAGTCGCTCTGCGATCCGCGCTTCGAACAGGTCCACCAGCGGGCCGTGATTGGAGTAAATTCGTGTCTCGTCGATCCGGCGCAGATATGGCACAAGGGTCTCGGCCCGTGGCAGACTTGGCCTGGCAACGGGAATACGCCCCGAGGGATCGCGCGGGGGCATGCCATCAGCTTCTGGGGTCAACATGTGAGGGGCTCGAAAGTGGACATCATTCTGTTCGGTGTCGGCCAGATCGCCGAAGTCATGGCACATTACGTTGAGCAGGATCCGGATTTCAATCTGGTTGGGTTCACCGTCGACCGTCCCTATCTGCCGCCCTCAGGGGCGTTCAAAGGGCTGCCCGTCGCCGCATGGGACGATGTCTGCGCCGCTTTCCCGCCCGAACAGGTCCGCATCCTCGGGCCGGTGAGCTATCGCGGCAACAACACGTTTCGCCGTGACCGCCATCTCGAGGCGAAGGAGAAGGGCTATCGTTTCGCCAGCTACATTCACCCGTCCTCGCATGTGAGCGGCGCGGAGATCGGCGAGAACTCGGTGATTCTCGAAGACTGCACCGTCCAGCCCTACGCAAAGCTCGGCACGGGCTCGATCCTGTGGAGCAAGGTTCATATCGGCCATCACGCGCAGGTGGGGAATTTTTGCTTCTTCGCCTCCTTCTGCGGCATCGCCGGCAATGCGCGCATCGGCGATTGCACCTTTTTCGGGGGTCAGACCGGGCTTGCGGACAATCTCAGCGTGGGGTCAGGCTGCATCATCGGCGCCGGCACCGTGGTTACCGAGACGATCGCCGATGGCGCGCTCGCTGTGGCGCGGGGGGGGCGAGTCCTGCCAAACGGAGCGCGGCGGTTCGCGCGGACCCTTCTGGGCTAGCCGCCGGGCAGAGGGAGCAGTCGGCCATGACGACCGTTGCGGTAATGCAGCCCTATTTCTTTCCCTATGCCGGCTATTACCGGCTGCTCGCTGCCGCAGATGTCTTCGTGATCCTCGATTGCGTGCAGTTTCCGCGGCGCGGTCGGGTGCATCGGTGTGCGCTTGCCGGCGCGGGGCGCTGGATCACCCTGCCGCTTGAGCCCGCACCGCGCGACAGCCTGATCCGCGAGATGCGCCTCGCCCCCGATGCGGCAGGGCGGCTCAATGCGCAATGCCGCAAACTGCCCGCGCCGCTGCGCGGCGATACGCCCCTTCGCCAGCAGATCGTCGATCTGCTCGACAGCCCGGAAGGGCCGCTGGTCCCCTATCTCGAGCGATCGCTGCGGATCGTCGCGCAGGCGCTGGGCTTTGACTGCAGGATCTGCCGCAGCAGCGCACTTGATCTGCCCGCAGGTCTTGGCGCGCAGCAACGGATCCTTGAGATCGTCCGCAGGCAGGGCGGAACCCGTTACATCAACGCGCCCGGCGGCACCGTTCTTTATGAGCGCGAGACCTTTTCGCGCGCCGGCATTGAACTGAATTTCCTGACCCATTACACCGGGTCATATCCGCACTTCCTACCAGCATTGTTCGAGCAGAACGTGACAGACTTGCGGAGCGACATCCTGGAAGGATGCTTCTTCCAGCCCGTGTCGGCAGATGAAATGCCCGAAAGGAGAAGCCTCTTTGGCCATGAGCGACACCCCTGACACCGCCGTGATGCAGGATGATGCCCTTCTCCCTGCCTATCTTGATCCGGTCCATCATGCGCCGTTGCAGACCGGCGCGGACGGGGCCTCCCTGATCGAGCCGGTGAGCGGCGCCGTCTACCAGATCGAAAACGGCATTGCGGATCTGGTCCACCCACGGCCGCGGGCGGATGACCCGGAGCTGCCGCGGTTCGACCGGCCGCTCTATGCTGTTGAGGAAGCATTTCTCAAATGGACCTTCCGCGCCTTCGGCAGCGATGAGGCAGAGCTGCGCGCCCGCGTCGTGGACAAGCTCGATCTGGCGCCGGACGCGGTGGTGCTGGACAATGCCTGCGGTACAGGGGCAAATACGCGGCTGCTGCAGGCGCGCCTGCCGCGGGGCATCCTCTACAACACCGATCTTTCGATGGAGCTGTTGGCCCATGGGGCCGACCGGCTGGCTGCGGAAGGTCCCGGCACGGGGTGCCGGACGATCTGGTGCGGGGCGAATGCGCTTTATCTTCCCTTCGCGGACAAGAGCTTTGATGCCGTGCTGAGCACCGGCGGGTTCAACCAGTTTGGCGATCCCGTGCGGGCGATCGCAGAGATGACGCGGGTGACCCGCACCGGGGGCCGCATCGTCATTGTCGATGAAGGTTATGCGCCCTGGCTGCGGCCGACGCTGACTGGGCAGATGGTGGTCAACGACAACCCGCTGATGGCCTATGATCCGCCGATTGCGGCCTTGCCGGATGTTGCGCAGGAGGTCCGGGTCGAATGGATGCTCGGCAATGCCTATTATTGCCTCGACTTCCGGGTCGGGGCGGCGCCGTCCCCGGTCGATCTCGACCTGCCCCATGAGGGTTTGCGGGGGGGAACGATCCGCAGCCGCTTTGCCGCCGCCCAGCAACGCCGTGCCGCCGAGGCCGACCGGTGAGCGAGGACGATACCGGCCGCGGCAAGGTGTTCTGCCTCGGCTTTCCCAAAACCGGCACCACGTCGCTTGAGGTTGCGTTGCAGCGGCTGGGCTACAAAGTCTGCCGCGGGGCGTCGAGCAACAATCACAGCAACTTCCTGATGGCACTGAAAGTTCTGGGAGATACCGACGAGATCGCCCGCGTCATCCGCCATTTTGACGCTTTCGCCGATATGCCCTTCGGGGGGACGGACCTCTATCTCTGGCTCTCGCGCCGTTATCCTGAAGCGCGGTTCCTGCACACGATCCGCGCGCCGGAGCAATGGTATCAATCGATCCTGAACCAGCTCGCAAAGGTGAGCAAAGGGCCGGCTCCCATGCTGGACGCATTTCATGCCGCGGGCGGATATGGTGCGGCGATGATCGTAAGGCGGGAATGGGGCATCACGGACCCGCTGGCCCAGAAAGGCGCGATGCTGCGCTATTATGAAGGCATGAACGCCGCCATCCTGGCGCATTTCAACGGCTGCGAGCGCTTCCATTCCTTTGATCTGACCGAGGAGCGCGACTGGCGCTCGCTGTGCGGATTTCTGGGGCGTCCAGTGCCGGACCAGCCGTTCCCGCACGAGAACCCGGGCCAGGGCAAGGCGCCCGGATCCGCGCCGAGCGCCCGGTGAAGCCATGATGCCAAAAGGCCCGGCCGGGACGATTGCGCCCAACACCAAATGTCCAGCTCCGAACTGGTTCATCGTCACCAGCCATGGCTGGAGCGCGAGCCACTGGCTGGCCCACAACCTCAATCGTCATCCAAAGATCGTCTGCCTTCATTCGAGTGCCGCGCTGCTGGCGGACCAGCACGAGCCCTACGACCTCACGGAGCTGCTCGCGCGCAAGGATTTCACCCGTATATTCGCCATGCTTGCGCGGTTCCGCGCGGGTTATGATGCGCGGGCTATCCTCCGGCCGGCCGATCTTTACCTGCCGTTTGAAGCGCAGGGGGACGCGCGGCTGATCGGCTCGGTCCACACGTTCCGGCTTCGTGACCTGCCGGGCCTCGCGGCGGATCTGACCCGGCTGAACCGCAAGCTGCGGATCGTGAACCTGATCCGGCACCCGGTGAACCTCGTCAATTCCGGGGCGGGTCAGTTCGAGCTGAGTTTCCGTCTCGACTTAAACGAGTTGCACTGGATCACCCGACGCATTGCCGATACCGGCCTTGCAGTGTTCGAACGGATCGCAGCGCGGCACGGTCTTTACCCCGGGGACCTCGAAGTGCTGAGCTTTTTCGGCGCCTGTGTGACGCTCCGCGGCCTCGCCGCGGATTTTGCGGCCCGGGACACCCTTTTGGAACAGGGGGTCGCGGCCTTTGCCGGATCGGTCCGGCAAGAAGATGTCACGCGTGATCCGGAGACTTTTCGCGCCCTTCTGGATCGGCTTGGGGGCGGGGTGATCGACAGCTCTGACGCCTATCTGGACAGCGTTTTTGCCGACTCCAAACGCAATATCCATAACGCGCGCCCACGCCCGACCGAGCCCGCGGCCCTGTTTGCCGACTGGGCGCCCTGGCAGCAGGAAGCCTTTGCTTTTTGCCTCGACATTTTCGGGCTTCGCCCGCTCTATCAGGCCGAGGGCTATGACCTCGAGATGGTGCCGCCGGGGGAGAATGTCGCATGACCATCGTGGCCAATATCCAGGTCGGCAACGAAGTTGAACTGATCGACCAGCATATCGCCTACCATCTCGCGCTTGGGATCGACGGGTTTGTCATCGCAGACATGGCTTCGGTGGACGGCACATCCGAACGGCTGGAGCGCTACCGGGGCGACAGACGTTTCGTCATTCGCAAATATGAGATGAGCGCGCTGGTCGATGCGACCGTCCTCAGGACGGCCGAGATCGGCGATTGGATGCTCGCGGCCTCGCGCGACCACTTCGCGCCGGACTGGGTGGTCAGGCTGGATGCGGATGAGTTCCTCTATGCTGCGCGCCCTCTGGAGGCCGCACTGCCGGCGCCGGATACGCAGGCTTCGTTTCAGATCGCACGGCGCAACGCCATTTTTCAAGACGGGCAACCGATCCCGCCGCCGCCGTCCAACCCGGAGGCGCTGGCCGCATTCTCGATTGTGGCTAAGCCGGTGAAAACCTCCCCTTCGGAATATGAAAGCGACGACAGCCTGCCATTGATCATGACCGAGGTTGCCCCCAAGGTTCTGGCCCGTCCTGATCGGGTGGCGGCCTATGCCCCCGGAGGTCATGGCACCTGCGACACTCTGGGCCAGCGACAAATCTCGCCGCTGACCAACGGACTGCTGCTGGTCCATTTCTGGTTCACGACGCCCGGCCGGTTTGTCCGGAAGGCGCGTTTCACCGTCGAAGCCAAAGCGCTTCTGAACCAAGATCCCAAATCCAGGCAGGCGTGGCAATGGTCGCGCTGGGCCGGGCTCGCGGAAGGGGAAGAGGCCGAGAGCGAAGCTGCGATTTTACAGGAATACCGGCGGCAGTTTCCTGGCGCCGCCAAGCTCGACGCGTTGCGCCAGGCGGGTATCGTGCGTCGCGTCGGCGAGTACTGGGACGCATGATGCGGCAGACCATATCTTCCCTATGGCGGCGCCGGGGGCGAATTCTTGGCCCTGACGATCTTCAGGGCGTCCGGCTCGTGCAATGCCCTACCGCTTGGCAATTGCCGAACGGGCTGGTGCGCATCGCCATCTCCTGTCGCGATCGGGCGAACATCTCCATCATTCAGGTGATGGAGTGCGATCCTGAAGACGGCATGAAGATCGTGCGGTCGCCGCAGATCGAACCGGCGGCGATCCAGGCCATCGCGCGCGGCGGCCTGTCGGGCATTGGCCCTTGCGATGCGCTCTGGGACGGAGACAGGCTGCTGCTTGCCACCTCGTCGCTCACGCTGCACGGGCGCCTTTACGATGCCGCGATCGAGGTGATGACAAGCCAGGACGGAGGCGCAACCTTCCTGCCGCCGCACACGCTGCTGACCTCGGCCGCCAACAACGGCTATCCGGTCACGCTTCCCTGCATCCGGAAACTGGCCGGGGGGGGCTGGCGGATGTGGTTCACCGCCTTCACCCAATGGGTGCCGGAGGCGCAACCCAAACCGGATGCACGGTATTGCATTCGGTCAGCGCGCTCGGAGGATGCCGAATTCTGGACGGTTGATCCGTCCCCGGCGATCTTGCGGGCGCCGGGCGAGGCCGGTCTGGCGCGCCCTACGGTGCTCGAAGGATCGGGCGGGTTCGAAATGTGGTTCAGTGCGCGCGGTCCCTATTCGCAGGCGGATCCTGGTCTGCGCCGGTATCGGCTCGGCTATGCGCGCTCGCGCGATGGCGCGCAGTGGCGGCGCGAGGACGAGCGGCAGGGGTTCTGCTCCTCCCCGGCGCCCGACGACTGGGACGGACAGATGCAATGCTATCCTTTCGTTCTGCGCCTTACGGATGGGCGGCAGGTGATGTTCTATTGTGGCAACGGTTACGGTGAGGCAGGCTTCGGCTGGGCTACGCGCGAACCAGAAGGATGGAACCAGAAGGATGACGGCCGTGGAGATCAGGATGAGTGACTCGGCTGTGGGCAACAAGGCAGGGCGTATCCTGCGCATCTGCATCATCAATCCGAAGTTCAATCCTTCAATCTGGAGCAATGACTATGCGATCGACCTCTACGGGGGGCCGGTCAGATGCAACAATCTCACGGGGTGCCTGGCCACTTTGGCGGGCCTCGCGGATCCGCGGCACCAGATCCGGATCATCGACGAGAATGTCGAGGAGATCGCTTACGACGAGCTGCGCGGATATGATGTCATCGGCGTGACCGGCATGATCGTGCAGCGCTGGCACATGTACCGCATCCTTGAGGCGGTGCGCGGGCTCGGGGCGCAGATCGTCGTGGGGGGGCCGCTTGTCACCTGTGACGAGCCTGCCTTCGAGAACCGCTGCGACGCTGTGTTCATCGGTGAGGCCGAAACCACCTGGCCCGCCTATCTGGAAGACATTGCCGCGGGGCGGCCGACGCTGAAGCGCTATGTCCAGACTGCGCGCAGCGACATGACAAAAATCCCGAAGCCGCGGCTCGATCTGATCAAGAGCGAACGCTACCGCGTTGCCTCGATCCAGTTTTCGCGCGGTTGCCCGTTCCAGTGCGAGTTCTGCGACATCATCGTCACCTTCGGTCGGGTCCCGCGAATGAAAACCGCTGCCCAGGTGATCGCCGAGCTTCAGGATGTGGTCGATGCCGGGTTCCGTAACTGCTTTCTCGTCGATGACAATTTCATCGGCAACAAGCGCGAGGCGCGCAAGCTGCTGGAGGCGATTGCAGAGTGGCAAAAGACGCTGCCGCGGCCGCTGCTGCTTGCGACCGAGGCAAGCATCAACCTCGCCGATGCGCCCGATCTGCTCGATCTGATGCGCGCGGCCTCTCTCAACCGCGTGTTCGTCGGCATCGAGACGCCCAATCTCGCGTCGCTGAAAGAAACCCGCAAGACCCAGAATCTGAAGGGGGATTCCCTTGTTGCCAAGGTCCGGCGGATCCGCGATGCCGGTTTGACCCTGACAAGCGGCTTCATCGTCGGGTTCGACGAAGATACGCCCGAGATCTTCGAGGCGCAGTATCAGTTCATCCACGACAGCGCGATCGCGCTGCCGAGCATCGGCATTCTGGCGCCGCTGCCGACGACGCCGCTTTACGACCGGCTCGCGGCCGAGGGCCGGCTCTATCCCGAGGATCCCGCTTGCGCCTTTGAGCCCAAGCAGATGACCCGCGAACAGCTCAAGGCGGGACACCGCGCCCTGATCGAACGGGTCTTCGACCCGGATGCGTTCTTTGAGCGCGCCTTCCGCGCGCAGCGCGAGCAGCGCCGCGCCGATACCAGTCGGTACCAATCCCGCGGCACGGTTGTCGGGGCGCGTGCGGCGATCGGGCAGGCGAGGATCTGGGCGCGGCTGATGCGGGCGATTGCCGGGAAGGGGTATTGGTCGCTGATCCCGGCCTATCGCCGCGCCCAACATGCCAATCGCGCGCTCGGCGACCGCGCGCT
Organism: Rhodobacter maris; assembly: GCF_900217815.1. Taxonomy (GTDB): domain Bacteria; phylum Pseudomonadota; class Alphaproteobacteria; order Rhodobacterales; family Rhodobacteraceae; genus Rhodobacter; species Rhodobacter maris. The sequence continues at coordinate 43,840 of NZ_OBMT01000013.1, forward strand.
GCCACCTGCCGAGTTCCTGGCGCTCTGCCTCGCGCATTGGCATATCTACTGCATGAGTCGCGGCCCGCAGGATTCCATCTACCTGGAGCCAGGACCGCCCGCGCAGCACGCCGCCTGAGGGAAGCTCATCGGCGGATGGACACGGCCCCGATACGCGGCCGGGTTCGCGTCAAGGTGCTCGCGAAACCGGCCGATGTGCCTGAACCGTGATCCATTCCTCAAGCAGGCGTACGCCGAAACCGGTGCCGCCGCGACGCGCAAGCGGAAGATCCTTCTCGGCGAGTTCCTTGCCGGCGATGTCGAGATGGGCCCAGCGGCGATCTTGCGTGAACTGCCGCAGGAACGCTGCGGCATGAGGGGCATCGCCGTCATGAAGGTCGGCGGCATGCTGGCGCAGATCTGCGAGCGGGGAGCGCAGTTCGACTTCGTAGGCCGGATCGAGCGGTAGGCGCCAGAACCGCTCTCCCACCGTTTCTCCTGCCGCCAGAAGCTCGGCTGCAAGATCATCGTCGGTTGCAAACAGCCCGGCAAAGACATGCCCGAGCCCCTGCATCACGGAATAGGTCAGTGTCGCGAGATCGACGATCACGCGGGGCGCATGACGGCTTGCCGCAAGATAGAGGATGTCGGCCAGAACCATGCGCCCCTCGCAGTCGGTGTCGTAGACCTCGACGGTCTTGCCCGACATGGTCGTGACGATGTCGCCGGGCTTGTAGGAGGTGCCCGAGAGCATGTTCTCGGCGATGCCCAGAACGCCCACGACATGTTCGCCGCTGCCCTGCCGCGCGAGCGCGAGCATGGTGCCCACAACCGCCGCCGCCCCGCTCATGTCGGCCCGCATGCCGAACATCTGCGGCCCGGTCTTGATGCAGAGCCCGCCCGCGTCGAAGCAGATCCCCTTGCCGACGAGCGCGATCGGCGCCGCGGGGCTGCCCTCGGGGCAGTAGCGCAGCACGATCACGCGCGGCCCCCGGGCCGAGCCCTGCCCCACGGCAAGCACCGCATTCATGCCTTCGCGCGCGAGCTCCTCCGGGCCCATCACTGTGATCTCGATCCCCGCCAAGGCCAGGGGGGCGAGGAAATCGGCGAAGTTTTCGGGGTGGAGATGGCTTGCGGGAGAGTTCACCAGATCGCGCGCGAGCGTCACCCCGGCGGCGAGCGCCTCGATCCGGTCCAGCTCTGCCGTCGCCTCGAGATCGGTCTCGAGCGCGAGGGTCAGTGCGAAGGGCTCCACCCCCTGCGGCGTGAGCGGGGAGCGGTAATTGCCAAGCTGGAGGCCATGCACGAGCGCGGCCAGAAGCGCTTCAGGGGCGGCACCGAGCGGATCGTGGACGAGGCTCGCCGCATCTTCGCCGAGCGCCTCAAGATGGCGCGCCAGCGCCACCCCGGCGCGGTTGGCGACAAGCGGGCTCAGGCTCTCCTCCGCGCCAAGACCGAGCAGGATCAGCCGCGCGCAGTCGATCCCCGCGGGGGCGAGGATCTCAAGGCAGGCGCCCTCGGCGGCGGCAAAGCGCGCGGCGGTGATTGCGCGGCCGAGCGCACCGCCCGTGGCGGCCTCAAGGGCCGTGGCGCGGGGGCCAAACACAAGGTTCGCACAGAGCGGCACGACCACCACGCGGGGCGCGGTGGCGGGGGCGGAACGGGTCAGGATTACGGGCATCTTTTCCTCTGGCAGGCTGAGCGATCAGTCTTCGCGCACGAAATGGCCGGGCGTTGCCTCGCGGTAGCGCCGGCTTGGGGGCACGAAGGAAAGGTCGCGGATCGGGTTCATCAGGTCTGATGGCGGCTGGCTGCGGCGCAGGTGGCGCCGGGCCGGGTCGGGGATCGCCACCGCGTCGATCAGGCGGCGGGTATAGGGGTGAAGCGGCGTTTCCATCACCGCCGCGCGCGGGCCGATCTCGACGATCTCGCCCTGATACATCACCGCGATGCGGTGGCTGATGCGTTCCACCACGGCGATGTCATGCGAGATGAAGAGAAAGGCGATGCCGGTCCGCTCCTGAATGTCGAGCAGCAGGTTCACCACCTGCGCTTTCACCGAGACATCGAGCGCGGAGACGGATTCATCGGCAATAATCACCTTCGGATCCAGCATGAGGGCACGTGCGATGCAAAGCCGCTGGCGCTGCCCGCCGGAAAATTCATGCGGGAACCGTTCGAGCATCTGCGGTGCGAGCCCGACCTGATCCATCAGTCGCGCCGCCTTGGCACGCGCTGCGGCGAATGGGCCCATCCGATGCTCCAGGAAGGGTTCCACCAGCGCCTCGCCGATCGTCATGCGCGGATTGAGACTCGCGAGCGGGTCTTGCGGGATCATCTGGATCTCGCGCCTTTGCCGCCGCAACCGCGCTGCATCGAGCCCGAAAAGTTCGGTCGCCCCGAGCCGCACCGAGCCGGAAGACTGGCCTCCCGCGAGCCGGATGATCGCCCGGCCTGTGGTCGACTTGCCGCAACCGGATTCCCCCACCAAGGCCAGCGTCTCGGCCGGATGGATCGCGAAGGACAGGTTCTCGACAGCATGCACGCGGGCCACCTTGCGCCGCAGGAGCCCGCCGCGCACATCGAACCGGGTCACCAGATCGCGCACTTCCAGAAGCGGGGCCGAGAAGTCGGGCTGGCGTGCGAGCGGTGTGCCCGGCGTGGCCGCGCCCGTGGCAATGTCGATCACCGGAAAGCGCAGTGGCACCGGCTCGCCCGCCATCGAGCCGAGCGCGGGAACCGAGGCGAGAAGCGCCCGCGTATAGGGCTGGCGCGGGGCGCGGAAGACCTGCTCCGTCGTCCCTTCCTCCACCACATCGCCGCGCAGCATCACCACAGTGCGATCGGCCATTTCCGCAACGACGCCCATGTCATGCGTGACAAACAGCATCGCCATCCCGTATTCGGCCTGCAACTCCTTCAGAAGCGACAGGATCTCGCCCTGTACCGTGACATCGAGTGCGGTCGTCGGCTCGTCGGCAATGAGCAGCTTCGGACGCGAGGCGAGCGCCATCGCAATCATCACCCGCTGCCGCATGCCGCCCGAAAAGGCGTGCGGATAATCATCCAGACGGCGTGCGGCATCGGGAATGCGCACCCGTTCCATCAGCGCCACTGCCGCCTTGCGTGCGGCAGAGGCCGCCATCGGCCGGTGACAGGTCAAGGCCTCGATCAGCTGATCGCCCACGGTGTAGATCGGGTGCAGGCTGGTCATCGGTTCCTGAAAGATCATCGTGGCCCGCTGGCCCCGGATCTTGGCCACCATGTCGGCCTCGGAGAGGGCGAGCAGCTCATGCCCGTCGAGCGTAATGCTGCCCTCGATGCGGCTTGTGGCCGGATCGAGCAGGCGCATCATCGCGAGCGAGGTGACGCTCTTGCCCGAACCGGACTCCCCGACGAGCGCCACGGTTTCGCCCGCGGCCACATCCAGCGAGAGGCCGTGCACCACCCGGTTCCAGCTCTTGCGGGCGCCCGCAAAGGACACGCGCAGATCGCGAACTGTCAGGATCGGGGCGGCGGGGGTGGGGTCGGTCATTTGCGCCGCATCCTCGGGTCAATCAGAATGCACAGAAGGTCGACGATGGCATTGGCCAGCACGACAAAGAACGAGGCGTAAAGCACCGAGGCCATGATCATCGGCAGATCGAGCACTTTCAGCGCCTGATAGGTGAGCCGTCCGACCCCGTTGAGGCCGAAGACCACCTCGGTCAGCACCGCCGCGCCGCCCACGAGCACGCCGAAATCCATGCCGAACATGATCACGACCGGAATGATCGCGCTGCGCGTCGCGTGTTTGAGCAGCACCCGGCGCGCCGTCAGCCCCTTGGCACGGGCGGTGCGGATGTAATCTTCCTGATAGGTTTCGATGATGCCGGTGCGCAGCATCCGCCCGTAAAGCCCGATGTAGAGGAAGGCGAGCGTCAGCCAGGGAAAGACGAGCGCCAGCGCCCAGCGCAGCGGGCTTTCGGTAAAGGGCACATAGCCGAGCGGGGGCACCCAGGAGAAAGCCCAGGTGTTGTGGAGCCGGCTTTGCGTGATCAGGTTGACCATCTCGCCGACCCAGAACACCGGCATGGCCACGGCCATCATCGAGAGCCCCATCAGCATCTTGTCGGGCCATCGGCCTCTGGTCGCGGCGGCGAGAATGCCGGTAAGCGCGCCCAGCGCCATCCACAGGACGGCGGCGCCGGCCACGAGCGAGAGCGTCACCGGGGCGGCGGCGCGCAGCGTGGGAACGATCTTTTCGCCGCGGTTGACGAAGGAGGTCAGATCGCCGGTGATGAACATCTTGCGCATCATCGCGCCGTATTGCACCCAGATCGGTTGATCGAGGCCGAAGTCGTGGCGCACCGCGGCAACGGTTTCGGGGGCGGCATTGCGCCCGGCAATTCGCGCGGCCGGGTCCGCGCCCGGCGTGGCGAAGAAGATCAAAAAGGTGAGGATGCTGATCCCCAGCATCACCACCACCATGCGCGCGAGGCGCGAGAGCATTGCCGCCAGCATCAGCGCCCCCGCACCGATTTCGGGTCGAGGATGTCGCGCAGCACGTCCCCGAAGAGGTTGAGCAGCATCACCGTCACCATGATCGCGATCCCCGGCGCCATCGAGACGACGGGGCGGGAGTAAAGCAGTGCCTGCCCGTCCTGCAAGATCGTGCCCCAGCTCGCATTGGGCGCCTGCACGCCGACCGAGAGGAAGGAGAGCGAGCTTTCGGTGACGATGTTGAGCGCCATCAGCATGGGCGCGAAGACGATCAGCGTGGTGGCGACATTGGGCAGGATGTGGCGCCACAGGATCCGCGAGGGGCGGATGCCGAGCGCGCGTGCGGCGAGCACGAATTCGCTGTTGGTGATGGCGATCACCCGCCCGCGGACGGGCCTTGCGACATAGGGCACATAGACGAGCCCGATGATTACGATAGGCAGGATCAGGCTTGAGGAGGACAGGTGGATCGGCCCGAAATCGAAACTTTTGCCCAGCATCACGATGGAAAGCGAGATCGCGAGCAGATAGACCGGAAAGGCCCAGATCATGTCGATCAGGTTCGAGAGCACCGCGTCGATGGCGCCTCCGGCATAGCCCGCGACGATGCCGACAAGGGCCGCGCAGGCAAGGCACAGGAGGGTTGCGGCTCCGGCGATGAAAAGCGAGTTCTGCCCGCCATAAAGAAACCGCGCCGCGACATCGCGGCCCTGGTTGTCGGCACCGAGGAAATATTGCGGCCCCCAGGTCGGCCCGATCGGCGTGACGCCGAGGCCCAGCCCCTCGGTCGAACGCTGCATCACCGGCACGCGCGTGCCGTCGATCATGATCTTGGCGCTCAGACCGGAGCGGAACGGATCGGTCTTGGCCACATATTTCGCATAGGCCGGGGCGAGCGCCATCGCGAGCACGATCAGCAGGATGCCGAGCCCGGAGAGGACGGCAGCGGGGCTGGAGGCGAGGCCCCGCAGAGCGCGCCGCCAGGGCCCGAGAGGTGGGGCCGGATCACCCCCGGCCGGTGGGGCCGGGGGCGGTGTGTCGAGATCGGTTGTCATGTCCGGATCTTCGCTCTCATAGAGGCTCATTGCACCCAGGCATTCGCGATCAGCCAATGATGCAGGCTCGAGAACTGGTAGTTCCCCACCCGCGTGCTGAGCAGGTCCACCTGTTGCGGGGTGAAGAGCGGCAGGGCGGGGGATTTTTCCATCACCGCCGCGTCGATCTTCGCCCAGTCCTTGTCGGCCGCGGCCTGATCCGTGGCGCCAAGCGCGATCGCCGCTTTCATCCGCGCGTCGATCTCCTGATCGCACATGCCGGAGATATTGATCGAGGCATCCGAGCCCGGGTGGAACGAGTCGCAGCCGAAGAGCACGTTGAGAAAGTTCGAGGCGGCCGGGTAATCGGCATACCATTGCGAGATCGAGAGCTGCACCTTGTTGTTGGTGTTCTGGATATAGGTGAACTGGATGTCGCCCGAGATCGTCTGCACCGCGGCGTCATAACCCAGATCGCTCAGCACCGATTGCAGATAAGTGCCGATCCCGCGCGAGGCGGCGTTGTCCTCGGTCACCACGGTGATCTTCGCGCCCTTGGTGCCGCTTTCGTCCACCAGCGCCTGCGCCTTTTCCATGTCCGGCGCGCTCCAGCTCGTGCCCGGGTCCTGGGTGTAGATGCACTGGTCCTCGTGGCCGGGGAATTCGGGCGGCAGCACCTGGCAGACCGGCTGCGCAAGGGCAGGGCCGCCGAAGAGCGACACCAGCGCATCGCGGTCGATCGCATAGTTCAGCGCCTGACGCACCCGCACATCGTCGAAGGGCGCAAGGTTGACATTCATTGGCGCATACCACCAGGCGGCAAGCGGCGAGAGATGGATCTGGTCGGGCGCCGTGGTCGAAAGCTCTGCCAGACGGTCGGCGGGCGGCGTGTCGAACATCCAGTCGGCCTGTCCGTTCATGATCGCATTGACGGCCGCTTCCTCGGTGCCGCCGAAGGTGTAGTCGATCTCGTCGACATAACCATCGGGTTGCGCGTCCTTGCTCCATTCCTTGAAAGCCGGGTTGCGCACGATCACCATCGAATTGTTGGCGTCGTAGCTCTTCACCATATAGGCGCCGGTGCCCGGGATCGGCTCGTTGCCATTGTCCTTCGGCGTCGTTTCCGAGGGCAGGATCGAGGCATGGGGGGCGGAGAGCTTGAACAGGAATTCCGGATCGGCGGCGGTGAGGTTGATCGTCACCGTTCCGGCCGCCTCGTCGATGATCACGCCGCCATCGAGGGTGCAGCCCGCGGGCTCGGCAAGGCAGGTGTCAGCGCCGACAATGCCGTTGTAGAACGTCCCCGCGGTGGGGCCGAGCACCTTGAAGATGCGCTGGAACGAGGCCAGCACATCGGTTGCCGTCATGTCGGATCCGTCGGAGAACTTGATCCCCTTGCGCAGGGTGAAAGTGTAGGTCTTGCCGTCGTTCGAGATCACCGGCATCGCCTCGGCCAGATCCGGCACGACCTCCTTGCTGTCCGCACCGCCCACTTTCTTGAACCCCACGAGCCCGTCATAGAGAAAGGCGTAGAGCTGCCAGAACTGCGATGTGTAGTTGATGTGCGGGTCGAGCGTGCCTTGCGACGAGACCGAGACAAGGCGCAGCGTGCCGCCGCGGTGGTCGCCCTCGGCCTGCGCCAGCGTCGGACCGAACCCGGCCAGAGCGGCGAGGGCGAGCGCAGTTGCGGCCCGGCGCGCGACCCTCTCGGGGGAAAGCTTGGGGATCATGATCTACTCCTTGTTGGATGACGGATGTCCGGCGGATGGCGAAAGGCCGGGCAGGAGCACCGAATCGAGCCTCTGTCGGCGGCACGGATCGCGGGGCGCCGGAGCAGGTTCGGGGCAAGATTGCTCGATTTTCAGGCCGTTCACCACGCTTCGGCATCGTTTCTCATGTTTCGGGCGCCTCTTTGCGTCTCCGATGCCCGATAATGTGGCATCGCCCCTTTCCGCGTAACCTATCAAGATTGATAGTGGCACGGCCCGGACCGCTCCTGTCCGGGAGGTGAGAGGACGCACGAACATGGCGACGGTTGCCCCGCAGACGGGCGCAGGACCCCTGAAAGCGCTGGCTGCGGAGATCGACCGCTTCTTCGAGATCGCGCGCGGCTTCGGCGCTTCGGCGTTGATCTATGATTACACGCCGCGCTGCCGCGAGGCGGACGGCGCCGTGATGCCCCCCGCGGTGATGCAGGTGCGCAATCTCGACCCCGGCATGATCGACTATTGGTGCGGGCGCGGCTATGCCCGCGTCGATCCGGTGCAGGCGGTCGCGGTAAATTCGGTCGCCCCCTTCATCTGGAGCTATGATGCCGAGGCGGGGGAACTCAGCGCCGCCTTTCTCACCCGCAATTCGCGCCCGGTGGTGGAGTTCATCTCGCAAAGCGGGTTCGTGAACGGCATCACCGTGCCGATCCATCTGCCCGGCGGCGGCTATGTGACGGTGAACGGGCTCTGGAACGGGCCGGGGCGGGCCTTTTCGAGCGTGGCCGCGCAGGTGCTGCCGGGCTTCGCGCTGACGGCGCAGGCGTTCCAGAACGAGATCGGCCCGCCCGAGCCCGCCACCCGCCCCGTGGCGCGGCGCACCGAACCGCGTGCCTTGCCGGCTTTGAGCGCCCGCGAGCGCGAATGCCTTGGCCATGCGGCGGAGGGCTATTCCGCCAAGGAAACCTCGCGGCTGATCGAGCGCTCGGTGCCGACGGTGGTGATGCATCTCAATGCCGCAGTGCGCAAGCTCGGCGCGCGCAATCGTTCCCATGCGGTGGCCGAGGCGGTGAGGCGCGGGCTGATCTGATCCCCCTCATTCCTGATAGCTGCCGTGCCGTGCCTGAGCGGTCTAGGATCGTTGCAACCGGCACAGAGGAGGCAGCGATGCAGGAAACGGCTCAGATCCCCACGCGCGAGGGCTTTTCCCCGTTTCGCGACTGGCAGACCTGGTATCGTGTCACCGGCGATCTGACAAACGGCAAGCTGCCGCTGGTTGTCGCGCATGGCGGGCCTGGCTGCACCCATGATTATGTAGACAGTTTCAAGGGGATCACCGCGCTCGATGGCCGGGCCGTGATCCATTACGATCAGCTCGGCAACGGCAACTCCACGCATCTGCCCGACAAGGAGCCCGCGTTCTGGACAGTTGATCTGTTCCTCGCGGAACTCGACACTCTGCTTGCCCATCTCGGCATTGCTGATCGTTACGCCTATCTCGGCCAGTCCTGGGGGGGCATGCTGGGTGGTGAACATGCAGTGCGCCAGCCCGCCGGGCTGAAGGCGATCATCTTTGCCAATTCGCTCGCCTCGATGCCGACCTGGGTGGCCGAGGCGAACCGGTTGCGCGGCGAACTGCCGGCCGAAGTGCAGCAAACGCTGTTGCGTCACGAGCGGGCGGGCACGCTGACAGATCCGGAGTATCTGGCGGCTTCGCGCGTTTTCTACATGCGCCATGTCTGCCGCGTTGATCCCTGGCCGCCAGAGGTGACACGCACCTTCGCCTTGATGGATCTCGACAGCACTGTCTACACTGCGATGAACGGGCCGACGGAGTTCCATGTCATCGGCACGATGAAGGACTGGACGATCGAGGACCGGCTGCACCGGATCAACGTTCCCGCCCTGGTGATCTCCGGGAAATACGACGAGGCGACGCCGCTGGTGACGAAACCGCTCGTGGAAAACATCCCCGATGTGCGCTGGGTGCTCTTCGAGCATTCCGCGCATATGCCCCATGTCGAGGAAAAAGATCTCTGCCTTGCCACGGTTTCGGAGTTCCTGTGCGCCTGCGACGAACCGGAGGCCTGACCATATTCCGGAGCTTGACCGGCCCGGAGGCGGGGCCGGATCCGGCATGAATTTCCGGGGCCACTGGCCTGCTCGCGCTGGAACGATTATGATTTCTGCGGGAGACGCGCAGCAGGCGCGGCAGGAGAACCGTCCGGGCATGACGAGGATATTGATTGTCGATGACGATCCGGATCTGCGCGATCTGGTGCGCTTCGAGCTCGAAGGCCATGGCTTCGAGGTGGTCGAGGCGGCCTCGGCGGCCGAAGTCGCGCCCGCGCTTGTGCCCGTGCCGCCGGATCTGATCCTGCTCGACCTGCGGCTCCCCGATCAGGACGGGCTCGCGGTTGCCGGCCGGCTGCGCGCCACCTCGCGCATTCCGATCATCATGCTCACCGGGCTCGGTGGCGATGTGGACCGGATCGTCGGGCTTGAGATGGGGGCGGATGACTATGTCGTCAAACCCTTCAATCCGCGCGAGCTGGTGGCGCGAATCAAGGCGGTGTTGCGGCGCACGGGCGCGGCGGCGGCGCCGGAACTGGCCGATCATGACCGGCGCGGCTTCGCGGGCTGGGTGATCGACCTCTCCGCCCGCAGCCTCGAAACCCCGGCGGGCCAGCCCGTGGCGCTGACCAATGCCGAGTTTCTGCTTCTTGAGGCGTTCATTCGCGCACCGCGTTGCGTGTTGAGCCGGGATCAGCTTCTGGAGCGCACCCGCTCGGATGGCGGCGAGGTGTTCGACCGTACCATCGACGTGCTGATCCTGCGGCTGCGCCGCAAGATCGAGCCCAATCCGCGCGCGCCGCAACTCATCCGTACCGAGCGCGGTGCAGGCTATGTGCTTGATGCCGAGGTGCGTCGGCTCTGAGCCTCGAGGCTGAGCCGCACCGCGGTCGCCAGCACCTCCGCGGGCACGGGCTTGCGCAACAGGTTCGGCAGATCCGCTCCCGCCCGCCCCGGCGCTCCGGAGGTGAAAAGCACTGCAAGATCGGGGCGCAGCGCCCGTGCCTGCGCGGCCAGCGTTCGACCATCGAGTCCGGGCATCGCGAGGTCGGTATAGAGCAGGTCGATTTCGGGGATCTCGCGCAAGAGCTCGAGCGCGGTGGCGCCATCGGGCGCGGTCACCACGGCATGGCCCATCGCGCGCAGCTGATCGGCGGTGATCTCAAGCAGATCGGCATCGTCGTCGACGGCGAGAATACAGGCCTCGCCCTCCTCAGCCACCATCACGACCCGGGCGCGCTCGGGGCTCACGGGGAGGCGCAGCGTGACCCTTGTGCCCGCGCCTGGGCTGCTCTCGATCGCCACCGCGCCCCCCGATTGTTCAACGAAGCCATACACCATCGAAAGCCCGAGCCCGCTACCCTTGCCCACCGGCTTCGTGGTGAAGAAGGGCTCGAACACCTGCGCGGCGATTTCGGGCGGGATGCCCGCGCCGGTATCGGCGACGGTCAGCTCGACAAAACCCGGCCCCGCGGCCCGCGTGGTGATGGTGATCTCGCCGCCCCCCTCCATCGCGTCGCGCGCATTCACCGCGAGGTTCATCAGCGCATTCTCGAGCTGGCCCGGATCGACGCGCACTGTGGGCAGCATCTCGGCCAGATCGGTGACGAGCCGCACCCCCTCGCCAAGGCTCGCCTGCAGCAGATCCGCCATGCCGCGCACAAGCGTATCAAGCGCCACATCCTCGGGCGCGAGCCGCTGGCGGCGCGAGAAAGTAAGCAGGCGATTGATCAGCGCCGCGCCGCGATTGGCGGCCGAAAGCCCCCGCTCGGCGCGGGCGCGCAGCGCCGGCACCTCCGCAAGCTCGCGTATCAGGATGTTGAAGTTGCCGATGATAACGGCCAAGATATTGTTGAAATCATGCGCAATTCCGCCCGTTAGCTGGCCGACCGTCTCAAGTTTTTGCGCATGCAGCAGCTGGCTTTGCGTGGCCCGCGCTTCGGTCACATCCATATGGATCGTGGCAAAGCCCCCCTGCGGGATCGGGTTCGAGCGCAGCTCCAGCACCCGCCCCGAGGGGAAGCGCAGTTCGATCCGCTCGGAGAGGGTAAGGCGGCTGTGCGAGAGTGAATCGAGATCAAGCGCCGTGCCATCCGGGCCGAAGGCCTCGGCACCGCGCGCGGCAAGCAGGCGGTTGATTGTCTCGATTGCGAGCTCGCCCGAGACCTCCGCCTCGGAGAAACCATGCAGGCGCAGATACTGCGGGTTGAAGGCGACAAGGCGGCGGTCGCGGTCGAAGACTGAGAACCCGTCCTTCATCGTCTCGAAAGTGGCGAGAAGCAGGTTCGAGCGCTCGGCCAGTTCGCGGTCGAGCTTCTCGACCTGCGCGGAGTTTTCGCGAAACACCGCGAAAGCGCGGGCCAAATCACCAATCTCGTCGGCCCGGTCCGCGCCGGGCACTTCCGCGTTGCGCTCGCCCGCGGCCAGCCGCGTCATCGCGCGGGTGACGCCCGCGAGATTGCGGCTGAGCGGCCGGATCACGAGAAGATAGGAGAGGCCGCCGGCGATCAGGATCACCCCGAGCGCGATGGCGGTGAACTGCGTCGAGCGCGCCAGGATCGTGTCGCGCAACGCCTGTGTCACTTCCGCCGTCGTGCGGCTTACGCTGAGCACGCGCCGGTCGACGGCGGCCTTGAGATCGGCTGCGCGTGCGCTGGCGGCGGCAAGCGCCGCTTCGGCCCGGCTGCGGGCCGCGATCTCGGCGCTTTGCAGAGCAAAGAGGCCAGCGGGCCCGGTTTGCGCAGCGTAAAGCGCGAGAGCGGCGCGGACATCGGGTTCGAGCCCGGCGGGAAGGGCGGCGCTGATGTTTTCAAGCTCGCTCAAGGTCCGCAGGAAGGCCGCCCGGTTCTCGGCAAGCGTCGCCGCATCGCGCGCGGTGGTGGCGAGCAGCAACTCCGAGGTGGCGCGACCGGTAAGCCGTTCGGCGGCGAGAAGCGGGGCCTGGCTGCGCACGGCGGTGCGGTAGATCGCGGGCTCTGGAAGCGTTTCCCCGGCGGTGATCGCCTCCACCGCCAGGATCGAGGGGCCGAGGATCTGGCGGATCGCATCCTCCTGCGCCAGCATCCGTGCGCGCTCTGCCTCGCGCCGGGCCGCGACCGCGCGCAGCGTTTCGAGCGCCTCGCGCAACTCGGTGAACCGCCCGGCCAGTCCGCCCGAAAGTGCGAGGATCTCGGCGCTGTCCCAGCCCGTCTCGGAAGGGCCTGTGCGCAGTGCCGCGACCTGCTCGGAAAAGGCCGCGAGATCGGCATCCACAGCGCCTTGCGCCTCGGCCAGCGCCGTTTCCGTGCCTGCCGCAGCAAGGCTTGCGCCGCGCTGCTGCAGACGGTCGCCGATCCGCGCGAGCCGGAGCGCCGCCGCCATCGCCGGCATGTCGTGCCCCGTCACCGTTTCCGCCGCCGTGCCGATCTGGTCGAGCGCGCGGATCGCTGCGATCCCGGCCAGCGCCATCGCCAGTGTGGAGAGTGCGACGATCAAGAGAAGCCGTCCCTGAATGCCCGCTCTCATTGCGAAGCGGCCTCCAGCCCCATCGCCTCGCGATAATGGCGCCGCTGGCTGGCACGGCCGAGCCGGTCGGTGATCCGGTCCCAATCCGCCGCCGCCGCCTGCAGGGCCGCCTCGGGCGTCATCTCTTTGGCGAGAACCTTGCCGATGCGGGCTTCGAGCGCGGCCATATAGGCCGGATAGCCCGGCAAGCGCAGATCCTGCGCCGCTTGCGGCGCATCGAGGCTCTGGTGCAGAACATCCAGATAGCTCGCCGCGGGGGCGGCGCCCATCAACGCGGCCCAGCCCGTGCGGTCTTCCAGCTGGGCGCGGCGATAGGGGTTGAAGCCCGAGGCGCCCGACATCACATCGCGCGCGGCCCGGTCGGGTGCCGCCATGAAGGCGATGAAATCCCACGCCTCGGCGGGTTGCACCGCCTCGCGTGGCACCGCCGCTATCCAGCCGCCGAAAGCAAGAAAAGGCACCGCGCGCGGGGCCGCGAGCTTGTCCCAGGCCTTCGTTTCGGGATTCCAGACGTCGTCGACGCCGGGCAGGGCGAAGAAACCGACCCTGTCCCCGGTGGTGAAAGCGGTCGCATCGGTGGCGAGCACGCCGATATCGGACCAGTCGAGCGCCATCGCGGAACGCCCGGCGGCGAAGGCGGAGCGCACGCCATGACTTGAGAGCGGGCCGGTTTCATCAACTCCGCTGGCCACCGCAGCAAGGTAATCGTTCAGGGCCCGCAGCCAGGCCGGATTGTCGATTTCGGGCGCCATCGTCTCGGGATCAAAGAAGAAATATCCCGGATAATCAGGGTGCGCGGTATAGGCGGCGGCGTGGCTGAAGAGCGACCAGAGCCGCTGGCCATCTGGCGCCGAGGCCTCGAGCGTGCCTGCGAGCGGCTGACCCGCGGGGTCCTTCCGGCCATGAAAGAAGGCGGCGATCTTGGCGTAATCGGCCCAGGTCGCGGGGGGCGCAAGGGCCATACCGGTTGCGGCCTTGAAGGCGGTGCGGGTTGCAGGATCCTCGAACAGATCGCGCCGGTAAGCCCCCATGTGCAGATCGCCATCAAGGCTCACCGCCATCCATTGTCCGCGCCAGCGCATCTGACGGTCACGATAGGCGGGATGGATGCCTTGAACGAGCGGGCTTTGCACGAGCCGCGCGGGGACCGGCTGCAGGTAGGGGGCGAAATCGGGAAGCCAGTCGGCCGGGAAAAGGAGCACATCGGCCGGGGTCTGGCCGGTGACGAAGCCCATCATGATCTCGCCATAAAGCGCGTCGAAGGGCCGGGTCTCGACCGTGACCGGCTGCCCGGTGGCCTGAAGGAATTCCGCCCCGTGTGCGCGTGCGGGGCTTGCAATCGGCCCGCCGTCGCGGGTGAGCACCGTGATCGGCGCGGCCTCCAGCCGAAGCGCCGCGAGCGCCAATATGACAATTGTTACAATCCGCATCACGATCTTGGACATACTCCGTTCATCTGGCCCCGGTCTCTTCCTGCCCAGAGCATCGCACAGAGCATGCCGAGGAGGAACCGTGATACCCCTGACCAGTGATCTCGTGGCCATCGGCAAGACAGCCAGCGACAAGGCCGATGCCATTGCCCAGGCGGTTGACCTGCTCGCCGCCGCCGGAAAGATCGACCCGCGCTATGGCGCGAGCATGATGGGCCGGGAGGCGGTTGCCAATACCTTCCTCGGCAACGGTATCGCGATTCCGCATGGGCTGCCCAAGGACCGCGACCTGATCCTTGAGACGGCGATTGCCGTGGTGCAACTGCCTGCGGGCGTCGACTGGGGCCCGGGCGACCGCGCGCGTCTCGTGGTGGCGATTGCCGCGAAATCGGATGAGCACCTGCAGGTTCTGAGCAACCTTACCGATGTGCTAGGCGATGCCGATGAGGCCGAACGGCTCGCGACCACGACCAATCCCGAGGTGATCGTGGCGCGGCTGACTGGGGTCGAGCCGCCCGCGGCGGCCCCCGCGGCCGAAGATTTCGCGCAGGGTTTCGATGTGGTGGTTGCGGGCGCGCATGGGCTCCATGCCCGCCCGGCGACTGCGCTTGTCGAGATCGCGAAAGGGTTCGCGGCCGAGATCCGCGTGCGCCATGGCGCCAAGACCGCCAATGCCAAAAGCCTGATTTCCCTTCTCAATCTCGCTGCCGCGCAGGGCGTGCCCCTGCATGTGAGCGCTGAAGGGCCGGATGCGGATGCGGCGCTTGCCGCGCTTGCCGCCGCCTTTGCCGAGGGGCTCGAAGAGGAAGAAGACACCGGCGCTGCAGCCCCCGAAGCTGCGGCACCCGGTCTGACGGGGGCGATGGCTGCTGCCCCGCGCGTGTATGAGGGCCGCCTCCTCCCCGGCGTGTCCTCCTCGCCCGGTTTCGCCATCGCTCCCGTCTTCCGGTTTGCCCGCGACGAGGTAACCTTTGACCGGGATGCCGAAGATCCGGCGGCGGAAAGAGCGCGACTCGAAGCGGCGCTGAAGGCCGCCTGGCAGCAGCTTGAGGAGCTTCACGACGAGGTCTGGAAAAAATCCGGCCCGACGCGGGCGGCGATCTTCCGCGCGCATCAGGAATTTCTCGAAGACCCGGAGATGCGCAGCGCCGCCGAGGCGGGCATTGCCGAGGGGCGCACCGCCGCCTTCGCCTGGCATGCCGCCTACAGCGCGCGCGCCGATATGCTGGCCGCGATGAAGGATGCGGTGCTCGCCGGCCGCGCGATCGATCTGCGCGATGCCGGGCTCCGGGTGTTGCAGGGGCTGGGGGAGGGGAAGGCGGCCGAAGCGCATCTGCCGAGCGATCCCTGCATTCTTGTGGCCGAGGATCTGACGCCGTCGGATACGGCGCAGCTTGATCCGACCCTTGTGAAGGGTCTCTGCACCGCCGCGGGGGGGCCGACCTCGCATACTTCGATCATCGCCCGTGCGCTCGACATTCCGGCCGTGGTGGGGGCGGGGGCGGCGGTGCTCGATCTGCCCACCGGCACGGCGGTGCTGCTGGACGGTGCCGCGGGCCTGCTCGTGGTCAATCCCTCCGCTGCCGATATTGCCTCGGCCGAAGCGGCGCTGGCCGCGCTGGCCGCCGAGCGCGAGATCGAGGCACGCGCGCGCTTCAAGCCCGCGCTGAGCCCCGATGGCGCGCGCGTCGAGGTGGTGGCGAATATTTCCGATGTGGCCGAGGCGCTTGCCGCGGTCGAGGCGGGCGCCGAGGGCGTGGGCTTGTTGCGCACCGAATTCCTGTTCGTCAACCGCGAGGCTCCGCCGAGCGAAGACGAGCAGGTGCAGATCTATTCCGCGATGCTCGAAGCGATGAACGGCTTGCCGATCATCATCCGCACGCTCGATGTGGGCGGCGACAAGGAAATCCCCTATCTGCGCATGCCGGTCGAGGAAAACCCGTTCCTCGGGCTCCGCGGCATCCGCTTCTGCCTCGCGCATGAAAACCTGTTCCGCACGCAATTGCGCGCGATCTACCGCGCCGCGGCAAAGGGGCCGCTGCGGATCATGTTCCCGATGATCGCGATGGTGGCGGAGCTCGAGGACGCTTTGCGCATCGCCGAAGAGGTCCGGGTGGAAACCGGCGCCGCCCCCGTCGAGATGGGCATCATGATCGAGATCCCCTCGGCGGTGATGATGGCAACCGAACTCGCCCAACGGGTCGATTTCTTTTCGATCGGCACCAATGACCTCACTCAATATGCGCTGGCGATGGACCGGATGCATCCGGTGCTTGCCAAGCAGGCCGACGGGCTCCATCCGGCGGTGCTGCGCCTCATCGACCAGACCGTGCGCGCGGCCGACGCGGCGGGGATCTGGGTTGGTGCCTGCGGCGGCATTGCCGGCGATGCGCTCGGCGCGCGCATCCTTGCTGGGCTCGGCGTGCAGGAGTTGAGCGTGTCGATCCCCTCGGTGGCGGGTGTGAAGGCCGTTCTGCGCCGCCTGCCGATGGCCGAGAACCGCGCTTTGGCCACCCGTGCGCTCGGTGCGGCTGATGCCGCCTCTGTGCGCGCGCTGAGCTGAGGGCACCGCATGCAACCGACTATTGCCACGCTCACCCTCAATGCCGCAATCGATCAGACGGTGATGGTGCCGGGCTTTGCCTTGGATGCCGTCAACCGGGTCGAGACCGTGCAGCGCGATGCTGGCGGCAAGGGGGTCAATGTCGCCTCCTTCCTCGCCCATTTCGGTCACAAGATCGTTGCCACAGGGCTTCTGGGGCAGGAAAACGACGCGATTTTTGCGCGCCATTTCGCCCATGCGGGAATTCTGGACGCCTGTACCCGCTGCGAAGGCGCCACACGCACCAATGTGAAAATCGTCGATCCGGCGCAGGATCAGGTCACCGATCTGAACTTCCCGGGCATTGTCGCCGGGGCTGCGGATCTGGTGCTTGTCTCGGAGACGCTTGCGCGGCTGATGGCGCGCGGGCTCGACTGGCTCGGGCTTTGCGGCAGCCTGCCCGCGGGGCTCCCGGCCGACACTTATGCGCGGCTGATCGCGCAGGCCCAAGCCGAAGGCGTGAAAGTCGCGCTTGACACTTCGGGCGCTGCGCTCGGCCCCGCGCTTGCCGCGCGCCCCGATATCGTCAAGCCCAATGCCGCCGAACTCGGTGCCTATCTGGGTTGTGTCATTGCGACGCCCGCGGATGCGCTGGCTGCTGCGCATGATCTGGTGGCGAAGGGGATTGGCCTTGTTGCCGTCTCGATGGGAGCCGAAGGCGCGGTTCTGGTGCGCGGCTGCGAGGCGGTCCATGCCCGCCCGCCGCACATCGCCATCGCCTCCACCGTGGGGGCGGGCGACGCGATGGTGGCAGGGCTCATCCATGCTGCCACGCTGGGCCTCGATCTCGCCGCCACGGCGCGCATCGCCACCGCTTTTTCGCTTGGTGCACTGGGCGAGATCGGCCCCCGCTTGCCCGGGCGCGCCCGTATCGAGGCCCTTGCGCATGCCGTCGAAATCACCGCGCTCGGCTGAGCCCGCGCGCCACCCGGGAGGACTCCATGTCTAAGATCGTCGCCGTGACGGCCTGTCCCACAGGCATCGCGCATACCCATATGGCGGCCGAGGCGCTCAGCGCCACCGCGGCCCAGAAAGGTCATCAGATCCGTGTCGAGCGGCAATCCTCGCAGGGGGTGCAGGATGCGCTCTCCGGCGCCGAGATCGCTGCTGCCGACGTCGTGATGATCGCAGCCGATATCCATGTCGACGAAACCCGCTTCGCCGCAAAACCCGTTTACCGGACCACGCCGGGCCGCGCCATCACCAGAACGGCGGCGGAACTCGACGCGGCTCTGAGCTTGTCAGGAGAGGAGACTTCGCAAATGGCAACCCAGACTGGCGGATTGAAGGTGGTGGCCATCACCTCCTGCCCGACCGGCATCGCCCATACTTTCATGGCGGCCGATGCGCTGAAAAAAGCCGCCGCCGCGCGGGGTTGGGAGATTGCAGTCGAGACGCAGGGCTCGGTGGGCTCGCAAAACACGCTCACCGATGCGCAGGTGGCAGGCGCCGATCTCGTGGTGATCGCGGCCGATACCCATGTGGATGACGCGCGCTTTGCCGGCAAGAAGGTCTACAAGACCTCGGTCGGCGCGGCAGTGAAGGGCGCCGCCAAGGTGCTCGATGACGCCGTGGCCGAGGGCGAAGTGCTGGGCCGCAACCTCGCCGAAACCGTCGAGGCGCTCAAAGCCAAGCG
This sequence comes from Rhodobacter maris, assembly GCF_900217815.1. GTDB lineage: Bacteria > Pseudomonadota > Alphaproteobacteria > Rhodobacterales > Rhodobacteraceae > Rhodobacter > Rhodobacter maris. The sequence goes on from NZ_OBMT01000013.1 coordinate 62,286, forward strand.
CGCGGCGGGCCGCACCGGCCCCTATCAGCACTTGCTCACGGGCGTTTCCTTCATGCTGCCGCTTGTGGTGGCGGGGGGCTTGCTCATCGCGCTCTCTTTCGTTTTCGGCATCAAGGCGTTCGAGCAGGAAGGCACGCTTGCCGCGGCGCTGATGACGATTGGCGGCGGCGCCGCCTTCAAGCTGATGGTGCCGGTGCTCGCGGGCTATATCGCCTATTCGATCGCCGACCGGCCCGGCCTTACCCCCGGCCTGATCGGCGGCATGCTGGCCGTGAACCTGAACGCGGGCTTTCTGGGCGGGATCGTCGCGGGCTTCCTTGCGGGTTATGTCGCGCGCTGGCTGCGCGATGCGATCCAGCTGCCGCGCGTGCTCGAAGGGCTGAAACCGGTTCTGATCCTGCCGCTCCTCTCCACACTGATCACCGGGCTTGTGATGGTCTATGTGGTCGGTGAGCCGGTCGCGGCGCTACTCGCGGCGATGACCTCCTTCCTGCAGGGTCTGGGCACGACGAACGCGGTGGTGCTCGGCCTCATTCTGGGCGCGATGATGGCGGTTGACATGGGCGGGCCGATCAACAAGGCGGCCTATACCTTCGGCGTCGGCCTGCTGACCTCGGACACCTATGCGCCGATGGCGGCAGTCATGGCCGCGGGCATGACCCCACCGCTCGGCCTTGCCCTTGCAACGCTGATTGCGAAGAACCGCTTCACCGCGGAAGAGCGCGAAGCGGGGGGCGCGGCCGCGGTGCTTGGCCTCTCTTTCATCACCGAAGGCGCAATCCCCTTTGCCGCCAAGGATCCGGCGCGCGTTATTCCCTCGATCATCATCGGTTCGGCCGTGGCCGGGGCGCTCTCGATGGGACTTGGCTGCCAGCTCATGGCCCCGCACGGCGGCATCTTCGTGCTCGCGATCCCGAACGCGGTTACGCATCTGGGGGCCTATGCTGCCTCGGTTCTCGCCGGCACGCTCGTGACTACGGCGCTCCTCGTGGTGCTGAAAAAACCGCTGCGGGACGGGAAGGCGATGGCCGCCTGAGCGGAAACACGCGTCCGGCCGCAGAGCCGGGACGGGGCGCGGCGGTTGCCGCGCCCTTTGTTGTTTCAGGCCATGGCCCGGCGCGCCCGGAATGCGGACCCGCCGCGGCAAGGCCGCAAGCCCCGAATCCACGGTAACCGCCCCGCAGCATGCGGATATGCTGCGCTGCAATATCTGCCCGCTTCGGCGAGTTGCGCTTCCGAATGCTGGATTTTCGGGCCGAAATCGGAAGTTTTCTCAAGTATAATTGCGAATTTGACGGCGATAGTGCGCAAAATCGCAGCGTAAATTTTTAAATATGCAATATCTGTGGATTTTTGATTGCCGGTGCGGCGGGAGGTCGCATCCTCGGGGGACGCAACCCTGAACGACGGCTCATGACACGCATCCCCTCCGCCTTTGCCGATTTGCCCATGCCGGTTCTGGAGCTCTCAGCTCCCGGCACCGCGCGCGCCGTCAATCCCGCCGCGCAGGACTGGTTGGCCGAACACGGCACGAAGGGGCAGGATTGCGGGCTGGACACGCTTTTTGCCGAGGCGAGCGCGGACCGGCTGGGTGCCCTTCTCGAGGGGGCGGATTGGGAGCCCCGGGCGTTTCCGGTCTGGCTTCTGGGGGCTGATGCCGCCGAAGAACAGCCCGCGGTCACGCAATGTATGCGTCGCGACGAGGGGGGGCTCTGGCTCTTCGTGATGCGACTGTCCGAGGTTTTGCCGAATGTCTCCGCCGATCAGCTCGAACGCGCCGAGATCCTGTCGCAGATGATCGGCGCGGCGCGCGATGCCTGCTGGTGCATCGACTTTCTCGACCCGGTCGATCTGCGCCGCACCGAAGAAGAGATCGTCGATCAGGTGTTTCGCAACCGTTCACGCTGGCGCGCCTGCAACGATGCGATGGCGGCGCTTTATGCCGTGCCGGAAGATCAGGATTTCAATACCCAGCCAGTCAGCCGCTATTTTCCCGAAACGCCGGTGAACCGGGCGATGATCCGCGATCTGGTGCATATGGGCTACCGGCTCGACGGCGCCCAGGCGATCGACCAGCGCCACGATGGCACAGCGATGCTGGTGGAAAACGATTTCCGCGCCCTGATCCGAGATGATTTCCTGATCCGCCTCTGGGGCACCACGCGTGACATCGGTCCGAGCCGTGCCCGCGAGCGCGAAATCAGCGCTGAGGCCGAGGTGATGCGCGATATTCTGGGCGCCGTGCCCGATCCGATTTTTGTGCTGTCGGAGGCGGGGATCATCCTCGCCACCAACCCGGCCGCCGAACGCGCGCTGGGCGATGTGCGGCTTCTGGGGGAGCCTTTCGACAGCCTGGCCGCCTCGCGCCATGCTTTCGAGCGGCTCTGCCTTGCCGCGCTTGCCGACGACGAGGAAGAAACCGAACTCGCGCTGCGCGAGCCCCGCCAGCCGCGAGCGGCCTGGCTCTTTCGGGTCACGTTGATGCCCGAAGGACCGCCTCGCTATGTGCTGCGCGGTCGCCGCAAGGCGTTGCGGCGTCGCAGTCCCGGGGGAGAACCGGCATGAGGTTTTATCGCAGCGAGCCGCAGGCCGGGTCGGGCCGCCGCCGTCCGGGGTTCTTGGACGATCCGTGTTTTCCAAGCTTTTTGAACGGCTTGAGCGATGGTGCCGCGCTGGTGGAGCTGGACGGGCGGATCCGGCTGGTGAATGCGCCGATGGAGCGGTTGTTGCGGGTCTCGCGAGCCGATCTGCTGGGCAGCGACCTGGCGCGGCAGTTGCGCGGCACCGGTCGGCTGGCGGCGGAGCTGTCCGAAGGGCTGATCCGGTTGCGCCGCACCGAGACGACTGGCACGCTGGCCTCGGGCCGGGCCGTGGGCGCGCATCTGTCGATCCTGCGGCAGGACGACGAGCCCTATGCCGCACTGGTGACGTTGCGCGAACTGGGGGGACATCCCGCCGCGAGCCCGGTGCGCGGCCAGTTCCGCCTTGCGCGCGATCTGGCACCGCAAGCCCCCTTTGCCGCAAGCCCGGCGCGGCAGGCGCTGGCGCAGCAGTTTGAAGGCGCTCTGGCGCAGGGGCTCGCGGTGCATCTGCAGGGCGAGACCGGCACCGGCAAGACAACGCTCGTCACCCGGCTCTGCGCGGGACATGGCGCGCCGGTGGTGACGATTGCTTGCGCCGCACTGCATCCGGGGAATTTCGACGCGGAACTGTTTGGCCTTGGCGCTGCGGAGCCGGGCCGGATTGGCCGGATCGAAGCCGCGGCGGGCGGCACGCTGGTGTTCGAGGCGGTTGATCTGCTGAATCCCGCGCTGGCCGGGCGACTATTGAGCGCGCTCGATGTGGTGCTCGACAGCGGCGGCACGCGGGTCGTTTCCACCGCTTCGGCGCCGCTTGCCCGTCTTTGTGCGTCGGGATCCCTGCCGGAGGCGCTCTATTTCCGGCTCTGCGGTTTGAGCCTCTCGCTGCCGTCCCTGCGCGAGGAACCTGCTTTCCTGCCCCCGGTGATCGAGGTCTGGCTGGCCGAGATCAACCGCAGCCGTCCGCAGCCGCTCCGACTTTCGGCGCGGTTCGTCAAGGCGCTGGCCGCGCGCCCGCTGCCCGGCAACATCCGCGAGATGATCGCATTGTTGCGCCGTGCCGCCCTGCTCGCCGAAGACGTGGCTGAACCGGCGGTGCTGCCGCCGGCGCAGCATACAGCACGGCTGGAAGGGCCCGGCGCGGCATTGCCCGCGGGGGCGCCGCTCAAGGATCTGGTCCGAGATTTCGAGATCCGGACCATCGAGAATTCCGTGGCCGACCACGGAAGCAAGCGAAGTGCCGCAAAGGCACTCGGCATCGATGTCGCGACCCTGATCCGCAAGATGAACAGGTCACGCGACACACAACCAACAAGGAGTGAAGACACATGACTGGGAGACGGACTGCGCAGGCCCTGACCGCGCTTGCCCTTGCCACCCTGCCGTTTGCGGCCGCGGCGGGCGAACTCAATATCCTGACCTGGGAAGGCTATGCCGACCCCGCCTTCATCACGCCGTTCGAGGAGGCCTCGGGCTGCACCGTAAGCGCCACCTATGTTGGCTCGAACGACGATTTCGCGGCCAAGCTCGCAGCGGGTGGCGGCGTTTATGACGTGATCACCCCCTCGCTCGATACGGTGGGGATGATGCGGCTCGCAGGCTTCGTCGATCCGATCGATACTGCCGCAGTCAGCGGTATTTCCGGCATATATCCGGAGTTTTCAGAACATCCGGAAATTGTTGTGGATGGCGAAACCTGGGCCGTTCCGCTGATCTGGGGTTCGGTCTCGGTGATTTACCGCCCTGACAAGATCAGTGGCACGCCCGATTCGATCGGCGTCCTTTTCGATCCGGCTTACAAGGGCAAGATCTCGATGTGGGACGACAAGTCGGCGATCTACTGGACGGCGCGCTATCTCGGTTATCCGAACGTCTTCGATCTGAGCGACGCGGAGCTTGAGGCGGTCAAGGCGAAGCTCATCGAGCAAAAACCGCTGATCCGCAAGTACTGGTCGAGCGCGGGCGAGTTGACGGATCTGATGGCGAACAACGAGGTCTGGGTTTCGAATGCCTGGACCGGGCTCACCAGCAAGGATGTGAACGCGCTCGAAAAGGGCTTCTCGGTGGTCGAGTTCTCGCCGAAGGAAAAGGCCGAAGGCTGGATGGATTCGATGATGCTCGTGCGCGGTACACCGAACCAGGAATGCGCGGCGAAGTTCATGTCCTACATGCAATCGGCGCAGGGCCAGTGCGGCATTGCCGCCTCCACCGGTTATTTCCCGGTGAACCCCGGCGCGGTGGCGGATTGCATGGATGCCGCGATGAAGGAAGAGCGCAAGGTCGACAACATCGACTTCGTGAAGAGCCTCGTGATGTGGCAACAGCCGGTTCGGCTCGACAAGTATCTCGAGGTCTGGAACGCGGTGAAGGCGGCGCCCTGAGCCGCCGTATCGCCCTGCACGCACCTTTGATCCGCGGCCCCGGTCTTCTCCCGGGGTCGTCCCTCCCTGCATCGCACAGGATTGGCCATGTCCTCACGCCCCATCGTGACCCTCGACGGCGTCACCAAGTCCTTCGGCAGCTTCAAGGCGCTGCACGAAACCAGCTTTTCCATCGGCGAGGGAGAATTCGTCACGCTGCTTGGCCCCTCGGGCTGCGGCAAGACCACGACGCTGCGGTTGATCGGCGGGTTTGAACTGCCGACGAGCGGCAAGATCGGCATTGCCGGGCAGGATGTGACGCAAAACCCGCCCTACCGCCGTCCGGTCAATACCGTGTTTCAGGATTACGCACTCTTTCCGCATATGACAGTGGCGGAAAACGTGGCTTACGGGCTCACTGTCCGCGGCTCCACCGTCGCGCGGTCCGACATTCCCGGGCAAGTCGCCGAGGTGCTCGACATGGTCGGGCTGAGCCAGATGGGCGGCAAGCGCCCCGGTGCGCTCTCGGGCGGGCAGAAGCAACGCGTGGCGATGGCGCGGGCGCTCATTCGCAAGCCACGGGTGCTGTTGCTCGATGAACCGCTCTCGGCGCTTGATGTGAAGCTGCGCGAGGTGATGCAGGTGGAGCTGAAACGGCTGCATCGCGAACTGGGCATTACTTTTCTCATGGTCACGCATGATCAGACCGAGGCGCTCGCGCTTTCGAACCGGATCGTAGTGATGGAGGCGGGCCGGATCCGCCAGATCGGCACGCCGAACGATCTTTATGACCGCCCCTTCAGCCCCTATGTCGCCGATTTCATCGGCGCGACGAATCTGATCGAGGCCCGCTATCTGGGCCGCGAGGCCGAGTTTGACGTGATCGCCCTGCCGGGCGGTGCGCATTTGCGGCGCAAGGCGGCCGGGAATGGCGGCTTCCATCCCGGCAGCACGGTGCTGATCGGCATCCGCCCAGAGCATCTACGCCCCGCGGGCGGGGAAAACCTGCTGCAGGGCAGGGTGGTTGACACGCTTTTCCACGGCGACAGCATTCGGCTCGAATTCCTGCCCGACGGGGCGAACCAGCCCGCGTTCGCACAGCTGGCCCGCGGCGCATCGCTCGGCGCCGAGGATCTGATGCCGGGGCAGCCGATCCGCTTTGCCGTCGCCCCCGAGGATGTGATGCTGTTCGCCAAGGTGGCGGCATGAGACGCCCGGCCTCCTCGATTCTGAAGACGGCAGGGCTCTTTTCGCTGCCGCTCGGCTGGACGCTCCTCTTGCTGATCGTGCCCTATCTGATGATGATCGCCGTCAGTTTCTGGACCCGGCAATTCCCGCTCTTCGTGCCGGACTTCCAGTTTGGCAATTACGTCCAGCTCTTTTCCGACCCGCAATATACCACGGTGATCCTGCGCACGCTGAAGATTGCCGCCATGGTCACGGCCGCGGCGCTCGTTCTGGGCTATCCGCTCGCCTATTTCCTCGTCTTCACGCTGCGCTCGGAGCGGTTGCGCAATCTCGTCTATATGGCGGTAATCGTGCCACTCTGGGTCAGTTATCTGCTGCGGGCCTATACTTGGAAGATCATTCTGGGCACCGATGGCGCGCTCAATTCCGCACTGATGTCGCTCGGAGTGATCGACGCGCCGCTCGATCTTTTCCTCTACAATCAGGCCGCGATGGTGATCACCCTCACCTATATCTTCGTGCCCTTCATGGTGATGCCCATCTATGCCGTGCTCGAAAACATTCCCAAGGGGCTGATCGAGGCCTCCGAAGACCTTGGCATCGGGCCTCTGGGCACCTTCCGCCATGTGATTGCCCCCTTGTCGCTCGGCGGGGTCGTGGCCGGGGCGATGATGACCTTCTGCCTCAGCTTTGGTGATTTCGTCGCCCCGGTTCTGGTCGGCGGACCCGATGGCATCATGGTGGCGAACCTCTTGCAGACGCAATTCGGTGCGGCGCTGAACTGGCCGCTGGGGTCTGCGCTGGCGACGCTCGTCCTGATCATGGTGCTGGTGATCCTCGGCCTCACCGGCTGGGCCGAACGCGCCTCCGCGCGCAATCTGCGATAAGGGGGCAGCGATGAAACAGCTTCTGTGGTGGCAAAAGGGCATGGTCGGCTTCGTCTTCGGAGTGCTGGCGTTCCTCTACCTGCCGATCGTCGTTCTGGTCGTCTTTTCCTTCAACGACAGCAAGGTCACCTCCTTCCCGCTCGCGGGGTTCACCTGGCACTGGTATCAGGCGGTCTTCGCCAATACCCAGATGCTGACGGCGCTGAAAAACAGCCTGATCGTGGCCCTCTGCGCTACCGGCCTGACGCTGACCATCGGCACGCTGGCTGCGCTTGTGCTGGATCGGCACGAGTTCCCCGGCAAGGGGCTTTTCCGCAACGCGATCCTTCTGCCGCTCAGCCTGCCGGGGCTGGTGACCGGGATCGCGATGCTGAACTTCTACAAGCAGATCGGCATTCCGCAAAGCCTGACCGCGGTGGTGATCGGCCATGCGACGGCGCTTTTGGGCGTGGTCGTCAGTCAGGTGATGGCGCGGCTGGCAAAGACCGATCATCGGCAATTGGAAGCCTCGGCCGATCTTGGCGCGGGCCCTGTCGAAACCTTCTTTCGGATCACGCTGCCCTCGATCCGGCCGGCGATCCTTGGCGCGGGGCTTCTCAGCTTCACGCTCAGCTTCGACGAGATCCCGGTGACCTATTTCCTCACCGGGCGCGACATCACCCTGCCGATCTACATCTATTCCACGCTCCGCCGTGGCATCACCCCTGAGATCAACGCCATCGGCTCGATGATCGTTCTGGTCTCGCTTCTGCTCATCATCCTCTCGGTCGGCCTGCTGCGCGACCGCAAATAACCCAGGGAGAAAACCATGACCGATTACACCTTGGCCTATTGGCAGGGGCTTGCCGAAAAGGTGACGCTGCGCACCCGCCATTTCATCGGCGGCGAATATGCTGCCTCGACCGATGGCCGCAGCTTCCAGACGATCAACCCGGCGAATGGCGCGGTGCTCGCAGAAGTGGCGCGCGGCGGTCAGGCCGAGATCGACCTTGCCGTATCCGTCGCCCGCAAAGTGTTCCGCTCGGGCGTCTGGTCGAAAATGGAGCCGCGCGAGCGGATGGCGGTGATGGAGAAATTCGCCGCGCTGATCGAAGCTCATGGCGAGGAATTTGCCGTCCTCGACAGCCTCGATATGGGCAAGCCTGTGATGGACATGATGAATATCGACGTGCCGTTCTCGGCCACGACGATCAAGTTCTTCGGGGAATCGATCGACAAGTTCCACGGTCAGGTGACGGCCACGGCCAGCACGGCGCTGCATTACATCCTCAATCAGCCCTTGGGCGTCGTCGGCATCATCACGCCCTGGAACTATCCGCTGATGATGGCTGCCTGGAAGATCGGCCCGGCACTTGCCACCGGCAACTCGGTGGTGCTGAAACCGGCTGAGCAATCGCCGCTCTCCGCCTGTCTGCTGGCCGAGCTGTTCATCGAGGCGGGCGGCCCCCCCGGCGTTCTGAACGTCGTCCACGGTCTGGGCGAGGAGGCGGGCAGGGCGCTGGCTTTGCACATGGATGTCGACAAGATCGCCTTCACCGGCTCGACCGAAGTGGGCAAGCTTTTGATGATCTACGCCGGTCAGTCGAACATGAAACGCGTCACCACCGAATGCGGCGGCAAGACCCCGCAGATCATTCTGGGCGACTGGGATGATCTCGACACCGTCGCCACCTATGCGGTGAACGGTATCTATGGCAATCAGGGCGAGGTCTGCAACGCGGGCTCGCGGATCCTTGTGGCCAAGGAATTGCACGACGCCTTTGTCGAAAAGTTCATCGCCACCGCGAAACAGAATTTCGTCGTAGGCAACCCGCTCGACCCTGCCACCACGATGGGGCCGCTCGTCACCACCGAACAGCAGACGCGCGTTCTGGGTTACATTGAAAAGGGCCGCGCCGAGGGGGCGAAGCTGGCACTGGGCGGCGGCACACCCGCGACGCTTTCGAACGGCGCCTATGTCGAGCCGACGCTCTTCACCGGGGTCAACAATTCCATGACCATCGCACGCGAGGAGATCTTTGGCCCGGTCGGCACGATCATCCCGATTGACGGGCTCGAGGATGGGCTCGAGATCGCGAACGACTCGCCCTATGGTCTGGCCGCCTCGATCTGGACCCGCGATCTGACCAAGGCGCATAGCTTCGGGCGCGACATGGAGGCCGGCGTGTGCTGGGTGAATTGCTTCGATCATGGCGACATGACCTCGCTTTGGGGCGGCTTCAAGCAGACCGGCAACGGCCGTGACAAGTGCTTCGAGGCGCTGTCGCAATATACCCAGACGAAGTCGGTCTGGGTGAACCTCGGCTGAAGATGCATCTCGCGCTCGTCCCGCAGCCACGGGGCGAGCGCTGCCGCAGGAGGGCACGGGCTACGGCCCGTTCTCAAACTCTTGTGGACATCCGGCGCGCCAGCGGCGCCCGGGTCCGTAAGCAGGTGCTTACGGACCGCGATTTCAGCGTCCTGCGCATCGACGGGAGCGTTTTCCACGGCCATTCCTTGCCCAGCCGATCCGGCTTGCCCGAGCGTCCCGACCGACCGGGCTGACCTCAACCAAGGAGTATCCGATGAAGAAAACCCTTCTGGCCACCGCGCTGATCCTCTCGCCCGTCGCGGCGCTGGCAATGCCCGCCGTGGGCGATGTCGTGGGCACCAACCCGACCGACGTGTCCGCCGCGCTTGGGGCCAAAGGCTGCACCGTGTCCGATTTCGAGGCCGAAGATGGCAAGGTCGAAGCGGTCTGCAGCGATGAGGCCAAGATGGTCTGGGAAGTGGTGATCGACCCGGCTTCGGGCGCAGTCACCGAGATCAAGGAAAAAGACTGATGCCGTTGCCGCGAAAGCTCACCAAGGCGAGCCCGGCGGCACGGACGGCGGGGGGCTCCGTCTCCCCCGCCCCCGTCGCGCCCCCCGTCTGGGATCCGCTGATCCGGCTCACCCATTGGAGCGTGGCTGCGGCGGTGCTGGCGAACGGGCTCTTCACCAAGGCCGGCGGGGCGCTCCATGTCGGCATCGGCTGGGCGGTGCTCGCGCTGCTTGCGCTGCGGTTCGGCTGGGGGCTCTTTGGCCCGGCCGAGGCGCGCTTTGCCGCCTTTCCGCCCGCGCCTCGCGCGGCGATCGCGCATCTGCACGGGCTTGCCCGGCGGTATCCGCCGCGGGAACATCCCTCGCACAATCCCGCAGGCGCGATGATGGTCTATGCGCTCTGGGGCGGGCTTTTGCTGATCTGTCTCACCGGGCTCTGGCTCACCGATGCCCGCTCGCCGATGCAGATCGCCGCCGATCAGGCGGCGGTGCTCTCGGGGGATTGGTCGACGCTTGTGCAAACCGCCACCGCGGGCGAGACTGGAGCTTCGAGCGAGATCCGAAAGGCGGTGAAGACCGTGCATGAGCTGATGGCAAACCTGATCCTGATCTTCGCGGCCGTCCATGTTGCGGGTGTGGCGGTGGAAAGCCGCGCGCTTGGGCGCAATCTCGTGCGCGCGATGCTCTGGTCGCGCCGGACGAAGGGCGAACGCGGAGGTCCGCAAGGATGAGCTTGTCCCGGCCCGATGCGGACCGGCGGCATGCCGCCATTCTCGCCGCGGTGGTGCTGGTGCAGGCGGTGGCCGTGCTTTTTTTCGTTGGCGATGCGACGGCCGACATCGCGCGCGACGGGCCCGGACCCGAAACGCTCTTCGAGGGCTTCATCGCCTTCGCGCTGAGTTCGGGCGTGGCGGTGGGAGGCTGGCAGTTGCGGCGCGCGCTCGAGACCCAGCGCGCCCAGGCCCGCGCGCTCGATGTGGCGCGCGGTGCGCTTGCCGAGGTGATCGAGGCGCAATTTTCCCGCTGGGGTCTAACGCCCGCCGAGCGTGATGTGGCGCTTTTCGCCTTGAAAGGGCTCGACGTGGCCGAGATTGCCGACCTGCGCGGCGCGGCCACCGGCACCGTGCGCGCACAGATGGCGCGCGTCTATGCAAAATCGGGGGTTTCGGGGCGGGCACAATTCGCCGCGCTCTTCGTCGAGGATCTGCTCGGCTGAGCTCCGGAACCCTCGGCGGTTTCCGCATCGCACGGATGCGGCGACGGCCGTGTCAGCACCGCTGCGTGCGCGGTGGCCGTCGTCCTCGGGGCGCCCGAAGCGCCGATCCGGAGGCTAGCGCGCAACATGAACGTCGGTGCCCCATTCGGCGCACCGTTGTGCCAGCGCCTCCGGCAGCGGCTGATCGATGAAGAGGGTATCGAGCATTTGCAGCGAGGCCAGCCGCACCGGCGCGGAGCGCGCAAGCTTGGAGGCATCTGTCACCAGGATGCGTTTGCGGGCCTGTTGCAGGATGGTCCGGCTGACGCGGATCTCGGCCAGATCAAAATCCAGCAGATCGCCGTCTTCATCCAGCGCGGAGGCCCCGATGACGGCATAATCCACCTTGAACTGGCACATGAAATCGGCCGTCAGATCGCCGACGAGCCCGCCGTCAGAGCGCCGCAACGTGCCCCCCGCAACCATGATTTCGCAGCTTTCATTGGCCAGCAGAATATTGGCAACATTGATGTTATTCGTCACCACTGTGATGTTGCGATGGTTGCGCAACTCGCGTGCGACGGCCTCGGTGGTGGTGCCGAGGTTGAGGATGATCGAGCAATTGTCGGGGATCGTCTGTGCGCAGGCGCGGCCGATCGCGGTTTTCGCCGCCTCGTGCATCCGGCGCCGTTCCTCATAGGCGAAATTCGCCACCCCGATCCGGATCACCGCGCCGCCATGCACGCGGTCCATCAGCCCCGCGTCCGACAGGTCCGACAAGTCGCGCCGAATCGTCTGCAACGAGACATTGAGCCGTTCGGCGAGGTCTTCGACCACCACACGGCCTTCGTTGCGGGCGATTTCGAGGATTTCGGTCTGCCTGAAATTGAGTGCCATGGTCCCTCCTGCGCCTTCCTGCCACAGCTTCGCAGCCTTGTCATGAAAGAGTGCCGAAGAGTACCGCCGCGCGCGCGAATGTCACCACGAAAGGCGCGATATTGATCGTTTCGCAACAAAACGAAACCTCATGATTGACATTTAGCGGTAAATCGCGCCTTCTTCGATCACAGCCAAGGGAGGGCACCTGTGACTTCGGAGCGCGCCGACATCAAGCCGGTCGATATTTTCGTGATCGGTGGCGGTATCAATGGCTGCGGGATCGCGCGCGACGCCGCCGGGCGGGGGCTCTCGGTGACGCTGGCCGAGATGGGAGATCTGGCGCAGGCGACCTCTTCGGCCTCGACCAAGCTGTTCCACGGCGGGTTGCGATACCTTGAGTTCTTCGAGTTCCGGCTCGTGCGCGAATCCCTGCGCGAGCGCGAGATCCTGCTCGCCGCAATGCCGCATATCAGCTGGCCGATGCGCTTCGTGCTGCCCTTGCATCCCGCCATGCGGTTTGAAACCGACACGCCCACTTCGCGGCTGCTGTCGTTTCTCATGCCATGGATGAAAGGGCGCCGCCCCGCCTGGCTGATCCGGCTCGGGCTCTATCTCTATGACCATCTGGGCGGGCGCGGCATCCTGCCGGGCACGCGAACGCTTGATCTGACCGACGATGCGGCGGGGGCCCCGCTGCAGGAAAAGTTTCGCCGTGCCTACGAATATTCCGATTGCTGGGTGCAGGATGCACGGCTCGTGGTGCTGAACGCGCGCGATGCCGCGGCGCGCGGCGCGCAGATCCTCGTGCGCACCCGGGTGATGTCGGCCGAGCGGGCGGGCGGGCTCTGGCGTGTCCTGACCGAAAGCGCAGAGGGCCGGCGGGTCCATCTGGCGCGTGCGCTCGTCAACGCGAGCGGCCCCTGGGTCGAGGACGTTGTCCGCAATACCATCCGGCTCGGAAAATCCGAGTCGATCCGCCTCGTGCGGGGCAGCCATATCGTGACCCGCAAGCTTTATGATCATGACCGCTGCTACTTTTTTCAGGGCGAAGACGGGCGGATCATCTTTGCGATCCCCTATGAGCAGGATTTCACCCTGATCGGCACGACCGATCAGGACCATCAGGGTCCGGCAGGCGAAGCCATCTGCACCGAGGCGGAACAGGCGTATCTTTGCGCCTTTGCCTCGCAGTATTTCCGCAAGCCCGTCACCCGTGACGACATCGTCTGGACCTATTCGGGCGTGCGCCCGCTTTACAACGACGGGGCCTCTTCCGCGACAGCGGCCACGCGCGATTATGTGCTCTCGGTCGATGCGACAGACGGGGTGCCGGTGCTGAACGTCTTTGGCGGCAAGATCACTACCTACCGCCGGCTTGCCGAGAGCGCGCTGGAAAAGCTGAGCCCCTGGTTCGAGACCATGCCCGGGGCCTGGACGGCGCGGGTGGCGCTTCCGGGGGGAGGGTTTACCCCGGGGGAGACCGCGCGCGTCATCGCCGATCTGCAGCGCCGCTATCCCTATCTCGATGCGGCCTGGGCGCAGCGCCTCGTCCGACATTACGGTTTGGACGCGCGGGAGATTCTGGGCCATTCTCGGAGCGGGAGTGACCTGGGGCGCGACTTCGGGGCGAGTTTGACCGAGGCAGAAGTGTCGTGGCTGATGGACAGGGAGTGGGCACGCACGGCGGAGGATGTGATCTGGCGCCGGACCAAGCTTGGTCTGCGCCTGAGGGCTGAGGAGGTTGCGGCACTGGAGGCCTTCATGGCCGCGCGGTGAGGAGAGACCGCGTCAGACGAACGCTCCGCTTCGGAGTGAGGGAGAGAGAATGACACTTGAGTTGAAAGGCGTCTCAAGGTCTGTCGGCGGTCGGATGCATATCCACCCCACGACCTTGACGCTGCAAAAGGGCACGATGAACGTGCTTCTCGGGCCCACGCTCGCGGGGAAGACCTCGTTGATGCGGCTGATGGCGGGGCTCGACGAGCCGACCGCGGGGCGAATCTGCTGGGAGGGCGCGGACGTGACCGGGCTGCGCGTGCAGGATCGCCGTGTTGCCATGGTCTACCAGCAGTTCATCAATTACCCGGCGATGAGCGTGTACGACAATATCGCCTCGCCATTGAAGCTGATGGGGCTGGCAAGGCCCGAGATTGACCGGCGCGTGCGCGAGACGGCGGAGATGATGCAGCTCTCGCCGATGCTGGGGCGCAAACCTCTGGAGCTTTCGGGCGGTCAGCAGCAGCGCTGCGCGCTGGCACGGGCGCTGGTGAAGCGCGCCGGCCTCGTGTTGCTCGATGAACCGCTGGCAAACCTCGATTACAAGCTGCGCGAAGAGTTGCGGGTCGAGATCCCGAAGATCTTCGAAGCCTCGGGCGCGATTTTCGTTTATGCGACGACCGAACCTGAAGAGGCGCTGCTGCTGGGCGGCAACACGGCCACGCTCTGGGAAGGCCGGGTCACCCAGTTCGGCCCCACCGCGCAGGTCTACCGCAAGCCTGCCGACATCGTGACGGCGCGCGTCTTCTCGGACCCGCCGATGAATTTCATCAAGGTCGAGAAGCGCGGCCGGCGCCTCAGTTTCGGGCAGGGCGCGAACCTGCCCGCAGATGGCGCCCTCGCCGATCTGTCGGACGGGCGTTATCTGGCGGGTTTCCGCCCCAATCACATCGCGCTTGCCGGTCATCACAATGGCACGGCGGTCGAGTTCGACTGCGAGCTGAGTGGGATGGAGATCACCGGCTCCGAGACCTTTTTGCACTTGCAGCATGCCGGGCAGAAATGGGTCGGTCTCGTGCATGGCGTGCACAGGCTGGCGCATGGCTCGCGCCAGACCGTCGCCGTCGACCCGAGCTTCATCTACCTGTTCACCGAGGCCGGGCAGCTTGCGGCGCCAGCTTCCTACGCCTTCGCGGCCTGACGGGGGGATCATGGCTCAGATCACGCTCAAGAACCTCGCGCACAGCTACGATCCGACCCCGCGATCCGAGGCAGATTACGCGCTCAAGGAGATGGATCACATCTGGGAAGACGGTGGCGCTTATGCGCTGCTGGGCGCTTCGGGCTGTGGAAAATCGACACTTTTGAACATTATTTCGGGGCTTTTGCGCCCTTCGCACGGGCGGGTGCTGTTTGGCGAGACCGATGTCACCGATGCCCCCACTGCCGCGCGCAACATCGCACAGGTGTTCCAGTTCCCGGTCGTCTACGACACGATGACGGTGCGCGAGAATCTCGCCTTTCCGCTGCGCAACCGCAAGATGGACCCGGGTTACATCAAGGCACGCGTCGATCAGATTGCCGCGATGATCGGGCTCGAGGCGGAGCTTTCCCGCAAGGCGCGCGGCCTGACCGCCGATGCGAAACAGAAAATCTCGCTTGGACGGGGCATGGTGCGCGAGGACGTGAATGCGATCCTGTTCGACGAGCCCCTCACGGTCATCGACCCGCATATGAAATTCGAATTGCGCACGCAGCTCAAATCGCTGCACCGCGAATTCGGCCACACGATGATTTACGTGACGCACGATCAGACCGAGGCGCTGACCTTCGCCGACAAGGTGGTGGTGATGCACGACGGCCGCGTGGTGCAGATGGGCACGCCCGAGGAATTGTTCGAACGACCAGCGCACAGCTTCGTGGGGTATTTCATCGGCTCGCCGGGGATGAATTTCTTCGAGGCCGAAATCGCGGGGGCGCATGCGATCGTCAACGGGGTCGAGGTGCCGCTGGGGGCGACGCACGGGCCGGTGCCGGGGCGCACCCGGATCGGCATCCGCCCCGAGTTCTGCGTGCTGGACCGCGCCGGGGGGCTGCCCTTCCAGATCCGCCGGATCGAGGACGTGGGGCGGCACCGCATCATACGCGGCGAAGTCATGGGCACCGAGGTCAACATCACCGTTCCCGAAGGCACCGAGATCGCGGCCGATGCGACGCGCATCCTCTTCGCGCCGGAGAAAATCAACGTCTATGCCGATGACTGGCGCGTCGCACCGCTCGGGGAGGAGATGTGATGGACAAAACGCTCAACAACAAGGCCTGGTTCCTCGTTGCGCCGGTGCTGGTGCTGGTTGCCTTCTCCGCAGTCGTGCCCTTGATGACGGTGGTGAATTACTCGGTTCAGGACACGTTCGGGAACAACCAGTTCTTCTGGGCCGGTCTCGACTGGTTCGACCAGATGCTGCATTCGGAGCGGATGTGGGCCGCGCTCGGGCGGCAGGCGATCTTCTCCGCGATCATTCTGGCGATCGAGGTGCCGCTGGGCATTTTCGTGGCGCTGAACATGCCCAAGAAGGGCTTCTGGGCCTCGGTCTGCCTCGTGTTGATGGCGCTGCCGCTGCTCATACCGTTCAATGTGGTCGGCACGATCTGGCAGATCTTCGGCCGGGTGGACATCGGCCTTCTGGGCTATGCGCTGGCAAAGCTCGGCATCGGCTACAATTACACCGCCAACGCCTTCGACGCCTGGGTCACCGTGGTGGTGATGGATGTCTGGCACTGGACCTCGCTTGTGGCACTTCTCGCCTATGCCGGGCTGCAATCGATCCCCGAGGCCTATTACCAGGCTGCCAAGATCGATCAGGCGAGCCGCTGGTCGGTGTTTCGCTATATCGAACTGCCGAAGATGCAGGGCGTTTTGCTGATCGCGGTGCTGCTGCGGTTCATGGACAGTTTCATGATCTACACCGAGCCCTTCGTGCTGACCGGTGGCGGCCCCGGCAATTCGACCACCTTCCTGTCGATCGACCTTGTGAAAATGGCGATCGGGCAGTTCGATCTTGGCCCCGCGGCGGCCTTCTCGCTGATGTATTTCCTGGTGATCCTCGCGATCTCCTGGGTGTTCTACACAGTGATGGTCAATCTCGACAAGGCGGAGGGCAAATGATGCGCAGCCCGAAACAGGCGCTCGTGATGACGCTCTACATCCTGTTCCTGATGGTGCCGATCTACTGGCTTATCAACATGAGCCTGAAGACCAATACCGAGATCCTCGGCAGCTTCACGCTCTGGCCGCGCGATCTGACACTCGACAATTACCGCACCATCCTCACCGATCCGAGCTGGTACATGGGCTATGTCAACTCGATGATCTACGTGGTCGAGAACATGGTGATCTCGATCGCGGTGGCGCTGCCTGCGGCCTACGCCTTCTCGCGCTACCGCTTCATGGGCGACAAGCATCTGTTCTTCTGGTTGCTCACCAACCGGATGGCGCCGCCCGCGGTTTTCGCGCTGCCGTTCTTCCAGCTTTACTCCTCGGTCGGGCTCTTCGACACCCATATCGCGGTGGCACTCGCGCATTGCCTGTTCAACGTGCCGCTCGCGGTCTGGATCCTCGAGGGCTTCATGCGTGGCGTGCCCAAGGAAATCGACGAGACGGCCTATATCGACGGTCATTCCTTCGGCAGTTTCTTCGTGCGGATCTTCATGCCGCTCATTGCCAGCGGGATCGGGGTCGCCGCCTTCTTCTGCTTCATGTTCTCCTGGGTGGAGCTGCTCTTGAGCCGCACCCTGACCTCGGTCAACGCCAAGCCGATCGCGGCCGCGATGACGCGCACGGTTTCCGCCTCGGGGATGGACTGGGGCGTGCTGGCCGCGGCAGGGGTGCTGACGATCATCCCCGGCGCGCTCGTGATCTATTTCGTCCGCAACTACATCGCCAAGGGCTTTGCCCTGGGCCGCGTCTGAGGAGCTTCGTCATGGCCTGGATGGCTTGGACCCTGCCGACCGCGATCTTCTTTGGCGTGATCGCCACGCTTCTGGTGCTCTTCACTGTGCTCGCGATCCGCGCCCCCGAAACCCCGCGCCGGGGCGTGTTGCGGATCGAGACCACCCGTGGCGACCGGCTCTTTATCACCCTTCTCGGCGCGGCCTTCATCAACCTGATCTGGCTCGCCTTCGTCGGTCCCACTCTCTGGTGGGCCCTCGCCCTGTGCCTCGTCTATGCCGCAGCGGTGTTCCGCTGGGTATGACGCCCGCACCAAGCAAAGCTTCACGTATCTCAAGGGAGGAGAACATGAAACTGCACCTGACCACGGCCGTGGGATTGGCCTTGCTCGTGACATCGCCGGCCTTCGCCGGACTGGACGAGGCCAAGGCCTTCCTCGACAGCGAGATCGGCGATCTGTCGTCGCTCTCGCGCGCAGAGCAGGAACAGGAGATGCAATGGTTCATCGACGCGGCCAAGCCCTTCGCGGGGATGGAAATTCACGTCGTATCGGAATCGCTGACGACCCACGCCTATGAATCGAAGACGCTGGCGGCCGCCTTCAGCGCGATCACCGGCATCAAAGTGGTGCACGACCTGATCCAGGAAGGGGATGTGGTCGAGAAGATCCAGACCCAGATGCAGACGGGCGAGAACATCTACGACGCCTATATCAATGACAGCGATTTCATTGGCACGCACTGGCGTTATGGTCAAGTCCGCGACCTGACCGACTGGATGGCCCATGAGGGCAAGGATGTCACGAACCCGGGGCTTGACCTGAATGATTTCGTCGGCCTGTCGTTCACGACGGCCCCGGATGGCAAGCTCTACCAACTGCCGGACCAGCAATTCGCGAACCTTTACTGGTTCCGTTACGACTGGTTCAACGACGAAAAGACCAAGGCCGATTTCAAGGCGGAATACGGTTATGACCTCGGCGTGCCGGTGAACTGGTCGGCCTATGAGGACATCGCCAAATTCTTCACCGGCCGCGACATGAGCTATATCGGCGGGCCGTCGAAGGTCTATGGCAACATGGATTACGGCAAGAAGGATCCCTCGCTCGGCTGGCGCTTCACCGATGCCTGGCTCTCGATGGCGGGGAATGGCGACAAGGGCCTGCCGAACGGCAAACCGGTCGATGAATGGGGCATCCGGGTGGACGAGAATGACCGTCCGGTGGGCTCCTGCGTGGCGCGTGGCGGCGACACGAACGGCCCGGCGGCGGTCTATGCCGTTTCGAAATACGTCGACTGGCTGAAGAATTATGCCCCGCCCGCGGCGGAAGGCATGACCTTTGGCGAGGCGGGGCCCGTGCCCGCGCAGGGCGAGATCGCGCAGCAGGCGTTCTGGTATACCGCCTTCACCGCCGACATGGTGAAGCCCGGCCTGCCGGTGGTGAACGAGGACGGCACGCCGAAATGGCGCATGGCGCCCAGCCCGCATGGCTCCTACTGGCAGGAGGGCATGAAGCTTGGCTATCAGGACGTGGGCGCGTGGACGCTGATGAAATCGACCCCGGTCGATCGCGCCAAGGCCGCCTGGCTCTATGCGCAATTCGTCGACAGCAAGACTGTGGATGTGAAGAAAGCCCATGTTGGCCTGACCTTCATCCGCGAAAGCACGATCCGTCACGAAAGCTTCACCAAACGGGCGCCGGAACTGGGCGGGCTGATCGAATTCTACCGCTCGCCCGCGCGCGTGCAGTGGACGCCGACCGGCACCAACGTTCCCGATTACCCCAAGCTGGCGCAACTCTGGTGGCAGAACATCGGCGATGCTTCCTCGGGGGCGAAGTCGGTGCAGGAAGCGATGGACGCACTCTGTGCCGCGCAGGAGCAAGTGCTGAGCCGGCTCGAGCGCTCCGGCATGCAGGGCGATATGGGGCCGAAGCTGGCCGAAGAACATGACCTCGCCTGGTGGAACGCCTATGCGACGGAACATGGTTCGCTGGCGCCGCAGCTGAAGCTGGCCGACGAGAAGGAAAAGCCGATCACCGTGGGGTACGACGAACTCGTTGCTTCCTGGCAATGATCTGAAAACCTCGGGGGCGGGCGCGTCCTGCCCCCTTGCTCTTTCCCGTCATGGCCCGCAGGTTCGGGGCAATGCCGGAACGAGAGATCCTAACGAGAGATCCCGTCGGGGAGGACAGAATGAGCCATATTCTTGCCATCGATCAGGGCACCACATCTTCGCGGGCAATCCTGTTCGATGCCGATCTGAAACCGGTCGCCTCGGCGCAGGAGGAATTTCCGCAGATCTTTCCGCGCTCGGGCTGGGTGGAGCACGACCCGGCCGACCTGTGGTCGACGGTCGCCGCCACCTCCCGCGCCGCGCTCGAACGGGCAGATATCGACCCGCATCGCGTGGTGGGGATCGGCATCACCAACCAACGCGAAACCACCCTCGTCTGGGACCGACACACCGGCCATCCGGTCTGCAATGCGATCGTCTGGCAAGACCGGCGCACCGCCGATTTCTGCGCCGAGCTGCGCGCGGAAGGCTTTGAGGACGTGATCACTGCCAAGACCGGATTGCTGGCAGACCCCTATTTTTCGGGCACGAAGCTGCGCTGGATTTTGGAACATGTCGAAGGGGTGCGCGCGCGCGCCGAGGCGGGCGATCTGCTCTTCGGCACCGTCGACAGCTGGCTGATCTGGAAGCTGACCGGCGGACGCGTCCATGCCACTGATGCGACCAATGCCGCGCGCACCATGCTTTACGACATCGCGCGCGGCCGCTGGTCGCGCACGATCTGCGCACGCTTCGGCATTCCGATGACGATGCTGCCCGAAGTGCGCGACTGCGCCGCCGATTTCGGCACCACGCGGGCTGATCTCTTCGGCCATGAGATCCCGATTCTGGGCGTTGCGGGCGATCAGCAGGCCGCGACGGTGGGGCAGGCCTGTTTCGAGCCGGGCATGATGAAATCGACCTATGGCACCGGCTGTTTTGCGCTTTTGAATACCGGCGGGCAGATGGTGCGTTCGCAAAACCGGATGCTGACAACCATCGCCTATCAGCTCGACGGCCAGCCCACCTATGCGCTGGAAGGCTCGATCTTCATTGCGGGCGCGGTGGTGCAATGGCTGCGCGACGGGGTGAAACTCATCCGCGAGGCGAAGGAAACCCAGCCCTTGGCGGAAAGCGCCGATCCGACGCAACAGGTGGTGCTGGTTCCCGCTTTCACCGGGCTGGGCGCGCCTTACTGGAACGCCGAATGCCGCGGCGCAATGTTTGGGCTCACCCGCGCCACCGGCCCCGCCGAGATTGCGCGCGCGGCGCTGGAAAGCGTCGGCTACCAGACCCGCGACCTTCTTGAGGCGATGCGCATGGACTGGGCCTCCGAAGGCACAGAGGCGACGCTTCGGGTGGATGGGGGCATGACCGCCTCGGATTGGGCGATGCAGTTTCTCGCTGATATCATCGGGGCGCCGGTGGACCGCCCCGAAGTGCTGGAGACGACAGCGCTCGGCGTTGCCTGGCTGGCGGGATACCGCGCCGGAATTTATCCGCAGCCCACGCAATTCGCCAAGGCCTGGGCGCTGGAGCGCACTTTCACGCCGAAGATGACGGCTGCCGATCGTGACCTGCGCTATGCGCGCTGGAAAAAAGCCGTTTCCGCCACCATTGCATTTGCCTGAATCCGCCATGGCTCCGTTTGCACTTCTCTGCCCCTCCCGCATGATGTTCGGCCGCGGCACGCGCGCGGCCGCTGCGCCCGCGATCTGCGCGCTTGGCAAAAGGGTGGTACTGGTCAGCAGCCGGTCGGTTGGCTGGCGCGCGGAGCTGGCGGCCGCGCTTCTGGCCGGAGGGGCCGAGGTCCGGCACGTTCACCCGGAAGGGGAGCCGAGCCTGCCGCAGCTTCTGGCGGCGTTGGATGATCTGGCGGATTTCCGGGCTGAAGCCGTGGTGGGGCTTGGCGGCGGTTCCGCGCTGGATCTGGGCAAGGCCCTCGCCGCGCTCTTGCCCGCCACTGGCAACCTCCTGCGCCATTTCGAGATCGTCGGCGAAGGCGCGCCGCTTGCGACAGCTCCGCTGCCCTTTATCGCGATCCCGACAACCGCGGGCACCGGTGCCGAAGCCACCAAGAATGCGGTCATCGCGATTCCGGAGCATCGCCGCAAGGTGAGCCTGCGCGACGACCGGATGATGGCCATGCTCGCGATCGTGGACCCGGCCTTGACCGACGCCTGCCCACGGATGATCACGCTTGCCTCGGGGCTTGATGCGGTGACGCAGGTGATCGAACCCTACCTCAGTTCGCGCGCCAATCCGCTCACCGATGCGCTGTGCCGGGAGGCGATTGTCTCTGGTCTCGGCGCGCTCGTCACGCTGATGGACCGCGAAGACCCGGGCGCGCGCGATGCGCTTTCGAAAACGAGCCTGTTCGGGGGTATTGCGCTCGCCAATGCCGGTCTTGGGGCCGTGCACGGGCTGGCCGGCGTTCTGGGCGGAGTGTCAACTGCCCCGCATGGCACGATCTGCGGGCGCCTTCTGCCCGGGGTCTTGCGGGCGAACCGGCAGGAAATGCATCGGCTGGGGCGGGACATGGTCCGGTTTGACGAGGTCGCGGTCTGGATCGCTTCCGCGCTGGGCAGCACCCCCGAAGAGGCCTTCAACACCCTTGAGGCCCGGATCAATGCCTGGGGCTTGCCGCGGCTCGGGGCGTTTGGCGTGACGCCGGACCGATTTGCCGCCTGCGCCGAGGCGGCGCAATCCAGCTCCTCGATGAAGTCAAACCCGGTCGCGCTCTCGACCGGGCAGCTTGTCGCGATCCTGGCCGAGGCCGAATTGCACGAGGGCCAAGTCTCGTTCTCGACCCATGCCGTAAAATGACCGTTTCCGCGAGGGCTTGTCGTCTCAACCGGCCAGACCCGCCACGTCGGGGGAGGCGCTCTCTTCGAGCAGGAAATCCCGCAGGTTCGACGCGGCGGGCGTGACCGGCCCAGGCTGAACCAGAAAATAGCCCTGTTCGGGGTTGGTCAGCGGCGGCCCGGCCGTTACCAGCATCTTGCGGCTCAGCATCGTATCGATCAGCCCGCGCCAGCCCAGAGCCACGCCCTGCCCGGCGAGCGTTGCCTCGATCACCAGCGAATAGGTGTTGAAATGGAGCCCGCGATCAGGGGCTGCGGGCCGGGCCCTGCCCGTCTCCGCAAGATAGCGCGCCCAGGTAAACCAGCTTTCCGCAGCGCCCGAATTGTCGAGATGGATCAGCGGCGCTCGATCCAGCGCGCTCCCCTGCGCCTCCGCAAAGGCGGGGGTGCAGACCGGCACGACACATTCGCGCAACAGCAGCTCGGCAGGCCCCTCGATCTGGCTCCGGGCGCCAAAGACAACCGCCGTATCGCCGGGGCCAAGCTCGCGCAGCGCCGTATGCTGCGTGGCGATCACCTGCAGCTCAAGGTCGGGATGGCGCGCCCGGAAGCGGTGCATGCGCGGGATCAGCCACAGCGCGGAAAAGGCGAAATCGGTATGCAGGCGCAGCACCCGCGGGGCAGGGGCCGCTCGCAGATCGCGGGCAAGCGTGTCCACCTGCGCCACGGCGGGCGCGAGGATCTCGGCAAGGCGGCGCCCGGCCTCGGTCAATTCGGTGCCGCGATGCACCCGGCGCAGGAGCGGCGTGCCGAGTTCGGTCTCGGCGCGGCGCATCTGATAGCTGACGGCGGGCTGGGTCAGGCTCAGCCGCCGCGCCGCAGCGGAGAGGCTGCCCACGGCGGCCACTTCGACGAAAACCCGTATCCATCCAAGATCAACCGGCCGCATGATCCATAAAGCCTCTTTTGGGCAGGCATGAAGGAAATCATGCTTCACAAGGTCGCACATTCCTCATTTTCTTAAAATTATAAATAGCCAACAGGGACCCAAAATGACCATGAAATTCTCCGTGCAAGGCCTTTTGGCCGCCTCTGTGCTCTGTGCTGTCGCGGGCCTTGCCCAGGCCGACGAACCCTCCTGCGCAACGATCCGGCTCTCGGATCCGGGCTGGACGGACATTACTGCCACCAATGGTGTGGCGAGCGTCGTGACAAAGGCGTTGGGGTATGCGCCGCAGGTGGGCACGCTCTCGGTGCCGATCGGCTATGAGGCGATGAAGACGGGTGATCTGGATGTGTTTTTGGGCAACTGGATGCCCGCGCAGCAGCATTTCATCGACGATCTGACCGCGGCGGACGCTGTCGAGGTGCTGGGGCAGAACCTTGCGGGGGCCAAGTTCACGCTGGCGGTGCCGAGCTACATGGCCGAGCAAGGAGTGAAGGATTTCGCCGATCTCGCGGCGCATGGCGACGCTTTTGACCACAAGATCTACGGCATCGAATCCGGCGCCCCCGCCAATGCCAACATCCAGAAGATGATCGACACCAATGATTTCGGGCTGGGGGGGTGGTCGCTCGTGGAATCGGGTGAACAGGCGATGCTCGCGCAGGTGGACCGCGCCGAAAAGGACCAGAAAGGGATCGTGTTCCTCGCCTGGGCGCCGCATCCGATGAACAGCGCGCATGCGTTGACCTACCTCTCGGGCGGGGACGCCTATTTCGGCCCCGATTACGGCGGTGCGCAGGTCTATACGCTCGCCCGCAAGGGCTGGCCCGAAGCCTGCCCGAATGCGGCAAAGCTCTTTAGCGCAAATGACCTTCGAGCTTGAGATGGAGAACGCGCTGATGGGCGACATTCTCGCGGGCACCGAGGCGACAACCGCCGCGACCGCGTGGCTCAAGGCGCATCCCGAAACGATCGAGCCCTGGCTTGAGGGGGTCACCACGCTTGAGGGCGCGCCCGGTGCGGCGGCGGTGAAGGCGGCGCTCGGTCTCTGATCCGGGTAATAAACACAACAAACAGGCCAGACCAGACATGACTCAGCCGAATATTCTCATCCTGATGGTGGATCAGTGCAATGGCACGCTGTTTCCCGATGGTCCGGCCCCGTTTCTGCATGCCCCGAACCTGAGCGCGCTCGCCGCGCGCTCGGTGCGCTTTGCCAATACCTATACCGCGAGCCCGCTTTGCGCGCCGGGGCGGGCCTCGTTCATGTCTGGCCAGTTGCCCTCACGCACGCGGGTCTATGACAATGCCGCCGAATTCGCCTCTGATATTCCGACCTATGCGCATCATCTGCGCCGGGCGGGCTATCACACCGCGCTTTCGGGCAAGATGCATTTCGTCGGCCCCGATCAGTTGCATGGCTTCGAGGAGCGCCTCACCACCGACATCTACCCCGCCGATTTCGGCTGGACGCCGGATTACACCAAGCCCGGCGAGCGGATCGACTGGTGGTATCACAACCTCGGCTCGGTCACCGGTGCGGGCGTGGCCGAGATTTCCAACCAGATGGAATATGACGACGAGGTCGCCTATCACGCGACGCGCAAGCTTTATGACCTGTCGCGGCGGCTCGATGACCGACCATGGTGCCTCACCGTCAGCTTCACGCATCCGCATGACCCCTATGTGGCGCGGCGCAAGTTCTGGGATCTTTACGAGGATTGCCCCGAGCGCGACCCCGAACTGCCGCCGATCCCGTTTGAGGAAATGGACCCGCATTCGCGTCGCCTGATGGAGGCTTGTGATTTTCGCGCCTTTGACATCAGCGCCGAAAACGTGCGTCGCGCCCGTCAGGGCTATTTTGCCAATATCTCTTACGTCGACGAGAAGATTGGCGAAATTCTTGACGTGCTGAAGCGCGGACGGCTGGAGGACAACACCATCATCCTCTTTGTCTCCGACCATGGCGACATGCTGGGCGAGCGCGGCTTGTGGTTCAAGATGAACTTTTACGAGGGCTCGGCGCGGGTGCCGATGATGATCGCGGCGCCCGGTTGGGCGCCCGCGCGGATCGACGAGCCGGTCTCGACCCTCGATGTGGTGCCGACGCTTGCGGGGCTCGCGGGGCTGGAGATCACTTCGCTCGCGCGCTGGACCGATGGCGCGGATCTGGCGCCGCTCGTTGCCGGCACGGGCGGGCGCGGGCCGGTGCCAATGGAATATGCCGCCGAGGGCTCGATCGCGCCCTTGGTGGCGCTGCGCGACGAACGATGGAAGCTGACGCTTTGCGAAGCCGACCCGCCAATGCTGCACGATCTCAAAAGCGATCCGCACGAGCGGTGCAATCTGGCGACGGATGCGGATTACGCCCCGGAGCTTGACCGGTTGATGCGCATGGCACGGGCGCGCTGGGATCTCGCCGCCTTCGACACGGCGGTGCGCGAAAGCCAGGCGCGGCGCTGGGTGGTTTATGAGGCGTTGCGCAACGGTGCTTATTTCCCCTGGGATTACCAACCGCTGCAACGTGCCTCGGAACGTTATATGCGAAACCACATGGACCTGAACGTGCTGGAGGAAAACCAGCGCTATCCCCGCGGGGAATGAGCGGGGGCTGGGCCCGGTAAAGCGCATCGGCAATGGGGTGGCGGATGGAACAAGTCGAGGGCGGGTGTCTGTGCGGTGCGGTGCGGATCGTTGCGGTAGGGCGACCGCTGCGCGTGGGGCTCTGTCATTGCCGCGATTGCCGCAAGCATCACGGGGCACTTTTCCACGCTTCAGCAATCTTCGCGGCAGAGGCGGTGATGGTGAACGGGCCCACGGTGGCGTATCAGGGCCGCCATTTCTGCCCGGTCTGCGGCAGTTCGGTCTTTGGTCGCAGCGGGGATGAAACCGAGGTCAATCTGGGAGCGCTCGACGCCCCGGATCAGTTCCTTCCGAGCTACGAACTCTGGACGATCCGCCGCGAGGCCTGGTTGCCGCCCTTTCCAAACCTGATCGGGTTCGAACGCGACCGGCCAATATCTGAGGTGGAGAAAGGCTGACGCGGCATGGCCGGGGCGTCCTGCCGGTCAGGTTGGGGCATGGCCCAGAGCACGCAAAGCGGCCGCCATCTCCGAGGGGACAGCCTTTCCGCCCCGATGACCAGAGACGGTGACTCTCAGCGGCGGCGGTCGCGACGGGCGCTCATCGGCTGGAAGGCGACCGAGACATGAGCCTCGCAATAGGGTTTGCCGGGCTGGCTCGGCAGGCCGCAGAAATAGAAATGATCGGTCGCCGGGTCACCAATCGGCCATTTGCAGGTGCGCTCGGTCAACTCCATCAGAGAGATCTTGCGGGAGCGCTTTTCCACCTCGCGCACCGAAGCGAGCGTCTCGGGGCTGATCTCGTTGAGCGAGGGCTGAGGCGGCAGCGGCTGGCCGGCGGGCACGATACCGGTCTTGCGCATCGCCGGCGCGGGGGCGGCGGGCTGCGGTGCGGGGGCGGGGCGCGCAGCCGCAGCGGGGCGCGCAGCGGCCGGTTCAAGCTCGGGTTCGGTCTCGGCGGGTTCCGGCTCGGGGCGCGGTGCGTTCATCGCCGCGGGCGCAGCAGCGGGGGCAACAGGGCTCGGTTCGGCTGCAGGCCGGGCGCTGGGCGCCGGGCTTGCGGCGGGAGCCGCCGCAGGCGCACCTTCGACGCGGTTCGAAAGCCCCAGCCGGTGCACTTTCCCGATCACCGCATTGCGGGTGACCCCGCCCAGCTCCTTGGCAATCTGGCTCGCCGATTGCCCCTCGGTCCACATCTTTTTCAGAAGTTCGACGCGTTCATCGGTCCAGGACATCGGCACACCTTCGCTTTTACGCCCGCAGGGCTCGCTTCTCGCCCCGCGGGCGGTCTTGCCCCATTCTAGCCGGGACGTTGCGAGATACAAGCAACGCGGCGGGAATTCAAGGCCCGCCGCGGCGGTGACAGGCTCAGAATCGCGCGGCGGGGCGGCGGGAGGAGAGCTGCAGATTGGTCTCGGTCCGGCCGACGCCTTCCAGGCGACGGATTTGCAGGATCGTCTCGTCGAGCTCGGAAAGCGAGCGCGCGCCGATCTCGGCGATCAGATCCCATTGCCCGTTCGTGGTATGCACCGCCTGCACCGGCGGCAGGCCCAGCAGGCGCGCCACCACCTTTTCGGTCGCGCGCCCCTCCACGGTGAGCAGCATCAGCCCGCGCACCGGCGCAGAGGCGATGTCGGAGCGCGTGATTACGGTGAACCCCGAGATCTCGCCTCGCGCCATCAGCCGTTCGATCCGCGCGCGCACCGTGGCGCGCGAGAGGCAGAGCTGCCCGGCGAGGTCGGAAACCGCCGCCCGACCGTCGCGGCGCAGCGCCGCGATCAGCCGCCGGTCGGTTTCGTCGAGCCGGTCCGCCCCCGACGCCTCGCCCCACATGGCTCAGCCCTTCGCCGCGAGGATCGCGGCTTCGAGGATGTCGAGCGCCTCCTCGAACACTGCATCCTGAATCGTGAGCGGTGCAAGGAAGCGGATCACATTGCCATAGACGCCGCAGGTGAGCAGGATCAGCCCGCGCGCGAGCGCCTCTTCGCGCACCCGGTTGGTGAAATCGGGGTTCGGCGTCTCGGTGCCCGCGACGTTGAACTCGACCGCATTCATGAAGCCGGGACCACGGATGTCGATGATTTCCGGCACCGCGTCGCGGAGCGAGGCGAGGCGCTGCTTGAGCCGCCCGCCAAGGCGTTCGGCACGGGCGCAGAGCTCTTCCTCCTCGATCACGTCAAGGACGGCATGGGCGGCGGCCACGGCGATCGGCGCGCCGGCATAGGTGCCGCCAAGCCCGCCAGGGCCGGGGCTGTCCATGATGTCCGCTTTGCCGGTCACCGCAGAGATCGGGAAACCACCCCCAAGGCCCTTCGCCATCGTCACGAGATCGGCGGCCACGCCGTGATGCTCCATGGCAAAGAGCTTGCCGGTACGGGCAAAGCCGGTCTGCACCTCGTCCGCGATCAGCACGATGCCGTTTCTGTCACAGATCTCGCGCAGCTTCGTCATGAAGCCTTCGGGCGCGGGGTAGAAGCCGCCCTCGCCCTGCACCGGTTCGACGATGATCGCCGCCACGCGGGCGGGCTCGATATCGGCCTTGAAGAGGCGCTCAAGCGCGGCCACCGCATCCTCGGTACTCACCCCGTGCAGCGGGCAGGGGAAGGGCAGGTGCCAGACATCGTTCATCATCGGGCCAAAGCCGGTCTTGTAAGGGACGACCTTGCCGGTCAGCGTCATGCCCATGAAGGTGCGGCCGTGAAAACCGCCGGCAAAAGCGACGATACCGGCGCGGCCGGTGTAATGGCGCGCGATCTTCACCGCGTTTTCAACGGCTTCGGCGCCGGTGGTGGCAAAGATCGTCTTTTTCGCGAAATCGCCCGGAACGGCGGCATTGAGCCGCTCGGCGAGCGTGACGTAATTCTCGTAGGGCACGACCTGATGGCAGGTGTGGGTGAAGGCATCGAGCTGGCGCTTCACCGCCTCGATCACCTTCGGGTGGCGGTGCCCGGTGTTCACCACCGCGATCCCGGCCGCAAAGTCGATGTAACGGGTGCCATTCTTGTCCCAGATTTCGGCGTTCTCGGCGCGTTCGGCATAGATCTGCGTCGTCACGCCAACGCCCTTGGCGATGGCATCTGCGCGGCGGCGGCTGAGGTCGGGGGA
Organism: Rhodobacter maris; assembly: GCF_900217815.1. GTDB lineage: Bacteria > Pseudomonadota > Alphaproteobacteria > Rhodobacterales > Rhodobacteraceae > Rhodobacter > Rhodobacter maris. The sequence goes on from NZ_OBMT01000013.1 coordinate 91,332, forward strand.
GGTTTGCACGGTCATGAGGGACTCCGATTCGAGATGGCCCATCCTATCCTCACTTTGCATTTTTTCTGCAAGAAAATTCTTGGCAAATGCCGTGGCTGCCGCCATCTTCTGCCTCTATGGCTGAAAAGATGACCGACTCATCCCCAGACCCCGCCCCCCCGGAGCCGGACTCCGGTGCCGCGCCGATGTTTCGGGTGGCGGAAGCCGCGCGGGCGGCGGGTGTCGCCTCCTCGACGCTGCGACTGTGGGAAACGCAAGGCCTGATCGCGCCACAGCGCCGCGCCTCGGGGCAAAGGCTCTATTCGGAAGCGGATGTTGCGCAGCTTCAACGCATCGCCTACCTGCGCCGCGAGGCGGGGCTCAATCCGGCTGCGATCCGCGCCACGCTTGAGGCCGAGTGCACCGCCCCCGCCCCGGCCGAAATCATCAACGAACCGCTTGGCCATGCGCTGCGCCAATTGCGCCAAAGCCGCAGCGAAACGCTTGAAGCCGTGGCGCAAAACCTTGGCGTTTCCGCCTCTGCCCTTTCCACGCTTGAGCGCACCGGGGCAGGGGTGAGCTTCAAGACGCTCGCCGATCTCGCGCAATATTATGGCACCACCGTCTCGCGCCTCTCGGGGCAGGAAGAGGTCGGCCAGCCGGTGGTGAGGGCCGGGCGGGCGCGGATCTGGCCGATGCCGGTCGAGGGGGTACGGGTCGAGGTGCTGGCCGAGGGGCGGCGACAGATGGATTGCCACCGCTTCATCCTCGCCCCCGGGGCGGCGTCCGGCGCGGCCTCGGAGGGCGGCTACGGCCACGAGGGCGAGGAATTCATCACCGTACTGGAGGGGCGCTTCCGGATCACGCTCGACGGGGTCGAGGTGCACGAACTCGGCCCCGGCGACTCGGTCTATTTCGAGAGCCGCCGCCCGCATGCCTGGGCCAATGCCGCGGACGGGCGCACCGTGGTGATCTGGATCAACACGCCCCCCACCTTCTGAGCCACACCTTTGCGTGAGGCCCTTGCGATGCGCCCCCGCCCCGGCCACTCTGGTCCCGCCGAGACAAGGAGAGCCCATGCGCCTGATCCTGATTGCCGCCTGTGCCGCGCTTGCCCTTGCCGGATGCAAGGACGAGGGAGCCAAATCCACGAATGACCCGCTCAACCTCATCGACCACGCGGTGAGCTGGCATGTGACTGAGATCGACGGCGCGCCGGTGCCCGAGGGGGTGAATGTGACGCTCTCCTCCCCCGAGCCGGGGCTGATCGCGGGCAGTTCGGGGTGCAATCGTTATTCGGGGCCGGTGGCGATGCGCGAGAACCTGCTGCATGTGGGCGAGCTCGTCGGCACGCGCATGATGTGTGATCCCGCGACGATGGCAGTGGAAGAGGCCTTCCATTCGACACTGAGTCGCGCGCGTGGGCTCAGGCTTGCGGGTGAAGTGCTCGAATTCACTGATCTTGAGAACAGACCGCTGATCCGTGCCCATAAATAGCCCCGCCGGAAGAGCCCAACCGCGCCGCGGTAACCGGAACAGAACAAGACTGGAACTCTGTAAAACGTTCCGTCCCTTCTGTAAAAAGCTTGAAATAACCATTATAAAACAACGTATTTTCTTGCGGGTGGCGACCCCGGGAGGACTCGAACCCCCGGCCAGCCGCTTAGAAGGCGGCTGCTCTATCCAGCTGAGCTACGGGGCCACGAGATTGATGTTTAAACGGTCGGTCGCGGTTGGGCAAGTCGAGACCGGGCGCCGGGGGGCGCTCGCCTTGGGCGGCGGATGCCCTTAGACGAACTCTCTGTCAAACCAGCCATCGCGCTCCTTATAGGAGTTGCCGATTTCCCCCTCGTCTTGGCCGAACGGTGAGCCATCATCGTCGCCGTCCCCTTCGGCCAACTGCATGATCGAAACCCGAAGGTTGCGCTCGATGAAGGCCAAGACCGCCCGGCCAATCCGCAAGTCGTCGTCAAAGACTTCGCGCACCTCGCTCGACCACTGCGCCCAAACCTGATCAACGACCGCCGTGTCGATGCCCATGATCTCGCCTGTCAGCTTCAACTGCGCGAAGGCGTTCGCGGCCCGGCCCAGCTTCGGATCGTCGCCCGCGTAGAGCGCCCGTGCGGCCCGCGCATGACGCTCTTTCAGATCAACCATGCCCGCCACGCGCCGAACAAACTCAGGGCCTGCCGTGCCGTAGTGCAGCCGCAGCACAGCCTCGAACTCGTTGACCGCATCGCCCGCGATGATCGGCAACCACGGCGTCATGTCGATGTCCACCAGCCGCGTAGGCGTTGAACGCCGTGCCCGTTTCGATGTCCAGCGGCTCAAGCAGCACAGATGACAGGCCGACCAAGATGGCGAACAGCCAAGCAGGCTTCTGCTGCGCCCGTGACAGCACCTCGCGTTCCCAGTCATCGAAGGTCGAGCGGCGATCATTGACGGCAAGGTTGGCTGCGGTTTCCCACGCATCAAATAGGGGCGGAAGGCGCTCTCAGCCGCGTGCGGCCCGACGCAGCACACGCTCGAGCGCGTCAAGGAAGGCGGAGCGGTCCGCTTTCGAAAAGCTTTTGCCCCGGCCTTGCAAAAACGGATCTGCGGCGCGCAGATCCGCCATCAGATCGCGCATCGCCAATACCGAGCCGATGTTCTGGGCGCTCAGCTCGGTGCCGTCGGGTTTGAGCACCTGCGCCCCCGCGGCGACGCATTTCGCCGCGAGCGGAATATCGCCGCTCACCACCACATCGCCGGGGCCGACGCGCGCGGCAATCCATTTGTCGGCCTCGTCCGGCCCCGCCGACACGACCACAGTCTCGATCAGGGGATGGGCCGAGGGGCGAAGGCCGCCATTCGAAACGAGCACCATCCGCACCCCGTGACGGGAGCCGACCCGCTCGACCTCGGCTTTCACCGGGCAAGCGTCTGCATCGACATAGATCACCATTTTCGGCTCCTTCCACGGCTCGGGGCGAGCTTGCCGCGCCCGGCGCGCCGGGGCAAGGGATAGCGTCACGCCGCAGCTTCGCCCTCGGGGCGAAACAGCATGCGGCGCGGTGCGGGCGGGCTCGCGATACCGCGCCGGGCGAGTGTCTCACGCGCGATCTGGGTGAATCGCCGCCCGACGGACCATTGCGCCGCAGGCGCGGTGCGGATCACGGCGCCGAAGCTGTAAAACCCTTCCGCCATGCCGGTGATGCCCTGAACCTCGATCTCGCCGCGCAAGTCGGGGCCGAGATCGCTTGCGCGCAGCCGTTCGTAAGCTTCGAGGATCGCCGCGCGCACCGCCTCCGGATCGGCCTCGGAGGCGATATCAAAGCTTGCCACATGGGCGGAGAAATCGCGCGTCATATTGGAGACTGTGGTGACCGCGGAGAACGGCACGACATGGAGCGTGCCATCGAGCGCACGCAACCGGATCGAGCGGATCGAGACCCGTTCGACCCCGCCCGATAGCCCCGCGACCTCGACCACATCGCCCTCGTTTACGGCATTCTCGATCTGGATGAAGATGCCGGTGATGATGTCCTGCACGAGCTTTTGTGCGCCAAAGCCGACCGCGATACCTACGACCCCGGCACCGGCCAGAAGGGGCGCCACATCGAGGCCGAGCTGCGCCAGCGCAAGCATGATCGCGATCACCGCGACGGTGAGACCAAAGGCATTGCGGAAGAGGCGCAGAAGGGTGCGGCGGCGGTTGAATTCGCGCCGCCCGGGCAGCGCGGCGACGAGCCAGCGATCAAAAACTGTCGAGAGGCCGCGCCAGAGCGCCCAGGCCGCGCCAAGAACGAGCAGCGCCGAGAGCGTCCGCAGCAGCCCGGACTGCACCACGCCGGTTGCGACCAGGGCCGCGGGGTCGATCAGCCTCCACCCGGAAAGGAGCGCAACAGCCGCCCCCCCCAGGAGCGCCGCCGCGCCAAGCCCCGCCCCGGCCTGCCGCAGCAGCGTGACCTGATCCGGATCGGATCCGAAAGCGGGCGCGGCCGGCTCTAGGCTGCGGCCAAGCCCGCTTTGCGCAAGCAGCCGCAGCGCCGCCGCCGCCAGGATCAGCGCCGCCGCGGTGCCGCCGAGCCCGGCCAGCACGATCTGCCCGGCGAGCGCGGGCATGGTGATGGTGACGAGCCAGGCATAAAGGCAGGCGGCAACCGCGGGCCAGACCCAGAGGCCGGGGTGGCGCGCCAGAAGGGCGTTGCGCGCGATCCGCGATGGCGCGGCCGCGCGACGGATCGCGCGCAGCACCCGGTGGATCCCCCAGAGCGCGGTCAGGAGCGCCGCGGTGGCGATCAGCACCCGGGTCGGACGCACCACGCCGAGCCCCGCAATCTCGCGCAGGGCGGGCAGCACGAAAAGCATGCCCTGGGTAACGATGCCGAGCGGGATCAGTGCGGCGCGGTAGATCGTGCTTTGCAGTTCCGGATCGACCCAGGACAGGCTGCGCCCGCTTTGCGCCTCGGGGCTCGCGACGATGGCAAGCGCGGTGCGGGCGAGGCCAAAGACGGCGAAGGCCGAGAGGTACAGCGTCTGCAGAACGAAAAGCGGCCCCGTCAGTGCCGAGAGCCAGGTGGCCAGCCCAAGCCCTACCGCCCAGGCGATCACCACCGCGACAATCCGCCAGAACGTTGCGCCGAGCGTGCCGCCGACCTGCGCCAGCGTTCCGGGGGCCGCAAGCGGGCGGCGGCGTAACGGTGCCAGCAGGGTTGAAAGCCCGAATGCGGTGCCGACCGTCACCAGAATATTGAGCGCCAGAAGCCCCAGATCGGCTGCGGCCAAAGCCGCGCGCAGCCGGTCGCGATACTCGGTGCTGAAGAGTTGGCTGCCCTCGCGCTCAAGCGTGTGCAACTGTGCCCGGGTTTCCGCGGCAAGCCCGGTGCCGAGATCGAGCATCCGGTTCAGCAGGAGCGGCTCGACCGGATCTTCGACCCGTGGGGCCGCAGGCGTTGCGGCAGAAGCCCCGGTGCTTTCGGCAAACCTGCCGGAAGCGGGATCTGAAACGGCGGCAGGGGTGGTGTGCTCCTTGACGGTCTGGGCGACGGTCTGGGCCGCCCCCGGGGAGGCGCTCGCGAAGCTGAGCAGCAACAGGAGGCCGCAAAGCTGTCCTGCCGCCCGAAGGCGTGCCATCCCCAGTCTTGCTGCCGGGGGGGTGGGGACCAGGTTCGAGCAGGACTTGAGCGGAGGGCGGGGCGCGGATGGTGGCATGCAATCTCCTGCCGGAGCTTGGGTCAGCCGCGCCGGGGCAAGGCCTCGGCGCGTTCGGGACAGCGTTAGAACATGGTTCGCGCGCTCAGGCGTCGTGCGGAACCTTGTTTGCCTGCACGAAGATCTCGCGCAGCTTTGCCTCGTCGCTCGAGGAGAGGTTGGTGCGCAGCACCGTACCGCCAAATTCGGCGAGGTGGGTGATCACCCGGTCAGAAGTGAGGTTGCGCGCCAGCATGAAAAGCGCTGCGCGCCCGGGCGAGAGCGTTGCCGCGATCTCCTTCATGAAATCGTCTCGGATGCCGTAATCGGTGAGCGCGCCCGCGGCCGCGCCCGCCGCTCCGCCGATCACCAGGCCAAAGAGCGGGTTGAGGAAGATCACCCCGATCAGCAGCCCCCAGAACGAGCCCGACATCGCGCCAAGCGCCCAGGGGTTCACCATCTGGCGCAGATGCACCTTGCCCTCGGCATCGGCGACGGCGACCACCGCATCGCCCACATCGGCGTAATAATCGTTCGAGAGTTCGAAAAGTTTCTTGCGCGCCGCTTCGGCGGTTTCGGCATCGTCATAGCCGATCACGAGCAGTTCAGACATCGTTTTCTCCTTTTGCCAAGGCCGCGCCGCCGCCGCTCTTCCGTTCCTGAGCTGGCGGCTCCTCAGGGTGACGGCGGGCGTGCCAACTTCGGCTCCTCAACCCGCAAGGCGGCGGGGCGGTTCCCTCCAGCGCGGTCACGCCTGGGTGAACCACCCCGCCGGGGGCGCGCCAGTTTGCGCGATGGACAGACCCGGGCGCCTGCCGCACCATTTCGCTGAATTTTTTGGCGGGAGTTTCGGGAATGTATGGCAAGATATTGCTGACGGGGACGGCGCTCGCAGGGGTGCTGGCCTGGGGGATCTGGTGGGCGAACCATCCGCATGCAAGCGGGCCGGGCGCGGTGACGCTTGAGGCGAAACTCAGCGCAGCACTTGGCGTAAAAAGCCCGGGCATCGTGGTGACACCGGCCTTTGACCACTACATCGTGACATTTGCGCCGGATCGCGTGGCTGGCAAAGCAGGGCCGGATCGGCCTTTCTTTGCCACGATGACGCCCTGGGAGGTCGAACTCAAACCGATGGAGGGCGGGCTGTGGCAGGTGGTGGCGCCGCCGCAGGATCTGGCCGGGCGGATCGTGGTCGCCCCGAACGCGCTCGCTACGCTGCGCATCGACTACACCGCCAAGGGTTATGCGCTGGCAGGGATTTATGACGAATCGCTGGGCTTCCTGCGCAACTGGCAGACGGATCTCGCAACCCTCGAGATGGTGCAGAGCGGCGCCGCGCCGCTTGGCGCCGAGACGCCGTCCACCGTCCCGACCCGGCTCACCGGCTATCATGCCAGCGGCACTGCGCGGCCGGGCGGGACAGGGATCGATCTTGTCCTGAGCGCAAGCAACACGGCGATGACGCAGGAGATGGTGTTGCCGATCGGCACCGGGATCGCGCAGGTGCCGTTCCGGGTCGGACCAAGTCACAGCGAAACCCGCATCGAGGGGCTGCGCTGGGCCGCGATCCTGCCGCTTCTGGCACAGGCACAGCGGTTGTCGGGGGCGGCAGAGGAGCCGGCGTTGCGGCAGATCGCAAGCACCGCCGCGGCGGCGATGCCGCTCTTCGACAGCTTCGCGGCCAGCAGTGAGACTTCCGATCTGGTGCTCGCTCTGCCGCAGGGCCCGGCCGGGGCGGCGCGCGCGGGGCTCGAGATCGCGTATTCGGGCACGGGGGCGCAGACAGCGCTGACCTACAGGATCGATGTCGAGGGGATGAGCCTTCCCGCCACAGTTGTTCCCGCCTGGGCGGGGCCGCTCGTGCCGCGCGATGTCAGGCTGGATCTCGGCGTCGCGGGCTATGATCCGATGGGCTTTCTCAAGGCCGTTCTGAACGATTACGCGGCGGGCATCGTGCCTGATGCCGCGCAGATGGAACAGCTCTTCCCGAACGGGAAGCTCGCCCTCACCCTCGCGCCGAGCCGGATCGCCGGGCCTGCCTACAGCCTCGATTTTGAGGGCGCTTTCGCGCGCAAGCTCTCCCCGCAAAGCCGACCTGATCTGGTGCAGGGGACGGCCGAGATGACCGGCATGGAGCATGTGCTCGCTGCTCTCGGCACGGCGCCGGATCCGGAACAGGTTGCTCCGGCGGTGCTGGCGCTGACTGCGCTGCAGGTGATCGCCCGACGTGAGGCGGCGGGCCGGCTCCGCTGGGATCTGGAGATGGGGCCGGAGGGCATCCCGAATGTGAACGGTACCTCGCTGGGCGATCTCCTGCATTGAGCCAATTGGCGCGGGCGGGTCTTTCCTTTCCGCCTGCGCGCGGCGATGATCTGCCCGAACCGGGCCAGAGGCAGAGGCAAAGATGATCGCGATCACTCTCGAACCGCCGGTGCAGGAGGATCTTGCGCTTCTGCACCGGCGCCACACCGCGGCGATGCAGGCCGACACCCCGCCTGAATCGATCCATATGTTGCCCGCTTCCGCGCTCGCCGCGCCGGGGATCTGGTTTTACGTGTTGCGCGAGGCAGGGGTGGCGCTTGGCATGGGCGCGCTCAAGCGCATCGATGCGGGCCATGCCGAGATCAAGTCGATGCATGTGCTCTCCGAGGCGCGCGGGCGCGGTCTGGCGCAGGCGATGCTTGCGCATCTGCTCGCCGAAGCGCGTCGGCTTGGTTTCGCCCGGCTCAGTCTCGAAACCGGCGCACAGGACAGCTTCTCCCCCGCCCGGGCGCTCTATCTGGCCGCGGGCTTTATGCCCTGCCCGCCTTTCGAAGGCTATCGCCCCGATCCGATGTCGGTCTTCTTGACGCGCGAACTCTGACGCGCGACGCAACCGGAAACCAACCCAGGCCAGCGCGGACGGGGGGGAACTCGTATCTGGCCGCTGAGCGTGCCGAGCACGAGGCGATCATGATCGCCGCGACCTATCGGGGTTGTTGCACACGTCGGTGAGAGTGATTCAGTTTGGCAGTCCATAGGGTTAGTTTGTCGAGATGCGCAAGCCTGCCGCCACCGGCTATCGCACGACGACTTGGTCCGACTATACAGGCCACAAAACCTTAACCGAGGTGCAGCGGTATAGCGCCGGTCGAGCTCATCGGCCTGCGCGATCTGTTCTTCGGTGAGCACCGAGGCGCGCTTCATCACCGCGGCGATGCTGGCCTCGCCCCGGTCGAGCATTTCGACGAAGCGCTCGCCGCCGGTGCCGCCGAAGACCTCATCGGCAACCCGGATCTGTGCCGCCTTGTC
>NZ_OBMT01000011.1 GCF_900217815.1 Rhodobacter maris
TCGGCCAGTAGCGGCGCGATACCCGCGGCAAAGGCCTTGAGCCAGTCGCGCGAGGGGTGGTTGCGGCTGTCGGGGCTGCGGGCATGGCACCCGCCGCGGTGCAGCGTGGTGTTCTCGCCGTCCATCTTTTCAGTGATCACCAGATCGTCGCAGATCAGCCCCTCGAGCGAGGTCATGATCTTGTCATCGCTGCTGGCGCCGGGCGAGATCGGCAAATGAAAGGTGCGGCCATATTTCTTCGTCATGCGGCGAGAGTATCCGGATGCCACGAGGGCGGAAAGAGGCCTCAGAACGGCGCGAGCGTGGCAAGGAACCCCGGTTCGGGGGTGCATTCGCTTCCCGTGCGCTCGGTCAGCCAGTCGGGATGGGGTCGCGGGGTGAAGTAGACGGTGCGGGTGGTGTAAAGCGGGAGCCCGCGCAAGTCTGCCCAGCTTTGAAGCGCGCCCTGCTCCCCGTGGCGCGCGATGAAATAGGGATGGCCCGCCGCAATTTGCAGCACCGAAACCGCGGCGGCGGGGACCGTCGCGAGCGCCCAAAGGACCATGAGCGTCGGAAAGGTCATCAGCAAGGCCGCGCACGACGGCAAGGGTCCGCATCAGGCCCTAGAGGAAGGCAAGGGCCGACCCGCCATCGATCATCGCGGCAACCGCCGCGGCGATGAAGCCGGGACGCGCGGCCCGTGCAACAAAGACAGCGGCGTCAGATCGGCATAGCCCGCGGCGATCAGCCCGGCCATGGGAAGGAGGATCCATCCCGTTCGGGGCGGCAGGGGAGTGGTCACAGCAGCGTGAGCCCGGCAAAGGCGGTTGCGCCGCACAGCGTCCAAAGATCGAAGGCAAGCATCGGATAGAGGGCGAAAATCGGCCAAGCTGGCACGAAGCGGGGCGCGGCTCCCTCGGCGGCGATCAGGCGGCGGATGCGCAAGCCGCACCAGAGCCCGACCGCCGCGGGCAGGATGAGAAGCATCTGTCGATTGAACGCCATGAAGGCCGCCATCGCCGGGAAGATCAGGAAGAAATGCGGGATCAGGCGGCGGAGCTCCGCCTCGGCGATGCGTCCGAACCGACGATAAAGCGGCGGAAATCCGATCCAGAGTTGCAGAGTAAGGATCAGAAAAGCCATCCCGAAGATCAGGGCTGTCCCGAACATTGCGCAACTTCCTCTCGGTTGTGGGTATTGAGTCCTTTCATGCCCCGCGCCAAGGGGCAATGCGGCTGATGCGGTCGCGGAAAGGCTTGGCCCCGGGTATCGGCTTGCCACGTCGCGGCAGACGGCCCCTTGACTGTGTCGCGGGTCTTTCCGGGGCTGTCATCGGGGCGTTATGTGCGGCGCTTCATTAAAATCGCACCTGCGTGGAACTCTATCCCGGTTGAGTACCGTGGGCGCGCGCAACCGCTCTGCACGACATCTGCACCTCCTGCACGCAGCACCTGCACACGCGCCGACGCAAGATCCCGCAAACAGGTTGCGGAGCCAGATCATGACACAGCCCCTTCTTATTCCCGGATTGCCCCGGTCGCTTGCGCGTGACGGCTGGTGGCTCGATGCGCCGGTCGCCGGCCCGCCCGATGTGCCGCCGGGCGAGGCCCGGGCCACCCGAGGCCCGCATTGGGCCGGGCTGGCGGGTTTGGTCGCGCTGGCGGATCTGTTGTTCTGGCATCACGCCCCCGGCCTGTCGCTGGCACTCTTTGCTTTTGCGATCCTTGGCGTGGCCGCAGCCGGATGCGGTCGGCTGTCGGCGCGGCCTTTGGTGCTGCTTGTGCTTGCCGCGGCGCCGGTGGTCGAGCATCTGCAGGCGCTTTCGTTCGCCTGTCTCGGCCTTGGGCTGGCGGGGTCACTGGTCTGGTTGCGCCGCCCCGAGGCCGGAACGACCGAGATGCTGGCCTTGGCGGCAGCCTTTCTGCGCCACCTGCCCGGGCATTGGCTGGCGCCGCTCCTGCCACGCGCAGGCGTGTTGGCGCGCATCACCCGCCCCTCCCGCGCCAGCCAGAGCGCGCGCAAGGCGCTGCGCGACTGGGCCTTCCCGTTGGCCGGAAGCCTTGTGTTTCTGGGGCTCTTGATGCAGGCGAACCCGGTGCTGACACAGATGCTGGCGCTTGACCTCGACCTTTGGTCGGCGCTTTCGCGCGCGGCGTTCTGGGGCGCGGCGGCCCTGTTTGTCGCCCCCCTGCTGTCCCCCGAGCTGCCCGCCCCCGTGCCGCTCTCGCCCATCGCCTTGCCCGGGGCCGCCCGCCTTGGCCTCAACCCGCGCTCGGTGCTGCGCGCGCTTGTCCTTTTCAACGCGCTGATCGCGCTGCAATCGGTCACCGACCTGTCGATCCTCGTCTTTGGCGCCGCCCTGCCCGAGGGGATGAGCCTCGCCGAATACGCCCATCGCGGCGCCTATCCGCTTTTGGCGACGGCCCTTCTGGCGGGGGCGTTCGCGCTGGCGGCGCAGCCGTTCCTGCATGAACATCGCGCGATCCGGCCACTACTGCTGCTGTGGCTGGGGCAAAACATGGTGCTCTGCGGCGCGGCGATGCTGCGACTGGAGCATTACATCGACACCTTCGGGCTGACCTATCTGCGGCTTTACGCCCAGATCTGGATGGGCCTTGTGGCGATCGGGCTTGGCCTTGTCGCGGTGCAGACCCTGCGCGGGCGCAATGCCGCATGGCTTTTGACACGCTGTGCGGCGCTTGGCCTTGGCACACTCTATCTCTGCGCCTTCGTCAATTTCGCGCAGATCATTGCGGCGCAGAACCTGGCCCGGGCCAACCCCGATACCGACTATATCTGTTCGCTCGGGCCGATGGCACATGGCGCGCTTCTGGATGCCGCGCGGGCGAACCCCGGGCTGCGCATCGAGTCCCGCCCCTGCGCCATCTGGGTCCCGCCCCAAACCCCCGGCTGGCGGGAATGGGGGGTCCGTTCCTGGCGCGTCGCCCGCTACAGTGCCGCCATGACCACACCGGAGCGGACCGAATGAAGATCCTGATCGTCGATGACGATCCGCGCCTGCGCGATCTGGTGCGGATCGCGCTCGAACGGGCGGGTTTTGCCACCCTGACCGCCGCCGAGGGCGCCAGCGCGCTGATCCATGCCCGGCGCGAGGCCCCCGATCTGATCGTGCTCGACATCGGCCTGCCGGAGCTGGACGGGTTCGAGGTCTGTCGTCGTATCCGCGCCACATCCGACGTGCCGATCCTGTTTCTGACCGCGCGCGACGACGAGATCGACCGCATCGTCGGGCTGGAACTGGGCGCGGACGACTATGTGACGAAACCCTTCAGCCCACGCGAACTGGTGGCGCGGGTGCGCGCGATCCTCAAGCGCGCGGGGCGCGGCGCGGCCAGCCCGGAAACGCTTGCCCATGGCAAGATCGCGCTCGATCTGCGGGCGCGGGTCTGCCGGGTGGCGGGGGCGGATCTGGCGCTGACCGCGACCGAATTCGACATCCCTGCGCGGCTTCTGGCCGAGCCGGACCGGCTCGTCCCGCGGCCCGCGCCGATCGCGGCGCTTTGGGGGGCGCAAAGCGCGGTCTCGGACCGCACCTTCGACAGCCACCTGCGCAACCTGCGCCGCAAACTCTCCGAGGCGGGCTGCGAAAGTGCCATCGAGACGGTCCATGGGCAGGGCATGCGGCTTGGGGCCTGCACATGACCCGGCGCTGGCGGCCGTCGCTCGCCTTCGTGCTGGGCGGTGCGCTGGCGGGGACGCTGGCACTGTCCTTCATCGGGCTGGTGGCGCTGCGCTATCTGGGGCCAATCCTCGGCTTCAAAGTGGCGGCGGCGGGTCTGGGGTTGACGATCACCGCCGCGACGGCGGGGCTGGGCTGGCTGCTCTTGCGGCTGCTGCTGCGCCCGATCCGCGCGCTCGAAGCCTATGCACGGGCGCAGGAAAGCGGTGCCGATGCTCCCCCTCCGCGCCATTTCGGCACGCGCGAAACCGCGGCGACAGCGGTGCGTGTGATCGCCATGGCCGAGGCGGCGCGGGACCGCGAGGCGACGATCCGCGCCTTTACCGACCATGTCACGCATGAGCTGAAACCCCCCGTCGCGGCGATCCGGGCGGCGGCGGAACTCATGCAGGACGGCGGCGCCCTGACGCCCGAAGATGCCCGGTTGCTCGGCGAGATCGACGGCGCCAGAGTGCAGATCGAGGCGCAACTGACCGCGCTGCGCCGCGCCGCGCAGGCCCGCGAGCTGCGCCATCTGGGCCAATCGCGGCTGGCCGATCTGCTTCCAACGTTGCGGGTCGATTTCCCGGCGCTGCAGATCACGGCCTCGGGCGACACCCTGACCCTGCCGATCGCCGCTGCGGGACTGCAGATCGTGCTGGCGCAGCTGCTGCGCAATGCCGCCGAACATGGGGCTGGGCGGGTGCAGCTCGAAGCCGCCCTGACACCGGAGGGCGTGTCGCTCGACATCACCGACGATGGCTGCGGCATCTCGAAGGGGAACGAGGCGCGGGTGTTCGAGCCTTTTTTCACCACGCGGCGGGCGTCGGGCGGTACCGGCATGGGCCTTGCGGTCGTGCGCAACCTTTTGTCTGCACATCGCGCCGGGATCACGCTCTGCACCGGTCAACCCACCCGGTTCCGCATTCTCTTTGGCGGAGCCGCAACCTATTGAGGCCGGATTGCACCGCGATCAGCGCGGAGGTTCTCTCAGGGCTGTGCAATCCTCTCGCTGCGGCATGTTCGAGCGATCGCTTCGGCGGCCTGCGCCGGAAGAGTCGACTGTCGCCTGACGGCCGAGGCTGTGTCAAAACTCGGTGGCATGCTATGCTTTCTCGGTAGCGGGAGATCAGCATGGCGGGGTTCATCGAGGGGGTTCAGCGCAGCCAGACGGTGCTTTTCCCCGAGCGCCTGGAAGACTGGATCGGTGAGGATGATCTTGTTCGCGTCGTCGATTTGTTCGTCGATGAGCTCGATCTGTCTGCCCTCGGCTTTGAGCGCGCGACCTCTGCGCGCACTGGCCGAACGGGATACCATCCCGCCGTTTTGCTGAAGCTGTTCATCTATGGTTATGTGAACCGGATCCCGTCGAGCCGCCGGCTGGAACGGGAAGCAGGGCGCAATGTCGAGGTGATGTGGCTGACCGGCAGGCTGGCGCAAGATCACGAGACCATCGCCGAATTCCGCCGCACGAATGGCCGCGCGATCCGCGGGACCTGCGCGCAGTTCGTGGAGCTTTGCCGCCGGATCGGGGTGCTCAAGGGCGATTGCGTTGCCATCGACGGCAGCAAGTTCAAGGCGGTGAACAACCGTGACGGGAGCTTCACGAAGAACAAGATCGCCAACCGCCTCGCCCATCTGGAGGCCGATGTTGAACGTTATATCAACGAGATGGTCCGCATCGACCGGTAGGAAGACGGCGAGGCCCGGGCCGACAAGGGCTATTTCGGCGGCCCCGAGATTCTCGCCTGCCATAAGGCGGGCATCACCACGACCGTGCCGCGACCGGCCACCTCGGGCAATACGGCCAAAGGCATGTATGTGAAGGCCGATTTCGCCTACGATCCGGAATGCGATGTCTATGTCTGCCCGGCCGGTGAAGACCTGATCTATCGCACCATCACCGAGGAGCGCGGTGTTCAGGTCCGGCGATACTGGAACAACGAATGCCAGACCTGCCCGCTGTGAAACCGTTGCACCACAGGCACGGAACGCCGCATCACCCGATGGGAGCATGCGCATCTGATCGACGCGATGCGAGAAAGGCTGAGCCGGGACACCGATCCGATGACCCTTCGCCGCTGCACCGTCGAACACCCCTTCGACACGATCAAGGGCTGGATGGGCACACGCATTTTCTGACCCGCGGGCTGAAGAATGTCCGCACCGAGATGGCCCTGAACGTCATGGCCTACAACATCAAGCGGGTGATCTCCCTGATCGGCATCCGGCGCCTGATGCGGGACATTCCGGCATGATCAGGGCTCACCCGCCCCACTTCCGGCGCAGCACTGTCTCCGGCGAGGCCTATCTGGCAGCCACCCGCACGAAAAGAAGATCTGACGCCGCCATGCCGAGAAGCACGGAAAATCGCCGCCATGCAGGCCCTGCTTCCGAGTTTTGACACAGCCGCGGCCGGGTACGTCACCGACCTCCATTCCAGGGAGCGCCGCGATCTTTCGTGCCCTCGGCTTCACGTCTTTCCAGTGCTCGTGTTTGGGCAAAGACGTTGCGCGCCGGGCGGCCTCTACAATCGTTACGGGCCGGTAGTCCCAGACATCGACCCCGAGGTTGAGACTGTTGACGCTGCCTTGCCAGTGTCCGTGAACGTGCCCGAACAGGTGCAGCGCGCCTTTCCTCGCGTTGTTCCACGTCATCATCGGGTACTGGCAGGGCGTGACCGGCAGGGGCGTAGCCGGGTCCGCCACTTCGGCGAGCAGCGACACGCTGTCCCACGGCAGCGCCTGCGTCAGCGGGTCGTCAGGATTGCCGGTGATCAGGTACCGTCGCGCGCCCGGCAGTTGAGCGAAGAGCGCGAGCAGCCAGTCAGGATCCTTGGCCTTCGGGTCGAAGGCGAAATCGCCGATGATCCCGAGATCATCTTCGGGCCCGGCCTTCTGCCAGAGCGCCTCGATCAGCGCGGCGTCCATATGCGTGGTGTCGCGGAACGGGCGCCGGGCGTTGGCATGATGCTCTCATGCCCGAAATGGGGGGGCGGCGGTGTCCAAGAGGGTCATTGGGTGCTGCTCGTGCGAAGGTCAGGAGACTTTAGCAGGGAATACTGCACGGGAGAACATATGCCTGCCGGAGAACAATCCTCGGCTAAATTTTTCGTCTAAATACCGTCCAATGGACAAAAGATCTGTCACAGTGGACCTGTCAGGTGTCACCTGACAGGGAGAGTGATGGTGAGCCGTGCAGGATTCGAACCTGCGACCCGCTGATTAAAAGTCAGCTGCTCTACCAACTGAGCTAACGGCCCATCACTGGAGCGGCTCTCTAAAGGGGTGCGTCGGGGGGGTCAAGGGCGAAAGCGCGAAAAAATCGCGCCACTGGAAAAAAGCTGGGCAGGGGTGTAGAGGGCGGCATGGACCACGCGCCCCTCTCCCCGGCCAACCTGCGCTTTCTCAAGATGCACGGTCTTGGCAACGATTTTGTGATTATCGACGCCCGCAGGGGCGAAAACCCCGTTACGCCTGCGCTCGCGCAGGCGTTGGGCGACCGCCACCGTGGCGTGGGCTTTGATCAGTTGGCGGTGATTTTGCCGGCGGAGGATGCGGATTTCACGCTGGAATTCTGGAATTCGGATGGCTCGAAGGCCGGCGCCTGCGGCAATGCCACGCGCTGCGTGTCAGACCTGATGATGCGCGATCTGGGCCGGGAGGCGGTGACGCTTTTCACCGAACGCGGTCAGCTTTCGGCCTGCCGCCGCGCCGATGGTCTGGTTTCGGTCAATATGGGCGCCCCGATTCTCGACGCGAAAGCGATTCCCGTTCTGGCGGACCCGATGGCGCTGCCGCGCGCAGGCGCGCCGGTCGCGGTGGGCATGGGCAATCCGCATTGCATCTATTTTGTCGAAGACGCCGAGGCGGTCGATGTGGCCGGGCTTGGCCCGCAGATCGAGCATGACCCGCTCTTTCCCGCGCGCACCAATGTGGAATTTGCCGCGCTCGTCGCGCCCGATCATCTGCGGATGCGGGTCTGGGAGCGGGGCGCGGGCATCACGCTTGCCTGCGGCTCGGGCACTTGTGCGACCGCCGTGGCGGCGCATCTGAAAGGCCTCACGGGGCGGCATGTGATCGTTGATGTTGATGGCGGGCGGCTTGAGATTGACTGGCGCGAGGATGGCGTCTGGATGACCGGACCGACGGCGATGGTGTTCGAGGCCACGCTCTCGCCCGCCTTTCTGGCCAGCCTATGAAACCGCCCGTTTTTGCCACGCTCGGCTGCCGCCTCAACGCCTATGAGACGGAAGCGATGAAGGAACTGGCCGCCGCCGCCGGGCTCGAGGGCGCGGTGGTGGTCAACACCTGCGCCGTCACCGCCGAGGCGGTGCGCAAGGCTAAGCAGGAGATTCGCAAGCTCGCGCGCGAGAACCCGCAGGCGCCGATCATCGTCACCGGTTGCGCCGCGCAAACCGAGCCCGAGACCTTTGCCGCGATGGCCGAGGTGACGCGCGTGATCGGCAATCACGAGAAGATGCAACCCGAGACATGGGCGGCACTCGCGCCCAAGGGTGCCGATTTCATCGGCGAGACCGAGCGGGTGATGGTCGACGACATCCTCTCGGTAAAGGAAACCGCGGGGCATCTGATTGACGGCTTTGGCCGCCACCGCGCCTATGTGCAGGTGCAAAACGGCTGCGATCATCGCTGCACCTTCTGCATCATCCCCTATGGGCGCGGCAATTCCCGCTCCGTTCCCGCGGGTGTTGTGGTGGAGCAGATCAAGCGGCTCGTGGGCAAGGGCTTTGCCGAGGTGGTGCTGACCGGCGTCGATCTCACCTCATGGGGGGCAGACCTGCCGGGCGCGCCACGGCTCGGCGACCTTGTGATGCGGATCCTCAGGCTTGTGCCGGATCTCGCGCGGCTCAGGATCTCCTCGATCGACAGCATCGAGGCGGATGAAAACCTGATGCTCGCCATTGCCACGGAGCCGCGGCTGATGCCGCATCTGCATCTGAGCCTGCAGCATGGCGATGACATGATCCTGAAACGGATGAAGCGGCGCCACCTGCGCGACGATGCGATCCGGTTTTGCGAAGAGGCGCGGCGGCTGCGCCCGGGCATCGTTTTTGGCGCCGACATCATCGCCGGGTTCCCGACCGAGACCGAGGAGATGTTCGAAAATTCGCTCAAGCTCGTGGAAGACTGCGGCCTCACCTTCCTGCATGTCTTCCCGTTCTCGGCGCGCAAGGGCACGCCTGCGGCGCGCATGCCCCGCGTGGCCGGACCCGCCATCAAGGAGCGCGCAGCGCGGCTGCGGGCGGCGGGGGAGGCGGCCCTCCTGCGCCATCTGGAGGCCGAGGTCGGGCAGGAGCGTCAGGTGCTGACCGAAGGGCCGCGCCTTGGCCGCACCGAGTATTTTACCGAGGTGAGCTTTGATCGCGACATGCCCGAGGGCACCGTGATGGCGCTGCGGCTGAGCGGCCACGACGGCGTCCGGCTGAAAGCCTAGGCGCCCGTTTCCACGCAATGCCGCCGGAAGGCGCGCTTGAGCAGATCAAGCTCGGCACGCAAAAGCTCGATTTCCGCGCGCAGGTCATGTTCCAGCGCGGCGCCGGTGACGATGCTGAAATGCCCCACCGTCTCGCCGCCCGCGCTCAGCACGAACGTCTGCACCCCGTCCGACAGAAGCTCTGCCGGGATCGGCAGCCGGAGCTTCCATTTCCCCTCTTCGAGCGCCTCGACCGAAAGCCCTTCGAGCGTGGTTTCGAGATGCAGCACTTCGAAATCGGGCGCATCCTTGCCTGTCCAGATACCTTCCCATTGCCCGGCGCGAATGCGCGACAGTTCCAGCATGGTTCCCCCTCAGATCTCGGCGCGCGGATACCGCGCGAAAGTCAGATCCTGCGCGCAAATCTGGTTCATCTGCGGCCCTTCGAAGATAATGTCGACCCAGGCTTTCTCGACCCGCTTCTCGTTGATCTTGGTATAAGCGAGGTCGAATTCGACAAAGTTCCCGCCGCCGTCGAGCGGCAATTCACGCACCAGCTGCTCGGTGTTTGGGCCGTGTTTTACGTTCAAGCGAAAGAAGATCTCCAGCGGCCGCTCCAGCGTGACCGTAAGCCCGATCCGCAGCAGGTGGTTGCGGCGCAGGCCCCGCACGGCCGGATCGGGCAGATCGAGCACGAGCGAGAGAAACGAGCCGTCGAAACGGAACACATCCATCCGCAGCCCGAAAGGCGCGCGATGGCTTGCGCTCTGATTGCGGATCTGGCGCAGCGTCAGCTCGCTCATCTTGCCGTCATGAAACAGCGTGATCTCTCGCCCCAGCATCGTGCGCGACGGGGCGGCGGCGATCCCCGGCGGGAAGATGGGGCCGCGCCAGAGCTCGGGGCGCCAGGCCCAGTCGCAGCCAAGCGGCCGCTCGATGCCATCGCCCCCGCCGATAGGCGCAGTCAACCGCTCGTCGGCAGTAAACAGAACACGATCGATCTCGCGGCGCATCGCCTGCGCATCGGCGCGCAACTGGCGCAGCTGCGCCCGGTCGAGCCCCGGCGCCAACCGCGCCGCGCGCGCCCAGCGCGCCAGCATCCGGCCCTGCACCAGCCGGTCGAGAAAGGAATTGGATTTGCCGCTCATTCGGTCCCTGCGCCCTCGGTGTGATCCAGGCGAGCATCAATCAGATCGTTGTTTTCTGGCACGCCGGGCGATGGAATTGAAGCGCCAATCGCCTGAAACGGGGCGCGGGGCCCGCTTTGCAACCTGCGCGCGAAAGGGCTCAGTTCGCAGCGCGGATGCTCTCCTCGAAAGCCTGCAACAACGCGAGCTGGGTCGCATCGTCGATTCTGCTGCCCGAAAGCGGCATCACCGAAAGCGCGGTCACATGGCCCGAAAGCCCGGTGATCGCGCGCCAGTAGACCGGTTCAACCGGCGCGTTTTGCGGTGCGGAATGATCGGCGATCTTGAGCAGCAGCGCCTGCGCGCCCCGCTGCGTCTCGATGATCTCCAGATCCTCGGCAAGCCCCGAGCGCGCCATCGCCGCACGCCCTGCCGCCGAGCGGAAAAAGCGCTCGTAACGCCCCAGCGCACGCGCCACCGGTTCCCGGCTTGCGGGTCCGATCGTGGCGCTGAGAAGTGCGCGGTGGTGCGGCTGGCGCGCCTGCGGATCCTGCGCGATGGCGGCGCAATTGCCCCAGAGCACGAAAGCGGCCTCGGGCCCGTCCAGACGCGAAGCGGCATCGACACAATAGCCCTCCGGGGCGGCAAGGGTCAGGTTGCCGTCAAATACCAGAGCATTTGAGCTGATGCGCGGGGGCGGTTGGAAGACAGCCGGAACCGGCAGTGCCATCGTGCAGCCCGAAACCCCCATCGCCAGAGCCAGAATCCATCCGTGACGCATCGCCCCTCCCTGCACCCGAGCCTCTCCTAACAATCCCGTTACCATGCTCGCAAGCGCCGATCCGTGACGGCGCAGGGTTTTCGCTTTCATCTTGTGGGGCGCTCCCCCGCGCGGCATGGTGCGCGCAAACGGAGGGCGCATGATCTATCTGGGCATCGATGGCGGCGGCAGCGGCTGCCGTGCGGTTCTGGCCGATGCCGCAGGCGCGGTGCTGGCGCGCGCCGAGAGCGGGCCCGCCAATATCGCCTCAGATTTTGACACTGCCGCGGCCCGGCTCGATGCGCTTGCGCGCGAGGTTATCGGGGCGCGCCCGATGGCAGAGGTGCGCGCGGTTCTGGGTGTGGCCGGGGCAAACCTCTCTGGCGCGGGGCCGCGGCTCGCCGCGATGCTGCCGTTCCGCGCGAAGGTCGTGCAGGACATCGCCACTTCGCTGCGCGGGGCGCTGGGCGCGGACGACGGCATCGTGGCCGCGATCGGCACCGGCTCGGTCTTCGCGCGGCAACGGGCGGGGGAGATGCGCGTGATCGGCGGCTGGGGGTTCCGGCTTGGCGACGAGGCCTCGGGCGCCTGGATGGGGCGGCTCATGCTCAACCGCATCACGCGGATGATCGACGGTTACGCCCCGCTCACGCCCCTGGCGAAGGCGGTGCTCGCCGATCTCGGCGGTGGGCCGGGGCTCGTGTCCTTCACGCTCACGAAAACGCCGGGCGATCATGCCCGGCTTGTCTACCGCATGGCCGCCGCGCTTGAGGATCCGCTCTCGCAGGAGGTTCTGGCCGAGACCCGGGGCGAGCTGCGCCGCGCCATTGGCGTTTTGCAATGCGATCCGCCGCTTCCCGTGGTCTGGCAGGGCGGGCTGGGCGCCACGCTCGCGCTTGACGACTGGCCGCGGCAGGAGCCCCAAGGCACTGCGCTCGATGGCGCGCTCGCAATGGCGCAGGATGCGGCGACATGGGCCGAATGATCCTTTCGGGCGCGCGGCTCTTTGACGGGGCGCAGTTCCTCGACAACCACGCCCTCGTGCTCTCGGACGGCCAGATCGCCGCGATTGTGCCCGAGGCGGAGGCGCCGATGGGGCAGGGGCTGCGGCTTGCCGGTGGCCTTCTCGCGCCGGGGCTTGTCGATCTGCAGGTGAATGGCGGCGGTGGCGTGATGCTGGGCGGTGATGATCCGCTTGCAGAGATTGCCACGATCTGCGCCGCCCATGCCGCGCTTGGCACCACTTCGGTGCTGCCGACGTTGATCACCACCTCGGCTGCCACCACGCGGCAGGTGCTGGCGGCGGGCGTGGCGGCGGTGGGCCGGGTGCCGGGCTTTCTGGGTCTCCATCTTGAAGGGCCGCATCTCGACCCGCGACGCCCGGGCTGCCATCCGCCCCGGCATATCCGGCCGATGGCGGAGGAAGACCTGCTCACGCTGTGCGAGGCGCGCGCGGGCCTGCCCGCGTTGATGGTGACGCTCGCGCCCGCTTCCGTAAGCCTTGAACAGATCGCCCGGCTGAACGAGGCCGGGGTGATCGTCTTCCTTGGCCATGCCGAGTGCAGCCTTGCCGAGGCCGCGGCGGCCGCGCGCGCGGGGGCGCGGGGCGTGACCCATCTCTTCAACGCGATGAGCCCGCTTGGCTCGCGCGAACCGGGCCTTGTGGGCGCGGCGCTCTCGCTCCCCTTGGCAGCGGGGCTGATTGCCGATGGTATCCATGTTGCGCCCGAGACGGCGGCACTGGCGCTGAGGCTGGCGGGGGAACGGATCTTTCTCGTTACCGATGCAATGGCGGCTGCGGGCACGGATTTGTGCGAATTCAACTTAGCCGGGCAGCGCATTCTGCGCCGCGCGGGTGCGTTGCGCACCGAGACCGGCACGCTTGCGGGCGCGGACCTGACCCTGCCGCAAGCGATTCGTTTTTGCATCGAACGGCTCGGAGTGGCGCCCGATCAGGCGCTGGCCATGGCGACATCGCGCCCCGCGCAGCTGATCGGCGCGCCGGTCGGGCGGCTCGCGCCCGGCCTTGCCGCCGATCTTGTGCATTTGACCGAGGCGGGCGGCCTTGCCCGGGTCTGGCAAGGCGGGGTGGAGCTTCAGGCAAAATCGGCCAGCGCATAGCCCTGAATGTAAAGCAGCGCCGTCAGATCGCCGTGGTTGATGCGGATGTCGCATTGCGCGGCGACCGACGGTTTGGCGTGCAGCGCAACGCCCGCGCCGGCAAGATGCAGCATGCCAAGGTCATTGGCACCATCCCCCACCGCCATCACCTGATCGCCCGAAAGGCCGAGCTTCGCGGTGATGTCATGGAAGGCCTGCACCTTCGCCTCGCGGCCCAGAATCGGGCGCACCGGAATGCCGGTGAGCTTGCCATCTGCGATGCCGAGCACATTGGCACGGTTTTCATCAAAGCCGAGCGTTTCGGCGACATAGCCGGTGAAGGCCGTGAACCCCCCCGAGACAAGCGCACAATAAGCGCCCTGCGCCTTCATCGTGCGCAGGAGGTCATGCCCGCCCGGCATGAAGGTGATGCGCTCTTCGATCACCCGCCCAATCACATCGGCCGAGAGCCCGGTGAGAAGGCCCAGCCGCTCGGTCAACGCGCCCTCGAAGTCAAGTTCGCCGTTCATTGCCCGTGCCGTGATCGCGCTCACCTGCGCGCCTACCCCCGCCACATCGGCCAGCTCATCGATGCATTCCTGCTGGATCATCGTGCTGTCCATATCGGCCAGAAGCATCTTCTTGCGGCGTCCCTCGGCGGGCTGCACCACGAGATCGAGGCCGATTGCCTGCAGGTCTTCCCAGACCTGCCAGCGGTTGTCCGGCACCGCTTCAAGGGTAAATTCCGCCGCGATGGCGGGCGCGAGCCAGCGCCAGTCGCTGCCCCCCCAGGCATTGCGCAGCGACTCGACCGCGCTGAGGGTCAGATTGGCGGCTTTCGGGTCGGCAAGCAGGGTGGCAATGAACATGGCGTTTCCGGGGCTGTTTCCGATAGTGGAGAAGGGTGTCGCTTTTCGTGTCCGATGCGACGCTTTAGCCGCATTTTCCGTATTGTGCCAGTGCGGCGAAATCTGTACGAGCGACGGCGGGACACCCCTCCCCAACGAGGGGCGTTTATCTGGAAGGATAGCACAAATGGCACTGACTGCTCCGGCCACGCGGCCGGCGAACGCGCGTTTTTCTTCGGGCCCCTGCACGAAGATCCCCGGTTTCTCCCTCGATATGCTTGCTGATGCGCCGCTCGGTCGGTCGCACCGCGCCGCGATTGGCAAAGCCAAGCTGAAAGAGGCGATTGACCTCACCCGTGACATTCTGGGCGTGCCTGCGGATTACCGCATCGGCATCGTCCCCGCCTCGGATACCGGCGCCGTCGAGATGGCGCTCTGGTCGATCCTCGGCGCCCGCAAGGTCACCATGTGCGCCTGGGAAAGCTTCGGCTCGGGCTGGGTGACCGATGTGGTCAAGCAACTCAAACTCGACGCCGAAGTGAAAGAGGCGGGCTACGGCGATATCGTCGATTTCACTACCGTCGATTTCACCACCGATGTCGTTTTCACCTGGAACGGCACCACCTCGGGCGTGCGCGTGCCGAATGGCGATGCGATCCCGGCCACCCGCGAAGGCCTGACGATCTGCGACGCCACCTCGGCGGCGTTTGCCATGGACCTGCCGTGGGACAAGCTCGATGTCACCACATTCTCCTGGCAGAAAGTGCTCGGTGGTGAGGGCGGTCATGGTGTGCTGATCCTCTCGCCTCGCGCGGTCGAGCGGCTGGAAAGCTATGCCCCCGCCTGGCCGCTGCCGAAGATCTTCCGCCTGACCTCGAAGGGCAAGCTGATCGAAGGCATCTTCGTGGGCGAGACCATCAACACCCCCTCGATGCTCTGCGTTGAAGATTATCTTGTGGCGTTGAAATGGGCGCAAACGATTGGCGGGCTCAAGGGCCTGATCGACCGCGCTGCCGCCAACGCCAAGGTGGTCTGGGATTTCTGCGCCGCCAATGACTGGATCGCCAACCTCGCCAATGACCCGGCGACGGCCTCGACGACCAGCGTTTGCGTGAAGTTCACCGATCCGCGCATCAAGGACGGGGCGGCTTTTGCCAAGGGCGTGGCAAAACGGCTGGAAAAAGAAGGTGTTGCGCTTGATGTCGGCGCTTACCGCGATGCGCCCGCCGGTCTGCGGATCTGGTGCGGCTCGACGGTTGAAACCGCCGATGTCGAGGCGCTGATGCCTTGGATCGCCTACGCCTTTGAGGCGGAAATCGCGGCGCAAGCCTGATTTGTGAACAGGATGGGCGCAGCCGGCGCCCATCCCTTCCCACAATCTCGAAATTTCAGGAGCCCCAGAAATGGCCCCCAAGGTTCTCATCTCCGACGAACTCTCTGACGCCGCCGTGCAGATTTTCCGTGATCGCGGCATCGACGTCGACTTCCAGCCGAAACTCGGCAAGGACAAGGACAAGCTCGCCGAGATCATCGGCAATTATGACGGGCTGGCGATCCGCTCGGCCACCAAGGTGACCGCCGCGCTGCTCGAAAAGGCGACCAATCTCAAAGTCGTTGGCCGCGCCGGGATCGGTGTTGATAACGTCGACCGCGAAGCCGCCTCGAAAAAAGGCGTGATCGTGATGAACACGCCTTTCGGCAACATGATCACCACCGCCGAACATGCGATTGCGATGATGTTCGCCGTGGCGCGCCAGATCCCCGAGGCCTCCGCCTCGACCCATGCCGGCAAATGGGAAAAATCGAAGTTCATGGGCGTTGAGCTGACCGCCAAGACCCTTGGCGTGATCGGCGCGGGCAACATCGGCGGGATCGTCTGCGACCGCGCCAAGGGCCTGAAGATGAAAGTGATCGCCTATGATCCCTTCCTCTCGGATGAGAAGGCCGAGAAGATGGGCGTGGAAAAGGTCGAGCTGGAAGAGCTGCTCAAGCGCGCCGATTTCATCACGCTCCATGTGCCGCTGACCGACAGCACCCGCAACATCCTGAGCCGCGAGGCGCTCGCTAAAACCAAGCCCGGCGTTCGCATCATCAACTGCGCGCGCGGCGGCCTTGTGGATGAGGAAGCGCTGGCCGAGATGCTGAAATCGGGCCATGTCGCGGGCGCCGCCTTCGACGTGTTCTCTGTCGAGCCCGCCACCGAAAACCCGCTCTTCAACCTGCCCAATGTGGTCTGCACCCCGCACCTTGGCGCCTCCACCTCGGAAGCGCAGGAAAACGTGGCGCTGCAGGTGGCCGAGCAGATGGCGAACTACCTGCTGGATGGCGCGGTCGAAAACGCGCTCAACATGCCCTCGATGACCGCCGACGAGGCGAAAGTCATGGGCCCCTGGGTGAAGCTCGCCGAATACCTCGGCGCCTTCATCGGCCAGATGACCGACGAGCCGATCAAGGCGATCAACATCACCTATGACGGCACCGCCTCGGCGATGAACCTCAAGGCGCTCGATTGCGCCGTGGTCGCGGGCATCATGAGCCGCGCCAACCCGGATGTGAACATGGTCTCGGCCCCGGTGATCGCGAAAGAACGCGGCATCCAGATCTCGACCACGACGCAAGACAAGTCGGGCGTGTTCGACGGCTACATCAAGGTGACCGTGGTGACCGACCTGCGCGAGCGCTCGATTGCTGGCACCTGCTTCTCGGATGGCAAGCCGCGCTTCATCCAGATCAAGGGCATCACCGTCGATGCGGAAGTGGGCAACCATATGCTCTACACCACCAACAAGGACGTTCCCGGCATCATCGGCACGCTCGGCACGCTTCTGGGCAAGCACAAGGCGAACGTGGCGAACTTTACCCTCGGCCGGTCGCAGGCGGGCGGCGAGGCCATCGCCATCGCCTATCTTGACGAGCCGCTTGGTGCCGAAGTGGTGGCCGAACTTGAAGCCACGGGCCTTTTCCAGCAAGTGAAGCCCTTGGAATTCAGCATCCATTGATCTAGATCAGGGAGAGTTATCGAGGCCCTCCGCGACCGCGGGGGGCTTTTTCATTGGAGTGACCATGCAGACCTACGCAATAGGCGACATTCACGGCCAATATGACCTGATGATCCGCGCTTTCGAGTTGATTTCCGAAGATCGGGCGCGCGACGGCAGCGCCGACACCCCGGTGGTCGTGCTGGGAGATCTGTGCGACCGGGGGCCGAAATCGGCTCAGGTCATCGCCTATCTTTACGAAGCCCAGAAGCGCGGCGAAAACATTGTCGTGATCAAGGGCAACCATGACCGGATGTTTGCCACGTTTCTCATCGATCCTTTCGCACGCGATCCGCGGTTGCGCGCCGAGCTCACCTGGCTGCATCCGCGCCTTGGCGGGCCGAAGACGCTCGAGAGTTACGGGCTGCGCGAGCCCGGCACCCGCCCGGTCAATCAGGTGCATGCCGAGGCGCTCGAGGCCGTGCCGCTCGCCCATCGCAACTGGCATGCTGCGCTCCCGCTCTATTATCGCCGCGATGAGGCGCTCTTTGTCCATGCGGGGATCGCGCCGGGCGTGCCGCTTGAAGACCAGAGCGAGGACGATCTGCTGTGGATCCGGTCTTCGTTTCTCACCGATCCGCGCGATCACGGCATGCTGATCGTGCATGGGCATACTGCGCTCGATGTGCCAACCCATTACGGCAACCGGCTCAACCTCGACAGTTCCGCGGGCTATGGCGGACCGGTGACCGCTGCGGTGATCGAGGGGCGCGATGCCTGGCTTCTGACCCCCGAGGGGCGCAAGAAAATGGAGCCGCAATTGCAGGCGGAGACAACCTCTTAATCCTTTGCGCCGATCCTGCCGCAAACGGGCGACTCTGAGGAGGCCGGAATGCGGATTTATGCGGAACCGAAACTGACGGCGGGCTGGGTGATCAGCTCCGCGACCGATCCTCATCCGCTGCGGATGGTCTGGCTCTGGCAGATGTGAGGGCGCCGTCCTCGGCGATGACGTGTCGTCACGGCGCAGGCCGGGGCCTTCTCGTGCCCTGATGTCGCGGCTAACCTTCCCGCATTCAGGGGAGGAACTCATGACCGGCATCGTCATCCTTGCGGGCGCGCGCACCGCGATTGGCAGCTTCGGCGGCAGTCTTGCGGGATTTGCACCGATCGATCTGGCGACCATCGTCGCGAAAGCGGCGCTGGCACGTGCCGCGGTTGCGCCCGAGCAAATCGAGCAGGTGGTGTTCGGCCACATCCTCAACACCGAGCCGCGCGACCTTTATCTCGGGCGCATGGCGGCTGTTGGAGCTGGCGTGCCGGTGGGCACGCCCGCGATGAACGTGAACCGGCTTTGCGGCTCGGGGGTGCAGGCCGTGGTCTCTGCCGCGCAGGCGCTCATGCTCGGCGAGGGCGATTTCGCGCTGGCGGGCGGGGCGGAGGTGATGAGCCGCACGCCCTATATTTTGCAGACCGCGCGTTTCGGCCAGAAGATGGGGGACACGAAGGCGCTCGACATGATGACGGGCGCGCTCACCTGCCCCTTCGGCACCGGACATATGGGGGTGACGGCAGAAAACGTCGCGGCGGAATATGGCATCACGCGCGCCGCGCAGGATGCTTTCGCTCTGCAAAGCCAGACCCGGGCCGCGACGGCGCTCGCCGCAGGCGCCTTTTCCGAAGAGATCGTTCCGGTCGAGAGCGTCTCGCGCAGGGGCACCGTGATCTTTGACACCGACGAGCATCCGAAGGAGACTTCGGCCGAGAAGCTCGCCGCGCTGAAGCCTGCCTTCATCAAGGAGGGCACGGTGACCGCGGGCAATGCGAGCGGCATCAACGATGGCGCCGCGGCGCTCATTCTCGCGCGGGAGGCGGCGGCGATTGCGACCGGGGTGAAGCCTCTGGCGCGGATCCTCGGCTGGGCGGTGGCCGGGGTGCGCCCGGAGGTGATGGGGCTCGGGCCGATCCCGGCGGTGCGCAAGCTTTGTGAAAAGACCGGCTTGAAGATCTCGGATTTCGACGTGATCGAGAGCAACGAGGCCTTTGCCGCGCAGGCCCTTGCGGTCAGCCAAGACCTTGGTCTCGATCCGGCGAAAGTAAACCCCGATGGTGGCGCGATTGCGCTGGGGCATCCGGTTGGGGCAACGGGGGCGATCCTGACGGTGAAGATCCTGCACCGGATGCAGCGGACCGGCGAAAAGCGCGGCCTTGTCACCATGTGCATCGGCGGCGGACAGGGGATCGCACTCGCGCTCGAACGGCTCTGATCAGGGCCGCAGCACCACCCGGCGGTGCGCCGCGCGCCCTCGCGCATCGAGCACGGTCAGGGTTACATAGCCGGGGCCGGTGAGGTTCAGAACTGTCTCGCGACTCGAAGTGCCAAAAAGAACCGGCACCCCGTTCGCAAGCCAGGTGAAAGGCGGTGCACCACTGCGCAGCTTCACCACCAGCCCTTCGCCCGCGGTCTCGATTTCGGCGCCCTCGGGCGGAAAGGTAACTTCGGGCGCACCGATGACGGTATCGGCAAAGGCGGCATCGCGCGGGCGGAAGCGTTGCAACGGCTGCGGCAGGCGCGCATTGGGCAGGATCAGCGTGGCGGGCGGTGGCGCGGGGAGGGGCACGCGGTCCGCCCCGATCCGGTCGAAGAGTTCGAAGAGCACCGGCGCGGCCAGTTCCCCGCCAAAGGCGCCGGGTACCGGCGTGCCATCGGCCCGGCCCATCCAGACGCCCGCCACATGCCGCCCGTCATAGCCCAGGGCGAGCGCGTCGCGGTGGCCATAGGAGGTGCCGGTCTTGTAGGCGATGCGGTTCGGTGCGGCCCCGGGCGGTGGCGGGATATGCACGAGGATATCCCCCACCTGCCAGGCCGCAACGGCACCAAAGAGCTGCCCGCTGGCTGGACCGGCCTTCCCCGCCTCCGCCGAAAGCGTAACCGGGCGGCCAAGCCGTGCGAGCCCGGCATAGGCCTGCACCAGATCTTCGAGGCTGATGCCGAGCCCGCCAAGGCTCACCGCAAGGCCCGGCGGGGCATTTGAGGGCAAGATTGGTTTTGCGCCTGCGCGCCGCAGCGTCGAAAGCAGCCGTTCGGGCCCCAAGGCCTCGGTCAGGCTGACGACGGGGATGTTGAGCGAGAGCGTGAGCGCCCGCCGCACCGTTACCGTGCCGCGAAAGCTGCGGTCGAAATTCTGTGGTCGCCAGGGGCCGAAAGCGACGGGGCGATCCTCGATCAGGGTTTCGGGATGGGCGAGGCCATCGTCGAACGCCAGTGCATAGACGAAGGGTTTGAGCGTCGAGCCGGGGGAGCGCGGCGCCTGCGTCAGGTCGAGGAAGCCTGCGCGGTGTGTATCGGTCCATTCCGCGCCACCGACCTCGGCGAGGATCTCTCCGCTCTGGTGGTCGGCCAGCACCATCGCCACCGAAACCTGCCCGCCTTGCCCCGCGATCGCGCGGCGGGCAAGCGTTTCCGCGGCGCGTTGCAGGCGCGGGTCGATCACCGTCTCGATCCGTGTGCCCGGGGGCGTGCTCGCAAACAGCCGCTCGGTCAGATGTGGCGCCAGCGCGGGGAAGTCTCGCCGCCGGGTCGGAATCGGTTCGGCTTTTGCGGCGGCGACGGTATCGGCCTGCAGAATGCCCGCCCGCATGAGGCGGTCCAGCACCCGGTCGCGCGCCGCTTTTGCCTCCTTCGGGTTGCGGTCCGGCCGACGCCGTTCGGGAGATTGCGGCAGCGCGATCAGGAGCGCCGCCTCGGCGGGCGTGAGCCGGCGCGGCTCCTTGCCGAAATAAGCGAGCGCCGCCGCCCGCACCCCCTCCAGATTGCCGCCGAAGGGCGCGAGGCGCAGGTAAAGATCAAGGATCTGATCCTTCGTCAGTTTTCGCTCGAGCGCCAGCGCCAGTCGCGCCTGTCGCGCCTTACCCGGAAGCGTGCCGGTCGGGCCGTCTTCCAGAAGCCGCGCCACCTGCATGCTCAGCGTCGAGGCCCCAGAGACGATGTGGCGATGCCAGAGCATCTGCCCCGCGGCCCGCAGCACGGCCAGCGGATCGACCCCGGCGTGCTGCCGGTACCGGCCATCCTCGAAGGCGATCAGCGCTTGCAGATAAGCCGCGTCGACGGGCCCGGGGGCCAGCCGCCAGCGCCCGTCAGCCACCGGGAAGGCGCGCAAAAGCGTGCCGTCGCGCGCCAGAACCTCGCTGCCGACCGGCACGGTGAGGGGCGGCAGTTCGGTGGCCGCCACCCAACTGTCAAAGCCGTCGCGCGCGCCCGCCGCCAGCGCGAGGCCGAGCGCGGCGGCGAATAAAAGCCGCGGTCTCACTCGATCTCGACCGTCCCGCTGGCACCATGGGCGCGCAATGCCGGGCGATACATATCTTCTACCGAGGCGGCGGGATGCGCGAATTTCCCGGGGCTGACCGCGCGCACGATATAGGCAAGGCGGAAGGCCTCTTTCGATTGCCAGTCGACCGCGGCGCGGAATTCCTCCTGCCGGAATTCGGTCATCCGCGGTTCGTCGAGCACGTCAAGCCAGTCGAGCGCCGCCACATCTCCGCCGCGGATCAGGTTCGGGTTGTCGATCTCGAAGCCCGCGGGCAGCGGGTCGGAGACCATCAGCCGCCCTTCCTGACGCCCCTGCGGCGTCACCTCGAGCACGGTCACAAGGCGCGTGCCCTGTGCCACCTGCGCCACGTCCACCGGCTTGCCCTCAAGCGTGTAATAGCGCCGGTTGATGGCCCAGCCCTTGCCGCCTGCGGGCTCCGCCACCTCGGGCACACCGACCGTGGTGAGCGTCAGCGTGGCGGGCTTCGCGCCGGAATTGCCGATCACGAGCGCGCGCCCGGCCGTCTCGGCGTCGATCACCTTCACAAGCGGGCCGGTCACTGGCGCGCCATCCACCGTCAGCCCTTCCATCCCGGGCCGGTCGATCAGCGCATGGGCGGCCAGAAGCGTCCAGCTTGCCTCCTGCGTCGAGAGCGGCACCTGACCAAGACGGCCCGTCACCGAGGCGCCGACCGTCTCCATGTTCACCGCCTGCGAGCCCGCCTCGGAGGCCAGCGCAAGCACGGCGGCGCTGTCGCGCAGGGTCGTACCGTAATCGTCGCGCCAGAGCGGTTTTTCGGTCGTCGCCTCGCGGATCAGCCGCGCGGCACGGGCAAACATCGCATCGGCCCGGGTCTGGTCTCCATAGGAGGCGAGCGCCGCTCCAAGCTGTGCCGCAGCGAGAGGCGTGGCGAAATCGTCGCCCTTCACATCGGCATAATAGCGCAGATCTCCCACCGCCGCGGCGCCTTCGCGCGCCAGCACCATCAGCTGATAGGCAAGAACCTTGCCGCCGCCATTCGATGTCGTGTCGAAATCGGGCGCGTAATTCACCTGATTGCGCAGGTTGTCGAGCGCGTTGCGGAAAGCGGCATCGGGCACCTGATAGCCCTCCTTGCGCGCCCGGCTGAGGAAATCGGTGACATAGGCATCGAGCCAGCCGTCGCCCGATTCAGGTTGCCAGAGCCCAAATGCGCCGCTCGCATCCTGGTTCGTCAGCACCTTGCGGATCGCGGTGTCGATCCGGTTCCCCAGATCGGCGGGGGAGGCGAGGCCCATCGTCTCGGCCACCGAACTGAGGTAGAGGAGCGGCATCGCTTTCGAGGTGATCTGCTCGGTGCAGCCATAGGGATAGCGGTCGAGCGCGGCAAGAAGGGCGGGTGTATCGAATTGCGCGAGCGGCCCGGCCGCCAGCGTGGCACTGGCCGAGCCCGGCAGGAAGCCCGCAAAGACATTGGCGTCGAACGTGAATGTGTCGCCTGCTGCCAGATCGAAGCGCGATTGCCGCGCCACTTCGGGGCTCAGGTTCTCCACCGCCACTTTCAGCGTTTTCTCAAGCAGCCGCCCGTCGGGCGTGGTCAGCGCCACCCGCACCTCCTGCCCCCCTTCCGCCAGCGGCGCGGTAAAGGGGACAGAGACTTCGGCCTTGCCGAGATCGGCGAGATCGACCCCCGATGGTGTCGCGCCAAGCGTCAGCCCCGCCGAGGTGACATCGAGCCCCATCCGGCCCGAGGGCCCGGTGGCATGCACGATTTCCAGAAGCAGCCGCGAGCTGTCTCCCGGTGCGAGGAAGCGCGGCAGCGAGGCTGTCACCACCACCGGGTCGCGCACCAGCACATCGGCGCTCGCCTGCCCGACCCCGGTTTTTGACCAGACCACCGCGGAGAGCCGCACCGTGCCGTTGAAGGCGGGCATGTCGAAGCGCGTGTGGATCACGCCGTTCTCATCCGCCGTCAGCGCGCCGGAGAAATACGCGACGAGCTCTTCGGTGGGCGGCGGCGCCTGCATCGACATCTGCGGCGCGCCATCGCCGCCCGAGCGGATCACCCCCGCCTCGCCCGCGCGCCCGTCGATCAGCCGGCCGTAGATGTCGCGCAGGCCCACGCCGAGCCGGCGCTGACCAAAGTAATGCGCCTGCGGATCGGGCGCCTGAAAGGCGGTGAGGTTCAGGATGCCGAGATCGACCGCGGCAATCGTGGCATGCACCGTCTCGCCGGGTGCGACGCCATCGACCTTGAGCGCCACCGGCAGGGCCGCGCGCGGGTCGGAGGCAGCGGGCACGTCAAAACGGGCGAGAAGCGCATGCGCGCCGGGATCGACCTTGGCATAGGCAAGCCCCAGCGCGCGGTTGGGCGCGCGGTCGGGCGCGGCATCGGCCAGCGGACGCAACACCGAGGCGGTGACATAGGCGCCCGCGCCCCACTCCTCGGTGACCGGCAGCGCAATGCGGTTTTCGCCCGCCGCCACATCGACCGCCTTGAGCGCGATCAGCCGGTTCGAGAGCACCGAGACGAGCGCCACGCCCTTGGTAGGCGCGACAACGCGCAGTTGCGCCGTGTCGCCCGCAGCATAGGCGGGCTTGTCGAGCGAGAGCTGAAGCCGGTCGGGGCTGGCCAGAACATCGGCAGGCGCATACCAACCCGCGTCGAAACCGTAGCTCGCCACCACCTGATCCGCGCCATTCTTGAGCACGATCTCATAGGCGCCCCAGTCGACTTTGGCCACGACCGCGAGCGGTTCACGCGTGCCCGTCGTGCCAGTGCCCTCGGCGATGCGGGTGCGCCGGGTCATCGGTTCCCAGTTCCAGTAACCGTCCATCGCATACCATTGATAGCGCGTCTCGACACGGTTCACGACCCAGCGCAGCGGCATTGCCACCGGCTTAAGGCCCGCATCGAGGGCCACGATCTCGAACCGCGCCTCTGCGCCTTCGGGGAGCGTGTCATCGGCAAAGAGCGGCTTGAGGCCGACCACCGGTTCGGGCGGCATCACCAGCCGCGAGATCGACCGTTCCACCGGCCGCCCCGAGCCTTCGCGCACCCGCAGCGCGAAGGTGGCCTGCAGGGGCCGCCCCTGTTCGAAGCCATCCTCGGGGATCTGCGCCCAGATCTCGGCATGGCCGCTGTCATCCGTTTCGGCGGAGTCGATCGTGCCCCATGTCGTGCCTGTGGTCTCATCATGGCGGCCGAAGCGATAGCCCTCGAAGCCCGGCAGATCCGCCGCCGCCGTCATCGTCAGATCGCCTTCGATGGCAAGCCCGGCGCCCGGCGCACCAAAGAGATAGCGCGCATCGAGCCCGATTTGCGGCATCGCGCCGCCGGCGAGAATCCCCGCGGGCAGGCTCAGCTCAAAGTCGATCCGTTCGGGCAGGAAATCCTCGACGAGGATCTTGGTCGAGGCGAGCGGCGCGGCCTTCGGATCGGCAAAGATATCGAGCCGCCAGGTGCCGCGCGGGGCTTGCGCGCCGATCGGCAGCGCTGCGGTCTCGCCGCCATCGCCCGCGTCTGTGGCAAGGATTCGGGAATATTCCACCCCATCGGGGCGCATCAGTACGGCAGTGAGCGGCAGACCCGGGAGCGCTTTCGCGCTGGCATCGCGGGCGAGAGCGGTGGCGTGCACCGTCTCGCCGACACGGTAGGCGCCGCGGTCGGTGGTGAGGAACACGTCGATCGCAGGCGCGGGCGGCAGGCCCGCCACGCCTCGGTCGGAAAGGTCGAATTCGGAATCCATCAGCGACAGGAAGGCAAGGTCATCGCCGCGCCGCACCGAGACGAGGCCCGGCG
Organism: Rhodobacter maris; assembly: GCF_900217815.1. GTDB lineage: Bacteria > Pseudomonadota > Alphaproteobacteria > Rhodobacterales > Rhodobacteraceae > Rhodobacter > Rhodobacter maris. The sequence continues at coordinate 25,002 of NZ_OBMT01000011.1, forward strand.
CGGCATTGCCCGCCCCGGCCGCCAGAGCCGCATCGAAATGCGCCAGGCCATCGGCATCGGTCGTCACCGTGGCGATCACACGGTTGGCCTTCGAAACAAGCTCCACCTCGGCGCCCGCCACGGCCGCCGCATCGGAGAGGCCGCGCACCGCGACGGTCAGCCCGTCCGTGCCGGAAAAGCTCGTCATGCCGAGATCGGAGATCGCGACCCATTGGGCGGCGGGGGGCGTTTCCCATTCATCGGCGCCGGGGACCGCGGCCACCAGCACATAAACCCCCGCGCCCAGAGGGCCGGTCACTTCCTGCACCGGCAGGCGCGTTGTGACATCGCGGTTCAGTTCGCGTTTCACGTCCGCGGTGCCGTGCCAGATCTCCTCCGCCATCGTCTCGGCGAGGGAGCCGAGGCTCCAGCTGTCGAGCGCGCTGGCGAAATCACCGTTGCGCATCGTCTCGATCAGGTTGCGATCGGAGACGCGCAGGATTTTGAGATCGAGCGTTTCAAGGTTGACGCTCTCGACGGGAACGCCATTGTCGGCGCCGCGCGGCAGGATATAGGCCCGTCCCGGGAAGCTGACCGAAGGCGCGCGGTCGCGCACATAGGCGGTGATCTTGGTGTCCTTGGCAAGCGTGTCGCCCGCGCCATCGGGCAGGCCCTTGCGGAAAGTCAGCGCATAGCGCGCGCCATGGGTGAGCCCGCCGATGCAGATCTGGTTACCTTCCGCCTCGACGGTGAGACCGGGCGCTGGCAATTGCACGAAGCTGGTATAATCAACCCCGCTTTTCGCCAGATCTTCGTTGAAATGGGCGCAGATGCGCGGGCTCGCGCTATCGGCCTCGACAGTATGCTCCGCGATGCGGAAGCCGTATTTGCCCTCCGCATCGTTCAACGCATCGGCGATGTCGGCACGCGGCGAGAGCGTCGTGGCAAGCCGCAGCGCGCCAAGCATCTCGCGCGTGCGCTCCGTTTTCTCGAGCAGTTGCGCCATCACGAACAGCGCCTGCGCCTGCGCGGCGGGCGTAGTCGCGCGCAGATAGCCGTTCACCGCCGCCGAGGCACTTCGCGCGAGCGCGGAGGCGTTGTGTTCCTCACGCCCCTGCGCGGCGTAATCGGTCCACAGATCGGCGGCATCGGTCAGAACGATCAGCGCTCCGGTCAGCGCCCGCATCCGCACCGTGTCGCCCGCCGTGCGCGCTGCGGCAAGCGCGCCTTGCAGCTCTGCCTCGGAGACGAAATTCGTCATGTGGCGCCGCCCCATCTCGGCGGCCAGAGCGGTGGCCTCGGCAAGCGCCCCCGCGCGCAGGAAGCCGAGCTCTGCCGCGCGCCGCTCGGCGCGCGCCTCGGCGCCCTTCGCGGCCATGAGCACCACCCCCGAGAACGCGCCCTGATAGGGGGTCATGCCGCTGACATCGGCCTTCGGAAAGCAGGAATTGTTGCGGGCATTGAAGGTGATGGCCTCACAGCCCGGATCTTGCAGGCAGGCCGCCTCGCAAGCTTCCAGCGTGGTGTCGAAGATCTGCGCGAGGTCACGCCCTGCAAGATCCATTCCTTCGGCGACAGAGAGCCGCTTCGGCGGCACCAGCAGGGCGCTTTCGGCCAAGACAGGCAGCGCTGTAAGAAACGAAAACGACAGTGCCAGGAAGGCTTTGGGCAAATGCATGGCGACCTCCGATCGGTTCGGGCGAATGCTCTCACCCTTCGGTGCGCGGTTCAACGACGAAGCATGCGCCAGCGCGTGTTAACCGCAAATTCACTGGAATCTGGGAGCGTGCCGGAAAGATTTCGGACAGGTGTCGGGCATGGAAGCCGCATTGGCGGAAAAATTGGCGCAGGAGCGGCGGGCACGGCTTGCCGCCGAGCGGCTTCTGGAGCAAAAGAAGCGCGAACTTTTCTCTGCAAATCAGAAGCTTGCGCTTCACGCGCGGGCGCTTTCCGACCAGATCGTGCAACAGCGCCACGGGCTGCAGCAGGCACTGACCGAGGCCGCCTCGCTGAAGGGTGAAAACTCGAAAGTGCGGTGTGATCTGGAGCGCGCGGAATCGGTGGCGATGATCGCGCAGCGCCGGCTCTGGGACGCGCTCGAAACGATCCGCGACGGTTTCGCCGTCTATGACAGCGATCTGCGACTCGTGGTCGCGAACAAGGCCTATCTCTCCTTCTTTCATGGAGAGATCGCGGTTACGGCCGGGGTCACTTATGACTCTGTCCTCAAGATCGTCGCCAGCCACCAGATGATCGACATGGCCGGGCGCGACCCGCTCGACTGGCACCATGACATGATCGCCCGGATCCGGCGCGAACATATCGAGCCGGTGGTTTTGCGCACGCGCGAGGGCCGCCACATCAAGATGATCGACCGCTGGGGCGCAGATGGCGACCTCGTCTGCCTGTCGCAGGACATCACCCATATCATCGAACGCGAACGCGAACTTGAGGAAGCACGCAATCGGGCCGAGGCGGCAAACCGCGCAAAATCGGCGTTCCTCGCCAATATGAGCCACGAGATCCGCACGCCGATGAACGGCGTTGTTGGCATGGCCGAGCTTCTGGCCGAGACCGACCTGACGGAGGAACAGCAACTCTATGCCGAGACGATCCGCTCTTCGGGCGAGGCGCTGCTCACCATCATCAACGACGTGCTGGACTATTCGAAGATCGAGGCCGAGCGGCTGAAGCTTTACCCAGAGGTGTTCGACCTCGAGCGCTGCCTGCACGAGATCATGGTGCTGCTGCAGCCCTCCGCCAAGGACAAGGGGCTGAAGCTTCTTGTCGATTACGACCTTTTTCTGCCCACACGCTTCCTTGCCGATCCGGGGCGGATGCGGCAGATCCTCACAAACCTTCTTGGAAATGCGGTCAAATTCACCAATTCCGGCCATGTGCTCGCGCGGGTCGTGGGATTTGAACGGGGCCCGGATGCCTATGAGGTGCATGTGACGGTGGAAGACACCGGCATCGGCATCTCCCCCGAGAACATCGACCATGTGTTCGGCGAATTCAATCAGGTGGAAAGCACCTCGAACCGGCGGTTCGAGGGTACCGGGCTCGGTCTTGCGATCACCCGGCAACTGGTGCTTCTGATGGGCGGTTCGGTCTGGGTCGACAGCAATCTCGGCGAGGGATCCTGCTTTGGCTTCATCGTTACGCTGCCGCGCGCCGAGCCGGTGACGCAACTCGGGCCGACCCCGCCGGTGACGCTGCGCGCGGCCCTCGTGGTCGACGATCTTTTGGTGAACCGGGTCATCCTTGAACGCCAGCTTGAAACCTATGGCCTGCAGGTTACTCTTTGCCGCACCGGCGCCGAGGCGCTCTCCGCGGTCGAGCATGGTGGCACCTTTGACGTGGTGCTGACGGATCATCACATGCCCGATCTCGATGGGGTCGAGCTGTCGCGGCGGCTGCGCGCGCGCGGGACCGAAACGCCGGTCCTGCTGCTCACCTCCGACCGTGCCGCGATGGAAGATGCCGAGGGTGAAGAAACGCTCTTTGGTTGCCTCGAAAAGCCGGTGCTGCGCTCGGATCTGTTCCGCATGCTGCAGAAGATCTCACTGCGTCCCGCGCCCGAGTCGGTTGCCCCACCCGCACCCGAACCGCCCCCCAAACCGGTGAAGCGGGCAATGCGCGTGCTCGCCGCGGAGGACAACCGCACGAACCAGCTCGTCTTCGGCAAGATGGTGAAGGATCTCGACATCGAGTTGCGCTTTGCCGGCAATGGCCGCGAGGCGGTGGAGGAATGGCAAAGTTTCAAGCCGGACCTGATCTTCATGGATATCTCGATGCCGGAGATGGACGGGCGCGAGGCGACGCGGGCGATCCGCACCGCCGAGTTCGGCACCGGCGCGCGCGTGCCGATCTGCGCGCTCACCGCCCATGCGATGGAGGGCGACAGCGAGTCGATTTTCGAGGCGGGGCTTGATCACTATCTGACGAAGCCGCTCAAGAAGGCCTCGATCACCGAGCGGATCCGGGCGCATCAACCCGAGGAGGCACGCGCGGTGCTGCCCGAAGCGGCGGCGGGCTGATCAGCCCGCCGCGGCGATGATCGCCAGAAAGGTCGGGCCAAAGCGCTCGATCTTGGCCTCGCCCATGCCGCCGATGCGTTCCAGCTCGGCGCGGGTGCGGGGCTTTGTCTCGGCGATGCGCCGCAAGGTGGTGGCGGTGCAGCTCAAGTAGCGGTCGTGCCCATCCGTGCCGCGCGAAAGTTCCCGCTGTGCCTCTTCGAGCGCGTCATAAAGCGGCCCGGCGGTGCTGCCCGCGAGCTTGCGGCGCGCAGGATGGGGTGGCATGGCGGCCTGCGCCCCGGCGATCACCTCCAGAAAGGCGGCACCGTAGCTTTCGAGCTTTTTCGCGCCGACGCCACTCACCCGCGCGAAGGCATCGAGGCTGGCGGGGCGGGTCTCGGCCATTTCGATCAGGGTGCGGTCGGGAAAGATCATATAGGCGGGCAGGCCGGCGGCCTCCGCGAGCGCGCGGCGTTTCGCTTTCAACGCAGAAAGAAGCGGTGCATCCTCATCGGCGACAAGCGCCTTGGCCACCGGTTTCGCGCGGCCCTTGCGCACAAGATCGCGGCGCAGGGTGATGCTTTCCTCGCCGCGCAAAATCGGGCGGGCGCGGGCGGTCATCACCAAGGCGCCATGGCGGGCCGTATCGGGGCGGACAAGGTCATGCCCCTGCATCTGCCGAAAGATCGCCTGCCATTCGGAGCGCGAGAACTCGCGCCCCACGCCAAAGGTGGGCAGCCGATCATGGCCGCGGGCGCGAATACGGTCATTGCTTTGCCCGAGCAGGATCTCGATCAGATGACCCGCGCCATAGCTTTCTTCCGTCCGCAGCGCCGCAGAGAGGGCCTTGCGCACCGCCTCCGTGCCGTCAAAAAGATCGGGCGGTGTTTCACACAGATCGCAATTGCCGCAGGGCTCCGAGCTTTCGCCGAAATAGGCCAGAAGGCGCTGGCGGCGGCAGCCCGTGGCTTCGGCCAGCCCCAAAAGCGCATTGAGCCGCCCATGATCGGCGGCCTTGCGTTCATCGGGGGCGATCCCCTCGTCGATCTGCTGGCGGCGAAAGCGGATGTCATCGGCGCCGTAAAGGGTGAGCGTCTCGGCAGGGGCTCCATCGCGGCCCGCGCGGCCGATCTCCTGATAATAGCTCTCGATCGACTTTGGCAGATCGGCATGGGCGACCCAGCGGATATCGGGCTTGTCGATCCCCATCCCGAAGGCAACCGTGGCGGTGACAATCAGCCCGTCTTCGCGCTGGAACCGTGCCTCGACGCTGCGACGTTCCTCCGCCTCCATGCCGCCGTGATAATGGCAGGCAGGGTGGCCCGTCTCGCGCAACGCCCCCGCCAGTTGCTCGGTCTTTGCGCGCGAGGCGCAATAGACGATGCCCGATTGCCCGCGCCGTGCCGCGGCGAAATCGAGGATCTGCTTGCGCGGCTGGTCCTTGGGCTCGAAGGCGAGCGCGATATTGGGCCGGTCAAACCCGCGCAGAAAGGTGGCGGGGGCGCGGCCCTCGAACAGGCGCGTCACGATCTCGGCGCGGGTTTCCTCATCGGCGGTGGCGGTAAACGCGGCCAAGGGCACGCCGAGCGCGCGCTTGAGATCTCCGATGCGCAGGTAATCGGGGCGGAAATCATGGCCCCACTGGCTCACGCAATGCGCCTCGTCCACCGCGATGAGCCGCGTTTTCGCGCGGCGCAGCAGCGTGGTGGTGCCGCCCCCGGCAAGCCGTTCGGGCGCGATGTAGAGAAGCTTGAGCGTGCCCGCGTCAATCGCCTCGAACACGGCCTCGGTTTCTTCCTCGGTATTGCCCGAGGTGAGCGCCCCTGCCGCCACTCCGGCCTCCCTCAGCGAGCGCACCTGATCGCGCATCAGCGCAATCAGCGGCGAGATCACCACGGTCAGGCCATCGAGGCAAAGCGCGGGTAACTGGAAGCAGAGCGACTTGCCGCCGCCCGTGGGCATGATGGCGAGCGTGTCGCGCCCCGCCAGAACCGCCCGCACGATCTCTTCCTGCCCCGGTCGAAAGGCATGGAATCCGAACACCGAGGCAAGCAATGCCTCGGGCGTGGGGGCCGGCTCTGCGGGCATTCAGATGCCCAGAAGCCGCTGGATGAAGATCATCGCGATGATCACGATCATCGGCGTCAGGTCGATCCCCTGCATCGGCGGCAGGATCCGGCGGATCGGGCCATAAAACGGCTCCAGCGCACGCGAGAGCAGATCCCAGAGCTTGTAGACAAGCGGCTGGCGCATGTTGAGCACATTGAAGCCGATCAGCCAGCTCATGATGACATGGGCAAGGATCACGAACCACAGGATCTGGAACACGAGATGCAGGGCCACGAGAACCCCGTAAGGCAGGAAGGAAGAGAGCATCGGATACCTCCGCAAGGTTTCGAGACAGGTAAGCGAGCCGCGCCCCGCTTGCAACCGCCGTGAAGGGCGCATTTTCCGCAACGGTAATGTTGACCGCATCGCTGCGCTGCGGCAGGACGAGAAAAGCAGGGGAGGGGCCGATGTATCCGATCATCCGCATGGTGAAGGCGATTGTCGCATCGCGCGGCAAGCGCCGCGATATTCTGGAACCGATCTCGACCTGGCATCGCGCCTGGCCCTGGGACATCGATCCCTGGAAAGACCTCAACAATGGCCGAATCATCACCTTGTTCGATCTGGGCCGGATCGCGCTCGCCGCCGAGACGGGGCTCACCGCCACGCTGATGAAAAACCGCTGGGGCATCGTGGTGGCGGGCAACACGACGCGCTACCGCAAGCGCATCACCATGTTCCAGCGCTTCGAAATGCGCACCCGCTGTATCGGCTGGGATCAGCGCTTCGTTTATATGGAGCAGTCGATGTGGCGGAAGGGGGAGTGCTGCAACCACATCCTCATTCGCGGCGCGATCACCTCGAAAGCGGGCATCGTGGCGCCGCAAAAGGCTGTGGAGGCGATGGGGCACAGGGGCGAGAGCCCGGCGCTGCCCGCTTGGGTTCAGGCCTGGATCGCGGCGGATCACGAGCGCCCCTGGCCGCCCGAAATGCCCGCCGCCTGAGCACGTGCCCCCACGCAAATCGCACCGCTGAGGTAAATCTTGCGCGCTGCCCCGGTTTCGGGCTTGATCCGGGGAAACGGGTCAGGGGGGCGGCATGATCACGCAAAGACGGCGCATCTGGGGCTGGTGGTTTTTCGACTGGGCGAGCCAGCCCTACAACACCCTTCTCATCACCTTCATCTTTGCCCCTTTCATGAAGGTGCTTCTGGGCGATGGCACCACCGCGCAGGAGGTCTGGGGCTATGGCATCGGCGCGGCGGGGCTGATCATCGCTCTCGCCTCGCCCTTCCTCGGTGCCATCGCGGACAAGACCGGGCGGCGGATGCCGTTCGTCTGGCTCTTCTCGCTCATGTATGTGCTGGGCGCCTGGGGGCTGTGGTTCGCCGAGCCCGGGAATTTCAGCTTGATGCTGGTGATGGTCTCCTTCGCCATCGGCATGATCGGCATGGAATTCGCCACCTCCTTCACCAATGCGATGCTGCCTGATCTTGCCGGGCGCGAGAACCTCGGCAAGGTCTCGGGCTCGGGCTGGGCCTTTGGCTATCTGGGCGGCATGATCGCGCTGATCATCATGCTCACGCTTTTGCAGGCCAACCCCGACACCGGCAAAACCCTGATCGGGCTCGATCCGGTGTTCGGGCTCGATGTGAAGAGCCGCGAAGATACCCGCATCGTCGGCCCGCTCACCGCGGTCTGGTATGCGGTGTTCATGATCCCGTTTTTCCTGTGGGTGCGCGAGCCGCGCCATGCGGGCGCCGTGCCGATCGGCGCGGCCACCCGCGCCGCCTGGCCGGAGCTGCGTCAGACACTCTCGGAACTGCCAAAGAAGCCGAGCCTTTTCGCCTATCTGATCTCCTCGATGTTCTACCGCGACGCGCTCAACGGCATCTTCACCTTCGGCGGCATCTATGCGGCGGGCGTGCTCGAATGGTCGATCACGCAAATCGGGCTGTTCGGCATTCTGGGCACGATCACCGGCGCCACCTTTGCCTGGCTCGGCGGCAAGGCGGACGACCGCTTCGGCCCGAAGGCAGTGATCGTGTTCAACCTCGTGGTGCTGACGGCGGTGACGATCGGGGTTGTCTTCATCTCGCGCAGCAGCGTCTTCGGCGTCGCTGTCGCACCGGACAGCACGCTGCCTGATATCGCCTTCTATATGCTTGGCGGGCTCATCGGCGCGGGCGGCGGGGCGCTGCAATCGGCCTCGCGCACGATGATGGTGCGTCAGTCCGACCCGGAGAAGATGACCGAATGTTTCGGACTTTATGCGCTCACCGGCAAGGCCACGGCCTTCATCGCGCCGCTCTCGATCGGGCTTGTGACCGGGCTCAGCGGCAACCAGTCGATCGGCATCACTCCCATCATCGTGCTTTTCGTTCTGGGGCTGATCCTGCTAGCCTTCGTGAAGACCGAGGGCGAGACGCCCGCAACGACCCCCTGAGCCGGGAGGAGCGCCGATGACCCCGATCCGCCTGCTGACCGCCGCCCTCGCGCTGGCGCTCGCCGCGGGGGCGACTCAGGCCGAGCCGCTTGCCCGCAGCCTTTTCGGGGCGAAGGCGGCTCCCTCGGCCGGGCCGTCGCAACCCATCGGGGCTTATGCGCGCGGCTGTGCCGCGGGGCTTGTGGCCCTGCCCGAAACCGGGCCCACCTGGCAGGCCATGCGGCTCAGCCGCAACCGCAACTGGGGCCAGCCGCAACTCGTCCAGTTCCTCGAAGATCTCTCACGCTATGCGGCAACGCTGCCGGGCTGGCAGGGGCTCTACATCGGCGACATGAGCCAACCGCGCGGCGGGCCCATGACGGGAGGGCACGCAAGCCATCAGATCGGGCTTGATGCCGATATCTGGATGCTGCCGCCCAGCTCGCTGCGGCTCAGCCGCTCCCAGCGTGAGAGCATTTCGTCGATCTCGATTCGCACCGAGGATCAAACCCGGATCAACGGTAACTGGACGCCTGCGCATATGGCACTTTTGCGGGCTGCCGCTTCCGACCCGCGGGTGGACCGGATTTTTGTCGCGGCCGCCGCCAAGATCGCCATGTGCCGTCAGGCCAGCCGCGCCGACAAGGCCTGGTTGCAAAAGATCCGCCCGCTTTATGGCCATAACACGCATTTTCATGTGCGGCTCAAATGTCCGCCCGGCGCGCGGCTGTGCGAAACGCAGAGCCCGACCGTGGCGCAGCTCTCTCAGGGCGGTGATGGTTGCGACGAGAGCCTTAACTGGTGGGTAACGACTTATCTTGAAGAATTGCGCCACCCGCCGAAGCGGCCGGCCAACCCGGGGCCGCCGCCCAAAAACGCAAAAACTTATGTGATGTCGGATCTGCCTGCTGAATGCCGCAATGTTCTTTCCGCGCCCTGATCGTTGCCGTGCCGTTTGTCTTCGGACTATCGGTCTCGCATGCACAGGAGACGCGCGATGCTGCCGAATTCCTTCAAAGCTATCGCTGGCGCCTGAATGAGCCGTCTTTCGGCGGTTTTTCGGCGATCGAGCTGGACGAGACCGGCAATCGTTTCGTCACCCTGTCGGATCGTGCAACGGTGTGGAGCGGAAGGATCAATCGCGATGCCGCGGGCGCCATCAGTTCCGTTTTCACGGAAGATATGGCCGTGCTGCGCGATGGCCGGGGCAAGCCGCTGAACAAGGCGATCGGGGATTCCGAGGGGCTCGCGGTTGCGGAGGATGGCGGGCTTTACATCTCTTTCGAGGGGCGTGCGCGTGTCAGCTCCTATGCGACGCCCGAGTCGCCCGAACGAATGCTGCCGCGGGTTATGGGGTTCAAGAGCCTGCCGAAGAACGGCTCACTGGAAGCGCTCGCGATCGGGCCCGACGGGGCGCTCTATACTCTGCCCGAAGATGCGATCGCTGGGCGCAGCGATAGCCCGGTGTGGCGCTTTTCCGGCGCAAGATGGAGCCAGCCTTTCGGCATTCCGCGCGACGGCGCGTGGAAACCGGTGGGTGCCGATTTCGGCCCCGATGGTCGGTTTTATCTGCTTGAGCGCGACCTGCGCGGCCTTGCGGGATTCGCCACGAGGGTGCGGGTTTTCGATATTTCCGGGGACCGGATCAGCGCGGGCGAGGTGGTTCTCGAAACGCCGCCGGGGCGTCATGGCGATCTTGAGGGGATTGCGGTCTGGCGGGACGCTGCCGGAGCGATTCGGCTGACGATGATTGCCGATGACAACTTCAGCACCTTCCTGAGCACCGAAATCGTCGAGTATCGCTTGCCGCATTGAGGTTTTTCTTGACCGGCGGGCGGGCCGGGCGTAAGCGGCGCCGTCCGCATGCTGCGGACCATGTCTCCGCTACCATGTAAAAACGGTGATCCAATGCGCTACCTGCCCGGCATTCTTGCCATGGCCGCCATCGTCGTGGCCTCCAACATCCTCGTGCAATATCTCTATGGCCAGTGGCTGACGCTCGGGGCGTTCACCTATCCGCTCGCCTTCCTCGTCACCGATCTGACGAACCGCCTGCAAGGCGCCCGCGCGGCGCGGCTCGTGGTCGTTTCAGGCTTTGTCGTGGGCGTGATCTGCTCGCTCATCGGCTCGCAGATCATGGGCGAATTTGGCCCGCTCGTCAGCTTCCGCGTTGCGCTCGCCTCCGGGCTCGCCTTCCTCGCCGCGCAACTGACCGATGTGACGATCTTCAACCGGCTGCGCGCGAAAGGCGGCTGGTGGACGGCGCCGCTCTTTTCCACCCTCGTCGGCGCCTCGCTCGACACGATGATCTTCTTCACCACGGCGTTTGCCGCGCAGCTCACCTTCCTCGAACCCGGCAATGACGTGACCTGGGCCAATGAAATCCTGCCGCTTCTGGGCGTCGGTCCGGCCGTGCCGCTCTGGATTTCGCTCGGCGTAGCCGATTGGTGCGTAAAAATCGCGCTTGCGGTCATTGCACTGGCGCCGTTTCGGGCAATTATCTGGCGGTTCTCGCCAAGGATTGCGTAAATTTACTTGCCATACACCAGATCTGTGCCACCCTCTCCTTATCGGCAACATTCATGAAAGGAGGTGGTCCAGTGTCTAGAGTGATATTGGAGAGAGGTGTCGGGACAGTCAGGGGGGCCGAGGCCTGAGGGCAACCCCAAGGGTTTCATCCCTGGCTGGGACGGAGGATCTGATCCAGACCCTAACCGGACCATCTCCGTAGATCTCGGGGGTCGCGAGGGAAATCCCGCGGCCCTTTTCTTTTGCGACTTATCGACCGGGCGGGGCGTTTGGCGCCCCTTTTTCGTTTCCGGGGCTGGAATTGCCGGGCGGAGCGTGGCACTCCAGAGGGACGTGGAGGGGCCGATGACGGATGACGATATTTCCAAGATGACGTTCGAACAGGCGATGGCCGCGCTCGAACAGGTGGTCAATCAGCTCGAACGTGGCGAGGTGGCGCTTGATCAGTCGATCGCGCTCTCCGAACGCGGCGCAAAGCTCAAGGAGCGTTGCGCGAAACTCCTCAAAGAGGCCGAGGAGCGGGTCGAAAAGATCATGCTCGGCGAGGGCGGGCAGCCCGTGGGCACGCAAGCGGTGGAAGGTCTGTGATGTTCGAGGAACGTCTGAAAGAGGTGCAGGACGCGGTCGAGGCCGCGATGCAGGCAGCGATTGCGGCGTTCCCGCAAAGCGATCTGCGCGACGCGATGGCCTATGCGGCGCAGGGCGGCAAGCGGTTGCGCGCCTTTCTCGTGCTTGAATCCGCGCGGATCCATGGCCTGACCGACGCACAGGCGATGCCTGCCGCGCTCGCCATCGAGGCGCTGCACGCCTACAGCCTTGTTCATGACGACATGCCCTGCATGGACAATGACGATCTCCGCCGCGGCCTGCCGACGGTGCACCGCAAATGGGACGAAGCCACCGCTGTGCTGGTGGGCGATGCGCTCCAGACCCTCGCGTTTGAGCTTTGTGCCGATCCGGTGCTGGGCGATGCCGCGCACCGGATCGAGCTGGTAAAAGCGCTCGCCGTCGGCTCCGGCGCGGCAGGCATGGTCTATGGGCAGGCGCTCGACATCGCCGCCGAAACAGCCGCCGCGCCGCTTTCGCTCGACGACATCATCAAGCTGCAGGCGGGCAAGACCGGGGCGCTGATTTCTTTTGCCGCGCAGGCGGGCGCCATTCTCGCGGGGGCCGACCGCGCCCCGCTCGCGGCCTATGCCAAGGCGCTGGGCCTTGCCTTTCAGATTGCGGACGACATCCTGGACGTGGAAGGCAGCGAGGAAACGGCGGGCAAGCGGCTGGGCAAGGATGCCGATGCGGGCAAGGCCACCTTCGTCTCGCATCTCGGCCTCGCGGGCGCCAAGGCGCGCGCCGCCGAGCTTGTGGCCGAAGCCGTCGCGGCGCTTGAGCCCTATGGGCCTGCCGCCGAACGCCTGCGCGATGCCGCGCGTTTTGTGATCGCCCGTGACAAGTGAAAGACCGATGAGCCAGCCGCCAATCACCCCCGTCCTCGACCGTGTTCGCCTGCCCTCCGACCTGAAGGGCCTTTCTGACCGCGAATTGCAGCGCCTTGCCGAAGAGCTGCGCGCCGAGACGATCTCGGCGGTGTCGGTGACCGGCGGTCATCTGGGCGCCGGGCTTGGCGTGATCGAGCTGACGGTTGCGCTTCATGCCATCTTTGATTGCCCGCGTGACAAGATCATCTGGGATGTGGGCCACCAGTGCTACCCGCACAAGATCCTCACCGGGCGGCGGGAGCGGATCCGCACGCTGCGCACCAAGGGCGGGCTCTCGGGCTTCACCAAGCGCTCCGAAAGCCCCTATGACGCCTTTGGCGCGGGGCACAGCTCCACCTCGATCTCGGCGGCGACGGGCTTCACCATGGCGCGCGAACTGGGCTCGGAATGCGGGGATGCGATTGCGATCATCGGCGATGGCGCGCTCACCGGCGGCATGGCCTTCGAGGCGCTCAACCACGCGGGCCACCTTGGCAAGCGCATGTTCGTGGTGCTCAACGACAATGAGATGTCGATTGCGCCGCCCGTGGGCGCGCTTTCGGGCTATCTCACCCGGCTTTATGCCGAGGCGCCCTTGCAAGACCTCAAGGCGATGGCGAAAGGCGCGGTGAGCCTGCTGCCCGAAACGTTGCAGGAGGGCGCGCGCCGCGCAAAAGAGATGCTCAAGGGCATGGCGCTGGGCGGCACGCTGTTTGAGGAGCTGAATTTCTCTTATGTCGGCCCGGTTGACGGGCATGACCTCGAGACGCTTCTGCCGCTCTTCCGCACGCTCAAGGCGCGTGCGACGGGGCCGGTGCTGATCCATGCGGTGACAAAGAAGGGCAAGGGCTATGCCCCCGCCGAAAACCGCCCCGACCGCGGCCATGCCACGGCGCGCTTTGATGTGCTCACCGGCGCGCAGGTCAAGGCGCCGTCGAACGCGCCGAGCTACACCAAGGTTTTTGCCGAGGCGCTGATCGATCAGGCAAGCCGTGACGAGAAGATTGTTGCCGTGACCGCGGCGATGCCCGAGGGCACCGGGCTCAACCTTTTCGCTGACCGGTTCCCGCGGCGCTGCTTTGACGTGGGCATTGCCGAGCAGCATGGCGTGACCTTCTCGGCGGGTCTGGCGGCCGGAGGGATGAAGCCCTTCTGCGCGATCTATTCCACCTTCTTGCAGCGCGGCTATGACCAGATCGTGCATGACGTGGCGATCCAGCGGCTGCCGGTGCGCTTTGCCATCGACCGTGCGGGTCTTGTGGGCGCCGATGGCGCAACCCATGCCGGGAGCTATGACATCGCCTTCATGGCGAATCTGCCGGGCATGGTGGTGATGGCGGCGGCCGACGAGGCTGAGCTTGTGCATATGGTTGCCACGGCGGCGGCGCATGACGAAGGGCCGATTGCCTTCCGCTATCCGCGCGGGGAGGGGATGGGCGTCGATATGCCCGAGCACGGCATGCCGCTTGAGATCGGCAAGGGCCGGATCGTGTCAGAGGGCGCGCGGGTCGCGATCCTCTCCTATGGCACGCGTCTGGCCGAGGTGCTCAAGGCGCGCGAAGCCCTGGCCGCGCGCGGCATGGCGCCCACCGTGGCGGATGCCCGCTTTGCCAAGCCGCTCGATACCGACCTTATCCTGCGGCTCGTGGCCGAGCATGAGGCGGTGATCTGCATCGAAGAGGGTGCGGTGGGCGGCTTTGGCTCCCATGTCGCGCAGTTCCTGAGCGCGCAGGGCGTGTTCGACCGGGGCTACAAGTTCCGTTCGATGGTGCTGCCCGATACGTTCATCGACCACGCCAGCCCCGAAGATATGTATGCCAGCGCCAAAATGAACGCCGAACATATCGAGGCGAAAGTACTCGAACTGCTTGGCGTTGCCGTGGCGAAGCGCGCCTGAAGACCCTGCTTTGGGGCGGCCTCAGGCCGCTTCTTCGGCGCTGAGCAACCCTTCGGCGACCAGACGCTTCGCCCAGCCCTCGGGCTGCGTGAAAAGATGCGTTTTCCAGCCGCGTGCGGATGCCGCAGCGATGTTTTCGGGCCGGTCATCGGCAAACAGCAGATCAGTGCCCGATAGCCCGCTTTCCTCCTCAAGCAGCGCATAAAAGCGCGGGTCGGGCTTCATCATGCGCCGATGCGCCGAGACAAAGAGCCGGTCGAAGGTGGTGAGGTAGGGATAGGCCTCGCAGGCGATCTCGAAGGTTTCGGCACCGAAGTTCGAGAGCGCAAAAACCGGCACGCCACGGGCTTTCAGCGCGCCAAGGAGCCGCGCGGAATGGGGGATGCCGGGCGAGGCCATGGTGAGCCATTCATCATGCCAGAGCATGATTTCTGCCGCCCATTGCGGGAAGGCCGCGGCCTGTGCCGCGATCCGGGCATGAAACGGCGCGCCAAGGTCAATTTCTTCATTCGCCGCCTCGATCCCGCTTTCGGCAAAAAAGGCGCGGGCGCGTTCTGCCCCGAGACGGGCCTCATAAAACGTGTCCGGGTTCCATTCGATCAGCACCTTGCCGATGTCGAAGACGACAGCCTTGGTCATGTATGCACCCATGCGATGACGGCGGGGATGGTGAGGATGCTCGCGGCGGTCGAGAACAGGATCGCCGAAGACACCCGTTGTGGGGCCACCCCAAAATGCGCGGCGAGAATGTAGACATTGCCCGCGACGGGGAGTGCCGCGGCTGCGATCATCACGCCCGCCGCGAAGGGCTCGACCGGGAAGAGAAAGAGCGCAGCCACTGCCACCGCGGCCGGATGCAGAAACAGTTTGGCGCCCGAAAGCCAGAGCGCCGGGCCAACCTTTTCCGCGCTGCGGCCCGCGAGCGAGGCGCCAATGGCAAACAGCGCGCCCGGTGTGGCGGCCCCGCCGAGGATCTTCATGAATTCGTCGAGCGGGCCGGGCATCGGAAGGTGCAGCAGCGCCCAGGCGAGACCGGCGATCATCGAGACGATCATCGGGTTCTTTGCCAGCCCGAGCGCAAGCGGGGCCAGCGCCACCCGGCCATGGCGCGCATAGGTGACAAGAAGCGTGATCAGCGTGGAAAACACGATCATGTCGGCGGCAAGCACCATCAGCACCGGCCCCGCGGCCTTGGGCCCCAAAAGCACCACAAGCATCGGCACGCCGAGAAAGCCGGTATTGCCGGTCATCGCGGTATGGGCCTCCATCGCCGCCTCGGCCAAGGGGCGCGCGCGCGCCTTGGCAACGGCAAAGCCGATGATCCACACAAAGATTGAGCCGGCGAGATAGGCGGCGAAAAAGGCCGGGTCGAACAGCTCTTCAAGCGGCAGCGTGGCGGTGAAGCGAAACAGCATCGCCGAGAGCGCAAAGTAAAAGACGAATTTCGTCAGCCAGGCGGTGGCCTCGGGCGGAAAAAACCGCGCCCGCCCGGCCCCCCAGCCAAGCGCGATCAGCCCGAAGAAGGGCAGCGTCTTGAGAAAGATCTCCCACATGCCTCAGCGCTAGCACGGGCTGCGCTGCGGCGCCAGCACTCAGCCCGCGCCGATCAACGCGCCCGCGGCAAAGACCAGCGCGCCGCCGATCACCACTTGAATCACCGCCCGCAGAATGGGCGTTTCCATGTATTTGTTCTGGATCCAGGCAATCGCCCAAAGCTCGACGAAAACGATGATCATGGCGATCACCGTTGCGGTCCAGAAATCCGGGATCAGATAGGGGAGCGCATGGCCGAGCCCGCCCACCGCCGTCATGATGCCTGAGGCGAGGCCGCGCTTGAGCGGGCTGCCACGACCAGAGATCACGCCGTCATCATGGGCGGCTTCGGTGAAGCCCATCGAGATGCCCGCGCCGGTGGCGGCGGCAAGGCCCACAAGCAGCGTGGTGTGGGTATCTTGCGTTGCAAAGGCGGTGGCAAAGATCGGCGCCAGCGTGGAGACGGAGCCATCCATCAGCCCCGCGAGCCCCGGCTGCACCCATGTCAGCACGAATTGCCGATGCGCGGCGTGATCTTCCTCGGATTTCGTCTCGCCATCGAGATGTTCGGCCACGAGTTGCTCGGCGCGCGTCTCATGTCCCTGTTCGGCGGCGGCCAGATCGCCCAGAAGCTTCCGCGTCGCGGCATCCTGGGTGCGTTGCGCAGCATAGGTATAGAACCGCCCCGCGGCCCGCTCCATCTCTTCCGCCTCCGCCCGGATCGTCTCGAGCGAGAGGTTGGTGGCGAGCCAGACCGGTTTGCGATTGTAAAAGCCCGAGACATGCTCCCGGCGGATTAGCGGAATCACCTCGCCAAAGCGCGCGCGGTGCCGCTCGATCAGAAGCCGGCGATGCCCGTCTTCCTCTTCCGCCATCCCGTCGAAGACAGCCGCCGTGCCCGGATACTCGGCCCGGAGCCGCTCCGCATAGCTGCGATAGATCCGCGCGTCATCCTCTTCCGACGAGATGGCAAGGGCGAGAATCTCCTGTTCCGAGAGATCCTTGAACCGGCGACGGGAGGCGATTCCGGGCAGCATGGGAGTCCTTTCTTGGAATGGTTCTAAAATATTGGCGCTGCCCGAACATACAACCGAAATATATAAACCATCCAGTTCATTTCCTCTTGAAAAACTGAACCGAAGAGTTCATATGGCTTATATGAACCGAGTGGTTCAGAAAAGGAGAATGATATGAAACGCCTCATTTCCGGTCTTGTTCTGGCGACCGTGACCGCTACCGCGGCGGCGGCGGGGGGCTGGAGCTTCGATATCCCGCGGCTCGACTTCCCGACCACCGCGAGCGTCTCGACCCAGGGCTGCAGCCATTTGACGCAGACCTGCAAGCTGTAAAGGCGCCCGCGCAACAAGCCTGGCCGCGGTCAACAGGCAATTGACCCCGCTGGGCCAGCGCCCTACCCATTGAGTCTGAAATCCGGACCGGGAGGAGCGCATGGCCGAACCGCAAGATGCCCTGATCGTCATCGACATCCAGAATGACTTCTGCCCCGGTGGTGCGCTGGCGGTAGCTGGGGGTGACGAGATCCTGCCGCAGGTGAATGCGCTGATGGCGCAATTTCCCATCAGCGTGCTGACGCAGGACTGGCACCCGGAAAACCATACGTCCTTTGCCGCCAACCATCCCGGCGCGGCGCCCTTCTCGCCATTGCAGATGCCCTACGGGATGCAGACGCTCTGGCCGAGCCATTGCGTGCAAGGCTCGGAGGGGGCGGATTTCCACCCCGGGCTCGATGTCGAACGCGCAGAGCTGATCCTGCGCAAGGGCTTCCGCCCCGGCATCGACAGCTATTCCGCGTTTTTCGAAAACGACCGCACCACCGCCACGGGGCTCGCGGGCTATCTGCGCGAGCGCGGCATCACGCGGCTGACCTTCGTGGGCCTCGCGCTCGATTACTGCGTCGGCTGGTCGGCGCTGGATGCGGCGCGGCTCGGCTTTGAGGTGCGCGTGATCGAGAGCGCCTGCCGCGCCATCGACCTTGACGGCTCGCTGGAGGCGGCGCGCGCGGCGATGCAGGCCGCGGGCGTGGTGCTGGACGCCTGACATGGTCGATATTGCCACCCGCGTCTACAACCACCGCTGGCGGATCGACCCGATCGTGCGCTCGCTGCTTGATACCGATTTCTACAAGCTGCTGATGTGCCAGTCGGTCTATCGCAATGCGCGCGACACGCAGGTGACCTTTTCGCTGATCAACCGCACCAAGGCGATCCGGCTCGCCGATCTGATCGACGAGGGGGAGCTGCGCGCCCAGCTCGACTATGCCCGTGGTCTGCGGCTCACCCGGGGCGAAAGCACCTGGCTCAGAGGCAACACCTTTTACGGCAAGCGGCAGATGTTCCGCTCCGATTTCATGGAGTGGTTCGAGACCTTCCAGCTCCCGCCCTATCACCTCGAGAAACGCGACGGGCAATATGAGCTCACCTTCGAGGGCGCCTGGCCCGAGGTGATGATGTGGGAGATCCCGGCGCTTGCGATCCTGATGGAGTTGCGTTCGCGCGCCGTTCTGGGCGACATGAAGCGCTTCGAACTGCAGGTGCTCTACGCCCGCGCGATGACCCGCGTGTGGGAAAAGATCGAGCGGCTGCGCAAGATCGAAGGGCTGAAGATCGCCGATTTCGGCACGCGGCGGCGGCACGGGTTTTTGTGGCAGGACTGGTGCGTGCAGGCGATGCTCGAAGGGCTGGGCGAGGCCTTCACCGGCACCTCGAACTGCCTGATCGCGATGCGGCGCGACCTTGAGGCGGTGGGCACCAATGCCCATGAGTTGCCGATGGTCTTTGCCGCGCTCGCCGAAACCGAGCATGAGTTGCGGCAGGCGCCCTACAAGGTGCTTGAGGCTTGGCACGAAGAGCACGAGGGCAACCTGCGCATCATCCTGCCCGACACCTATGGCACGAACGGCTTTCTGGCCCATGCGCCCGACTGGCTCGCCGCCTGGACCGGGGTGCGGATCGATTCCGGCAACCCGTTCGAGGGCGCGCAAAGGGCGATCGACTGGTGGCGGGCGCGCGGCGAAGATCCGCGCAAAAAACTGATCATCTTTTCCGACGGGCTCGACGTGGCGCAGATCGAGGATCTGCATGCCCATTTCCGCGGCCAGGTGAAGGTGAGCTTCGGGTGGGGCACACTGCTCACCAACGATTTCCGCAAGCTGGTGGCAGAAGATGCGCTCGCGCCCTTCAGCCTCGTGTGCAAGGCGGTGGCGGCGAACGGGCGGCCAACGGTGAAGCTTTCGGACAATCCCGAAAAGGCAACCGGCCCGGCCGAAGAGATCGCGCGCTATCGGCGCGTGTTTGAGGTGGGGGCGCAGGCGGCGATGCCGGTGGTGGTCTGAGGGCTTTCGCCCTCAGTATCTTCGCTCTCAGCCTTCAAGCGTGTTGAGCACCCAGAAGAGCGCCGCGGAAAGCGCCGCCGAAGCGGGCACGGTGATCACCCAGGCCGCGATGACCGTGGTGATATGTGCGCGCCGCACCAAGAGGCGGCGCGAGCGCTCTTCGGGGGCAACGGGCTTGCCCTTTTGCAGCCCGAGCATCCGCGCGCGCCGCTCGGCATGCCATTCGCGGTAAAAGCCGACGCCAAAGACACCGCCCACCGCGATATGGGTGGAGGAGACGGGGAGCCCGAGCCAGGAGGCGACGATCACGGTGATCGCGGCGGAAAGGGCCACGCAATAGGCGCGCATCGCATTGAGCTTGGTGATTTCGGAGCCCACTAGCCGGATCAGGCGCGGCCCGAACAGCATCAGCCCGACCGAGATCCCAAGCGCGCCGACCACCATTACCCAAAGCGGCACGGTGACCTGATCGGCGAGTTCCCCCGCCTCGACGGCATGCACGATGGCCGCGAGCGGGCCCACCGCATTGGCGACATCATTGGCGCCATGCGCAAAGGAGAGAAGCGCGGCGGAAACGACAAGCGGCAGGGTGAAGAGCTTCTTGAGCGATTTCTTGCGGTTTTCCATGCCCCGCGACTGGCGGCGCACCAGCGGCACGGCGAGCGCCCAGGCGGCGAGCCCGCAGAGGATCCCGAGCAGAACCGAGGAGCCCATCGACAGGTGGATGACCTTTTTCAGCCCCTTGATCGCGAGGTAAGTCGCGAAGGCGCCGGTCATCAGGCCGATGAAGCCGGGCACCCAGCGTTGCGCGGCGGCGATCTTGTCTTCGACATAGATAACCTTCGCCTTGATCAGCGCGAGGAAGGCCGCGGCGATCACCCCGCCCATGAGCGGCGAGATCACCCAGCTCGCGGCAATCGTGCCGATCGCTTCCCAGTTCACTGCGCCAAAACCCGCCGCGGCAACGCCCGCACCGACCACGCCACCGACGATGGAATGGGTGGTGGAGACCGGCGCGCCCATCCAGGTGGCAAGGTGCAGCCAGAGCGCGGAGGCGAGCAGCGCCGACATCATCGCCCAGACGAAATGCGCCGCATCGGGCACGGCCTCCGGCGCAAGGATGCCGGTGGAGACGGTCTTGACCACGTCGCCCCCGGCCAGCAGGGCGCCGGCCGTCTCGAACACCGCGGCAATCGCGAGCGCACCGCCCAGCGTGAGCGCATTCGCGCCGACCGCGGGCCCCATGTTGTTGGCCACATCGTTCGCGCCGATGTTGAGCGCCATATAGGCGCCGATCGCGGCGGCGGCGATGACGATGAGAGCGCCCGGCTGCGCGCCCATCAGCACGCCCGCGGCAAGCCCGGCGAGCACGATGAAGGCGAGCGACAGCCCCGGCGCCACCAGCGGGCGCGCGACGAAACCCGCCGCCTCCTCGATCAGACCGATGCGCTTGAGATCCTTGTCGAGGGTTTTCCACTGGTTGACGGGCGGTGTGGCCACGGCTGTTCCCCTGAACCATCCCGGCTGTCATCAAACAGGGGGGATTCTGTTACATTCGGGCCGGGGGACTAGCCTGTTTGCGCCTGCAGTTCAACGGCGCTTTCACGAAAGCGTGCGCAAAAGGAGCTTCAAATCCTTTTCCTGCACGCGTTTGGCGGCGGCTTTCGGGCGCGCCCAGAAGCGCTTGCGCCGCCCCGCCTCGGGGTATTTGTCTTCCACCGTCTCGACATCGACGAGGAAGCACAAAACCTCGCAGCGCTGGTCGAGCCCGGTCTTGCGCCGCTTGGTATAGACGTAATTGCCGAAGGCCTCGGGATGGACGGTGCCGGTCACGCCCGCCTCTTCCCAGGCCTCGCGCAGGGCGGCTTCGGCCAGCGTCTTGCCGCGCATCGGCCAGCCCTTCGGCACGATCCAGCGCCCGGTGTCGAGCGAGGTGACGAGCAGCACCTCAAGCCCCTCTTCCCCGTCGCGGCGGCAGAGCGCGGCCACCTGCAGCGCATCGGGGCGCTTGCCCATCAGCGTGCCGAGGAAGTGCGGCATGTCGATCATCACAGATCCTCCCAGGGGGCGGCATCCGCGAGCAGCATCCGCGCGAGTGCCACGGCGCGTTCGGCATAGCCGCGCTGCCGGGTGCGGTCTTGTGGCGCGCGGCTGACCACCCAGCCCGCCGAGGCAAAGCCACGCAGCGCGAGGAACAGGGGCAGAAGGGCAAGCTGGTCGTCGGGCAGCGCGCGGGCGGCGCGGTAGCCGCGCACGAGCCGACGGGCCTGTTCGGGCAGGTCCGGGTCGCCCCAGCTCTGAATGAGCACCGAGCCGAGTTCGTAAAGCCGGAACCCCGGGCCGCAATCGTCGAAGTCGAGAAGCCGCAGCCGGTCGTTTTCGACCATCACGTTCGAGCGCAGCACATCGGCGTGAATCGGCCCGTAGTCGGTGGCTTGCGGCACCAGCAACGCGGCCTTTTCGCGTGCCTGCTGCAAGAGCAAGGACTCTTCGGGCGCAAGCGTCGGGTTCTCCCAGAACGGGCCAAGCCGTGGCGCGGGGCCCAAGAGCGCCTCGGCATCCCAGGGGGCGCGCGCGAAAGGCGCAGGACATGCGCCCGCATCGGCGGCGTTATGGAGATGCGCGAGCAAGGTGCCCAGTTCCTCGGCGCGCCCCAAGACCGCAGAGCCCGCAAGCGGTGCGCCCGCCTCGCCCATCGGGCGGCCCGAGATCCAGCGCAGGCAAGAAACGGTCAGCCCGCCCACCTGCGCGATCCAGGCGCCCGAGGCGGCGGGGAGCGGCTCGACGACAGAGACACCCGCATCGGCGAGGCGTGCGCAAAAGGCCAGTTCGCAGGCGATGGCGGCGGGGCTTTGATAGCCGGGGCGGTGGAGCCGCAGCGCGAGCTTTGCGCCCGAGCCGTGCAGCGTGGCGAAGACGATGTTTTCGGAGCGCCAGACCAGCTGCAGGGGGGCGCCCTGGCAGAGCCAGGCACGTTGCGCGGCTGTGGCGAGGTCATAGGCGCGGGCGTCGTCCATCATGCGGGCATCTCCCGCAGGATCTGATCGAGCGTTTCCGCCAGCCTCTCGGCGTTTGCGCGCGAGAACGGCATCGGCGGGCGCATCTTGAGAATGTGCTGCGCGCGCCCGACCCGGCCCAGAAGGATGCCCCGCGCCTTGGCCGCCTCGACCACGCGGCCGCAAAAGGCGCCGTCGGGCACGCCCTCTCGGGCAAATTCGATGGCGAAGAAAAAGCCAAGGCCGCGGATGTCGGCAATCAGCGGGTGGCGGAGGGCGCTCAGCAGATCGAGCGCATAGGCGCCCACGTCGCGGGCGTTCTCCACCAGCCCTTCCTCTTCGATCACATCGAGCACGGCGCTTGCCGCAGCGCAGGAGACGGGGTTGCCCGCGAATGTGTTGAAATAGCCAAAGGCATTGCGGAAGGCGGCCATGATGTCGGGCCGGGCGATCACGGCGGCGACCGGATGGCCATTGCCCATGGGCTTGCCAAGCGTGACGACATCGGGGGCAAAGTCGAGCCGCTCATGCCCCCACCAATGGCTGCCAAGGCGGCCAAATCCGGGCTGCACCTCGTCGCAAAGCACAAGCCCGCCCGCGCGGTGCACCACCGCCACCGTGGCATCGAGAAAGCCCGGATCGAGCCCCGGCATCCCCTCATTGGCAAAGATCGGGCAGAGCATCAGCCCGGCAAAGCCGTGACCGGCCGCTTCAAGCTCTTCGATCGCGCGCGCCACATTGGCGGCAAAAGCGGCCGCTTGTGCTTCGGTCGAGCCACCCAAAGGCGCAAGGCTGTCGGGCGCGGGCACGCGGCGCACATGGGGCGGGTAGCCGCCGATCGGCGGGCGGCGGGTGGAAAGCTGCGCCACTGCCGTTGTGTTGCCGTGATAGGTGTTGTCGGTGGCGATCAAGCCCGTTTTCCCCGTCACCGCCTGCGCCATGCGAAGCGCTACGTCATTCGCTTCGGAGCCCGTGCAGGTCATCAGCATCTGGCTGAGGCCATGGCCGAATTTCGCCACCAGCCGCTCGCCATAGTCGAGAATGCCTTCATGCAGGTAGCGGCTGTGGGTGTTGAGGCGCGCGGATTGCTGCGCGATGGCCGCGACCACGCGGGGATGACAATGCCCCAGATGTGCGACGTTGTTGTAACAATCGAGGTAGCGCCGCCCCTCGGCATCATAAAGCCAGACGCCCTCGCCACGGACGATCTGCACGGGATCGTCGTAAAAGGTGGGCACATTCGGCCCCAGAAG
Organism: Rhodobacter maris; assembly: GCF_900217815.1. Classification (GTDB taxonomy): domain Bacteria; phylum Pseudomonadota; class Alphaproteobacteria; order Rhodobacterales; family Rhodobacteraceae; genus Rhodobacter; species Rhodobacter maris. The sequence goes on from NZ_OBMT01000011.1 coordinate 48,508, forward strand.
CGCTGCGCGCCGTGCCATAAGATCACTCATCGTCGCCCACCTTGCCACGCAGGCTTTTCACCTCACCGCGCACCGCCTTGGCGGTAAGGCGGCGGCGCTGGCTGCCCAGCGTCGGCTTTGTGGCGATGCGGCGCTTCGGGGCCACCAGCGCCGCACGGATCATCTCGGCCAGCCGCTCGCGGGCAAGCTCGCGGTTGCGGGTCTGGGACCGGGTCTCTTCGGCACGGATCACGATCGCGCCGTCGAGCGTCCATTTGCGCCCCGCGATGCGTTTGAGCCGCGCCTTCACTGCTGGCGTGAGATGCGGGCTGCGTTCGGCCTCAAAGCGCAGTTCCACCGCGGTCGAGACCTTGTTCACATTCTGCCCGCCCGGCCCCTGCGCGCGGGTGAAGCTCTCGGAGAGCTCCCAATCGGCAATCGCCACTCTGTCGTCGATCCACAGCATGGCTAGACCCTAGCCTTCCGCGCGGAAAACGAAAGGGGGTCTGGCACAAAAGCTGCTGAGGGGGCTCAGAGCGTGGCAGCGAGCCTTGTGCCCTGATCGATGGCGCGTTTGGCATCGAGCTCGCCTGCGACATCGGCACCGCCGATCACATGCGCGGTGATACCCTGCGCCTTCAGCGCTTCGGCCAGGCTGCGCTGGCTTTCCTGTCCGGCGCAGAGCACGACCGTATCCGCCTCAATCAAAGTCGGGGTCTCGCGCCCGGGGCCAAAGGTGACATGCAGCCCCTCGGGCGTGATGCGCTCGTAATTCACCCCGCCGATCATCTTCACGCCCTTGGCGGCCAGCGCGGCGCGGTGAATCCAGCCCGTCGTCTTGCCAAGCTTGCGGCCCGGTTTTTCGGGTTTGCGCTGCAAAAGCGTGACCGTGCGGGTGGGGGGCGCGGGGATGGGGTCGGCCAGCCCGCCCGGTGTTTGCGCCGGATCGCCCACGCCCCATTCGCGCCTCCAGTCCTCGGGGTGGAGGGTCGGGCTTTCTTCCACAGTGAGGAATTCGGCAACGTCAAAGCCGATGCCGCCCGCGCCCACCACCGCCACCCGCGGCCCCGCCGCGACGCGCCCGGAGAGGAGATCGGCATAGCTCACCGCAAGCTCTTCGCCGGGGATGCCGGGGCTGCGGGGGGTGACGCCGGTGGCAATCACCACCTCGTCAAACTCGCCAAGCGTGCGCACCGTCGCCTCGGTGTTGAGCCGCAGGCTGACGCCGGATTTTTCCAGCATGGTCGCGAACCAGTCGGTGAGGCCCACGAATTCCTCCTTGCCGGGGATGGTGCGGGCCAGGCAGAGCTGGCCGCCGATTTCCGCCCCCTTCTCGAAGAGCTTCACCGCATGGCCGCGCTCGGCAGCCGCGATAGCGCAGGCAAGCCCCGCCGGACCCGCGCCCACAATCGCGATGCGCTTGGGCTCGGCGGCGGGTTCCAGCACCAACTCCGTCTCATGGCCCGCGCGCGGATTGACGAGGCAGGACGAAATCTTGCCCGAAAAGGTGTGGTCAAGGCAGGCCTGGTTGCAGCCGATGCAGGGGGCGATTTCTGCCGCGCGCCCGCTGGCCGCCTTGGCGACAAAATCCGGGTCGGCAAGGAAGGGGCGGGCAAGGCTCACCATATCGGCCTGCCCGGCTTCAAGGATCGTTTCGGCCACCTCGGGCGTGTTGATCCGGTTTGAGGTGATCACCGGGATCGTCACCTCGGGGCGCAGCCGCGCGGTAAGCCAGGCAAAGGCCGCGCGCGGCACCGAGGTGGCAATGGTAGGCACCCGCGCCTCGTGCCAGCCGATGCCGGTGTTGAGCATCGAGGCCCCCGCCGCCTCGATCGCCTTGGCGAGCATCACCACCTCGTCCCAGGTCGAGCCCTCGGGGACGAGGTCGATGAGCGAGATGCGGAAGATGACGATGAAATCATCCCCCACCGCGGCGCGCACGCGCTTCATCACTTCCACGGGCAGGCGCATGCGGTTCGCGTAGCTGCCGCCCCAAGCGTCGGTCCGGCGGTTCACATGGCGCACCAGGAACTGGTTGAGGAAATAGCCCTCCGAGCCCATCACCTCGACCCCGTCATAGCCCGCCTCGCGCGCGCGCGCCGCCGCCGTGGCAATGTCGGCGATCTGTTTTTCGATGCCCGCTTCATCAAGTTCTTTCGGTGCAAAGGGGGAGATGGGGGATTTCACGGCCGAGGCGGAAACGCATTCCGGCCCGTAGGCATAGCGCCCGGCATGCAGGATCTGCATCGCGATCCTCCCGCCCGCCTCCTGCACGCGGGAGGTGACGAGGCGGTGATGCGCGATGTCCTCGGGCGTGAAGAGCCCGGCCGCGCCCGGAAACACCCCGCCCTCGCGGTTGGGCGCCATGCCCCCCGTCACCATCAGGCCCACGCCGCCGCGTGCGCGCGCGGCATAAAACTCGGCGACCCGGTTCCAGTCGCCGGTTTCTTCGAGGTTGGTATGCATGGAGCCCATCAGCACGCGGTTGGGCAGCGTCACATGCCCGAGATCGAGCGGCGACAGAAGATGCGGGTAGTGGCTCATGGTTTCCTCCCTCGGCTGGCCCCAACCTGCCGCGCGCTCCCGCCGCTGTCACGTCCAACGCGGCGTCATCTCGCGCCGGGGCGGGCAACAATCGTTTCCGGCTCTGGTCGGCGCGCAGGCATTTCCCCGGTATTGTCCTCGCAGCGTCCAATTTGCGCCTGAATTCACGGCCAAACCTCACAGGAACGCGAAACACTGCCGATGGGTGAAAGATGGACCGCCTGACCGAGATGGAAGCTTTTGCCACCGTAGTGGACCAGGGAGGCTTTACGGACGCCGCCAAGAAGATGGGAATCTCCAAATCGGCTGTCTCCAAGCATGTCTCGGCGCTCGAGGCGCGGCTGGGGGCGCGGCTTCTCAACCGCACCACGCGCCGTGTGTCGCCCACCGAGATCGGGCTTGCCTATTACGACCGCGCGCGCCGTGTGCTCAACGATGCGGGCGAGGCCGATGCGCTTGTCACTTCCATGCAGGTCGCGCCCTCTGGGCTGCTGCGCATTTCGGTTGCGACCGATTTCGGGGTGAACCTGCTTTCGCCGGTGCTTGGCGACTTTTTGCAGGCCTACCCCGACATCACCGTGAACATGGTGCTCAACAACCGCTATGTGGAGCTGATTTCGGAAGGCTTCGACATGGCGATCCGCGTGGGCGAACTCGAAGACAGCACCCTGCGCGCCCGCAAGCTGACCGATACGGCCAAGCGGATGATCGCCGCGCCGAAATATTTCGAGCGCTACGGGCGGCCCGCGAAGATCGACGATCTGAACGAACACAAGCTTCTGCACTATTCGAACCAGTCGAACGGCAATGTCTGGAAGATCACCGCCCCTTCGGGCGAGCGGCGGCAGGTGCGCTCGGCAGGCTGGCTCACGGTGAACGACGGCCAGTCGCTCCTTCATGCCGCGATTGCCGGGCTCGGCATCGCCTATCTGCCCTCCTTCCTCTATGCCGAGGCGATGGCGAAGGGGCTGGTCGAGGAAGCGATGCCGGAGCTGCCCATGGAAACGCTCGGCATCTATGCGGTCTATCCGCCGGGCCGCTTCACGCAGCCCAAAGTGCGCGCTTTCATCGACTTTCTGGCGCAGACCTTCGCCGACAAAGGGCCCGACAACTGGTGAGCCCGCGGGCCTTTGCGGGCCCCGATCTCTGCTCGGATGCGGGCTTTCTATCGGGCGGATTTACTTCGGGGTCGAAGCCAGCAAAACGGCTTCGACCCTTCTGTTTTTTTCGCGTCCCTCGCCGGTAAGGTTCGTGGCACGGGGGGCAAGCCAGCCTGCGCCCTCGGCGCTGATCTGTCCGGGCGCAACACCGTGGCGGGTGATCAACCGCTCCCGCACCGCTTCCGCCCGTGCCTTGGAGAGTGCGATATTGCCGGCGAGCGCGCCGGCATTGTCGGTATGGCCGACGAGCGCGACCTGCGCTCCGGGATGGGTGGCGAGATAATCCGCAAGCCCGGCGAGTGAGGCATAGCTGCCTTCGCCGAGCGCCGAGGCGCCGCTTTCGAAGACCAGATCATCCAGGGCGACAGCGCCGGTTGCTTCCAGCTTTGAGCCGAAGCCGGTTGCGGAAGGGGGGGGGGCGGGCTGCGGTGCGGCGAGGCCCTCACCGGGGGGAGGCGGCGTGACCTGTTGCACCGCCATCCGCGTCAGATGCACGAAGCCCGATTCCGAGGACCGCGATACGGTGAGCGCAAGCCAGGTGTCGCCGCGCCGCGCCGCGAGATAGCGGAAATCTCCCAGATCGACATGCATCTCCGGCTCGGGCAACAGATCGAGCGCATAGCGGAAATCGAAGCCGCCGCAGGCATCGGTCTCGCATTCAAAGATCACGGCGAAGCCTGCGCTTTCGATCTGCGCGCGCAGGGCAGCAAAGATTTGAAGGCTCGTATCCTGATTGGCGCGCAGCCGCCAGGCGGTGTCGGAGCGGTTGCCTTCCAGATGCTGGCTCGGCGCGGTCCCGCTTTGCCATGGCCCGATGCGCATCTCGTAAGAACTCGCCGGGGCGTTGCGCTCGGCCGAGACAGTGGCGCCCGGCGGTGGTTCGAACGTGAAGGGCGCGGCCAGAGCGGGCAGGGCGAGGGCAATGAACCCCGCGGCGAGTGCGCTCCGCACCCCCCTCATGCGCGGCCCTCGCGGCGATAATGGTAGGCACTCACCACCTCCATGCCGAGGCTCTGGTAGAGGGCATTGGCGGGCACATTGGCGCGGGTGACGACGAGGGAGAGGTCTTCTGCCCCCGCCTCTGCCGCCCATCGCGCGGCTTCGGCCATGATTGCGCGGGCAAGGCCGGCGCGGCGATACTCGGGCAGGACCGTGAGCGCATGCAGCATCGCCGTGCGTTCATGGAGCGCGATGAAGGCTGCCCCGGCAGCGCGGTCGCGGATGCGCCCGAGCACCGCGGCCTTCGGCCCCGTGACCCGTTCCATCACCGCTTGCCGTTCTGCGCCGATGCCGGTCTCCGCCCAGACCTCGCGGGTGATGGCCAGGGGCGGCCAATGCACGAAAGCGGTGACGGGCGGCACATCGGTCGAGAGCTTTGAGAGTGGCGCGGCATGGATCACCACCGGATCGAAGAGTTCGTAGCCGCGCGCGGCGAGCGCGGCATCGAGCGCTTCCTCCCCCGGTCGGGCCATGAATTTCGGCTCCTGCCCGAGCGCGCGATGCGCTGCTTCGGCCGCGGCAATATCCGCCGCCTCAAACGGGGTCTCAAGGCTTGCGCAGCTCACCCGCGAGCCGCCGCCCAACCCCTCGCGCACCAGAAAGCCGCCTCCGCGCCGAGTGGTTGCCGGGGGCCATGTGGCGTCGATCACCGCGAAGAAATCGGTCATTGCCCCTCCGGGAACGCGGCCTTGAGCGCGGCAAAGGCGGCCTCGAGCGCCGCCGGATCGGTGCAGCGCACCACCAGATTGGTGCCGTAATTCCCCTCCGTCACAAAAGGATAGGAGCCGAAGGACACTTCGGGGTGCGCGGTGGCAAGCGTGCGCAGATCATCGGCAATCGCTGCTTCGGCGACCATCAGTTGCCAGTTGCGGCTCAGGAGCGGCGCGCCGCCCGCAAGCCGCGGCAGAAGCCCCGCCACCATCGCCTGAAAGATGTTCGGCACGCCTGCCATGACATGGCAATTGCCGATCGTGAAGCCGGGCGCGCCGGAGACCGGATTGTCGATCAGCGCCGCGCCGTCAGGGATGCGCGCCATCCGGAGCCGCGCCTCGGTAAACTCGACCCTGCGCGCGGCGTAATGCGTCGCCAAAATCGCGCGGGCGTCCGCGCGCACGGAGATCGGCCGGTCGAAAGCCTCGGCGACGGCATCGGCGGTAATGTCGTCATGCGTGGGCCCGATGCCGCCCGAAGTGAAAAGCTGGTCATGCCCCGCCGCAAGCTCCCGCACCGCGGCGACGATGGTGGCGTGATCATCCGAAATCACCCGGATCTGGCGCAGGTCGAACCCCACCTTCACCAGCTCGCCTGCGAGGTGATGGGCGTTGCCCTCCCGGGTGCGGCCGGTCAATATTTCGTCGCCGATGATCAGGATCGCTGCGGTGGGATTGGGCATATTGGCCTCCTTGGCCCCGGTATAAGCCCCTGCGACCTTGCGGAAAAGCCCGGCTCTGGCCAAGCGGCGCAATTGTGACTATCTAGGGGCGGTTCGTGCAGGAGATGTAAAGTGACAGACGCAGCGGGACGCGTGACGAAGGACGGCATCCGGATTTATGACGTGGCGGAATACGAGGGGATGCAGGCGGCGGGCCATGTGGCTGCGCGCATCCTTGACGAGGTCGCGCCGCTGATCGAGCCCGGAGTGACGACCGCCGCGCTCGACGATTTTGTGCGCAACCGAGTGGAGGAACTCGGCGCAACCTCGGCGACAATCGGCTATCGCGGCTACAAGCATGCCTCCTGCATTTCGGTGAACCATGTGGTCTGCCACGGCATCCCGGGCCCGAAAGTGTTGAAGGACGGCGATATTCTCAACATCGACGTGACGGTGATTCTGGACGGCTGGTTCGGCGATACCTCGCGGATGTATGTGGCGGGCAACCTGACCCGCAAGGCGGAGCGGCTCATCCAGGTCACCCATGACGCGCTGATGATCGGCATCGAGCAAGTAAAACCGGGCAATACTTTTGGCGACATCGGCCATGCGATCCAGGCCTATGTCGAGGCGCAGCGCATGAGCGTGGTGCGCGATTTCTGTGGCCATGGCGTTGGCCGCGTGTTCCACGCGCCGCCGAATGTGCTGCACTATGGCCGCAAGGGCGCGGGGGCCGTGCTCGAAGAAGGGATGATCTTCACCATCGAGCCGATGGTGAACCTTGGCCGGCCCGAAACCAAGGTGCTTTCCGACGACTGGACTGCGGTCACTCGCGACAAGTCGCTCTCGGCGCAATTCGAGCATTCGGTGGGGGTGACCTGCGATGGCTGTGAGATCTTCACGCTGAGCCCGGCAAACCGGTTCCACCCGACCTGGGGCTGAGCGCGCGGCTCAGTCATATTTGCGCAGATCCTCGATCACCTTGCCGTCGTTGGGAAGCGAGCCGGGGGCGACCAGCTCGATCCGGCCCTTGAGCTTGAGCGCAGAAATGACCCCGGGCAGGAAATGTTCTGCATTGGTGGAGAGCGTTTCGATACGCACCGTCATCGCATCCATCTCTCCCTCGCGCGAGGCGACGACACGCGCGCGGCGCACGTCGGGATGCGCGGCGACGAAGGCCGCGACCTGTTCGGGACGCACGAACATGCCTTTGATCTTCGTGGTCTGATCGGCGCGGCCCATCCAGCCCTTGATGCGGGTGTTGGTGCGCCCGCAGGGGGAGGCGCCGGGCAGCACAGCGCTCAGATCCCCCGTGGCAAAGCGAATGAGCGGATAATCGGGGTTGAGCGTTGTCACCACCACCTCGCCGACTTCCCCCGCGGCCACCGGATCGCCGGTGCCGGGGCGGACAATCTCGACGATCACGCCCTCGTCGACAATCATTCCCTCCATCGCCGGGCTCTCATAGGCGATATTGCCGAGATCGGCCGTGGCATAGCATTGCAGGCAATGGATGCCGCGCGCGGCATATTCGGCGCGCAGGCTCGGGAAAAGAGCGCCACCGCCCACCGCCGCGCGCGTGATGGCGAGCCGCTCGCCCATTTCTTCGGCCTTGTCGAGGATCACCTTCAGATAATCGGGGGTGCCGGCATAAACGGTGGTGCCGATGTCGACCGCGGCACGCACCTGAAGCTCGGTCTGCCCGGTTCCGGCGGGGAGCACGGCTGCGCCCACCGCGCGCGCGCCACTTTCGAAGATCATCCCCGCCGGCGTCAGGTGATAGCCAAAGCAGTTCTGCACGATATCGCCGGGGCCCACGCCTGCAGCATGCAGAAACCGCCCCATCCGCCACCAGTCGGACGAAGTATCGCCGGGCTCGTAGATCGGCCCGGGGCTCTGGAAGATATGGGCGAAGGCATGGGCCGGTTTCGTGGTCAGCCCGCCGAAGGGCGCGGCAGATTTCTGCGCCGCACCGAGGTCCGATTTGCGCAGCACCGGGAGCTTTGCCAGAGCGCCAAGGCTGGTGATCTCTGCCGCCGCGACCGGGCCCAGATGCGCCGCCATCCCCGGCGCGGTGCGCGCGCGCGCAATCGCCTGCGGCAGCGCCACCGCAAGGGCCGCGGCGCGGGCATCGGCTGAGCGGGTTTCCAGATCGTCGTAGTAGCGGCTCATGGCAGGCTCTCCCTTGCCTTGGCGGGATTTTCTGCGCTGCAGAATGCTGCGCAGCAATTGCATTAAATCAGTGGTTTGTCAGGCGAGCCAGCGCTTGCGGCGGCGGTAGGAGCGCACGTCACGGAAGCTCTTGCGACCATCATCCGACATGCCGAGGTAGAACTCCTTCACATCCGGGTTCTCGCGCAGCTGCGCGGCGGGGCCATCCATGACCACCCGACCGCTTTCCAGAATGTAGCCGTAATGCGCGTAGCGCAGTGCCACGTTGGTGTTTTGCTCGGCCAGGAGAAAGGTCACGCCCTCGCCCTCGTTCACCGCCTTCACAATCTCGAAGATCTGCTCGACCAACTGCGGCGCGAGCCCCATCGAGGGCTCGTCAAGCAAGATCGTCTCCGGGCGGGACATCAGCGCGCGCCCCATCGCCACCATCTGCTGCTCGCCGCCCGATGTGTAGCCCGCCTGCGATTTGCGGCGTTCCTTGAGGCGCGGAAAGTAGCTGTAGACCATCTCGAGATCTTTCATCACCTCGGCGCGGCCGTCCTTGCGGGTATAGGCGCCGGTGAGCAGGTTCTCCTCCACCGTCAGGTGTTCAAAGCAATGCCGCCCCTCCATCACCTGAATGACCCCCTTGCGCACGAGATCGGCGGGGGAGCCATCCTGCACCCGCTCGCCGCGGTAAAGGATCGTGCCCTTCGTCACTTCGCCGCGCTCGGAGCGCAGCAGGTTCGAGATCGCCTTCAACGTTGTCGTTTTCCCCGCGCCATTGCCGCCCAGAAGCGCGGTGATGCCGCCCTTGGGCACCGACAGGCTGACGCCCTTGAGCACAAGGATCACGTGGTTGTAGATCACCTCGATGTTGTTCACTTCGAGCAGCGTATCGGTCTTGGCGGCGTCAAGCATGGGCGTCCTCCGGGGGGAAACCCCCGGCCCGAAGGCCGGGGGAGTTGGGTTACTGGCAGCGCGGCGTAATGCCGGATTCTGCGGCGAAGGCCGCCGAATCCTCGGCAATCAGCGGGTCGAGCACATCGGCGTCAGACGTGATCCAGTCAGAGACTGCCCCCCATTTCTTCGTGCCCGCATCCCATTGCAGGATCATCGCCGAGCCCGGGCCGCCATGGTCGGCGCAGCTGGCGTGGATTTCCTGCGCGAAGCCCGGCAGGCCAAGCTCGGTCAGACGCGCCTCGGTGAGGTTGAGGTTCTCGAAGCCCTCGCGCACCTCATCGGGCGTCACCGCGGCATGGCCCGCCATGTCTTGCGCGGTGCGGATCGCCTCGGAGATGATCATCGCCGCATACATGCCGCGCGAATAGAGCACGTTGCCGAGGTTGTCGCCCGCGCCCGCGGCCTTGCCCGGATCGAACACATATTGCTTCAGGTCCGCATAGATCGGGAATTCGTCGCCGACGCCGTGGAAGCTGATCGACTTGTAGCCATTGGCCTTGTCGCCCGCGGGGCCGACGTCATTCTCCGAGCCCGACCACCAGACACCGATCATGTGTTCCATCGGGAAGCGGATGTTGACGGCCTCCTGAATCGCGACCTGGTTCATCACGCCCCAGCCCCACATCAGCACGTAATCGGGCTTGTCGCGGCGGATTTGCAGCCATTGCGACTTTTGCTCCTGTCCGGGCGGGTCGACCGGCAGCAAGCTCAGGCTGAAGCCGTGCTTTTTGGCCAGTTCCTCAAGCGTGCGGATCGGCTCCTTGCCATAGGCGGAGTTGTGGTAGACAAGCGCGATCTTCTTGCCCTCAAGGCTGCCGCCGTTTTCATCGAGCAGATATTTGACCGCGACCGAGGCGCCGTCCCAATAGTTCGCCGGGTAGTTGAAGACCCATTCGAACACCGAGCCATTCGCCGCCGAGGTGCGCCCGTAGCCGGGGGTATAAAGCACATGATGGTCCGCGGTGACTTTCGGGATCAGCTGATAGGTGATGCCGGTCGAGAGCGGGTTATAGGCGAGCGCCGCCTGCCCCTTGGTGCTCTCGTAGCATTCGACGCCCTTTTCGGTGTTATAGGCGGTTTCGCATTCCGGCACCGCCACCTTTTCGCCGCCGATGCCGCCATCGCGCTCGTTCAACAGCGTGAAATAATCGGCAAAACCGTCGGCATAGGGAATGCCGTTGGCGGCATAGGAGCCGGTGCGATAGCTCAGGTTCGGCACCGTCAGATCGGCGCTCGCCGTCTGCGCCGAGGCGATCAGCGCTGCCGCAGCGAGCGCGGCAAAGGTCTTTTTCATACGTTCATCCTCCCAATCACGTATTCGGTTGCTTTGGCCGGTTCTCCGGTCTTCTGGGGCCCTTCAATGCGGGAAGGGCCAGAGTCTCAGTTTCTCCTTGGCGATGCGCCAGAGCTGCGCGAGCCCATGCGGCTCGACGATCAGGAACAGAATGATCAACGCGCCGACAATCATCAGCTCAAGATGCGCCGCCACATCGGTGGGCCAACCGAAAGCCCCCACCAGTACGTTCTTCAGGAACACCGGCAAAAGCACGAGGAAAGCCGCCCCGGCGAAAGAGCCGAAGATCGAGCCAAGCCCCCCGATGATCACCATGAAGAGGACAAGGAAGCTCTTGTTGATGCCGAAAGCCTCGCCCACTTCCGCGGCGCCAAGATAGACCGAGAACAGAAGCGCCCCGGCGATGCCGATGAAGAACGAGGAGACGGCGAAGGCGGTGACTTTGGCAGTGAGCGGGTTCACTCCGATGATCTCGGCGGCAATGTCCATGTCGCGGATCGCCATCCATTTGCGCCCGACGGTGCCGCGGGTGAGGTTGCGCGCAACGAGCGCCACCAGCGTCAGGATCACAAGGCAGAACAGGTATTTCGCAACCGCCGAGGTTTGCGCGCCGGTGATGTAGATGCCCAGCATGGTGCGGTCGGGCGCGGTGATCTGGCCCGAGGCGGAGTAGTTGTAAAACCACGGCACCTTGTTGAAGAGCCAGACCAAAAAGAACTGCGCGGCCAAGGTGGCGACGGCGAGGTAGAAGCCCTTGATCCGAAGCGAAGGCAGGCCAAAGAGCACGCCCACGCAAGCGGTGACCCCGCCCGCCAGGATCACATGGAAGAAAAAGGGCACCTCAGGGAAGGCGGTCATCAGCTTGTAGACCGCATAGGCCCCCACGGCCATGAAACCGCCGGTGCCCAGGCTCACCTGGCCCGCGAAACCCACCAGAATATTGAGCCCGATCGCCGCGATCGCATAGATCAGGAACGGCACGAAGACCGCGTTTGCCCAGTAATCGTCGATCACGAAGGGCACCACGGCATAGGCTATGAGCATCGCCGCCCAGAACCCCATCCGGTCCAGCCGGATCGGAAAGGTCTGGCTGTCGGCCCGGTAGCTCGTCTTGAAATCGCCTGCCTCACGGTAGAACATCAGCCTCTCCCCCGTTTTTGAATGCGGGGGAGGGCCGATGCCGTTCCCCTCAGCAGCCGCGCCGGATCCGCATCCAGGACCAGATCCCGGCCCCGGCGCCCATGGCGGCGAACAATATGTTGATGGTGCGCAGCGTGGCCGGTTCTTCCGGCGGGGCGGCAAGCGCGATCCAGCCGAAGGTCAGCGCCGCCAACCAACCGATGGTGAAGGCGATGGAACAGGTCTTGAGCGTCATTGCGAAGAGGCCTCCCTACCTCTTGCGCAGCCCCGCAAGCGGGCCGCGCGTGATGCAACCCTTCCCCCCGCTCCGGGCCTCCCTGCCCGGCCGGGGAAGTGACAGGATGTCGCAGCCCGACCCGCCAATCAACAGATTTTTCCTTTTGCACCCGCAGCATGCTCAGACCCTCTCGATGATCCGCTCGCCGAACAGGCCTTGCGGTCGGAACACGAGGAAGAGGAGCGCGAGCACATAGGCGAACCAGTTTTCGGTGGCGCCTCCGATCAGCGGGCCGATCCAGAATTCGAAGAGTTTCTCGCCCATGCCGATGATCAGCCCGCCGACGATGGCGCCGGGGATCGAGGTGAACCCGCCCAGCATCAGAACTGGAAGCGCTTTCAAGGCGATGAGCGAGAGTGAGAATTGCACGCCGGATTTGGAGCCCCACATGATGCCTGCAACGAGCGCCACAAAGCCTGCGATGGACCACACCAAAACCCAGATGAAGCGCAGCGAGATGCCGACCGAAAGCGCGGCCTGATGGTCGTCGGCCACAGCGCGCAGCGCCCGGCCCTGTTTCGAATACTGGCTGAAAAGCGTGAGTGCCGCGACCAGAAGCACCGCGACGATGGAGGCGACAATATCGAGATTGTCGATGAAGAAGCCGTAGCCCAAAAGGCTGTCGGTCACCGATTCGATGGTCTCGTTGATCCCCTGCGGCAGGCCGACATCGAGCGTCTTGATATCGGCGCCCCACATCACATCGCCAAAGCCTTCAAGGAAATAGGCAAGGCCAATGGTCGCCATGAAGAGGATGATCGGCGCCTGATTGACGAGATGCTTGAGAACGAGCTTTTCGATGATGAGCGCCATCCCCACCATCACCCCGGCGGTGAGCAGAATCGCGAGCAGCGCCGGCACCTGCCAAGGGAAGGTTTCGAGATGCCCGCCGGTCATCGCATTGATCAGATGCGCAAAGGGCACCTGGCCTTTCTGGATGCCAACGAGCGTGAGTGCGGCGAAAAGGGCGAGCACCCCCTGCGCATAGTTGAAGACGCCGGAGGATTTGTAGATCAAGACGAAACCAAGGGCGACGAGCGCATACATCACCCCGGCCATCAACCCGTTCAGCGCGGCCTCGGCGGCGTAGAGAAGCTGGTCAGTCATGGGCCACCCCCAGATAGGCGTCGATCACATCTTGATTGTTGCGCACCTCTTCGGGCGGGCCGTCGCCGATCTTGCGGCCGTAATCCATCACGACAACACGGTCGGAAAGGTCCATCACCACGCCCATGTCATGCTCGATGAGCACGGTGGTGGTGCCGAATTCGTCGTTCACATCAAGGATGAAGCGGCACATGTCCTCCTTCTCCTCGACGTTCATCCCGGCCATCGGCTCGTCGAGCAGCAGGATCTTCGGCTCGGCGGCGAGCGCGCGGGCCAGTTCCACCCGCTTTTTCAGCCCATAGGGCAGACGGCCCACGGGTGTTTTCCGAATATTCTGAATTTCTAGGAAGTCGATGATCTTCTCGACCTTTTCGCGGTGGGCGTCTTCCTCTTCAGCCGCCTTGCCCATCCAGAGCGCTTGGCTCAGAAGCCCCGATTTCATCAGTGTGAGCCGCCCGGTCATGATGTTGTCGAGCACCGACATGCCGTCAAAAAGCGCGATGTTCTGGAAGGTGCGGGCAATGCCGAGGCGGGCGACCTGATAAGGGCGCATGGCCGGGCGCCGCTCGCCGCGAAACCAGACCTCGCCCTCGGTGGGCACATAAAAGCCCGAGATCACGTTCAGCATCGAGCTTTTGCCCGCGCCATTGGGGCCGATGATGGCGCGGATCTCGCCCTCGCGGATATCAAACGAGATATCCTTGATCGCCACCACGCCACCAAAGCGGAGGGTGATGTTTTTCAACTCCATCAGTACGCCGCCGATCTGGCGGCCATCGGCCGTGGTATAGCCCTCGATCATGTCTTTCATTCCGCGGCCTCCCGGTGAATCTGCCCTTCGGGCGCAACGCTTGCATCTTCGATCCGCAGCGTGGCCTTGATCGCCCCCTTGCGGCCATCTTCGTAGGTCACTTCTGTTTCGGTGGAGATGCTCGTCGCGCCGTCATAGAGCGCAGCAATCAGATCGGCGTATTTCTCGGCGATCACGTTGCGGCGCACCTTGCGGGTGCGGGTCATCTCGCCATCATCGGCGTCGAGTTCCTTGTGCAAAACGAGGAAGCGGTGGATCTGACAGCCCGAGAGCATCGGGTCTTGCGCCACGCTCCGGTTCACCTCGTCGATATGCTCGCGGATCATCTCGTAAACGCGCGGATGCCCGGCCAGCTCCTGATAGCTCGCATAGGCGATGTTGTTGCGCTCCGCCCAGTTGCCAACCGCGGTGAGGTCGATGTTGATGAAGGCGGTGCAGCGATCCCGGCCCGCGCCAAAGACCACGGCCTCAAGAATGTTGGGGTAGAACTTGAGCTTGTTTTCCACGTATTTGGGCGCGAAGAGCCGGCCATCAGCCATCTTGCCCACGTCCTTGGCGCGGTCGATGATGCGCAGGTGGCCGGTGCCTTCCTCGAAGAAACCGGCATCGCCTGTCGCCACCCAGCCCTCGGCATCCTTGGTGGAGGCCGTGCTGTCGGGGTTGTTGTAATATTCAACGAAAGTGCCGGGCGAGCGGTAGAACACCTCGCCGTTTTCGCCGATTCTCACCTCGACGCCGGGGGAGGGCACGCCCACCGTATCGGCGCGCACCTGCCCGTCGGGCTGCTGGGTGATGAAGACGGAGGCCTCGGTCTGGCCGTAGAGCTGCTTCAGGTTGATGCCGAGCGAGCGGTAAAACTCGAAGATCTCCGGCCCGATCGCCTCGCCTGCGGTATAGGCCACGCGGATGCGGCTCAGCCCGAGCGTGTTCTTGAGCGGCGCGTAAATCGTCACATCGCCGGTGCGGTAATTGAAATAGTCGCGCAAGGGTTGCGGATAAATATTGAGGATCGGCCCTTTTGCCGTGAAGTATTTGCGGTGCTCCATCGGGTGGCGCAGCCGCACAATGGCAAGGCGCACGGCGTTTTCCACCATCGTCTCGATGGAAAAGCCGATCCCCATGGAAAAGCGGTAAGCCCAGCGCAGCCGCCGCCGCAACGTGGGCTTGGAACGTTTCACCCGGTAGCGCGGCATCCCGAACTCTTCGCCCGTGCCCTTGGCGAATTCCATGAAATGCTTGAAGAGCCCATGCTTGAGATCGCCCGCATCCTCCATGCGGATCATCACATTGGTGAGCATCGTCTCGAAGATGCGGGGCGGCGCAAAAAAGTAGGTCGGCCCGATCTCGCGCAGGTCAGTCATCATGGTGGCGGGGCTCTCGGGGCAGTTCACGCAAAAGCCCGCCACCATCGCCTGCCCGATGGAAAAGATGAAATCGCCCACCCAGGCCATCGGCAGATAGGCGAGCACGTCTTCATCGGGGCCAAGGTGGTCGAAGGCGGCGGAGTTCTTCGCCGTTTCGATGATGTTTCTGTTCGAGAGCACCACGCCTTTCGGCTTGCCCGTGGTGCCCGAGGTGTAAAGCATCACGCAGGTGCTGTCGTAGGTCAGCTCCGCGATGCGAGCCGCGATCTCGCCTTGATAGCGGAAATGGCCCGCCTTGCCCTCGGCCACGATGTCTTCCAGCGCGTTCATGCGGGAGTGGTCGTATTTCCGCATGCCGCGCTTGTCGGTATACATGACATGCTGGATGTGGTGGATGCGGTCCTCGACCTCGACCACCTTGTCGACCTGCTCCTGATCTCCGCAAACGACAAACCGCGCGCCGCAATGCTCGAGCACATAGGCCATCTCTTCGGCCACGGCGTCTTGATAAAGCGGCACCGGCACCGCGCCGCACATCTGCGCCGCCACCATCGCCCAGTAATGCGCCGGACGGTTGCGGCCGATGATGGCGATATGATCGCCCCGTTCCACGCCAAGGCTCAGAAAGCCCATCGCCATGGCCCGGATCTCATCGGCCGCTTCAGCCCAGGTCCAGCTCTGCCAGATGCCGAATTCCTTCTCGCGATAGGCCGGGCGGTGACCGAACCTTTCGACGTTTTTCGCCAGAAGCGCAGGAATCGACTGGGCGAATTGCTCCGCCACATCTTGATCTGCCATTTTTCCTCCCTCGTGCCGGACGGGCCCCAACTCGGTCGGCGCCGGGTGCGGACGAGTCTCCCCCTCGTCGGCACCTGTCTCGAAGCTCGCGGGCAAAGGTTTCCTGATTTTTACCCAATCCTAACGAATTCTTGCGCGCGCAACGGGGGTGCGTTGGGGGCTTTGCGCAGCCGCCATCCGATGCTAGCGATGGGGCGGGAGGGGAGCCCGATGAGCGAGGATGCACGTGCCCGGCTGACGCAGGCGGGGCTCAATCTGATTGGTCAGGCGCTGTCGATCTTTGACAGCGATCTGCGGCTGGCGGTGTCCAACCGGCAGTATCAAGTGATGTTCGATCTGCCGGAGCGGCTCACCCGCCCGGGCACGCCGTTCTCGGAAACGATCCGCTATCTGGCCGAAAAGGGCGAATATGGCGAGGTCGATGATCTCGAGACATGGGTGGCGACGCGGGTGGAGCAGGCGCGGGTCTTTGCGCCGCATTACATGGAGCGCACGCGGGCGAACGGGCGCACCATCGCGGTTGAGGGGGCGCCGCTTGCCGAGGGCGGCTGGATCACCGTTTATACTGACATCACCGGGATCAAGCGGCAGGAGGCGCTGTTGCGCGCGCGCTCGGCGGAGCTGTCTGAGCAGGTGCTCGACCATTCAGAGCGGCTTGCCGCGGCGAACCGCGAGTTGGCCGCGACCAATGCCGCGCTCGAAGAGACGCAATACGAGCTGATGCAAACCGCGGCGCGGATCCGGCAGGTGACGGAAATGACGCCCGCCCATATCGCGCATATGGGGGTGGATTACATCTACACCTTCTCGAACCGCCGCATCACCTCGGTCATGCCGGGCTCGCTGGATGACCCGGTCGGCCATCCGGCCGAGGCGGTGCTGGGGGCAGAGACGTTCCGGCGCATTCTGCCCGGCTTCTTGAAGGCCTTCGCGGGCGAGGCAAATGTGATCGAGATCACCCATGATCTCTCCGGTCGTCGCATCCGCATTGCTCTGACCCCCGATACCGGGGAGGACGGCGCGGTGCGCGGGGTCTATATCCTCTCGGCGGATGTGACGCAGGAAACCCAGGCGCGGGCGGCGCTGACGCAATCGGCCAAACGCGAACTCGCGGCACAGCTCACCTCCGGCATGGCGCATGATTTTGCCAACCTTCTCACCATCATCCTCGGGCTGCAGGGGCGGTTGATGCGGACCGAAGGAATGCCCGCCGAGGCTTTGGGCGCGGTGCGGGCCACGCTTTCGGCGGCGCGGCGCGGCGGCACGCTCCTTGACCGGATCGCGGCCATTTCCGGCAAGCGCGCGCTCCGCCCTCAGGCGGTGAACCTGCCCGCGCTGATTGCCGATCTTGCCACGATGGCCGCGCCCACGCTCGGCGCGCGCGTCACGGTGTCGATCGATGTCGACGGGTTGGCCGCACCGATCCTGCTCGACCCCGGCCCGTTGCAGGACAGCCTTCTGAACCTGCTTCTCAACGCCCGCGACGCGATGGGGGCGAGGGGGGGCGCGATCCGCATTGCCGCCCATCCGGTTCAGGATACCTGGATCGAGATTTCCGTCACCGATACCGGGCCGGGCTTCAGTCCGGAGGCGCTCACGCGCGCGCTGGACCCGTTTTACACCACCAAGGGCGGCGAGGGGTCCGGGCTCGGGTTGAGCATGGTCTATGACCAGACCAAGCTTGCGGGTGGTACGGTCCGTATCGAGAATTGCGAGCCGGGCGCCTGCGTGACGCTGCGCCTGCCGTTGCGGGTGGTGGAAAGCGGTCTCGCACCGATGCTGGTGCTGCTGGTGGAGGACGATGCCGATATTCGCGCAAGCGTGCGTGAGATGCTGCGCGGCCTTGGTCATTCGGTGCTTGAGGCGGAAAGCGCCGCCGAGGCGCGCGCGCTTGCGACGCTGCCCGAGATCGGCATGGTGCTCTCCGACATCCAGCTTCCGGGCGGAGAAACCGGCGTGGCGCTGGCTGAGCGGCTGATGGACCGGCTTCCCGTGGCCTTGATGACTTCGCTCCCGCCCGGAGACCGTTTGCGTGCCTCCGCGCCCTGCCCGGTGTTGCAAAAACCCTTTGTCGCGGCGGAACTCGCTGCGCTCATCGCCGGAGTGCCCCGATGACCCTGCCTCATGTCGCCATTCTCGATGACGAGCCCGAGATCCGCCGGATGCTTGTCGACGCGCTCGAAGAGGCGGGGTTCCGCACCACCGCCTATGGCCGTGCGACCGAATTCGAGGCCGGGCTGAAGCGGTCGCAGCCCGATGTCTGCCTTGTCGATCTGGGGCTGCCGGATCGCGACGGGCTGGCGCTGGTGCATCGGCTTGCGCTCGAATCGGGGGCGGCAATCATCATCATCTCGGGCCGCGCCCAGGTGCAGGACCGGGTCACCGGGCTCGAACTCGGGGCAGATGATTACATCATCAAGCCCTTCGATCCCGCCGAGGTGGTGGCGCGGATCCGTGCGCGGCTGCGAAAACCGCGCCCCGACACCGCCACCCCGGCGCAAGTGGCCCATTTTGCCGGATGGCAGGCGGCGTTTGACCGCTATGTGCTGATTGATGCCAGAGGGGCGGAGACCCCCTTTTCCCATGCCGAGGGAGAAGTTCTGCGGCTTTTTCTCGACAGTCCGAACCGGTTGATTTCGCGCGCGCAAATGCAGCAGGCGCTGGGCGGCGCAGCGGGAGAGAGCTTTGACCGGGCGATGGATGTGCGGATCTCGCGGCTGCGCACCAAGCTTGGCGAAGATCCGAAGAACCCGCGCCTGATCAAGACGATCTATGGCGCGGGCTATATCTTCCTTGGCGAGGTGCGCTGGGAATAGCCCGCGCCCGCGCCCGATCGCCGCCGCGACAGGGGCGCACTTTACGCGGGCCGCGCGGGGCATTACCTCTGGGGGGCAAAGACGGAGCGCATCATGAAACCTGCCCTTACCCTTTACCTCGCCGCCCCGCGCGGCTTTTGCGCGGGCGTGGACCGGGCTGTGAAGATCGTTGAGATGTCGCTCGAGAAATGGGGCGCGCCGGTCTATGTCCGCCACGAGATCGTGCACAACAAATACGTGGTCGACACGCTCGCGGCGAAAGGCGCTGTTTTCGTTGAGGAACTCGACGAATGCCCGATCGACCGGCCGGTGATCTTTTCCGCCCATGGCGTGCCGAAATCGGTGCCCGCCGAGGCCGAGCGGCGCAACATGATCTATGTCGATGCGACCTGCCCCTTGGTGAGCAAGGTGCATCTGGAGGCAGAGCGCCATGCCGAAGAGGGCTTGCAGATTGTCATGATCGGCCATGCCGGCCACCCGGAGGTGATCGGCACGATGGGGCAACTCCCCGAGGGCGAGGTGCTGCTGGTTGAAACCGCGGCCGATGTGGCGGCGCTTGAGGTGCGCAACCCGGACAAGCTCGCCTGGATCACCCAGACCACGCTCTCGGTCGATGACACCGCCGAGGTGGTCGCCGCGCTCAAAGCCCGCTTCCCGAGCCTTGTGGGGCCGGGCAAGGATGACATCTGCTACGCCACGACCAACCGTCAGGCGGCGGTAAAGGCGGTGGCGCCGCAGGTCGAGGCGCTCTTGGTGATCGGCGCGCCGAATTCGTCGAACTCGAAACGGCTGGTCGAGGTGGGCCGCACCGCGGGCTGCGCCGTCTCTCACCTGATCGAGCGGGCCAGCGACATTCCGTGGGATGCGCTTTCCGGGCTCGACAAGGTCGGCCTCACCGCGGGCGCTTCTGCGCCCGATGCGCTGATCGAGGAAGTGCTGAACGCTTTCAAGGATCACTTCGATCTCACCGTCGAGACGGTCGAGACCGCGAAGGAACGGATCGAGTTCAAGACGCCGCGGATCTTCCGCCACGACGCCTGAGGCCGTGATGAGCTTCGAGTTTCTTGTCACCGCGCTTGTCGTCTGCGTTGCTCCTGGCATCGGCGTGGTCTACACGCTTTCGGCCACGCTGGGGCAGGGCTTCCGGGCGGGCTTTCTGGCCGCAATCGGCTGCACCATCGCCACGCTTGTCCACCTTGCCGTGGCAATGGCGGGGCTCGCGGCGGTGCTGCACACCTCTGCGCTGCTGTTCCAGGGCCTGAAATACGCGGGCGTCGCTTACCTTTTGTGGATGGCCTGGGGCACGCTCAAGGGCACGGGCGGGCTCACCATCGCCGCAGCCGATCCCGCCTCGCCCGCGCGGCTGGTGCGGCAGGGCATCCTGCTCAACCTCCTGAACCCGAAACTGCCGATGTTCTTCCTCGCCTTCCTGCCGCAATTCATGGCCCCCACCGACGGCACAGAGGTGATGGCCGGGCTCGGTATCGTCTTTGCCGCGATCACCTTTCTGGTGTTTATCGGCTATGCGGGGCTTGCGGCCTCAGGCCGTGAGGCTGTGCTTTCGCGGCCCGCCGTGATGGCGTGGATGCGGCGCGCCTTTGCCGCTTCCTTCGCAGCGCTTGGCCTGCGGCTGGCCTTTGAGCGCGCCTGATGAGCGAACTTTTTGCCTGGACGGACGGGGCATGCTCCGGCAACCCGGGGCCCGGGGGCTGGGGCGTGTTGATGCGCGCGATGGACGGCGAGACAGTGCTGAAAGAGCGCGAGCTCAACGGCGGCGAGGCCGACACCACCAACAACCGCATGGAGCTGATGGCGGCGATCTCGGCGCTCGAGGCGCTGACCCGATCCTCGACCATCACCATCACCACCGATTCGGCCTATGTGAAAAACGGCGTGCAAAGCTGGATCCACGGCTGGAAGCGCAATGGCTGGAAGACCGCCGACAAGAAGCCGGTGAAGAATGTCGACCTCTGGCAGCGGCTCGATGCGGCGCAGGCGCGCCACAAGGTGGTGTGGAAATGGATCAAGGGCCACGCTGGCCATGCCGAGAACGAGCGCGCCGACGAATTGGCCCGCGCGGGCATGGCGCCGTTCAAGCCCGCGAAGGGCTAGAGGAAGAACGGCAGCACAAGCGGCGCCAGCACCGCGGTGAGGATCGCGTTGAGCCCCATGCCGATCGAGGCGAAGGCGCCCGCGGTGTCATGCACCTGAAAGGCGCGCGCCGTGCCGATGCCATGCGCCGCCACGCCGGTGGCAAAGCCGCGCGCGCGCCAGTCCCGCAGGCCGAGCGCATCGAGCATCGGCGTGACGAAAATCGCCCCGATCATCCCGGTGAGCAGCACCAGAACCGCCGTCAGCGTCGGTTGCCCACCGAGCGCCTCGGAAATGCCGATGGCGACTGGCGCGGTGGCCGATTTCGGAGCGAGCGAGGCCAGCAGCATGGGATCGGCGCCAAGGAGCTTGGCGATCCCGAGGGCCGAGGCGACGGCGGTGAAAGAGCCCGCAAACAGCGCCACGATGATCGGCACCAGCGCCTTGCGGATCGCCTTGAGGTTTGCCTGCAAGGGCACAGCAAGGCAGACAGTGGCGGGGCCGAGCATGAAGTGGACAAATTGCGCGCCCTCGAAATAGGCGCTGTAGTTGGTGCCGGTGACCCAGAGCAGAAGTGCGAGCAGGATCACCGCGATCATCACCGGGTTGGCAAGCGGGCTGCGCCGGGCAAGGCGAAACACCGTGTCTCCACCCCAATAAGCAAAGAGCGTGGCGGTGAGCCACAAAAGCGGCTGTGAGGAGAGGTAAGACCAGATCAGCGCGGCATCAGTCATCAGACGCGCTCCCGATGAGGCGGGCGACGAGGGTGAAGGTGACAGCACCGACGACGATGGCCAGAAGCGTCGAGACGACGAGTGCCACGGCCAGCGCCGGGCCATGCGCGATCAGCGTGGGGATATGCGCGACCACCCCCACGCCCGCGGGCACGAAAAGCAGCGACAGATGGCCCAGAAGTCCCTGCGCGACCGGCCGGATCATCTCGCGCAGCCGCGCGCTCAGGCTGATCGTGAGCGCCATGCCCAGCATGCCGAGCACAGGCCCCGGTAGCGGCAGATGCGCCCCGCGCGAGATCACTTCGCCCGCCAATTGAAACGCCAGAATGATGGCCAGGGCCGGGATCATGCTTTCACCCCTTATTGGACAAAAAGTTTTACCACTTTAGGGGCGGCGCGGTTTCGCGCAAGCGGAAATCCGTCGATCCTGTGGATAAGCCCGGGGGGCTCGCCGGAACGTGACGCGGCGGCGTTGACTTGGCTCGCGCCGGACCTGAAAGTGGCAGGCCCAGATCTGGAATCGGACCCCTCCGTGCGTTTCACCCGCCTTCGTCTCAACGGCTTCAAGAGCTTCGTCGACCCGACCGACCTCGTCATCCATGACGGGCTCACCGGCGTTGTCGGGCCGAATGGCTGTGGCAAGTCCAACCTGCTCGAGGCTTTGCGCTGGGTGATGGGGGAGAACCGGCCCACCGCGATGCGCGGCGGCGGCATGGAAGACGTGATCTTTGCCGGCGCCGCCACGCGCCCGGCGCGCCATTTTGCCGAGGTCTCGCTCTCGATCGACAACAGCGAGCGGCTCGCGCCCTCGGGTTTCAACGATGCCGACACGCTGGAGATCGTGCGCCGGATCACCCGCGATGCGGGCTCGGCCTACAAGGTCAACACCAAGGACGTGCGCGCGCGCGACGTGCAGATGCTTTTTGCCGATGCCTCGACCGGGTCGCAAAGCCCGGCCTTGGTCCGGCAGGGCCAGATCGCCGAGCTGATCAACGCGCGGCCCAAGGCGCGGCGGCGCATCCTTGAGGAAGCCGCAGGGATCTCGGGGCTCTACCAGCGCCGCCACGAGGCGGAGCTGAAACTGAGCGGGGCCGAACAGAACCTTGCGCGTGTCGATGACGTGCTCGAACAGCTCTCCACCCAGCTGGCCGCGCTTGCCCGGCAGGCCCGGCAGGCCGCGCGCTATCGCGACATCGGAACAGAGCTGCGCCGTACCGAGGGGATGCTGCTCTATCGCCGTTGGCGCGAAGCAGATCAGGGCCGGATCGAGGCGGAGGGCCTCGTGCGGGCGGCGATGATGGCCGCGGCGCAGGCGGAGAATGCCGCGCGTTCCGCCGTGAATCGGCGCGCGGAGCTTGACGAGCGTTTGCCGCCGCTGCGCGAGGAAGAGGCCGTGGCGGGCGCGATCCTGCAACGGCTGGCGATGCAGCGCGAGGCGCTTGGCGATGCCGAGGCGCAGGCCCAGAACCGGATCTCGGGGCTCACCGCGCGGATCGCCCAGCTTGATCGGGACATGGAGCGCGAGGCGGGGCTCAACCGCGATGCGGGCGAAACGATCGCGCGGCTCGACTGGGAGCTTGGCCAGCTTGCCAAGGCCGCCGAGGGGCAGGACGACAAGCTGGAAGCCGCGGCAGAGGCCGCGGCGGAGGCGGCCAGCGTGCTTGCCGAACTTGAGGCGCAACTGAGCGAGCGCACGGAAGATGTGGCCCGGCTCGCCGCCCGGCATGGTTCGGCGCAAAGGCTCGTGACCGACGCCCGCGCCACTCTGGCGAAAGCCGAAGCGGAGGCGGGGCGCGCCGAAGCCTCGGGCGCCGAGGCGGAGGCTGCGCTTGGGCGGGCCGAAGAGGCTTTCGAAGCGGCGCAGGCCGCGCAGGAAGAAGCCCATGAGCGCGCCGAGGCCGCCGAAGAGACGCTGGCCGCCGCGGATGAAGCCCGTGCCGAGGTGCAGGCGCGCGAAAGTGCGGCCCGCGCCGCCCGCTCCGAGGCCGAAGGCGAGGCGGGGGCCTTGCGCGCGGAAGTGGCGGCCCTGGCCCGGCTTGTTGAACGTGAGGCGGCAAGCGGGCATCAGCTTCTGGACCGGTTGAAGGTGCGGCCCGGCTACGAGGCCGCGCTTGGCGCGGCGCTGGCCGATGATCTGCGCGCCCCCGAGGTGGATGCGGCTGCGCGCTCGGGCTGGACGGCGCTCCCAGATTACCCGACGCTGCAGCTTCTGCCCTCGGACGTCGAGCCGCTTTCAACCCATGTCGAAGTGCCGCGGGTGCTGGCGCGGCGCATAGCGCAGATCGGCCTTGTGGCGGATGCCGCCGAGGGGGCGCGGCGGCAGGCCGAGCTGAGGCCGGGGCAAAGGCTCGTCTCGCTCGCGGGGGATCTGTGGCGGTGGGACGGGTTCCGCGCGGGCGCCGAAGATGCACCGACCGCTGCCGCGCTGCGGCTGCGCCAACTCAACCGGCTGGTGGAGCTCAAGCGCGACCTTGAAGAGGTCGCGGCGCGGGCTGAGGGGGCGCGGCAGGCGCATGAGCTTCTGTCACGCGCCCTGACGCAGGCCTCCGAGGCAGATGCGCGCGCCCGTGAGGCGCGCCGCAGCGCCGATACGCGCCTTGCCGAGGCAGGGCGGGCGCTCTCGCGCGCCGAGGCGGAGCGCTCGATTTCGGGCGGCAAGCTTGAGGCGGCACGGCTGGCGCAGATGCGCCACCGCGATGCGGCAGCACTTGCCCGCGAGGCGCTGGAGGAGGCCGAGGCGCAGCTTGCCGATTTGCCCGATCTCGAGGCCGAGCGCGCGATTGTCGAGCGGATCAAGCTCACCGTCGAGGCCGCGCGGGTGACCATGCTCACCCGCCGCTCGGCGCATGACGAGACCCGCCGCGAGGGCGAGGCGCGTCTGCGTCGGCGGCAGGAAGTGACGAAGGAGCTTTCGGGCTGGCGGCACCGGCTGGAGACAGCCGAGAAACGCTCGGCCGAGCTCGCCGCACGGCGCGAGGAAGCGGCGGATGAGCTGGACGCGGCCGCCGCCGTGCCCGAGGAACTTGCTGCGAAACGCGAAGCGTTGAACGAAGCGATCGAGGTGGCACAGGAGCGCCGTGCGAGGGCAGCCGACCGGCTTTCCGAGGCGGAAGGGGCGGTGCGCGCGGCACAGATGGCCGAACGCGATGCCGAACGGGTGGCGGGCGAAGCGCGCGAGGCCAGGGCCCGCGCCGAGGCGCGCCTTGAGGCGGCGCGTGAAACGCTCGCCCATGCTGTCGAGCGCATCGCGGATGCGACAGAACTCGGACCTCAGGCGCTGTTTGATTCGCTCGGGACCGCGCAAGAAGAGATTCCCGCGGCCGAGCATCTGGAGGCCGAAGTGGCGCGGCTCAAGCGTGCCCGCGAGGCGCTTGGCGCGGTCAACCTGCGTGCCGAAGAGGATGCCCGCGGCATTGCCGCCGAACATGAGGCGCTCGCCAAGGAAAAGACCGACCTTGAAGAGGCGATCCGCAAGCTGCGCTCGGGGATCTCCGGGCTCAACCGCGAAGGCCGCGAGCGGCTGCTCACCGCGTTTGAACAGGTCAACGAGAGTTTTCGCACCCTCTTCACCCACCTTTTTGGCGGTGGCGCGGCGAGCCTGCAGCTCGTTGAGAGCGATGACCCGCTCGAGGCCGGGCTCGAGATCATGTGCCAGCCTCCGGGCAAGAAACTCTCCACGTTGAGCCTTTTGTCGGGGGGCGAGCAGACGCTTACCGCGATGGCGCTGATTTTTGCCGTCTTCCTCGCCAACCCGGCACCGATCTGTGTGCTCGACGAGGTCGACGCGCCGCTCGACGATGCCAACGTGACCCGCTTTTGCGACATGCTCGACGAGATGACCCGGCGCACCGACACGCGCTTTCTCGTCATCACCCACCATGCGGTGACGATGAGCCGGATGGACCGGCTCTTTGGCGTGACGATGCAGGAACAGGGCGTGAGCCAGCTCGTCTCTGTCGACCTCAAGCGGGCCGAACAATTGGTCGCTTGATCTGGCCAAACCGGGCGCAAGCGCCTAAGGTCGCGCCAAAGCAAGGAGGTTTGGATGAAACGCAGCCCGTTCGCGCTTTCGCTTGTCGCGGCGCTTTTCCTTGGCGCGGCGCCCGCACCGGCCCAGGTGGTGGGCGACCCGGATGTGGTCCAGAGTTTCATGCAAACCTACGGCCTGCAAGTCAGCCGAGATATCGACAAATCGGGCGATCCGCGGCTGTCGAGCCGGATCGAGGGGACCAATTTCAAGGTCTATTTCTATGGCTGCACCAAGCAGATCTGCGATTCGATCCAGTTCTCTGCCGGGTTCGATATGACCAAGCCGATGAGTGCCTGGAAGATCAACGAGTGGAACCGGACAAAGCGCTTCGGCAAAGCCTATCTGGACGACGAGGGCGACCCCTATATCGAATATGACGTGAACCTCGACTTCGACGGCTGCGGCGGGCGCAATTTCGACGACACGATCGACCTGTGGCGCGTTGTGCTGAGCGAGTTCAAGACTTTCATCGACTGGTAAACAGAGGACAAAATGGCATCCGACATCGCAGCGCGGCTGAACGCGCTCAACATCACCCTGCCCGAAGCACCGATGCCCGCGGCAAACTATGTGCCCTTCGTGCGCACGGGCAACCTGCTCTTTGTCTCCGGCCAGATCTCGGCGGGGCCGGACGGGCTGATCACCGGCAAGCTCGGCACGGATCTCTCGGTCGAAGAGGGCGCCGCGGCGGCGCGGCGCTGCGGGCTTGCGCTGCTGGCTCAGGCGCGCGCGGCGACGGGCGATCTGGACAAGGTGAAGCGGGTGGTGAAGCTCGTGGGCTTCGTCAATTCCGCGCCCGATTTCACCGATCAGCCGAAGGTGGTGAACGGCTGCTCCGATCTGATGGTCGAGGTGTTTGGCGATGCCGGGCGCCATGCGCGCTCGGCGGTCTCTGCGGGCGCGCTGCCGATGGGCGTTGCCGTCGAGATCGAGGCGATCTTCGAGGTCGAATGATGGCTGTGCCGCTTCCCGAGGCTTTCCTCGGCCGCCCGATCGCGCATCGGGCTTATCATGACCGCACCGCTGGCCGGCCGGAAAACAGCCGGGCCGCGGTGCGTGCCGCGGTGGCGGCGGGCTACGGGATCGAGATCGACCTGCAGCCCTCTGCCGACGGTGTGCCGATGGTGTTTCATGATTACGACCTGCGCCGCCTGACAGGGCGCACGGGGCGCGTGCGGGGCCTCACCGCTGCCGAACTGGGCGCGACGGTGCTCACCGGGGGCGACGAGGGCATCCCGACGCTCGCGGAAGTGCTCGAGATCGTTGCGGGGCAAGTGCCGCTTCTGGTCGAGATCAAGGATCAGGATGGCGGCATGGGCCCCGAGGTGGGCGCGCTTGAGGAAGCGGCGGCGGCACTGCTGAAGGGGTATAAAGGCCCGCTCGCGGTGATGTCTTTCAACCCGCATGCGGTGGCGGCCTTCCATGCGCTCGCGCCAGAGGTGGCGATCGGGCTCACCACTTCGGCCTATACGGCCGAGGGCTGGCCGCTCCTGCCGGCCAAGACCCGCGATCATCTGCGGATGATCCCGGATTTCGAGCGGCTGGGCTGTTCGTTCATCTCACATGAAGCTGCCGATCTTGGTGCGCCGCGGGTGGCGGAGCTTGCGCAGAAGGGCGCTGCGATCCTGTGCTGGACGATCCGCAGCCCCGAAGCCGAGGCCACGGCGCGCAAGATTGCGCGGAACATCACCTTTGAAGGCTACGCGGCTTGACCAATCCCCCGCGCGCTCCATCCTGTCGTCGGATGTGCGCGGGGGATCATGCAAAAGAGCGTAGAGATCACAATCCATTCCCGGATTTCGGACATACCCGAACAAGCTTGGGACACCTGCGCCTGCCCTGAGGCAGAAGACGGGGCCCGCCCGTTCGATCCGTTCGCGCGGCACCGGTTTCTGGCGGCGCTCGAAGCTTCGGGGTCGGTCGGGCCCGGAACAGGCTGGTCGCCGCAGCATCTGACGGCCAGCATCGATGGCCAGCTCCTTGCCGTCGCGCCACTTTACCTCAAGACCCATTCGCAGGGCGAATATGTCTTCGACCATGCCTGGGCAGATGCCTATATCCGCGCGGGCGGTGATTATTACCCGAAGCTTCAGGGCGCGGTGCCCTTCACCCCGGTCCCGGGGCGGCGGCTTTTGTGCCAACCGGGGTTTGAGGCGGCGGGGCGGGCGGCGTTGTTGCAAGGGTTGGCCGAATTGACCCTGCAGAACCGGCTCTCTTCGGCGCATCTGACTTTCTGCGCGGCCGAGGAAGCGGAGGCGGCGACGGCCCAGGGCTGGTTGCATCGCACCGGGTTGCAGTTCCATTGGGAAAACCGCGGCTACGGCAGTTTTGACGATTTTCTCGCCACGCTTGCCTCACGTAAACGCAAGGCGCTGCGCAAGGAACGCGAGAAGGCGCAGGCTTTTGGCGGCACGATCCGCGCGCTCGCGGGCGACGAGATCCGCCCCGAACATTGGGAAGCGATGTGGGCCTTCTATCAGGATACGGGCGCGCGCAAATGGGGCACGCCCTATCTGACCCGCGCCTTCTTCGACGCGCTCCATCAGATGCGCAACGATATCCTGCTGATCTTGGCCGAACGCGATGGTCGCCCGGTCGCCGGGGCGCTCAACTTCATTGGCCGAGACGCCCTCTTCGGGCGCTACTGGGGTTGCCTCGAGGACCACGCCTTTCTGCATTTCGAGCTTTGCTACCATCAGGCAACGGACTGGGCGATTGCGCGGGGCCTCAAGCGCGTCGAGGCGGGCGCTCAGGGCGAGCACAAGCTCGCCCGCGGTTACCTACCGGTGACCACCCATTCGGTGCATTTTATCTCCCATCCGGGGCTGCGCCGCGCGGTGGCGGATTACCTTGATCAGGAGCGCGCGGCGGTGGCCGAAGACATTGAAGGGTTGAGGGAGCTTGGCCCCTTCAGGATGGAATAGGCCGGGTTTCCCCGGCCCGTCGGTTCAGATCGCAGCCAGAAGGCCTTCGCCAGCGGAAATCTCGCAGACCCCGGGTGCTTCCTCGCGGTGCAGAACCTTGACCACGCCGTCGTCCACCAGCATCGCATAGCGTGCCGAGCGTTTGATCAACCCCGCGGGGGGGGCGGTGAAATCCATGCCGATCGCAGTGGTGAAGGCGCTCTCGGCATCGGCCAGCATGGTGATCCCCGCCGCCGTCGCCCCGGTGCTTTCGCCCCAGGCGGCCATCACGAAGGGGTCGTTGACGGACAGGCAGATGATCTCATCCACGCCCTTGGCGTCGAACTTGTCCTTGGTGCGGATGAAGCTCGGCACATGCGCGGTGGTGCACACGCCGGTATAGGCGCCCGGCACAGCGAACAGCACGACCTTGCGGCCCGCCAGTTTGGCCCCCAGATCGACCGTTTCGGGGCCGCTCTCGCCTAATTTCAGAAGCGTCGCGCCGGGAAGCTTGTCCCCAACCGTAATACTCATCTCCGTCTCCCTTCGCATTGCTATGACTTGCGGGAAGGATATAGGAGGGACACAACGACTGACCAGAGGAAGACATGAGCGGGATCGTGATCATCGGCGGCGGGCAGGCGGCGGCGGCGCTTGCGGCGAAACTGCGCGGGCTTGGCCACCAGGGGCCGGTGACGATCCTCGGCGCCGAGCCGGTGCCGCCCTATCAGCGCCCGCCGCTCTCGAAAGGCTATCTGCTCGGCACCATGCCGCTGGAGCGGCTGACGTTGCGGGGCGATGACTGGTACGCGGCGAACGAGATCACCCTGCGCACCGGCGCCGGGGTGACGGCGATTGACCGCGCGGCCAAAGAGGTCGTGCTGGGGGAAGAGCGGATCTCGTATGACCAGCTTGCGCTGTGCACCGGGGCCACGCCGCGGACCCTGCCCGCGGCCATCGGTGGTGCTCTGGCGGGCGTTCACACGGTGCGGACGCTCGCCGATGTCGATGCCGTGGCGGAGGAATTTGTCGCCGGGCGACGGCTCGTGGTTGTTGGTGGCGGCTATATCGGGCTGGAGGCAGCCGCGGTGGCGGCGAAGCTTGGCCTGACCGTGACGCTGGTCGAGGCGGCGCCGCGGATCCTCGGGCGGGTGGCAAGCGCCGAGACGGCGGCAGCGATCCGCGCCCTGCATCAGGCGCATGGGGTCGAGATCATCGAAGGCGTGGGCCTTGCCCGGCTGACCGGCGAGGGCTGCGTGAGCGGGGTCGACCTTGCCGACGGGCGCGCGATTGCGGCCGATTTCGTCATTGTCGGGATCGGTGTGGCGCCGGAAACGGGGCTGGCCGAAGCCGCCGGGCTCGTGATCGAGAATGGCATTGCGGTCGATGCGGAGGGGCGGACCTCCGACCCATTGATCTGGTCTGCGGGGGATTGCGCCTCTTTCCCGGGGCCGGAGGGGCGGATGCGGCTTGAATCGGTTGGCAACGCCATCGACATGGGCGAGATCGTGGCCGAGAACATGCTGGGCGCCGCAAAGACCTATGTGCCCAAACCCTGGTTCTGGTCGGATCAGTTCGATGCCAAGCTGCAGATTGCGGGCCTCTGCACCGGCTACGACCAGGTGGTGACCAAGGAGATCGACGGGAAATCCTTCTGGTATTTCCGCAACGGCCAACTGATCGCGGTGGATGCGCTCAATGCGCCGCGCGCCTACATGATCGGCAAGCGGCTGATTGAGGGGGGCAAGGTCGTGCGCCCCGAGGCCGTCGAAGCCGCCACGGATCTGAAAGCGTTGATGGCATGAGGATTATCGGAGGCGAGCGGCGGGGGCTGAAGCTCACCGATGTGGGCGCGGGCGATGCGGAGGCGCATCTGCGCCCCACCACCGACCGGGTGCGCGAGAGCATCTTCAACCTGCTGATCAATGGCACTCATGGCAACCCGATTCCGGGCGCGCGTGTGCTCGACCTCTTTGCCGGCACCGGGGCGCTCGGCCTTGAGGCGCTGAGCCGTGGCGCGGCGCGGGTGGCCTTTGTCGATGAAGGCACCGCGGCGCGGGTGCTCTTGCGCAAGAATGTGGAGCTGATGCGCGCCATGGGCGTGACCGACATCTGGCGGCGCGATGCCACCAATATGGGCCCCTGCCGCGGCGCGGGCTATGGGCTCGTGTTTCTTGATCCGCCCTATGGCATGGGGCTGGGCGAGAAGGCGCTTGCCTCCTGCCTCGCCAATGGCTGGATCGCGCCCGGCGCGATGGTGGTCTGGGAGGAAAACACCGCCCCCCTCGTGCCCGCGCCCCTCGAAGAAATCGACCAGCGCCGCTATGGCGACACGCTCGTGACCCTTGCCCGGATGCCTTCATGACCATCAAAGCCATTCTCTTCGACTGCGACGGGGTGCTCGTCGACAGTGAACCCGCCACCTTCGTGTTGCTGCAACAGGAACTTTCCGCGCATGGGCTCCATCTCAGCATGGAGGAGATGGAACGGCTCTTTATCGGCGGCACGATGGAGAAGCTGCGCCAGACCGCGAATGCGCTTGGCGCCGGGCTGCCGCCCGAATGGGTGGGGGAGTTCTACGAGAAACTCTATGCGCATCTGCGGCAGGGCACGCCCAAGATGCCGGGAATCGCGGCGCTGCTGGACCGGCTCGATGCGGCGGGGGTCGTTTATGCCGTGGGCTCGAACGGGCACCGCCGCAAGATGGAAGCGACGCTCGGCCAGCACCCGGCCCTTTGGGCGCGGCTCAAGGACCGGCTCTTTTCCGGTCAGGAGCTTGGCTGCCCGAAGCCCGATCCGGGGCTTTACCTGCATGCCGCGGCCTTTCTGGGCCAGCCGCCCGAGGCCTGCGTGGTGGTGGAAGACAGCGCCACCGGCGCGCGCTCGGCGCTGGCGGCGGGGATGCGCTGCTTCGGGCTCGTGCCGCCCGGCGGCTCGGATCATGCGCGCGAAACGCTGACCAAAGTGGGGGCGGAGCTGATCACGTGTCTTGACGAGATCCCGGCGCGGATCGGGCTTGCCTGAGCTCGGTCCCGTGACGGGAAGCCCAAAAGGAAAAAGGCCGCCGGGTTGCCCCTGCGGCCCTTCTAACCTGCTCGAAGCAAGCCTCAGCCCTGACGGGCCTTGAAGCGCTTCTGCGTCTTGTTGATCACGTAGACGCGGCCTTTGCGGCGCACGATCTGGCAATCGCGATGACGCTGCTTGAGCGAGCGGAGCGAATTGCGGACCTTCATCGGCCTTCTCCTCTTCGCGGCGACGTGCGCCTTGAAAGCAAATGCCCCCGAAGGGGCGGTGAATGGTGGGCGGTACTGGGATCGAACCAGTGACCCCTACGATGTCAACGTAGTGCTCTACCGCTGAGCTAACCGCCCGAAAACCTCTTGCGTTTCTGCTGCGTCCCGTCCGAAAAGAAAGGACGCGGGCAGAACCGCGTCGGTCTGGGGGTCTATAGAAGGAGTCGCGGCGGCTTTCAAGGCCCTTTTGGTGGGAAAAGAAATTGGTGTAAGCTTGCGGCTGCAAGGAGAGTCAATGCCTGAGGCCGTGCCAGTGATCCCGCCTTTCCGGCTGCATCTTCCTGAGCTTCTCTGCTCGGGGGTGATCTTTGCCTCACCGCATTCGGGCCGTTTCTATCCGCCCGATTTCGTCGCGGCCTCTCAACTTGACCTGCTGCGCCTGCGCTCCTCCGAAGATGCTTTCGTCGACCAGTTGCTTGGCGCCGTTCCCGAGCAGGGGGCGACGCTGATCGAAGCGCTGTATCCGCGCGCCTATGTCGATCTCAACCGGGGGGACGACGAACTCGACCCGGCGCTGATCGAGGGGCTTGCACGCGGCTCGGGGGGCTCGCGCGCGACGATGGGGCTTGGCGTGATTCCCCGCGTCGTGGCGGGAGGGCGCGAGATCTTTCGCGGCCGGATCCCGCGCACCGCCGCCGAGGGACGGCTCGAACGGATCTGGCGGCCCTATCATGCGGAGTTGCAGGCGTTGATGCAGGCGCGCCGCGCGCAGTTCGGCCGGGCACTTCTTTTTGATGTCCACTCGATGCCGAGCGAGGCCACCACGCCGCGCAGCCGGATCAGCGAAATCGTGCTGGGCGACCGTTTCGGCACCTCCGCCCGGGCCGAGACGATGGCGCGCGCGGAGGCGGCGTTTCGCCGTGCGGGCTTCAGCGTGGCGCGCAACACGCCCTTTGCGGGCGCTTATATCGTTGGCCGCTACGGACGCCCTACGGCGGGGCTCGAAGTGGTACAGGTCGAGATTTCCCGCGCGCTCTACATGGATGAGGAGCGGGTCGAACCGCTGCCGCATTTCGAGCTTTTCGCGCATCTGATCGGCGCGGTGACGGCCGAGCTTGCCGATCTGGTGCGCCTGCCGGGCGAGCGGGCGGAACCGCTCGCAGCGGAATAGGGCTCAGGAGCGCTCCCAGCCCCGGCCGAGCCGAATCGCCTCTGCGCCAAAACGCGCGCGAATCGCATCCGCCGCGCGCTCTGCCCCGGCGCGCGCCCTTGCTTGCGGATCAAAAAGATCCCCGGCCGGATCAGGCCCCTCGGCGGGCACAAGATCGGTGTAGCCCGCGCCGATGAGCCGGAACGGTCCGGGTTCGGGGAGAGCGCGCAAAAGGGCCCGGGTCGTGCGAAAGAGCGTGTCGGCAAGTTGTGCGGGTTCGTCGAGACGGGTCTGGCGGCTGATCGCGCTGAAATCGGCGCGCCGCAGCTTCAGCACCGCGGTGTGGCCGGCAAGCCCCTTTGCTTTCATCCGGTCCGAGGCCTTTTCGCACATGCTCCAGAGGTGGTTTTCGAGCGTTTCACGGTCGGCAATATCGTGTTCGAACGTGGTTTCATGCGAGATGGATTTCAGCCCGGCGTCGGGGGTGACAAGGCGTCGGTCGAGGCCTTGGGCGAGGTCGTACAGCCGTGCCCCGGTGGCGCCGAAACGGGCCTCGAGCGCCGGTTTTCCGGTGCGGCGCAGGTCGGACAACGTGCGCAGCCCGGCGCGCGCAAGGGCGGCGCGCGTGGCCTCGCCAACCCCCCAGAGCAACGAGACGGGCTTGTCGCGCAGGAAGGCTTCCGTATCCCCGCGGCCCAGCACCGAGAATCCCCGCGGCTTGTCGAGATCCGAGGCGATCTTGGCGAGGAACTTGTTGTGCGAGAGCCCGACCGAGGCGGTCACACCGATCTCCGCCTCGATTTCGCGGATGAGACGCGCGAGCACCACGGCGGCGGGAGCGTTATGAAGCCGTTCGGTGCCGCTCAGATCGAGGAAGGCCTCGTCGAGAGAGAGCGGTTCCACAAGCGGGGTGAGGGCGGTGAACTTGGCACGGATCTGTGCCGAGACTTCAGCATAGCGCGCGCGGCGTGGCGCGATCACCGTGGCCTCCGGGCAGAGCTTGCGCGCCTCGAACATCGGCATGGCCGAGCGCACCCCGGCGATGCGCGCAATATAGCAGCAGGTGGTAACAACGCCGCGGGTGCCGCCGCCAACAATGATCGGCTTGCCGGAGAGCGTGGGATCGTCGCGCTTCTCGACCGAGGCGAAGAAACTGTCGCAGTCGATATGCGCGATCGAGAGCGTGAAGAGTTCGGGGTGCGAAACCACACGCGGTCGCCCGCAGCGCGGACAGCGCGCGGGGCTGGTGCTGAATGTAGCAAGGCAGTCGCGGCAAAGGGCGGGCATGACAGGGCTGTTTCGGCGCAGGAGGCGTCGCGATCATACTCGGAAGGGAGCGGTGCTGCGAGGGCAATGACGCGGTCGGGCAGACATCGGGGAGTTCCGGGCTTCCCCGCGCGCGGAGAGGGCGGAAAAAGGGGGGCGCCCGAGGGCTGCGGAAATTTCCGCTCCTCCCTTGGGCCCCCCTTGAACCGTGAGGCCGCAAAAACCACTTCTTCTCCAAGACCCGGAGACGGGGCGTGCCATGACGGGCGCCCATGGGCCGGGGGCTTTATAGAGGAGAGAACCGATGAACATGCAGAAGTTCACGGAACGGTCGCGCGGGTTCTTGCAAGCCGCGCAGACGATCGCGATGCGCGAGGGGCATCAACGCGTTGTGCCCGAACACCTGCTGAAAGCGCTGATGGATGACGATCAGGGGCTCTCGGCCAATCTGATCAGCCGCGCCGGCGGCGAGCCCAAACGCGTGCAGGAAACGGTTGATCTTTACGTCTCGAAACTGCCGAAGGTCTCGGGCGGCGACGGGCAGGTTTACGTGGAGCAAAGCCTTGTGCGCGTGCTCGACGAGGCCGAGAAACTGGCGAAAAAGGCGGGCGACAGCTTCGTTCCGGTGGAGCGGATGCTGATGGCGCTCGCCATGGTCAACACCAAGGCGAAAGACGCGCTCGATGCGGGCGCGGTGACGGCGCAAAAGCTCAACACCGCGATCAACGACATCCGCAAGGGCCGCACCGCCGATTCCGCCTCCGCCGAGGAAGGCTATGACGCGCTGAAGAAATATGCCCGCGACCTGACGGCCGCCGCCGAGGAAGGCAAGATCGACCCGATCATCGGCCGTGATGACGAGATCCGCCGCACCATGCAGGTGCTCTCGCGCCGCACCAAGAACAACCCGGTGCTGATCGGGGAGCCCGGCGTGGGCAAAACCGCCATCGCCGAGGGTCTGGCGCTGCGCATCATCGACGGCGACGTGCCCGAGAGCCTGAAGAACAAGAAACTTCTGGCGCTCGACATGGGCGCGCTGATCGCAGGCGCCAAATACCGCGGCGAGTTCGAGGAACGGCTGAAAGCGATCCTGAAGGAAATCGAGGCGGCCGCAGGCGAGATCATCCTTTTCATCGACGAGATGCACACGCTTGTGGGCGCGGGCAAATCCGATGGCGCGATGGATGCGGCCAACCTGATCAAGCCCGCGCTGGCGCGGGGCGAGCTGCATTGCGTCGGCGCCACCACGCTCGATGAATACCGCAAATATGTCGAGAAAGACGCGGCCCTTGCGCGGCGCTTCCAGCCGGTGATGGTGGAAGAACCCACCGTCGAGGACACGATCTCGATCCTGCGCGGCATCAAGGAGAAATACGAGCTGCACCACGGCGTGCGGATCTCCGACTCGGCGCTCGTCGCCGCGGCGCAGCTTTCGCACCGCTACATCACCGACCGGTTTCTCCCCGACAAGGCGATCGACCTTGTAGATGAGGCCGCGAGCCGGCTGCGGATGGAAGTGGACAGCAAGCCCGAAGAGCTTGACGCGCTCGACCGGCAGATCCTGCAGATGCAGATCGAGGCCGAGGCGCTCAAGCGCGAGGATGATGCCGCCTCGAAGGACCGGCTCGAAAAGCTCGAGAAGGATCTGGCCGAGGTGCAGGAGCGCTCTGCCGCGATGACCGCGAAATGGCAGGCTGAACGCGACATGCTGGAAGCTTCGCGCTCGGTCAAGGAGCAGCTTGAGCAGGCGCGCGCGCAACTGGAGCAGGCCAAACGCGAGGGCAACTTCGCCAAGGCGGGCGAGCTGCAATATGGCCGCATTCCCGAGCTTGAGCGGGTGCTGGCCGAGGCCGAAGAGGCGAGCGAGGCGAAGATGGTCGAAGAGGCCGTCCGCCCCGAGCAGATCGCCGAAGTGGTCGAACGCTGGACCGGCATCCCGACCTCGAAAATGCTCGAGGGCGAGCGCGAGAAATTGCTGAAGATGGAAGAAGAACTGCATCGCCGGGTGATCGGGCAGGATGCGGCGATCACCGCCGTCTCGAATGCCGTGCGCCGTGCCCGTGCGGGGCTCAACGATGAAAACCGCCCGCTCGGCTCGTTCCTGTTCCTCGGCCCGACCGGGGTCGGCAAGACCGAGCTCACCAAAGCCGTCGCCAACTATCTCTTTGACGACGACGCGGCGATGGTGCGGATCGACATGTCGGAATTCATGGAGAAGCATTCCGTGGCCCGGCTGATCGGCGCTCCGCCCGGCTATGTCGGCTATGACGAGGGCGGCGTGCTCACCGAAGCGGTGCGGCGGCGCCCCTATCAGGTCGTGCTCTTTGACG
Organism: Rhodobacter maris; assembly: GCF_900217815.1. GTDB lineage: Bacteria > Pseudomonadota > Alphaproteobacteria > Rhodobacterales > Rhodobacteraceae > Rhodobacter > Rhodobacter maris. Next base: position 85,020 of record NZ_OBMT01000011.1, read on the forward strand.
AGGTGGAAAAGGCGCACCCCGATGTGTTCAACGTGCTCCTGCAGGTGCTCGACGATGGCGTGCTCACCGATGGCCAGGGCCGCACAGTCGATTTCAAGCAGACGCTGATCGTGCTGACCTCGAACCTCGGCTCCCAGGCCTTGAGCCGCCTGCCCGAGGGCTCGGATGCTTCGGAGGCGAAAGCCGAGGTGATGGAGGCGGTGCGGATGCATTTCCGCCCCGAATTCCTGAACCGCTTGGACGAAATGGTGATCTTCGACCGGCTCAACCGCGCCAATATGGACGGCATCGTCACGATCCAGCTCGCGCGGCTCGAAAAACGGCTCGCCGCGCGCAAGATCACGCTCGCGCTCGATGAGGCCGCGCGCAAATGGCTCGCCGACGAGGGCTATGACCCGGTCTTCGGCGCGCGCCCGCTCAAACGGGTGATCCAGCGCGCGCTGCAAGATCCGCTGGCCGAGCTGATTCTTGCGGGCGAAGTGCTGGACGGCGCGGAGGTCAAGGTTACGGCCGGGCCCGACGGGCTTGTCGTGGGCGGGCGTCTCTCCGCCTCGCAACGCCCGCAGCCCGAAGAACGCGTGCTGAACTGAGGTGCGGGCGGGGGGCTGCCCCCGCCCCGCATTCTCTCCCGCAGGCGCGGGGCGGGTGGCAAATGCCTTGACCGACCCGGCAAACGGGGGCAGAAAGCGGCCGTTTGCCCTTTTCCCCGGAGATTGTGATGACCCTGCCCCTGCCTGCCGACGATCGGTTGATTGTTGCGATGGACGTTCCCGATGCCGTTGCGGGGCTGGAGCTTGCGGCGCGGCTGGGCGCCGCGGTGAGCTTTTACAAGATCGGGCTCGGGATGCTGACGGGGGGCGGGCTGGCGCTTGCGAACGAACTCAAGGCCGAGCAGGACAAGAGGATTTTCCTCGACATGAAGCTGTTTGACATCGGCGCCACGGTCGAGGCCGCGGTGCGGGGGCTGGCGCGCTTCGATCTCGATTTTCTTACCGTGCATGGCGATCCCCATGTGGTGACGGCGGCAAAGCAGGGGGCGGCGGGCAAGGATCTGAAGATCCTCGCGGTGACGATCCTCACGTCGCTGGACCGCGCCGATCTCGACGGGGCGCTGATCCGTGCGGGCGACGTGGCCGATCTCGTGGTGGAGCGGGCGGGGCGCGCCTTTGCTGCCGGGGCGGATGGCGTGATCGCGAGCCCCCGCGAGGCCGCGCTGATCCGCGCGCTGCCCGAGGCGGCGGGCAAGCTGATCGTCACGCCGGGCGTGCGGCCCGCGGGCGCTGCGCTCGGTGATCAGAAGCGGGTGGAAACGCCTGCCGCGGCGCTTGCCGCCGGGGCCGATCATATCGTCGTCGGCCGTCCGGTCTGGCAAGCGGAAGATCCGCAGGCGGCGGCGCAGGCGATCTTGCGCGAAATCGCGGCGATCTGAGCGGATAAAATACAAGCGGCGGCCGATCGGCCGCCGTCGCTCGGTGAAACTCCGGGGGGTCCGGTGTCAGTGCGCAGCGCCTTCGGGCACCGGCGCATGGTGCGACAGGCTCATCGGTTGCGCAAAAGACAGCCAGAGCACCAGCCCCACAAGACAGACGATCACGGCCGTCAGGAAAAACCTCAGGCCCTTGGTCTCTTGCGGGAAATCGTTGGTCATTGTCGCGCTCCTCTGTTCCTTCCGCGTCCTTACGCCGCATGCGGCGTTCCGTCCAGCCTCACATGCAGGAATGTGAAGGCTTTCGTCAGTTTTCGTTGATGTCGTGATGCCAGATCCGGGTCTGACCGCTGCGCACGCCGAGCAGGCGACGCAGTGCAAACCAGACAAGCACCGAAGAGACGGCCAGAACCAGCACCGCAAGCGGTAGCGAGCCCCCCAGAAGGCCGAGCCACAAAAGCACGCCTACAAGCACGGAGCCAGCCGCGAAACCAAGCAGGATGAAGCCGGGCAGCACCATCTCGAGCCCGCCCAGCACCACGCCCGCAACAATCCAGATCCAGGGGTCTTGCCAGGACATCAGCCTTTTCCTTTCAGGAGCTTGAACGCTTCGCCAAAGGCTTCGACCGCCGAGGTGGGCAGAATCACCGTCTGCTTGCCCTGGCCGGCGGCAACTTTGGAAATTGCGTCGACCTGTTTGAGCGCGACCTGATATTGCGCCGCCTCAAGCCCGTTTTCCGCAATCGCCGCAGCGATCACGGCCGTGGCAAAGGCTTCCGCCTCGGCGGTGACGCGCTTCGCTTTCGCCTGTTGCTCGGCGGCATAGAGATCGGCATCGGCAGCAAGTTCGACCGCGCGTTTGCGCCCTTCGGCCTCGGTCACCTGCGCGCGGCGCGCACGTTCGGCATTGAGTTGCTGCAGCATCGCCGCGCGGGTCGCCTCGTCGAGATTCACATCGAGGATCTCGGCGCGGGTGACCTCGATCCCCCAGTCATCGACCACATTCGCCACATTGTCGCGGATATGGGAAATGAGGCCGGAGCGGTTTGACTGCACCGTATCAAGCTCCATCTGCCCGATCTGGGAGCGCACGATACCGGCCACGGTGGTGGCGATGGCGGCGTCGATATCGCGGATCCGGTAGACCGTCTTTTCCGGTTCGGTGACGCGGTAAAAGACCGAAGTATCCACCTGCACCAGCACGTTGTCGGCGGTGATGGCATCCTGCCGCGTGGTGGGAAGCTGGCGTTCGAGCACCGAGACCTTGTGCGCCACCCGGTCGAGGAAGGGGACGATGAAGTTGATCCCCGGCCCGAGCACGGCGCGCAGCCGCCCGAAGCGCTCGACCACATGTTTTTCCGATTGCGGCACGATCCGCACGCCGAGGAAGACGGCGAGAATGAGGAAGGCGGCCAGCGCCAGCATCACGGCATTGCCGCCGATCAGATCTTCAGGGGTCACGGGTCAAACTCCTTTGAAAAATGCGAGCCGGGATGGTCAGGGCTTTGCGATGTCTGAGGGCTGGTTCGGGCTGCGCGCGACTTCTGTGGCGGCTTCCGCAGGGCTCACAGCGGCGGGGGCGGCCGTCTCGAGCGGTTTTTCCGCCGGGGTGGGCAGCAGTTTCACGCCGACGAGAATCGCCGCGACAACCACGGCCCAGCCCCCCGGTCGCGACATCAGCCACAGCCCGATGCCGAAAAGCCCCAGCGCGGTGCGCATCGAGGCCATGCCGGCAAAGCTCAGAAGCGGTCCCCACATCAGCGTTTTCCTCCATAGGCCTGCCACGCCCAAATGAGCGCCATGGCGCCGAGCACAGCCCCCACGAGCCCCGCCATCAGCCCCATGATCGCGATCAGGAACCGCAGCACGAGGCCGCCCACCAGCGCGCCAAAGACGCCGATGGCGATGGTGGTGGGAATATCCGTGTCGATCTTCATCAGCCGCGTGGCGAGAAAGCCCGCGGCGATGCCGATCACGATGAAGGTGATCACGGGCAAGGGCGCCTCCTCCGCTGGCCTGCCGACAGTCGAGTCCAATATGGGTGGCGCTAGGGGCAAAGAAAAGCCCCGGCACGGAGGCCGGGGCGAGGGACCGCTTCTGGTGGCGGCCTATTGCAGATCGGCGAAGGCCTTTGCGAGCCGCTCGGCCGCCTCGATCACCCGCGCGCGCGGGGTGGCGAGGTTGAAGCGCAGGAAGCTCTCGCCGCCCGGCCCGAAAGTGGCGCCATGGTTGGCCGCGATCTTCGCACCCTTCTCGACGCGGGCGATGAACTCTTCTGCCGCCATGCCGGTGCCAGCAAAATCGACCCAGGCCAGATAGGTCGATTCGAGCGGCATGGATGTGAGCCCCGGGATTGCGTTCACCTTTTCATCGAAGAGGCGGCGGTTGCCGTCGAGATAGAGGGTGAGCGCATCGACCCAGGCGGCGCCTTCGGGCGAATAGGCGGCGGTTGCCATGGCAAGGCCGAAGCTGTTGGGCGAGATCGCCTGCGCCGCCATCGCGCCCGCAAAGCGCTTGCGCAGCTCCGGGTCGGCGATGATCACATTGCCCGAATGCGCGCCCGCGATGTTGAAGGTTTTCGTCGTGGCTGACATCATCACCAGCGGCTGATCGGGCAGAGCGACGGCTGCCGGGATATGTTTGTGGCCGGGCATCACGAGGTCATGATGGATTTCGTCCGACACCAGCACCAGCCCGTGCCGTTTGGCGAAAGCCGCCGTCGCCTCGATATCCGCGCGGCTCCAGACCCGCCCGCCCGGATTGTGCGGCGAGCACAGGATCAGCATTTTCGCGGTGCCGTCCATCTGCGCGTCCCAGGCGTCGAAATCCATCTCGTAGCGGCCGTTCTCAAGCTTCAGCCGGCAATCGACGACTTTGCGGCCCGAGGCACGGATCACCCGCGCGAAGGAATGGTAGACCGGCGTCATCAGCACCACGCCGTCGCCCGGCTGGGTGAAAGCCTCAAGGCAGAGCGCGGTCCCGTTCACCAGCCCATGCGTGGTGAAGATCCATTCGGGCGCCACCTGCCAGCCATGCCGGTGCGCCATCCACCACTGGATCGCGGCGTGATAGGCGCGGTCGTCGCCCCAGTAGCCGAAAATGCCCTGATGGATGAGCTTTTCGACCGCCTCGGTCACCACCTGCGGCGGGCGGAAATCCATATCCGCCACCCACATCGCGATGCCCTCGCCCGGCGGCACGCCGTAAATCTCTTCCATGCAGTCCCATTTCACCGAATGGGTGCCGATACGGTCGATGACTTCATCGAAGTCGGGAAGGGTGGTCATGCCGGGCTCCTTGGGGCGATGTTCTTATGGTGAGTGATATTCCGGTCCATTGTTCCAGTGAAGATAAAAAAGATAGAACAAATTCCTGAAATTATGCCAATTTCAGGAACGGACCTGCGCGCAAAGGTCGCCGTGTCGCCATCGGCGCAGATATTGCACGCGCGCGAGCCATGGCTTAGATCAGTTCCATGACGCTGAAAACCATCCTGCTCCATCCCGATCCGCGGCTCAAGAAGACCTGCGATCCCGTCGCTACGATTGACGACGAGATCCGGCAACTCGCCGATGACATGCTCGAGACGATGTATGACGCCCCCGGCGTTGGCCTTGCGGGGCCGCAGGTGGGCGTGCTCAAGCGCATCTTCGTGATGGATTGCGCCAAGGACAAGCTCGGCATTCCCGAGCCGATGGTGATGGTGAACCCGGAGATCAGCTGGGTCTCCGAGGAAAAGAACGTGCATGAAGAGGGCTGCCTGTCGCTGCCCGAACAATATGCCGATGTCACCCGCCCGAAAGAGGTGCGGATGCGCTGGCTCGGCCTTGACGGGCAGATGCATGAGGAACAGTTCGACAGCCTCTGGGCGACCTGCGCGCAGCACGAGCTCGATCACCTCAACGGCAAGCTTTTCATCGACCATCTGGGGCCGCTCAAGCGGCAGATGATCACCCGCAAGCTCGAAAAGTGGAAGCGCGAGAAGGCGCGGGAAACCAAGAGCAGCAGCTGGGTCTGAAATGGCCGTCCGCCCGTTCATCGCTTACGACGACAAGCGCCTGCATACGCCTGCCGACCCGGTTGCCGCGATCACCGAGACGGTGCGGATGATCTGGGATGACATGATCGACACGATGGAGGCGATGCCGGGGCAGGGCGTTGGCTTGGCCGCGCCGCAGATCGGTATCCTGATGCGGCTCGCCGTGGTCGATGCCTCCGAGGCGCGGGGGCAGGTGGTGCGGATGGCGAACCCCGAAGTGCTTCATGCCTCGGTGCAGTTTCGCAAGCACGAAGAGGGCAGCCCGAATCTGCCCGGCGTCTGGGCGGCCATCGAGCGCCCCCGCGCAGTGACGGTGCGGTTTCTCAACGATCAGGGCGCGGTGGAAGAGCGCGATTTTGTCGGGCTCTGGGCCACTTCGGTGCAGCACCAGATCGACCATCTGAACGGCAAGACTTACGTGGACCACCTCAGCGCGCTCCGGCGCAAGATGCTGGTGGCGAAATCGGCCAAATTCGCAAAGAGAGCCTGATGCGCATCCTCTTCATGGGCACCCCCGATTTTTCTGTGCCGGTGCTCGACGCTCTGGCGGCGCGCCACGAGATCTGTGCTGTTTATACCCAGCCGCCGCGGCCCGCCGGGCGCGGCAAGGCGCTTCGCCCCGCGCCGGTGCAGGCGCGCGCCGAGGCTCTGGGGCTCGCGGTGCGCCATCCGCTGAATTTCAAGGCCGCCGAAGACCGCGAAGCGCTGGCCGCGCTTGATGCCGATATTGCCGTGGTCGTCGCCTACGGGCTGTTGCTTCCGCAAGCCGTGCTCGATGCGCCGCGGCTTGGCTGCCTCAATATTCATGCCTCGCTTTTGCCGCGCTGGCGCGGCGCGGCGCCGATCCACCGCGCGGTGATGGCGGGCGATGCCGATACGGGCGTGTGCATCATGCAGATGGAAGCGGGGCTCGATACCGGGCCGGTGCTGTTGCGTGAGTCGCTTGCGATTGGCGCAACCGAGACCACCGGCGAACTGCATGACCGGCTGAGCGCGCTGGGCGCAAAGCTGATCCTTGAAGCGCTCGATCTGCTTGGTGAGCTGACCCCGGAGGTGCAGTCCGAGCTGGGCGTCACCTATGCGAAAAAGATCGACAAGGCAGAGGCGCGGGTGGCGTGGGCGCGCCCGGCGGCGGAGGTCTTGCGCCAGATCAACGGGCTCTCGCCCTTCCCGGGGGCTTGGTGCCTTGTGGGGGGCGAAAGGGTGAAGCTGTTGCGCGCCACCACTGCCGAGGGCGCGGGCGCGCCCGGTCAGGTGCTCGGGGGCTTCGATGTTGCCTGTGCCACGGGTGCTCTGCGCGTGCTGGAAGCCCAGCGCGAGGGCAAGAAACCGATGCCGGCGGGCGAGGTGCTCAAGGGGCTGACGCTCCCCGACCGGCTCGACTGATTCGGGCTTCAGGCGGAGGGCAGATAGCCCACGGGCGCATTCTCATCGCGCACGAAGTCGAGCGCCGGGCCCTGCCGCACCGGGGTTTCGCGCTTGGTGGTGCACAGAAGCTCGCTGCCTTCGACCTCGGAGGCCATGATCAGCGCCGTCGAGATATGGCGCGGCCCCTCATAAAGATCAACGTGGCCGCGCAGTTTGCTCACGCCTTCCGCATCGAGCGAAAAGCCGCCCACCCAGCGCCGCAGCACCGGCCAGACCTTGCCCGCCGCATGCACGCTCAGGCGTGAGGGGCGCTTCGTCTCCCGGCTTCGCGCCTGTTGCAGACCATTCAGAATGTCGTTCGGCAAGAACTCCATCACATCCTCCAGTCGGCCGATCTCTCCCTAAGACAGCCTAAATCAAATCTGTAACATAAAGTTTAAAAATCAAGCGGATCGTCGCGTTAATCTATAAAGATCCTTGCACCATGCCGGACCCGCACCGGCGTCAGGTGGTTGCCGGGCCGGCACGGCGGCGCTAGCCTCTCGGCAGGAGTTAGCCGGGGATTACCATGCGTGCCTTTATTTCTGCCTTTTGCCTTTCCGCCTGCCTACCCGTGGCGGCACAGGCGCAATGCGGCGGCGATTTTTCCGCTTTCGTCGCCGGGCTCAAGGCCGAGGCGCAACGCGCCGGGCTGAGTGCCGCCGAGACGAATGCCTTTTTCAAGGGCGTGCGGCAGGATGGCCGCGTGCTCAAGGCAGACCGCGCGCAGGGCGTGTTTCGCAAGACCTTTGTCGATTTTGCCTCCGCGGTGATCTCGCAAAACCGGCTCACCACGGGCGCGAAAATGGCGCAGCGCTACGATGCCGTGTTCGACCGGATCGAGCGGGACTATGGCGTCTCGCGCGGGGTGCTTTTGGCGTTCTGGGCGCTCGAGACCGATTTCGGGCAAGTGCAGGGGGATTTCAACACCCGCGATGCCCTCGTCACGCTCGCGCATGATTGCCGCCGCCCGGATCTGTTCCGCCCGCAGGTGATCGCCGCGGCCCAGCTTTACCAGAGGGGCGATTTTGACCCTGCGCGCACGATTGGTGCCTGGGCGGGCGAGGTCGGGCAGGTGCAGATGCTGCCCGCGGACATTCTGCGCAATGGCGTGGATGGCGATGGCGACGGCCATGTGAACCTGAAGGGATCGAGCGCCGATGCGCTGATGTCGGGCGCAAAGATGATCTCGGGCATGGGCTGGCGCCGGGGCGAGCCCTGGCTGCAGGAGATCACCGTGCCCGAACAGATGGACTGGGCGCAAACCGGGCTGAACCACAGCCTCTCGACCGACCAATGGGCGCGGATGGGGGTGCGGCCGCGTTCGGGCGCCTTTCAGGGGCGGCAGGGCGCGGTGCTTTTGCCAATGGGGCGCAAGGGGCCCGCTTTTATCGCCTATCCGAATTTCGAGGTGCTGTTCGAGTGGAACAAGAGCTTCGTCTATGTGACGACGGCCGCTTACTTTGCGACCCGGCTGGAAGGCGCGCCCCGGCTCGACCCGCGCGCGGCTGAGCCGGGGCTCGGCGTCGAGCAGATGAAGGCGCTGCAAAAGAAACTCGCGGCGCGCGGTCATGATGTCGGCCCGATCGACGGGATCTTGGGCGAAAAGACCCGCGAGGCGGTGCAGCGCGAGCAAGCCCGTTTGGGCCTGCCCGCCGATGCCTGGCCCACCCCGGCGCTGCTTGCGAAGCTCTAGTTCTCGCGGAACGCGCGGGCGAAGTAATCGGTGAAGGGCTTGGTGAGATAGGCGAGCGGGCTGCGGTCGCCGGTGCGGATATAGGCTTCGGCGGGCATGCCCGGCAGCAGCACGAGGCCGCCAAGCTTGTCCATCTCACCGGGGTTCAGCATCACTTCGACGCGGAAGTAACTTGTCCGCGTCGCTTCGTCGGTGAGCGCATCGGCGGAGATGCGTGTCACCTGCCCGAACATCTCGGGCGTGGTGCGGCTCGCAAAAGCCGGGAAGCGCAGCGTCACCGGCTGGCCCACGGTGATCTCGTCGATATTGATCGGCGAAACCTGCACCGTCACCACGAGCGGGCGATCCTGCGGCACGATATAAAGAACGGGTTCGGCGGCACGGATCACCGCGCGCGGCGTCGTCACCGAGAGCTCGTAGATCCGGCCCGCAACGGGGGCGCGCAGTTCCAGCCGGTTGATCTGCTCGGTCAACGACCGGCGCCGCTCGGCCAGTTCAAGTTCGCGGTAGCCGATGTCGCGCAATTCGCTTTCGGCATCCTCGCGGCGTTGCGAGGACAGCCGCAGCGCCTCAAGTTCAAGCTCGGTCATCCGGCCCTCGGCCTGTGCCTTTTCCGCGGTGAGTTCGCCCGTGTCGCCAGCAAGATTGGCCGCCTCGCGTTCAAGGGCAAGCACGCGGCTCGCCTGGGCGAGGCCTTTTTCGAAAAGGCCGCGCTGGTCGACGAGTTCCTGTTCGATCAGCTCCTGCTGACGGTCGAGCGCGGCGCGCTGTGCCTCGATCCCGTCGATCTGCGACTGGGTCTGCTCGCGGCGCTTGCCGACCTGTTCGAGCGATTTTTGCAGGGTTTCGAGGCGGGCCGCGAACAGCCGACGCTGGCCCTCGACCAGCTCCGCGACGTCCGGATCCTTTTGCGCCTTGGTGAGCAGCTCCTCGTTGAAGCTGATCTCGGAGGCATCGGCGCGCTCTGCCTCAAGTCGGCCCCGCCGGGCGAGGAGTTCGAAGAACTGCCCCTCGACGATCGCACGCTCCGATTGCGCCAGTTCGCCATCAAGCCGAATCAGAAGCTGCCCGGCCTCGACGTGATCGCCTTCCTTCACCGCGATTTCGGCCACCACGCCACCATCGGGATGCTGCACCACCTGACGGTGCTGATCCACCTCGACCCGGCCCGAGGCGACCACGGCGCCCGCAATCGAGGAAAACACTGACCAGGCGCCAAAGCCGCCAAGGAGCACCGCGAGGGTGAGAAAGCCGATCGCGAGCGCGATCCGGGGCGAGAGCCGTGCGGAAGGGGGCGCCGCGCCGCCCGATGTGCCCGGGGCGGGTGCCGCCGGGGCCATGGCCGCAGCTTTGGGACGCGTCGAAAGCCCGCGAGGGGTGACGGCTTCGCGCACCAGATCCTCGGCCGAGCGCTGCGCTGCGGCTTCTGTCGGCGCCAAGCCGGGGGCAAGTTCCTGGGGCGTCCGGCCCGGTTCTGTGTCGGTCTTGCGGGTCATGCCACACCTCCGGGGCTCGGTTTGCGGGTCAGTTCCGCAGCGTTCTGCACCATCGCCTTGAGCACCTCTTCACGCGGTCCGAAGGCGCGGCGGGTGCCGTTGTCGAGCACCAGAAGCGTGTCGCATTCGGCGATTGCGGCCGGGCGGTGCGCCATGATCAAAACCGCGCCGCCCGCCGCTTTCATGCCCCGCACCGCAGCGTTGAGGGCCTGGCTGCCCTCGTTGTCGAGATTGGCATTGGGCTCGTCGAGCACCAGAAGCACCGGGTTGCCGTAAAGCGCGCGGGCAAGGCCGATGCGCTGGATCTGCCCGCCCGAAAGCCGCCCGCCGGTCTGGCTGACCTTCGTATCATAGCCCTCGGGCAGATCGAGGATGAGCTGATGCGCGGCGGCGCGTTTGGCCGCATCGACGACCATCTCCGGGTCCGGCCGCTCGGCGAGGCGGGCGATGTTCTCGGCGATCGTGCCGTCAAACAGCCCGACTCTCTGGGGCAGATAGCCGACCAGATGGCCCAGCACATCGGGGTCGAACTGATCGAGCGTGGCGCCATCGAGCCGCAGGGAGCCATTGGCGGGGCGCCAGAGCCCGCAGATCGCCCGCGCCAGGGTGGATTTGCCCGCGCCCGAGGGGCCGATGACACCCAATGCCTGGCCTGGGTCGACCCGGAAGGAGACGGCGCGCAGCGTGGGCACCTGCGCGCCGGGCGGCACGACGGTGAGTGCTTGCGCCTCGAGTGCCGCGCGCGGGCGCGGCAGGGGCGTGCGGGGTTGCTCCGGCGGGGTCGCGGTGAGCAGGAGCGCGAGCCGGCCCCAGCCATCGCGTGCGCGGGCGAGGACAGCCCAACCCGCCACCGCCTGCTCGACCGGCGCGAGCGTTCGGCCCATCAGGATCGAGCCCGCGATCATCGCGCCGGGGGTGAGCTGCCCTTGCAACACGAGCCAGGCCCCGAGCGCAAGGATCGCCGATTGCAGGAAAAGCCGGAAGGTGCGGGTGAAGGTGGAAAAGCTGCCGCCCAGATCGGCCGCGCCGAGGCTGGCTTCCACGGCCCGTCCACGCGCCTGCTGCCAGCGCCGGAACGCCGCCGCGCGCATCCCGAGCGCCTGCACCAGCTCCGCCTCGTCGCGCAGTTGATCGGCCAGCCGGTCGGAGCGCATCTGCGTTCCGGTGGCCTCGGCCAGCGGGCGGGCGCTGAGCGTCTGGTTGAGCAAGGTTGCAAAGATCAGGAACACCCCGCCACCGATCGAGAGCAGTCCGAGCATGGGGTGAAACAGGAAGATTGCCGACAGGAAGATCGGCACCCACGGAAGGTCGAAAAGCGCAAGAAAGACCGGTGCGGAAAGGCAGCGGTTGATCGAGTCGAGATCGCGCAGGCCCGCGGCGGAGACCGAGTCATTGGGGGCGAGCGCATTGCGGCGCAGCGCCGCATCGAAGACCCGCGATTCGAGCCGCGCCTGCAGGCGCGCGCCAATCCGGGCGGCGAGCCGTGCGCGGGCATGGTCGAGCAGGCCCATTGCGGCAAAGAGAAACATCACGAGCAGGAAGAGCGCGGTGAGCGTTTCCACCGAGCGCGCGCCAAGCACCCGGTCATAGACCTGAAGCATGAACAGCGGCCCGGTCAACATCAGCAGGTTGACGAAGGCCGAAAACAGCCCGACCGCCCAGAACAACCGCCGGTCCTGGCGGCGCGCGGCCCGCAGTTCGGCCTTGCCTGCGGCCAGCTCGTCTCGTTTCATGCCTCGTCTCCACGCATGACCGGCGATTCCCTGCCGAGCCGCGCCCTGCGGCGGCCCGTCCGGTGCGGCCAAACCATAAATTATGCCGCAGCGCCTTGTTTCCTCCGCGATGCGTCCTTAATGCTGGGCAGGGGTTTGACCCAAAAAACAGTGATTGTCACCTGCCTTGACGCATCCGGCGCGGGGCTGCCGGGGGAATGATGCGGAAAATTTTCGGTCTTTGCCTGCTCGCGAGTGTCGCTCTGGCAGGATGTGGCGGTGGAACCATATCGGCGGGGCCTGCCACGCCCGGGGGAATCAATGACCCCTACGAGTCCACGAACCGGCAGATCCATGCCTTCAACAAAGGTGTCGACCGCGCCCTCTTCAAGGCACGCCCCGGCGAGCCGCGCAGCGTTGACAATGCGGTCTATCGCGGCTTCTCGAATGCGGGGTCGAACCTGTCCTTGCCGGGGAAGGTGGTCAACTCGCTCCTGCAGGGCCGTCCCGCACCGGCGGTCAAGAACACGTTCCGTTTCGTGATCAACACCACGATCGGCATCGGCGGGATCTTCGATCCGGCCGGCCATGCGCTGGCCCTGCCCGAGACCGATACCGATTTTGGCGAGACATTGGCCGTCTGGGGGGTGGGCGAGGGCGCTTATGTGGAGCTGCCCCTCCTCGGCCCGTCGACGGCGCGCGATGCCGTGGGTCGGGTCGTCGATTTCGCGCTGGATCCGCTTGGCAATGCGTTTGACGCGCGCGAGGCGACAGTCGCTGGCACGGTTTCGGTCGGTGGCAAGGTGGCCGAGCGCAAACAGCACGGCGATATCGTCGAATCCGTGCTCTATGACAGCGCCGACAGCTATGCGCAGGAACGCCTGCTTTATCTGCAGATGCGCCGCCACCAGGTGGCGGGCGAGGAGACGAATGATGAGGAAGCCTGGGATCCCTATGCCGATCCTTATGGAGAGCCCGATGCACAATGAGACCCGTGCCACCCGGCGCGGCGTGATTCTGGGGGCGGGCGCCAGCGCGCTTGTCGCGCTCGGCCCCTTGCGCCCCGGCCCGGCTTTCGCGCTCGATGATGCGCAGGCGCGGGCGCTGATCGGTCAGGCGGTGAACGACGTCAATGCCGCGATCGATTCGGGCAAATCGGGCGCGGCGCTCTATGCGCAATTCGAGGCGATCTTCACCAAATACGCGGATGTGCCGACGATCGCGCGCTCGGCGCTGGGCGTTGCCGCGCGGCAGGCGAGCCCGGGCCAGATGTCGGCCTTCACCACGGCGTTCCGCGGCTATATCTCGCGTAAATATGGCAAGCGCTTCAACGAATTCATCGGCGCGCGTTTCGAGGTGGAAGGCGCGCGCAAGGTCAAGACCTTCTACGAAGTGAAGACGGTGGCGCATCTGCGCGGCCAGGCGCCGTTCGAGGCGCTCTGGCATGTGTCTGACAAGTCGGGCAAGAACCTGTTCTTCAACATCATCATCGAGGGCGTGAACATGCTCGCGGCCGAGCGCACCGAGATCGGTGCGATGCTCGATGCCCGCCGCGGCAGCCTTGACGCGCTGATCGCCGATTTGAAAACGGCGAGCTGAGCGGCTGCGCACATCCGAAGGTGACCCGCGGCCCTTCGGGGCCGCGTTTTCGTCAGTAAAGGCCGCGCAGCAGGGAATCGATCGCCTGGCCCAGGCCTTGCGGTTTGCTGCGCGTCTCGGGCTGCGGCGGCACCTGGCCGGGCGCCATCAGTTGCCCGTTCACCACCGGCACGCCCCCCTCGGGGATCGGATCGCCCGAGTTCCAGGTCTGCCCGGCATAAGCCGCACCCGCGCGCCATTCCTCGGGCTGGGCCATCGGCAGAGGATTGACCGGCTGGCCCTCTTCGACGCGTGCCATGACCTCGTGCCAGATCTCGGCGGGAAGCCCGCCGCCGGTCACGCCCGAAAGGGGACGGTTGTTGTCATACCCCATCCAGACGCCCGCCACGTAATCGGCGGTGAAGCCGATGAACCAGGCATCGCGGGCGGCCTGGGTGGTGCCGGTCTTGCCCGCCACTTCGCGGCCCTCAAGGCGCGCGCGCATGCCGGTGCCCTGCTCGACCCCCTGATGCATCATCCACATAAGTTCGCGCGCGGCCTTTTCAGAGATTACCCGCTCGCCCATGCCGCCACCCGCACCGAAAAGCGGATCGCTGTCGCCTTTCAGCCGCAGGTCGGTGAGCCCGTAGGGCCGGACCGAGGAGCCGCCGTTGAGAATGCCGGCAAAGGCGCCAGTCATTTCGAGAAGTGTGGACTCCGAGACACCGAGCACCACTGCGGGGCCTTTCGCCAGATCGGAGGCGAAGCCGAAATCGGTTGCGGCGCGGCGCACGGCATCAAAGCCCACCGCCTGCCCCACCCGTACTGTGGCGGTGTTGATCGATTTCGCGAGCGCCTTCCAGAGCGGGATCGCACCGAGATAGTCCTTGTCGTAGTTCTTCGGCGTCCAGGGACCGGAGCCCGGCACGTAGATGGTGAGCGGCGCATCCTCGACGATCGTGTCGGGTGTCCAGCCCATGTCGAGTGCGACGGCATAGACGAAGGGTTTGAACGTGGAGCCGGTCTGGCGGCGCGCCTGCGTGGCGCGGTTGAAGGCGCCGGAGACCTTGGAGGCGCGCCCTCCGACCATTGCGCGCACCGCGCCATCGGCCGACATCACCACGATCGCGGCCTCTGCTTCCGAGCCGTCCTTGACCTTGGTCTCGAACACGCTTTTCAGCGCCTGTTCGGCCGCGGTCTGGACGCGCTGGTCAAGCGTGGTGCGGATCACCACGTCTTCGGTGGTGTCGCGGGCGAGAAAATCGGGGATCGAATCCATCACCCAATCGGCAAAATAGCCGCCCGCGCGCGCCTGGGCTGCCTGCGAGAGCGTGGCGGGATGCGCGCGCGCTTCGGTCCATTGCGTGTCGGTCAGATACCCCTGTTCATGCATCAGCGCCAGCACCATGCCCGCGCGCTCCTGCGAGCGCTTGAGGTTGGTCGTCGGCGCATAGGTCGAGGGCGCCTTCAGCAACCCGGCCAGCATCGCGGCCTGCTGCGGGTTCACATTGGCGGCCGAGATGCCGAAATAGCGCTGCGCCGCAGCCTCGAAGCCGCGCGCGCCCGCACCGAGATAGGCGCGGTTGAGGTAGATTGTCAGGATTTCATCCTTGGAATACTTGATCTCCATCGCCAGCGCGTAGGGGATTTCCTTGACCTTGCGCGTCACGCCGCCGGAGCGACAGTCAGTCTCGTAATCGGCCTCGGTCTTCCAGCGCTTCGGGTCATAGGGCACGCCGAGGCAGAGAAGCTTGGCAACCTGCTGCGTGATCGTCGAGCCTCCGTTCCCTGAAAGCGGCCCCCGTCCCTCGGAAAGGTTGATACGGATCGCCGAAATGATGCCGCGCGGGCTGACACCGAAATGGCGGTAGAAGCGCTTGTCTTCGGTGGCGACGATGGCGTTGCGCAGGTAGGGCGAGACGTTGTCCGCCGTCGTCTGGCCGCCGAAGGTCTCGCCGCGCCAGGCAAAGACCTGGCCGGACTGGTCGAGCATCGTCACCGAGCCGCGGTTGCGGCCATCGAGAAGTGCCGTGTAATCGGGCAACTGGCTGTAGAAATAAAAGGTCGCGAGCCCCAGAATCAGCCCCACAACGGCTGCCGAGCGCCAGCTGAAGCCCCAGATCACCCGCCAGACGAGCCCGAAAAACCCGAAGAAGAAGCTGCGGATCGGGCCGCTGCGGCGGGGTTTGCGGGGCTTGCGCGCGGGTGTGTTCTTTGCCGCAGAGGCCGGTTTCGGCGCCGCTTTCGTACCTTGTTTCGCTGCATATCGCTTGTCTGCCACCAAAGGCCCGCGCCGCCCGCCCGATCCTGCCATTGTCCGTCCGTGCCCGTTGTTTTGGGCAACTTACACGCAGGTCGCAGCCATTTCGAGCCGCAACGCATCACGATTCGGTTTTTGCTGTGCTTAAATTTTATGCGCATTGCCCAATTTCTGCTTCCGGGGTCCGGAATCGGATTTGGCTTGCTCAGGAATGAGGCGGGCGTCCTTGTGCGAACCCCCCTTCCCGCGCCTTCTACGTCCGTGCGGTGCCTCCGGGGCATCGGGGAGTGCTGACAATAGGAAGGGACATACAGTGAAACTCATCATTGCAGCAATCAAGCCGTTCAAGCTCGAGGAGGTGCGCGAGGCGCTCACCGCCATCGGCGTGCGCGGCATGATGGTGACGGAAATCAAGGGCTTCGGCGCTCAGTCGGGGCACACGGAAATTTATCGTGGGGCCGAATATGCGGTCAATTTCGTGCCGAAGGTGAAGCTCGAGATCGTCGTGGCCGATGGCCTTGCCGATGAAGTGGTCGAGACGATCCTGAAAGCCGCCAAGACCGACAAGATCGGCGATGGCAAGATCTTCGTGCTCGACGTCAACCAGGCGGTGCGGGTGCGCACCGGCGAAGCCGGCGACGACGCGCTCTAAGCAAGCTCAGGGGGACCAGAGACAAATGAAAAACCTCGCAAAAATTTCGGGCCTTGCCGCGGCGCTTTCCGCGCTGGCGTTGCCCGCCTTCGCTCAGGAGACGGCCGCTGCGGCCGAAGCCGTGGCCGAAGTTGTGGAAACCGCGCCGGTCATCGACAAGGGCGACGTGGCATGGATGATGACCGCCTCGGTGCTCGTCCTGTTCATGATCGTGCCGGGCCTCGCGCTGTTCTACGGCGGCCTCGTGCGCACCAAGAACATGCTCTCCGTGCTGATGCAGACCACGATGATCACCTCGGTGGTGATGATCGTCTGGGTGCTTTGGGGCTATTCCTTCGCCTTTGGCGGCGGCACCAACCCGTTCTGGGGCGGCCTGGGCAAGCTCTTCCTGTCCGGCGTGAACCTTGATTCGACCGCGGCCACCTTCACCGATGGTGTCGTGCTGCCCGAATATGTCTTCATCGCCTTCCAGATGACCTTCGCCGCGATCACGCCCGCGCTCTATGTCGGCGCTTTCGCCGAGCGGGTGAAATTCTCGGCCGTGGTGCTCTTCACCATCCTCTGGGTCACCGTGATCTATTTCCCGATCGCCCATATGGTCTGGGATGGTTCGGGCCTGATCTTCAACTGGGGCGCCATCGACTTCGCGGGCGGCACCGTTGTGCACATCAACGCCGGGATCACCGCGCTTGTCTTCGCCTTCGTGATCGGCCCGCGCATCGGTCTTGGCAGAGAGAACATGGCGCCGCACTCGATGACGCTCACCATGACCGGCGCTGCGATGCTCTGGGTGGGTTGGTTCGGTTTCAACGCCGGGTCGAACCTCGAAGCGACCGCCGCTGCCGCGCTGCCCCTGCTCAATACCTTCGTGGCGACTGCCGCCGCGGTGGTGAGCTGGGTTGCCGTTGAGGCGCTCTTCCGTGGCAAGCCCTCGGGTCTCGGCGCCGCCTCGGGCATGGTGGCAGGCCTCGTGGCGATCACCCCGGCCTGCGGCACCTCGGGTCCGGTGGGGGCGATCGTGCTCGGCCTCCTCGTATCCCCGGTGTGCTACTTCTTCGTCACCAAGGTGAAGGCGATGCTGAAATACGACGACAGCCTCGACGTCTTCGGCGTTCACGGTGTCGGCGGGATGGTCGGCGCGATCATGACCGGCGTGCTGATGGCCCCCTCCTTCGGTGGCACCGGCGGCGACGATTTCTCGATCGCTTCGCAAGTGTTCATCCAGGCGAAAGCGGTTCTCGTGACCATCGTCTGGTCGGGCGTCGGTTCGCTGATCCTGCTTTACATCGTCAAGGCGGTCACTGGCCTGCGCGTTGCGGCGGATGACGAACGTCAGGGTCTGGACCTCACGACCCACGGCGAAAGCGCCTACCACTCGTAAGAGCGGCACATCACCAGAAAGGCCCGGGGGGGACCCCGGGCCTTTTCCGTTGTGCCGGTCAGGCTCAGTCTGCGGCGACCGGAAGCGCGCCCGGCGCTGGCGCCGAGGGTTTGCGCAGCAAAAGCGCGAGCGGCACCGCGGCGAGTGTCACCCACATCAGCGCCTTGAAGTCATCGATGTAGGAAATCATCATCGCCTGCGCAGTGACGGATTGGTTGATCACGGTCCAGAAGGCAGATTCGCCATAGGTCAGCGTCATCGACTTCAGGAGCGCGCCGAACTGTCCGCTCATCAGGGCCGAGAATTGCGGATCGAGCATCGAGATATTGGTCGCGAGTTCAGTATGGTTGATCTGCGTATTGCGGGTGAGCAGCAGGGTGACCACCGAGATGCCGATCGAGGAGCCGATATTGCGCACGAGGCTGAAGAGCGCGGTGGCATCGCCGCGATACTGCGGTTCGATCGTGGCGAAGGCCACGGTCGAGAGCGGCACGAACACGAGCCCGAGCCCGAGCCCCTGAATGAAGCCCGAAACGACGATCGGCGTGGCGTTCATTTCCGGGCCGAAACCGGTCATGATGTAGAGCGACCATGCGGCAAGCAGGAGCCCGGTGACAACGATCTTGCGCGGGTCGATCACCCGGATCAGCTTGCCCGCGGCCATCATCATGATCATCGTACCGACGCCCCGCGGCGCCATCACGAGGCCGGTGGTGACAATCGGATAGCTGAAGAGGCCAGACAGCATCGGCGGCAGGAGGGCCAGCGATGCGAGCAGGATGATGCCGACGACGAAGATGAAAACAAGACCGGTCGAGAAGTTGCGGTCGAGAAACATCCGCGGATCGAGGAAAGGGTGCTCGGTGCCCATGATCCAGATCACGAAGACCCAGAAGCCGCTCAGGGAGATGGCGAGTTCGATCCAGATTTCGGCGGAGTTGAACCAGTCCACCTCGCCCCCGCGGTCGAGCAGCAATTGCAGTGCGCCGACGCCGATGGCGAGCGCGGCAAAGCCGATGAAATCGAACCGCCGGATCCGGCGAGCCATATTGGGCAGATAGGCGGCGCAGCCCATCAACGCGATCGCGCCCAGCGGCACGTTGATATAGAACACCCAGCGCCAGTTGAATGTATCCGTCAGGTAGCCGCCGAGGGTCGGGCCGATGATCGGGCCGACCATGATCCCCGCACCCCAGATCGCCATTGCCTGACCGTGCTTTTCGCGCGGGTTGATGTCGAGCAGGAAGGTCTGGCTGAGCGGCACGATGGCGGCGCCGAATACGCCCTGGGCCATGCGGAAGAACACCATCGACTCGAGGCTCCAGGCGATGCCGCAAAACATCGACGTGAGGACGAAACCGGCGACCGAGGCGATGAACACCTCCTTGCGCCCGAACCGTTCGGAGAACCAGCCCGAAAGCGGCGTGGCGATGGCGGCGGCGACGATATAGGACGTGAGCACCCAGTTGATCGTATCCGAGGAGGCGCCGAGGTCGGCGCGCATCGCGGGCAGGGCGACGTTGGCGATCGTGGTGTCGAGTACCTGCATGATCGTGGCCAGCATCAGCGAGGCGGTGATCAGCCCGTGATGCTTGACCTCGGTGTGACCGGTGGACATTGGCTCAGTTCCCGGTGTCGGCGTGGGCCGGGTTCGCCTCGATCTGCTTCACCAGCGCATCGAGATGGGTCTTCGCCTTGGTGTCCACCGTGACCGAGGCAGAAAGCCCGGTGCGCAGCCCGGTCGTGGTCTCGCCGGGCAGAAGACGCAGCATCACCGGCACACGCTGGGTGACCTTGACCCAGTTGCCGGTGGCGTTCTGCGCCGGGAGCAGCGAGAATTCCGCACCCGTGCCCGCCCCGACAGCGCTCACCACCGCCTCGAACTCCTCGCCCGGGAACGTGTCGAATTCCACCTTGGCCTTCTGCCCGGGTTCCATATGGCCGATCTGGGTTTCCTTGAAATTCGCCTCGATCCAGGTGTCGCCGGTTTCGACCAGCGAGAAGAGCGCGGCGCCGGTGCTGACGAACTGGCCTTTCTTGAAGCTGTCGGCCTTGTAGATCACGCCATCGGCTGGCGCTTTCACCGTGGTCAGCCCGAGGTTGTAGGCGGCGGTATCGCGTGCGACAAGCGCGGCCTGCACCGTGGGGTGATCGTCTGTCTTCACATCCGGATCGCCGCCCAGCGCGGCCAGCGCAGCGACCACGTTTTGCCGCGCGGCCGCCAGCGATTGCAGCGCCGAAGAAGCATTGTGGCGCGCCTCGTCGAGCGCCGATTCAGTGCCCGCGCCGCGTCCGGTGATCGCCTCCTGCCGCTTCAGTTCGGTGGCAAGGTAATCGGCATTGTCCTGCGCGACCTTCTCTTCGGCCACGGCGGCGGCCCAGGCGGCGCGCAGTTGCTCGACTGTGAGCCGGGCCTGGGCGAGCGCCGCCTCGGCTTGCGCATGCGCCAGCTTGTAGGGCTCGGGGTCGACCTGGAAGAGCGGATCGCCCGCTTTCACCAGCGCATTGTCGGCAACATAGACACCGGTCACCCGGCCGGAGATGTCCGAGGCGACGGAAATCCGCGCCTGTTGCACGGCGGCATTGTCGGTGCTCTCGTAACGGCCTGACTCGAGCCAGATCCACAGGCCGGCGGCGACCAGCGCGAGCGGAAGCGCCGCCATCAGCAGGGTTTTCGGTTTTCTCTTCAGGCTTTGGGCTTCAGCACTCATCGGTGGTCTCGGTCGTTTGGGAAAGGTTGCAGATGATCCGGCGCAGAGCGTCGATCAGGTTTTGCCGCGCTTCGGAGGAAAGGCCGTCGAGCGCATCGGCGTAAATGGCTTCGGCGATATCCTTGACCTCGCGGATCGCGGTCTTCGTGCGTTCGGTCGGATGGACGATGCGCACCCGCCGGTCGGTCGGGTCGGGGCGGCGTTCGACCCAGCCCGCCTCCTGCATCCGATCGACAAGGCGCGAGAGCGAGATCGGCTCGATTTCGATAAATTCGGCCAGCCGCGCCTGCGGCTGGGGCCCGCGTTTCATCAACGTGACCAGAAGCCGCCACTGCGACGAGGTCAGGCCAAGATCGGCGGCGCGCAGCTCGAACCGGCGCCGCATCAGTCGCGTCGCGTCTTGCAACAGAAAGCCGAGGCTTTCACGGGGTATCTCGCAATCACTCATCTCATCCTCCAGGAGGTGAGCAGATATATTATAAGCGTGCTTATCAATTCAAGTGACATAATCAAAAAAAGACGGCCCCCGCGGGGGCCGTCCATTCACATCGCTGTGTTTGCGCTCACACGCCCGCGGCGATGATCGCTCGTGCGAGAACCGGCACGGTCTTGGTGTTCAGCCCGGCGATGTTGAGCCGCGAATCGCCAACCATGTAGATGCCGTTATCGACACGCATCTTTTCCACCGCTTCGGGGCTCGCGCCCAGCCGCGAGAACATGCCGCGGTGGCGGGCGATGAAGTCGAAGCGGTCGGAGTTGGAGAGCTGGCGCAGCTCGGCGGCAAGTTGCTCGCGCAGGCCCAGCATGCCGTTGCGCACCTCTTCGAGCTCCGCCATCCAGTCCGCTTTCAGGGCCGGATCGGAGAGCACCATCGTCACCAGCCGCGATCCATGATCGGGCGCGAAGGAGTAGTTTTGCCGGTTGAGGTAGGCAAGGGTACCTTGCGTGACCTCTTTCGCGGCCGCATCGGAGAGCACCATCAGGCAGCCGGTGCGCTCGCGGTAGATGCCGAAGTTCTTCGAGCACGACGCCGCGATGATCACCTCGGGCAGGCGGGAGGCAATCAGCCGGGTGCCCGCGGCATCCTGATCGAGCCCGTCGCCGAAGCCCTGATAGGCGAGGTCGATCATCGGCACCGCGCCTTTCGCCTCCAGCAGGTCGGCCACGGCGGCCCATTGCTCGAGCGTGAGGTTCGCGCCGGTCGGGTTGTGGCAGCAGCCGTGCAGCAGCACCAGATCGCCCGCTTTCACCGCGGCGAGGTCTTCCATCATCGCCTCAAACGCCACCGTGCGCGCGGCGCTGTCGAAGTAACGGTAGAGTTTGTAGTCCTGCTTCATGAAGGCGAGGATCGAGAGGTGGTTCGGCCAGGTCGGATCGGAGACCCAGACTGTGGCACCCGGGTTCGCCATGCGCGCAAGCTCAAAGCCCTGACGGCAGGCGCCGGTGCCCCCCACCGTGGCGAGGCAGGAAAGCCGTTCGGCCGGATAGCCCGCGCCGAGCACCATCTCCGCCATCACCGCATGAAAAGCCGGCTCGCCCGCGAGCGCGGTATAGGTCTTCGTCGTCTCGCTGTCCCAAAGCTGCTTTTCGGCGGCCTTGATCGCCCGCATCACCGGGGTCCGGCCCTCGGCGTCCTTGTAGACACCGACGCCGAGGTCGATCTTCTCAGGCCGCGGGTCGGCGCGAAACTGACCCATCAGGGCCAGGATCTTGTCCGGCGCCTGCGCTTTGAGGGAATTGAACATCATGCTTCTCCGGTTGCGACCCTGAGGTCGTTGAACATGCCCCATTCGGCCCAGGCCCCGTCATAAACGGCATGGTCGCGGTGGCCGATGCGTTCGAGCGCGAAGGCGAGCAGTGCCGCACTGACGCCCGAGCCGCAGGTAGTGATCGCGGGTTTGGAAAGATCGACGCCCGCCGCTTCGAACACCGCGCGCAGCGCCTCGGGCGATTTCATCGTGCCCGCATCGGTCAGAACGCTGTCCCAAGGCACATTCTTCGAACCCGGGATATGACCCTGGCGCAGCCCCGGCCGCGGTTCGGGATCGGCCCCGATGAAACGGCCATGCGCGCGCGCATCGATGATCTCGTGATCGCCGAGCTTCGAGGCATGGGCGACCTGGGTGACATCCTTCACGAGGCTTGCCTGCCGCTGCACGGTGATGTGGCGGTCGCGCAGCACGGGCGGCATGTCTTCCACTTCACGCCCCTCGGCGATCCATTTCGGCAAGCCGCCATCGAGCACGGCGATATCGGTCTTGCCCATCAGCCGGAAAGTCCACCACACGCGCGGGGCGGAGAAGATCCCCTTCTGGTCATAGACCACGACCTGATGGCCATCGCCCACGCCCATCGCCCGCATCCGCGAGATGAATTTTTCGACCGGCGGCGCCATATGCGGCAGCTCTGACCGGGTGTCGCTGATCTCGTCGATGTCGAAAAACCGTGCGCCGGGAATATGCGCCTCGTCATAGGCCGCTTTCGCGTCGATCCCCATTTGCGGCAGGAACCAGGAGCCATCGAGAATGCGCAGATCCGGGTCGCGCAGATGTGCCTCCAGCCAGTCGGTGGAAACGAGCGTTTTCGGGTCGTCCATAGCCATCGCTTGCCCTCCAGTGATCGTTTCGTGCTTAGACTCGCACGATCATGGGAGCAAGGCCGAAGCTCTTATCCGTGCTGCTTCAAAAGGCGCTGCTTTTGTCGGTTCCAGTCGCGCTTGGCCTCGGTCTCGCGCTTGTCGGCAAGCTTCTTGCCCTTGGCGATGCCGAGCTTCAGCTTCACCCGGCCCTTGTCGTTGAAATACATCGCGAGCGGCACCAGCGTCATGCCCTCACGGCCGATCGCGCTCCAGAGCCGGCTCAGCTCCTTTTTCGAGACCAGAAGCTTGCGATGCCGCCGCTCCTCATGGCCGAACACGCCCGCCTCCTTGTAGGCGGCGATATAGGAGTTGATCAGCCACAACTCGCCATTCTCCACCGAGGCATAGCTCTCGGCAATGTTGGACTGCCCGGTGCGCAGGCTTTTCACCTCCGAACCCATGAGCACGATCCCGGCCTCGAGATCATCCTCGATCGCGTAATGGTAACGCGCCTGCCGGTTCTCGGCGATCAGCTTGGAATTGGGGTCGGATTTCTGGGCCATGATCCGCCCGAAATAGGGGAGCCGGGGCGCCATGTCCAGTGCGGCGCCATCACGCTTGACCGGAGCGCCCGCGGGGCAGTAGCGCAAGACAGGCGCGGGGAGGCGGCGATGTTTTTGCAAATTCTGATCGGATCGGGGATGATCCTCGGCAATGTGCTGGTCGCCGGGCTCGCGGCCTGGCTGATGGAATGGGCGTTCCTGCGCTGGCATGGCTGGCTGATGCGCCGCCCCTACCGGCCGAAGCTTCTGATCGTTCTTCTGCTGATTACCTTCTGGGCGATGGCGGTGGTCACGGTGGGGGTCTGGTTCTGGGCGCTCTGTTACCGGGTGCTCGGCGTCTTTCACTCGATGGAGGCGGCGGTCTATTTCTCGCTCGTCTCTTATACCACGCTCGGATACGGCGACGTGATCCTGCCGCAGGAGTGGCGGATCCTTGGCGGCATGACCGGGGCAGGGGGCTTCCTGAACTTCGGCATCCTCGCCGCGATGCTCGTGGAAGCGCTGCGTCAGGTGCGGGTCAATCAGATCGAGGCACTGCGCCGCCAGTAAACTGCGGCGCCCGCCGGGGCGCTGATCTTGCCGGCAGGCACCGCGCACGGCATGCGATGGCCGGGGCAACCTCACCGCCCCGGCGCCGCCCGTGATCGTTCTCGGTGATGGTTCTCGGTGGTGCCCTGCACCGCATCCAGCGACACCCCGGCCCCCGACGGCAAGGTCGATGCCGGTCTTGCCCCTCGTTGCGGGACCCTTCCGGACTGACGCTTTTGGCACAGATCGTGTGCCGGGCCGAGGGGATCGGGGCGACGCTTCCGGCGCGGATTCTCGGCGCGCGAGACAGGGGTGATCAGGGGGCGGGCGATTCCTCTACGATTCACTGGATCCTGTTTCGCTGTCACCCCTATTCGCGCAAGATTCTTTCGTTTTGTGTTTCCCGGGGTGGTTCGGGTGAGGTTATTGAGGGGCTGTGGCTGTGTTTCGGGAGGAAAGTTTTCGGGATTCTTTCAATGAAACAAGGGAGTTTGGCGTTGTGTTGGAAAAAGTTTTGGATTTTTTGTGAAAGGGGGTTGCGGAGGGGGATGGAGATCCGTAGATAGCCCCTCACCGAAGCGGAACACAGCGCGACGGTGTAGCGGACGGAAGCGCAAGCGACTGAAAGCGAAGGAAAAAATGGAGATGAGGTTGGCTAGCGGCGCCACGAGATTGGGCGCAACTAGTTGAATTTGTTTCCCTGCTCTTTGACATTGATGGATATCTGAAGAGATATGTGGGCGGTTTGGGCGCGAAAGCGACTGCGGACCGAGACATATCGGCGCTCTAGCTTC
>NZ_OBMT01000005.1 GCF_900217815.1 Rhodobacter maris
TGACGCGGAAGCGTGGCGGCCCGGAGGGACACGCAGCCGCAGAAACTCCCGATCACGGAAGATCCTTCTCGTCGCCTGACTATTTCAGCAACCTGCTAGGCTGGCCCTGTTCACCGTAAAGAAGGTGCCCCCTGTCATCGGATGACGTTCTTCCAGCGACTCAAGCTGGCTGAGACGCAGCCGCCGGGCAACGGTCCTGTCCGACACACCAAGCGTTTTCGCAGCCTCGGACCGAAGGATCCCGCGCCCCCCGTGGGACGGACAGAGATCTGAAACCGTTTTTCGAGTGAGCACAACGCTCGCCAGCAGTGGCTCACCGTTTCCGAGGCGCATCACCGGCACTTCATGGCTCACCAGCATTCGAAGAAGTTCACCTATCGAACGCTTGGAAGCCTGTGCGGCAGTTGTCAGGGAAAAGCTGTCGTCAGAAAC
Source organism: Rhodobacter maris (assembly GCF_900217815.1). Lineage (GTDB taxonomy): Bacteria > Pseudomonadota > Alphaproteobacteria > Rhodobacterales > Rhodobacteraceae > Rhodobacter > Rhodobacter maris. The sequence continues at coordinate 433 of NZ_OBMT01000005.1, forward strand.
ATCTCCACGGGCAGTTCCAGAATGCGGTCAATGAGGGCGCGGACATCTTGCCTGAAATACCAACGCAACTGGCAGGCTTCCTGGAAAGGGCGGACCAAACCGGCTTTCAGAATGCTGGCAAATGTCCCCTCGCTACATCCAAGACGTGTTCGTGCTTCTATCGGTTCGATGACCTCAACGCTGAGCTTCCGGACAGCGGCAGCTTGTTCTGCGGTGATGAGGGACAGGCATGACAGATCGCCGAGGCCAGAAGGAGGCTCACCTCGCGCAGGACTTTCCCATCGACTGCCTCGCTCGGTGGGAGGAGGACGGAACGTGGCAAATGGCGAGGTGATCGAGCCTGCGTGGTTAGCTGCATGGAGGCGGGGCACGACCGCGCAGCGGTGCCCGGCACAGCCGCCCGCACAGCCGCGAGTCGCCCCGGTTCAGGGGGTAGGTGGCGGCAAGCACGAGGCCAGCGCTGTAGCGCCAGCACCGCCGCGCCCCAACGAGTACGGGTTCGCTGCTCCTGCCTGGAAGGCAAGGGCGTGGGATGGCGGCAAGCGCCGCGAACCCGTGCTGGACCTTGACTGCAAGCCGCCGCGTGTGGTGCGCCGTGTTGGCTGGCGGGTCTGCATGAGATGCGCCGCACCATTTTGGTCTGACGATGTGGTCAGGGTCAGGATGTGCGACGACTGTAAGCTGCCGCCCCGTGGGCGGCGACGGACACCCTAGCTGCGGCGCCAAAGGACGGCACGCCACAGCACGCGGCCTTGCCACCCGCGCGAGGCACAGCGGTTCGTCCCTCGTTAATCCAACGACCGCAGCCGTCAGCGGACCTCCTTTGCCGCTCGCAACGGCAGGCGCCCTCGCAGCATGGGTTGCGGGGGCGCTTTCGAGAGCGATTCACCGTTCGGACCTGCCTCGGCTGCTTACTAACGGCTTACTGAACAGGTCATATCGCTGACTGCCCCGGAAGGGGATTCCGCTAAGCGATTCTAATTTGGGGGAAAATTGGTCGGAGCGAGAGGATTCGAACCTCCGACCCCCTGCTCCCGAAGCAGGTGCGCTACCAGGCTGCGCTACGCTCCGACCGTGAGGGGCGAGTTACCGAACCGCGCCGACATTTGCAAGGGGGATTCGTGCGCTTTCCTGCCGCGACGTTTCGGCGCCCCGCTCAGCGCCCTCCGCGACCGCCGATATTGAGCGCGCGTTGCAGAATCGAAGGGCGCGGCGTGGTGGCGGTTTCGCTGCGCCCGCGACTTGCCAGAACCGGCTTGAAACGCGACGTCGCCCCGGTGCTTTCGCGCCAGACGATGTAGAGCCCCGAGCCGATCACGACACTGGCCCCCAGCAGCGTCACCGCATCGACCCGCTCATGAAAGAACACCCAGCCATAAAACACCGCCCAGAGGATCTGCGAATATTGCATCGGCGCGACGATCACCGCCTCGCCGGTCCGATAGGCGAGGATCGAAAGAAAGGCGCCGGTCAGCCCGAAGAGCGCCACCACCCCCATCAACCCGAGCGCCGGGAGTTCAAGCGGCACCCAGACGAGCGGCAGCGCCAGCCCCATCGCCACCACATTGCCCAGAAGCGGCGACAGCAAGAGCACCAGCGAGCGTTCCTCCTGACCGATCTTGCGCACGATCACCGAGGCGAGCGCGCCCCCCATCGCCGAAAGGAGCGCTGCAAGATGGCCCAGCTGCAGCTCCGCCTGCCCGGGGCGCACCACGATAAGCACGCCCGCAAGGCCGATGATCACGGCCGCCCAGCGGTGCCAGCCGACCTTCTCGCCCAGAATCGGGATCGACATCACCGTGACCAGAAGCGGCATCGCAAAAAGGAGCGGATAGACCTGCGCCAGCGGCAAATGCCCGAAGGCGTAGAAGGCCGCCACGCCGTTGACGACGGTGGCAACGGCCCGCACGAGCACCCACCCGGGGCGCACCGGGCGCAGGCTGGCCTCACTGCGGTCCCGCAGCAGGATCACGGTCAGCACCGGAAAGCTCAGAAGCGCAGCGAAGAACAGGATCTGCACCGCCGAATAGCCAGCACCGAGCACCTTCACCACCACGTCATGCGCGGCATAGACCGCCATGGCCGCCAGCCCCAAAAGGGCGCCTTTTGCATTCTGCTTACCGACCATCGCAGCCTCCTGCAGGGCCATGCATATGCGGCGCCGGGGCACGGCGGCAAGCGGCAAAGCAAAAGCGCGGGAGGCTTTCGCCTCCCGCGCCCGTCAGAACGCAGTCGGGTCAGAGGCTCGCGTCGAGCGCGGCGCGGATCTTGTCGCCCATCTCGGCGGTCGAGACCGGCGTGCCACCCTCGGGGCCCATCAGGTCGGCCGTGCGCACGCCATCGGCCAGAACCTTCTCGACCGCCTTTTCGAGCCGGGTCGCCTCGTCGCCCAGATCGAAGCTGTAGCGCAGCGCCATGGCGAAGCTCAGGATGCAGGCGATCGGGTTGGCCTTGCCCTGCCCCGCAATGTCAGGGGCCGAGCCGTGCACGGGCTCGTACATCGCCTTCGGGCGACCATTCGCCATCGGCGCGCCGAGCGAGGCCGAGGGCAGCATGCCGAGCGATCCGGTCAGCATCGCGGCGCAGTCGGAAAGGATGTCGCCAAAGAGGTTGTCGGTCAGGATCACATCGAACTGCTTGGGCCAGCGCACGAGCTGCATCGCGCCGTTGTCGGCGAACATGTGGCTCAGTTCGACTTCGGGGTATTCGTTGTCATGCACCCACTGCACTTCCTCGCGCCACAGGATGCCCGATTCCATCACATTGGCCTTCTCCATCGAGCAGACCTTGTTGCCCCGCCGCTTCGCCAGTTCAAAGGCCGAGCGGGCCACGCGGCGGATCTCTTCGGTGGTGTAATGCTGGGTGTTGATGCCCACGCGCGAGCCATCTTCCAGCGTGGTGATGCCGCGCGGCTGGCCGAAATAGACGCCCGAGGTCAGCTCGCGCACGATCATGATGTCGAGCCCGGCCACCACATCCTTTTTCAGCGAGGAGAAATCGGCGAGCGCGTCAAAACATTGCGCGGGGCGGAGGTTGGCGTAAAGGTCCATCTCCTTGCGCAGGCGCAACAGGCCGCGCTCGGGCTTCACCGAAAAGTCGAGCACGTCGTATTTCGGCCCGCCCACGGCGCCGAGCATCACCGCATCGACTTCCTGCGCCTTCGCCATGGTTTCATCCGCCAGCGGCACGCCGTGCACGTCATAGGCGGCACCGCCCACAAGGTCTTCGCTCACGTCAAAGACGAGATCGCGCTTCTCGCCATACCAAGTGATGATCTTCTTCACTTCGGCCATGACTTCGGGGCCGATGCCGTCGCCGGCGAGGATGAGAATGGAAGGATTGGCCATGATCTTCTCCAGAGGAAAAAGGGTTGCAAGCGGCCTAGCCGAGGGGGGAGGCGGGGTCAAGCACGGCCCTCAGGGGAGCGCCAGATCGAGGAAAACAAGCCGGTGATCGGAAGCCCGCGCGGCGGTTTCGGACCAGATCACCCCCGCGCCGGTGACCTTGATCCCCGCCGCGGGAAGGATGTAATCGAGCCGCAAGGGGCCAACAGAGCCGCCGAAATCCGCGGTGGCTAGCGGCGCCGCTTCGGGCGCGCCGGGGCCGGTGGGCGCGGCATCCTGAAACCGGGGATCTTCGAGCAGATCGCGCATCGCCGTGCGCCGCCCCGCGCCGCGATCTGGGTCGAGGTTGGCCTTTCCGATCAGCACGAAGGGGGCGGCGGCGGGCCGCTCGGCCAAGGCGCCGTCGAGATAGTGCCGCCAGAAGCCGATCTCGTCGGCATTGCGCCGTCCGTTGCGGTCTTCCGGCCCGTCGAAAACGGGAGGCGTCGCCGCAAAGGCCCAGAGATGCAGCTGCCCGGCGGCAGTTTTTACCGTCACGTCCCAATGTGCAGTGGACGAGAGGCGCAGCGCCGTTTCTGCCCCTTCGGGCAGGTCCGCGCTCGCGATCCGGCTTTCCGGCAGATCCCCCCAGAGAAAGCCGGAGAAGTCCTGCGTGGCTCCGATCGGCAGTTTCGACACCAGCGCCATGCCGTGCTGGCCGGTGAACCGGCCGTAGCCCTGCGCGTCGCGCGCCTCGCCGACCCGACCGTTGCCATCCAGGTCCAAACCGGAGTCGATGCCGGTATTCGGCTGTGCCGCAAAAAAATGGCTGTAATCCAAGCCCTTTGCGCGCAGCCGTGCGCAGAGGGCCAAAAGCGCCTCCGCCCGGTAATCCCAGTCGAGATCGGTAAGCAGGAGCACATCCGGATCGGCGCGCGCAATGATATCGAGCGCGGCCTCAACCTGCGCATCGGCGCCGCCTGCAATCGCGGCAAGCATCAGCCCGGGGCCGGGGCGAGAGAGCGCGGGGGAATAGGTCGCGAGTCGCAGTTCTTCCGCGCCCGCAGGCAGCGCGAGCGCAACAATCAGACCGGTTGCAGCGCGCCCCCTTCCGCGGCGCGGCGTTTTTGCGCGATCATCTCGGCCACCCGCCCGATGGCGATGCCGCGCATGAAAAGGCTCGTGGGAAGAAAGGCCCATGCCGTTACCGTCCAGATCAGCGTCTGCGGCGCCTCGAGCGAAACCGGCGCGAAACCGGCGGAGCCCAGCTTGATCACCGCCGGAACAAGGAACGGCAAAAGCGTGCCCAGCGCAATGTTGAACCAAGCATCGCGGCGCAGGCGTTCGACCACATCGCCACCCGCAGTCGGGTCAAAAGTGGGCAGGTTGACCCAGACGTTGAAGCTCTGCCCGCCCATTGGCCAGCCGAGCGCACGGATCATTCCAACGAAATAGCCGAGCGTCGCAAGCGCGATCATGAAGGCAACGCCCCCCGTCGTGCGGAGCAGCGTGACCTGTTCGGGCGAAGCGTCGTTGGGCAGCATCAGCACCAGAAGCCGCAACGGGCTGTAGGGAATGTCGATCACCCGCGCCATTGCGGCGCCCAGCGCATCGACGAATTGCGCAAAAGTCGAAAGCTCGAATCGCGCCAGCACCACCACCGAGAGCATCCCCACCATCGCAAGAAGGGCGCCGTAGCGGATCCGGTTGAACGGCGGCGCGTCGCGAAACTCGACAAGGCCGGGATAGACCGAGGCATATTCGAAAAACGTCAGCGCAGCGGCAAAAAGCGCGACCAGTGTCACCACCTGCCCGGTGTCGGCGCTCACGGACGGAAGGATCATCGACGGCAACGCAATGACGATGACGACGAGAATCGCCCTCATCAGCGCACCAAGATAGCGTGCGACCACGGTTCTGCCCCTTGCCTCTGCCGGGGTCGATACACTGCCGCCCCCGTGCCTTGCGTTCCTGCCGACTGCGGCGTTCTGCCTTGTTTGTGCCATTGTTTTGCCCAATTTCGTCTGGTCTGGCAATCATTCGTATAGGGTTCGCTTACCTTTAAGGCCATTTGTGGGTTGATGTGGTGCCTGATTGCATCAAATTTGGAGTAAAAATAAGGCCGCCTTGTGGGCGGCCTCAACATCTTGTGGTCTCGCGGTATCGAACCCCTAGATAGTTCAGACCCAGGGGCGGCTCTGCGCGGATTTTGTTTCGAAATCGTGAATAGCCGAAACCTTTTCCAGCGTCAGGCCGATGTCGTCGAGCCCATTGAGCAGGCAATGTTTCTTGAACTGATCGACCTCGAACTTGATCACATGACCATCCGAGGTAGTGATCTCCTGCGCCTCAAGATCAACTGTCATCCGCGCATTCGCGCCCTTCTCGGCATCGGCCATCAGAAGATCGACCTCGGCCTGCGGCAGCACGATCGGCAGCATCCCGTTCTTGAACGAGTTGTTGAAGAAGATGTCGGCAAAGGAGGTCGAGACAATCACCTTGATGCCGAAATCCGCCAGCGCCCAGGGCGCATGCTCGCGCGAGGAGCCACAGCCGAAGTTGTCGCCCGCGACGAGAATTTCGGCCTTGCGATACTGCGGCTTGTTGAGCACGAAATCGGGGTTCTCGTTGCCCTGCCGGTCATAGCGCATTTCGTCAAACGCATGGACGCCAAGGCCCGTGCGCTTGATCGTTTTCAAAAACCCTTTCGGGATGATCATGTCGGTGTCGATGTTGACGAGCGGCATGGGCGCGGCGATGCCGGTGACCTTGGTGAACTTTTCCATCTGTCTCGCTCCTTACATCATCTCGCGAACATCGGTCAGATGCCCGGTCAGCGCCGCCGCCGCGGCCATTGCCGGGCTCACCAGATGGGTGCGGCCCTTGTAGCCCTGACGGCCCTCGAAATTGCGGTTCGAGGTGGAGGCGCAGCGCTCGTATTCGCCGAGCTGGTCGGGGTTCATGGCGAGGCACATGGAGCACCCGGCCAGACGCCATTCAAAGCCCGCGTCGATGAAGATCTGCGCGATCCCCTCTTCCTCGGCCTGATGGCGCACGAGGCCCGAGCCCGGCACGACCATCGCGCGCATGCCGTCCTTGATCTTCTTGCCTTTCACGATTTCCGCCGCGGCGCGCAGATCTTCGATCCGCCCGTTGGTGCACGAGCCGATGAACACGGTGTCTATGGCGATATCGGTGAGCTTCTGGCCCGGTGTCAGGCCCATGTAGTCGAGCGCGCGCTTCGCCGCTTCCACCTTGCCGCCGGTGAAATCCTCTGGCGCGGGAACCACCGCCGAAATCGGCAGCACATCCTCGGGCGAGGTGCCCCAGGTGACAACCGGCTCAATGTCTTCACCGCGAATCGTCACGACCTTGTCGAAATGCGCGCCGTCATCGGTGAAGAGGGTCTTCCACCAATTGAGCGCCGCTTCCCATTGCGCGCCTTTGGGCGCATGGGCACGGCCACGCACATAGTCAAACGTGGTTTCATCCGGTGCGATCAAGCCCGCGCGCGCGCCGCCCTCGATCGCCATGTTGCAAACCGTCATCCGGCCTTCCATCGAGAGCGCGCGGATCGCCTCGCCGCAATATTCGATCACATGGCCGGTGCCGCCCGCAGTGCCGGTGAGGCCGATCACGGCGAGGGTGATGTCTTTCGCGGTCACACCGGGCTTGAGCTTGCCGGTGATCTCTACCTTCATGTTTTTCGATTTTTTCTGGATCAGCGTCTGGGTGGCGAGCACATGCTCCACCTCCGAGGTGCCGATCCCGTGCGCGAGCGCCCCGAAGGCGCCGTGCGTCGCGGTGTGGCTGTCGCCACACACAACCGTCATCCCCGGCAGCGTCCAGCCTTGTTCCGGGCCGACGATATGCACGATGCCTTGGCGAATATCGGTCACCGGGTAGTAGTTGATGCCGAAATCCTTGGCGTTCTTGTCGAGCGCCTCGACCTGAATCCGGCTTTCCTCGTTGTCGATATGGGTCTCGCGGCCCTCGGTGGTGGGCACGTTATGATCCGGCACGGCGATGGTCTTTTCCGGGCAGCGGACCTTGCGGCCGGTCAGGCGCAGGCCCTCGAAGGCTTGCGGCGAGGTCACCTCATGAACGAGGTGGCGGTCGATGTAGAGCAGGCAGGTGCCATCGGCGTCTTCGGAAACGACATGGGCATCCCAGATCTTGTCATAGAGGGTCTTCGGAGCGGACATGGCTCTCTCACTTGGATAGCTGTGAAGAATAGAGATCGGTCGGCGTGAGCCGGTCAGACAGGGCGTCGACGCCCTTCGCCACGATCAAAGTCGGGCGAGGACGGAACGGCTTTCGCCGTAGAAGCGCTCGCGCAGGCGGGCGCGGTCATCCATGTCGAAAATGCGGATCATGGGCGCGATATAGGGCATCGGCCCTCGTCGCGCAAGGAAATGTCGCCCGCCCAGCCTGCGTCATCAACCATGACATGCCCTGCGGCGCCGAGGGCTGCGTCGATCGGTTGAGATTTGACGCATCGAATGGTAATCTTTCTCCAGCCCGGCGCCGGGGTCTTTGCGGCGCGTGAGCCCTTGGAGGACAATGTCCTGTCTCAACTCTCTGTCGCGCCCCTCTCTTCGGGCGCATCGGTGGCAGTCATGACCGCATCCGCGATGACTGCCGAAACGACGAGCGATCAGGTTCTGGCGCGCGTTCTGGCTTCCCTCGACGATGACAAGGCCGAAGATATCGTCACGATCGACCTGCGCGGCCGGTCTTCGATTGCCGATCACATGGTGATCTGCTCGGGCCGCTCCTCGCGGCAGGTTGGCGCCATCGCCGAGAAGCTGGTGGAACGGCTGAAGGAAGAGTTCGGCCGCACCTGCAAGATCGAGGGCAAGGATCAGGGCGACTGGGTGCTGATCGACGCCTCCGACGTGATCGTGCATGTGTTCCGCCCCGAAGTGCGCGAATTTTACCAGCTCGAGAAGATGTGGATGCCCACGGGCGCCCGCGTCTGAGCCCGCCCCGCCATGAAGGTGACGATCTGCGCAGTGGGCAGGCTGCGCAAGGGGCCGGAGCTTGATCTGATCTCCGACTATCTCGACCGCTTCAGCAAGGCGGGCCGTGCTCAGGGGCTCGGCCCGGCTTCAATCGTCGAGGTGGAAGACAAGCGCAACCTTGGCATTGACGCCGAGGCGGCGCTGCTTGAACGCGCCCTGCCCGGCGGGGCGGTTCTCATCACGCTCGATGAACGTGGCGATCTTGTCTCCTCACCCGAATTCGCCACGAAGCTCGGCCTCTGGCGAGACAGTGCGCGCGATCTTGCCTTCGTGATCGGCGGGGCCGATGGCATTGCGCCCGCCCTGCGTGCCCGGGCCGACTGGTCGCTCAGCTTCGGGCGCATGGTCTGGCCGCATATGCTGGTGCGGGTGATGCTTGCCGAACAGCTTTACCGCGCCGGGCAGATTCTCGCCGGCACGCCCTACCACCGCGCCTGAGGCGCAGCCCGGAGACTGTCATGGCCAGACCACTCGTCACCCTTCTTGCCGGTCTCTCGATCATCGCCACACCGCTCCCCGCCCCGGCCGAGGCGCAAAGGGGCGACACAGCCCCGCTCGCCATTGCCTGTCGGGCCGATCGGCCGAAGGAGCCCGTGACCGCGGAGATCTGCGCGCTTTTTGCCGAACGGGTGGCGGCACGTTATCCCGGCCGCGCGGTGCGATTGCAAACCGCCCATACCGCATTGACGCTCGTGTTGCTCGAGGCCGGGCGCCAACGCTTCGTTGCCCGGATCGACCATGCCGCGGGCGAGGGCTTGGCTCAGGGCACGGCGCGCTTCGATGCGCCCCTCGATGCTGCCGCGCGTGCCGCGCTGATCGACCGTCTGCTCGAGGCCGCGCCGCAGCTCTGATCCCCAGGTGCCAGGCATCTGATTCAATTTGCAGACAAAAGCCCCGGTTTCGCCGTCATTTTGAAACCTGGTCACCATCCTTTACCCCTATTTTGTTCTCATCGCGATGTGGTAACGTGATGTGGTAAAGAGTGAAATCATGGCATCGGGTCTGATCGGCATCGGGACTCTGTGCGGAGGCGGGCTGGACCTGCCGGCCGGACAGGCGGAGATCTGGATCGGCGGTAGCGCTGCCGAACCAAGGATCACGGTTGCCAATTACAGTTTTGGGGCGAGCGAGATTTTCGGCCTCAGCGCAAGTGGTGCGCTGAACGCATCCGATGAGCGGCTGCATCTGACCGAGACCCGGATCCCGGCGGTCATCAACGGCAGCGCTGGCGCGCTCTCGCTGTCCGCAATCCGCGACGGGCTAGAGGCCGCGGCACAGGGCGACACGGGCGCCCGGCTCGGTTTTCTCGATGCCGCCGCCTTTCAGGCGCAGGCGGCCAGCCTTCTGACGACCGAAGGGAGCGGTCAGGCGCTTCTGATCGCCGCGCCGGTCTCCGGTGCGGGGATTACGGTCTATGGCTGGAACGACGCGCAGGCCACGCTCAGCCTTGTGCAGACCGTCGCTGATACCGAGCTGCGCTATCTCGACCGGGTCTCCGATATGGCGCTGGTGCAATCGGGCAATGCGCGGTTTCTGTTCGTCGGCTCGGCCTCCGAGCACGGGGTGACGGGCTTCGCACTCGACGCGAGCGGCACGCTCGGCGCGGAAATCAGCCTCGGGATGACGGAATCGGTGCCGGTCCAGACTGTCACCGCACTTGCGAGCGCAACGATCGGCACGACAGGCTTTCTGATCACCGCCGCCGCGGGCTCTTCGAGCCTCACCGTCATGAAAGTGGGCGCCGATGGCAGCATCGACGTGACCGACCACATGATCGACGATCTCCACACCCGCTTTGCCGGGGCGAGCAAGCTCGAGGTGGTCAGCGTCGGAGATCATGTCTTCGTGCTCGCCGCTGGCAGCGATGACGGGCTCACTCTTTTTGCGCCTCACCCCGGAGGGGCGGCTGGTGCTGATCGAAAGCCTCGCCGATACGGATGATCTGGTGCTCGACGGGGTGACGGCGCTCGCCGCCGCCGCGCTGGGCGATGCAATCCGCATTTTCACCACCTCGGGCAGTGAGGCGGGGCTCGGACAGATCGCGCTCGACATCTCAACTCTCGGTGCCGTCAGTTCGAAAGACATGGGCACGCTCACCGGCACCGCGGGAGATGACATGCTCTCCCTCACCACCGGATCAGGCACGCTCCTGGGCGACGCCGGCAACGATATTCTGAGCGACGGGCCGGGCTGCGACCGGCTGCAGGGGGGCGCCGGGGCCGATATTTTCGTGCTCTGCGCGGATGGCCAGACGGATACGATCCTCGATGTCACCCCGGGCGAGGACCGGATCGATCTTTCGGGTTGGCCGATGTTCTATGCCGCGCGCCAGGCGCTCTACATCGCCACCGCAACCGGCGCCACGCTGCGCTTCGGCGACGAAGTGCTGGTGCTCCGCTCGGCTGCGGGCAAGCCTTTGACACTTCAGGATATTGCCGCGCTGATCCCATTCGTGACAAGCCATTTCGAGGTCACGGTGCAGCCGCTTTTACACAGCGATCCCGACCCCGTTCCGGAATCGCCGGAGACGCCGGGGTTACACCTTACCGGCACTGATGGCGACGACAGCCTGGACGGTGGTGCGGGCAGCGACGTGATCGACGGCGGCAACGGCGATGACCGGCTTTTTGGCGAGGGCGGTGATGACTGGCTGGCGGGGCGCGGCGGAAACGACAGCCTCGATGGCGGCGACGGCAATGATTCCCTGGCCTCTGCCGCGGGCGACGACGTGATTCATGGCGGCGCCGGGAACGACAATATCGGCGCCGGCACAGGCCATGACACGGTTTTCAGCGAGGCTGGCCACGACACGATCGGCGGCGGCGCGGGCAGGGATTCGCTCAGCGGCGGCGCCGATAACGACGCGATCAGCGGCGGGCCGGGCAATGACCGGCTGTTCGGTGACGATGGTGCGGATTCGCTCGCGGGCGGCATCGGCAACGACCGCGTCGATGGCGGCGCCGGAGAGGATGATCTGGGCGGCGGCCCCGGGTGCGACACGCTTTTGGGCGGGTCCGGTGATGACCGGCTGGGCGGCGGCGAGGGGGATGATGCGCTTTTTGGCGAGTCCGGCGACGATTTTCTGGCCGGGGGCGGGCGTAACGACAGGCTCTCTGGCGGAGAGGGCGCCGACACGCTCAATGGTGGAACGGGCGAAGACTGGCTCGCGGGCGGCGCGGGGGCCGATCTCTTCGTGTTCAATCTGCTCACCGCGGGCGAGCATGACGTGATCGCCGATTTCGAGACCGGGCTCGACCGGATCCGGCTTGCAGACATCCCCCCCGCGGCCAGCGGCGGGCGGTTCGGCACGCTCACATTCGAGGCCGCAGCACAGGGCACGCTCCTGATCTGGCACGGGCACGAGATCCTGCTCGAAGGCGTTGTTCAGGCAGATCTGTCCGCAAAAGACTTTCTCTTTGTCTGAACTTTGTCGGCCGCGCGCGCGGTTTGATCTTTGCCCTCTATCTTCCCCGGGTTTAGGCTCACGGGAGTTTTACCCAGGATGTGTGACATGACTCTATTCGAGGCGCTCGATAAACCCCTTGTGGCAGATCCCTTGCTGCGCGCAGCCGAGTTGACGGAAACCACTGACGCCGCCGCCACGCCAATCACCAGCTACACGCTGGCCATTGACGACACGATCGACGGGACGATCTCGAACGCCAGCGACACGGATTGGTTCAAAGTCACCCTTGATGCGGGCGAAAGCTATGTTGCCATGGTCTGGGGCACCGGCGGGGACAGTGTCGCGCTGACCGATACCGTGCTCTCGGTCTACAATGCCAACGGCACGCTGATCGCCAGCAATGACGACGCGAGCGAATATACCCGGTTCTCGCTGATCAATTTCACCGCGGCCACGAGCGGCAGCTATTACGTCGCCGTCAGCGGCTACGGCACCGAGACCGGCACCTATACGATGCAGATCGCCGACGATGTCTTCTCGATCGAGCAGATCGCAAGCTACAGCGCGAATTTCGACTGGGGCATTTCCGCGCCGATCCATTTCGACGTGAGCGCCGGCGACACGCTCAGCGTCAACATCAGCGGGCTGACCGCCGCCGGCAAACAACTTGCACTCTGGGCGCTCGAGGCCTGGTCGGTCGCCACGGGGCTGACCTTCACCACAAGCACGAGCGCCAGCGCCGATATCATCTTCGATGACAACCAGTCCGGCGCCTTCTCCGGGCCCGAATCCTACTATCCGGACACCGGCATCATCACCCAGTCGAGCGTCAATATCGGCAGCAGCTGGATCGATGAATATGGCACCACGATCGACAGCTATTCGTTCCAGACCTATGTGCATGAGATCGGCCATGCGCTCGGCCTCGGCCATACCGGCCCCTATGATGGTTCAGCGACCTATGGCGTGAGCAATGCCTATGCGAATGATTGCACGATCTATTCGATCATGTCCTATTTCAGCACTGCCGAAAACACCACGATCGACGGCGGAGACCCCGGGGTGATCACCCCGATGATGGCCGATTACCTCGCGATCCAAAGCCTTTACGGCGCCTCCACCGCCTACACTGGCAACACTGTCTGGGGCGCCAATTCCACTGTCGGCGGCTATCTGGGAGAGATCTTTTCTTATGTCTTCGACGGCGTCACGGCCGACAGTTCGGTTTATGGCGGATACGAGATTGCCTTTACCGTCTATGACAGCGCGGGCCATGACACGCTCGACATGAGCGGGACCTCTGCAGACCAGAGGCTTGATCTTACCCCCGGAAGTCTTTCGGACGTCTATGGGTATGTCAACAACATGGGCATCGCCACCACGACGATCATCGAAGATGTATTTTCGGGTGCGGGCGATGACGTGATTACCGGCAACAGCGCAGACAATCTGATCGATGCAGGCACAGGCAATGATACGGTTGACGGCGGCGCTGGCTCCGATACTGCGGTGATCACCGGCCTCCGCCTTGCCGCCAGCATCTCTGTACAATCGAACGGGCTCCGGATCGTTTCGGCCGACGGCACCGATCTCTATTCCAACGTCGAATATTTCCAGTTCGAGGATGCCACCTACAGCTATGCCGAACTGACCGCGCCAAATTCGGGCGACTCGGGCCTTGCGCTCGGCGATGCCACCTCGACCAGCGACCAGAACCTGACCGGCGGCGCCGGAAACGACACGTTGCAGGGCGGCTATGGCAACGACCTGCTCAGCGGCGGCGCGGGCGATGACGGGCTGCGCGGCAGCCTCGGCGACGACACGCTTTCGGGTGGCGAGGGCAATGACAACCTGTCCGGCTCCGATGGCAACGACCTTCTCGATGGCGACGATGGCGATGATCTGATCGGCGGCGGCCTCGGCGACGACGAGATCAACGGCGGCGCCGGAAACGACTTCATGGGCGGTGGTCAGGGCAACGACACGGTCAGAGGCGCGGATGGCAACGACACGGTCAACGGCGGCGCGGGCGACGACCTGCTGCTCGGCGACGCAGGCAATGACGTGATCGGCGCAAGCTTCGGCAATGACGTTCTCTCGGGCGGCACCGGCAACGACGCGCTGGGCGGCGGCAGCGGGCGCGACTGGATCCAGGGCGATGCCGGCAACGACACGGTCGGGGGCGGCGAAGGCGACGACACGATCCAGGGCGGAACGGGCGACGACTTCCTCGCCGGGGGCGGGCGCGACGACGACATCGACGGCGGCGACGGCAACGACATCATCAACGGTGGCGAGGGCGACGACACGATGAGCGGCGGAGCGGGGTCCGATATCTTCGTGTTCAACGAGGGCCACGCGGGCGATGTCGACATCCTCACCGATTTTGAGCAGGGCACCGATTTGATCCGCCTCCTCGGCGTCGAGAACGCGCCCGGCAGCGGCTTGCAGGGCTATGTCGATGCGCTCTGGCCCGAGCAGGTGACCTATCAGGGCGAATCCGCTCTCGCGCTCTACTACGACGGCCAGATGATCGTCGTGCTTGGCGTGGACACGATGACGAAGGACGATTTCCTGTTCGTGTGAACCGTGACCAAAAGTCCGGACACAACCCGGGGGCGCCACACTGCGGCGCCCCCGCAACTTTGGGCATCAACCGCGTGCCCTGATAGCGTTATCCACGCGGGTTTATGGCCACCCGATGGCGCCAATTTCTTTACGCAATATAAACTTTATGCTTATGTGGCGCCACGCTAGCCAGTTTTGCAGCTAAAGCGGGGGGAGTTTACCATGGCCATTTCTTACGAGCTGAGCGGTTTCAGCTTTTATCTCGACGGATCGGACAATGTCACGAGCCTGACCCAGGCCTCCGTCATCGTGAACGGAAGCTCCGATCTCGAATTCACCTTCATTCCAGACGGGGAAGACTCGTCGTCGTTCTATGGCGAACTCGACGCGTCGCAGGGCGAAGTCTACAGCACTACCGTCGAGATCGGCGGCAGTTCGGCCGCACTCGATTTCAACTCCTGGGATGTCGAGATGTTCTCGGTGACTTACGACGGCCAGAGCGCGCAAGTCGTGATGTTCGAGAACCCCTATACCAATCAGGCGATCATTCTCCCGGCGGCGGGAACGCTCCTGTCGGGCGGCACGCTGCCGTCGGAAGCGCTGCTTGCCGCGATTGTTGCCGATGGCGTGCCCTCGGCCATTACCACCGGCCCCTTCGCCATGAACGAACCCTTCACGCTCGACGAGATCGCCGGTGTGGTCGCGACCGAATACGATCCCTTCACCGGCACCGCCGATGCCGATGTGCTTTCCGGCATGAATGGCGACGAGACGCTGAGCGGCCTCGCGGGCAATGACACGATCACCGGCGGCGACGGCCATGACACGCTGCTGGGAGGCGCGGGCAGCGACAACCTCGACGGCGGACCCGGCAATGACTCGCTCGTCGGTGGCGATGGCGCCGATACGATCATCGGCGGCAGCGGGCTCGACGTGATCTCGGGGACCGCCGCGGAATTCGATGGCGACTCCATTTCCGGCTTCGACTATGGCGACGAACTGCGGATCACCGGGGTGAGCGATGTCGAAGGCGTGCAGATCGGCAACGGCATCCTCGATATCGACGCCGACGGCGATGGCAGCGTCGACTATTACGGCACGTTCTTCTCCGCGAGCGGCACTTACGAGGTGAACAAGGTGATGGACGGCGATACGCTGGTGATCACCCTCGCGGGCGCGCCGGAAGCCCAAATCGGCACCGCGCTCGGCAGTCAGGACGATTTCGCCAATATCGCCCCGGTGTTGTTCTCGGATCCGAACTTCGTGCCGATGACGATGCTCTATTCCGGCGCGATCGAGGGGATCGAGCTGCTGCCCGAAGGATACACGATCTACCGGATCAACGAGGACTCGTCGCAAACTGCGGTGGTCAGCATCGACCGCGGCATTTTCCTGACCTCGGGGGACGGGCCGGGAACGGCGAACACCGTCCATAACCACACCGTCAACCTGAACGAAAACGGCAATGCCAACCTGACCGAAGCCGCGCATGACGCCTATTCGGGAGCCGGGACGACCTATGACGCCTCCTACATCGAATTCACTTTCGATGCGGCCGATCTGGGTGATGCGCCCTCGATCTCCTTCACGCTGTTCTTCGGTTCGGAAGAATATCCCGAGTATGTCAACAGCTCCTTCGTCGACATCGCCGCGATCTTCGTGAACGGCACCAATTACGCGCTGTTCAACAATGACGCGAACCAGCCGCTGGCGATCACCGGTGAGAGCATCAACACCGAAGGCAACTTCTATAACAACGCGGACGGCATCTACACGACTGAATATGATGGCTTCTCGGTCATGCTGACGGTTGTTGCGCCGATCCAGGAAGGCCTCAACACGGTGATGATCGGCATCGCCGATACGGGCGACCATGCCTATGACTCGGGCCTCTTCATCGGCAATGTGCAAGCCTCTGACTTCGATTTCTCGGGCAGCTACATCACCGTCGACGGCACCGATGGCGACGATACGATCAACTCGAACGCGGCGCCGGAACTTGTGGAGCTTGGCGAAGGCGCCGATACTGTTACCGGCACGCCCGACGAGCTTGATGGCGACGTGATCGACGGCTGGGGTGACGACGACGAACTTCAGTTCGAAGGCGTCGAATTCGGCGAGGATGACGTGCACATCACGCTCGGCTCGGCGATCCTCGATATTGACACCGACGGCGATGGCGTGGCCGACACCACCACCACGCTCGAGGGCAACTTCACCCAGGCGGTCTTCAGCTTCGAAACGATTGATGGCAACACCGTCATCACCACGGAGGGCGCGCTGCCCGATGGAGTCGTGCCGCAAACCCCGACCGAGGGCAACGACACGCTGACCGGCACCGATGGCGATGACACGCTCAGCGGGCTTGGCGGCAACGACCTGCTTCAGGGCGGCGATGGCAACGACCTTCTTGAGGGTGGCGACGGCGATGACGGCCTGCAGGGTCAGGCTGGCGACGACACGCTGATCGGCGGCGCGGGCAATGACAATCTCGCAGCTTCCGAGGGCAATGACTCGGTTCAGGGCGATGACGGCAATGACCGGATGGGCGGCGGCACCGGCGACGACGTCATGGATGGCGGCGACGGCAACGACTTCATGGGCGGCGGCCTGGACAACGACACCATGTTCGGCGGCACCGGCAACGACACTGTGAACGGCGGCGCCGGAAACGACTCGATGGACGGCGGCGACGGCAAGGATGTCATGGGCGCAAGCTTCGGCAATGACACGGTCACCGGTGGCGAAGGCAACGACGACATTGGCGGCGGTGCCGGCCGTGATCTGCTCTCCGGTCAGGCCGGAAATGACACGATCGGTGGTGGCGAAGGCGCCGACACGATCCGTGGCGGTGCGGGGGACGACTTCCTCGCCGGTGGCGGCGGCCACGACGTTATCGAGGGCGGCATCGGCGACGACATGATCAACGGCGGTGCGGGCGATGACACGATGACCGGCGGCGATGGCGCCGATGTCTTCGTGTTCAACGGCATGGTCGATGGCGACGAGGATTTCGTCCTCGATTTCGAAGACGGGATCGACATGTTCCGCATCTCGGGCATCGAGAACGAACCGGGCTCCGGCCTCGACGGTTATCTTGCCGCGCTCAACATTGCCGACACCACCGTCAACGGCGATGCGGCCGTGTCGATGTCCTATGAGGGGCAGATGATCTATGTGATGGGGCTGAGCGCCGCCGACCTGACCAAGGCCGATTTCATCTTCGCCTGATCGCGCCACAGAGCAAAAACCACAGAGCGGGCCCTCGGGCCCGCCTGTTTGTCCCTATGGTCAAGTAGGGTATTTGCGACTTGTAGCCATGTCGCATCTGGCTTTTAGTGACTTCGTCACTCAGACGCGCGCCGCCACCAGCGCAAAATCTTAATGCAAGGACAGCCAGATGGTTCAGAAAATCACCCTCTCGGGATTCTCTTTCACGGAATTGGGCGGCAACGGGGAGGACATCACCACCCCTGTCGCCACGACGCTCGAGATCATTGCCACCGATAATGTCACCTTCACGAGCAGCTACACCTATGTGGGTGAAGACGACATTGTGGGCGATCTGACCAATAGCAGCGGGACTGTCTATGATGTTGTGCTCAATGGCATTTCGATCATGGATAACGACGCTTACGAGGAAGCGACGCTGCTGAGTCTCACCAGCGGCGGCGTTACTTACCAGATTATGGTGATCGGTTACGAGGATCCCGACACGAATGACTGGACCAACTACGTCTTCTATCTGACCGATACGGAGATCGGCGGCACGACCGTGCCGACATCTGCTGAGCTTCTGAACCTTTTGAGCACTATGACGCGCTCGACGATCACCTCCGGCACCTATGCCGAGGGCGCGAGCTGGGATCCGGCCGAGGTCGCCGCGGTCACCTCGATTGACACTGACATCTATGATGCCACCTCGGGCGACGATTCCATCACCGGCTACAGCTTTGACGACACGATCAACGGCCTTGCCGGCGATGACACGATCGACGGCGGCGACGGCGACGATTCGATCGACGGCGCGGGCGGCAATGACATTCTCTATGGCTCGGACGGCAATGATACGCTGATCGGCAATAACGGCTCCGACGAGCTTTATGGTGGTGATGGCGATGACCTGCTGATGCCGGGCGCCAACTCCGATTACGATCTCGTCGTGGCCTCGTCGGGCAATGACACGATCGACTTTGACGGCGCCAGCAGCACCGGCGACTACACGCTTGATTACAGCGACCAGTATGACGGCACGACCGGCATCCAGGTCTCGATCAATGCCAGCGCAAGCGGCGACGGCACAAACGTTGTTTTCAAAGCCGATGGCAGCCAGGACAGCCTCGTCAACCTGATGGAGGCGACCACCAGCGAAGGGCTGACCATCGTCGGCACCTCGCAAGGCGACATCTTCAATGTCACCACCACTTCGGGTGAATGGGTCGGCCTCATCGGCGGCGGCGGCGGCGATTACTACGGGCTCGACATCGGGGCCGACAGCAAGGTGCGGCTCAACTTCGCCAGCACCGCGACTGAAGGCGTGGTCGCCAATATCGCCGATGGCTATATCGCCAATGACGGCACCGGCGGCAGCGCCGATATCGACTTCAGCGGCGAAGGCACGCTTGAGATCCGCACCGGCAATTATGCCGACAGCCTCGTGGGCTCGGATGGCAACGAAAGCTTCATCGTTCAGGGCGGCAACGATACTGTTGACGGCGGCGACGGCTTCGACCTTATCCGCTATGACCGCGACGGCTACAGCTCGGTTTCGGTCGACCTCGCCTCGGGCACCGCGACCACGGTATTTAACGGCACCACCTATACCGACAGCCTGACCAGCATCGAATCCGTGCGGGGCTCAACCGGCGATGACGTGATCTCGGGCAGCAGCGCAAATGAGCAGCTTGACGGCCGGGAGGGCGACGACACGCTCACCGGCGGCGCGGGCAATGACACGATCATCGGCGGCGACGGCACGGATACGGCGGTGCTGAATGTCGCCTCTTCTGCGGTGACGGTCACTGTCAGCAGCGGCGTTGTCACCATCACCGGCGAGGGCACCGACACCTACACCGGGATCGAATATTACCAGTTCACCGATGGCACGCTCACCGCGGCCGAGGTGGCGGCCCTTGTCGGTGAGACCGTTGGCGAAGTGGTGATCGGCACCGGCGATGATGACACGATCGAAGGCGGCAGCGGCGATGACACGATTTCGGGCGGCGCCGGCGATGATTCGCTGCTCGGCGGCGACGGCGACGACGTGATCTCCTCTTCCGATGGCGATGACAGCGCCGATGGCGAGTCCGGCAACGATTCGATCGGCGGCGGCACCGGCAATGACACGCTGATCGGCGGCTCCGGCAACGACACGATCGGCGGCGGACAAGATGACGATTCGATCTCCGGCGCAGGCGGCAATGACGCGGTCTCGGGCGGTCAGGGCAATGACTGGATCGACGGCGGCGACGGCAATGATTCCATCGGCGGCGGCTTTGGCAATGACACGATCTTCGGTGCCGCAGGCGATGACAGCCTCGGCGGCGGCACCGGGCGCGATGTGATCGACGGCGGCACCGGCGCGGATGCGATCGGCGGCGGCGAAGGCGACGACACGATCACCGGCGGCGACGGCGATGATTTCCTTGCCGGCGGCGGGCGTGACGACGTGATCGAGGGGGGCGACGGGGACGACGTGATCAACGGTGGCTCGGGCGATGACACGATGACCGGCGGCGATGGTGCCGATGTCTTCGTGTTCAACGAGATGGTCGACGGCGACTCGGATGTGATTGTCGACTTCGAGGATGGCGTCGACCTGATCCGGATTTCCGGCATCGAGAACGAACCAGGCTCCGGCCTCAACGGTTATGTCGCGGCGCTCAATATCACTGACGTCACCATCGACGGCGAGGCGGGCGTGACGATGAGCTATGGCGGGCAGACGATCACGCTCCTTGGCGTCAGTGCGGACGAGCTTACAAAGGCCGATTTCCTGTTCGCCTGATGCGGCGAGGGATCCCGTTCGGGCGGGCCTCCGGGCCCGCCCTTTGCGATCCTGCCCCGCAACGAATTCTTTTTGGGCTGGCAATTCCGGGCGCCTCGATTAGAACCGTCGTGACTCTGGATCTGGGGGGATCGCGTTGAGCCGATTGATTGTTTCCGTCTGCCTCATTGCGACGATGCTCGCAGGCGCCTCCTGCACTGCGCCGCGCGGCGCGGCCTTGTCGCGCGAGATCATGAAAGACGAAGCCAGTGCGGATCAGAATTTCGCGGTGATGCGCGTGGGGCGGGACAACATCGCCCAGATCCGCAGCTTTCCCACCATTGGCGCGCAGCAGACGCAGCGCTGGCCGCAGGCCCATCGCGGCGCCGATACCGGCGTGATCGACACCGGCGATACTGTCGATCTGATGATCTGGGACAGCCAGGCCAACTCCTTGCTGACCCAGACCTCGACCAACAATTCCAACATGGCGGGCCTGGTCGTCACCGAAACCGGCGAGATCTTCGTGCCCTATGCCGGCAACGTCTCCGTCCGCGGGCTGACCCCCACCCAGGCGCGCGCCAGCATCCAGAAGGCACTGGAGCCGATCTCGCCCACCGCGCAGATCCAGCTCAACGTCAAGCAGGGGCGGCTCAACACCGTCGACGTGGTCTCGGGCGTCGCGCGTCCGGGCAGCTTCGCACTCCTTGACCGCAATACCTCGGTGCTGAGCGTGATCGCCCAGGCGGGCGGCATTCCCTCCGGCCTGCGCAACCCCGATGTGCGGCTGATCCGCGATGGCAAAACCTATCAGATCGCGGCCCGGGATCTGCTCTCCGATGCCAATCGGAACATTCCGGTGCGCGGCAATGACAAGATCGTGGTCCTGCCCGATGAACGTTATTTCACCGCGATCGGGGCAACGGGAACCCAGGAGATCGTCTATTTCTCGAAAGACCGGCTGACCGCGATCGAGGCGCTGGCAGAGATCGGCGGGCTTTCGGCGACCAGAGCCGACCCGAAGGGGCTGATCGTGCTGCGTGAATACCCGGCCTCTGCGGTGAAGCCCGGGGGGCCCGAACGTGCGCAGATGGTCTTTGCTTTCGACATGACCTCGGCCGACGGGCTCTTTGCGGCCCGCAAGTTCCAGATCTATCCGGAGGATACGGTGGTGGCGACCGAGGCCTCGCTGACGGTCACCCGCAACATCCTGTCGACCATCGGCTCGGTGCTCGGGGTGGTGCGCACGACGGAAACCATCGTCGACTGATCCGGGAGGCGGCCCGCCCCCTTGGCGGTCTCAGCGCCGCGGCGCGCCAGGGGGATAGCCCAGCATCTCGAAATCGACGCGGTAATAGGCGTCAAGCCTCGCCAGCGTCTCCTCCGAGATGAAGTTTTCCGGGCCGAACTTCAGGCCTGAGACCTCGCGCGCGGGGCGATCGCCCAGATAGCCCTGAAGACGCTCGGCGGCAAGCGGGGTCCGGTTGAGCTGGCGCGGCCGATAAGTAAGCCCGGTTTCGGCGCAAAACGCCCCCAGTTCCGCATCAAGCGCCTCGGCATGGATGATCCGGTCATAGTGGAAGCCGCGCTCTTGCAGGATCGGTGGCACCTGGGTTTCCCAGTGACCATTGATCGGGATCTGCGGTTTTTCGGCCAGATCGGCGCGCATCTGCGCCACCGTGGCGAGAAACTGCTCGTAGCTGATGATATTGTCGACGCACTCCTCCACCCCGATCATCTGGCAGAACCGGTCATGAAGCGCCTGCGCGAAAGGTTCGAGATCGTCGCGCCGCAACAGCGGGCGCTCGCGATAGACGAGGAACTTGTTGAAATAGGCGCTGATCGAGCGGCTCACCGGATGGCGCGCCACGATCACCGAGCGATAGCCGCGGGTCTCGATTGCCTTGAGGCAATCCATGTAGGGAACGCTCTTGGTGTGAAAATGGCTCTTCGATTTCGGCCGTTCGGGCATGTTGTCGGCGAGCATGTTGAAAAGCGTGGTGCAGGCGGCCTTCTGTGACCAGAAAAACACCGTCTCATGCCTATCGTCGATATATCCGCGCCAGCCCATCCAGCCCTCCTGTTTGGCCCGGGGCTAGCAAAGCTGCCCGCCGCGGGCAATCGGTGACGCTCAGAAATTGACGATGTCGCGGTGATATCGGCGCAGCAGCAACAATCCGAGCGCGAAAGTGACGCCCGAGACGCTGAAGACATAGAGCGGCGAGACGTAGGAATCGTCATAGGTGGCATAAAACCCCTTCCGCGCCGCCCCGATGATATGGACGATCGGGTTCCACCACAGATAGCCGCGATAGGGCTCCGGGATCGAATTGTAGACGAAGAAAATGCAGGAGATAATGAACAGCGGCCGGTTCAGAACCGCCCAGGCGCGTTCCCACAACGGATAAGTGGAAAGCAGATAGCAGTTCAGCGTGCCCACCCCGAGGCCGAAGGCGAAGGCCATGGAAAAAGACAGCATGATCGCGGGCGGATCGAGGATGATGTTGAGATCGAAGATCATCAGGATCATCGAGAACACCACGAAGGCAACCATCACCTGCGTGAGCGCATTGATCAGAAAGCGCGCCGCAATCGCATCGATGAATGTCACCCCGGGATAGAACAGGAGTGATTTCGAAAACCGCACCGCAGTCGCGATCTTCTGGCTGGTATCCATGTAGACCAGGAACGGCAGCATCCCCGAGGCGTAAAACAGCGGAAAGTTGGTGCCGAGCGGCGGCGACCGGAAGGCAAAGGAAAAGATGAATGTAAGCAGCATGATCCCGGCCACCGGCTCGAGCACGGCCCAGAGATACCCGAGCATGGAGCGACCGTAGGTGGTGCTCATCTCGCGCAGCATCAGCGCCGAGATGGTGCGCAAGGTGGCGTAGCGGCGGGCACGCTGCGCCGGAGGCGCGGTCGGGGTCGGGGAAGGAACTGCCGATTGAGTCATGGTGAAAATTGACGTAACACAGTCCGCAAGTTCTGCAAATCGGCAGAGTGAGCAGCTGACCTCAACGACTAGAACAGGCTTCACGTGGACAATCCGGCTCAGGCACCCTCACCGAAACGCAGAGGGCTGGCCCTCAGAGCGCCCCACAAGATCAAGTTTGCGGTGCGCCCTCCGGCCGGACTCGCGCGTCTCAAAAACCGTCACAAGCTTCTTGCCGCGTCGTTTCTGCTCATCGTTGTTCTGCCGGTGCTGGTCTCGGCGTTCTATCTTTTCACGATCGCCAATGACCAGTATGCCAGCCGCGTCGGATTTTCGGTGCGCCGCGAGGAGAGCAGCTCGGCCGTCGAGTTGCTCGGCGGTATCACCCAGCTCACCGGGGATACTTCCTCGGATGCTGATATCCTTTATGAATACATCCAGAGCGAAGAGATGGTGCGCGCGGTCGGTCGGCGTGTCGATCTGATGCAGGCCTTCGCCAATCCGGGCGATCCGGTCTTCTCGATCGGCTCCGACGCGCGGAT
Source organism: Rhodobacter maris (assembly GCF_900217815.1). Lineage (GTDB taxonomy): Bacteria > Pseudomonadota > Alphaproteobacteria > Rhodobacterales > Rhodobacteraceae > Rhodobacter > Rhodobacter maris. The sequence goes on from NZ_OBMT01000005.1 coordinate 24,214, forward strand.
CGAGAAGATGCTCGCCTTCTGGAACCGCATGGTGGATGTTTTTTACGACAGCGGCACCGGCTTGATCGAGATCCGCGTTCTGGCGTTTCACCCCGAGGATGCTCAGGCGATCACCACCGCGATCGCCGACGAGAGCAGCGACGTGATCAACCGCCTTTCCGCCACCGCCCGCGAGGATGCGACGCGCTACGCGCGCGAAGAGCTCGACAAATCGGTCGCCCGTCTCAAGAAGGCGCGCTCGGCGCTCACCCAGTTCCGCGCCCGCAGCCAGATCGTCGATCCGCAGGCCACGGTGCAGGGCCGGATGGGGATCCTCAACAACCTTCAGTCGCAGCTGGCCACCTCGATGATCTCGCTCGACATGATGGCCAAGGACGACCCGCGCCGCGCCGAATTGCAGCAGCGTCTCGATGTGATCCGCAATCGCATTGCCGACGAACGTAGCGAATTCGGCCGCGCCGAATCCACCAGCCCCGATGATTTCGCCAACCTGATCAACGAGTACGAATCCCTCACGGTCGACCAGAGCTTTGCCGAGAAGGCTTATCTGAGCGCGCTGGCGGCCTATGATGCCGCGCTTGCCGACGCGCAGCGCAAGTCGCGTTATCTTGCCATTCACATTTCGCCCACCCTCGCCGAAACCGCTGAATATCCGCGCCGGATGATGATCCTCATAACCCTGGCGGGGCTTCTGATCGTCTCCTGGTCGATTTTGGCGATGGTCTATTATTCACTGCGCGACCGGCGCTGAGCGGTATTGACCGGGTGACTCGATGATCGAACTGCGCAATGTCTGCAAGACCTATGTCACCAATGGTCGCCACAAGGTGGTCGCCAACCATATCACGGTGGTGTTTCCGCCGCGCCGGGCCGTGGCCGTGCTCGGGCGTAATGGTGCGGGCAAATCCACATTGCTGCGGATGATCTCGGGGGCGATGGATCCGGATTCCGGTCGGGTGATCCGGCATGGCACCGTGTCCTGGCCGGTCGGATTCGCGGGCAGTTTCCACGCCGATCTGACCGGGCTGCAGAATGTGCGGTTCATTGGTCGGGTCTATGGGGTCGATACGGACGAGCTGGCCGATTTCGTCGCCGATTTCGCCGAACTCGGCGATCACTTCAACCTGCCGGTGCGCAGCTATTCCTCTGGGATGAAATCGCGCCTCGCCTTTGGCGTATCGATGGGGATCCATTTCGACACCTATCTTGTGGACGAGGTGACCGCGGTGGGCGATGCCTCGTTCAAGAGCAAGTCGGAACTGCTGTTCAAGCAACGCCTGAGCGAGAGCGCCGCGGTGATGGTGACGCATACGATGGGTCAGGTGCGGCGGATGTGCCACCATGCCGGCGTGCTCGAAAACGGCAACTTCTATTTCTACGAGGATGTCGAGGAGGCCATCGCCCATCACGAACGGGTGATGGGCAGTAATGACAAGGGCGACGAATAGGCCCGCGCCGTTCAGCTTGCCCGGCGGTTATCGAAACCGAACTCGCTCAGCAAAAGCTCGTTTTGCGCCGCGAACTGCGCCTCGGCAAAGGCGACGCGCTCGGCGGTCTTGCCGGCATCGGCATCGGCGGTCTGGCGATAGGCCGCTCGCAGCATGTCGCGGATCGCCTCGTCGGGGATCTCCCGGTCGCGCATGGCTGCGGCGATGCGGTCGCAATCCTCCATCCGGAGCGAAGGATTGGTCAGCGTCGGATGCACCTCCCAGTTGGCCACCGCCTGCGGCCCGATCAAACCTTCGATCACCCGGCGGATCTCGCGGTGCCCGGCAAGAATGATCCGATTTTGATCAAACCGCACGTTCCAGTTGCGGGCATAGGCCGCAGGTTTCATCGTTCTGGCGCGGCGCTCGGTGAAATCGCGAAACGACATGCCGCCATAGGGCTCGCGCTTGCTCAGATAGCTCTCGAAATGCTGTTTCATGAACTGCGAGTAATCGCCAAACATGAACTCACTGAACGGGCGCAGAAACATGATCACCTGCACCGAAATCCGCTCTCTGGCGGTGATCGCATGCAGGGCGTCGCCTTTCTTCGCCATCGAAAACAGATCCTCGTGGCTCAGAACCACGGTGTCGATCCCTGCCGAAAACCAGCTTTCAACCCGCGCCGCATCCACGTCGGCCAGCGCGCCGGCATTGCCCGGATGTCCCCCCTCGGGCTCGGGGTAGCACACGCCCGCAGCGGCCAGGCTCTCGCCGTTTTGCCGCATCACTTGTTGCAGATAGGTGGAGCCGCATTTCGGCGAACCGACATGAAGCAGAATGCGTCTGGTCATCATCTTATCCAATGTGTCCGGGCAGGTCGGTCGCAAGACGCCCCGCCAGAAGATCGAGCATTTCCGCCGGGGGCAGGCCCAGCGCGCGCAGGTCGATCCGGCGCTCTTCCTCCGCCACCGGGCCCATCGCCCAGGCGCGGCGCAGCGCCTCGGTCAGGGCCATGACATCGGGCGCAGCCGAGATGATCGCCGGGCTGAGCCGGGACAGATCCTTCGGCCCGAACCCATTCGTCACCACCCGCACCCCCGAGGCCGCCATCTCGATCGGCGGATGGCTTGGATGCGGCGAATACATCAGCGACAGGCCGAAATCCAGCGTGCGCAAAAAGCCCGGATATTCCTCCCAGGGAAGTTTGCCCAGGCTTTGCAGCGTCAGCCCGTTCGGCAGGCTGACCGGCGCATGGCTCAACCCGACCGAGATCAGCTCGATGTCTTCCGGGCCCAGCCCTTCCGCCTCAATGAAGCGCGCCAGCACCTCGATTGCCATCGCATACATGTTGCGCGGCACTTCGGGACGGCCGTAAAGCGCGAGCCGCCGCGGCCCAATCCGTCGCGGACGCTCGCCAGAGCTGTAGCGCGCGATGTCGATGGCCGGATGGAAGCACAAGGGCGTGCCGGTGCCGAGCGCGTAGCCCTTTTCCCGCATGAAATCGTGCAGCAGACGCGTGTTGAAGATCGGCTCGAAAGGCAGCGCATAGCTCGCCACCGCATCGGCATATTCCGGGCCCCAGGCGTAGAAGTTCGGTTCGTAATCCTGGATCAGGTAGTAGAAGCGACGCTGCTTGTAGCCCTGCGTGGTGATCAGCTCCTGGGCTACATGCGCGGTCCACCAGGCGGTCGCAAGGAAGAGATCATCGCGATGCGCGGGCAGCGTCTCGCTTTGCACACCGCAGTGCAACGTGATCCGCCCGGCCACTTCAGCCGAGGCGCCAACGCTTTGGCGACGCAGCACGAAGGCACGCGATGCGGAGGGAGAAGACATCGGCAGGTCAGTCGCAATGAACCTGACGGGATACCCGCGCTCGGCCAACCCCACGCCGATGTCGATCGCGGTCAGAATTCCTGCGAAAATCTCGGTTGGATTCAATGTCGGCACCAGCACGGTCAATCTTGGCAGGCTCGCGCTGAATTCCGGCCGCCAGCGCGGACGCTTGCGCAGATCGACCAGCCCTTCAAACTTGACGCTGCGGGCAGGCTCGTGCTTTTCCAGAACCGGATGGCGCGGCGGCATGCCCGGCGAGAGCGAATAGAGCCTTACGTCGAAACCGGTCAGCGACTCGACCATGCCCTGTGTCAGGCTTCGGCGCAGCGCCCAGACCAGCCGTCCGGTATGAACGAGGCCGAAACCGCTGGCGATCCGCGCAAGGCCGTATTGTTTTTTCGTGGCAAAGCGCAGTGCATCGAAGAGGAATGTCGTTCCGCCGCGCCGCCGCGCGAGATAGGGGCGCAAGGGCTTGATATGCGCCGCGCCGTGGCTGAGCCCGCCCGCGGCGGAAACCTCGGCCAGCCGCCCCTCGAGGCTTTGCGCCAGATAGCGCGCAAGCGCATAGCTTGCCGCCTCGCGCCTGAGCCACATCGCGTTGAGCCCGCGCAGACGGCGCCAGAGGCCCGGCCGCGCCGCATCCGACCGGTCCACCGCGCCGATGGCATTGGCGCCATGCTGGCGGTAATCGACCAGCACCTCGGGCAGGAGCTTCACTCCGCCGAGCGCCGCGGCAATCAGGCCAAGCCACAGATCATGGTAGAAATGCACCCCGCTCTGCGGCGGAAAGGGCAGCGCAATTTCAACCACGCGGCGCCGCATGATCAGGGTCATGCCCGTGATATTGTTGCGATAAAGAAGACCCCGCAGGCCCGGGTTGCGATCGCGCCGCTCGAAATCGAACATCGACGGCGCAATCTCCTGACCCGCGTCGTTGATCAGCCGCGCATCGGAATGCACCATGTCCGCGCCACTTTCGCGCAGTGCTGTAAGCCCGCGCGAAATGCGGTTCGGGTGCCAGGTGTCGTCTTGATCACAAAGCGCGAAAAAGGCCCGTCCGGCGCTTTCGGGCGGCGCAAGGAGCAGCGCTTCCGAGAGGCCGGCCTCGAAGGCGCGCACCGCATCGAGCGTTTCGTCCGGCACATGGATATGCGGCGCCTCGATCCCGACATCGCCGCACAGCTTTTCGACAAGCGGCGCAGAAGTGAGATCGGCGATCACAGCAACGAGACGGATCGCGCGATGGCTCTGAGCCGCGATCGAAGCGAGCTGAGTGGCAAGAAAATCCGGGTCCGGACGAAAAACTGCAATAACGATGAAAACGGTATCGGTCATTCGATGCGATGGCTCGCGCTGATGCCGATGGCGCAGAAGAGCGCTCTTGCCGGTGCGCGTCCGGGCGTGGCGGGAGGGGCCAGGCCCACCGCCGCATTCTCGCGCAGATGCTGGAGTGTCTGGGCGTTCATCGGGGATCTCTTGTTCGCTTTCTCGGCTCTTGTCGCTCATTAGCAACTCTATGCCGCAAAGAAAAGGCTGGCACGGCCGGCATCGCGCCGCGGTTGCCGATGTCGCAAGGGGCGCGTAAATAGAGGCGGAACTTGCAGGAGACAGCCATGACCCGTCCGAAACCCGTTGTTCTGTGCATTCTCGATGGCTGGGGCGAGCGCGCCGAAACCGAGGGCAATGCGCCCGCGCTGGCGAACACGCCCAATCTCGACCGGGTTTTTGCCACCTGCCCGAAAGCGACGTTGATCACCTTCGGCCCCGATGTCGGCCTGCCGACCGGGCAGATGGGCAATTCGGAAGTGGGCCACACCAATATCGGCGCGGGCCGCGTGGTGGCGATGGATCTCGGCCAGATCGACCTTGCCATCGAGGATGGCTCGTTTTTCAAGAATGAAGCGATCCTCGATTTCATCGCCACGGTGAAGGCTGCAAACGGGCGCGCGCATCTGATGGGCGTTGTGTCCGATGGCGGCGTGCATGGCCATATCGAGCATCTGCTTGCCGCCTGCCGGATGATTGCGGGCGCCGGTGTGCCGGTTGTGGTGCATGCGATCACCGATGGCCGCGACGTGGCGCCCGATTCCGCCGCCCGCTTTGTCGATGACCTCGTGGCGCGGCTCCCCGAAGGCTGCAGCGTCGCCACCGTGATCGGGCGCTATTGGGCGATGGACCGCGACAACCGCTGGGAACGTGTGGGCCTTGCCTATGACGCGATGGTGAAGGGCGAGGGCTTCTCGGCGGCCTCCCCTGCCGAAGCCGTGGCGCAAAGCTATGCCAAATCCGAGATGGACGAATTCATCAAGCCGACCGTGATCAGCGATTATCATGGCACCGCGGATGGCGACGGCTTCTTTTGCCTGAACTTCCGCGCTGACCGGGCGCGCGAGATCCTGCGCGCGCTGGCCGAGCCGGGCTTTGAGGAGCTGGATGTCTCTGCCCGCCCGCAGTGGTCGGCGATGCTCGGCATGGTCGAATATTCGGTCAGCCACAACGCCTACATGACCACCGCCTACCCCAAGCGCGACATCGTCAACACGCTCGGCGAATGGGTCTCCAAACAGGGGCTGACGCAGTTCCACCTCGCGGAGACGGAAAAATATCCGCATGTCACTTTTTTCCTCAATGGCGGGAAAGAAGCGCCCTGGCCCGGCGAAGACCGCTTCATGCCGAAATCGCCGAAAGTGGCGACCTATGACCTGCAGCCCGAGATGAGCGCGCCCGAGGTGACGGCAAAATTCGTCGAAGCGATCGAGAAGGGCTATGACCTGATCATCGTCAATTATGCCAACCCGGACATGGTCGGCCATACCGGCTCGCTGCCCGCCGCGATCGCCGCCTGTGAAGAGATCGACCGGGACATGGGCAAGGTGCTGGCCGCGCTTGAAAAAGCGGGCGGTGCGATGATTGTCACGGCCGATCACGGCAATTGCGAGACGATGATCGACCCTGTCACCGGTGGCCCGCACACGGCGCATACGACCAACCTCGTGCCGGTGGCGCTGGTGGGCGGCCCGGCGGGCGTGCATCTGCGCAAGGGACGGCTTGCCGATCTCGCGCCGACGCTTTTGCAGCTGATGGGGCTGCCGATCCCCGATGAGATGACCGGCAAGAGCCTGATCGAGGCATGATCCGCGCTGCGGTTCTTCTTCTTTGTCTCTCGGCCGGGGCGGGGCTGGCCAGCCCTGCTGCCGATCTGGCGCAGAAGGCCGCCGAGGATCTGCGTGCCTCGGTCACTGCGCTTGATGCGGCGCAATCGCGTGCGGACCGGGTGGCGGCGCTGACGCAGACGATCACGGCCTATGAAAAAGGCCTGAGCGCGCTGCGCGACGGGTTGCGCCGCGCCGCCGTGCGCGAAGATGAGATTCGCGCCGCTTTTGCGGCAAAGCGCGAGGATATCGGCAAGCTTCTCGGTGTGATGAGCACGATGAGCCGCTCGGAAGGGCCGCTGTTGCTGCTTCATCCCTCCGGCCCGCTCGGTGCGGCACGCTCCGGTATGGTGCTCGGCGCCGTCACCCCGGCGCTGCAGGCCGAAGCGGAGGCATTGCGCCGCGACCTTGCGGAAATCGACGCGCTTCGCGCGGTGCAAGGTAATGCCGAAACCGTGCTGGAGGCCGGGCTCGGCTCGGTGCAGGCCGCGCGCACCGCGCTCTCGAAGGCCGTTGCGGAACGCACCAACCTGCCCACCCGTTACCTTGAGGAGCCCGAAGAGCTGCGCCAACTGGTCGAGAGCGTCGATACGCTCGAAGGCTTCGCCTCCGGCATATCCGATCTCGACAGCGACATCGGCCCGCCGATGGAGGATTTCGGCACCGCCGAGGGCACGCTCGCCTTGCCGGTGATGGGCGCGGTGCTGCGCCGGTTTGACGAGGCCGACGCCGCGGGTATCCGCCGCCCCGGCATCGTCATCGCCACGGCCCCCGCGGCGCTCGTCACCACGCCCTGGCCCGCCACGATCCGCTACCGCGGCCCGCTTCTGGACTACGGAAATGTGATGATCCTCGAGCCCGCCGCCGGATATTTGCTGGTGCTGGCAGGGATGGGCGCAGTCTATGGTGAAACCGGCGACGTGCTGGCGGCCGGAGCCCCCGTCGGGCTGATGGGCGGGCGCGAACCCGGTGCGCAGGAATTTGGCGAAGATTTCGTGCGCGATGCACATATGGGGAGTGGCGCAGGCCGCACGGAAACGCTTTATATCGAGTTGAGACAGGGCAAGGAACCGGTCGACCCCGCACCTTGGTTCGCCCAGACGAAAAACCAGAACAAGGGTTGAGTATGAACAAGTTCGTCATGGCCGCGCTGGGCGGCACCGTTGCGGGAACCCTGTTCTCGATGCAGGTCGCGCCGCTTTTGGCGGAAGAGGCCCAAAAACCCGGCTCGGTCTATCAGCAGCTCGATCTTTTCGGAGATGTGTTCGAGCGGATCCGCTCCGATTATGTTGAGAAGGTCGACGAAAAGAAGCTGATCGAGGCCGCCATCAACGGCATGCTCTCCTCGCTCGATCCGCATTCGAGCTATATGCCCGCCGATGAATATGCCGACATGAAGGTACAGACGCGCGGTTCCTTCGGCGGCCTTGGCATCGAGGTGACGCAGGAAAACGGCGCGGTGAAAGTGGTTTCGCCGATGGATGGCACGCCTGCCGCCGCCGCGGGGATCGAGTCCGGCGATTTCATCACCCAGGTCGATGGCGAAAGCCTGATGGGCCTCACCCTCGATCAGGCGGTGGACAAGATGCGCGGCCCGGTTGGCAGCGAGATCACCATCACCGTGGTGCGCGAAAGCAAGCCCGAACCCTTCGACGTGACGCTGACCCGCGACACGATCAAGCTTACCGCCGTCAAGGGTCGGCTCGAAGGCCATACGGCCGTGCTGCGCATCACCACCTTTAACGAACAGACCTATCCGAACCTCGAAGACAGCCTGAAAAAGCTCACCGAGGAAGCCGGCGGGCTCGACAAGATCGACGGCGTGGTGATCGACCTGCGCAACAACCCCGGCGGGTTGCTCACCCAGGCGATCGCGGTTTCCGACGCTTTCCTTGACAAGGGCGAGATCGTTTCCACCCGCGGCCGAAACCCCGAAGACAGCGAGCGGTTCAACGCCACGCCGGGCGATCTTGTCGATGGCAAGCCGATTGTCGTGCTGATCAACGGCGGCTCGGCCTCGGCTTCCGAAATCGTCACCGGCGCGCTGCAGGACCATCACCGCGCCATCGTCGTGGGCACCAAGAGCTTCGGCAAGGGCTCGGTGCAAACGGTGATCCAGGTTGCCAATGACGGGGCGATGCGGCTCACCACCTCGCGCTATTACACGCCCTCGGGCCGTTCGATCCAGTCGCTCGGCATCGCGCCCGATATCGTCGTGCCGCAACCGCCGCCGGTGGCGGAAAACGACGAGGACAAGGAATCCGCAAACCGGATCCGCTCGGAAGCGGATCTGCGCGGTGTGCTCTCGAACGATTCGATGACCGAGGACGAGAAGAAGCAGGCCGAAGAAGAACGCGTGAAAGCGGAAGAGGCGGCGAAGATGCGCCTCGAAGACTTCCAGCTTGCCTATGCGATCGACATCATCAAGGGGCTGGCGATCGCCGGCAAATCGCTCGGCGCCGAGGATGCCGCGCCAGCGCAAGCCGCGCCCGAAGCCAATTGACCGAAGCGGGGGCCTGCGGGCCCCCGTTCTTTTCAGGAGGGTTGCCATGCCGCCGAAAGATCTCACCGCCCTGCCCTATCGCAAGAATGTCGGCATCGTCTTGATGAATGCCGAGCGCCGGATCTTTGCCGGGCAACGGATCGACAGCCCCGGTGCTGCCTGGCAGATGCCGCAAGGTGGTATCGACGCGGGCGAGAAGCCGAAAGAAGCCGCGCTGCGCGAATTGTTCGAGGAAACCGGGGTGCGCGCGGATCTGGTGGAAAAGGTCGCAAAAACCGAAGACTGGATCAGCTATGACCTGCCCGAGGAGCTGATTGGCCAGATCTGGGGCGGCAAATACCGGGGCCAGAAGCAGAAATGGTTCCTGTTCCGCTTTCTCGGCAGCGACAGCGATGTGAACATCGCTACCGAGCATCCGGAATTCTCGGTCTGGCAATGGATGGACCCCGCGGAACTGATCGAAAAGATCGTGCCGTTCAAACGCGAGGTCTATACGCGCGTTTTTACCGATTTCGGGCCTCATCTGGGCGGCTGACGCTGCGCATTTGCCGCAGTTCGCTGTTGCCAGCCGGTGCTGTGCCTGTGATGATTTCGCGCGCACACAACGGTTTGGACATATGAGCAGCGGCGACAACCCCTACAAACATATCGCGCCGCGCGGGTTCTGGCGCAGTGCGGTGGCAGAACCGGGTCTCTTCGGCCTCACCGATCTGTGGCGCTCGTGCTGGGAGCTGCCCGCCGATGCGATTTTTGCAACTTTCGGCTCCTGCTTTGCCCAGCACATCAGCCGCGCGCTTCTTGCCCGCAAGATGAACTGGCTCGATGCCGAACCGGCACCAAGGCGCACACCCGCCGCGCTCGCCCGCGAGTTCAACTACGGCATCTTCTCGGCCCGCACCGGCAATATTTATACTGCGGCGCAACTCCTGCTCTGGGCGCGGCTCGCAAGCGGGGCGCTGGAGCCCGAAGCGATCGAGCTCTGGAGCGATGAAAAAGGCCGCGTGCAGGACTTGCTGCGCCCGAAGATCGAGGCGGAGGGCTTTGCCTCCGAGGCCGAGGCGCGCGCCTCGCTCGCCTCCACCGCCCGCGCCTTCCGGCGCTGCATCACCGAGGCAGATGTCTTCGTGTTCACCCTCGGGCTCACCGAAGGCTGGATCAACACCCGCTCGGGGCAAAGCTATTCGATCTGCCCGGGCACCGGCGTCGGCCGTTTCGAGCCCGATCTGCATGTGTTCAAGAACTACACCTATCCGGAGATCCGGCGCGACCTCGAACTGGCGTTCGAGCTGATCTGGGCGCTGAACCCGGATCTGAAGGTGCTGCTCACCGTCTCTCCCGTGCCGCTTGTCGCCACGGCCTCGGGCGATCACGTGATGGTGGCCACGCAGTATTCGAAATCGGTGTTGCGCGCCGTGGCCGGTGATCTTGCGCACATCGAAACCGCGATCGATTACTTCCCCTCCTACGAAATCATCGCCGCGCCACCCGGCCGCGCCACCTTCTTTGAGCCGAACATGCGCGCGATTGCGCCGCAGGGCGTCGATTTCGTGATGGGGCATTTCTTTGGCGGGCTGAAGCTGACCCTACCGCCGCATGGCCGCGCCGGAACCGATACCGCCGCGCGTGAGGCCGCCGAGCAGCAATCCGTGCAAGAAGAGCTCGTCTGCGAGGAGATGATTCTGGAGCGGTTCAATGACGCCTGAGGTGCTCCTGATTGGCGACAGCCACACGATTGCGCTGGAAGACGGCGCCAAGGCACTCGGCATCGCCACCGAGGCCTTCCGGATCGGCGGTGCAGGCTGGCACGAGGGCAAATTCGCCTGGGGGTCCGATGGCATCGTGCCGCGCGCCTCGCCGATGGGACGCAATGCGATCGAGGCGATCCGCGCGCGCCACGGCGTGACAAATATTCTGCATCTGGGCGTGCCGGTGCTGACCACGGTGGGCTTCCACCTCGGTTCGCTGACGCGCGGGCTGCGCTGGAACAACCATGTTGTGCTTGGTTCCGACGGGGTGGCGCCGGAGCAGGGCATCCTTGTCACGGAAAGCTTCCTCACCCGCTATATCCAGAGCCTGCGCACGCAGCATTTGCGGGTGTTGCGGCGCATGGCACGGGAGGCGCAGGTGATCGTCGTGCCGCCGCCCCCGCTCGGCCTCGATCTGAACGGGCGAAGCGCGCGCGCGATCGTGATCTCCCTGATGCAGAAGGCGGGGCTGACGATCTTCGACCCGATGCAGGAACTTCTGTCCGGCGAGACAGATCTGCCGGACCGGTTTTTTGACGCAGAGGATCCCAATCATGCCAATGCCGCCTTCGGCAAGCTGGTGATGGAGACGCTGCGCGCGCGGGGCCTGATCTAGAAATCGAGCCCGAAGTCGAAATTCGGCGCCGAATGGGTGAGCGCCCCCGAAGAGATATAATCCACCCCGGTTGCGGCCACTTCGGCGATGCGCTCAAGCCGCATATTGCCCGAGGCTTCGAGAACCACGCGCTTGTTTGCAAGCGCAACGGCCGCGCGCAGCGTCGGCGTGTCCATGTTGTCGAGCAAGATCACATCTGCGCCGCCGATGCCCAGCGCTTCCTCAAGCTGATCGAGGCTGTCGACCTCCAGCTCAACGCGCATCATGTGGCTGCGGGCGGCCTTTGCTGCCTCCAGCACGGCGCGGATGCCACCCGCCGCAGCGATGTGATTGTCTTTGATCAGGATCGCATCCGAAAGGCCGAAGCGGTGGTTGTGGCCGCCACCATGAGTGACGGCGAGCTTTTCCACCACACGCAAGCCCGGCGTCGTTTTGCGGGTGCAGGTGATGCGGGTCTGCGTGCCCCGCGTCTCGGCCACGAAACCGGCGGTGAGCGTGGCAATGCCGGTCATGCGGCCGGCAAAATTCAGCGCCACCCGCTCCGCCATCAGGATCGAGGCCGCCGCGCCCGAGATCGTCATCAGGCATTGCCCCGTCGTGCACCGCTCGCCGTCAGTAACATGAGGGTCGATGCGCAGCCCCGGATCGACGAGGCGAAAGGCAAGTGCCGCCACCTGCATCCCCGAAGTCACGCCCGCGCCGCGGGCGTTGAGCTTTGCCGCGTAGGTTTTGCCCGCGGGAATGACGGCGCGGGTCGTCACGTCGCCCATGGGGGCAAGGTCTTCGGCGAGCGCGCTGCGCACAAGCGGTTCGAGCATAAAATCGGGGAGCGGGGTCATGTCTTCTCCAATGCGCGGGTACGGATCTCGCGCGCCTCTTCCAGCGTGAGAAAGCGCCTTTCGGCCTGAACAGGGTCTGGTTTCGGGTAATCGGATCGAAAATGCCCGCCCCGGCTTTCTTGCCGCGCAAGCGCTGCGGCGGCAATCAGCGTGGCGGTGGCTGTCATGTTCAAAAGCGTTTCGGATTGTGCCGCCGCCTCGATCTCGCGAATGATCGCGAGCGTCCGCGCAAGCCCCGCCGCATCGCGTACCACACCGCAGCCATCGGTCATGGCGGCGCGGAGCCGGGTGACCGCGGTTTCATCGACTCCCGCCCCTCCCCCGGGGAACGAAAGCACGAGTTCCGGTGCCGCAGTCTCGGGCAGATGCGCAGCAATCCCCTCGGCGCAGATCCGGGCAAAGACCAGCGCCTCCAGAAGCCCGTTGGAGGCCAATCGGTTTGCGCCATGAAGCCCGGTCGAGGAGGCCTCGCCGCACACCCAGAGCCCCGCAATCGAGGCCCGGCCCCGCGCATCCACGGCGATGCCGCCCATATGGTAATGCGCGGCAGCCGCCACCGGAATGGGTTTCAAAACAGGGTCTATTCCGGCCTGATAGCAGGCTTCTGCCACGGCCGGAAACCGCTCGGGCAAGGCCGCGCCCAAAACCGCGCGCGTGTCGAGCGCGGGCGCCCTGCCCGCCTGGTGCTCCAGATAGACGGCCCGGGCCACGATATCGCGCGGCGCAAGCTCGGCATCGGGGTGAATGGGAACCATAAAACGTTCGTCGCGGCTGTTCAGAAGAACCGCCCCCTCTCCGCGCAGCGCCTCGGTGGCGAGCGGCGCGGGGTCTTCGCCAGTGGCAATCGCGGTCGGGTGGAACTGCACGAATTCGGCATCGGCAATCCGGGCCCCCGCCCGCGCCGCCATGCCAACCACCTGACCGCGGATCCGCGGCGGATTGGTCGTCACGGCAAAAAGTCCGCCCGAGCCGCCACCGGCCAGCAGCACCGCGGGCGTTTCGATCAGCACCCGCCCCGAAGGCGCATCTGCCCGCTCGACCCAAACCCCGGTCACCCTGCCCGCCGCGACGGCAAGGCCCGAGGCGATCACCCCTTCGGCCACCTGCACCGAGGGGCTGCGCCGCACCTCGGCGATCAGCGTTTCCATGATTTCATGGCCGGCCTGATCGCCCTTCACCCGTACCACGCGCGGGCAGGAATGGGCCGCCTCGCGCGACATCACATAGCCTCCCGCAGCGTCGCGATCGAATGGCGTGCCAAGCGTGGTGAGATCAAGGATCCGCGCCTTCGCATCCGATGTGACCAGCCGCGCAATCGCCGCGTCCACCGTGCCTGCGCCAGCGGTTTCGGTATCCTTCGCGTGGGACTCGGGGCTGTCGGACACAGCCATCGCGGCCGCAACGCCCCCCTGCGCCCATGCAGAGGAGGCCCCCTCGCCCAAGCGCTCGGGTGAAATCACAAGAACCGGATGCGGTGCGAGTTTCAGCGCCGCGTAAAGCGCGCCGAGCCCCGCGCCGACGATCACGACGCGGTGCGTTTCAAGTGAATGGCTCGTCACTGCGCCGCCACTTTCGAAAGTGCGATCATCCGTTCCACGGCAATGCGCGCCTTGGCGGCCACATCCGGGTCCACCGTCACCTCTTCCGTGCCGGAATGGAGCGTCCAGAGGATCTTTTCGAGCGAGATCTTCTTCATATAGGGGCACATGTTGCAGGGCCCGACGAACTCCACGCCCGGATAAGCATCGGCGATGTTCGAGGCCATCGAACATTCGGTGACGAGCATCGCCTCACGCGGATGATGGCGCGCCACATACTCAATGATACCCGAGGTCGAGCCGGAATAATCCGCCTCGGCCACCACATCGGGCGGGCATTCAGGATGGGCGATGATATGCGTTTGCGGATGGGCGGCGCGAAAATCGCGCAGGTCTTGCGCGGTATATTGCTCGTGCACGATGCACGACCCCGCCCACCAGACCACGTGTTTCTGCGGCACATCGCGCGCCACATTCTGCGCAAGGTATTGATCGGGCGTCATGATCACCGTGTCTTCGGGCAGTGCCGCCACGATCTGCGCGGCATTGGCCGAAGTGCAGCAAATGTCGGACGCGGCCTTCACCTCGGCAGTGGTGTTGACATAGCTCACCACCGGCGCGCCGGGGTATTTCGCCCGCATCTCGGCAATGCCTTCGGGCGTGATGCTTTCCGCCAAGGAACAGCCCGCCGTCACATCCGGGATCAGAACGCGCTTTTGCGGGTTCAGGATCTTCGAGGTCTCCGCCATGAAATGCACGCCGCATTGCACGATCGTATCCGCCTCGACCTTCGTGGCCTCGATCGCAAGCTGCAGGCTGTCTCCGACAACATCGGCAACACCGTGATAGATCTCCGGCGTCATGTAATTATGCGCGAGGATCACCGCGTTCTTCTCGGCCTTGAGCCGGTTGATCGCGCGGATATAGGGCGCATAGCGCGCAAAATCCGGCAGCGGCACAACGCGATCCATGCGGGCATGGATATCGGCCATCTCCTGCGCCAGCGTGAGCGAGGGCGCAAGGTCATAAGCCTCCGCCAATTGCGCGCGGATTGCCATGAAGTCCAGCATGGGCCCCTCCCCCAAAACCGAGAACGAGGATGCATGTAAGGTGCGGCGGGCGGCGGTTAAATGGGAAAATTGCCGCAAGGCGGAGAAATATGAAATTTATGTGTCGTCTGCGCCGCCTCAGCGGTTCCAGATCGCCGCTTCGCCAAGCTTGGCCACAAAGGCGGCATGGGCCTCTATCTCCGCCTCGGTGAGCCGGGACGGCAGTGGCACGGGGCGCGGGCGGGGCCGCCAATCGCTCGCGGTTTCGGTGTTTTGGGCTGAAACAGGGTCGATATTGAGACCAAAGCCGGGTTGCCGGCCGCCGATCAGCTCCAGATAGACCTCGGCGAGGATCTCGGCATCGAGAAGCGCGCCATGCAGCGTGCGCGCCGAATTGTCGATGCCGAAGCGACGGCACAGCGCATCGAGTGAGGCGGGCGAGCCGGGGAATTTCTTGCGCGCCATCGCCACCGTGTCGAGCGCGCGCTCCATCGCAATCAGCGGCATCTGCGCCCAGCCAAGCTCGGCGTTGAGGAATTTCATGTCAAAGGCGGCATTGTGGATCACAAGGATCGAATCAGTGCCGATGAAATCGAGGAAGGCCCGGCCCACCTCGGCAAAGCGCGGCTTGTCGCGCAGGAAATCGTCGCCCAGCCCGTGCACCGCAAAGGCCTCCTGCGGCATCGCCCGCTCGGGGTTGATGTATTGGTGATAGGTCCGCCCGGTCGGCAGGTGGTTGAACAGTTCCACCGCGCCAATTTCGACAATGCGGTCCCCCGCACCCGGCTCAAAGCCGGTGGTTTCCGTATCGAGAACGATTTCACGCATGGTTTGCCCCGATATTCTGGCCGATCCGCCGGAGGAGGTCTCGCACGGCGGCCCGGGTCTGATCAAGGCTCAGGGTCTCGATCAGGTAATCGGCGCGGGCGCGTTTTTCGGCATCGGGCATCTGCCGCGCGAGGATCAGATCGAACTCCGCCGCGCTCATCTGACCACGTTCCAGAAGCCGCGCGCGCTGCACCTGAGGCGCGGCGGTGACAACGAGGACCGCATCGCAGTCCTTCTCCGCTCCGGTCTCGTAGAGAAGCGGGATATCCAACACCACGATCTTGGCCGTCTCATGCGCCGCAAGAAAAGCGCGACGCGCTTCCTGCACGAGGGGATGAACGATCGATTCCAGCCGGGACAGCGCCTCCTTATTGCCCGCAATCACGGCCTTGAGCAGGGTCCGGTCCACCCTTTCTCCAGCCATTGCATCGGGGAAGGCAGTGGCCACGGGCGCCACCGCCGCCCCACCCTGTTCGTAAAGCGCATGCACCGTGGCATCGGCATCCCAAACCGGTATTCCGGCTTCGGCAAAGAGGCGCGCGGTGGTCGATTTCCCCATGCCGATCGAGCCGGTCAGGCCCAGCCGAAAGGGCCTCTTCATACCGAAAGCACCTTTTCGCGCAGCTCAGCCGTCACTTCCGGGCGTTGACCGAACCAGCGTTCGAATCCTGGCACCGCCTGATGCAGCAGCATCCCGAAGCCATCAACCGTGATGCAGCCGCGCTCGGCCGCTTCGAGGAGCAACCGGGTCTGCAAGGGGGTGTAGACGCAATCGGTCACCACGGCACTGTCGGGCAATACATCAAGCGGGATGCGCAGATCGGGCTTGCCCACCATGCCGAGCGAGGTGGTGTTCACGAGCGTTGCCACCCCCTCCATCATGTTCGCCGCCTGCCCCCAGTCATAAACCACAAGGCGGGCGCCAAATTCGGCGCGCAGCACCTCCGCGCGGGCGCGGGTGCGGTTGGCCACCCGCACTTCGGGGCAGCCGGTCTCGATCAACGCCGCGATGATCGCGCGAGCCGCGCCACCAGCGCCCAGCACGGCAGCCGGGGCGAGCGCGGCATCCCAATGTGGCGCCGTCTCGCGCAGATTGGCGATGAACCCATAGCCATCTGTATTATCCGCATAAATCCGGCCGTCCGGATGAAAGACAAGCGTATTGGTTGCGCCGATCAGCGCCGCGCGATCCGAAATCACATCGGCCAGCGCGAGCGCGCGTTCCTTGTGCGGGATGGTGATGTTGCAGCCAACGAAACCGGCGCGGGGCAGGGCGCGCAGCACCGCTTCCAGATCTTCCTCGGCCACATCCATCGGCACATAATGGCCTTTGATGCCATAGGTCTTGAGCCAATGGCCATGCAGCGCGGGCGAGCGCGAATGCGCGATCGGATGACCGATCACACCGGCAAGAGGAATTTTCGGATGATCGCTCATGTCGTCAGCTCTCCGCGGGCGCGCAACCAGTTGAGGAATTCGAGAAGGGGCAGGCCGAGAACGGCAAAGTAATCCCCTTCGACCGAAGAAAACAGCCGAACGCCCTCTTCTTCAAGCTTGTAGCAACCGACAGCGTGGCGAATGCTCTCCCAGTTGCGCGCGACATAGGCCGCGATGAAGGGGGCGGTGAGCGGGTGCATCGTGAGGCGCACCTCGGCAACATGGCGCCAGAGCGGTTCCTCCCCGCGCATTACCACGAGCGCCGACAAAAGCCGGTGTTCGCGGCCGGAAAGTGCCACAAGATGCGCGGCGGCTTCCTCGGGTGTCTCAGGTTTGGAAAAAACCCTTCCCCCACATTCGAGGATCTGATCGGCCCCGAGCACCAGCGCCTCTGGGTGAGCGCGGGCCACTTTCCGCGCCTTGGCCTCGGCGAGCGCATCGGCAAGGTCGCGCGGGCTCGCCCCCTCGGCACAAAGACCCGCACGGATTGCCGCCTCGTCGACGCGGGCGGGTTGCACTGCAAGCGCGAGCCCGGCCGCACGCAGAAGTCTGGCGCGGACCTCGGAGGCGGAGGCAAGGAGAAGCTCTGGCATGTGGACAACCAACAGGAAAAGCGCAGGGGCGGGTCTGTGGATAGAGGGCCCGCGCGCAATTCCTCCCCGGTCCGGCGGGGGTTTGTCAAGGAACGTAAACGGATTCCTAACAGGTTGAGAATGCGAAGCCCGGGGTGTGGGAAAGCGCCGCAGTCCACATGCCCGCAGCTTGTTGACCCGCAAGTCTACCCACAGGTTCGGGCCGTCCAAAGATATGAAAAACATATCTGATTCAGGTTTTTCAACAGCTCCGGGTGGGTGGTTCTTCCCAGCTTTTCTGCCTGTGGGTGCCAGCGGGAGAACCCGATAATCCACATCATCCACAGCCCAATCAAAATCATCATCTTTTCTTTTCTTTCTTTTATCTTTTAAGAAGAGGCAGACGAATGGAGGCGCTTGTGACTGATCTTCTTGCTACGCTCGGCGACACTCTCTGGGACGGCTACCTCTGGATCAAGGCGCTTCACGTGATGTCGGTTCTCGCCTGGATGGCGGGGCTGTTCTATCTGCCGCGGCTTTACGTTTATCACGTCGAGGGGCTGAAGAAGCAGGGCGTGGTGCGTGGCTCCGAGATGGATCTGTTATTCCAGCATCAGGAACGGCTGCTCCTGAAGGCGATCATGAACCCGGCCGCGGTCTCCACCTGGTTTTTCGGGCTGTGCCTCGTGTTCACGCCCGGGATCGTTGACTGGAGCATGGCCTGGCCATGGGCAAAAGGCTTTTCGGTCATCGCGATGACGGTGTTTCACCTGTTCCTTGGCCGTGCCCGGCTCAAATTCGTTGATGGCACGAACGATCTCGCCGGGCGTCAATGGCGGATGATGAACGAGATCCCGACGCTCCTGATGGTGCTGATCGTGCTTTCGGTGATCCTCAAATTCTGAGGATTCATTGACTCGCGAAGCTTTCAGGCGTATTGGCGCCTCAGCCCCGGCCGTCCGGCCGATCGGTTCTGCCCAGAGTTGACCCTTGCCGCGCCGCCCTTCGGGGGCTGGCGCCTTTCGCGGATGGATGCGAGATGACCGAACGTTTGAACCTTGCCGATCTCAAGGCGAAGAGCCCCAAAGACCTTCTGGCGATGGCCGAGGAATGGGAGATCGAAAACGCCTCGACGATGCGCAAGGGCGAGATGATGTTCTCGATCCTGAAGGAGCATGCCGAGGAAGATATCGAGATCGGCGGCGACGGCGTTCTCGAAGTGCTGCAAGATGGCTTTGGCTTCCTGCGCTCGCCCGAGGCGAACTATCTGCCGGGCCCGGATGACATCTACGTTTCCCCGGACATGATCCGCCAGTACAGCCTCCGCACCGGTGACACGGTCTCGGGCGTCATTCGTGCCCCGGGCGAGAACGAGCGCTATTTCGCCCTGACCGGGGTGGAGAAGATCAACTTTGAGGAGCCGGAGCGGGCGCGCCACAAGGTGAGCTTTGACAACCTCACGCCGCTTTACCCCGATGAACGGCTGAAGATGGAAATCGAGGATCCGACGATCCGGGACCGCTCGGCCCGGATCATCGACCTCGTCGCGCCGATCGGGAAGGGCCAGCGGAGCCTGATCGTGGCGCCGCCGCGCACCGGGAAAACCGTGCTTTTGCAAAACATCGCGCATTCGATCGAGGTGAACCACCCCGAGTGCTATCTGATTGTGCTGCTGATTGACGAACGCCCGGAAGAGGTGACCGACATGCAGCGCTCGGTAAAGGGCGAGGTGATCTCCTCGACCTTCGACGAGCCGGCGACGCGCCACGTGGCCGTGGCCGAGATGGTGATCGAGAAGGCGAAGCGCTTGGTTGAACACAAGCGAGATGTTGTGATTTTGCTCGACTCGATCACAAGACTTGGCCGCGCCTACAACACCGTTGTGCCGAGCTCGGGCAAGGTTCTGACCGGTGGTGTCGATGCGAACGCGCTGCAGCGCCCCAAGCGGTTCTTTGGTGCGGCGCGCAATATCGAAGAGGGCGGCTCGCTCACCATCATCGCCACTGCGCTGATCGACACTGGCTCGCGCATGGACGAGGTGATCTTTGAAGAGTTCAAGGGCACCGGCAACAGCGAGATCGTGCTCGACCGGAAGGTGGCAGACAAGCGCGTGTTCCCGGCGATGGACATCCTCAAATCGGGCACGCGGAAGGAAGATCTGCTCACCGATCAGAAAGATCTGCAGAAAACCTACCTTTTGCGCCGCATCCTGAACCCGATGGGCACCACCGATGCGATCGAATTCCTGATCTCGAAGCTGAAGCAAACCAAAACCAACGGCGAGTTCTTCGATTCGATGAACGGCTGAGGTATGAAGGGCTGAGGCGCCGTTCGCCGAAAGGTTTTCATGGATACGATCTACGCGCAGGCCACCGGCCGCGGCAAGGCCGGGGTTGCGGTCATTCGGCTTTCCGGGCCTCGCGCCTGGGAAGCCGTTTCCGCTTTGGCGGGGCGCTTGCCCGCGCCACGGCAAGCCGGGCTGCGACGGCTGCGTGCGGGAGATGATTTTCTGGATGAGGCGCTGGTGCTTTGCTTCGAGGCGGGGCGGAGTTTTACCGGCGATCAATCGGCCGAGTTGCATTTGCATGGCGCGCTTGCCACGGTGCAGGCGGTGTTGCGCGCGCTGGCAGGGGTGCCCGGATTGCGGCTGGCGGAACCCGGCGAATTCACCCGCCGCGCGATGGAAAATGGCCAGCTTGACCTCGCGCAGGTCGAAGGGCTCGCAGACCTGATCGAGGCGGAGACCGAGGCGCAACGCAAGCAGGCTTTGGCGGTGCTTTCGGGTGCGGTCGGCGCAGTGGTGGAACGCTGGCGGGCAAGCCTTGTGCGCGCTGCGGCGCTCCTTGAAGCGGTGATCGACTTTGCCGATGAAGAGGTGCCGGAGGATGTGACCCCCGAGGTTTCGGGGCTCATTTCTTCTGTATCGCAAGATATTGTGGTGGAACTGAGCCGGATCTCGACCTCCGAGCGTGTGCGCGAGGGGTTTGAGGTGGCGATCGTTGGCCGCCCCAATGCCGGAAAATCCACGCTTCTGAACGCGTTGGCGGGCCGCGAGGCGGCGATCACCTCGGAAGTTGCGGGTACGACGCGCGACGTGATCGAGGTGCGGATGGACCTTGGCGGGCTCGCCGTCACGCTTCTTGATACCGCCGGTCTGCGCGAGACCGAGGACAAGGTCGAAGCGATCGGTGTGGAGCGCGCCTTGCAACGCGCCGCACAGGCGGATTTGCGGATATTTTTGCTCGATGGCGACGATATTCCGCTGCTGCAGCCCGAACCGGAAGATCTGATCGTCCACGGCAAAGCCGATCTTGCGCCGGGGCAGGGGCTCAGCGTTTCCGGCAAAACCGGCGCGGGGCTTGATGCTTTGGTGACGGAGCTGACCAAACGGCTCTCTGTCCGCGCCTCGGGTGCGGGGGTGATGACGCGCGAACGCCATCGCGCCTGTTTGCAGCGTGCGGAAAGCGCGCTAACTGCTGCTCGGTGCGAGTTGGAATTTGGCGCTCGGCTGGAACTGGCTGCGGAGCATCTGCGCAGCGCAGCGCGGGCACTCGAATCGCTGTTGGGGCGCGTGGACGTGGAAATGCTGCTCGACGAGATCTTTTCGAGCTTCTGCATCGGTAAGTAAGGAGTGTTTCACGTGAAACATCTGGACGTGATCGTGGTGGGGGGTGGCCATGCCGGGGCAGAGGCCGCGCATGCGTCGGCGCGGATGGGCGCGCAAACCGGGCTTGTCACGATGCGGCGCGCGGACCTTGGTGTGATGTCTTGCAACCCGGCGATTGGCGGGCTCGGCAAGGGGCATCTGGTGCGCGAGATCGATGCGCTCGACGGGGTGATGAGCCGCGCGGCCGACCGCGCCGGGATTCAGTTTCGTCTTCTCAACCGCCGCAAAGGGCCCGCGGTGCAAGGCCCGCGCGCGCAGGCGGACCGCAAGCTCTACCGTGAGGCGATGACAGAGTTGACGGCGGCGCAGCCAAACCTCGCGGTGATCGAGGCGGAGGTGACCGACCTGCGGCTTGAGGCGGGCCGGGTGGCGGGTGTGATTCTGGCCGATGGTTCAGAGATTACGGCCAAGGCCGTCATCCTGACCGCGGGCACGTTTTTGAACGGGGTCATGCATATTGGCGACCAGCGCGCAGCCGGGGGCAGGGTGGGCGACGCGCCCTCCGTGCGGCTGGCGCAAAGGCTGCGCGATCTTGAGCCGCGAATCGGGCGGTTGAAAACCGGCACGCCGCCGCGGCTCGATGGTCGGACGATTGACTGGAGCATCCTCGAGATGCAGCCGGGCGACGAGGATCCGGTGATGTTCAGCTTCCTGAACCGCAGGCCGTTCGTGCGGCAGATTGCTTGCGGCATCACCCATACCAACGAATCGACCCATGAGGTGATTCGCGCAAATCTGCAGCGGTCGGCGATGTATGGCGGCCATATCGAGGGGGTGGGGCCGCGCTACTGCCCCTCGATCGAGGACAAGGTGGTGCGCTTTGCCGACAAGAGCGCGCATCAGGTGTTTCTCGAACCCGAGGGGCTTGACGATCACACCGTCTACCCGAATGGGATTTCCACATCGCTGCCGTTTGAGGTGCAGGAGGCCTATGTGCGTTCGATCCGCGGCCTCGAGCAGGTGAAGATCCTGCAAGCGGGCTATGCGATCGAATATGATTTTGTGGACCCGCGCGCACTTTCGAATCGTCTTGAGTTGCGCGACCTGCCGGGGCTGTTCCTCGCCGGGCAGATCAACGGGACAACGGGCTATGAAGAGGCGGCGGCCCAAGGCCTTGTGGCGGGCTTCAATGCCGCCAGCAACAGCTTGGGGCGCGCGCCGGTCACCTTCAGCCGGACAGAGAGCTACATCGGCGTGATGATCGACGATCTGGTAACCCGCGGCGTGAGCGAGCCTTACCGTATGTTCACCTCACGCGCCGAGTTCCGGCTCGCCTTGCGGGCAGATAACGCCGATCAACGGCTCACGCCGCTCGGCCTTGCTGCGGGCTGTGTAGGCGAAGAGCGGCGCGGCGCGTTTGAGGAGAAGATGGCGCGGCTTGGGGCAGGACGGGCGCTGCTCGAGTCGCTCGTGCTCACACCGAAACAGGCGAATGAGCGCGGCTTGAGGGTGAACCAGGATGGCACGAAGCGCAGCGCCTTCGAGCTTCTGGCCTTCCCGGAGATCGACTTTGCCGCGGTGAGCGCCGCGTTCCCGGAACTTGCCGAGATGCCGGAGGATGTTTCCGAGCAGCTCTCGCGCGAGGCGCTTTACGCCAATTACATCGAGCGGCAGAAGCTTGATGTTGAGGCGATGCGGCGCGACGAGCATTGGGAAATCCCGGAGGGATTTGATTACGAGGCGCTGCCGGGCCTTTCAAAAGAGCTGCGCGGCAAGTTTGGCCGGGCGCAACCGCGCACGCTCGCGCAAGCGGGCCGGGTGGATGGCGCAACCCCCGCGGCGCTCGCCTTGATCCTCGCGCATTTGCGGCAACGCAAACGGGCAGGGCAAGCATGAGCGCCGAGAGCTTCGCCGCCCGCGTGAATGTTTCACGTGAAACACTGGATCGGCTTTCGGCGCTTGAGGCGCTGCTGCAAAAGTGGAACCCCGCGATCAACCTCGTTTCTGCGGCAACGCTCACCGAGGTCTGGACCCGGCATTTTCTCGATTCGGCGCAGCTTTTCGACTGCATCGCGGGAGAGGTCGCGCATTGGGCGGATCTTGGCAGCGGCGGCGGCTTTCCGGGGCTTGTTGTTGGCGTTCTCGCGCGAGAAAAACGCCCCGAGATGCACCTGACGCTGGTGGAGAGCGACAAGCGCAAATCCGCCTTTCTCCTCAACGCGGCGCGCGAACTCGGGCTCAAGGCCGTGGTGCGGGCGGAGCGGATCGAGAAGGTGCCGCCGCTTGGCGCCGATGTGCTTTCAGCGCGCGCGCTGGCGCCGTTACCCAAGCTTCTTGAATTTGCGGCGCTTCACCTGTCGCCCGGAGGCATCGCCCTCTTCCCGAAAGGGGAGCGCTGGAAAGAGGAGGTTGCGCTGGCCGAGGCTTCATGGTCCTTTACCTGCGAGCCGCGGGAAAGCCTGACGGATCCGCAGGCGGTTGTCTTGAAAATCAGGGGTTTGGAACGTGTCTGATCCGACGCGGCCCGCGGGGCCGAGAATCATCGCGGTGGCGAACCAGAAGGGCGGCGTTGGCAAGACGACGACCTCGATCAACCTCGCAGCGGCGCTGGCCGAGCAGGGGCTCAGGATCCTGTTGGTCGATCTTGATCCGCAGGGCAATGCCTCGACCGGGGTGGGCGTTGAGACCTCTGCGCGCAGCTATAGCACCTATGATCTCCTTCTCGGCGAAGCGCCGTTGACCGAGGTGATCCAGAAAACCGAGATCGACGGGCTCTGGATTTCGCCGGCAACGGTGGATCTTTCCTCCGCCGATATGGAGCTCGTTTCGGCGGAAAAGCGCAGCTATCTCTTGCATGATGCGCTGCGCCAGATCGATATGGACCAGTTTGCCTTCGATTACGTGCTGATCGACTGCCCGCCGTCGCTCAATCTGCTCACCGTCAATGCGATGGTGGCGGCGCAATCGGTGCTGGTGCCGCTGCAGGCGGAGTTTTTTGCGCTTGAGGGGCTGTCGCAGCTGATGCTGACGATCCGCGAGGTGCGGCAGAACGCGAACAAGGATCTGCGCATCGAGGGGATCGTGCTCACCATGTATGATGTGCGCAACAACCTCTCGCAGCAGGTGGAATCAGATGCGCGGGCGACGCTGGGCGAGCTTGTGTTCCGCACCATGATCCCGCGCAACGTGCGCATTTCAGAGGCGCCGTCTTTCGCGCTACCGGTGCTGAGCTACGACAGCTCGTCGAAAGGGGCGGAGGCTTACCGCCATCTTGCGCGCGAGCTTCTGGCGCGCCATACCCCGGTGAAAACGAAGGTGGCAGGATGAGCATCAAAAAACCGGAACGGCGCGGCCTGGGGAGGGGGCTCTCGGCACTGATGGCCGATGTGCAATCGGCGGTGGCCGAGGATGAGGAAACGCCACGGCGGCGCGACCAGATGGTGCCGATCGAGCGGATCGTGCCAAACCCGGATCAGCCGCGGCGCACATTTTCAGAGGCTTCTCTGGAGGAACTGCGCGCCTCTATCGCCGAGAAGGGCGTGATCCAGCCACTCATCGTACGCGCCCATCCGGGCCGCGACGGGCATTACGAGATTGTTGCGGGTGAGCGGCGCTGGCGCGCGGCGCAACTGGCGCAACTGCACGAATTGCCGGTGATCATCCGGGATTTCACCGATACCGAAGTGCTGGAAGTCGCCATCATCGAGAACATTCAGCGGGCCGATCTGAACCCGCTTGAAGAGGCGATGGGCTACCGCCAGTTGATGGAACGGTTCGGTCATACACAAGAGAAAGTGGCAGAAGCGCTTTCCAAGAGCCGTAGCCATATTGCCAACCTGCTCCGCCTGCTGAGCCTGCCCGAAGAGATTCAGGGCTATCTGCGCGAGGGCAAGCTGACGGCGGGCCATGCACGGGCGCTGATCACGGCGGAAGATCCGGTGGGCCTGGCGCGTGAGGTGATCGCGCGGGGGCTTTCCGTGCGCGAAGTCGAACGGCTCGTCAAAGGGGAGGGCGGCCCGACGAAGCCCGCGAGCCGGAAGCCGGGCTTTGCGGCGCCCGAAAAAGATGCCGATACGCGGGTGCTCGAGGGCGATCTTTCCGCCACGATTGGCATGAATGTCAGCATCGAGCACAGCGGCGCGGAGGGCGGGAAGCTGATCATTTCCTATCGCTCGCTCGACGATCTCGATAGGCTTTGCCAAGCGCTGAACCATATGGGCTAACGCCATATATGGTGGTTTTGGCCAACAGACCCGTCAGAGTTTGTTGGCCGCTTTCTTCAGGGCTTCCGTTTTCAGCGTCTCGGCAATCTTGCCGAGGTTCTCGTTCCGACCGACGGCTTTGGCCGTTTTTGCGGTTTGAAAAGCGATCGGCTCCTGCAATGCGGCGATCTGCTGGGTGAGTTGGGCCTGCTTTGCGAGGCTCCAGGCGGTGAAGCGCTCCGCTGCGCCCGAAAGCAGCAGATCGTCCATCCCCGCACGGCGCGCCGTGCCCGCCTGCACCCCAACGGCCGCATGTTGCGCCTCAAGGCGCTGGCGGGCCGCGGTGAGCCGTGCGAGCTTGGTCATCTCGCGGTCGCGCACCATCGCGGCGAGCTCCTGAAGCACTTTCAGATCCTTTTGCCGCATCAGCCCCGTGCTCCGCGTTCGCGCGCGCGTCGGCGCATTTTCTCGGCAAAGCGGATCGCCGCGGCGACAGCGCGGAAATGCTCGGGCCGGATTTCCTCGCCGATATCGACCGTCGCATGGAGTGCGCGTGCGGTAGGCGGATCGGAATGGATCGGCACGGCATTTTCCGACGCCACTTCGCGAATTCGCGCCGCAATCTCGTCGACACCCTTGGCGACGCAGACCGGTGCGCGCTTCGCCCCACGTTCCCATTTCAGCGCCACCGCATAATGGGTCGGGTTGACGATCACCACATCGGCCTTGGCGACATCGGAGATCATCTGCTTCGTCGCGATCTCGACCGCCTTTTGTCGACGTTGCGCCTTGATATGGGGGTCGCCTTCGGATTGTTTCATCTCGTCCATGAGTTCCTTGCGCGTCATCCGGTTGCGGCGCAGGAATTCGGCGCGCTGCCAAAGATAGTCGATCGCGCCGATCACCGTGGCGAGAAGCAGCATCAGGAGCAGGAATTCAACGATCATCTGCAGGAATTGGCCGGTGACCTGTGGCGCCTCAAGCTGTTGCGTCATCAAGATCACGGGCAATTCGCGCAAGATGAAATTGCCAAGGATCACGGAGATCACCAGCAGTTTGACGAAGCTCTTGGCAAATTCGAAGAGGCCGGACCGGCCGAATTTCTGTTTCGCATTCGAAATCGGGTCGATCCGGTTGAGCTTGAACATCAGCTTTTCCGGTGCCACGACGATGGCGCGTTGCGCGAAAAGCGCCAGCAGCACCGCCGCCGCCGGCAGGATCACCCAGGGCGCGAGCGCCATGGCCACCTGTGAAAAGAGCCCGCCCGCCATCGTCACCCCGCCGCCGAGCATCTGCGCGGAGATAGTATCGGCCTGATCGAGCAGAACGCTCGCCCAGGTGCCGAAATGCTGCAGCGAATAGGCGCCAAAGGCGAAGGCGGAAAGCACGATCCCGCCATAGGTCGCCGCAACGGTGAGTTCCGCCGATTTGACCAGATCGCCCTTTCGTCGGGCCTCTTCCAGTTTCTGCGGAGTTGGGTCGAACTCCTTGGAGTCGTCGTCTTCCTCGCTCATGGGCGCAACTCGAACGGGTTGGAGAGGAACGTCACGAACCCGTCATGCCAGATCATGAGGCCGGTCGGCAAGGCGATCGAAAGCAACGCAAGCCCGCCCAAAGTGAGCGCCGGAGCGCCCACAAAGGAGACCATGAGCTGCGGCATGGCGCGGTTGATGGCGCCGAGCGCGACGTTGTAAACGAGACCCGCAATGACGAATGGCGCGGCGATCGAGAAGCCGAGTGCGAAAGCATGGCTGACGCCCGAAAGCTCCCATTGCCGCATCAGATCGGCATCGGGGAAAGCGCCGGGCGGAAACACCTGGTAGGAGCCGAGAAAGATCTCCGTCACCCGCACATGAAGGCCCAGATGCACCGCGATGGCGAGTGCTGCCATCACCATCAGTTGCGAAACGGCCGGTTGCGGTTCGCCCGCCGTGCCGCCGAAAAGCTGGGAAAGCGAGATCGATTGTGCCGCCATCATCCCCGCGATCTGCAGTGCAATGATGAACAAGCGCAGTGCCATGCCGATGCCGAGCCCGATCAGCGTTTCGGCAAAGAGCCAGACCGGGGTCGGAAAGCCCGGCTCGGGGCGGTTCACATAGGGCTCCGCACCGGGCAGAACGATCAGTGTGAACGCAAGCGCAAGCACAAGTTTCACCCGCGCGGGCACCAGCATCTCGCCGAAGGCGGGCATCACCAGCATCGTGCCCCCGACGCGCAGGAAGACGATGAACCCGGTCCAGAGAAAAGCCTGCATCTGCGCGATCACTTCGGCGTAAAGCGGGTTCATGCGGGAACGATCCCCACCATCGAGGGCTTCGCATCGAGGCCGATTTCCTCGAAAGAGAGTACCGGGGCGGCGATTCCCTTGGCGCCAAGCACGGTTTTCAGGAACCGCCGCCGCCGCGTCGAGGTGACAATCGCCGGGAAGATGCCCGATTCGCCCGCCCGTGCCACGCGTTCGGCGACGTTGTTGGCGAGCCGGTTGAACTTGTCGGGGGGCAGGGCCACATCGGTCTGCCCGCGGTCGCCCGAGATCTGGTAGGAAGAGAAAGTATCTTCCCATTCCGGCGCGAGCTGCAAGAGCGGCAGCGTGCCGTCCTCGCGGCGGAATTCGGCGACGAGCTGGAAGCCGAGGCGCTGGCGCACATGTTCGCAAATCGCCTCGGGCGAGTTCATGCCGCGCACTTCGGCGACCGATTCGACGATCACGAGCAGGTTGCGGATCGAGACGCGCTCTTCCAGCAGGAGCCGCAGCACGGCAAGCAGAAGATCCACCGGCACCTTGTCGGGAATGAGCTCGTCCAGAAGCCGCCGGTTGGTATCAGCCCGGGCCGGATCGGAAAGATTGCACACCTCCTCAAGCAGGCGGCGCAGCGCGCGCAGCGTCATCAGACGGCCGAAGTTGCGCTTGATCACCTCAAGCAGATGCGTGGCGAGCACTTCGGTGGGCGAGACCACGGTGGAACCGGCCAGTGCCGCATCTTCCTGTTGCGCAGCAGGCAGCCAGCGCGCGGGCGCGCCGTAAACCGGCTCGCGCACATCTTCGCCCTTGGGCAGGAAATCGCGATTGTCGGTGATCAGCGCGAGAACCTGATCGGGGAAGAGCCGGTCCTTCGCCTGTTCCACACCCTGAATGCGGATCCGGTAGCACCCCGGATCGAGCGTGGCATCGTCGGTGAGCCGGATCTCGGGCAGGATCAACCCGTAGCTGGCGGCCACGTGGTTGCGCATGTTCGAGATGCGTGAATCGAGCCCGGTCGCCGGATCGAGCGCCATTGCCACCAGATCGGGCGAGAATTCGACATGGATATCGTCGATGTCGAGCACGTCGCCGATCGATTTTTTCTTTTTCTTCTCGGCCGGGGCGGGCATCTTCATCGCTTCGCGGGCGGCTTTCTGGGCGGCCTTGCGCTTCACCATCACCGCAGTGCCGATCAGCACCACCGCGCCCATCATGAAGGGCACGAAGGGCAGGCCCGGAACGAGCGCAAAGAGCGCCATCAGCACCCCCACGGTGATCAACGCCGAGGGGTAACGCGAAAGTTGCTCGAAGAGCGCCATGTCGGCCGAGCCCTTGGCGCCGCCGCGCGAGAGCAAAATCGCCGACCCGATCGAGATGATCACGGCCGGGATCTGGCTCGTCAGCCCGTCGCCCACGGTGAGGATCGCATAGGTTTCCAGCGCGCGGTCAAGCGGCATGCCATGCACAACTGTGCCGATGATCAGGCCAACGATCAAGTTGAGCATGGTGATCAGAAGGCCCGCGACCGCATCGCCCTTGACGAATTTCGAAGCGCCGTCGAGCGAGCCGAAGAAAGTCGTTTCCGCCTGTTCGCGTTCGCGCCGCGTGCGCGCCTCGGCATGGTCGATGGCGCCGGCGTTCATGTCGCTGTCGATGGCGAGCTGCTTGCCGGGCATCGCATCGAGCGCGAACCGGGCGCCCACTTCGGCCATCCGGCCCGCGCCCTTGGTGATGACGATGAAGTTGACGATCAGGATCACGCCGAAGACGACGAGCCCGATCATCACCGAGCCGCCCATGACGAAATTGGCGAACCCCTGGATCACCTTGCCCGCGGCGCCGGTGCCGGTATGGCCTTGACCGACGATCAGCTTGGTGGAGCTGACGTTGAGCGAGAGCCGCAGCATCAGCGAGGCCAGAAGCACAGTCGGGAAAGCGGAAAAATCGAGCGGGCGCTCGATGAAGAGGGTGACCGTGAAGATCAGGATCGCCAGAGCGAAAGAGATCGCAAGGCCGACATCCATCACCCAGGACGGCATCGGCAAGATCATCATCACGATCACCGCCATCAGCGCCAGCGCCAGAAGGATCGTGGGCTGGAAGATCGTCTGAAGTGTCAGTTTTGGCATCAGTTGCCCTCACCCTTGTTCAGTGCCACGGCAAAGAGGCTTGCCCCCGGGGCCGCACCGAGGGGTGGCGAGACAGTGCCGCTGCGCTGCAACAGCGGATAGGTGTTGACCCGCGGCGGCCGTTGCGGGGCCGCTTGCGACTCCATCGCCGCGACGATGTCGGGGATTTCGGGGATTTCATTGACGCCGGTCTGCATCGGCGCGCCGGTCATTGCGCTCATCGGGCCCGCATTCATCGCCATCGCATCGTTTGCCCCGTCCGCGCCCATGTAGCGCTGGCGCAACTCGGCAAAGCGGGCCGAATAGCGCTCGGCATATTCCTGGGTGCGCGAATGATATGCCCCGGCAGCGCCGTTCCAGGAGCCTTTCTCGCCATAGAGCTCGGCGAGGAATCGCGCGGCGTAAAGCGCATTCGCCATCGGGTCGAACATCTCGTCGATCGAGGAGAAATGCTGGCTGTGCCATTTGTAATTGATTTGGAAGCAGCCGACATCGAAGCTGCGCGCGCCGCGCTTGAACTCCTGAAACACATAGGCGCGGGCCTCGTCGAGCGTGTCGAACCAATGCCCGGCGCCTTCCATGTTCACCGTCCAGGGCCAGGGCCGAAGCTTGCCGTCGATGCGTTTGCCGGTTTCAGTGAGCGAGATCGCCTTGAGCACCGAGACCGGAACGCCGGTCCGGCGCGCAGCTTCCTCGGCGACACGCTCACAGGTGCTCGAAACCGTCGCCGCCGACTCGGAAGCACCTGCCACTCCGCCATGCCAGATAAGGCAAATCATTGAAAATGTTACTAAAAGCCAAGACTTTGGCATGGGCTTCACCCTCTGGTCAGCAGTTCTTGCTGGGACTGAAGCTAGGCAAATAAGGTTTACAACCGGTAAGCATCGCCCCGTATTCGGGGCTCAGGGATGCAGCGCCGCAAGATATTGCGCATGAAGATCGGGCGGCGCGACGAGGAGGCCGTCGCAGCGCGCGCCGGGTGCGTTGAAGCGGATTTCATGGCCGAGCCGGTCGGTGGCAAGCGCGCCCGCGCGCGCCGCAATAAGGCTTGCCGCCGCCACATCCCATTCCCAGGCCTGACGCAGCGAGAGGCTGGCATCGAACCGCCCCTCGGCGACAAGGCAGAGTCGCCAGGCGAGCGAGGGGCGGAAGCTGCGCAGGTAGGCGGGCCGCGGGCCGCGCCAGTGCACAGCCTCATCGGTGGTGCGCGCGGTGAGCAAGCTCGAACCGGCGATGCAGCGGGTCTTTGCCGCGGCAATCGGCGTGCCGTCGAGCAGGGCGGGGCCGTCGCAGGTGGCGGCATAGGTCTGATTCAACGCGGGCAGATGCACCACGCCCGCCCGCACCCGGCCCGCCTCGACCACGGCGATGGCATGGGCAAAGCCCGGTTCCTCGGCCAGAAAGGCACGGGTGCCGTCGATCGGATCAACGATGAAAATCCGCTCCGCGGCAAGCCGGGCCGGGTCATCCTGACTTTCCTCGGAAAGCCAGCCGTAATCGGGGCGCGCCGCGCGCAGGATCTCGGCCAGAAGCGTATTCACCGCGAGATCGGCTTCCGAAACCGGACCGGCGCCGCCCTCTTTCTCCCAGGCATCGGGGCGCCGCTTCCAGTAGCGCATCGCAAGCTCCCCCGCGGCCTGTGCAGCCTCCGTCAGAAGGGCGAGGTCGCGGGCGGTGTCAGGCTCCTGCAAGGGTCAACCCCTCGATCCGGAGCGAAGGCACGACATGGCTCAGATGTGCGCGCGCGTCATTGGCAGGGGTGATCCGGCGCAGCATCTCGCGCAGGTTGCCGGCGATAGTGCATTCGTTCACCGGCCAGGCAATCTCTCCGTTCTCTACCCAGAAGCCATTGGCCCCGCGCGAATAATCGCCCGTGGTCGGGTTTATCGTGGCGCCGATGAAGGAGGTGACGATAAGCCCGGTGCCCATTTCGGTCAAAAGCGCATCGCGGCTTTGCGTGCCTTGCGTCAGCGTCACATTGCCGGTGGTGGGCGAGGGCGGTGCGGTTGTGCCACGGGAAGCGCTCGCCGTGCTCTCCATGCCGAGCTTGCGCGCGGTGGCGAGATCGAGCGTCCAGCCGGTGAGCACGCCGTTTTCCACGATCGCGCGGCGGCGGGTGGGCAGGCCCTCGGCATCGAAAGGGCGCGAACCGGAGATGCGCGGGCGAAACGGATCCTCGATCAGGTTCATCCCGGCGGGCAGAACCTCCTCGCCCAGAGCATCGCGCAGCCAGGAGGCGCCGCGGGCAATCGAGGTGCCGTTGATGGCGGAAAGGAGATGCCCTATCACGCTTCCCGCCACGCGTTCGTCGAGCAGAACCGGGAAGGCACCGGTTTTCGGCGGGCGGGGGTGGGCGCGCGCCACGGCGCGTTCGCCGGCCCGGGTGCCAACCTCGATGGCGGAGGGCAGGTCGGCCTGAAAGACGCGTGATTCCGCGGCCCAGTCCCGTTCCATTGTCGCGCCTTCGCCGGAAATCGCCACCGCCGAGACCGAGCGGGAGGTGCGCGCATAGCCGCCCGCAAAGCCGTTCGTTGCCGCCATGAAGAGATTGCGACACGACCAGGAGGCGGAGGCCGATTGCACCTGCGCCACGCCGGAAACGGCGAGGGCGGCCGCTTCCGCGGCGCAGGCATCGGCCTGAAGCGCCGCGGCCTCGGGTTCCGGGCTCGGGTCGGCGAGCTCATAGGCGGCAATATCCCAGCCGCTGGCCAATTGCGCGGGATCGGCCAGCCCGGCATGCGGATCCTCGGGCGCTTCGCGCGCCATCGCCACCGCGCGTTCGGCCATATCGGCCATGGTGCGGGCGGAGAGATCCGAGGCCGCCACGCAGGCCTGCCGCCCGCCGATCAGCACGCGCAGCCCGATCTCCACCCCTTCGGAGCGCTCCGCCTGCTCGAGCGCACCACCGCGCACGTCGATGGAAACAGCACGCCCTTCCACGGCAATCGCATCTGCGGCCTCGGCTCCTGCGGCTTTCGCGGCGCTCAGCAGCGCTTCAGTCAGATCGCTCAATTCGGGGGGCATCGGGTCCTCAATCGAAAAGCCGCCCGGCCCGGGGCCGGGCGGCCTGAAAGCTTCAGGGATTACTGGATCGGCTGACCATTGGCGAAGATCTTGCCACCGTCCTTGAACTCGATCTTCGAGGTCAGCAGGTCTTCGCCCTTTGGCACCGCATAAACGCCCATCATCATTTTCGCGAACATCACCTGATCTTGCGGCATCATCCCCATTGCCACGAGGCCGTCCATCAACTTGTTGGCGCCCGAAAGCTGCAGGTCGATCGCGCCGATCGGCTTCGGCGTTCCGGCGCTGTTGTCAAAGCTCAGCGCGCCTTGCCCGCTCAGATCGGCGCCGGCGAGCGTGAGCTGCAGCTTGTTGATATCGACACTGTCGAGCTCGATCGGCGGCACCGGCGATTTTGCCGCTTCCGGCGAGAACAGATCGAGAAGCGTGCGCATCTTGCCCGACAGGTCGATCACCAGCGTCGCCGGGCCATGCGCCAGATGGCCCTTCGGGTCGAACATCGCCCAAATCTGCTCTGAAACGCTCAACCCGTCGAGCACAAGCCGCGCCGTCATCGGCTGGGGCG
Source organism: Rhodobacter maris (assembly GCF_900217815.1). Classification (GTDB taxonomy): domain Bacteria; phylum Pseudomonadota; class Alphaproteobacteria; order Rhodobacterales; family Rhodobacteraceae; genus Rhodobacter; species Rhodobacter maris. The sequence goes on from NZ_OBMT01000005.1 coordinate 57,525, forward strand.
TGGCAGTGGCCGCAAGCGGCATCGCAAGGTCGATTTCGCTGCGATCGATCTGTGCCGAGACCGGCATCGGCAACTGCGCCGTCTTCACGGAAACCGTGGTGCCGTTGCCGTTGACGGCGTAACGGAAGGCCTCCTGCGCGAGGCTGATCTGCATCTGCCCGGCCTGCGCGGTGCCCGAGATATTCACCGGCCCCTCTTTCGGGGCCGCGTCCATGGTGAAGGTCGCGCCGCCAAAGCCCATCTTCATGTCGCTGCGCAGTCCGCGGGCGAGGGCGCTGCCGAGGTCGGAATTGTCGGCGCCTGCAGGCACCATGTTATCGCCCAGCACCGTCAGATTGCTCAGCACCATATCCGCCTTCACGGGGCCGCCATCCTCGGGATTGGCGCCTTCAAGATGCATCGTCATGCCGCTCGCCTTCAGATCGGTGTGGATCTGCTGACCCGCGGTATCGGCGGTCACCTGTTGCGTGCCGGCAAGGCCCGAGAGCACGATCGTCAGCGCGCTCGGGATTGCATCGCCGCTTCCGCCCGCCTGGGTGGCAGTGACGTTGACCGAAACGGCCGGCGCATCGACGAGATAGGAGAGCGCCTCGGGCGTACCGGAAACCACCGCCGTGGCGGCGCTCTTGTCGATACGGATCTGCGCGGTCTCCGGCGCGCCGGTGGTCGATGTCACCACATTCGTGCCGTCGATCTCGCCGTCAACCGAGGCTTTGACGGTGCCATCACCCTGATCTTTAAGCAAAAGAGCGGGCACGGTGAGCGTGGTCGTGGAGGTCTGCGCCGCCAATCCCTCGCCAACCGGCACTTCCGAGGTGAACACGAGATTGCGGATTGCAAGCGTGTCTCCTTCACGCGCAACGCTGCCGGGAGCCACTTCGAAGCCAAAAGTGGCATATTGCTTTTGCCAGCTTTCCCAGACCTGTTCCGGCGTGACATCAGCGCAGAGCGCCGTTGTGCTCAGAAAAAGGGCGAAAACCGAGGTTGCGCCCGTCGAACGAAGCCGTGTCATCTATGACCTCTCGTAAAGCGGTTTGCCGCATCCTCGGTTGCGCGTAGGCAATGGTCAAGGGGATAAGGGCTTGATAGGACGAAGCGCAAGGCGGCGTGGAGGACAGGATGATCCATGTAAACGAGGCTGAGGGGGTCTGGACGGTCACGATTGACCGGCCGGAAAAAGCCAATTCACTCACCCGCGAAATGCTGATGACCATCCTCGAGGCGGCCGAGGCCGCGGATCGCAGCGCCGCACATGCTTTCGTGTTGCGGGGGACGGGCAAGGTGTTCTCGGCTGGCGCCGATCTTGACGCGGCGCGGGCGGGCCTTGCCACGGACTGGGTCTGGGAGAAGCTTTCCGGGGCGGTGGCCTCGCTGCATTGCCTGACGATCGCTGCGCTCAACGGAACGCTGGCGGGCGGCGCGATGGGCATGGTTCTCGCCTGCGATCTGCGGATTTGCGTGCCGGAAGCAAAGTTCTTCTACCCGGTGATGAAGCTCGGTTTCCTGCCGCAGCCCTCCGACCCGAAACGGCTGGTCAATCTGGTCGGCCCGGCACGAGCGAAGATGATCCTGATGGCCGGACAGAAGATCGGCGCCGAGGAGGCGCTGGGTTGGGGACTCGTTGACCGGATCGTTCCGGCGGAAACGATGGACGCGGCAATCGCCACGCTTCTTGCCGATGTGAAAGTGGCCGATCCGGGCCATATCGGCGCGATCAAGGGGCTGATCTGAGCAGCGCCCGGCCCCCCGGCCTTCAGGCGTAGACCGCATCCTTGCGGAATTGCTTCACCAGCAGATAATAGACCACGGCGCGATATTTGTGGCGCTCGGAGCGGCCGTAGATCTCGATCACCGCGTCGATCGCATCGTCGAGGCCGGGCCCGTCGGGCAGACCGAGCTTCTTGACAAGGAAGTTCTTTCGCACCGTCTCAAGCTCACCCGGCTGCGAGGCGGCGACGGTTTCGGCATCTGCATCATAGATTGCCGGGCCACAACCGATCGTGACTTTGGTCAGCAGATCCATATCCGGCTCGACACCACATTTGCTCCGCAGATCTTCGGCATATTTCGCAATCAGCGCGTCGCGCTTGCCCATGATTTCTCCCTCCCTGGAAATCCGGCGCGCAAAGGCGCCCGGCGCCGAGCCTAAGCCGGGCCGGGGCAGGAACAAAGAAAAACCATACCGGGTCTTGCGCTGCAGAGCCGCGCCAGGTCACGCGCGTGAAAGATGGATCAGATACTGGTTCGCGAGCAGCGTGAGTTTTGCCCTGTCGCCGAGTTTGGACAGAACCACGGTTTCCACGGCTGTTTTCACCGGCGCATTGAGCGCATCCGACATCCAGGCATAATCATCGCCCGAGATGATCCCGTTCGGCTTCACCTTGGCGAGGCTCATCGCAAGGTCGCGGTCGATGAAGGGGGCGTTGTGGTTCCCGTCGAGATAGATCCAGTCGAGGCAGCCATCGGGGAGCGCGGCCAGCATCTCGTCAGATTTCCCGCGATGGATCTTCACCCGGTCGTCGCCTTTGAATTTCTCGACGACCATCTCGTATTTCTCTTCCATCAGGGCTTCGTTTTTCTTCTTGCCGAAGCCGGTGTTACCGAATTCCGGTTGATAGAGCCACGGGTCGATCAGATGCAGCTCCTTGGGCTCGCAGATCTCGAGAATCCGGCTTGAGAAATTGCCTTCCCACACGCCGACCTCGGCACAGACAGCGCCCTTGGGCATCTTGCCCAGAAGCTTTCCCCGAACGCGTTCCCGTTTCGTCGTATCTTCCATGTCATGCCTCTGTCTGTGGGCGTTTTCGGCGGATCTTATGTCACCCCAACAATCTGGCAAATGAAAGGCGAGGCCGCAGAGGGCCCCGCCTGCTGTTGCGTCACTCTGGCGCGGGTGCGTTCAGTAGCGGTAATGATCCGCCTTGTAGGGGCCTTCGACGGTCACACCGATATAATCGGCTTGATCCGGGCGCAGCTCGGTCAGCTTCACGCCGATCTTTTTCAGATGCAACCGGGCGACCTTTTCATCGAGCGCCTTGGGCAGAATGTAAACGCCGGGCTTGTAGTCCTCGCCCTTGGTGAAAAGCTCGATCTGCGCCAGCACCTGGTTGGTGAAGGAGGCCGACATCACAAAGCTCGGGTGACCGGTGGCGTTGCCGAGGTTGAGAAGCCGCCCTTCCGACAAGAGGATGATCCGCGCGCCCGAGGGCATTTCGATCATGTCCACCTGGTCCTTGATATTGGTCCATTTGTGGTTTTTGAGCGCGGCGACCTGAATCTCGTTGTCGAAATGGCCGATGTTGCCGACAATCGCCATGTCCTTCATCGCGCGCATATGCTCGATGCGGATCACGTCCTTGTTGCCGGTGGTGGTGATGAAGATGTCGGCATCCGCCACCACATCTTCCAGCACGACAACCTCGAACCCGTCCATCGCCGCTTGCAGCGCACAGATCGGGTCCACCTCGGTCACCTTCACCCGGGCGCCGGCACCGCGGAGCGATGCGGCCGAACCCTTGCCCACGTCGCCATAGCCGCAGACGACCGCGACCTTGCCGGCCATCATCACATCGGTGGCGCGGCGGATGCCGTCCACGAGCGATTCCTTGCAGCCGTATTTGTTGTCGAATTTCGACTTGGTGACAGAGTCGTTGACGTTGATCGCCGGGAAGGGCAGCAGGCCCTTTTTGTGCAGGTCATAAAGGCGGTGCACGCCGGTCGTGGTTTCTTCCGACACGCCCTTGATCGCCTCGCGCTGACGGGTGAACCAGCCGGGGGTTTCCACCATCCGTTTCTTGATCTGGTTGAAGAGGCAAACCTCTTCTTCCGAGCTCGGCGTGGCAATGAGATCGGTTTCCCCCGCTTCGACACGCGCCCCCAAGAGGATGTAGAGCGTCGCATCGCCCCCATCGTCGAGGATCATGTTGCAGGTGCCTTCCGCGAACTGGAAGATCTTGTCAGTATAGGACCAGTATTCCTCAAGCGTTTCGCCCTTGATCGCAAAGACCGGCGTGCCGCCCGCGGCAATGGCGGCGGCGGCATGGTCTTGCGTCGAGAAGATGTTGCACGAGGCCCAGCGCACATCGGCGCCGAGCGCCTTGAGCGTCTCGATCAGCACCGCGGTCTGGATCGTCATGTGCAGCGAACCGGCGATGCGCGCGCCCTTGAGCGGCTGGGTCGGGCCGAATTCCTCGCGGCAGGCCATCAGGCCCGGCATTTCTGTTTCGGCAATATCGAGTTCCTTGCGGCCGAACTCGGCCAGCTTGATATCCTTGACGATGTAATCGGCCATGACGGATCCTTTCGAATGTCGTTTGGCGCTCTCTATCATCGTCGCGGGATTGCAGCAATGTAACTGTGGTCGCGGGGTTTATCCGGCATTTAGGAGTCCTTCCGATTTCAGAAGGGCGAGCGGATTGGCGCCGCTTTCCCATCCCATTCCGGAGGAGACGACGCAGGACACGCCATCGGCGCGGGTGTAAAGCGCGGTCCAGGTGCCCTGCGCGTCGGAGGCCCAGAGCGCAACCGAGCGGTTGCCCGCAAGCGGGCTTTTCACGCGCGCATGCTCGCCGAAATCTTGCGCAAGCCGGGTAGCGAGGGCGGCGTGATCGTCACAATAGGGCTGGTCATACCCCTGGTCCGGGCCGATCTCGCTGATCGCGTCAAAAACCGAGAGATCACCATAGGAACTATCGGGGCCATGGTCATCCATTGGTCGGCCAAGCGCCTCGGCGCGGGGGGAAAACCCGGGGATGTCCTGAGGCTCGATGCTGGAAAACGCCATACCGACCGTGCCCAGAACAGCCAGTGAAATCGCGGTTGCGCTGAGTGCGATCGTGCGATGGTTCATGGTCATGGCGGCCCTCTTTTCACGGTCTGTCAAAAGCTCAACGCGAGATGTGTCATTCCAGTTCCGCGCGCCGTTTACAGCGGCGGGCAGTTTGGCTAGCAGGGGGCAGATCACGGAGGGCAGGCAATGAAACGGGCGTGGCAGCGGATGCTTTCGGGGCGCAGGCTCGATCTGCTCGATCCGACGCCGGTCGATATCGAGATCGAGGATATCGCGCATGGGCTCGCCTTCGTGGCGCGCTGGAACGGCCAGACCAAGGGCGATTATGCGTATTCGGTGGCGGAACACTCGATCCTGGTGGAGGCGCTGTTTGCCCGCATGAACCCCGGCATCGACCCGCGCTGGCGGCTCGCGGCGCTGTTGCACGACGCGCCCGAATATGTGCTGGGAGACATGATCTCACCGGTGAAGGCGGCGATCGGCGCGGGTTATGGCGAGCTGGATGCGCGGCTCACGTCCGCTGTGCATATCCGCTTTGGCCTGCCCGCCGCACTGCCCGCCCCGATCAAGAAGGCGATCAAGGCGGCAGACACGGTTTCAGCCCGGCTCGAGGCCGAACAGATTGCAGGGTTTTCGGAAGCAGAGGCGAACCGGATCTTTGGCAGGCTTGATCCGGGTCTGGTGCGGGGGCTGGCAATCCGCCTGCGCCCGCCCGCCGAGGTGCGCGCGGAGTTCACCGCGCGTCACCAATCCCTTTTGACCGCGCTCAGCGGTTGAATTTGTATTCGCCAGCGTGACGGGCGCGGGGTGCGTAGCCCCCCATCGCGAGCGACATCACTTCAGCAAGCATCCGGAACATTTCGGATCTCCTTTCACTCATCTGCCCTCGCTTTGCCTTGACCGGCGCGCCAAAGCGAGTCAGGAATTTTTCGTGATCTGACAGTTGAGCTAACATATGAGTGAAATCGACTGGAAACGTATGCCGCCGCTGACGGCCCTGCGCGCCTTTGCCGCAACGGCGCGGGCGGGCGGATTCAGTGCCGCGGCGCGTTTACTGAACGTTACCCATGCTGCCATAGCGCAGCAGGTTCGAGCGTTGGAAGGAGAGCTTGGTGTGCCGCTCGTGTGGCGCGACGGCAAGCATTTGCACCTGACGCCCGAGGGCGAGAGCTTCGCGCAGGCGCTGGGCGAAGGCTTTGCCACGATCCAGGCCGCGGCCGAGGCTCTGCGCACCCACGGGGCGGAAAAGCCGCTTGCCGTCACCGTGCCGCCGGCCTTTGCGTCGGAATGGCTGATGCCGCGGCTGGCGCGGTTCTGGAAAAAGCACCCCGATATTGCGCTGTCGCTGCTGCCTGATCCGCGGCTGGTGGAATTGCGCGAGGTGGGGGCAAATCTCGGCATCCGCTTTGGGGTTGGCAAATGGCGCGGTGTCGTGTCCGAGTTTCTCACCGCCGCGCCGCAGATCGTGGTGGCGGCGCCCGAATTGCTGGGCGGGCGGACAAAACTCTCGCTGCGGGAAATGTCAGTTTTGCCCTGGATCCGCGAGGGCGACTGGCCGGAACAGATGCAACTTCTCGAAAGTATCGGGCTTATTCCCGCGGCGCTGAAATTCGTTGATTTTCCGAACGAGGAACTGGCGCTTGCCGCGGCCCGCGAGGGCATCGGCCTGCATCTGGAAACAGAGGCGCTGATCGTGGAAGACCTGAAACTCGGCTGGCTGGTGAAAATTCACGAATTGGCCGAGGAAAGCCTGGGCTATTATATCGTGCGACCGCCGGGTCCGATAAACCCGACGGCCCGCATATTCATCGACTGGCTGAAAGCCGAAGCCTGAAGCTCAGATCATCAGGTCTTCGAGCGTCTTGCCGGAAGCGAGCGCCATCTCCACCCATTTGGGCTTGCGGCCACGCCCCGTCCAGGTGTCCGCCGCATTGTCCGGGTTGGCATATTTCGGCGCAACGGTCTTGCGCGGCTTCTTCTCGGTAAGCGCGGTCAGTTCGGCGAGCGAATACCCCATTTTTCGGGCGGTTTCCTCGATCTCGGCCAGCGCCTCTTTTTTCTTGCGCTCTTCGAACGTCACGATCGCACGCTCGACTTTCACGCGCAGGGCCTTGAGCTCGATCAGCGAAAGGTCATCAATATCCATTCAAGTCTCCATGAGGGGTTTGAATGGATATTGCTTATTATAACGGAATAATCAAGATGTCCTTGCGTCAGCCCCAAACTCAGCGCGGGCTGCGTTTGGCCAGAATGCGCTGCAACGTACGCCGGTGCATATTCAGCCGCCGCGCGGTTTCGGAAACGTTGCGGTCGCAAAGCTCGTAAACACGCTGGATATGCTCCCAGCGGACCCGGTCCGCGCTCATCGGGTTTTCCGGCGGTGGCGGCAGCATTTCGCCCTTGGCGAGAAGCGCATTCGAAATGTCATTCGCATCCGCCGGTTTCGACAGATAATCCGTGGCACCCATTTTCACCGCAGCGACCGCGGTGGCAATCGCCCCATAGCCGGTGAGCACGACGATCCGCGCTTCGGGACGGCGCTCGCGCAAGGCCTCGACCACTTCGAGCCCGTTGCCGTCCTCGAGCCGCAGGTCGATCACCGCATAGGCCGGTGCGCGGTTCTGCACGATCGCCTTGCCCGCGGCGACGGTCTCGGCGATCTCTGGCTGGAAGCCGCGTTTCTCCATCGCGCGGGCCAGGCGGGTCAGGAAAGCATTGTCGTCATCGACCAGGAGAAGCGTGCGATCGCTGCCCAGTTCGGTGAATTCTTCATCGGCCATTGTGTCTTCCTTCCACCCTTTGTTCACGTTTCTATGATGATCCGCGCCGCGGGTCAATTTGTCATACCGAAATGCGACTTATTTTGTGTTTGTTTTCAGCGCATCGATGAAACAGGCCACGCTCTCTGCCATGGCTTCGGGGGAAACGTCCCGATCATAGAAATCGAGATAGCCCCGCATCGGGTCCATCAGGTAGGTCTGGGTGGAATGGTCGATCAGAGTTTCCGGGTTGCCGGGCTCGGCGACGCGGTAATAGGCGCGATAGGTCCGCACCACCGCGTCAATCTGCGCCTCGCTGCCGGTCAGGCCGATCATCTTCGGGCTCATCAGATCAGTGAATTCCCGCAGGCTTTCGGGCGTGTCGCGCGCATGGTCGACCGAGATGAAGACCGGCGTCACGTCATAGCCGCGGCTGGTCAGCAGATCGGCCGCAGCGGCATTGCGGGTGGAATCGATCGGACAGACATCGGGGCACCAAGTATAGCCGAAATAGACAAGGCTCGGGCCCGTGATCACGTCTTTTTCCGTCACCGTGGCGCCGGTTTCCGAGATCAGCGTGAAGGGACCGCCGATCTTGGCAGCCCCCGCGCGCGCGCCGATGCGGCACTGGGCCAGCGGATCTTCGACGCCGGTGCGGGTCGTGAGATACCAGCTTGCGCCGAGCAAAGCCAGCAGGGCCAGCACGCCGCCAACTGCGGCGGTCTTTGCAGAAACGGACATCGCTTCTCCTTTTCGTGCAACCATTGATTGCCCAGCCCATCGGGAATATCAAGGGCATGGGGATTTCGGGGAACGAGGATTACTGCATGGCCGATCTGTTGCGGGCGCCCGAACGGGTGGAACTCGATCTTTCGGCAACGCAGGCGCATCAGGAATGGGTGCGGGTGCGCACCCTGATCCTGTTGCGCTGGGCGGCGATCGCGGGGCAGATCGCGGCGCTCGCCGTCGCCGATCTCTATTTTCAGATCGCGCTCAATCTGCCGCTCTGCTTTGTCACCGTGGGGGCGGCGGTCGTTGCCAATATTGCCGCGATCAATCTTTATCCGGAATCACGCCGCCTCTCGCAGGCGGAAGTGACGACGACGCTGCTGTTCGACACCGCCCAGCTCGCGCTTCTGCTCACGCTGACGGGCGGGCTCAACAACCCGTTCGCGCTTCTCATTCTGGTGCCGGTGACGATCGCTGCCACCGCGCTCAAGCTGCGACCGACGCTGCTGCTCGGCGGCTCGACGATCTTCATGATCACCCTCGTCGCGCTGGTCGCCGAGCCGCTTGTCACCAAGGCCGGGGCGCATATCGACGTGCCGGCGGAGATCGAATTCGGCACCTGGGTGGCGATCGTGATCGGCGTGGTGTTTCTGGGCGCTTACGCACACCGGATCGCGCAGGAGATCCATTCGATGTCGGATGCGCTCTTTGCGACGCAGATGGCGCTGGCCCGCGAGCAGAAGCTGACCGATCTGGGCGGCGTGGTGGCTGCTGCCGCACATGAGCTCGGCACGCCGCTGGCCACGATCAAGCTTGTGTCGAGTGAGCTTGCCGACGAGCTTTCGGATGACCCGGAGCTTTACGACGACGCGGTGCTGATCCGAGATCAGGCCGACCGCTGCCGCGATATCCTGCGCTCGATGGGCCGCGCCGGGAAGGATGACGTGCATCTGCGGACGGCGCCGCTTCTGGCGGTGCTGCGCGAGGCGGCCGAACCGCATATGGAGCGCGGCAAGCATATCGTCTTCGACTGTCGGCCCGGCGAAGGGGGCTCGGAGCGGCAACCCACGATCTATCGCTACCCCGAACTTGTGCATGCCTTGCGCAACCTGATCCAGAACGCGGTGGATTTCGCCCAGACGACCGTCTGGGTCGATACGGAATGGACCGACCGCAGCATCATTGTGCGCGTTTGCGACGACGGGCGCGGCTATGCTCCCTCGGTGATCAACCGCATCGGCGATCCGTTCATCTCTTCGCGCAGCGGCGGCCGTTCCGAGCGGCCGGAATACGAAGGGATGGGGCTGGGCCTCTTCATCGCCAAGACGCTTCTGGAGCGCACCGGAGCGAAACTGCGATTCGCCAATGGTCGCGAGCCCTATCAGAAAAACGCACCGGTGCCGCGCCGCTCCGGGGCAGTTGTCGAATTGCGTTGGCATATCGGGCGCTTGCTTGCGCCCGAGACCGGTCCTTTGGGCAAGAACGTCCCAATAGAGAGCTGATGCTAGCCAAAAGGCGAGCCTGGCTATCCATGCTTAACGAGGCGTTAACCTTTATTCATCAATCATGACTGCGGGACAGGCAAAAGGGCTGCAGTCATGCAGATGGATGTGTTTCAGGCGATTGTCATCGCCATAACTTCGGTCGGCTCGGCGCTTCTGGCGTTGATGGCGATCACTTTCATGCTGGCGCGGCCGCGGGGCCCGGCGCGCACGCCGACGATCTATCCGGTGCTTGAGCCGACCGTGTTCCTGTTTGACGATCAGGATCTGGTCGATGCGACCGCGCCTGCGCGTACGTTGCTTGAGGCCGCGCCGATGGGGGTGAGCGACTGGGCGCGGTTATGTGCTTTCGTAGCGCCCCGGTTCGAAGGGTTCGCCGCTGCGATGGCGCAGCTTGCCGCGCAGAGCCGGATCGAGCTCTGCGCGCGTCCCGAGCCGGGACGGGTGCAGGGGCTTCGGCTTGTGGCCGAGGATGTGGACGGCCTCGCCCGGATCACGCTCATCGACCCCGACGCGGAGGGCAAGGGGCTTTTGGTCGACGGGCTCTCGCAGCGCGCGTTGGAAGACGAGCTCGAAGAGTTGCGCCAGACGCTCGATCGTGCCCCGGCACTGGTCTGGCGCGAGGATGAAACCGGTGTTCTGACCTGGGCCAATCGAGCCTATGTGCTGCGCGCCGATGTTTTTGCCGCGGGGGAGGATGCGCTTGTCTGGCCGCTGCCGAAGCTTTTCGACATCGAGCGCCCCGGTCGGGTAAGCGGGCCGCGCCGGCTCAGGCTCGAGGATAAGCTGACCGGCGAGATGAGCTGGTTCGACTGCCATTCCTATCCGCTCGAACGCGGCACGTTGCATTTTGCCCTGCCCGCCGATGCCGCGATGCGAGCCGAAAAGGCGCTGCGCGATTTCGTCCAGACCCTGAGCAAAACCTTTGCGGAGCTTCCGATCGGCCTTGCTGTCTTCGACCGACAACGCCAATTGCAGATCTTCAACCCGGCGCTGATCGACCTCACCCAGCTTGGCGCCGAGTTTCTCGCGCGCCGTCCGACGCTTTACGCCTTTCTCGACCGGCTGCGCGAGGCGCGGATGATGCCCGAGCCGAAGGATTACCGCTCCTGGCGGCTGAAAATGACCGAGCTCGAAGAGGCCGCCGCCGCGGGCTTTCATTCGGAAACCTGGATGCTGCCCTCGGGCCAGACCTATCGTGTCACCGGAAGGCCGCATCCCGATGGCGCCGTGGCCTTCCTGTTCGAGGATATTTCCACCGAGATCTCGCTCAGCCGGCAGTTCCGCGCCGAGCTTGAACAGGGGCAGGAAGTGCTCGACATGATGCGCGAGGCGGTGGCGGTGTTCCAACCGTCGGGCGAGATGACCGTTTCGAACGCGGGCTACGAGCGGCTCTGGGCCGTGGCCGCCTCGTCCTCTCTGAGCGGTCAGGGTCTTCAGGACGCGCTCCGGCACTGGCAGGCACAATGCGAGCCGAACGAGATCTGGGCGCGCGCGCGCGGCCTCTTTTCCCGCGAGGCGGCCGGGGGCGTGATCGAGGGCGAGGTGATGCGGCGTATCGACGGCGAAAAGATCGCCTGCCGCTTCATGCCGATGACGGGCGGGGCGATGCTGGCAAGTTTTGCGCCGCGCAACCCTGCCCTGCTCGCCCCCTGTCCGGCGGCGCGTGCCGCGGTAGAGCTCGCCGTGAACTGAGCGACAGAGGGGCTTGCCGGGGCGCGCCGGGCCGCTAGAGTGCGCCCATGGTCACGCCACCCGAAATCCGCACGCTTGCGCTTGCCGATGCCGATGCCACCGCCCGGCTCGGGCGCTGGTTTGCGGCGTGTCTCGGGCCGGGCGATGTGCTCCTCCTCGACGGTCCGATCGGCGCGGGCAAGACCCATTTTGCCCGGGCATTGATCCGTGCCCGGATCGGGGCGGCGGAAGATGTGCCCTCGCCCACCTTCACACTGGTGCAAAGCTATGGCGCCGATCCCGAGATCTGGCATGCCGATCTCTACCGTCTCTCCCATCCCGACGAGGCGATCGAACTTGGCCTTGAGGAGGCATTTGAGACCGCGATCTGCCTGATCGAATGGCCCGAGAGGCTGGGCGCCCTTGCCCCCGAAACGGCTCTGACCCTGCGTTTTTCACTGATCGAAGGCGGTGCCGCGCGCGCCGTTGCGCTTTGCGGTGACACCGCCTGGGCCTTGCGTCTGGCCGCGCTGGAGCGCGTCTAGATGGCGGAAATCACGGCGTTCCTCGCACGTCACGGCTGGGGTACGGCAGAGCGTCGGCCGCTCGCGGGGGATGCCTCGGCGCGCCGTTATGAGCGGATCCGGCACGGCGGGCAGAGCGCAGTACTGATGATCGCCCCGCCCGGCGCGGAATTCGCGCGATTTCTGAGCGTCGATGCCTGGCTTCTTGCGCAGGGCTTTTCCGCGCCGCAGATCCTTGCCGCTGCGCCCGAGACCGGATTGATGCTGCTTGAGGATTTTGGCGATGCGGTGCTCGCCCGGCTCCTGACGCTTCAACCGGAAAACCAACCCGCCTTTTATGCCGCAATCACCGATTTCCTGATCGCGCTCCATGCCTGCCCGGTGCCCGATTTCCTCGCGCCGCTCGACGGCCCGGCGCTGGCCGAGCTGGTTGGCCTTGTGCCGGCCTGGTATCCGCTGGCAGACTTGGCCGCGGGAGCCGAGCTCGTGCCGCTCATCGCGTCACTTTGGGCTGAAACAGAGCCTTTTGCACCGGTCATGTGCCTGCGCGATTTCCACGCCGAGAATGTGATCTGGCTGCCCGGCCGCGCCGGCTCCGCCCGCCTCGGTCTTCTCGATTTTCAGGATGCCGTCGTCGCGGCTCCGGCCTATGACCTCGTTTCGGCGTTGCAGGATGCCCGGCGCGATGTCCCCGCTGCGATCGAGGCGCGCGAGCGGGCGCGCTACGTCGCGCTGCGGGGATTTGATCCGGTGCAGTTCGAGGCGAGCTATGCGCTTCTTGGCGCCCAGCGCGCGCTGCGGATTCTTGCCATTTTTGCGCGGCTCTGCCTTGCGGGGGGCAAGCCGCAGTATCTCGCGCTGATCCCGCGCGTCTGGGGGTATCTGCGCCGCAATCTTGGGGCGCCCGGGCTCGCGCCGCTGCGCCGCGTGGTCGACGCCGCGCTTTTGCCGCCCACCCCCGATCTGCTGGCAAGGATGGAACGCGAATGCGGCCAACACCTGATGCGCTGATGCTTTTTGCCGCCGGGCGCGGCACGCGGATGGGGGCGCTGACGCAAACCCGGCCGAAGCCTTTGATCGAGGTTGCCGGGCGGCCCCTGATCGCATCTGCGCTTGATCTCGTGCGGGATGCCGGGCTGGGCAAGGCCGTCGCCAATGTCCATTATTTCAGCGATCAGCTGCGCGCTTATCTTGCGGGCAGCGAGGTCGAGATCTCCGACGAAAGCGATCTGTTGCTCGAAACCGGTGGCGGCCTGCGCAAGGCATTACCACTGCTGGGGCCGGGGCCGGTTTTCACGCTCAACACCGATGCTGTCTGGACCGGGCCGAATGTGCTTTCGACTCTGCGCGAGGCATGGGACGGAGAACGGATGCGCGCGCTGCTTGCGCTCGTGCCGCGGTCCGCAGCCACCGGGCACACCGGAGCAGGTGACTTCGACCTCGACCCCGATGGCCGGATCCGGCGCGGCACGACCTATGTTTATACCGGGGCGCAAATCCTCGATCCGGCCGGAATAGAGACGGTTTCCGAGCCCGTCTTTTCCCTCAACCTGATCTGGACCCGAGCAATTGCCGAGGGTCGTGCCTATGGCGTGGTGCATCGGGGGGGCTGGTGCGATGTCGGCCGACCGGATTGCATTCCTCTTGCCGAGGAGATGCTTGGCCATGGCGCCTGAGCCGAAGGTCTTCGCTTTGCCACCCGGTGTGGATTTCGCCCGCGCGCTGGTGTGTGGCCTTGTGGCGCGCCTTGGCGACGCTCCGCCCGAGGAGATGGCGCAGACCCGTCTCTACCTCAACTCCGGCCGCATGCAACGCCGTGTGCGCGAGGAATTCGACCGCCTCGGCACCCGGTTTTTGCCGCGGCTCGCTCTCGTGAGCGATCTGGCGCGGGCCCCCGTGCCGGGGCTCGCACCCGCGATGCCGCCGCTTGGTCGCAAGCTCGAACTTGCCCGCCTCGTCGACCGGCTCGCGCGCGGCCTGCCCGCCTTCGAGACCGGGGCGGGGCTTTTCAGCCTCACCGACAGCCTCGCCGGTCTGATGGCGGAAATGCAGGGGGAGGGGGTAACCCCCGAGGTTTTCGAGCGCCTCGACATCCGCGACAGCCATGCCGAGCACTGGCGCCAGAGTCTGCGCTTCATCCAGATTGTCGCGCGCTATTTTACAGCCGAGAACGCATCTGACCCGGAGCGGCGTCAGCGCCTCGTGGTCGAGAGCCTCGCGCGGAGCTGGGCCGAGGCGCCCTCGGACGAACGCATCGTGATCGCCGGGTCCACCGGCTCGCGCGGGGCGACGCGTCTCTTCATGCAGGCGGTGGCCGCACTGCCCAGAGGCGCGCTTGTGCTGCCCGGCTTCGATTTCGACATGCCTGAACCGGCATGGAAAGCGCTCTGTTCCGACGCATTTCCGATCGAGGATCATCCGCAATACCGCTTCCTCGCGTTGCTCGGGGCGCTGGGCATGACGCCTGCGCAGGTCGCACGTTGGAGCACGGCGGCACCGCCCGCGCCAGCGCGCAACGCGCTGGTTTCGCTCGCACTGCGCCCCTCACCCGTCACCGATCAGTGGATGACGGAGGGGCAGGCACTGGAAAACCTGCCCGCCGCCTGCGCGGGCCTGACGCTGATCGAGGCGGCCGACCCGCGGCAGGAGGCGCTGGCGCTTGCCCTCGTGTTGCGCGAGGCGGTCGAACGCGGCGAGAAAGCGGCGCTGATCACCCCCGACCGGATGCTGACCCGGCGCATCGCTGCAGCGCTGGACCGTTGGGGCATCGTTCCCGATGATTCCGCGGGCCTGCCGCTGAGCCAGTCGCCGCCGGGGCGGCTGATCCGCCATCTGGCGCGGATGCTCGGACGTCCGCTCACGCTGGAGGGTCTGCTCGTGATCCTCAAGCACCCGCTAACCGCCACCGGCGCGGCCGCGCGCGGCACTCATTTGCGGTTCACCCGTGAACTGGAGCTGAAGCTGCGCCGGGATGGCCCCGCCTTTCCCGATCCCGAGACGATCCGCGCCTGGGGGTCGGCCAATTCACCTGAAGGCGCTGTCTGGGGAGATTGGCTCGCGGGGGTGATGACGAGGCTTCCGGCGCCCCCGGCGCAACCGGTTGCAGCCTGGCTTGCGCAACATCTCAAAGTGCTCGAAGTCCTCGCCAATGGCCCGGACGGCACAGCGGCGGCGAGCGAGCTCTGGCTTGGTGCGGCGGGCGATATGTGCCGGCGGCTTCTCGCAGAGCTTGGCGCCGAAGCGGAGGAGGCGCTGAGCCTGACCGCTGCCAATTACGCCGACCTGATCGACTCGCTTATGGCGGGCGCGCAAACCCGCAACCCGCGCGCGGCGCATCCGCTGGTGAGCTTTCTGGGCACGCTTGAAGCGCGCGCCCATGGCGCTGATCTGGTGCTTCTGGCGGGTTTGAACGAGAAGAGCTGGCCCGAGGCGCCCGCCCCGGACCCATGGCTCAGCCGCAAGATGCGGCTCGACTCCGGCCTTTTGCTGCCAGAGCGGCAGATCGGACTTGCCGCGCATGACTTTCAGCAGGCGATTGCCGGGCCGCGCGTGGTGCTTTCGCGCGCGCGGCGGGATGCCGAAGCGGAAACCGTCCCGGCACGCTGGCTGAACCGGCTCGTGAACCTTCTGGGCGGACTCAAGGACGCCGGCGGCCCGGATGCGCTGGCGCAGATGCAGGCGCGCGGTGCGCATTGGCGAGCGTTAGCGGGTGCGCTCGAGCGGCCGGATGCGCCGGTGCCCCCCGTGCCCCGCCCCGCCCCGCGCCCGCCGGTTGAGGCCCGGCCACGCCAGCTTTCCGTCACCGCGATCAAGACGCTGATCCGGGACCCCTATGCGATCTATGCCCGCCATGTGCTGCGTCTTGTGCCGCTTGAGGCCCTTACTCCCGAGCCCGATCCGCGGCTGCGCGGCGAGGCGCTGCATCAGATGGTTGAGCGGTTCGTGGCGCGCTTCGACCCGGAGCAGGCGCCGGATGCAGCGATCGCGGATCTGCTTATTCTGGCGGAACAGAGCCTGAAAGCCAGCGTTCCCTGGCCCTCGGCGCAACGGCTCTGGCTGGCGCGGATTGCCCGGATTGCGCCCGAGCTCGTGGCGCAGGAACGCGCGCGCCGGGCCGAAGGCGCCCCCGCGCTGGTAGAGGAAAAGGGAAAGATCACGCTCAAGGCGCCTGCCTTCACGCTGACTGCGCGGCCCGACCGGATCGACCTGCTGCGGGATGGCTCCGCGGTGGTCTATGATTACAAATCCGGTGCCCCGCCGAGCGATGCCGAGGTGAGGCATTTCGACAAGCAGCTTCCGCTTGAGGCTGCGATGATCACGCGCGGAGCTTTTGCCGCGCTTGGTCCGCGCGAGGTTTCGGCGATGCGTTATATCCAGCTGGGAGGCAGCGGGGCTTGCCGGGAGATCGCCCTTGGCCGCGAAGATGTGGCGCAGAGCTGGGAGGGGCTGCATCGGCTGCTTGCGCGTTACCTCTCGCCCGAGCAGGGGTTCGCGGCCCGACGCGCGCTGCAAAAGGCGCGCGGGCCGAGCGACTATGATCACCTCTCGCGCTTCGGGGAATGGGATATGATCGATCTCTCGTGCCCGGAGGATGTGGGATGAACCGCCGCGACGCCGCCACCGAACGTCAGGTTCAGGCTGCCGATCCGGCGGGTTCGACCTGGCTTTCTGCCAATGCCGGATCGGGCAAGACGAAAGTGTTGACCGATCGGGTTGCACGCCTTCTTTTTGCCGGAACAGAGCCGCAGAAAGTGCTCTGCCTGACCTATACCAAGGCCGCCGCCGCCGAGATGCAGAACCGGCTTTTGAAACGGCTGGGCGGTTGGGCGATGCTCGGCGATGCCGCGTTGACCGCCGAGCTGGAGGCGCTCGGCGTCGAGGGGCGGCTTGACGCCGGAGCGCTGGCCCGCGCGCGTCGGCTCTTTGCGCAGGCGATCGAGACCCCGGGCGGCTTGAAGATCCAGACGATCCACGCCTTTTGCGGGGCGCTGCTGCGCCGCTTCCCGCTCGAGGCCGGGGTGACGCATGGATTTTCGGAACTGGATGAGCGCTCGGCACAGCGGCTGCGCGAGGAAGTGCTCGAAGAGATTGCCTCCGGCCCCGACCGACCGGTGTTCGACCGCTTTCTCACCCATTTCTCCGGCGCAAGCCTGCCTGAGATCCTCGCGGAAATCAGCCAGAACAGAGACGCTTTCGAGAAGGCGTCCGACGAGGCCGGGCTGCGTGTTCTGCTCGATCTGCCGCAGGATCTGACGCAGCAGGATCTGCCGGATCGCGTCTTCGCCACGGCGGGTAGAGCATTGATCGCCGATGTAATCGCGGCGGCAAAGCGCGACCCGGGCGTGAAGATGCAGAAACTGGCCGCCGGGCTTGCCGCGCTCGATCTGATCGCCCCGGGGCCTGCGGATCTCGCCGCGCTGGGTGCGCTTCTCATCGTTAAGGAAGGCACGCATGTCCAGAAGAAGCTCCTGGGCAAAGCTGTGGAAGAGGCGCTCGGCCCGGCCGCGACGGAAGCGTTCCAAGATCTCGCAGAACAGGTCTTTGCAGCAAAACGGCATGAACAGGCTCTTCTCACGCTGGAGCGAACGCGGACGCTTCGGGCATTTGCGCGCGTCTTCCTGCCCCGGCTCGCCCGCAAAAAAGCGCAGGGCGGCTGGCTCGATTTTGACGATCTGATCGAGCGGGCGGGGGCGCTGCTCTCGGATCCGGCCACCGCGCAATGGGTTCTGTTCCGGCTTGATGGCGGCATCGACCATATTCTTGTCGACGAGGCGCAGGATACCTCGCCCGGCCAATGGCGCGTGATCGAGCGGCTCGCCGATGAATTCACCGCCGGGGAAGGGGCGCGGCCCGATGCCCGGACAATCTTCGTGGTGGGGGATCGCAAGCAATCGATCTATTCCTTCCAGGGCGCCGATCTGAGCCATTTCGAAGCGGTGAAGAGCCGTTTTGCCGAACGGTTCGCCGCGATTGCCAGACCATTGCAGGACGCTGCGCTGTTGCATTCCTTCCGGTCTTCGCTGGCGATCCTGCGGCTCGTCGATCTGACCTTTCAGGGGGCTGCCGCGGCGGGGCTGGGCGGCGCGCCCGAGCATCTGGCCTTTCATGCCGATCTGCCGGGGCGGGTGGATCTTTGGCCCGCGGTGCCGCCGCCCGAGGCGCCGGCGGATGACGACTGGGAAAACCCCGTCGATCTGCCCGGCGCCGATACAGCGCCGGTGGTGCTGGCCCGCGCCATCGCCGCCGAGATTGCCGCGATGATTTCCGCGGGAGTGCGTATCCCCGAACGCGATGGTGTCCGGCCGGTTCATGCGGGGGATTTTCTGGTGCTGGTGCAGCGCCGCTCCGATCTTTTTCTCGAGATCATCCGCGCCTGCAAGGCACAGGGGCTCGATGTGGCGGGGGCAGACCGGCTGCGCCTTGGGGGCGAGCTTGCGGTGCGGGATATTGTCTCCGTTCTGGCCTTTCTGGCCACGCCGGAAGATGATCTGGCGCTGGCCGAAGCGCTCCGTTCGCCGTTGTTTGGGCTTTCAGAGGACGCGCTGTTCCGGCTCGCGCATGGCCGGCCCGGATTCCTGTGGCAGGCCCTGCGCGAGAGCGATCACGAGGCGGTGCTCGAGGTGCTTGGCGACTTGCGCGACCATGCCGATTTTCTGCGTCCGCATGATGTGATCGAGCGGTTGCTGATCCGCCATGACGGACGACGGCGACTGGTGGCACGGCTCGGACCCGAGGCGGAGGAGGGGATCGATGCGCTGATCGCCCAGGCGCTCGCCTATGAACAAAAGGAAGTGCCGAGCCTCACCGGGTTTCTCGCCTGGCTCGGCGCTGACGAGATCGAGATCAAGCGCCAGCAGGAGGGGGCGGGGCGGGCGCTTCGGGTGATGACGGTGCATGGCTCGAAAGGGCTTGAGGCGCCGATCGTGGTCCTGCCCGACACCGGCCCGCGCCGGAGCTCTCAACGCGGCGAGATCCTGACCGCGGCAGGGGGCGTTGCGCTCTGGAAAGCGCCGGGAAAGTTGCAGCCCGAAGTGATTGCGGAAACGCTGGCGGAACGGGGGGGGCGCGAGGAAGCCGAGCGGCTTCGGCTGCTTTATGTGGCCATGACCCGGGCTGAAAAATGGCTGATCGTGGCGCAGGCGGGGGCCCACGAAAAGGCGCTCGGGAGTTGGTATGCGCTGATTGAGGCCGGTATGACTATGGCTGGAACAGAGACTGTTTCAGCGCTTTCCGATGAGGTGCGCGCATTCGGAGCGATCCGCCGGTTCGCGCATGGCGTTTGGCCCGCGCCCGCCGGTGCGCCAGACGCCGCCGCGTCCCCTCCGCCGCAGCTGCTCCCCGACTGGGCGCAAGCCCGGCCTGCGCCCCGCCCCGCCTCTGTCCCCGCGCTGTCGGCTTCCGACCTTGGCGGTGCAAAGGTCGTTGCGGGCGAGAGGGCGCTGCCCGGGGCCGACGACGGGTTGCGCCATGGTCGGCAATTGCACCTTTTGCTCGAACATCTTCCGCAATGGCCGGAGGAGCGCTGGCCAGAGATCGCCGCGGATCTGCTCGCCTTCGGCGAAGATCGCGCCGATCTGGCTGAAACAGAGACTGTTTTATTCCAGGCGCGCCGGGTCTTGCTCGCCGTCCAGCGAGCGGGATTGCGCGAGGGTCTGGCCTTGGCCGAAGTCGAGCTTGTCGCCGATCTGCCCGAGTTTCCAGGCCGCAAGCTGCATGGGGTGATTGACCTGATGCAGGTGTTGCCGGACCGGATCCGCATTCTCGATTACAAGTCGAATGCCGTGGTGCCCGCAACCGCCGCCGAAGTGCCGCTCGGTCTGGTACGCCAGCTCGCGGCCTATCGCGGGGCAGTACGCCAGCTTTACCCGGGGCGGCAGGTCGACTGTCTGCTTCTGTGGACGGCGACGGGCACCATCATGGCGCTTGACCCCGCACAGATGGATGCCGCGCTGGCTCCCGCCGCTAGTTCTTGACGATGGCAGGAGCGCGCCCTACCTTCCGGCCAACCCACTTGCAGGAGATGCCCATGGCCACCGTCGCCGTTACCGATGCCACTTTCGATGCCGAAGTGCGCCAGTCCGATATTCCGGTCGTCGTCGATTTCTGGGCCGAATGGTGCGGCCCCTGCCGGATGATCGGCCCCGCGCTCGAAGAGATCGCCGCGGAAATGGCGGGCAAGATCAAGATCGTGAAAGTGAACGTCGACGAGAACCCGGACAGCCCGGCGGTTCTGGGCGTGCGCGGCATCCCGGCGCTGTTCCTGTTCAAGGATGGTCAGGTCGTGTCGAACAAGGTTGGCGCCGCGCCGAAAGCGGCGCTGCAATCCTGGATCGAATCGGCGATCTGAGTCTTTGAAAACCGCTCAAAAGGGCGCCTTCGGGCGCCCTTTTGCATGCGCGACGCCAGCCGATGCGACCGCGCCGGGCAATCGGTCACCTTGCAAGGGGCTGACCCGCTCCCAATATTTGCGCAAACGGAGGATCTCATGACCGACGAGAAATTTCCCGGCTGGCACGGCACGACCATCATCGGCGTGCGCAAAGGTGGCCGCGTGGTGGTGGCGGGTGACGGGCAGGTGAGCCTTGGCCAGACCGTGATCAAGGGCACTGCGCGCAAGGTGCGCCGCCTCAACCCCGGAGGCCGCGAGGTGGTGGCGGGGTTCGCGGGCTCGACCGCGGATGCCTTCACGCTGCTCGAACGGTTGGAGAAAAAGCTCGAGGCCGCACCGGGGCAACTGGCCCGCGCCTGTGTCGAGCTCGCCAAGGACTGGCGGATGGACAAATACCTGCGCAATCTCGAGGCTATGCTGATCGTGACCGATGGCGCCGATCTTTATGTGCTCACCGGTGCGGGCGATGTGCTCGAACCCGAGCATGACATTGCGGCAATTGGCTCGGGCGGCAATTACGCGCTCGCCGCCGCCCGCGCGCTCATTGACAGCGATCTTGATGCCGAGGCGATTGCCCGCAAGGCAATGGCGATTGCCGCCGAGATCTGCGTTTACACCAACGGCAACCTGACGGTGGAAAGCCTTTCCAAATGACCAATCTGACCCCCCGCGAAATCGTTTCTGAACTCGACCGTTTCATCATTGGCCAGGCCGATGCCAAGCGCGCCGTGGCCGTGGCGCTGCGCAACCGCTGGCGCCGCCAGCGCCTTTCGCCCGAGATGCGCGAAGAGGTTTACCCCAAGAACATCCTGATGATCGGGCCGACCGGCGTTGGCAAAACCGAGATCTCCCGCCGCCTTGCCAAGCTTGCGAAGGCGCCGTTCCTGAAGGTGGAGGCGACGAAATTCACCGAGGTCGGCTATGTGGGCCGCGATGTCGAGCAGATCATCCGTGATCTCGTTGATGCCGCGATGGTGGAAACGCGCGAGCGGATGCGCGAGGAGGTGAAGACGCGCGCCCACAAGGCGGCGGAGGAGCGGGTGATCGAGGCTCTGGCCGGGGCGGATGCGCGCGAGCAGACGCGCGAGATGTTCCGCCGCAAGCTCCGCGATGGCGAGCTCGATGACAAGCAGATCGAGATCGAAGTCGCCGATACTGCCGGGCCGCAGATGATGCTGGGGGGCAATCCCGGCATGGAAATGCAGATGCAGGGCCTGCAGGATCTCTTCAAGGCGTTTGGCGGCGCAAAGAAGACGCGGCGCAAGATGTCGGTCGCGGAGAGCTACGAGGTGCTGATTTCCGAAGAGGCCGACAAGCTCCTGGATGACGAAATGGTGAAGACCGCGGCGCTTGAGGCTGTGAGCCAGTCCGGCATCGTGTTTCTGGACGAGATCGACAAGGTGGCGGCGCGGGCCGAGACCCGCGGCGCCGATGTCAGCCGCGAGGGCGTGCAGCGCGATTTGCTGCCGCTGATCGAAGGCACCACCGTTTCCACCAAATATGGCCCGGTGAAAACCGATCACATCCTCTTCATCGCTTCCGGCGCCTTCCACATTGCCAAGCCCTCGGACCTGCTGCCCGAGCTTCAGGGCCGCTTGCCGATCCGCGTCGAGCTGCGCCCGCTGACGGAGGAGGACTTCGTCCGCATCCTGACCGAGACGGACAATGCGCTCACCCGGCAATATACCGCGCTCATGGGCACGGAAGAAGTTACGGTCACCTTCACCGAAGACGGGATCGCGGCGCTTGCGCGCATCGCTGCCGAGGTCAACCGCTCGGTCGAGAACATCGGCGCGCGCAGGCTCTACACGGTGATGGAGCGGGTGTTCGAGGAGCTTTCCTTCACCGCGCCGGACCGGGCTGGCGACATTGTGACCGTCGATGCCGCCTTTGTCGAAAAACATCTGGGTGCGCTCGCGCAATCGGCCGATCTGAGCCGCTACGTGCTCTGAAACCGCTGGCCGGGGGCGGATGCTCTGGTATCCTGCCCACGACCGGAGGGGATCTCGGAGGAAGTCATGCGGAGGCTGGCGCTTTGCGTGGTGATCGTGCTGACGGGCTGTGCGCCGCGCGGCGCGCTGGGTCCGATCACCGAAAACCCGCCGGGCAGGACGCTGGCGATCTTCGTCGGCTCCACCCGCGGCACCGATCCGCAAACGGGTGCAGATTTCAGCTATACCCGCAGCGAAACGCTGGAGCTCGCGCGGTTCGATGTCTCGGTTCCGCCGGTGCGGGAAACCGGTGCGCTCTCTCATCCGCGGATCGGTCGGCGCGTGGATCCGGCGCATGATTTCATGCTGGCGGGGGACACGGTCTTCGACACGCCCGCCGCCTTCCGCGCCGATCTGCAATCCCATCTGGTGCGGCATGGCGGCGATGCGATCGTGTTCGTGCACGGGTTCAACACCAATTTTGCCGAAGGGCTCTACCGGCTGGCGCAGATGGGCGAGGATTTCGCGTTGCCGGGCACGCTCGTGACCTATGCCTGGCCCTCGCGCGGGCATGTGATGGGCTATGCCTATGACCGCGACTCGGCGCTGTTCGCCCGCGACGGGTTGCAAAATCTGCTCCGCGAATTGCGCCGGGCGGGGGCACGGCACATTTTGCTCGTGGCGCATTCGATGGGCTCCGCGCTGACGATGGAAACCCTGCGCCAGATCGCGCTTTCGGGTGACCGAGCCACGCTTGAGATGCTCAACGGCGTGGTGCTGATTTCGCCCGACATCGACGTGGATCTCTTTCGCGAACAGGCGCGCAGTGTGGGCAGGCTGCCGCAGCCCTTCCTGATCTTCACTTCCGAAAAGGACAGGGCGCTGAAGCTCTCGTCGCGGCTGTCGGGGGAGGCGGCGCGGCTTGGCAACCTGCAAGATG
Source organism: Rhodobacter maris (assembly GCF_900217815.1). GTDB lineage: Bacteria > Pseudomonadota > Alphaproteobacteria > Rhodobacterales > Rhodobacteraceae > Rhodobacter > Rhodobacter maris. The sequence goes on from NZ_OBMT01000005.1 coordinate 80,762, forward strand.
TTGCGCGGGTCGCCGATCTGAAGGTGAAGCTGGTGGATACCGCCGCCTATGACACGCGCGACGGCCATTTCAACGTGGCCAACAACCCGGCGCTGATCAAGCTTCTGCGCGACTCAAGCGCGATGGCGCAGATCCTCGAGGGAGATCAGGCGGGGCGGACGAGCCTTGCTTCGGGGGTGATGATGACGGTGGAAAATGCGACGGAGGTAATCCTTTCGCCGCTTGCCGCCCTTGGCGGTGGTTAACGCGCGCGCCGCAGATAGACGTAATAGGCGCCGCCGCCGCCGTGCCGCAGATGCGCCTCGTTCACCTGCAGCACCACCGGGCCCAGGGGCGGCAGCCGCAGCCAGTGCGGCACCTGATGGCGCAAAACGCCCGGACGCTGCGGAATGGGCCCCTCGTCGCGGCCGCGCTTGCCCTTGCCGGTGATCACCAGCACAAGCCGCGCGCCGCGCGCCTGGGCGCGCAGGATGAAATGGATCAGCTCCGGATGTGCCTCGGCGAGGGTCATGCCGTGCAGATCGATCTTCGCTTCGGGCTCAAGCTTGCCGCGCGTCATCTCGCGATGCGTCTTGCGGTCCATCTGCACCGCCTGGCGCTGCAAGGCCTCGGAGAGAGACGGGGCAATGTCGTGCCGGCGCACCGGGCCACGCGCGGCCTCGCCAATGCGAAATTCCGGGACTTCGGGTCGCGGCGGGGGCGACGCGATGATGTGACGCTCGCCGCGATCCGGGGCCGTTTCGGCCGAAATCGGTGCATGCGGGTGGAGCGCATGGGTTGAGGCGGCGACCTTTTCCCACAGTTCCCGTTCTTCCGGGGTCAACAGGCGGCGCCGTTTCATCGCCGCAAGCTCCGCCGCGCGCGGTGCACCGCTCAACCGCCCGTGGCGACAAGTTGCCAGTTCGGATCATTGCTGCCCATCTCGCGCGCAAAGGTCCAGCTGTCGCGTTGTTTGCGCGGGGTCTTCGGGTCGCCCTCGACCACTGCGCCCGCAGAATCGCGCGCCGCCGAGATCAGTTCGGCGCCGAAGCGCACGGTGATCTCCGCCTCGCGGCTGGCGGTGTCGAAGCTCGCGCCGGTCAGCACAAGCTCTCGCAGGCCCAGGAATTCTGCTGTCACAGTCAGCCCGCGTGCCCTGCGCTCTGCCACCGCGGCGGTGAAGGCTTCATAGACTTCCGGTGCGAGAAATGGCCGCACGGGCTCCAGTTCGCCCTTCTCGAAGGCCATCAAAATCATTTCATAGGCGGCACGCGAACCTTGCAGAAAGGCCGCGACATTGAAGCCCGGCTCCACGCGCTTCATCTGCGCAAGCGTCGCCGCGGCATCCGAGCCCTCTGGCACATGGTCCAAGATGTCGCGGTCCAGACCGCCCTCGATCACCTCAAACGCATCGGCGTCGATTCGGTCGACCCGCTCCACAGGATTGATTTCGCTTTCAAATCCGTCACGCGTGCCCAGCACGTTGCGCAGCCGGAAGATCAGGAACAGCGCAATGGCCGCGAGCACGATCAGTTGGAACAGGGCAGAGCTCATGGGTTTTCCGTCTAATTGGTGGTATGGCGGCCTTCAGCACTTATGTAAGGGACCGGGACATTCAAGTCCACCAATGGGCTGCGCGTGATCGGAGGGAATATGTGGGTGATGCTGGCATTGATGGCCTGGCCGCTGATCGAGATCGGGCTCTTTGTCGAGATCGGCTCGGTCCTCGGGCTCTGGGGCACGCTGGGCGAAGTGGTGCTGACCATGGTGCTGGGCCTTGCGGTGCTGCGCTCTCAGGGCGAGCGGGCCCAGGCCAACCTGCGCGCGACGATGCAAGGGATCGGAACCCCCGGAGTGCCGCTTGCGCATGAGGCGTTGATCCTCTTTGCCGGAGTGTTGCTGATGCTGCCCGGATTCCTCACCGATGCGCTCGGGCTTTTGCTCCTGTTGCCGCCGGTGCGCAGCCTCGCGATTGCGCGGCTCAAGACCCGGGTGGTGGTGCAGGGCTACAACATGCACCAGCCGCGCCGGGCCGATGAAGACGGGCCGGGCACGGTGATCGAGGGGGATTTTCTGGAAGTCGACCCGAAGAGCCCGCCCCCGCGCGGGAACTCCGGCTGGACGAAACCGTAAGCAAGCCTCTGCGTCGCTCGCGCCTTGAGGCACTGGGGGCAGAATGCTAAAGAGGCGCAAACCATAGGGAGAGACCCATGACCGATGCCCCCAACGGCGCCCCGCAGCCGCAACAGCAGCTCAAGATGAGCATTCTGGCGCAATTCGTGCGCGACATGTCCTTTGAGAATGCGGTGGCGCTCAAAGGCCTGCAAAGCGCCGAAGTGCAGCCCGAGATGCAGGTGCAGGTGAGCCTCGATGCGCGCAAACGCCCCGCGGAGAACCAGTTCGAAGTGATCACCAAGTTCAAGATCACCGCGACCAACAAGGCCACGAATACCGCGCTTTACCTGCTTGAGGTGGATTACGGCGGGATCTTCCACATCGAGGGCGTGCCGGACGACCAGATGCATCCGTTCCTCTTGATCGAATGCCCGCGCCAGCTCTTCCCCTTCGTGCGCCGGATTGTTTCCGATGTGACGCGCGACGGCGGCTTCCCGCCCTTCAACCTTGACCCGGTCGATTTCGTCGGGCTCTATCGTGCCGAGCTCGCCCGCCGCGCCGAGGCCGAGAAACCGGCGGATGTGCCGCTTTCGTAAGCGGCGAACTGTTCATAATTGGTTAACAAAACCGACCGCTTACCGCGTCAACCTGCCTCAGGGACAAGGTGACATGCTGACAAGGGCCGCTCCCGGGCGCATGCTTCGGGGGCGTTTCCATTGGGTCGGAACCGAAAAAATGAGCGAGCATATTCCCGCCTGGGTCGGCGATACGCTGACTCCGGTGGAAAAAACGGAAGTGCATCGCAAGGGGCTTCGCCACAAGGCGGTGTCGATCTTCGTCATGGACGGGGAGCAGGTGCTTATTCAGCGTCGGGCTGAAATGAAGTACCACTCTCCCGGTCTGTGGGCGAACACTTGCTGCACGCATCCCGCCTGGGACGAACGTCCCGAGGTCTGCGCCGTCAGACGGCTGCGGGAAGAACTTGGCATTACGGGCCTTTATCCGGCCCATGCCGACAAGCTTGAGTATCGCGCCGATGTCGGCGGCGGGATGATCGAGCATGAGGTGGTGGATATCTACCTTGCCTATGCGAAGCCGCAGATGCGGATCATGCCGGATCCTCAGGAGGTGTCGGACCTCCGTTGGGTCGGGCTTTACGATCTTGCAGCCGAGGTGAACCGCCACCCCGAGCGATTCTCGAAATGGCTCATTCTTTATATGGCGGGCCATCTCGACCGGATCTTCGGATCGATCCTGCGCGCCTGAACGCAGGCTGAAGAAGCGACACCGAGTCGCTGCATCGCGGCGTTTTTTGGCGCTGCGGGCTGGCCTTTTGGCGCCAAAACTGCATCTAATCGGACGAGCGGATCGAGGGGTGCAGGAGATGAGAGGCTGTCGTTTGGCCGTTGCTGTGCTGGCGGGCGCTGCGTTTTGCGGGCCTGTCTTGGCCGGAACCGGGTTCACCCTTGACGTGCCGGGAGCGGGAAAGGATTTGCGCAAGGCGATCGAAGCCGCCTCGCTCACCCGCAGCGCCAGTGCCGCGGAAGACAGTACCGCGCAGGATGTCTTTGCGGCCGCCCGCGCCGATTATGCCCGGCTCGTGGGCGCGCTCTATGATGCGGGCTATTACGGGGGCACGATCTCGATCCGGATCGACGGGCGCGAGGCGGCGGGGATCGCCCCGATGGACGCGCCCGCGCAGATCGCGCAGGTGGAGATCCGCGTCACCCCCGGCCCGGTCTTCACCTTCTCCAAGGCGGTGGTCGCGCCGCTGGCGAAAGACACCGAGCTTCCCGCGGATTTCGCCGCGGGCAAGACAGCGCGTTCGGGGGTGATTGCCGATGCCGCGCAGACGGGGATTTCGGGCTGGCGCGAGATCGGTCATGCGAAAGCGGAAATCGGCCGCCAGCAGATCACCGCCGATCATCGCGCCGAGACGCTCGCGGCCGATATCGCGCTCTTCACCGGCCCGCTCACCAGTTTCGGCACGCTCCATGCGCAGGGCAACGCGCGACTGCGCACGAAGCGGCTTTACGAGATCGCGGGTTTTCCTTCCGGCAAGCGTTTCTCGCCCGAGGCGCTGGAGGAAGTGCGCGACCGGCTGCGCCGCACCGGGATCTTTTCTTCCGTGACGCTGAGCGAAGCGGAGCATCTGCGCGCCGGCAACCTGCTTGACGGCGAACTCACGGTGATCGAGGCGAAGACACGCCGGATCGGCGCCGGGGCCGAGATCGCGAGCAATGACGGTGTGACGCTCAGCGGCTACTGGCTGCACCGCAATCTTTTTGGCGGCGGCGAGCGGCTGCGCTTCGATGCCGAGGTGGCGGGGATCGGCGGCGCCACCGGCGGCACGGATTACAGCCTCGCCGGTCGGCTCGACCGGCCCGCGACCTTCAGCCCGGATACCTCGGCCTTCCTCGCCACTGAACTGAGCCGGAGCGACGAGGAAGACTACACCGAACAAGCCTTCGACATCAGCTTCGGGCTGAGCCATATCTTCAACCCGCGGCTGACCGGCGAGGCGGGGATCGGCTATGGCTGGTCGCGCATCACCGATGCGACGGGCAACAGCCTCTATCGCACCATCGACCTGCCCCTGAGCCTGACCTGGGACAACCGCGATGATCCCGCCGATGCCACGCGCGGTTATTACGGCAAGGCCGAACTCACCCCCTTCCTCGGCCTCTCGGGCACCGGCTCCGGGGCGCGGCTCACCGGTGATTTCCGCGCATATCATGCGCTCGATGCGGGCGGGCGCTTCGTGCTGGCGGGGCGCGCGCAATTCGGGGGCCTCTTCGGCCCGGATCTGGACGAGGCCCCGCGTGATGATCTGTTCTATTCCGGCGGTGGCGGCACAGTGCGGGGGCAACCCTACCAGTCGCTCGGTGTCGCCGTGCTTCAAGGCGGCACGCTGAAAACCGGCGGGAACCGCTTTCTCGGCGTTTCCGGCGAGATCCGCGCCGCGATCACCGCCTCGATCGGCGTTGTCGCCTTTTACGATGCCGGCTTCGTCGGGCTCGACGGGTTCTCGGACACCGATGGCGACTGGCAGTCGGGCGCGGGCCTCGGCCTGCGCTACAAAACGCCCATCGGCCCGATCCGGCTCGATATTGCGGGCCCTGTCAGCGGTTCTACCGGCAGCGGGGCGCAAATCTATCTTGGCATAGGGCAGGCTTTCTGATGCGCGCGATGACCCGAGGACTGATCGCCTTTCTGATGTTCCTGCTGCCGCTGCAGGCGTTTGCGCAAGACCTGAGCGACGCGAGCACGCGCGACCGTTCCTATCTGACCGGCTTGATTGAGGACAATCTCTCGGGGGCGGGGCGCGCGGTTCGGCTTGACGGGTTTCAGGGCGCGCTCTCCTCGCGCGCGACCTTCGAGACGCTCTCGATTGCGGATGACAACGGTGTCTGGATCACCGTGAAGAACGGCGCGATGCAATGGAACCGCGCCGCCCTTCTGCGCGGCGAGATCAAGATAGACGAGCTTTCCGCCGAAGAGATCGACCTGCCGCGGTTGCCGGTAAGCGACGCCGGGCCCACCGCGCCGGAGGCGACGCCCTTCGCGCTGCCTGATCTGCCGGTGGCCGTCGACATCGGCACGGTGAAAGCGCAAAAGGTGGTTCTGGGCGAAACGGTGCTGGGCCAGGCGGTCACGCTGAAGCTCGAAGGGGCTTTGACGCTCGCGGGGGGCGCGGGCGAAACGAAGCTTGCCATCTCCCGCCTCGACGGGCCGAAGGGCGAGGTCTCGCTCAATGCAAGCTACGCCAATGATACCCACCAGGCGCTGATCGACCTTTTGCTGCGCGAGGGCGAAGGCGGGATTGCTGCAAGCCTCTTGCAGCTTCCCGGCACCCCCGCTTTGTCGCTCTCGCTCAGCGGCCTCGGTCCGCTGGAGGATTTCAAGGCGGATGTCGCGCTGAGCACCATGGGGCAGACCCGGCTCACCGGCCAGATCGCGCTGAAAAAGACGACGGGCGAGCCGGCGGGAAGCGGCTTTGACCTGCATCTGTCGGGCGATGTCTCGCCGCTGCTTCCCGCCGAATATCAGGCGTTTTTCGGCACCGATGCCGTTTTGGCCGCGCGTGGCCAGCGCAGCGGCACCGGCATGGTGCAACTTGAAAGCCTCACGCTGTCCGGCGCGGCGGTGCAGGTCTCGGGCGCGCTCGATCTGCTGCCCGGCGGCCTGCCGGAGCGCTTCGATCTGCAGGCAAGGATCGGGCTCGAGAACGCGGAGCCGGTGCTTTTGCCGATTTCGGGACCGCAGACCCGGCTGCGCAAGGGCACCCTGAGCCTTGCCTATGACCGCAGCCGGGGCGAGGGCTGGCGGCTTGAAGGCGCGCTTGAAGGCTTGACTCGGGGCGGTGATGCGCTTGATCGCCTGAGTCTCACCGGCTCGGGCCGGATCGGCCAGCCGGTCGCGGGGAGCGCCAGCGCGGGCGGCATCCTGCGCTTTGCCGCCGCGGGCCTCGCGCTTGCCGATCCCGGCATGACCGAAGCGCTGGGCGAGACGGCCTCGGGGGCGGTGCGGTTTTTCTGGCAAGCGGGCAAACCGCTCTCGGTGCCGCAACTGAACCTGATCGCAGGCGATTTCGGCGCCACGGGGCGGTTCAGAATAGACGGGGGGACAGTCTCGGGGCAGATCCGCGCCGATCATCACGCGCTTGCCAGCCTCTCGACACTCGCGGGCCGCAAGCTCTCGGGGTCGGTTGCGGCCGAGCTGAGCGGCGCCTACACGTTCCTTTCGGGCGCTTTCGATGCGGAGGCGGCGGTAACCGGACAGGATCTGCGGGTCGATCAGCCGCAGGCCGATGCGCTCCTCTCCGGTGTCTCGCGGATCACTGTTTCTGCCAAGCGCGACGCAACGGGGCTGACGCTGCGCAGCCTCGAGGCCAAGGCGGATACGCTGACACTGGCCGCCTCGGGCACGCTCGCCAGCGCCGCGAATGACCTGACGGCAACGCTCGATCTGGCCGATCTCGCCCGGCTCGGCGGTGGCTACGACGGATCGGCCCATGCGCAGGCGCATCTTTCCGGCGCGCTCGGCGCGCGGCAAGTGGTGCTTTCGGGCAATGCCCGTGATCTGGCGCTCGCCCAGGCGGCGCTGAACCGGATTCTGGCGGGCGAAAGCCGTTTCAACGTGGCGCTGAGCGAAACCAAAGCAGGCTTCGGCCTCGCCGATCTGACGCTTGCCACCCCGCAGCTTTCTGCGAGTGCCAAGGCGCGCGCGGGGGCGGCGACGACGCTCGATCTGGGCCTGAAACTCGCCAATGCGGCGCTGCTCGCGCCGGGCTTTCCGGGGCCGGTCACGCTTTCGGGAAGTCTCGGGCAGGGGGACACAAACTATGCGCTCGACCTTGCGGGCACCGGACCCGGCGGCACCAAAGCGGCAGTGAAGGGGAGCCTCGCGCGCGATTTCTCCACGGCGGATCTGACCATCAAAGGGCAAAGCGAATCGGCGTTGATCAACGGGTTGATCGAACCGCGCTCGGTCAGCGGGCCGCTTGCCTTCGATCTGAGCCTGCGCGGTGCGCCGGGGCTCCCGGCGCTTTCGGGCACGGTGAAGGGCAACGGCCTGCGCGTCTCGCTGCCGACGCTCGGGCAGGCGCTTCAGGATATCGCGATCACCGCCCAGCTTGGCAGCGGGACGGCGCAGGTTTCCGCGCAGGGCGCCTTTGCGGGTGGCGGCACGATTGCGCTCAAGGGCCCGATCGGGCTCGGTTCGCCTTTTCCTTCCGATCTGGCGCTCGTGCTTCAGAGTGCGCATCTGCGCGACCCCGAGCTTTACGACACGCGGCTTTCGGGCAAGCTTGGCATCAAGGGCGGGCTCACCGGCAATCTGCGCATCGCGGGCGCGCTCAGCCTTGCGGAAACCGAGCTGCGCATCCCCTCCTCGGGGCTTGGCGGGGCGGCGGCGATCCCCGACATCACGCATCTGCATGAACCGGCGGCGGTCCGCACCACCCGCGCCCGTGCCGGGCTGATCGAGACGAAGAGCACAGGCGGATCTGGCTCATCGCGCACGGTTTCCCTCGATATCGCGCTTTCCGCCCCGAACCAGATCTTCGTGCGTGGCCGCGGGCTCGATGCGGAACTCGGCGGGCAGCTGCGCGTCACCGGTACCACCGATGCTATCGTGCCGATCGGCCAGTTCAACCTGATCCGCGGCAGGCTCGACGTGCTGGGCAAGCGCTTCACCCTCTCCGAGGGGCAAGTGGCGCTGCAAGGTGCGCTGATGCCCTGGGTGCTCTTCGAGGCGACGACAAGCCAGGAAGACACCGCGATCACGCTCACCCTTCAGGGTGCGGCGGCAGAACCGAGCCTCACGATCGCTTCCTCACCCGAACTGCCGGAGGAAGAGGTTCTGGCAAGGCTTTTGTTCGACAAGGGGCTGACCAATCTTTCGCCCTTGCAGGCCGCACAGCTTGCCTCGGCAGTGGCAACGCTTGCGGGCAAGGGCGGCGAGGGGATCGTGTCGAAACTGCGCAAGGGGTTCGGCCTCGACGATCTGGATGTGGGCACCGATGACAGCGGCAATGCCTCGGTGCGGGCGGGCAAATACCTCTCCGAAAACCTCTATTCCGATGTCTCGGTCGATGCCTCCGGTCAGGCCGAAGTGACGCTAAACCTCGATATCACCAAGCAGCTTACCGCGCGCGGCACGGTCGGTTCGGATGGTGGCAGTGCGCTTGGCCTTTTCTTCGAGAAGGATTACTGAGCCGCCTCGGCAACCGTGCGGCCGATCCAGTCGCGAAAGGCGGCAAGCGCGGGGGAGGGCGTGACACCCGCGGGCCAAACGAGATGATAGGCGCCCACGCCGGAAACCACTTCGCCCGGCGCGGCAACCAGCCGCCCCTCGGCGATCTCGGGGCGGGCGAGGAATTCGGGCAGGAGCGCGATGCCGAGCCCATGAACGGCGGCCTGCAGCATCGGCGCGAACTGATCGAACATCAGCCCGCCGCGGGAGGGGGCCGGGAGCCCGTGATGCGCGCACCAGCTCATCCAGGCATTCGGGCGCGATTCAAGCTGGAACAGAGATTGTTTGAGCAGGTCTTCAGGCCCCCGGAGCCGCTGCGCCGCCGCAAGGTCCGGGGAACAGGTGGCGAGGATGCGTTCTTCGAACAGCATCAGATGCTCGGCTTCGGGCCAGGGTCGGATGCCGAAATGGATCGCCGCGTCGAAGGTTTCGGTGGCGAAATCGAAAGGCCGCATCCGCGTGCCGAGGTTGAGCGTCACCCCCGGGTTTTCGGCCAGAAAGGCGGCGAGCCGCGGCGCGAGCCAGCGCGTGCCGAAAGTGGGCAGGATCGCGAGATTGAGCACCCCGCCGCCGGGGTTGGCGCGCAACCCCAGCGAGGCGCGACCGATGAGATCCAGCGCCTTGCGCACATCGCGCGCATAGGCAAGCGCGGCCTCGGTGGGCGTGAGCCGTCGTCCCTCGCGGCGGAAGAGTTGCACGCCAAGCTGCCCCTCAAGCGTTTGCACCAAACGGCTCACCGCGCCTTGGGTGAGGCTGAGCTCGCGCGCCGCAGCAGCGGTGGAGCCGGTGCGGCAGACCGCCTCGAAGGCGGAGAGGAGCGAGATCGAGGGCAGGTAGCGCCGCGGCAGGCTCATCTATGTGTTCCATACATAGGTTGGGGCGGGATTATCGCTGGATAGCGGCTTTCAACGCGCGCATAAAGCATGGAATGCATGGAGGACCGCATGGCGCTGAAACCCAAGGACGCCCCCGATCTGGCCCGGTTCGACTGGGAAGACCCGTTCCGGCTGGAAAGCCAGTTGAGCGAAGAGGAACACATGTTGCGCGATGCCGCCCGCGCCTATGCGCAGGAGAAATTGCAGCCCCGCGTGATCCGCGCCTTTGCGGAGGAAGAGACCGATCCGGCGATCTTCCGCGAAATGGGCGAAATGGGTCTTTTGGGCGTGACGATCCCCGAGGAATATGGCGGGCTTGGGGCCTCTTACGTGGCTTACGGGCTTGTCGCGCGCGAGATCGAGCGGGTCGACAGCGGCTATCGCTCGATGATGTCGGTGCAGTCGAGCCTCGTGATGTATCCGATTTATGCTTACGGCTCGGAAGAACAGCGGCGGAAGTATCTGCCCAAGCTCGCAAGCGGGGAGTGGATCGGCTGCTTTGGCCTCACGGAGCCCGATGCGGGCTCGGACCCGGCAAGCCTCAAGACCGTCGCGAAGAAAACCGCCAATGGTTATGTGCTCTCCGGCACGAAAATGTGGATCTCGAACGCGCCGATTGCCGATGTGTTCGTCGTCTGGGCGAAGTCGGAAGCGCATGGCGGCAAGATCCGCGGTTTTGTGCTGGAAAAGGGTCTTAAAGGCCTCTCCGCGCCAAAGATCGCGGGCAAGCTGAGCTTGCGCGCCTCGATCACGGGCGAGATTGTCATGGAGGGCGTTGAGGTGGGCGAAGACGCGCTTTTGCCCGGCGTCGAGGGGTTGAAGGGGCCGTTCGGGTGCCTCAACCGGGCGCGCTACGGCATCGCCTGGGGCGTGCTGGGGGCGGCGGAGTTTTGCTTCCATGCGGCGCGGAGCTATGGGCTCGAACGCAAGCAGTTCAACAAACCGCTGGCGCAGACGCAGCTTTTCCAACTCAAGCTTGCCAATATGCTCACCGAGATCAGCCTTGGCCTGCAGGCCTCATTGCAAGTGGGGCGGTTGATGGATGAGGCCAATGCCGCACCAGAGATGATTTCGGTGATCAAGCGCAACAATTGCGGCAAGGCGCTCGAAATCGCGCGGCACGCCCGCGACATGCATGGCGGCAACGGCATCAGCGGCGATTTTCAGGTGATCCGCCACATGGTCAACCTTGAGACGGTGAACACCTATGAGGGCACGCATGATGTTCATGCGCTGATCCTTGGCCGGGCGATCACCGGCTTGCAGGCGTTTTTCTGAGCCTGCCGCTCAGGTCTCGGAGGGCTCTTCGGCCCGCACCGCATTGAGCGCGGCGCCGAAGAGCACCGAGAATGCGCCAAGATAGAGCCACATCAAAAGCGCGATCACCGCACCAAGCGAGCCATAGACCTTGTTGTAACTGCCAAAGTTCGCAAGGTAATAGGTGAGCCCGAGCGAGGCCGCGCCCCACAGAAACGTGGCCACCACGGCGCCGAGCGAAAAGAACGGGTCGCGCTGCGCGGGCTCATAGGGCGCGAAGCGATACATCACGCCGAGCACCGAGAGCATCAGCCCCACCATCGCCAGCCAGGGAAACCAGGTCAGCAGCCAGTTCAGAAGCGCATGGAACGGCAGGTAGTTCACGATCACCGGCACCGCGACGATGGTGGCCATGGCCAGAAGCATCACTCCTACAAGCGCCGCCGTCATCGCATAACCAAAGACGAAGCTGAGGAAAGTGGCGCGCGCCCGGCTGCCGTGGATCAGGTTGAGCCCTTTGATCAGCGCATCTACCCCCGCGCGGGCCGACCAGAGCGCAAACAGGATCGAGACCAGCGTGCCCCAGCCGAGCGTATCGCGCGGCCCGTTGACAAGCCCGCTCACCTGCCCGTCCAGAATGGCATAGGCTTCGGGCGGGATGAAGTTCTCGGCCACCTCGAGATAATCACGGATGACGATCGGATCGGCCACTGTGCTCCAGATCGAGATTGTCGCCGTCAGCCCCGGAAACACGGCCAGCATCGCGTAAAAGGCCACGCCCGCAGAGATCAGGAAGATGTTGGTCCGGCTCAGCCGGTCGTTCAGTCTGACCAGAAAGCGCATGAAATCTCCTTCCGTTGAACCTCTCCAAGGTAGCGCCTTGGGCCGCTTGCGCAACCGTGAGGGCCGTGCTCTCTTTGGGATCAGCGCCTTCGGGAGGGAGCGTCAGGGATGGGCACAGCGGTTTCATCGGCAGCTAGACAGGCACTGCTGCTGCTATTTATGGCCAGCGGGGCGCAGGCGCAGGCTCTGCCGCCGCCCTTGACGGAGGCGGATTTCTTCCCAGTGAACATGGAAGAGGCGCGGCTGGGCCAGCTTCTCTTTTACGACCCGATCCTCTCGGGCAACCGCAACATTTCCTGCGCGGGCTGCCACCATCCGCGCTTTGGCACCTCTGACGGGCTCAGCCTCGGGCTTGGCGAGGGGGCGGTGGACCTTGGGGCGGCCCGCCATGTCACGGCGGAAAACACGCCCGAGCAACGCATTCCGCGCAACTCGCCCGCGCTGTTCAACCTTGGTGCGCGGGAGGTGACCCATCTCTTTCACGATGGCCGGATCGGGGTCGATCCGAGCCGCCCCTCGGGGATGCGCACACCGATGGATGAGGAGATGGTGACGGGCTTCGCCTCGGTGCTTTCGGCGCAGACGATGTTTCCGGTGCTTTCTCCCGATGAGATGGCGGGGCATTACAACGAAAACGAGGTGGCGAAGGCGGTGCGCTCGGGCTTCATCACCGGCGAGAATGGCGCCTGGAGCCGGATTTCGGCGCGAGTTGCGGCGGTCCCGGCTTATCAGGCGGCCTTCGAGAACGCCTATCCTGAGATCGCCGCAGGAAGGCCGCTTGCCTTCACCGATATCTCAAACGCCATCGCTCAGTTCGTCGCCTTCGAGTGGCGTTCGGATACGAGCCCTTTTGATGCGGTTCTGCGCGGCGAGGCGGCTTTTGCACCGGAGGCGGCGGCGGGTGCGGATCTCTTCTACGGCGCCGCGGGGTGCTCAATGTGCCATTCCGGCCCGCTCTTGAGCGATCAGGGCTTTCATGCGATGGGAGCGCCGCAGCTTGGCCCCGGCAAAGCGGAGCGGTTCGAGCGCCATTCGCGCGACGAGGGGCGGTTTCGCGTGACGGGGCATGCGGAAGACATGTTTGCCTTCCGCACCCCCAGCCTGCGCAATGTGATGGAAACCGGCCCATGGGGGCATGCGGGAAGCCACCGCGATCTGGCGACCTTCCTCGCCGATCATGCGCGGCGCGGGGACGCCTTGGCGGGCTATGACCGGGCGCAAGCTGTGCTGCCCGATCTGCCAAAGACAAAGCCCGATTGGGCCGAGATGGAGACACCCGATGATCTGGCGGCGATCCGCGCTGCAGCAGGGCCGGGCCAAGCGCTGCGCCCCGCAGATGTGGCGGCGCTGATGGCGTTTCTGGCAACGCTCTCGGACCCGGTCGCGCTCAAGGGGCGCCTTGGTATTCCCGAAACCGTGCCGAGCGGGTTGCCGGTGGAGCGTTAGCGCGCGATCCGGGTCACCGCGTCGAGCGGCACGGTCTGCCACGGTCCGGCAATGCCATCGGGCCAGATCACCCGCACCTCCGCTTCTGTTGCGGTGCCGAGCCCGAAATGCACAGGCCCTGCCGTGCCGCCTGCATGCCCGCCGCCCACCGTGACCTCCTGTGCCTCGGAATGCGCGCCCGCGCGCAGCTCCACCCAGGCGCCGATGGCGCGGGTGTTCGGCGCCTTCTGAAAAGGCTCTATTTCGGCCCAATGGCCGGTTTTTTCGGTTGCATTGCGCCAGATTTCCATCGCTACGCGCCGGTTCATCACCACGAGATCGAGCCGCCCGTCTGCGTTGAGGTCAACAAGTGCCGCGCCGCGCGCGCGTGCGGTGCTGGCGACCCCGGCCTGCGCGGCCGCTTCATGGAAGGTGCCGTCCTCCCCCTGCATCAACAGGTTGTTCGGGTCATGCGAGGCATTTGAGGGCATCTGGTCGACATTGCCCTTGGCAATGAAAAGATCGACGCGCCCGTCGTTGTCCACATCGCCAAAGACCGGAGCCCAGCCGGTTGAGGGCCGCCCGTCGTCGCCGGAAAACGGTCGCTGCGCATAGGTGCCGAGACTATAGGGCGCATTCTCGTAGTGATCGCCGCGATTGATCTGCAAAAGCTGGTCGCCCATTGAGGTCATCATCACTTCGGGAAGCCCGTCGCCGGTGAGGTCGCGGCTCGCGATCCCCATGCCCCAGAGCGAGACATGCGGCCAGTCTTCCCGCTCGGCAAGCGGGTTCAGGCGGAACATCTGTTCATAGCCGCCGCGCACGTAATAATGCCGGTCGTTGGAGATCCGCAGCTCCGGCGTGCCGCTGCGCTGCCAATCGCTGATCAGCGCCGAGAGCGCGCAATAGCCCGGAGAAATAGGCTCTATTGCGCCGTATTTTTTGCCGTCCGGGCGGAAGAGCGCGCTTTTATCGCAGGCTTCGAAAGGCCCGTCGGCATTGGCGCGGTCCACGTAATTTCCAAAGAAAAGCGTGGGGAAATCATGCCCCTTCTCCCATGTTACGGTGAAGGAGGTGGTCCAGTCGTAACGGGTGGGCAGGCCCCAATCCTCGGTGGCCTCTTCGAACCGGCAATTGCCCAGGCCCCGCCAGAGCTGGTTGGGCCCGGCGCGCAGCACGGCAAGATCGAGGGTTCCGTCACCGTCGATATCGAGCGGATAGGCGCCGGTCACGGCCAAAACAGGCTCTATATCGCCTTGATCAAAGCGCAAGGCGCCCCCCCGTTCAGACCGGTTGATGAAGAGCGCTGCCGGGTTGGCGCCCCCCGCGGCAAAAAGATCTGGCCGCCCGTCTGCGTTACAATCGAGCACGGCGACGCCGCCGCCCACAAAATGCTCCCACCCGCCAGCATAGATTTGCGGATGCGGCAGGCCCGCTGCGTCATCGACAAAAAGCGGCTCTGCACAAGCCGGAAACGCGATAAGGCAGAGCGCGAGCCGTTTCATTCTGCCGCCAACTCCCGGCTCGGGCCAAGCAATTGCTCGGTCAACTCATGCAGTGCCAGCGCAGCCGCACCATGCGCCCAAAGGAGATCGCCCCAAGCATGGGTTTCGATCTGCGGCGCGTCGCGGCCGGTGTCGAGCATCATCGCATGCATCTCGGCGAGGGTTTCGGAGGCATAGAGGTAATCGTAACGCATCCGCTCGCCCGAGAGGATGATCAGCTCCGGGTCGAACAGGTTGACGATATTCGAGAGCCCGACCGCCAGATACCGCCCGGCGCGCCGGAAGATCGAGCGCGCCGCGGCATTGCCGGCCTTGGCGTGATCGAACAGGCTCTCGAGCATCACGCCCACCGATTGCATCTCGCCCAGGGGCAGGTTCAGCGCCGTTTGCGCCTCGCGCACCAGCGCATAATCGGCCACGTAAGCCTCAAGGCAGCCGCGCTGGCCACAGCGGCAAAGCGCGCCGTCGAGCTGCACCTTGGTGTGACCAAGCTCCATGCCCATGCCACGCGAGCCACGATAGATGCGGTGGTTGATGACAAAGCCCATGCCCACGCCATGCTCGATGGTGACGACCGCGAAGTCGGAGAGCCTGCGCCCGGCGCCAAACCAGAGCTCGGCCAAGGTCACGAGGTTGGCGTCGTTATCCACAAAGACGGTCCGGCCAAGGCGGGCGCGCAATGCGGCCTGCAAGGCCACGTGACGGTGCAAAAGCACCGGGGACCAATGCACCACGCCCGAGTCGCAGTCGACAAACCCCGGCACGCCGAGCCCGACCGCCTCCACCGCCTCACGCGCGACGCCCGCGCGAGTGCAAACGCGGTCCAGAAGCCGTTCGGCGGCATCCAGAATGGCATCAAGCGCCATCGGCCCCGGGTCGCGCGGGATCGCCTCGCCCGCGAGCATGGTGCCCGCAAAATCGACCAGCACAGCGGTATGTTCGCGGTCTGAAAGCTTGATGCCGACGACAAGGCGGGTGTTGGGCCGCACGCGCAGCGCCACAGCGGGGCGGCCGCGCCCGCCCTCGCCCTCGCGCAGGGTCTCCACCGCTTCCAGCAGGCCAGCGTCGATCAGTTCGGAGGTGATCGTGGTAACGGAGGCGGGCGAAATGCAAAGCTCCTTGGCCAATTGCACCCGCGCCATCTGCCCCGCCGCGCGCACGCGCTCAAAGATTTGCTGGCGCAGGGGGCGGGCCGTGTCGGTGAGCGGCTGGATCAGCGGCCCGCAGCCGACGGAGGCCCGTCCGATAGGTGCGATCTGTCTCATCCCGTCTCTTTCGTTCGTCGACTTAACAAAAAAACGCATCACCATCGCAGCGGAGCGGCAAATTTCGCCGCGTTGCGGCAAATGTGGCCGGTTCCTCGCTTGTTTTCCATTGTTGCTGGCCAATTTTATTTTGACAACTAAAATTAACAGGCTCATCCTGCGCTCATTCCGACGAATCCGTCGGGGGCCCTCGGGCCAAACTCTGGGAGGAGCACATGTATAAAATTCTTCTGGCCGCCGTCGCGCTGACGGCAGGCCTGACCACCACGGCTTTTGCAGATATGACGGTCGGCGTGTCCTGGTCGAACTTCCAGGAAGAGCGCTGGAAAACCGATGAGGCGGCGATCAAGTCGGCGCTCGAAGCGGCGGGCGCCACCTATGTTTCGGCGGATGCGCAATCGTCTTCGGCCAAGCAACTCTCCGATATCGAATCGCTGATGGCGCAGGGCGTCGATGCGCTGATCGTGCTGGCGCAGGACACTGCGGCGATTGGCCCGGCGGTGCAGGCGGCGGCGGATGAAGGCATTCCGGTCATCGCCTATGACCGTCTGATCGAAGACCCCCGCGCCTTTTATCTGACGTTTGACAACGTCGAGGTGGGGCGGATGCAGGCGCGCGCCGTTTATGCGCTGGCGCCGAAGGGCAATTACGTGATGATCAAGGGCTCGCCCACCGATCCGAACGCCGATTTCCTGCGCGGCGGGCAACAGGAGGTGCTGCAGGCAGCGATTGACGCGGGCGATATCAAGATCGTTGGCGAGGCCTATACCGATGGCTGGCTGCCGGCGAATGCGCAGCGCAACATGGAACAGATCCTGACCGCGAACGACAACCATGTCGACGCGGTGGTGGCTTCGAACGATGGCACCGCGGGCGGCGCCGTGGCGGCGCTTTCGGCACAGGGCATGGTGGTTCCGGTTTCGGGACAAGATGCTGATTTCGCAGCGCTGAACCGGGTGGCGCTTGGCACGCAGACGGTTTCGGTCTGGAAGGACTCGCGCGAGCTGGGCAAGGCCGCCGCGGAAATCGCGCTCGCGCTCGCCGGGGGTACCGATATGAAGTCGATCGAAGGCGCGACGGAATGGACCTCGCCTGCGGGCACCAAGATGACGGCGAAGTTCCTCGCCCCGGTGCCGATCACCAAAGACAATCTCGACGTGGTCGTCGATGCGGGCTGGATCCCGAAAGACACGCTTTGCCAGGGCGTGACGAACGGCCCGGCGCCCTGCAACTGATGTGACGAACGGGCGGCTCTGCGGGGCCGCCCTCCCGGCGGTGCCTGCGGGCGCCGCCGCTTGACCCGTTAAAGGATGCTCCCATGCATACCCCCGCTCCGCAGGAGGCGGCCCCGAAGCGCTCGCTCATGCAATCGCTTGAGCTCGACACGCGTCTTCTGGGCATGATCGGCGCCTTCGTCGTGATCTGCCTCGTTTTCAACCTGATCACCGACGGGCGGTTTCTGACCGCGCGCAACATCTTCAATCTCGCGATCCAGACTGTTTCGGTGGCGATCATGGCGACGGGGATGGTCTTCGTGATCGTCACCCGCCATATCGACCTGTCGGTGGGCGCGGTGCTGGCGATCTGCTCGGCGGTGATGGGCGTGCTGCAGGTGCAGCTTCTGCCAGCCTATTTCGGGCTCGGCCATCCGGCGATCATGCCGCTCACGGTGCTGGGCGGGCTTGTCACCGGCGCAGTGATCGGCGCCTTCAACGGCTGGCTTGTCGGTTATCAGCGCATTCCGGCCTTCATCGTCACGCTGGGGGGGTTGCTGATCTGGCGCAACGTCGGCTGGTATCTGACCGATGGCCAGACGCTCGGCCCGCTTGACCAGACCTTCCGGCTTTTTGGCGGTGTCGAGGGCACGATGGGTTCGGCCATTTCCTGGGGGCTTGGCGCGCTCTTCTCCGTTCTTGCGGTTTTCGCGCTCTGGCGCGGGCGGCAGGCCAAGATCCGGCATGAATTCCCGGTCAAACCGCTCTGGGCCGAAGGGGCGATGATGGTGATTGCGGTGGGCGCGATCATGGGCCTTGTCGCGATCCTGAACAGCTACGAGATCCCGATCGGGCGGCTCAAACGCCAGTTCGAGGCGGCGGGCGAGACCATGCCCGTGGGCTATGTCGATTATTATGGTCTGCCGATCTCGGTCTTGTTGCTGATCCTCATTGCCGTGGCGATGACGCTGATTGCACGCCGCACCCGCTTTGGGCGCTATGTCTTTGCGGCCGGCGGCAATCCCGATGCGGCCGAGCTTTCGGGCATCAACACCC
Source organism: Rhodobacter maris (assembly GCF_900217815.1). Taxonomy (GTDB): domain Bacteria; phylum Pseudomonadota; class Alphaproteobacteria; order Rhodobacterales; family Rhodobacteraceae; genus Rhodobacter; species Rhodobacter maris. The sequence continues at coordinate 99,052 of NZ_OBMT01000005.1, forward strand.
GCATGCTGACGGTGAAGATCTTCATGCTGATGGGTGTGCTCTGCGCGATTTCGGCGATGGTGGCGCAGGCGCGGCTTGCCAACCACACCAATGACATCGGCACGCTGGATGAGCTGCGCGTGATTGCGGCCGCCGTGATTGGCGGCACCGCGCTCGCTGGCGGCGTCGGCACGATCTATGGCGCGGTGCTCGGCGCGATCATCATGCAATCGCTGCAATCGGGCATGGCCATGGTGGGCGTGGATGCGCCGTTCCAGAACATCGTTGTGGGCGGCGTGCTCGTCCTCGCGGTCTGGATCGACATTCAGTACCGCAAGCGGACGGGAGAAAAGGTATGACGCGACAAGGCAAACCGCTCGTCGAGCTGCGCGACATCTCGATCGCCTTCGGCGGGATCAAGGCGGTCGATCACGTCACGATCGACCTTCATCCGGGCGAGGTGGTCGGGCTTCTGGGCCACAATGGTGCGGGCAAATCCACGCTGATCAAATGCCTCTCGGGCGCCTATCAGATGGACAGCGGCGCGATCTACATCAACGGCGAAAAGGCCGAGATCCGCAATCCGCGCGATGCGCGCCGTTACAATATCGAGACGATCTACCAGACCCTTGCGCTCGCCGATAACCTCGACGCCGCCTCGAACCTGTTTTTGGGCCGCGAACTGGTGACGCCCCTGGGCTTTGTGGACGATGCGCAGATGGAGGCCGAGACGCGCAAGATCATGGGCCGTCTCAACCCCAATTTCCGCAAATTCAAGGAGCCGGTGAAGGCGCTCTCGGGCGGGCAGCGGCAATCGGTGGCGATTGCGCGCGCGGTCTATTTCAATGCCAAGATCCTGATCATGGATGAGCCGACTGCGGCTCTGGGTCCGCATGAAACGCAGATGGTCGCGGAGCTGATCGAGGAGCTGAAAGCGCAGGGCCTCGGCATCTTCCTGATCGAGCATGACATCCACAACGTCATGAAGCTGTGCGACCGCGCCTCGGTGATGAAGAACGGCCAGCTTGTCGGCACGGTCGATGTGAAACAGGTCACGGATGAAGACATCCTCGGCATGATCATCCTTGGCAAGACGCCGGATCGGGGGATGGTTTGATGTATCTCGGCCTCGATCTGGGCACCTCCGGCCTCAAGGGGATTTTGATCAATGAGGATCAGGAGGTGTTGGCCGAGGCCACCGCGCCCCTTTCGGTTGCCCGCCCGCAGCAGGGGTGGTCGGAACAGGCCCCGGCTGACTGGATCGGCGCCGCCGAGAAGGTGCTGAGCCAGCTTGCGGGGGCTGGGCTTGGCGGGCTCAGGGGCATCGGGCTCTCGGGGCAGATGCACGGGGCGGTGTTGCTCGATGGCGCCGATGACGTGCTGCGCCCCTGTATCTTGTGGAACGACACGCGCGCGCATGCCGAGGCGGCAGAGCTGGATGCGATGCCCGGTGTGCGTGCGCTTTCGGGCAATATCGTGTTTCCGGGCTTTACTGCGCCCAAGCTCGTCTGGCTTGCGCGCCATGAGCCCGGCGTGTTTGCGCGCGTGGCGAAGGTGCTTTTGCCCAAGGATTATCTGCGGCTCTGGCTTACCGGCGAACATGTGGCGGAGATGTCTGATGCCGCCGGAACAAGCTGGCTCGACACCGGCAAGCGCGACTGGTCAGAGGCGCTGCTCACCGCCTCCGGCATGCAGCGCGCGCAGATGCCGCGGCTGGTGGAGGGCTCCGAGGTTTCGGGGCAGATCCGGCCCGAGCTTGCGCAGCGCTTTGGCATGCCGGCGGGGGTGGTGGTCGCGGGCGGCGGCGGTGACAATGCCGCCTCGGGCATCGGGGTTGGCGTGGTGAAAGCAGGGCAGGCTTTTGTCAGCCTTGGCACCTCGGGCGTGCTCTTTGCCGCCAACGATGGTTATCAGCCGGACCCTGAAACCGCCGTGCACACCTTTTGCCATGCGCTCCCCGGACGCTGGCATCAGATGGGCGTGATCCTCGCCGCCACCGATGCGCTGAACTGGTTTGCCCGCCTGACGGGCACCAGCGCGCAGGATCTGACGGCGGATCTGGGCCCGCTCAAAGGGCCAGAAAAGACCCTGTTTCTGCCCTATCTGGGGGGCGAGCGCACGCCGCTCAACGATGCCGCGATCCGCGGCGCCTTCATCGGGCTTGCGCATGCAACCGACCGCGCGGCGGCCACGCGCGCCGTGCTTGAGGGCGTTAGCTTTGCCATTCGCGATTGCCGCGATGCGCTGGCCGCCACCGGCACCAGGATCGAGAGCCTGTTGGCCGTGGGCGGTGGGTCGAACTCGCGCCTTTGGTGCGCGATGATCGCCACCGCGCTCGGCACGCCCGTTTCCCTGCCCGTGGCGGGGGATTTTGGCGGCGCCTTCGGCGCGGCCCGGCTTGGCCTGATGGCCGCCACCGGGGCGGGGGAAGAGATCGCCCATCCGCCCGCAATTTCTGCCGTGATAGAGCCTGATCGGGCACTTGAGGCGGCATTTGACGAAGGCCATGCCCGCTACCGTGCGGCGCAGGCCGCAATCCGAGGACTGACATGACCGATTTCTTCAAGGGTATCCCCCAGATCCGCTACGAGGGGCCGCAGACGACGAACGAGTTCGCCTTCCGCCACTACAACCCCGAAGAGGTCGTGGCGGGCAAGACGCTGGCAGAACATCTGCGCTTTGCGATTGCATGGTGGCACAGCTTTGCCTGGCCGGGGGGCGACCCGTTTGGCGGGCAGACCTTGCAGCGCCCGTGGTTTGGCGACACGCTCGATCTGGCGAAGCTCAAGGCCGATGTCGCGTTCGAGATGTTCGACATTCTGCAGGCGCCGTTCTTCTGCTTTCATGATGCCGACATCCGCCCCGAGGGGAAGGATTTTGCCGAAAACACCCGCAACTTGAAAACCATCGTCGATTACATCGGCGAGAAGATGACGGGCTCGAACACGAAGCTCCTTTGGGGCACGGCGAACCTGTTCAGCCATCGCCGCTTCATGTCTGGCGCGGCGACCAACCCGGACCCGGAGGTGTTTGCCTGGTCGGCGGCAACGGTGAAAACCTGCATGGATGCGACGCTGCAGCTTGGCGGGCAGAACTATGTGCTCTGGGGCGGGCGCGAGGGCTATGAGACACTGCTCAACACCGACCTGACGCAAGAGGCTGAACATGCCGGGCGGTTTTTGCAGATGGTGGTCGAGTACAAGCACAAGATCGGTTTCAAGGGCGCGATCCTGATCGAGCCGAAGCCGCAGGAGCCCTCCAAGCATCAATATGATTACGATGTGGCGACCGTCTACGGCTTCCTCAAGCGGTTCGGGCTTGAGGGCGAGGTGAAGGTGAATATCGAACAGGGCCATGCGATTTTGGCCGGTCACAGCTTCGAACATGAGCTGGCGCTGGCGGCCTCGCTTGGTATCTTCGGCTCGATCGACATGAACCGCAACGATTACCAATCCGGCTGGGATACCGACCAGTTCCCCGATTCCGTGCCGGAGATGGCGCGTGCCTATTACGAGGTGCTGCGTGCGGGGGGCTTCACCACCGGCGGCACGAACTTCGACGCGAAAATCCGCCGCCAGTCGCTCGACCCGGAAGACCTGATCCTCGCCCATGTGGGGGCGATGGATGTCTGCGCCCGCGCGCTCAAGGCCGCGGCGGCGGCCCTGGAAGATGGCGGGCTCGAGGCGCAGCGGCGCGCGCGTTATGCCGGCTGGGAGACGGCCGAGGCAAAAGCGATGCTCGGCTCCGATCTCGCCAGCATCGAGGCGATGGTGCGCGAGAAAGGGATCAACCCCGAGCCGCGCTCTGGCCGGCAGGAACGGCTCGAAAACCTCTGGAACCGCTTCGTCTGAAGCAGGATCGGGCCGCCGCGAGGCGGCCCTTTCAATCCAGCGTCTGGCGGAACCGGCTCAGCGCCAGCGCCGAGAAGGCAAGCGCAAAGCCGGTGAGGATGATGAGCGGTTGCGCCACGTCCGTAACCCCCGCGCCTTTCAGCATCACCGCCCGCACGAGGCGCAAAAAATGCGTGAGCGGCAGCGCCTCGCCGATCCATTGCGCCCAGGTGGGCATGCCCCGAAACGGGAACATGAAGCCCGAGAGCATGATCGAGGGCAGGAAGAAAAAGAAGGTGAGCTGCATCGCCTGCATCTGCGTGCGCGCGAGCGTCGAGAACACATAGCCCAAAACCACAAGCGCCATCACGAAGATCAGCACGCCCAGAAGCAACAGCCCGAGGCTGCCGACGAAGGGCACGCCGAAAAGCAGCTTGGCCGCAGTGAGCACAACGAGCACCTGTACCGCGCCAACGACGAAATAGGGCAGCACCTTGCCCAGCATCACTTCGATCGGCGTCACCGGCATGGAGAGCAGGTTTTCCATCGTGCCGCGCTCGGTCTCGCGGGTGAGCGCCATCGCCGTCATCATCACCATCGTCATTTGCAAGATCACGCCCAGAAGGCCGGGGACGATGTTGTATTGCGTGATGCCCTCCGGGTTGTAGCGGCGATGCACGACCACATCGACCTGGCGGGCTTGTTGTGCTTGCGTTTCCGCCTCTGTGCCCGCCTCGCGGGTGAGCGCCTGCCGGGCGAGCGTGCCGAGGGTGGAAATCGCGCCCGAAGCAACGGCGGGGTCACTCGCATCCGCCTCGATCAGGATCTGCGGGCTGTCGCCGCGCAACACCTTGGCGCCGAAATCGGTGGGTAGGGTGACGACGAAGCTCACCTCGCCCCGCGTGATCAGCGCCTCTCCCTCGGCGGCGGAAACGTAGGGGTGGGTGAAGCGGTAGTAACCCGTCACCTCCAGCGCGCTCACCATGGCGCGGGCGAAACGGTCTTCGGGCGTGGCGACAAGCGCGGCGGGCAGGCCCTTGGGGTCGCTGTTGATGGCAAAGCCGAACAGGAAAAGCTGCATCAGCGGCACGCCCAGCATCATCGCAAAGGTGATCCGGTCGCGGCGCATCTGCACCGCCTCCTTGGCGATGATGGAGAAAAGGCGGCGGAATGACAAAAACCGGCTCATGACATGTTGTCCTGCGCAGCGCCCATGAGCTGGATGAACACATCCTCAAGCCCGGTCTCGGCGGGAATGAGCCGGGCGCCGGTCTCCGCCGCCACGGCTTCGGCCGCGCGCCTTAGTGCCGCGCCATTGGCGCCGATCACATGCAGATCGGTGCCATAGGGGGCGACCTGATCCACGCCGGGCTGGCCTCTGAGCCGCTTTTGCGCCGCCACGATGTCTCCGCCGCGCAAGATCACCGTGGTCAGCCCGGCATGCGCCACCACTTCCGCCACCGTGCCATGGCTGATCAGCCGCCCGTAGGAGATGTAATTGATGCGGTGGCAGCGCTCGGCCTCATCCATGTAATGGGTGGAGACAAGCACGGTCAGCCCCTCCGCCGCGCGCTCGTGAATTTCGTCCCAGAAGTCACGCCGCGCCTTCGGGTCGACGCCGGCGGTGGGTTCGTCGAGCATCAAGAGCTTCGGGCGGTGCATGATGCAGGCGGCAAGCGCGAGGCGTTGCTTCCAGCCGCCCGAAAGCGCGCCCGCAAGCTGGTGTTTGCGCGACGTTAGGCCAAGGTCCGCGAGCGCCTGCGCCACCGCGCCCTTTTCCAGCCCGTAAACCCCCGCGACAAAGCGCAGGTTCTCCTCGATTGTCAGGTCTTCGTAAAAGCTGAAGCGCTGGGTCATGTAACCCACCTCGCGCTTGATCGCGCGCTGGGCGCGCAAAATGTCATGGCCGAGCACTTTGCCGCTGCCGCCATCGGGGGTGAGCAACCCGCACATCATGCGGATTGTCGTTGTTTTCCCCGAGCCGTTCGGGCCGAGGAAGCCGACGATCTCGCCCGGCGCGACCTCCATCGAGACGTGATCGACCACGGTGCGGCTGCCATAGACCTTCACCAGATCGGTGACGGTGATAGCGGGCGGGGCACTCACGGCGCCGCCTCGGCGCGGGTGACATCGACGATCTGGCCGGGCTTGAGCGCGGCCGCGCCTATCGGGCGTGCCTCGACCAGATAGACGAGCTTTTGCCGGTTCTGCAGCGAATAGATCACCGGCGGCGTGAATTCCGGCCCCTCGGCAATATAGCTCACCTCGGCGCGCAGCCCCGGGGCGCAGCCGTCGCATTGGACGGCGAGCTTCGTGCCGGGCCGGATTGAGGCGATGTCTGCCTCATCGACATAAAGGCGCAGCGTCACGGCCGCATCCGGGAGCAATGTGAGCACCGGCGCGCTGGGTCCGGCCATTTCGCCGGGGTAAAGGAGCAGGTCTGAAATCACCCCGTCAGTCGGGGCGGTCAGGGTGCGCTTGCCAAGCGCCCATTCGGCCCGGGCCAGATCGGCACGCGCCCCGCGCACCGAAGCCTCGGCCGCGGCGATTTCGGCCGGGCGGGCGGGCAGGGCCGCAACGGCAAGGTTCGCCTCCGCCTCTGCAAGACTTGCACGGGCAACATTGAGCGCGGTTTCGGCATCATCGCTGTCGGCTTTGGTGGCCGTGCCGCGAGCGGCCAGCGCCGAGGTGCGCGCAGCCGTGCGCTCGGCCTCGGCGAGCTTCGCTTGCGCTGAGGAGCGCGCGGCCTCCATCACCCGGATCTCTTCCGGCCGCTTGCCTTCCTTGAGATCGGCAAGCTGGCTTTCGGCCTGCGCCAGCGCCGCGCTGGCCTGGTCGAGCGCAATCTGCGCGTCGCGGTCTTCCTGCCGCGCGAGCACGGCACCCGCCGCAACCCGCTCGCCCCGCGTTACCGCAAGGCTTTTCACCTCGGCCACCGCGACCGGAGCCAGCGCACGGTGTTCCCCCTCGACATAACCGGTGCCAAGCGTGGCCGGGGTGGCGCAAGCGGTGAACAGCGACGCGATCAACGGCAGCGAACAAAGGCTCATGCCGGGGTCCTCCGGTCCAGCGCGATCAGCGCGGAGATATTTGACTTCAGGATCTTCACGATGGCTTCGGCTTCTGCAGGGCCGATTTCGGCCCAGCCCATGCGGCGCTTCACCACCGGCGCGCCGATGCGGAAATAAAGGATCTGGCCAAGCGCGCTGAAGATCATCAGCCGGGTTTCGGGCGCTTCGGCGGGGGCGCCGGTGGCCGCCTGCCAGATCCGGCAGAGCCGCCCATGCGCGGGGCCCACGAGCCGCTCATAGAAGATGTCGAGCCCGGCGCCGCCCTCGGCCACTTCGCGCAGGATGAAGGCGACGAGCGGCTGCATCGCGTGATCGGCCACCATATGCGCGGCGAAGCGCTCGACGATGGCAAGGATCAGCGCTTCGGCGGCCGCGGGGGTTTCAGGTTCGGGCAGGGCATCAAGCGCGAGCAAGGCGCTCATATGCGCGGCAAAGGCCTGCGCGCAGGCCTGCCGCAAGCCTTCCTTGGAGCCGAAATGATAGGCGATGGAGGCGACATTGGTCTGCGCCGCGGCGGCAATCTCGCGCGTCGAAGTGGCGCCAAAGCCTTTCTGGCCGAAGCAGGCGATGGCGGCGCGCAACAGCGCCCCGGCGGTGCCGGGATCGTCGAGGGGGATGGAGTGGGTTTGCTCGATCATGCCGCAAATTCAATCAAACGTTTGATCAAGTCAAGCGTGATGGCGCTTTGCGGCAAACGAAACCGATCCGGCCGGAGCCGGATCGGCGCAAAAGCTCCTGCGGGTGGGCTCAGTTCACCACGAATTCGGCGTGCAGCGCGCCCGCGGCATTGATGCTTTTCAGAATGTCGATCATGTCGCGCGGGCTGACGCCAAGCGCATTCAACCCGGCGACCACATCGGAAAGCGAGCTGGTTTCGGGCACTTCGGCCATTTTGATGCCGGGGCCCTGCTGGATCGAGGCCTGGGTCCGGGGCACCACCACGGTCTCGCCGCGCGCAAACGGGTTGGGTTGCACAACGAGCGGCGCTTCCTGCACGCGCAGCGTCAGGTTGCCCTGGCTCACGGCGACGCGCGAAATCCGCACGTCCTCGCCCATGACAATCGTGCCGGAACGCTGGTCCACCACCACGCGGGCGCGCTGTTCGGGCTCGACATCAAGGTTTTCGAGCCGACCGAGCACATGGGCGGCCGAGCGCATCCCCGCCGCGCCGATATTCACCGTCACCGTGCCCGAATCTTCCATCGAGGCGATTCGCTTGCCGAATTCGGAGTTGATCGCCTTTTCGATCCGTCCTGCGGTGGTGAAATCGGGCTCGCGCAGCGCCAGCCGGATCGAGGAGAGGCTGTTGAGCTCGAAACCGATCTCGCGTTCGATATGCGCGCCCGAAGGGATCATCCCCGAGGTCGGCACGCCCTGCACCACCGAAGCGGCCTGACCCTGGGCGGAGACACCGCCCGCGATCACCGCCCCCTGCGCAACCGCATAGATCTCACCGTCGGCGGCGTTCATCGGCGTCATGATCAGCGTGCCGCCGAGCAGGCTCTTGGCATCGCCGATGGCCGAAACGGTGACGTCGATCTTGCCCCCCGCGCGGGCAAAGGCAGGCAGCGTGGCCGTGACCATGACCGCGGCGACGTTTTTCGGCCGGAATTGCTCTCCGTTAACGTTAACGCCGAGCCTTTCGAGGATGTTGGCCATGATCTCTTCGGTAAAGGGCGCGTTGCGGATGCCGTCGCCCGTGCCGTTGAGGCCGACCACGAGCCCGTAACCCACGAGGTCGTTGCCGCGCACGCCGTCGAACTCCACCAGATCCTTGATCCGGATCGGTGCGGCGAGGCTGAGCGTCGGCACCATCAGCGCGAGGAGAAGAAGCAGTAGTCTGGTCAGCGATTTCATCTGATGTAATCCGTCAGCGACAGTTGCGACAGGCGCGAAGTCAGGGTGTAGAGCGTTTCGAGTTGTGTCTCGACGGCTTCGAGGGCGGTGGCCGTGTCGTATTCATCGACGCCGATCAGATCGAGCTGCGCCAAGCTGAGCGCGGTTTTCTGGTTGGCGTTGCGCGTCTGCGCGTCGCTGATCAACTCTTCGACCGAGCCCAGATTGGCGCGAGTCGTCGTCAGCGCGTTCTCGGCATTGATGATCTGGCCGCCGGCGGAAGAGGCCAGCGCGGCGCGGGCGGTTTCCGAGAGCGTGTCGTCGGTTGCCAGCGCCGCAAGGGCAAAGCCTTTGAGCATGTTGCGAATCGCCGGATCTGCGGCCGTCACGGTCAGCTGTGCGGATTCAGTTTCCGAGACCGCAACCGCCGAGGTCGCCGTGGTCGAACCGAAATAGGCTTCGTCGAGGAAGCCGCTCCCGCTGCCTTCGGGCTGATCGAACCAGTCGTTAACCGCCTCAATGATTTCGGTCGCGGTGGTCATGCCGGAAGTTTCGGCCTTCAACGCCGCGAGAATATCGTCGGCCGAGGCGACGGGGCGGGTATCGGTGGCCACCCCCGACATCAGATATCGCCCCGAAACCGAAACGTTGAGCGATTGGACGATGGAGGAGAACCGATACGCGGCGTCTTGCAGCGTGGCGTCGACCGATGTCGAGACGCCGGTCGTGCCCGCGGCCACAAGCTCCGAGCCAACCGATTGCGCATGCGTCTGGATCGTCTCGAGCGCGGTCTGCTGGGTGCTGGTGCTCAACGCCATCTCTTTCGCTGCCTGATCGTAAGATTCGATGCGCTGCAGCGAATGCGTGATCGAGGCGAGCGCAGTGAAATCGCCGCCGACGGCCGCGCCGACATCCTGGGCTACGCCGGTCACCAGCTCCTCGGAGAGCCGGGTCATCGTGGTTTTGAGCTGGGCGTTGTGGTTGCGCATCGTGTAGGTCTGCGCCATGTCGCCGACGGAAACATACTTCATCTCAGAGATCCAGAATTTCTTGCAACAGGGAGTCGATGGCGGAGATCACCTTGGCATTTGCGGCATAGGCCTGTTCGATCACGAGCAGGTTTTGCAGCTCGTAATCGGTGTCGACCCCCTGGCCCAGGACCATCTCGTTGAGCGATTCCTGGCGCGCGCTGGTGTAGCTTTGCGTCAGTTCCGCCGATTGCCGATCCGAGGCGACGATCGACAGAAAACCCGCGGCGAGCCCCGAGAATGACCGTCGGGTGCTGCCCATGTTGCCCGAGGCCGGTGCGCTCTCGTCGCTCAGCGCGGCAGAGATCGCATTGAGGAGCGTGGCATTGCCCACGGCGCCCTCGGAAGTGGCATCTAGGCCGTCGCGAATGCGCCATACCGCGCCGTCTTCCTGACTCGGATCGACCGACGCGTTCAGGCGCAGCCGCCCCGCCAGACCGGTTTCGTTGGCCGCATCGAAGGCTTCGCCGGCATCGGTGAAGAGCCCGGCACCGTTATCGTCGACACTCACGCTTTCGAGCCGTGTCATCAGATCGCGCGCCACCGCATCGAGATTGGCCTGCGCTTCGGGGGCGAGTTCGTCGCGGATCGCGAAATTGGCCGCCAGCGAGCCGCCGCCGAACATGCCGCTTTCCGCGGTGGAGACCGGCTGGCCGTTCAGCGTCAGCCCGGAGAGCGTGCCGGATTCGAGGGTCCAGCCCGGATCCATGGCACTTGACGAGCTGAAACCGATCTCGCTCGGAGAGCCGTCGAGCAGGATCGCCCCGCTCTTGGTGAAAATCGAGATCTGGTTGTTGTCGCGGTCGACAACCTTGATCGGAACGATCTCGGCGATCTGGTCGAGCACCATCTGCCGTTCGTCCATCAGCGCGCTCGCATCGCGGCCGGTGGAAAGCTGAGACGTGATCGCGTGGTTCAACTCGTCGATCCGCACAAGCGATTCGTTGAGCAGGTCAACCTGCTCGCCGATCGCATGGTCCGCCTCGAGCCGGGACGCCTGAATTTCGTCGGAAATTGCGTTGATCTTGCTGACGACCGATTGCGCGGTGGTCACTGTCGCGGTCAGCCGCGCAACGCTGTCGGGCATGCTCGAGGCTTCGAGCAGCGCGTTTTCGAAATCCGAAATCGTCTGGCCGAGCGAACCAGCCTCGGTCGGATCGCCGATCTCCGCCTCGATATTGGCGAAGAAATCCACTTTCACATCGATATTGGCCGCGGCGGCATCGGCAAGCTGCTTGTCTTGCAGAAGCGTTGCATCGACGATGCGGTTGACGCCGAGGATACGCACGCCGCCACCATCGCCGCCGAGTGTTTCGGCGCTGATCGACAGTTCGCGGCGGGCGTAGCCCTCGGTCATCGCATTGGCCACGTTGGCCGAGACGATCTCGGCTTTGCGTGAGGAAGCGGTCAGCCCGGAGACTGCGTTGTTGAAGGCGTTGTTGATGCCCATCGTTCAGCTCCTGTCACTGGCCGCTCCGGCCTCAGCGTTTGATGTTGGTGGTCTCTTGCAGCATTTCGTCGACGGTCTGGATAACCTTGGCGTTCGACGAATAGGCACGCTGCGTCTGGATCAAGTTGGTCAGTTCTTCGGCCACGTCGACCGCGGAACCCTCGCGGGCGTAGCCTTCGATCGAGCCGGTCGGGCCGTCGCCTGCATCCCAGAGGTAGAACGAGCCCGAAGTCGAGGAGACCTGGAAGGTCTGGTTGTCGAGCGCGCTGAGGCCGTTGGCATTCGCCACATCGACGAGCGGGATCTGGTAGACGGTGCGGATGAAGCCGGTGTCATAAGTGGCGAGGATGAAACCGTTCTCGTCGATTTCCACGCCGGTGAGGCTGCCCACCGGAGAGCCATCCTTGCTGATCGAGGTCGGCGCGAAATCGGTGGCGAGCTGGGTCAGGCCATTGGTGTCGCCAATCTTGCCGATCGTCACCTCGATGTCCTGCAGGCCTTCGGCGACCGAGAGCGAGATCTTTCCGGTTGCCGCGTCATAGGTCGGGCTCGGCAGCGAGCCCGTGTCGTCGCCCACCACGGTCAGAAGTGTGCCGCCGCTGGTCGAGGTATTGTCGAACGTCAATTCGTAGGTGCCCAGAACACCCGTGCCAAGGCCGAGCGGGTCGGTCGTGGTGGCGTTATCGACGATCGTCATCGTCCAGGTGTTGGTTGCCGGGTTGTCGGGGTCCGCAACGGTCGGCGTGAAAGTGATCTCAAGCGTGTTCGAGGTGCCGAGGTTGCCGAAATATTCAACCGACGAGGTGAGGCTTTCGCCGCTGCCGGTCGATTCGGTTTCCGTCGCGGGCAGGTTGATGCCGAGGTTCATCACCGTCGTCGGGTCGCCCGCCGTCTGGTTGGCGTTGATCACCACCGGCTCGAGCCCGGCGGTCGTATCGCGCGGCTGGGTCGGGATCGTGCCATCGGCATTGGCCGCCCAGCCGAGCAGGACGAGACCCGAATCGGTGCGCAGCACGCCATCCGCGTCGGTGCTGAAGGAGCCCGTGGTGGTCATCAGCAGCGGTTGCGCGTCCAGCCCGTTGATGAGGCCCGCCGTGGTCGCCACCGGCAGGAAGCCGCGTCCCGAGATCGCGAGGTCCATGGCGTTCGACGTGGAGACGAGCGAGCCGCGCTCGTCGATCAGTCGGCCGGTGGAGGCGCGCACGCCGCCCGCCGAATAGGTGCCGGAGCCGCTCGACTGGGCAAGCACCATGCTCTCGAAATCGGTCGTGGCTCGCTTGTAGCCATAAGTGCCGGAGTTGGCGATGTTGTCAGAAATCGTCGCAAGGCGGGTGGCATTGGCCGCGAGACCAGCCACACCGGCGTTGAGCGAAGAAGAGATGGACATGGGGGGGCGCCTTTCTGCTGCTTGTCCCTCGATCGAAGGCCAGAGTGCAGCAGCGCCGTTAACATCGACCTAACACCTAAAATGCCAGGGATTTCTTTGCCGTTATCCCGGCCGCCGATCCTGATCGGGGCCGGGGTGCGGCAGCCTTACCTTCCGTCGCGCAAAAGGATCAGCTCAAGCCGGTTGTTGCGGATCGAGAGCGTCGCCTCGACCGCGGGCTTGCGATCGGCGAAACCGGAGACGCGCTGTACCCTTGCGGGGTCGAAACCGTCGTCTTCCATCAGTTGCCGCATCGCCTGCGCCCGTGCGCTCGAGAGATCCCAGACCGGGTTCTCACGCAGCATCGACGGGTAGGAACGCGTGAAGCCGTTGATTGCCACGCTGTTGGTGGCGAGCCCGAACACGCGTGACAGCATCTTTGCGATCTCGCGCAGGAGCGGCTCTGGCGTGACAGTCTCGGGCGTGAAAAGCGGCTCGTTCTCCAGATCGAAGAACTCCACGATCAGCCCCTCGTCGGTGATCTTGGTCACGATGTGGCGCGCCATCTGCTCGCTTACCATCGATTCGCCGCCCATCCCCTGCAGCGCCTTCTCGATTTCCTTCGCGATGCGCTCGAATTCGGCCTTGTCCTTTGCCGTGTCCGCGCTGTCCATGCCGCTGTCGCCGCGGGCCTGACGCTCTGCCGTCGGGCTCTGCCCCGAGGCACCGGTACCGGTCTGCGCGATCTGGTCCTCCGAGAACACCGAATCTCCGCCGAAGGCGCCCTCGCCCCCTCCCGAGACCCGGTTGATCGGGATCGTCGGATTGAAATAATCCGCAATCCCCTTGCGTTGCTTTTCCGTTGTCGCGTTCAGCAGCCACATCAGCAGAAAGAAGGCCATCATGGCGGTCACGAAATCGGCATAGGCAACCTTCCACGCCCCACCGTGGTGCCCGCCGCCCGCGACGACTTTCTTTCGCTTGATGATGACTGGCGCCGCGTTGTCACGCGAGCCCATTCCACCACCTCATATTCACCCGAAACAATGCGTATCATCCGGGGCTTAAGGGGCACTTAACGGATAAAATCCGCAGGAGTTCTCTGGCTCAGGCGGAGGGGGTGAAACCGCCGAAACGGCCTGCGAAGAAGCAGAGCGGCGCACCTTGATGCGCAAGCGTGAACCGTGCGACCCGGCCGATGATGATGGTATGGTCGCCGCCTTCATGGGTCGCCTCGGTTTCGCATTCGAACCGGGCGAGGCAGCCCTCAAGCAACGGCACCGCCTGGGCGTTGAGGCGGGCTTCCAGCCCCTCGAAACCGGGCCCGGAAGAGGTGGAAAATCGTTTCGCAAGATCCGTCTGCCCGGCGCCGAGCACATGGATCGCAAAAGCGGGGGCGGCAGCAAAATGGCGATGCCGCATCGAGGAGCGCGCCGCCGACCACAGCACCAGCGCCGGATCGAGCGAGACCGAGGCGAAAGAATTCACCGTGATGCCGATCGGATCGCCGCTGCCTTGCTCGCGCGCGGTGATCACCGTGACACCGGTGGCAAAGCGCCCCAAAGCATCGCGCAGAAGCCGCGGCGCGGCCGGGTCGGGCTGGTGCCCCTCCGCCGCGGCTTCGGCCTGCTCCACCGCGGCTTCGATCTTGTCACTCTCGCTCATCCTGCCTCCCGGGGTCTGCCCGTGTCAGAAATCGAGGTTTTCCACGCTCAGCGCGTTTTGCTGGATGAAGTCGCGCCGCGGTTCCACCACATCGCCCATCAGCTTCGAGAAGATATCTTCGGCCTCGGCCACGTCATCGACGCGCACTTGCAACAGCGTGCGTGCCACCGGGTCGAGCGTGGTTTCCCAAAGCTGCTCCGGGTTCATCTCGCCCAGCCCCTTGTAGCGCTGCAGCGTCAGCCCCTTCTCGCCCTCCTGCAGGATCGCCGCCAGAAGGTCGAGCGGGCCGAAGATCAGTTGCTCGCGGTCCTTGCGCACAAGCCGCGCGGGGGTGGCATAGGTTTCGCGCAGGCTCGCGGTGAACTGGCCGAGCCGGCGCGCCTCGCCCGAGCGCAGCACCGGGCCGTCGAGCGTGCGCACCTCCTCGACCCCGCGCAGGATCCGCGCGAGCCGCAGCCCCTTGTCCTGCGTCGGCCGGCCGGACCAGCCGCGCTCATATTCGAGCGCGACAAGGTCGAGCCGGTTGGCCACGGCATCGGCCACACCCTGGGCATCGGCATCGACCCGGCCGGCGATCAGCGCGCCGGCGATCGCCACCTGCTCAAGGATACGGTGGGGGTAATGGGTCGGGAAGGCATGGAGGATACGGCGGATCTGCCGCGCCTCTTCCACCAGCCGCGCGAGATCGGCGCCGATGATGTCGCTGCCGTCTCCAAGACGCAAAATCGCACCCTCAACCCCTTGCGTGATCAGATATTCCTCAAGCGCGGCTTGATCCTTCAGATAGACCTCGGACTTGCCGCGGCTGACCTTGTAAAGCGGCGGCTGGGCAATGAAGAGGTGGCCCGCGTCGATCAACTCGGGCATCTGCCGGAAGAAGAAGGTGAGCAAAAGCGTGCGGATGTGGGCGCCATCGACATCCGCATCGGTCATGATGACGATCTTGTGGTAGCGCAGCTTGGCAAGGTTGAACTCGTCGCGCCCAATGCCGGTGCCGAGTGCGGTGATCAGCGTGCCGATCATCTCGGAACTGAGCATCCGGTCAAAGCGCGCGCGCTCGACGTTGAGGATCTTGCCGCGCAAGGGCAGCACGGCCTGGTTTTTGCGCTCGCGCCCCTGCTTGGCGGAGCCACCTGCCGAATCCCCTTCGACGATGAAAATTTCCGAAAGCGCGGGGTCTTTCTCCTGACAATCCGCGAGCTTGCCGGGCAGGGAGGCGACGTCCATCGCGGTCTTGCGCCGGGTGAGCTCGCGCGCCTTGCGCGCCGCCTCGCGCGCGAGCGCCGCCTCGATGATCTTGCCAACGATGCCCTTGGCCTCGGCGGGATGCTCCTCGAACCATTCCGAGAGCTTCTCGTTCACGAGGTTCTCGACCGCGGGGCGCACCTCGGAGGAAACGAGCTTGTCTTTGGTCTGGCTGGAAAATTTCGGGTCCGGCACTTTCACCGACAAGACGCAGGTCAGCCCTTCGCGGGCATCGTCGCCGGTAAAGTCGACCTTCTCCTTCTTCGCGATGCCGCTGTCTTGCGCATATTTCGTGATCGTGCGGGTCAGCGCGCCGCGGAAGCCCGCAAGGTGGGTGCCGCCGTCGCGCTGGGGGATGTTGTTGGTGAAGGGCAGCACCGTCTCGTGATAGCTGTCGTTCCACCACATCGCCACTTCAACACCGATGCCGCGCACCTCGCCGGTCATGTAGATCGGCTCGGGCATCACCGGGGTTTTTGACCGGTCGAGATATTTGACGAATTCGCGCACGCCGCCCTCGTAATGCAGCTCGCTGCGCAGAGGCTCGGCGGGGCGCTCGTCTTCAAGAATGATCCGCACGCCGGAATTGAGGAAAGCGAGTTCCCGCAGCCGGGTCTCGAGCGTCTTGAAGCTGTATTCGAGGTCGGAGAAGGTGCCCTCCGGGTCATGCGTTTTCGCCGAGGCAAGGAAGCGCACCTCGGTGCCCTTGTCGCCCGGCGCGTCGCCGATCTCGCGCACATGCTCGACGCATTCGCCCTTTTCAAACCGGGCGAAATAGACCTTGTCATTGCGCCAGACCTTGAGTTCGAGCCAGTCGGAAAGCGCGTTCACCACCGAGACGCCCACACCATGCAGCCCGCCCGAGACTTTGTAGGCATTGCCGTCGTCGTCGGTGTTGTTGAATTTGCCGCCCGCATGAAGCTGGGTCATGATGACCTCGGCCGCGGAGACGCCTTCTTCGTGGTGGATGTCGACCGGGATGCCGCGGCCATTGTCGCGCACCGAAACCGAATTATCGGCGTGAATTTTCACGGCAACGTAATTGGCATGGCCCGCCAGCGCCTCGTCGATCCCGTTGTCGACGACCTCATAGACCATGTGGTGCAGGCCCGAGCCGTCGTCGGTATCGCCGATATACATGCCGGGGCGCTTGCGCACCGCTTCCAGGCCCTTGAGAACCTTGATGGAATCCGCGCTGTATTCGGTCTTTTTATTGGGGGTGTCGGTCATCCGCGCCTATCCTGCAAGTCGATGGCGATTTATAGGGTTTCGGCGCCGCCTTGTCACGCCTTCGCCACAATATTTAGCGGTTCTGGAACGCGGTTTCCGCGAGCGCTGAGGTGCCAGCGGTTTCGGTCACTTCCCAGTAGCGCGCCCGCTCTCCCAGCGCCTCGAAAAGCTCCGCCCCGGTGCCGGTCATCATCACCTGCGCAGGCAGCGCGCAGATCTCGTCATAAAGCGCGGCGCGGCGGGCCGCATCGAGATGGGCGGCCACCTCATCGAGCAAAAGCACCGTCGTTTCACCTGCCAGCGCCCGGGCATTGGCCAGAAGAAGCGAAATCAGCAGCGCCTTTTGCTCACCCGTGGAGCATTGATCGGCCGGGGCGTCTTTCTCGGCGTAAACCGCGCTCAGGTCCGCCCGGTGCGGCCCGGTGAGCGTGCGCCCCGCCGCCATGTCCCGCCACCGCCCCTCGGCGAGCGCCGCAGCGAGGTCTTCGGGCCCCTCGCCGGTGATCGCGAGCGTCGCCGCCGGAAAGGCTGTGGCGGCCCCGGCCTGCGCCGCAGCAAGCTTCGTCAGCGTCTCGGCGCGGTGAACGCGGATCTGTGCGCCCGCCTCCGCCATCTGGCCTTCCAGCGCATGATACCAGGCGCCGTCCTGCACATCATCCTTCAAAAGCCGGTTGCGCTCGCGCATCGCTTTTTCATAAGCCAGCACCGCCTCCGCATGAGCGGGAAAAAAGCTCAGCGCCATCCGGTCGAGAAAGCGGCGCCGCCCTTCCGCGCCCTCGATCCAGAGCCGGTCCATCGCCGGCACCAGCCAGAGCACGCGCAAAAGCCGCCCGAGCGCGAGTTGCGAGGCGGCCTTGCCGTCGATGCGCACCTCCCGGCTTTGCCCCGGCAGGGCCGAGGTCTCGATCTCATAGTCGGAGAGGGTGGCCTTCAGCTTCCATCCCACGGCTTCTTGCCGTCGGATCAGCTCTTCCGCACTCGCGCGGCGCAGGCCCCGGCCCGGGGAAAGGAGCGAGACCGCCTCCAGCACCGAGGTCTTGCCCGCGCCATTCGGCCCGTAAAGCGCCACGGGCCGGGTATCAAACGCAAGATCCGCCCGGCGATGCGAGCGGAACTGCAAAAGCGTCAGGCTGCGCAAGCTCACACGCGCATCGGCATCACGACATAGACGGCGGAGGTGTCATTGCCTTCGCGCATCAGCGTCGGATCACCTGAGGAGTTGAACAGGAAGACGGCGTTTTCGCGGTCCACCTGGCTCGCGATTTCCAGCAGATACTTGGCGTTGAAGCCGATCTCGAGCCGTTCGTCGCCGTAAGCCACGGCCAGTTCTTCTTCCGCCGCACCGGCATCGGGGGCATTGACCGAAAGCACAAGCCGATCTTCATCAAGGCTCAGCTTCACCGCGCGCGAGCGCTCGGAAGAGACGGTGGCCACCCGGTCCACGGCTTTCGCGAATTCCTGCGCATCCACCTCAAGACGCCGCGCATTCCCCATTGGGATGACGCGGGTGTAATCGGGGAAGGTGCCGTCGATCACTTTTGAGGTGAGCGTGATCTCGGGCGTGGCAAAGCGCACCTTGGTCTCGGAGACGGAAACGGCGATCTGCGCCTCGTCGTCATCCAGAAGCTTGCGCAGCTCGTTCACGGTTTTGCGCGGCACGATCACGCCGGGCATGCCCGCAGCACCTTCGGGCTGCGGCGCATCGATCCGGGCGAGCCGGTGGCCATCGGTCGCCACGCAGCGCAGCACCGCGCCATCCTCGCCGGTCGCCAGATGCATGTAGACGCCGTTGAGGTAATAGCGTGTCTCCTCTGTCGAGATCGCGAATTTCGACTTGTCGAACAGGCGCTTGAGCACGCCGGCCTTGGCGGCGAAATTGGCGGTATATTCCGAGCTCGCCATCACCGGAAAATCTTCTTTCGGCAGGGTAGCAAGGTTGAAGCTCGAGCGCCCCGCCATCACCGAGAGCCGACCCGCGGCGGGGTCATCACTCAGCTGCACGAGTGCGCCATCGGGGAGCTTGCGCACGATTTCATGCAGCATCACCGCCGAAACCGTGGTCGCGCCCGCCCGTTCGACCTGCGCAGGCGCCTTGTCGACAACCTCGATATCGAGATCGGTGGCGCGGAAGGACACGGTTGCTCCTTCCGCCTCGATCAGCACATTGGCCAGGATCGGGATCGTGTTGCGCCGTTCGACAACCGATTGGGCCTGAGCCACCGCCTTCAGCAGGGCGGCGCGTTCGATGCTGATCTTCATATCCATTCCTCACCGGGGCCGGGGTCGGCACGGTAACATGCCGTCACGCCGGAACAAGATTTTTCCGGACATTCCGTTGCTTTGGTCGGGGCGTCAAGAGTTCAGGATTCCATCAGGCGCCGCAGAAGCCCGATATCTTCGGCTAGTTGCGTATCGGTCGCCATCAACTCGTCGATCTTGCGGATGCCATGCATGATGGTGGTGTGATCGCGCCCGCCGAACCGGCGTCCGATTTCGGGCAGGCTCCGCGTGGTGAGATGCTTGGCAAGATACATCGCCACCTGCCGTGGCCGGGCGATGGTGCGCAGCCGCTTCGGTCCGATCATGTCCGAGAGGCGCACATTGTAATGCTCCGCCACCTTGCGCTGGATTTCCTCGATGGTGACGCGGCGATCAGAGGCGCGCAGAATGTCGGCAAGGCATTCCTGAGCCAGATCGAGCGTGATTTCGCGCCCCACGAGCGAGGCAAAGGCAAAAAGCCGCGTCAGCGCCCCTTCGAGCACGCGCACGTTGGTGGTGATCCGATGCGCGAGGAATTCGAGCACGCCATCGGCCATCACGAGGCCCGGGTAGCTCACACGGTAAGCCTCGGCCTTGGTTTGCAGGATGCCGAGCCGCAGCTCATAATCGGTCGGATGCAGGTCGACAACGAGGCCGCATTGCAGCCGGCTCTTGATCCGTTCCTCCAGATCCTTGATCTCGCCCGGCGCGCGGTCTGCCGAAATCACGATCTGCTTGCCCTGATCGACGAGTGCGTTGAAGGTGTGGAAAAATTCCTCCTGTGTGCTGTCCTTGCCGGCGATGAACTGCACATCATCGACCATCAGCACGTCGACCGAGCGGAAGAGTTCCTTGAAATCCATGATCTGCCGGTCGCGCAAGGCCTGCACGAAGCGATACATGAACTGCTCGGCGGAAAGGTAGAGCACGCGCAGATCGCTGTGATGCGCCTGCAGCTCATGGGCGATCGCATGCATCAGGTGGGTCTTGCCGAGCCCGACGCCGCCGTAAAGGAAGAGCGGGTTGAAAGTGACCGGCCCGCCCTCGGCGACGCGGCGTGCCGCGGCATGGGCGAGTTCGTTCGGCTTGCCGACGACGAAACTGTCGAAGGTGAAGCGCGCATCGAGCGGTGCGCCGGGAAGCTCCTGATCTTCGGCGGTGCGATGCGCTTTGCGCATCATGGCAGCGGGCGCGGGTGTCTCGGGCGCCGCGGCACGGCCGACGCCCAGCGCAAGCGTTACCCGCTCGACCGGCGCGCCGGCATTGCGCAGTGCGCGCAGGATCGGTTCCCCATAATTGCGCGAGACCCAGTCGCACATGAATTTGGTCGGCGCTTCCAGCGCCGCGATGCCGTCGTTCAGCGCGACGAGCTCAAGCGGAGCGATCCAAGTGGAGTGGTTCGTCGTGCCGACGGTCTTGCGCAATTCATCGCTTGCTTGCCCCCAGAGCTCTTTTGTCATGTTCTTTCCATCAGCAGTCCTGCCCAGTCGCGGACCACGCCCTCAGGAGCCCCAACCGTCGCAGCGACGGATGAGGTCAGACATGACGATGCGTCCGGCGCAAATCCGGATACGGCATCACCTGCCGATGAGGCTTTCGCCCCTTTTTCGTCTGATCGCATCCGAGTGCCGAAGCGCAGGCTTCTTGGTATCGCGGCAGCTTTATCGAGCCAGCTTCGACCCTCGCGAGGCGTCATGTCCCCCAAGGCGACGTGAATCGCACCTAGACGCTAGCAAGCCGGACGGGGCGGCTGCAACCGATCTTCGCGCTTGACGCCCTGTTTCGCGAAACGAATCTCCCGCGCCGCCGCAGGGCCGGTATGCATTGGTTCAAAGCATTGAATATAAAAAGAAATCAGGCGCCCTAAACGAGGGCGCCTGATTAATACGTGCCTGTTCCGGCCTTCGCCAGATCTCAGTTCGAGAGCGCTTTCACGCGGGCCGAAAGGCGCGAGATTTTGCGCGAAACGGTGTTCTTGTGCAGCACGCCCTTGGTCACGCCACGCGCCATTTCCGGCTCGGCCGCTTGCAGTGCGAGCTTGGCGGCATCGGCATTGCCCGAGGCGATCGCTTCTTCGACCTTGCGGATGAAGGTGCGGATGCGCGAGCGACGCGCCTTGTTGATGTCGTTGCGGCGCTCGGACTGGCGGGCGCGTTTTTTGGACTGGGGCGTATTGGCCATTCTCTGTTCCCGGACTTTTGCAATTCAAAAAGCGTAAAGCCCGGTCGTCCCAGCGAACCGGATGATTCTAGCCTGAGCGGGCTCCACGCGCATGTGAGGGCCGCCTATAGGCCAAAGACGCTCAAAAGAAAAGCCCCTTTCGGGGCCTCTCCCCCGGCATCACTTGTCGCGGAACTGCGGTTCGCGCTTTTCGAGGAAGGCGGACATGCCTTCCTTTTGGTCTTCGGTGGCAAAGAGGGCGTGGAACACGCGGCGCTCGAACAGCACGCCCTCGCGCAGGGTGGTTTCATAGGCGCGGTTGACGCATTCCTTGACCACCATCGTCGCCACGGCGGATTTCGAGGCGATCTTGCGCGCGGCGGCCAGCGCCTCGGGGACAAGCTGCGCCACCGGCACGACGCGGCTCACAAGCCCAGAGCGCTCGGCTTCGGCGGCATCCATGAAGCGGCCGGTCAGATGCATGTCCATCGACTTCGATTTGCCGACAAAGCGGGTGAGGCGCTGCGTGCCGCCGATCCCCGCCACCACGCCGAGGTTGATCTCGGGCTGGCCGAATTTGGCGTTGTCGGCGCAGATGATGAAATCGCACATCATCGCAAGCTCGCAGCCGCCGCCGAGCGCGTATCCCGCCACCGCGGCGATGATCGGCTTGCGCGTGCGCAGAAGGCTGTCGGCTTCCACCCCGAAGAAGTCGGTGGTGAACATCTCGACGAAGCTCTTTTCCGACATCTCCTTGATATCGGCGCCCGCGGCGAAGGCTTTTTCCGAGCCGGTCAGCACGATGCAGCGCACCTTGTCGTTCGCATCGAGTTGTTTGAGTGCATCGGCAAGCTCGCTCAGCAACGCAGAGTTGAGCGCGTTGAGGGCTTCGGGGCGATTGAGGCGAATGAGCGCGACGCTGTCTTCGATTTCGACGATCAGGGTCTGGTAGGCCATTGCGGATGCCTTTCCTTGTTTTCGGGGAAGTCCTATCAGGTAAGACGCGAAACTCAAGACTTGTTGCGGGCCTGTAGCGCAGCGTTACCGGCAGTGCGGCGCAAATGCCCTGCCGGCGGCTTTTATCGTTGACACTGCGGGCAGAAATAGCTCGACCGCCCCCCCTGCGCGATGCGCCGGATCGGGGTGCCGCAGGCGGGGCAGGGCGCATCCTCACGGTCATAGACACGGAAGGCATGCTGGAAATAGCCCAGTTCCCCATCGGCCTGACGATGATCGCGCAGGCTCGATCCGCCCGCCTCGATGGCCTCCGAGAGCACCTCGCGGATGATCGGCACCAGCGCGGCAATGCGCGCGGCGGCGATGCGACTCGCCGCCCGGCGCGGGTCGATCCCGGCGCGGAAGAGCACCTCACACACATAGATATTGCCAAGCCCGGCAAGGAGATGCTGATCAAGAAGCGCGGTCTTGATCGGGCTCTTGCGGGCCTTCAGCGCGGCGACAAGGTAGCCCTCGTTGAAGGCGTTGCCGAAGGGCTCGGGGCCGAGTCCAGCCAGCAGCCAATGCGCCGCCTCACGATCGGTGCGCACCAGATCCATCGCGCCGAACCGGCGCGCATCGTTGAAGGTGACGCGCGCGCCGCCCTCCATGTGCAGCACGACATGATCGTGCTTTTGCGGCACCGGATGATCGAGATGGAACCGCCCGAGCGTGACGCCCGAGACGAGCATTCGCCCCGACATACCAAGGTGGATGAGCAGACTTTCGCCGGTATCGAGATCGGCGAGGATATATTTCGAGCGCCGCCGGAGCAGGGTGACCCGCGCGCCGCCAAGCCGCTCTGCCAGCCCTTCGGGCAAGGGCCAGCGCAGGTCGGGCCGGTTCACCTCGGCCCGTTCGATCCGCCGCCCTTCCATCGCCTGCACCAGCCCCCGGCGCACCGTTTCCACCTCTGGCAGTTCGGGCATTTTCGCTCCTGTCGCATTGTCACGGCCGAAACCGACCCTATAAGAGGGGGAACGTTTTCAGGATCGGCAAGGGCAGATGAGCACGGATCAGACCAGAACGACGCATTTCGGCTACCAGACCGTCGAGGAAGACGCGAAGGCCGGGATGGTGCATGGCGTGTTTTCGCGGGTGGCCTCGAAATACGACATCATGAACGACCTGATGAGCATGGGCATCCACCGGCTCTGGAAGGATGCGATGATGGACTGGCTCGCGCCGCGCCCGGGGCAAAAGCTGCTCGATGTGGCGGGCGGCACCGGCGACGTGGCCTTCCGCTTCCTCAAACGCGCCCCCGGCGCCACCGCCACCGTCTGCGACATGACGGAATCGATGCTGATCGAGGGGCAGAAACGCGCCGATGCGGCGAATATGGCGGAGCGGCTCAATTGGGTGGTCGGCGATGCGATGGACCTGCCCTTCGAGAGCAACACCTTTGACGTCTACACGATCTCTTTCGGGATCCGGAACGTCACCCGGATTCAGGACGCGCTGAACGAGGCTTACCGCGTGCTGCGCCCCGGCGGGCGGCTGATGGTGCTCGAGTTCAGCCAGATCCCGAATGATCTGATGCAGGCGGTCTATGATGCCTATTCCTTCAACGTGATCCCGGTGATGGGGCAGATCGTGGCGAATGACCGCGCCAGCTATCAGTATCTGGTGGAATCGATCCGCAAATTCCCGAACCAGGAGCTGTTCGCCTCGATGATCCGCGAAGCCGGCTTCGAACAGGTGAAATACCGCAACCTTTCCATGGGCATCGCAGCGCTGCACTCGGGCTGGAAGGTCTGAAATGCGCGGCCCGCATAATATCTGGCGTCTGATCCGCACCGGGGCGACCTTCGAGCGCACCGGGGCGATGCGGGTCGCGCTGGAAGCGATGGAGGCGCCGCCGCGGCTGCGCCTCGTCGCGCGCATCATGGGCTGGCCGTTCAAATGGCTGGGCTACAAGGGCGACCCGAGCCTGCCGCCGGTGACCCGGGCGATCACCGCGCTCGGCCCCTCCTACATCAAGTTCGGCCAGATCATGTCTACCCGCCCCGATGTGGTGGGCGAGGAGCTGGCGAACCAGTTGCGCATGCTGCAAGACCGGCTGCCGCCCTTTGATCAGCAGGTTGCGAAGGCGGTTCTGGCCGAGGAATTCGGCCGCCCGGTCGACGAGATCTTCACCGAGTTTTCCGAACCCGTCGCCGCGGCCTCGATCGCGCAGGTCCATGCCGCGCGGCTCGCCGAGACCGGCGAGAAAGTGGCCGTGAAAGTGCTGCGCCCCGGCATCGAGAAAGCCTTCCAGCGCGATATTGACGCCTTCCATTTTGCCGCCGAGATGATCGAGCGGCTCTCGCCCGCCTCGCGGCGGCTGCGCCCCACCGATGTGATCAAGCATTTCGAGGGCATCGTCACCGGCGAGCTCGATCTCAGGCTCGAAGCGGCCGCAGCCTCACAATTCAGTGCCAATACCGAGCGGGACGAAAAATTTCGCGTGCCGCTGCCGGTCTGGTCGCTCTCGAGCCGGCGCGTGCTGGTGATGGATTGGGCCGAGGGTCTGCCGATGGGCGACCCCGAGGCGCTGAAGGCCGCGGGCCACGACCTGACGGCAATCGGCACGCGGGTGCTGCAACTCTTCCTGAGCCACGCGCTGCGCGACGGCTATTTCCATGGCGACATGCATCAGGGCAACCTGAAGGTGGCGGAAAACGGCGATATCATCGCCTTTGACTTCGGCATCATGGGCCAGATCGACGAATACACCCGCCACGTCTATGCCGAGATCCTGATGGGCTTCATCCAGCGCGATTACCGCCGCGTGGCCGAGGTCCATTTCGAGGCGGGCTATGTGCCGAAAGATCAGGATGTGACGCAATTCGCGCTGGCGCTTCGCGCCGTGGGCGAGCCGATCTTTGGCATGAACGCGAAACAGATCTCGATGGCGCGGCTTCTGGCTTACCTCTTCGAGGTGACCGAGCGCTTCGGCATGGCGACGCGGACCGAGCTGATCTTGCTGCAACGCACCATGGTGGTGGTCGAGGGGGTGGCGCGTTCGCTCAACCCGGCGATCAACATGTGGGAAACGGCAAAGCCGGTGGTGGAGAGCTATATCCGCGAGAATGTGGGCCCGAAGGCGGCGCTGCGCAACCTTGGGCGCACCGCGCGGGTTCTGGGCCGGTTCGGCCCGCAATTGCCCGACATGCTTACCGCGGCGCTTGAAAACGCGACCCGCCCGCCCGCGCCCGCGCCCGAACCGCAACCGGTGCGGGGTGTGCATCTGGCAGGCGGGGCCGGGCTTGTCCTGCTCGGGATCGTGCTTGGCCTGCTCCTCTGATCAGCTCTCTTCGCGCAGCGCCGTAATCGACCCGGTCTCGATCGTCGTGCCGCCCTGCAACACCAGAACCGCGCCATCCGAGGTGCCCTGCGCCTCGACGATGCGGTTGTAGGTCTCGACCGGGTCGGTCGAAAGCAGGGTGCCGCTGTTGTAGCTCTCCAGCTCGAAGGTGTAGAGCCCCGCGGGCAGCGCATTGCCTTCGGCATCCGTGCCATCCCATTCGATCGAATCGGAGGAGACATCGATCGCGCCGCGGGAGACTTCGCCACCCGATTCATCGGTGATCACCAATACGCAATCGGTCGCCCCCACCACCGGGTTGGGCGAGATCGTCACCGCGTTCGTGCCATCGAAATAGGCGGGCGATTCGCTGCGCGCTTCCATGCCGACCCAGCCGGCATATTCGCTCATCCCCATCAGGCCGAGCTGAACGAGCATGCTTTCGAGCAAGTCATTGGTCTGGGTTTGCTGTTCGACCTGCGAGAAGGTGGCGAGCTGCACCGCGTAATCGGCGCTGTCCATCGGATCGGTCGGATCCTGGTTCGTCATCTGCGTGGTGAGCAGCTTCAGGAAGGTCTCGTAATCCGAGGTCAGCCCGCTCGCGGAGGTGCTCGAGGAGGAGCTCGACGAGGAGGAGGAGGAGGAGGTCGTGGAGGTGACGGTGGTCATGGCATATCCTCAAAAGCGAAGGTCGAGCCCACCCGCGGCAGTGCCGCGGCGCTGCAGGGCGAGGCTGGTGTCGTCGAATCGGGCCGGGCGCTCCGCCGCGGCGGTACGGGCGTTCTCGCCACCCTGTTGCTCCTGCGCTGCGCGCGCGGACTCACCGCGATCCTGTGCCGATTGCTGCCCGCCCGACTGATTGGCGAAGTCAAAGCTGATGTCGGAATAGCCCATGTCGCGGAAGTCGCGCGCGAGGCTGTCGATGTTGCGGCGCATCAGGTCGAGCGTTTCGGGGCGTTCGGCATGGACCGAGACGGTGATCCCTGTGTCGGAGCTGTGCAGCGTCATCCGCACCTTGCCGAGTTCCTCGGGCGAGAGCGAGATCTCGACCGGCTGATCGGCGGTGGCAGGAATCGCTTGCGCGAGCTGCCGGGCGATATGATGCGCACTGTTGGCGGCATTGGCGCCGGAGGCGGAGGGTTGCGTCATCTCGGCACCGCCGGTCCGGAGGCTGCGGTCGAGCCCGGTGACACTGAGAAAACTGTCGCCCGCCTCGACGCTGCCCGCGGCCGCGGTCTCGGAGGTTGAGGCGATCGTCGTTTCGGATGCGGGCGGGCGCCCCTGCGTCCCGCTTTGCCCGGTCTCGCTGCCGCGGGCCGTGGCGACATGCTCTGTGCCGCGTCCGTCCGGGCGGATGTCGGCGCGGCTCTCGGCGCGCTCGATCCGCTCTTCGCGGCGGTTGCGTTCTTGCTTTTGCTCCCCGTCGCTTGCGGTCTCCGGGGCGGCCACCGCCGTGCCCGGTGCCGCAGCGGCGGGAGCTGCCGTGGCGGGCGAGGAAACGGCGCTCGCCGCTGCAACGGGTTGGCTGTTGCCGCCCGTCGCCCGGTTGTCCGCGTCAGCGACGGCGGGGTCTTCCGTTCCGGCCCCGGCGGAGCTTGCAGCGGCCACCACCGCATCGAAGCGGCTTTCGGCGAGAGAGCCGCGGGCCACCGGCCGCGATGAGAGGCGCGCCGCCTCGGGCGATTTTTCGGCCGGGGTGGTCTGCAATGCCTCTTCAGACATCATGGTTGTATCTGCGGTCACCTGTTGCGGTACGGCGAAGGTGTCCGGGGCGCTGCGGGCCGTCTGGGCTTGCGGCGTTGTCGCCGGAGTTTTCAACGGCATCGATTCGGAGCGCGCGGCCGCCGACAAACGGGTCGCGGCGCTCGCCTGAGTCGCGACCTGAGCGGTGGGGGGGGTGGCCGGTTCTGCGGCGGGGGCTTCCGCCGCCGCGCCAGCCTGGCGCGCCTGCGCGTCGGCATGGGTTGCGCCAGAGGTATTCGTGGCCACTTTCTGCGCGTCATTTGCGAGGCTGCGCACGGAGACGAGGTTCGGGGAAGTGTCGACGAGGTCAAACACCGGGGCCTCGCCCTCGGACGTGCGGGCAGGAGCGGTCCGGGCCGCGGCTCCCGCTGCGGCAGGTGCCGTGGCGGCACTGGTCGCGCGATCTGCTTGGGGCCGTTCCGTCGCGTCGGTGGCAGGCGTCGCGTTGGCGGGGGCGACGGCTGGCGCATTGCCCTCCGACCTGGCGGCTTGCGCATCAAGGTTCTGGCGCGGCGCGACCTCTTCACCCCGTGCGGCTGCTTTCGGGGCCTCGTTGGTCCCGCTGGCATCAGAGCCCGCTTCGGCGCGCGGCACAGTTTGCGTCGCAGAGGTTGCGGCCGCGGCGGTCTGGGCCGGAAGGATCGGCTCGTCAACCGGTTCTGCGCTGGTGTCGATCGCAGGGGCGGATGCGGTGAGGACCTCGGCCGGGATCCCGTTGTCGGGACCGGTCGCTGCGGCTGTGGCGGTGGCCGGGCCGGTGCGCGCATCGGCTTGCGGGCTCGCAGTCCGCGCCGACCAGAACGCCTGCAGGGCCGCGCTTGATTGTCCGCCATATCCGGCGTCGACACCTTTCGCGGTTTGTCCCTGAGCCGGTGTGGACGCGGCTGCGGCAGGGTCGGTCATGGCGAGTGGCGCCGCGGCGGGCGTGGCTGTCGCGCCGCCGGCGGGGAGGGTGGCGTCGGCTTCTCCTCCCGCTTTTTGCCCGGAAACTGCGGCCGCCACATCGTCCGTGGCGGAGACGCGCGCGGGAGCTGTCGCCGGAGCGGTCATCGTCGCGGCAAGGCCCGCCATCCAGTTTGCGGCCTCGGTGCCGTCGCTGGCGTTCTCGGTGCCGGTCTCGCGGCGCGGATCACGACCGGGCGGAGTTGCCGCAGCCTCGGCCGTCGGGGCTTCGGCCTCGGCCGGCGTGGCGGCGCCGTCCTTCATTGATTCGGCAAAGAGCGCGGAGAAGTCGCCCTGCGCGTCCTTGTCATCCGCCTTGCCGGTCTGTGCCCCGGGCGGGGTCGTCCCCGCACTGGCGGCCCGCTCGCCGGGGACGGCGACGGCAAAGAGTTGCATCTGATCCGAAACGGGAAATGTTTTCATGGCCTCACGACTTCTGCCTGTGACATGCGCCAACTTAGGCCGCAGGAGGTTACCGCTTCTTTACCCCGATCTGCGAAGACTGGGTGAAATCGGTTCAATTGGAGCGATTCCATGCAGATCACCCCGACCACGACGTCTTCTCTCTCCGAATCGTCCAGTGCGACCTCTTTGAACGTCGCACAAACAGACGAGGCGCGGCTGCGCGAGAAAGCGAAGGATCTCGAAGCCGCTTTCCTCGCGGAGATGCTCAAGCTCGCGGGCGTGGGCAAGATGCAGGAAAGCTTCAACGGGGGCGCGGGCGAGGAGCAGTTCTCCTCCTTCCTCGCCGATGAATATGCCCGAAGCATGGTCGACAAGGGCGGGATCGGTCTCGCCGAGTCGATTTTCCAGTCGCTACAGAAAGGAGCGCAGAATGCCTAACGAGACCGAGGACCGCATCGCCAGGGTGGTTGACCTGCTGCGGCTCGAGAAAGATGTGATCCGCAACGGCGAATTCGCGGCGCTCCCCGATCTGGTGGCGCGCAAGGAAGCGGCGCTGGCCGAGCTTGAGGGCACGCCCGCGCGCTTGCTCGCGGGCGTGCGGCAGATGGCGCTCGAAAACCAGCGCCTGCTGGATGCCGCGCTCAAAGGGGTGCAGGCGGTGCGCAAGCGGCTGGCCGAGATCCGCCAGTCCGCGCGCAGCTACCAGAGCTATGACGCACAGGGGCGGGCCCGCAAGATCGGCCCGGAAAGCGGCTCGGTGGAGCGGCGGGCGTAAACCATTCTTCTAAATTCCGACGCAATCAGGGCCGCCCGACTGGGCGGCCTTAGTCATTCGTTAGCCCTTCGCGTGCCAATGTTGCCCTGCATCCGAGAGGGTGGCGCGGTGAAGCGATGATGCTGCCGCATGGGTCAGAAAGCCGAAGGCGCCGTCCAATTGACGGCATGTGAAACCCGGCGCAAAGCGCCAAACATAGGGACCAACATGTCCAGCATTCTCACGAACTCCAGCGCGATGGTCGCGCTTCAGACCCTCAAAGGCATCAACTCGAACCTGGCGCAGACCCAAAGCGAGATCTCGACGGGTAAATCCGTTTCTTCGGCGAAAGACAACTCGGCGATCTGGGCCATCTCGAAAGTGATGGAATCGGACGTCGCCGGTTTCGAAACCCTCTCGACCAACCTCGCGACCGGCCAGTCGATGGTTTCGGTGGCGCGGACTGCGACCGAATCGATCACCGACGACCTGAAGTCGATCAAGGAAAAAGTTGTTGCGGCGCAGGATCCCTCGGCGGATACCGAAAAACTGCAAGCCGAAGTCGACGAACTCGTCTCGATGATCAGCTCGAAGATCAGCGGTGCGCAGTTCAACGGCATCAACCTGATCAACAGCGGTGCGTCTGACCAGACGATCGTCGGTTCGCTCGACCGCGATTCGACCACCGGTGCGGTGAGCGCCAACACGATCACCGTTACCGCGCAGAACCTCGGCATGAGCAGCGTGGCCGCGACCGGCACCGTTGATGTCGGCAGCACCGACGCGAACGCTGCGACTGTCGGTGCCGACGGGAAATCGGTCGGTGCTGTTATCGACAAGAACACCCAGCAAGACATCAAGTTCGCTGGTCTTGCGGAAGGCGATACTGTCGAGCTGACCCTCGGATCGCAGAAGTTCACCTACAAGGTGACCGAGGCCGATACCCTCGGGACCAGCTCGACCGAAGACATCGTTGTCGGCAAGCTCGCTGACATGATCAACTCGGCCGGTATTGACGGTGTGACCGCGATCTATGATCAGGCGAACGCGGGCGAACTGCTGATCGACAACGCCGATCTGGCTGGCAGCGGCGCGACGCTCGAAGATCTTCAGATGTCCGTGACCCTCCGTGGTGACGGCTCGGGCGATCTGGCCGGTCTCGACGGCTTCCAGGTCACCGATGCGGCCGCTCTGACGACGATCGAAGACATGATCAACGTGGCTGTCGATGCCGCCGCGGCCTTCGGTGCCGTCGAATCGCGTCTCGAAAGCCAAGCGTCCTTCGTGAGCGAGCTCTCGGACGCGCTGACCTCGGGCATCGGTTCGCTCGTCGACGCGGACATGGAAGAAGCCTCGGCCCGTCTGCAAGCGCTGCAAACCCAGCAGCAGCTTGGCATTCAGGCGCTGTCGATCGCCAACCAGCAGCCGCAATCGATCCTCTCGCTGTTCAAGTAACGGCTTCCGGGGGCGCCACAAAGGCGCCCCCTTCCCTCCGCGGCAAAGCCGCGGCCTGACCCCATTCGCCACTGGAAGGTATTCCTGTGAACGCCACTCTTCTGGCCAAAACGGCCTATGCAACCCCCGGTCAGCCCACCCGCACCCTGCGCGGCACCGAATACGAAATCTTCGCGCGTGTGACGCATCGCCTGAAACTGGCGGCGGGCATGGCGAAAACAAACTTTCCCGCCTTCGTCAGCGCGCTTTACGACAACCGCAAGCTCTGGACGACGCTTGCCGTCGATGTCGCTCAGCCCGACAACGAACTGCCCGAGATGCTTCGGGCGCGGATTTTCTATCTCAATGAATTCACCCAGGTGCACAGTGCCAAGGTGCTCAAGGGCGAGGCTTCGGCCGAAGTCCTGATCGACATCAACACGGCCATCATGCGCGGTCTGCGTCGCGAAGGCGGTGCCGAATGAGCGGCCTTGTCCTGAAGCTTGCGCCCAAGGAAAGGGTGCTGATCAACGGTGCGGTGATCGAAAACGGTGACCGCCGCTCGCGCCTCGCCATCATGACGCCGAATGCCCATATCCTGCGGCTGCGCGACGCGATCCACCCCGAGGAGGTCAATACTCCGGTGCGCCGCGTGTGCTATATCGCGCAACTCGTGCTCTCGGGCGACGTCGAGCCTTCGGAAGCGCGGATGCAGCTTTTGCGCGGCATTGAGCAGCTCTCTCAGGTGCTGACCGACCACGACAGCCGCGCGCATCTCAATCTCGCCTCTTCGGCGGTGTTGGAAGAGCAGTTCTATCAGGCGCTCAAATCCCTGCGCGCCCTTCTGCCCCGGGAGGAGCGGCTGCTCGCCGCGGGCAGCGCATGACCTACACGCCGGTCATTCCCGCCTCCGGCTATGCCGGCTGGGCCATCCTGAACCGCACGATGGAGACGCAGAAGACGGCTTTCGTCAATTCTGCCGAGATCCAGCGTGACGAAGATTACTTTCGGGAAAAGATCGGCTCCATCACCACGGCCGAAGACCTGGTTGCCGATCGCCGCCTTCTCAAGGTGGCGCTCGGGGCCTACGGCCTGAGTGACGACATCGACAACAAGTATTTCATCAAGAAAGTGCTCGAAGAGGGCACGCTTGATGAGGACTCGCTTGCCAACAAGCTCTCGGACAAGACCTATCTGGCCCTCTCCGAAGCCTTCGGCTTTGGGGATTACGAAACGCCGCTCACGCAGCAGAGCGGCTTTGCCGACGACATCCTCGAAAAATACGAGACCCTGCAGTTCGAGGTCGCGGTGGGCGACGTGGACGACACCATGCGGCTGGCGATGAACGCGCAGCGCGAGCTGCCCGCTCTGGCCGAGAAGACAAGCTCGAGCAATTCCAAGTGGTATACCGTGATCGGCTCGGAATCGCTTTCCGAAGTGGTACGCACGGCGCTGGGCCTGCCCGAAAGCGTCGGTTCGCTCGATGTCGATCAGCAGCTCACGATCTACAAGAACAAGTCGGAAGCGGTGTTTGGCGATTCCGACTTCTCCATCTTCTCCGACAGCGATGTGGTCGACAAGGCGGTCCGCAACTATCTCGTCCGCGCCCAGCTCGACGAGGCCAACAGCGTTTCATCGCAGAGCATCGCGCTGCAATTGCTCAATACCGACAGTTCCAGCAATGCGGGCAATTCGATCCTGTCGATCCTGCTCTGAGCGCCCGCTGCGGCGGCTTGGCGGTGGACCGCGGGTCGTGACGTGCTAAAAAAGGGCGTCCGGTTCGGCCGGGCGCCCTTTTGCATGACCGAAAGCGCGAGAGTAATGACCCCCGAAGAGATCCGCACCGCCCGCGCGAAGAAACCGCGCGTTTTCGCCCGTGACTTCGCCGAGGAACTCGGGATCACCGAGGCCGAGCTTTGCGCCGCCTTTCTTGGCAGCCGGTCCACGCGGATCTCCGCCGATGCCCGCAAGATCCTCGTACGGGTTTGTGCCCTGGGCGAGGTGATGGCGCTCACGCGCAATGACTCCTGCGTGCTCGAAAAGGTCGGGCACTATGGCAATGTCGCAGAGGCTGACGGCGCGATCACGGTGGAGAACGGTACGATCACGCTGCGGCTCGATCCGGCACAATGGGTCCATGCCTTCGCCTGGGACGAGGAAACGCCGAAAGGGCCAAAGCGCTCGGTGCAGATCTACGATGCCGCAGGCGAGGCGGTGCACAAGGTGCATTTGCGCGAGGCCTCCGACGCGGCGGCCTGGGCGGCGCTGGTGGCCGAGCTTGCGCTGGCGGATCAAACGGCGCCGCTCGATCTGGCGCCCCCGCCTGCCCCCGTTGCGGTATCTCCGCGGGGCGAGCGGCTTGCCGGGGGTGCGGTTGAAAAGCTGATGTATCGTGCCGGAGAGATCGGCCTCTCGGTGCGCTTCACGGTGGAGAGCCACGGCTGTTGCGAGACCCATCGCGGGCCGATCCATCGCGTGTTGCCTGCCGGGCCCTGGATCAACGTGCTCGATCCGGGGCTGGAGCTGCATCTGCGCATGGATCACATGGCGCAGGTCTGGCGCGATGGCGACGTGGTCGAAGCCTTCGATGCTGCGGGCGGCCTGATTGTGCAGATGGCGGCGGGGGAGGAAGCGGCCGCCGCGACCTGGGGCGAGATGCTTGCCGCGCTGCCGCGCGCCTAGGGCATCAGCTCTCGGATCACCGCATTGAGCACCGCGCGCCCTTCCTTGGTGGCGCGGATGCGGCTCTCGCTGCGGGAGATCATGCCCCAGCTTTCGAGGTTGTTCAGAGCCTCTTTCGGCAGGGTCTGGCCCGAGAGGGCGGCGTAGCGCGCAGGGTCGATCCCCTCGTCGAGCCGCAGCCCGAAAAGCAGGAACTCGGTCGCTTCCTCATCACGCGACAAAACCTCGCGTGGTGCCTCGCCCGTGCCGGTTTCCTCGACGCGTTTGAGCCAGTCTCCCGGCGCTTTCGGCGCCACGGTGGCATGGCGGCGCCCGTCAAAGGTGAGCCGCCCATGCGCGCCGGGGCCGATGCCCGCATAATCGCCATAGCGCCAGTAAACGAGGTTGTGGCGGCATTCCGCGCCGGGGCGCGCATGGTTCGAGACCTCATAGGCCGGAAGCCCCGCCGCCTCGCAAATCTCCTGCGTGCGCAAATACATGTCGGCGGCCAGCTCGTCTTCGGGCAATTCACGCAGCTTGCCGGCGGCAAAGAGCCGCCCAAAGGCCGTGCCGTCTTCGATCGTGAGCTGATAAAGCGAGAAGTGATCCAGCGCCATCGAGAGCGCTTCGCGCAATTCGCGCTCCCATTCCGCAAGGCTCTGGCCCTGGCGGGCATAGATCAGATCAAAGCTGACGCGGTCGAAATGCGCGCGCGCGATGTCAAAGGCCGCGCGCCCCTCGGCGGCGGTATGCATCCGGCCAAGGCGCTTGAGGCTCTCGTCTTCCATCGCTTGCATGCCCATCGAAAGCCGCGTCACACCCGCCTCGGAAAAGGCTCTGAACCGGCCCGATTCAACACTTGTCGGGTTGGCTTCAAGTGTGACTTCAAGATCATTGGCGCAGGGCCATGTGGCGCGGATGCGCGCGATCACCGCCTCCACTGTCTCGGGCGCCATCAGCGAGGGGGTGCCGCCGCCAAAAAAGACGGTGTTGAGAAGGCGGCCCTGCGTCTGAGCCCCGATCCGGTCGATTTCCGCAAGATAGGCCCTGCACCAGCGGGCCTGATCTATCTGGGCCGCGACATGGCTGTTGAAATCGCAATAAGGGCATTTGGCGGCGCAGAAGGGCCAGTGGAGATAGAGCCCAAAGCCCCCCTGCTGCCAGTCCGTCATCCCTTGAACGCCGTGACTTCGATCTCGATCTTCATCGCCGGGTTCACAAGGCCCGCAATGATCATCGTTGCCGCCGGGCGGATCTCGCCGAAGGTTTCCGACAGCGCCGGGATGATCTCTTCCATATAGGCGCCGTCGGTGATGATGTAATTCGCCCGCACCACATCGTTCAGGCCAAAGCCCGCGCCCTCAAGCACCGATTTGATCGTGGCCAAGGCATTCCGCGCCTGATCGAGCACCGAATCCGGGAAGGCTTTCGTTTCCGGGTCAACGCCGGTGGTGCCCGCAACGAAGCACCAGCCCCCCTGCACCACGGCGCGCGAGTAGCCAAGCTTCGGCTCGTAGGGCGAGCCGCCGGAAATGTTCTGACGCATCATTCGGCCTCCATGACCTTGACGAATTTGCGAAACGCATCGGCGCGATGCGAGATCTCGTTCTTCTTCGCCGGGTCCATCTCGGCAAAGGTGATGGCGTAGCCCTCGGGCTGGAACATCGGGTCATAGCCGTGCCCCTGCGCGCCGCGCATCGGCCAGACGAGCTGCCCCTCGGCCTTGCCTTCAAACACCTCGTCATGCCCGTCAGGCCAGGCGAGAACGAGGGTGGAGCGGAACCGCGCGGTGCGCGGCAGGGGGGCGTTCAGCTTTTCGCATTCCGCCCAGGTGCGCTCCATCGCCATCACAAAATCGCGCCCGTTCGGCGTTTCTGCCCAATCGGCGGTATAAACGCCGGGCGCGCCGCCCAGCGCATCGACCTCGATCCCGCTGTCATCGGACAGCGCGGGCAGCCCCGTTGCCTTGGCGGCCGCATGCGCTTTGATCCGGGCGTTGCCGACAAAGGTCGTTTCGGTCTCGGCGGGCTCGGGCAGGTTCATCTCGCCCGCGCCCACGACCTCGACCCCATAGGGGGCCAGAAGCGCGCGCATCTCCGCGAGCTTGCCCTTGTTATGGGTCGCGACCAGAAGCCGCTTTTCCGTGAAACGCCTCATGCCACCGCGGCCTTTTGCGCCGCGACGAGCTTGGCAATCCCCGCCTCGGCGAGATCCAGAAGCTCGGTCATCTGCGCCCGCGAGAAGGTCGCGCCTTCGGCCGACATCTGCACCTCCACGAGCCGCCCGGAGCCCGTCAGGATGAAGTTGCCATCCACGCCCGCCTCGCTGTCCTCGGCATAATCGAGGTCGGCCACCGGCTGGCCCGCATAGATGCCGCAGGAAATCGCCGCCACATGGTCAAGGATCGGGTCGGAGACGATCAGCCGCGCGGCGAGAAGCTTGTTCACGGCCAGCCGCAGCGCCACCCAGCCGCCGGTGATCGAGGCGCAGCGGGTGCCGCCATCAGCCTGCAACACGTCACAGTCCACCACAATCTGCCGCTCGCCCAGAGCCGAGCGATCCACCCCCGCGCGCAGGCTCCGCCCGATCAGGCGTTGAATTTCCTGCGTGCGGCCCGATTGCTTGCCCGCTGCCGCCTCGCGGCGATTGCGCGAATTGGTGGCGCGCGGCAGCATGCCATATTCCGCCGTCACCCAGCCAAGGCCGGAGCCTTTGAGGAACGAGGGGGCCTTGTCCTCGATTGTTGCGGTGCAGAGCACATGCGTGTCGCCCATCTTGATCAGGCAGGAGCCCTCTGCATGCTTCGTCACGCCGGTTTCGATTGAAATCGCGCGAATATCACCAAGATTACGACCAGAGGGGCGCATGAATGTTCCTTTCCGTGGGTTCGGCTCCATTTGAGGCCCCGCGCGAAGCGATGCAACCCCCTCGGCATGATTGACGTGAAAGCTCAGCCCGCTTTAATGCCGCAAGAGAACCATGATACAGCAAGACCAACTCTTCTCCGAACTGAACGACCGCTCGCGCGAGGTGTTTCGGCGGGTGGTCGAAGGCTATCTGGAATCCGGCGACCCGGTCGGCTCGCGCACGCTCACCCGGATGATGAGCGAAAAGCTCTCTGCCGCCACGATCCGCAACGTGATGCAGGATCTCGAATACCTTGGCCTCCTTGGCAGCCCGCATGTCTCTGCGGGGCGGGTGCCGACGCAGCTTGGCCTGCGCATGTTTGTCGATGGCTTCATGGAGGTGAGCGAGGTGCAGGCCTCTGACCGCGCCGCGCTCGAGGCAACGCTTGGCACCAACGAGCCCGGAGTCGGCACGCTTCTGGACCGGGTGGGT
Organism: Rhodobacter maris; assembly: GCF_900217815.1. Taxonomy (GTDB): domain Bacteria; phylum Pseudomonadota; class Alphaproteobacteria; order Rhodobacterales; family Rhodobacteraceae; genus Rhodobacter; species Rhodobacter maris. Next base: position 135,731 of record NZ_OBMT01000005.1, read on the forward strand.
TCGGCGCTTTCGGGCCTGACGCATGGCGCAAGCCTTGTGCTTGCCCCCAAGACCGAGGCGCCGATCCGCCATATCGAATTTGTCTCGCTTGCGCCCGACCGGGCGCTTGTGGTGCTGGTGCTGGCCGATGGTCAGGTGGAAAACCGCGTTTTCACGCCGCCCGTCGGGCAAACGCCTTCCTCGATGCGGGAGGCCGCGAATTTTCTCAACGCGCTGGCCGAGGGGCGGACGCTGAGCGAGCTGCGCCGCGAAATGGCGGTGGAGATCTCGCAGCGCCGGCAGGAGCTCGATGCCCTGGCCGCCGAAATGGTGGAAAGCGGACTCGCGCAATGGGCCGATCAGGGCGAGCCTTGGGAGCGGCTGATCGTGCGTGGCCGGGCGAACCTGCTTGACAGCGAAGATGACCTCGACCGGATTCGCACCCTCTTTGACGACCTCGAGCGCAAGCGCGACATTGCCGAATTCCTCGATCTGGCCGAAACCGGCGAGGGTGTGCGCATTTTTATCGGCTCCGAAAACAAACTCTTCTCACTTTCGGGTTCCTCTTTGGTGGTCTCTCCCTATATGAACGCGGATCGGAAGATCATCGGTGCGGTGGGCGTTATTGGCCCCACGCGGCTCAACTACGGGCGGATCGTGCCGATCGTGGATTATACGGCGCAGCTGGTCGGGCGAATGCTGTCGGGCCGGGGCAAAGGGTGAGGCGAATGACCGAGAAGAAAGACGAGATGGCAGAAGATCAGGCACAGCTCGACGAGGCGCTGGCCGCAGCGCTCGAGGAAGATTTCGGCGAGCTTGAGGCCTTGCGTGCGGAACGCGACGAGCTGCGGGACCGGTTCATGCGGGCGCTGGCCGATGCCGAGAACGCGCGCAAACGCGCCGACCGGGACCGCCGCGAGGCGGAAAACTACGGCGGCTCGAAGCTCGCCCGCGACATGCTGCCGGTGTTTGATGCGCTCAAGCGCGCGCTCGATGCGGCGGGGGACGAAGTCCGCGCCGCAGCACCTGCGCTGATCGAGGGCGTGGAGCTGACGCAACGCGAGCTTCTCAACGTGTTTGCGCGCCACGGCATTGTGGCGGTGGCGCCGAAAGTGGGCGACAAGTTCGACCCGCAGCACCATGAGGCGATGTTCGAGGCACCGCTGCCGGGCACGGTGGCTGGCGACATCATTCAGGTGATGGACCCGGGCTTTTTGCTGCATGACCGGCTTTTGCGCCCCGCAAAAGTGGGCGTGAGCTCGATGCCGAAGGCCTGAGGTCGGCCAAGGCCGGGGGCTCTGCCCCCGGACCCTCGCGATATTTGGACAAAGTCGAAGGCCATTGGGTTCAGAGACTATTGAGCGCGGCCGGGTTGGGCCGCGCTTTTTCGTCAGTCTTTCAGGAGGGCGCGCAGCGCGTAGAGCGCGTCCATCGCCTCGCGCGGGGTCATTTCGTCTGGGTGGAGCGCGCGCAATTGCGCCTCAACTTCCGAGGCTTTCGGCGCGGGCGCGGGCGCGGGCGGGGGCGGTGCGCTGATGGCAAAGAGCGGCAGATCGTCGATCACCGCCTGTTTCTTGCCGCCCTCGCGCTCGCCCTTTTCGAGCGCATCCAGCACCACGCGCGCCCGCGCCACGACCGATTCGGGCAGCCCCGCGAGGCGCGCCACCTGCACGCCGTAAGAGCGATCTGCCGCGCCCTTCTTCACCTCGTGCAGGAAGATCACTTCGCCCTCCCATTCCTTCACCGCGACGGTGGCGTTTTCCACGCCCTCAAGCTTGGCCGAAAGCGCCGTCATCTCGTGATAATGGGTGGCGAAAAGCGCGCGGCAACGGTTCACGCCATGCAGATGCTCCATCACCGCCCAGGCGATCGAGAGCCCGTCATAGGTTGCCGTGCCACGGCCGATTTCATCGAGAATCACCAGCGCGCGGGCATCGGCCTGGTTCAAGATCGCGGCGGTCTCGACCATCTCCACCATGAAGGTGGAGCGACCGCGGGCAAGGTCATCCGCCGCGCCGACCCGGCTGAAGATCTGGCTCACCAGCCCGATATGAGCGCGCCGTGCGGGCACAAAGCTGCCGGTCTGGGCCAGAAGCGCAATCAGCGCATTCTGGCGTAGGAAGGTCGATTTGCCCGCCATGTTCGGCCCGGTGAGCAGCCAGATTGCGGGGGTGGGGCCAGAGGTCAGCGCGCAATCATTGGCGATGAAGGGCTCGCCCTGGCGCTTGAGCGCGGCCTCGACCACCGGGTGCCGCCCGCCCTCGATTTCAAACGCGTGGCTCTCGTCCACCTGCGGCTCGACCCAATCCTCGGCGGCGGCAAGGTCGGCAAAAGCGGCCGCAAGGTCGATCTCTGCGAGCGCGCGCGAGGCCTCGGAAACGGGTCCGGCGGCGGCCAAAATCGCGCCTTTCAGGCTCTCATAGAGCCGCTTTTCGATTTCCAGCGCATGATTGCCCGCGTTCAGGATGCGCGTTTCCAGTTCGCTCAGCTCAACCGTAGTAAAGCGCACCTGATTGGCCGTGGTCTGGCGGTGGATGAACCGGGCCGACAAGGGCGGGGCGAGCATGCGCTCGGCATGGGTCGAGGTCGTTTCGATGAAATAGCCCAGCACGTTGTTGTGCTTGATCTTGAGCGAGGCGATGCCGGTTTCCTCGATGAACTCGGCTTGCATGCGGGCGATGACGCCCCGGCCCTCGTCGCGCAGGTTCCGGGTCTCATCCAGCTCCGTGTCGTAACCCGGTGCGATGAAGCCGCCATCGCGCGCCAATAGCGGCGGCTCGGCCACCAGCGCGGCATCGAGCAGCACGACAAGGTCTTCGTGCCCGGTGAGGCGTGCGGCGGCTTCGGCGAGCACCGCGGGCGCCTCGCTGGCGCCCAGCCGCTCGGCAATGCGCCCGGCCTGTTCAAGCCCGGTGCGGATCGCCGTCAGGTCACGCGGCCCGCCGCGGTCAAGCGCGAGCCGGCTCAGCGCCCGGTCGATATCGGGGCAACGCTTCAGATCGGCGCGCAGATCTTCTGAAAATCGACCCTGTTCGAGCAGGAATCGCACCGCATCGTGGCGCGCATGGATTTGCGCCAGATCGCGCGAGGGGGCGGAAAGGCGGCGCTCCAGGAGCCGCGCGCCCCCCGCCGTCACGGTGCGGTCGATGGTGGCGAGAAGCGACCCCTCGCGCCCGCCCGAAAGCGCCTGTGTCAGTTCGAGGTTGCGCCTTGTGGCCGCGTCGATCTGCACGAGGCTTCCGGCCTCCTCGCGCAGGGGCCGCCGCAACAGGGGCAGCTTGCCGCGTTGGGTGAGGTCAAGATAATCGACCAAGGCGCCCATGGCGGAAATTTCCGCGCGCGAAAAAGCGCCAAAGGCATCGAGCGAGCCGACGGCGAAAAGATCGCAGAGCCGCTTTTCCGCCCCCTGACTGTCAAAGCTTGAGCGCGCCAAAGGGGTGAGGGCCGCGCGCAGGTCAGAGACGATTGGGCCACAATCGGCCTCTTTGACCTCGCTCACCAGCACCTCGCGGGGGGCGAGGCGCGCAAGCTCCGGCCCGAGCCGGGAAAGCGGGCAGGGCATCACCCGAAACTCGCCGGTCGAAATATCGACCCAGGCGAGCGCGCCGTCCTCGCGCAGCTCTGCCCAGGCGGCAAGGAAGTTGTGGCGCCGCGCCTCCAGAAGGCTCTCCTCGGTCAGTGTGCCGGGCGTGACAAGCCGCACCACATCGCGCTTCACCACCGATTTGGCGCCGCGCTTTTTGGCCTCTGCTGGGTCTTCGAGTTGCTCGGCAATCGCCACCCGGAAGCCCTTGCGGATCAGCGTGAGCAAATAGCCCTCGGCGGCATGCACCGGCACGCCGCACATCGGGATCTCTTCGCCCAGATGCAGGCCGCGCTTGGTCAGCGCGATGTCGAGCGCGCTTGAGGCCGCCACGGCATCATCAAAGAACATCTCGTAGAAATCGCCCATGCGGTAGAACAGGAGCGCACCCTTGTTCGCCTCCTTGATGGACAGATATTGCGCCATCATGGGCGTCACGGTTTCATTCGACATCAAATCCCCCTGCGGCGGGCACATTATAAAAGGCCGCACCCCCGTGCAAACCGATTGAGGCGACCCGGCGCAGGCGTTAAGAGGAACCGCCTGCTGGAGGAGTTTGGCCCATGACCACCAAGAACCGCGTTACGCCCGAAGAGGCGCTGGCCTATCACCTCGACCCCACGCCGGGGAAATACGAGATCGTCGCCTCAAAGCCGATGACCACGCAGCGGGATCTGAGCCTTGCTTATTCGCCCGGTGTTGCGGTGCCGGTGGAAGCGATCGCCGAGCGGCCCGAGACCGCCTACGATTACACCGTGAAAGGCAACATGGTCGCGGTGATCTCGAACGGCACGGCGATCCTTGGCCTTGGCAACCTTGGCGCGCTCGCCTCCAAGCCGGTGATGGAGGGCAAGGCCGTGCTCTTCAAGCGCTTTGCCGATGTGAACGCCATCGACATCGAGCTTGCGACCGAAGACCCGGAAGAGATCATCAAGGCGGTGAGCCTGATGGGGCCGACCTTTGGCGGCATCAACCTCGAAGACATCAAGGCGCCCGAGTGTTTCATCATCGAGCAGCGGCTGAAAGAGATCATGGACATTCCGGTGTTCCATGACGACCAGCACGGCACGGCAGTGATCTGCGCGGCGGGGCTGCTCAATGCGCTCGAAATCTCGGGCAAGAAGATCGAAGATTGCAAGATCGTGCTCAATGGCGCGGGGGCGGCGGGGATCGCCTGCCTCGAACTCATCAAGGCGATGGGCGCGAAACACGACAATTGCATCATGTGCGACACCAAGGGCGTGATCTATCAGGGCCGCACCGAGGGCATGAACCAGTGGAAATCGGCGCATGCGGCAAAAACCGATGCGCGCACGCTCGAAGATGCGATGAAGGGTTGTGATGTGTTCCTTGGCGTTTCCGCCAAAGGGGCGCTGACGCCCGAGATGGTCGCCACCATGGCCGACAATCCGGTGATTTTCGCGATGGCGAACCCGGACCCGGAGATCACGCCCGAGGATGCGCAGGCGGTGCGCCCGGATGCGATCGTGGCGACGGGGCGTTCAGACTATCCAAACCAGGTGAACAACGTTCTGGGCTTTCCCTATCTGTTCCGCGGCGCGCTCGACATCCACGCCCGCGCGATCAATGACGAGATGAAGATTGCCTGTGCCAAGGCGCTGGCGGATCTTGCGCGCGAGGATGTGCCCGACGAGGTGGCGATGGCCTATGGCCGCAAGCTCACCTTCGGGCGCGATTACATCATTCCCACCCCCTTCGACCCGCGGCTCATTCATGTGATCCCGCCGGCAGTCGCGCAGGCGGGGATGGAGACCGGCGTGGCGCGCCGCCCGATCATCGACATGGACGGCTATGTGCAGAGTCTGAAGGCGCGGATGGACCCGACGGCGGCGATCCTGCAGGGGATCAATGCGCGCGCGCGGCAGGCGCAGGCGCGGATGATCTTTACCGAGGGGGATGACCCGCGGGTGCTGCGCGCGGCCGTGGCCTATCAGCGCGGCGGCATGGGCACGGCGCTGGTGGTGGGGCGCGAATCGCATGTGAAGGAACAGCTTGAGGCGGCGGGCATCGGCGATGCTTACCGCGAGCTTCAGATCGTCAATTCGACCAACTGCAAGCATATCGAGACCTACAAGGATTTCCTTTACCGGCGCCTGCAGCGGCAGGGGATGGACCGGGAAGATGCGCACAAGCTTGCCACGCGCGACCGGCATGTGTTTGCCGCGCTGATGCTGGTGCATGGGCATGGCGACGGCATGATCACCGGCGCCACGCGCAAATCCGCCCATGTGCTTGAACTGATCAACAAGGTGATCGACGCCAAGCCCTCCGATGGCGCGGTCGGCATCACGGCGCTCTTGCACAAGGGCAAGGTGGTGCTGATCGGCGATACGCTGGTGCATGAATGGCCCGACGAGAACGACCTTGCCGATATCGCCATGGCGGGGGCGCGGGTGGCGCGGGGCCTCGGCATCGAACCGCGGGTGGCCTTTGCCTCCTTCTCGACCTTCGGCTATCCGGTTTCCGAACGCGCGATGAAGATGCATGTCGCGCCGCAGGTGCTGGATGAGCGCGGGGTCGATTTTGAGTATGATGGCGAGATGGCCGTCGATGTGGCGCTGAACCCCGAGATGATGAAGCACTACCCGTTCTGCCGCCTCACCGGGCCGGCAAACATCCTCGTGGTGCCGGCGCGGCACTCGGCCTCGATCTCGGTCAAGCTGATGCAGGAGATGGCGGGCGCCACAGTCATCGGCCCGATCCTGACCGGGATCCCCCATTCTGTGCAGATCTGCTCGAACCGGGCGACAGTGAACGACATCTTGCATATGGCCGCACTCTCAGCCAGTAAATTGGGTCAGACGCGCTGAAAGACCCATGCCGGGCCGGTTTCGGCCCGGTTTCATGAGGATGTAGCATGACGATCTTCAACCTCGGCTCGATCAACGCCGATCACTTTTACCGGCTGCCCCATCTGCCCACACCGGGCGAAACGCTTGCCGCCACCCGCTATGACCGGGGTCCGGGCGGCAAGGGGGCGAACCAGTCGGTGGCGGCGGCGCGCGCAGGCGCGGATGTGCGCCATATCGGCGCGATCGGCGCGGACGGGCGCTGGATGCGCGACGAGCTGCGCGCCGATGGGGTCGATTGCACGCATGTCTCCGAAGTGGGCACCGCCTCGGGCCATGCGATCATCTATGTCGATGCCGAAGGCGAGAACACGATCATCCTGTTTCCCGGCGCAAACCGGGTGGTGCCGCGGGTCTCGCTGGAGGCCGCGCTTTCGGATGCGGCACCGGGCGATTACCTGATGATGCAGAACGAAACCTCGCTGCAGCGCGAGGCGGTGGAGCTCGCCCGCAAGAAAGGGGTCTTTGTCGCCTATTCGGCCGCGCCGTTCGAGGCCGAGGCGGTGCGTGCGGTGATCGAGGGGCTCGATCTTCTGCTCCTCAATGCTGTCGAGGCCGCGCAGCTTTGCGAGGCGCTGGGCGTTGCGCTTGAAGCGCTGCCGGTGAAAGCCGTCTGCGTCACGCATGGCGCGAAGGGCGCGGTCTGGCATGACCTTGTCGGGAAGACCGAGCACCGCCAGCCCGCCTTTCCGGTCGAGCCGGTCGATACGACGGGCGCGGGCGATACTTTCGCGGGCTATCTGGTGGCGGCGCTTTCCGAAGGGCTCGCGCCGCCCGCGGCGCTGCAACTCGCGGCAGCGGCCTCGGCGGTGAAAGTGACCCGTGCGGGCACCTCGGCCGCGGTGCCGAAGCGGGCCGAGGTGGAAGCTTTCCTGAAAGCGCGGGGCTGAGGCGCCTTAACCCAGCGAATAACCGGTGCCGCGCACGGTGCGCACCGGATCGGAACCGCCGTTGACCATCAGCGCCTTGCGCAACCGGCCCACATGGACGTCAATGGTGCGGGTGTCGACATAGATGTCGCGCCCCCAGACGCGGTCCAGAAGCTGATCGCGCGTCCAGACCCGGCCGGGCTTTTCCATCAGTGTCGAGAGCAGCCGGAACTCGGTCGGCCCGAGCTTGAGCGGCTGGCCGTCGCGGAACACCCTGTGCTCGCCCGCATCGAGAATGATGTCATCAAAGCTGAGCCGCTCGCCCATCGTGGCGGGCCGGGTGCGGCGCAGCTGCGTGCGCAACCGCGCCATCAGCTCCACCACCGAATAGGGTTTCACGACATAATCATCCGCCCCGGTTTCAAGGCCGCGCACCCGGTCGGCCTCTTCCGAGCGGGCCGAGAGCATGATGATCGGGATCGCCCGGCTGTCCGGGTTCGCCTTCACGCGTCGGCAGATCTCGATCCCCGAGACATTCGGCAGCATCCAGTCAAGCACGATCAGATCGGGCTTTTCCTCGCGCAGAAGCAACAAGGCCTCGTCACCGTTTACCGCCATCACCACGCGGAACCCCTCGGCTTCGAGGTTGTATTGCAGGACTTCGCGCTGGGCCGATTCATCCTCGACCACCAGCACGCAGGGCTGCCCGGTTCCGACCATGTCTTAGCCCTCCTGCGGCGTGAACGGGGTCACGCTGTCCGATTTCGGGCGCGGTTCCTCGGGCATCTCGCCGGTGACAAGATAGGTCACCTGCTCGGCGATCGAGGTGCACAGATCGCCCATCCGCTCGATGTTCTTGGCGATGAAATGCAGATGCATGCAGGGCGTAATGTTGCGCGGATCTTCCATCATGTAGGTGAGGAATTCGCGGAACAGCGCGTTGTACATCTGGTCGATTTCCACGTCGCGGGCGCGCACATCGGCGGCGAGCTTCGCATCGCGCTGGATGAAGCTGTCGATCGCGTCCTTCAGCATCCCCTCGACCGCCATCGCCATGCGCCGGATCGCGCCCGAAGAGCCGCTGATCGCCGGCATCGCCACGATCACCTGCGTGCGCTTGGCGATGTTCTTGGAGTAATCGCCGACGCGCTCGAGGTTCGAGGCGATCTTGAACACGGTGAGCGCGATGCGCAGATCCGAGGCGGTGGGCGCGCGCAGCGCGATCAGCCGCGCCGCCTCGCTGTTGATCATCTCTTCGAGTTCGTCGACCTGCTTGTCGCGCTTGCGCACGGCTTCGGCCAGTTCCTCGTCACGGTCTTCGAGCGCCTGGGCGGCATCGAGCACCTGGCTTTCGACGAGCCCCCCCATCTTCACGACCATCGCCTGAACGGCCTCCAGGTCGCGGTCGAAGGACGAAACGATATGTTGGCTCATGGGATGTCTTTCCTCAACCGATACGGCCGGTGATGTAGCTTTCCGTGCGGGGATCGCGCGGATTGGTGAAGATCTGGCCGGTCTCGCCGAATTCGACGAGATTGCCGAGGTGGAAGAAGGCGGTGCGTTGCGACACGCGCGCCGCCTGCTGCATCGAGTGGGTGACGATCACGACCGAGAAGTTTTCGCGCAGCTCGTCGATGAGTTCTTCAACCTGCGCGGTGGCGATCGGGTCGAGCGCCGAGCAGGGTTCGTCCATCAAGAGCACCTCGGGCGAGGTGGCGACGGCGCGGGCGATGCAGAGCCGCTGTTGTTGCCCGCCCGAAAGCCCGGTGCCCGGCGCGTCGAGCCGGTCCTTCACCTCGTTCCAGAGCGCGGCCTTGCGCAGCGCGCTTTCCACCACTTCATCCAGCTCGGCCTTGTTCTTCACGAGGCCGTGGATCTTCGGCCCGTAGGCGACGTTGTCATAGATCGACTTCGGGAACGGGTTCGGCTTCTGGAACACCATGCCGACGCGGGCGCGCAGCTGCACCGGGTCGACCTTCTTGTTATAGATGTCCTCGCCATCAAGCAGGATATCGCCTTCCACCCGGCAGATGTCGATCGTGTCGTTCATCCGGTTGATGCAGCGCAGGAAAGTCGACTTGCCGCAGCCCGAGGGGCCGATGAAGGCGGTGACCGTCTTGTCGAGAATGTCGACATCGACATCCTTGATCGCATGCGTGGTCCCGTAGAACACCTGCACCTTGCGGGCAGAGATCTTGATATCGGTGGCGTCCACGGTTCTCTCCGTCAGTCTCATGTCATTCATGGGTCGCATCCTTACCAGCGCCGTTCAAAGCGGCGACGCAGAAGCACCGCGAGGATATTCATCGCGAGCAGGAACACCAGCAGCACGATGATCGCCCCCGAAGCGCGCTCGATGAAGGCGGGGTCGGCACGTTGGGTGAAGTTGTAGACCTGAACCGGCAGCGCCGCGGCCGGATCGAGGAAGCCCTCGGGGGGCGCGGCCGGGTAGTCTTTGACAAAGGCGACCATGCCGATGAGCAGGAGCGGCGCGGTCTCGCCCAAGGCTTGCGCCAGGCCGATGATCGTGCCGGTGAGGATGCCGGGGAGCGCGAGCGGCAGCACATGGTGGAAGATCGTCTGCATCTTCGAGGCGCCGACGCCGAGCGCGGCATCCTTGATCGAGGGCGGCACGGCTTTCAGCGCGGCGCGGGTGGCGATGATGATCGTGGGCAGAGTCATCAGCGTGAGCACGAGCCCCCCCACCAGCGGCGAGCTTTGCGGCATGCCCGCGAAGTTGATGAAAACCGCAAGGCCGAGGATGCCGAACACGATCGAGGGCACCGCGGCGAGGTTGGCGATATTCACCTCAATGAGGTCGGTGAAGCGGTTTTGCGGCGCGAATTCCTCCAGATAGATCGAGGCGGCAACGCCGATCGGCAGCGCGAGCACCAGCACGATGATCATCATATAGGCCGAGCCGAGGATCGCCACGCCCAGCCCCGCCGATTCCGGGCGCAGCTCGGAGGCATCGGGGTTGGTGATGAAGGCGGGGTTCAGCGCGAGCTTGATCATGCCCGCGTCGCGCATCTTCTGGGCGAGCTCAAGCTGGGCGGGGGAGACGTTGCTGTCGAGCGCGGCGCTCTCCATCGTCACCCGGCCCTTGAAGAAGCCGTCGATCCGGCCGCCTGCCAGCGCCTCGAAGTCGATCGTGGTGCCGATCAGCTCGGGTTTGGCGAGCACCTGATTGCGCAGGATCGCGGGCGCTTCCTTGGAGATCAGCGCGCCGATCTCTTTCGTTTTCATGCCCTCGGGGGCGAGGCCCTTTTCCGTCACCGCTGCCTCAAGCGCCTGCGAGAGGAGCTTGCCATAGGTGATCGTGGTCGCCTTGGCGAGGTCCGCCGGGTCGCGGTTGCCCTTCGGGTCGAGGAGTTTGGCGTCGAGCGTGACGGGCAGGCTCAGCATGGTCTGCCGGAAGGCGCCAAGCCCGGAGCCGAGCACCGAGGAGAGCAGCACGATCAGCGCCAGAACGCCGACACCGACAGCAACGACGCCATAGATGCGGAAGCGCTTTTCGGCCGAGTTGCGGGCCTTGGTGCGGGCGTCCTTGGTGTAGAGCGAGGGACGGTGTTGGGACATGTCTGCCAGTGTCATTCGTATTGCTCGCGATATTTGCGCACGATGATCAGCGCGATGATGTTGAGCACCAGCGTGAAGACGAAGAGCGTCAGGCCGAGCGCGAAGGCAACGAGGGTTTCGGGCGAGGCGAATTCGGTGTCACCGGTGAGCTGGGAGACGATTTTCACCGTCACTGTGGTCATCGCCTCGAACGGGTTGAGCGAGAGCTTCGCCGCCGCGCCCGCGCCGAGCACCACGATCATCGTTTCGCCAATGGCGCGCGAGGCGGCGAGCAGGATCGCACCGACGATGCCGGGCAGCGCCGCGGGCATGATCACCTGCTTGATCGTTTCCGATTGTGTGGCGCCAAGGCCGTAAGAGCCATCGCGCAGGCTTTGCGGCACCGCGTTGATGATGTCATCCGAGAGCGAGGAGACGAAGGGGATGATCATGATCCCCATCACGAGGCCCGCGGTCATCACCGAGGAGGAGGAGGAGCCGATCCCGAGCGGCTGGGCGAAATAGTCGCGCAGCATCGGGCCGACCGTGATCAGCGCGAAGAGGCCGTACACGATGGTCGGGATGCCGGCGAGCACCTCAAGCAGCGGCTTGGCAATCGCGCGCACCTTTTTGGAGGCGTATTCCGCAAGGTAGATCGCCGCAAAGAGGCCGACCGGCACGGCGACGGCGAGCGCAATCAGCGAGACATAGAGCGTGCCCCAGATCAGCGGCCAGATGCCGAGATCGGAACCGCCGCCGAATTTCGGGTTCCATGTCAGCGAGAAGAAGAAATCCGCCGCCGGATAGAGCTGGAAGAAGTGCACCGTCTCGAAGACGAGCGAGAGCACGATGCCGACGGTGGTGGCGATGGCGACAAGCGAGGCCGCGATGAGCAGCACTTTCACAAAGGATTCCGAGACGTTGCGGGCGCGGAACTCGGGACGGATGCGCACCATTGCAAAGCCGAGCCCGGCCAGCGCCACGGCAAGCACAGCAACCACCATCGCGGTATGGGCGACAGTGTTGAGCGCGCGATATTCCTTCGCGGCCTGAAACACGACGGGTTTCACATTCGAGCCGAGCGCCACGCCGACATCGGCCATGCGCGAGCGGATGTCGCTCAGATCGGCGCGCATGGTTGAGATGTCGGCCTCGCTCAGGCGCCCCTGGGCGACGACGAGGTCGATGCCTTCGGCGATGCGTCGCACATCGCTCATCACGAGGCCGATGTTGGCGCCTTCGGGGAGTTCACTGGCGGGAAGCATCTCGACGACGCGGGCTTCGATCAGCGCGGGCTGCGCGAGAAGCCAGAGCGCCATCAGCAGGAAGGCGGGCACGGCGGTAAACAAGGCCACCGTCTGGCCGTAATATCCGGGGAGGGAATGGAGTTTGCGAAGGTCTCCCTTGGCCGACTTCAGCGCACGCATGCGCCCGAGAATGAAGCCGCCGATGGCGAGAACAAGCACGAGAGCCGCGAGAAGGCCGATGGTCATGGCAAGATCCGGTCAAGGGAAAGGTGGCGCCCGAAGGCGCCACCTGGGAAGGTTTGGCTCAGTTGAGCGGGCCCATCGGGGTGCCGGCGGCAACCATCGCCTGGGTCGCGGCCAGTTCCGGGTCCGACACGAGGCCATAGGCCGCGAGCGGGCCGTTCGGGCCGGCCATTTCGTCGGAGACGAAGAAGTCGATGTACTCTTGCAGGCCCGGGATCACGCCGAGATGCGCTTTCTTCACGTAGAAGTAGAGCGGACGCGAGACGGGGTAGGTGCCGTCGGCGATGGTTTCGGTCGAGGGAACGATGCCCGACATGGTGGCGACGCGCAGCTTGTCGGTGTTGTTTTGGTAGAACGACAGGCCGAACACGCCGATCGCGTTCTTGTTCGCGTCGAGGCGCGAGAGCGTCTCGGTGTAGTCGCCGTCGATGTCGACCGAGGTGCCGTCGGTGCGCAGCGCGAGGCAGGCTTTCTCGCCGTCTTTTTCGCCCATGGCGGCAACGAAGGCTTCTTCGGCGCCGGTGGCCTTGCAGCCCGCTTCCAGCACTTTGATGTCGAACACTTCACGGGTGCCGTGCTTGGTGCCCGGGATGAAGGCGAGGATGTCTTGTTCCGGCAGCGCGGCGTTCACGTCGTGCCAGGTTTTCGCGGTGTTCGGGACGAGCGCGCCGTCTTTCATCACTTGCGCGGCGAGCGCGTTGTACCAGTCGGCCGGGGTGAAGGCGAAGTCGGCGCCGTTGATGTCCGAGGCGAAGACGATGCCGTCATAGCCGATGCGGACTTCCATGATTTCGTCGACGCCATTGGCTTTGCAGGTGTCGATGTCGGATTGCTTGATGCGGCTCGACGAGTTCGCGATGTCGATGGTGTTCTCGCCCACGCCTTCGCAGAGCTTCTTGCGGCCCGCGCCCGAACCGCCGCCTTCCACGACCGGGGTCGGAAAGTCGAAGTTTTCGCCGAAGGCTTCGGCAACGATGGTGGCATAGGGCAGCACGGTCGAGGAACCGGCCGACTGGATCTGGTCGCGGGCAAGCGCGCCCGCGGTGGAAGCGGCCAGGATGGCCAGCGCCGAGACGCCGATTTTCGCGGTGTTCATGGATCACTCCTGAATGTCATTGCGGGCCGATCTGGCCTCGGCGCCCGGCTTAGGCCCGGCCCATGACGCTAATGCAAAAAATACATGACAGTTATATGACAACCCGGCGGCTCAGCCGCGCGCAAGCGCCGCAGCAATCAAGGCGGGCACGCCCGCGGTTTCGCCAATCGCGGGGAGGAGCGGGCCGCGATGGCCCGCCTCGGCAAGCGATTTTGGAATATCCAGAGCCACATGGCCGGCGCGGAGGGCGAAAAGCGGCAGGCAGACCGCGTCGCGGTGATGGCTCGCAATCAGGCGCAGATGCGGTTCCTCCTCAAGGAAGGCCAGCACCAGCCGATGATGCGGCAGAATCTCGGCGAGCTGCCGCGCCAGCGCTTCGGTGGTCTCGCGCGAGCTGCGGGCGGCTTCGGAGCCGTGGGCGACCAGAATCACCTCGGTACAACCTGCGGCGGAAATCGCCTTTGCCACCAGCTCTGGCAGGGCCGGATCGCGACCGAAAGGCGGCAGGATCGGCGCCGCATGGCCCAGTTCGGCCAGCCGTCGCGGAAGCTGTACCCGCGTGAACCAGCCCTCGGCCATGAAGAACGGATAGACCGGCGCCTGCGGTTGCGCAACGAGCGCGGCGCGCAAGGCACCGGGGCAGGCAAGGGTTGCCGCGCCAATCTGCCAGTCCGGCAGGAGAGCATTCACCTGAGCCGCGAGATCTTGCAGCTTGCGGTCAGCGGGGATCGGGTCGGACGGAAACCCATGGGCGACAATCAGGGCATTTCTCATACGCCAAGCCTAACGCAGCGACGCAAGACGGCAAGGGTGCGCGCGGCCGGAATTTGCGTCATTCTCTCCCGGTTTCGCTCGCAGAAGGGGGGAGGATGATGTCCGAGGAGAATGGTTAACCGATAGTAACCACAAGTCTATGATAATACGTCATATTGTTGGGACTAATCAGTTGCGGCGAATCCCTGGTTCGCCTAGAAAGAACCTACCGGCCAGGACGGTCAGGACCCGAATTTACAGTTTCACGTGTGGTGCGTAGGGGAACACGTGGGGTGAGGAGGGTCCTGGTAGGGGTGCCGGGACCCTCCGCTTATTCTGGCTTTCCGACTCTGCCTGCGGCCTTGGCCGTGGCATCGATGTGCCGTTTTAGCGCCTCAGGGTGCGACGCCGCCAAGCGCGCAAACGATCTGCCATTCCTCTTCCGTCACCGGTTGCACCGAAAGCCGCATGCAGGTGACAAGCGACATCTTGGTCAGTCGCGGGTCTGCCTTCACCTCGCTCAGCGTCACCGGGCGGGCAAGCGGGCGGATCGCGCGGATGTCGACGCAATCCCAGCGTGGGTCATCGGTGGTGGAATCGGGGTGGGAGAGCGCGCAGACCTCGACGATGCCGACGATCTCCTTGCCGATGTTGGAATGATAAAAGAAGCCCTGATCGCCCAACTGCATCGCACGCATGTTGTTGCGCGCCATGTAGTTGCGCACGCCGTGCCATTCCTCGCCCACGTCGCCCTTGGCCACCTGCATGTCCCAGGACCAGACGTTCGGCTCCGATTTGAAGAGCCATTTCGCCATCAGCCGATCACCTTTTTCCATTCCTGCACGCTCACGCTCTCAAAGAGCCCGGCCGCGGCATAGGGATCGCCCGCGGCCCAGGCCTGCGCAGCGTCAAGGCTGTCACATTCGACAATCACGAGCGAGCCGCACATCTGCCCCTCGCTCAGGAACGGCCCCGCCATCTTCACGACCCCGGTTTTCTCGATATAGGCGAGATGCGCGGCGCGGGTGTCGAGCCGGGTTTGCAGCGCCCCTTCCTTGTCACGGCAGATCACGGCGTAAAGCATGTCATTCCTCCTTGAGCGGACGAGAGAGCAACGCCGAGACGGCGTCGGAAACAGAAAGTTCGCGGCCGACAAGCGCGGCGATCATCGCGGTGATCGGCATCTCGATGCCGTGGCGCAGGCCCAGCTCCATCGCGGCGCGCGCTGTGGCGGCGCCCTCGACGGTGATGGCCGCATCAAAAGCCGTGTCCGAGCCCAGCGCCTGACCAAAGCGGAAGTTGCGTGACTGCGCCGAGGTGCAGGTGAGCACCAGATCGCCAAAGCCCGAGAGCCCGGCAAGCGTTTCGGGGCGGGCGCCGAGTTTGAGCGCGAGCCGGCTCATTTCGGCAAAGCCGCGGGTCATCAGCGCGGCGCGGGCGGAATCACCCAGTTTCGCGCCGATCACCACACCGGCTGCGATGGCGATGACGTTTTTCAGCGCGCCGCCGAGTTCGGCCCCCACGGTATCGGTGGTGCGATAGAGCCGGAGCGTGGGGGTGGACAGGCGCGCCTGAAGGTTTGGCGCATCGGCGCGCGTGGCGAGCGTCAGTGCTGTGGGCAGGCCGCGGGCGATATCGGCGGCAAAGCTCGGGCCCGTCAGCACTGCGGCGCGTGCGCCGGGGCAGGCGGCCTCGATCAGCGCGACAGGGCCCTGCCCCGTCGCAAGGTCGATCCCCTTCGAGCAGGAGACGAGGATTTTGCCGTCGAGACGTGTCCTATGGGCGGCAAGGAAGGCCCCCATCTGCTGCATCGGCATGGCCAGAAGCAGAACTTCGGCAGCGCTGGCGCGAGCGAGGTCGGAGGAAATGCTCAGCGCTTCGGGCAGGGAGGCGCCGGGCAGGCGGCGGGCGTTCTCGCGGCGCGCGGCCATTTCGGCGGCATGAGAGGCCTCTCGTGCCCAAAGCGCGACCGGCCCCGTTTGCGAAAGCGAAATTGCCAAAGCCGTACCAAAGGCGCCCGCGCCCAGAACCGCAATCTTCATGCCTTTGCCCCCTTCTTGCCCGCGCCCAGCATCGCGGGTGCGGTCTGATCAAGGGGCCAACGCGGGCGGGCGACAAGGTCTGCCGCTGTCGCAGTGCCGGCGCGGAACCGCTCGATGCCCGCAAAAGCGATCATCGCGGCATTGTCGGTGCAGAGTTTCAAGGGCGGTGCGGTGAAGCGCACGCCGGCCTCGGCGCAAACGGCCTCAAGGCTTGAGCGGATCTGCCGGTTCGCGGCCACGCCGCCCGCCACCGCGAGGGCGGGAACCTCGGGCGCCTCGGCCAGATAGGCTTTCAGCGCGCGGCGGGTCTTTTCGGCCAGCACGTCGGCAACGGCTTGCTGGAAAGCGGCGCAAAGATCGGCACGGGTTTGCCGGTAAAGCCCGCCATGCGCCGCCACCTCGGCATCGCGCGCGCGCAAGAGGGCCGTCTTCAGCCCGGAAAAGGACATGTCGCACCCGGGCCGATCCAAGAGCGGGCGCGGGAAGGGGAAGGCTTTCGGGTTGCCCGCCAACGCCTCTGCCTCGACCGAGGGGCCGCCCGGTTGGGCCAAGCCCAGAAGCTTCGCCGTCTTGTCAAAGGCCTCGCCCGGCGCATCGTCGATCGTGCCGCCGAGGCGCTGGAAGCTCTCTGGCCCGCGCGCGATCAGGAACTGGCAATGCCCGCCTGAGACAAGAAGGATCAGATAGGGGAAGGCGAGCGCATCGGTGAGCCGGGGCGTAAGCGCATGGCCTGCGAGATGGTTCACGCCGACAAGCGGCACCCCCGAACCCGCAGCAAGGCCCCGTGCGCACATCACCCCCGACATTACCCCGCCGATGAGCCCCGGCCCGGCGGTAACCGCGATGCCATCGAGATCGGCCAGCGCGAGCCCGGCCTCGGCCAGTGCCGCCTCGACGCAGGTATCGAGTTTTTCGGCATGCGCCCGTGCCGCGATCTCGGGCACCACGCCGCCATAGGGCGCGTGCAGCGCGACTTGCCCGGCAACCACCGAGGCAAGCACCTCGGCGCGGTCCGGCCAGGCTCGCACGACGGCGGCCGCGGTATCGTCGCAGCTCGATTCAATGCCGAGAAAGGTGAGCGCTTCGGTCATGTGGTTTTGCCGCAGGGGCTTTCGGGGGGCTTTGTTGCAAGGGGTTCCTATCGCAGGTAACACCGGGGCAGGCATCGCACAACCCGAGGCCCTCATGCGTGAAGATGAACCCTTTCGACCGCCCCTCCTGCTGACGCGCCCGCGCGTGGGCTCGGAGCGGTTCGCGCGGCAGTTCCGCGCCCGGATGGACGACGAGCACTGGCCGGTGACGATTGCGCCGCTGCTGGAGATCGAACCCACCGGCGCGGATCTCCCTGCGGCAAATGCACTCATCATCACTTCCGAATCCGCGGTCGCTCCGGTGGCTGCGGCGCCTGCTCTGGCGGGCAAGCCGGTCTATTGCGTGGGCGAGCGCACGGCGCAGGCGCTCACCCGGGCGGGCTTCGAGGTCGCTCTCGTTGCCCCCGATGCCAAGACGCTTTTGCCGATGATCCTCGCCGTGCCCGATCCGGGCGCGTTGCTCCATGCCCGTGGCTCGGACATCGCCTTTCCGCTTGCCGAACGTCTCACGGAGTCCGGGCGCGAGGTGCGCGAGGCCGTGGTTTATGCGCAAATGTCGCAACCGCCCGCGCCCGAACTCTTGGCGCTGCTGGCCACGCCGGGGCCGGTTCTGGTGCCGGTTTTCTCGCCCAACAGCGGGCGGCTTCTGACCGAGGCGGCCGAAGGAGCGCAGGCGACCCTGCGTGTGGCGGCGATCTCGCACGCCGCGGCGGAGGCCTGTGCCACGCTGCCGTGCAGCGCCCTGCGCGTGGCGGCCAAACCCTCCGCCGAGGCGCTGCTCGACGTTCTTGTCGCACTGATGCGAAACAGTTCCGGTTGAGCCCCGCGGGTGCGCCCAATAGACTGCCCGCGATCGAAGATGTGACGCGCTTTTGCGCGGACAGGAGGAATGTCCATGGCGAAACCGGAAACGGACGAGACCGAAACCACCGCAGCCACCTCTGCCCAAGACCTTGAAATGACTTCCAGAGAAGAAGAGTCGCAGGCGGCAGAGGCGCGCGCGGAAGAGGATGCGGGCATCGAGGAGGCGATTGTCGTCGACGAGAGCGCCGCGGCGCCGGGGCCGGGCGAATCAGAGCCCGAGAGCACGCTCCTGCCCGATCCTTCGGCGCCGGAACCGGAAACCGCCGCGGAAGAGACGCCCGCGCCCGTTGCGATGAAAAAACCGGAACCTCCGCCGAAGCGGCGCGGCCTGCCTGTGGTGCTGGGCGGCGTGATTGCGGCGGTGATCGGCGCGGGGGTGACGATTGGTGTCCTGCCCAATATGCCTGCCGATCTGCGCGAGACGATCCTGCCCGCGGGGGGCGGAGCGCGCGCGCTCGAACAGGCGATTGCCGCGCAGGACAAGAAGATTGCAGCGCTTGAAGCCAAGCTCGCGCAGGCGCCCGAGGCCGGGCCCGATGTGGCGGCACTCGAGGCGCAGCTCCCCGAACTCTCCGCCAAGCTCGCTGCGCTGGAAAGCGCGGGCAATGCGGATGCGCAGGCGGAGATCGACGCGCTGAAGGCGGAACTCGTGCAGATGCGCGAAGACATGAAGAAATCGCCGATGTATGCGACGCAGCAGCAGCTTGATGCCGCGACCACCGAGGCGAAGGCGCGGATCGCCGAAGCAGAGGCCGAGGCGGCGAAGATGCGTGCCGAGACCGAAGCCGCCGCGCAACGTGCGATCAAGCAGGCGGCGGTCTCGCGGGTTGCCGCCGCCTTTGACACTGGCGCTCCGCTCGCGCGCCCCGTGGCCGAGGTTGAGGCCGCCGGCATGACTGTTCCCGCAGCGCTGAAATCCGAGGTGCCCTCGGCGATGATGCTGCAGGAAACCTTCCCCGATGCCGCCCGGGCCGCGCTCGCCGTGGCGCGCAAGGTTGATGCTGGCGACAGCGTGATGGGCAAGCTTGGAACCTTCCTTCTGGCACAGACCGGGGCGCGTTCGCTCAATGCGCGCGAGGGCAGTTCGCCCGATGCCGTGCTCTCGCGGGCGCAAGCCGCGGTCGATGATTCCAAATTCGAGACGGCGGTGGCCGAACTCGCAGCCCTGCCCGAAGAGGCGCAGGCTGAAATGACGTCCTGGAAAGCGATGGTGGAGGCCCGCATGACGGCCCAGGCCGCCATCTCCGAACTGGCCCAATCCGTGCAATGAGGTGATGGCGATGATCTGGTCTTTTGTGAAAATCGCGCTGTTTCTGCTCATCGTCGCCGGGTTGACGATGGGCGCTGCGGCGCTGTCCGATTCGGGTGAGGCGATCCGCATCGTCGCGCTTGGGCAGGAGTTCAACTTTGGCGCGCTGCAGGCGGTGATCCTGCTGTTGATCGTTGTTGCGGTGCTTTGGGTCGTGTTCAAGGTGGTTGGCTTCCTCGTCGCCTTCCTGCGCTTTGTGACCGGCGATGAAACCGCGATCAGCCGCTATTTCGACCGCAACCGCGAGCGCAAGGGCTATCAGGCGCTGGCGGAGGGGATGCTGGCGATCGCCTCGGGCGAGGCACGGCTGGCGATGTCCAAGGCGGCAAAGGCGGAGCGCTATCTGCGTCGGCCCGACCTGACGAACCTGCTCACCGCGCAGGCGGCCGAGATGAATGGCGACCAGCGCCGGGCGGAAACGGTTTACCGCCGCATGCTCTCGGATCCGCGCACGCGCTTTGTGGGCATCCGCGGCCTGCTGACGCAAAAGCTCACCGATGGCGATACCGATACCGCGCTGAAGCTGGCGCAAAAAGCCTTCGCGCTGAACCCCAAACACCCGGATGTGCAAAACACCCTGTTCCGGTTGCAGACCGAATCGGGCGACTGGAAAGGCGCGCGCGACGTGCTCTTGGCCAAGATGCGGCAGGGCGAGATCCCGAAAGATGTGCACAAGCGCCGCGATGCGGTGCTCGCGCTGCAGGAAGCCCGCGTCGTTCTCGACAAGGATTCCTCGCTTGAGGCGCGCGAGGCGGCGATTGCGGCGAACAAGTCCTCGCCCGATCTCATCCCCGCCGCGGCGATGGCCGCCAAGGCCTATGCCGATCAGGGCAACACCAAGGCGGCCACGCGCGTGCTGCTGAAGGCCTGGGAGGCGCAGCCGCACCCGGATTTGGCCTCGGTCTATGCCGCGCTCGAACCCTCTGAATCTGCCTCCGAGCGGCTCGCCCGTTTCGAGAAATTGCTCTCGCTGCGGCCCGACCACGAGGAAACGAAGCTTCTGCGCGCCGAACTCAGCATCGCCGCAGAAGATTTCCCGGCGGCGCGCCGGGCGCTCGGCACCCTTGCCGAAACGCATCCGACCACCCGCACGCTCACGCTGATGGCGGCGATCGAGCGCGGCGAGGGCGCGGATGAAGCGGTGGTGCGCGGCTGGCTGACGCGCGCGGTGACGGCGCCGCGCGGCAAGCAATGGTGCTGCGACAAATGCCAGAACATTCAGGCGGAATGGGCTCCGGTCTGCGACAATTGCGGCGGCTTTGATACGCTGAGCTGGCGCGAGCCGACGAGCGGTGGCGTGCCGCTGCCCAATGGCGCGGAAATGCTGCCCCTGATCGTGGGCGCGGGCAAGCCGAAGCCCGAGGCCGCATTCGACATCACCCCGCCGGATGCCGAAGACGCCGCAGAAAAAGGCGAAAAATAGGGCTACACATCCCTGCGATGGCGTGCTACGTGCCCGCCATCACGCCGGTGTAGCTCAGCTGGTAGAGCACGTCATTCGTAATGATGGGGTCGGGGGTTCGAGTCCCTTCACCGGCACCAGATTCCAAAACGGCCGGGTCCTCGGGTCCGGCCGTTTTCTTTTCATCTTCCGGGCGGTTGCGGCGCCGCTAATGCTGCGAATCCTGCCGCGCGATATCGGACACCAGAACCGAAAGCGCCATATCGCCGAGGATCGTCCGCACCGCCTCAAGCATGGTGCGGCGCAGTTCTGCCATCGTCGCCGTATCGGTGAAGGCGCCGTCGAAGCCACCGGCATTCGCGTGGTCAAAGAGCACCTGCAACAGCGTGTCACGGATCTTCGGTTCGGCGGCATAGACCTTTTCGGTGCTGCCGAGCGTCACCTCGATGCTGAGCGACAGCACCACCAGCGAGGCAACTTTGCCGCCCCGCACCACCGGCACGACGAACTGGTTGTTGAGCTTGACGAATTCGGTTGTGGCAAGGCTTTCTGCCCCCTCGCCTTCGCCATGGCCCGCCTCGGCGCCATGGGCCGCAGGGGCGGCATGACCTTCCGCGGCTGGCGCGTTGTGACCGCCTTCGGCCGGGGCCGCGCCTTCCGCGGCAGCCGCTTCGGGCTCGGGTGGCGGCGGGCGCAGAAAATATCCCGCTGCCCCGCCCCCGGCGAGGCCGATCAATGCCAGAAGGACCGGGAGGATTTTCATCAGCATGGCGAACCCTCAGAACGGCAGGAGAATGTCGGCGACCTGCTGGCCGATGCGCGGTTGCTGCACATCGGTGATCTGGCCGCGGCCACCATAGGAGATCCGTGCCCCGGCGATCTTGTCATAGGTGATCTCGTTTTGCCGGCTCACATCCTCGGGCCGCACGAAGCCGGTCACGACAAGCTCACGCACTTCGAAGTTCACCCGCACCTCCTGATTGCCCTGGATCCGCAGCACCCCGTTGGGGAGCCGGTCGAGCACCGTGGCGGCGACGCGCAGCGTCAGCTTTTCCTTGCGGGCCACCGAACCGTCACCGGCATAGGAGGAATCGGAGGTGGTCTCATAGGCGGTGGCCATCGAGGCGCCGGTCGGCTGGTGCCGGTCGAGCCGTTGCGGGATGCCGAACATCTGCGGAATGCCCATCGTGTCCGAACTCGAGCGCGAGCGGTCGGTGCTGTTGGAGATCTCGGCCTTGTCGTCGATCTCGATCACCACGGTGAGAATGTCGCCGCGCGCCGCGGCACGGCGGTCGCCCAGAAGCGAGCCGCGGTTGCCCGACCAGAGCGAGGCTTCCTGCGCGGCGGTGCGTCGGCCAGGTTCCTCGGGCATCGGTTGTGCGCTCATCGCGTAAAATTCGTTGCTGCTTTCGACCGGGGTGAAATCGGGGGCGCGGCCAACCTGCTCGAGGCGGCCGCAGCTCGCGACGGACAGGGCGACAAGGGCGATCAGGGCAGGACGCATGAAGGATTTCTCTCAAGGTTGGACATGGCCGGCGCCATCGGCACCGAGCGTGGCAAAGATGACGGTCTTGGAACTCAGGTTCATCACCCGGATCGAATCGCCGATCGCGCCGCGGTCGAGTGCGCGGCCTTCGGCCTGGATGCGCAGTGTTCCACGGTTGTAGACAAGCGGCAGGGTCTGGTTGCGTTCGACGATCGCGGGCGGCGCCAGGTCGCCGGCATAGATCGGCCGGCCGGGGTAAAGGATGGAGCGGGTCTCAAGCCCGATCACCTGGCTCACATCGGCGAGCGCGCCCGGAATATCCTCTTCGGAGAGGACCACATCCTCGGGGTTGATCACGCTTTGCGCCCGCAGGGTGCGCAGCGTCACGACCGAGCCCGCCTCGGCCACGGAGCCAAGTGCGAAGCTGGCGCAGAGGGCAAGCAAAACCGTTTTCATCAACGCACCTGTGTGGTGGCCGAGAGCATTTCATCGGCGGCGGTGATCACTTTGGCGTTCATCTCGTAACCGCGCTGCGCCTTGATCAATTCGGTGATCTCGCGCACCGCATCGACCGAACTGTCTTCCAGATAGCCCTGCTTGAGCGTGCCGAGCCCGTCGACGCCGGGAGTGGAGACGGCGGGCGGCCCGGAGGCCTCGGTTTCGAGGAAGTTGTTCGAGCCGATCGCCTCGAGGCCCTTTTCGTTGGTGAACTCCGCCAGCGTGATCGTGCCGATCTGGGTCGGCTGTATCTGGTTGGTGAAATAGGCATAGACCTCGCCATCCGCATTGATGGCAATCGTATTGGCGCCGTTCGGAATGGTGATGCCGGGCACCAGCGGATACCCGTCAGAAGTGACGACGTCGCCATTGGCGGAGCGTTTGAAGCCACCGTCTCGGGTATAGGCGGAGGCACCCGAAGGCAGTGTCACCTCGAAATAGCCCTTTCCGTCGATCGCCAGATCGAGATCGCCGCCGGTTGCGCTGAGCGAGCCCTGCGCGAGTGTCACGCTCACCGCGGTGGGGCGCACACCAAGGCCAAGCTGCACGCCCGCAGGCACGATGGTGCCGTCGTTCGCGGTCACCGTACCGGGGCGGGTGGCCTGCTGATACATCAGATCGGCAAATTCGGCGCGCCGGGCGTTGTAGCCCGTGGTCGACATGTTGGCGAGGTTGTTCGAGATGACCTCGACCCGCATTTGCTGGGCGCTCATCCCGGTGGCGGCGATTTGCAGGGCGCGCATGGCTCTCTCCTGTTACTTGCTGAGCGTCGAGATGACGCCGCGGATCCGTTCGTCTTCGCGGTCGAGGAAGTTCTGACCCATCTCATAGGCCCGCTGCACTTCGATCATCCGCGAGATTTCCGACACCGGATCGACGTTCGACTGTTCCACGAAACCCTGCATCACCCGCGCCGTTTCGGCCGGCCGGGTGCCATCGGGCACGGCAAAGCGGGTGCCGGCCTGCAGGCTGATACTGGTGCTGTTCTCGGGCAGATAGAGCCCGATCTGGGCGAGCGGGGCGCCATTGATCGAGAGCGTGCCGTCTTCCGCCATTGCGACTTCGCCCTGATCGTTGGGCACGAAGATCGCGGTGCCGCCTGTGTCGAGGACACGAAAGCCCTCGGGAGTGACGAGTTCGCCATCGGGCGAGCGCAAAAAACTGCCCGCCCGCGTGAGCTGGTTGCCCTCGGGCGTCTCGATCATGAAATAGCCCTCGCCCTCGATCGCGAAATCAAGAGAATTGCCGGTGCTGGCAAGCGGCCCTTGCGCAAAATCGACGATCCGCCCGTTGGCATAGGCCATCGACAGCGATGGCTGCTCGCCATCGAGCGAATCGACATATTCCGAGAACAGCACGCCTTCGCGCCGGAACCCGGTGGTGGAGATGTTGGCCATGTTGTTGGCCACCACCTGCATTTCCCGCATCAGTCCCGACTGGCGCGACAGGGCGGCATAGATGGAATTGTCCATGGCTCAGAGTCCGATGATCAGCGGGATAAGGCGTGCGGTGTAAAAATTGACGAGGGTTTCCGACATGAAGGACATCGACACCCAGAACACGACGAGCATGGCGCCCACCTTCGGCACGAAGGTCAGAGTCATCTCCTGCACCGAGGTCAGGGCCTGAAAGAGGCCGATGGTGACCCCGGCGATGAGCGCGACGACCAGCATCGGCGCGGAGATCATCACCGCGATCCAGAGGCCCTCGCGCATCGTGTCGAAGAAGACGATGTCTTCCATGTCACACCGGCATCCGCAGGATTTCCTGATAGGCCTCGACGACCTTGTTGCGCACGGTGACCGCGGTCTCGACCGCAAGCTCGGTCTGCGCGAGCGCCTGCACCAGCGCATGCGGGTCGGCATTGCCGAGCATCGCGGATTTCGCGGTTTCCTCGCTTTGGTTCATCGTGTCGAGGAAGCTCGTGGCGAGATTGCCAAGCGCGCCCTGATCAGACGAACCGGAGCCGGCCTGCGGCGCGGCGGCAGAACGCGCCCGGGTATATCCCAGGGCGGCGGCAGAAGATTTAATGTCCATTCTGGACCTCCTTCAGGTTTCAACGACGCAGCAGATCGAGCAGAGCGGCAGACATCTGCCGGGTCTGGTCGAACATCTTGAGGTTCGCCTCGTAACTGCGTTGCGCTTCGCGCGCGTCTGCGATTTCGACCACCAGATCGACGTTCGAGCCGTCGTAGTAGCCGTTGTCATCGGCCAGAGGGCTGTTGGGATCGTAGATCCGGGCCAGATCCTTCTGGTCGAGCTGCACGGGGCCGAGTTGCACCTCGGTCGCTCCGTTTTCTTGCGACACCACTTCCTCGAAGCTGGTCAGCTTCCGGTGGTAACCGGGGGTGTCGACGTTCGCGATGTTTTCCGACACATGGCGCAGGCGCATCGACTGCGCCTTGAGGCCGGAAGCGGAAACCGAAAGGGTATTGGTGAAATCGCCCATCTGCCTCAGCTCCGGCCAAGGCTGGAGCGCAGGATGCCCAGCGAGGATTTGTAGATCGCAAGCGCAAGATCGTGCTGGCGCTTCGTATTCGCCGCATCGACCATCTCATCTTCGATCGAGACGTTGTTGCCATCCGGCGAAGCGGCACCGGTCTGCTCGCTTTCGGTCACTTCAACACTGTAATGGCCGTCGGCGCCGAGATGGCCCGAGCGGGTCGCGCGCATGGCTTCGCCATGATCGCTGCGATAGGTATCTTCGAAAGAGGCAACCTCGCGCGAGCGATACCCGGGAGTATCGGCATTGGCGATATTCGTTGCAATCGCACTTTCGCGCAGGGCGGCTGTTTGCGCCATGGACTGCGCCATCTGGAAGACTTCGAGTTTTTCGAACATCGGGGTTTCTCCTCCGAGCTATCAACCAAGGATTAAGGGAGAATCGTTTAAAAACAGTTTCGAGAAGACGGGCATGGAGAGATGTCCGAAACCATAAGCTTGGGAGGCCAGAATGGCGCTTGGCGGTTTGGAGATGTTGCAGGCGGAAATCGCCGAGGTGGGCGCGGTGCATCCGGTCGGGCGTGTGTTCGAGGTCGGGCAGGGCACGATTTCGGTGAGCGGACTGACGACGCGCGCGACATTGGGGGACCGCGCGCAGATCCACACGCGCGCGAGCGGGCTTTTCGATGCCGAGGTGATTGCGCTCAGCCGCGGGGGCGTCACGCTTCTGGCCGATGGCGCGGTAGAAGGTATCGCGATCGGCGACCGGGTGGAAATTCTGGGCCAGGCGGGCATTGCCCCCGATGATTCCTGGGTCGGACGCATCGTCGATCCGTTTGGCCGCCCGCTCGATGGCCGCCCGCTCCTGCGCGGCCCGCTCGAGCGCAATGTGCGTGCGGCGCCGCCAGCTGCCGCCACCCGCGGCCGACTCGGCGGCCGGGTCGAAACCGGGCTCGATGTTTTCAACACGCTGCTTCCGCTTGTACAGGGGCAACGGATCGGCCTCTTTGCGGGGTCGGGCGTCGGCAAATCCTCGTTGCTTGCGAAATTCGCCAAGGGGGTACAGGCCGATGTGGTGGTGATCGCGCTCATCGGTGAACGGGGCCGCGAACTGCGCGAATTCGTCGAGAAGACGATGGGCGCAGAGGGGATGGCGCGGGCTGTGATTGTTGCGGCAACCTCCGACCAGTCGCCGCTGGTGCGCCGCCGCTGCGGCTGGGCCGCGATGTCGGTGGCCGAGCATTTCCGCGATCAGGGCAAGCATGTGCTGTTTCTGGCCGACAGTGTCACCCGCTTTGCCGAGGCGCATCGGGAAGTGGCGCTCGCCGGGGGCGAACCGCCGAGCCTGCGCGGTTATCCGCCCTCGACCGCGCATCAGATCATGTCGCTCGCCGAACGCTCTGGTCCCGGCCCCGAGGGCACGGGCGCGATCACTGCCGTCTTCTCGGTGCTGGTTGCGGGGTCGGACATGGAAGAGCCGGTAGCCGATATTCTGCGCGGCACGCTCGACGGTCACGTTGTGCTGGATCGCGCCATTGCCGAACGGGGGCGCTTTCCGGCCATCGACCTATTGCGCTCGGTCTCGCGCTCGCTCCCCGATGCGGCGAGCCCGGCCGAAAATGCGCTCATATCAAAGGCGCGCAAGCTTCTGGGGGCCTATGACCGGGCCGAGATGATGATCCAGGCCGGGCTCTATGCGAATGGCAGCGATCCGGTTGTTGATGCGGCGATCCGGGTCTGGCCCGCATTGGATGCCTTCATCGCGCAAGACGCGCCCGATCGGGTCGCAGCGAGTTTCTCGCGGCTTGCCAAGGCGCTTTCCGGCGCGGGCTGAGCCCCTCGCTCGCATCCCCCGAATGCAGAAGGCCCGGCGCTTGTGCCGGGCCTTCGGTCTTTGAAGCGGAGCACGCTCTTGGCCCAAAGGCGGGGGTCACTTGTCGCGCAGATCTTCCATCAGCTTGGCAAAAGCGGCGCGTTCGGCTTCGCTGCGGGCCAGCAGATCGTTTGCCGCAGCGATTGGTCCGGGGGGTTGGGCCCCGGTAGCGTCGCTTGCAGCAGGTGCGGCGCCGTCTTCGAACAGAGCGAGAAAGCGCTTTTGCGTCTCCGAGCCGGCATCGGCGACATGGCGCCAGTCGCCGGCGCGCCAAGCGGCTTCGGTCTGGGAGGTGGTGTCGCCTGCCTCAGCGAAGGCTTGCTCGGCGCTGTCGTGCCGACCAAGGAGGCTGAGCGCCTCGCCCCGAAGCTGTGCGGCATTCTCGCCGTCGAGGCCGATCAGATGAGAATAGGCTGCCGCAGCGTCATGACCCGCCAATGCGGCGCGCGCCAGCGCAAGTCTTCCGCCCGGTGTGCCGCGGGTTTCGGGTGCGATCACCGTGCGCGCCGAGATCCAGAACCCGATCCGGGCAAGACGGTCGGCCAGCGCGACCTGGACCTCCGGGGCGATCTGTTCCGGGCTCCAGGCGTTGCGATGACGGAAAAAGGTTTCGATGAAGCGCTTGTCATCGGGGAGTTTCGCCTGCATCGCCACCAGATCGTTGCGGGTCCGCTCCCGCACCGCGTCCTCTTCAGGCGTATCCCAGAGCTCCAGCGCATGGAAGGCAGCGTCGAACTGCCCTG
This sequence comes from Rhodobacter maris, assembly GCF_900217815.1. Classification (GTDB taxonomy): domain Bacteria; phylum Pseudomonadota; class Alphaproteobacteria; order Rhodobacterales; family Rhodobacteraceae; genus Rhodobacter; species Rhodobacter maris. Next base: position 163,679 of record NZ_OBMT01000005.1, read on the forward strand.
TCGAGCCCTCGCCCAGAATCGCGGCGCGTGTGAGTTGCGCGCCGAGCGGGCTGCCGCGCAACTGCAAAGCCAGCGCGCTTGCATTCTCCACATCGGCCTGGGCAATCGCGACTCCTTCGGAGAGTTTTGTCTCGATCGAGAGCGCCAGAGCCTCCGCGGCGGTCTCGTTGCCCGATTTCGCCACCCGGTCGAGCCGTTCGGTTGCGGTGGCAACCTTGCCCGCGGAAAGGTCGATCTGCGCATCGATCACATCAAGCGCGGTGGCTGTATTGACCGGTGCGCGCGCCAGCATCGAGCGGACCGTTGCGGCCACATCGGGCGCACCGACCTCGATCAGCCGGGCGCTGAGCTGTGGCCCGATCAGGTTGCGGATGTCGCCCGGCAGCGCCGCGTAGGCGCGCACCACGGCCCCGAAATTGACCATCGCCTTGGCCGGCGGTTCAGGAAGTGCGAGCAAAGCCCAGAGTGCGGCCTTGCCATTGCAGGAGATTTGCGCGCCGAATTCCGGCCGCGGCGGCGGCCGGTTGCCCTCGACCAGATCAGCCAGCGCCGCAATCCGCGGCGGAGTGTCCAGACCGAAGGCAGGATAGAGCGCATGCGCCTCGGCCCCGAATCCGAGCGCGATATAGATCTGCGCAAGATGTTCGAGCGACTCGGCACGCGGCTTGTCGAATTCCTCAAGCAGGTCGCGGCGGGCCTCGGAAATCTGCTGCGCCGGGGGCGCCTCGCTGAGCCAGGATTGCAGGTCATAACCGCGATCGGAGGGGCAGCTGTGACCGAGTTCGGTGAGGCGGGACGCATCGAAAAGTGCGGCCATGTCGCGGTCGATCACCGTTTCGGATTGCAGTGCAAGCCCTTCCTCTTTCGGCGCAGCGCTCGGGTGTCCGGTCGCATCGCCGCCCTGCGTCGCAGCTGCATGGGAGGTGTCCGGCGCATGTTCGGCGGCGAGTTCTGCCGTCGGTGCGGGGCCGTCATGCGTTGCCTCGTGCGCGGGTGCATCGGCCGGCATCTGCATGGTGATCAGCCCCTGCGAGGCCGCGCGGCCAAGCTGGTCGATCAGCGCGAGTTCGGCGGCGTTGATGCGCGGATCAGGTGCGACGAGACGCGTGAACTCCGGGCTGGGCTCGGGCGGGGGCGCTGGCTTCGGCGCCACCTCGGCGGTGATCCCCTCCCCAGCGTCGCCCGGAGGCGGGCCCGGCTGCGGCGCGGCCGGACGACCGGCCCAGTAGAGGTCGAGATAGCCCTGATTCGGCTCCGGCCGGTAGGAGCGCGCCGGAGGCACCGGGCCGGGCTGCATTCCCGCGGCGGCGATCGGCGTCGTATCGGCGCCGTCGGCAATGTCGATCACCACCGCGCCGATCGGCAGCTGGAACGATTCGAGATGCACCTCGGGCCCGGTCTCGATGAAGACCGAGCGTTCGTCGAGATCGGCGGAAACCGCGCGGATCCGGTCCTTCGGGATCAGCCGGAACACATTGGCCAGATCGAAGCGCCGCGGCGTCTCGGTCTCAAGCCGGTAACCGCCCTCGACACGTTCGGTACGCCAGCCGGTACCGGGCGGAAACATGAAGACGAGCCGCGAGAACCCGTCATGCTCGCCCGAGCGCACATCGATCTGCTGGGCTACGCCCGGGCTGGCCAGTGCCAGAAGCCCGGCCAGAAAAAGGGCAAGTAACCTCATGCCGCCTCCGATTTGACCGCCTTGAGCGCCTCTTCGAGATCCGCGAAGCTCGGCCGGATGTGATGGGGCGTGTTCTGGCGGCCGACCTCGATGCAGATGTTGGTGGCGTGGTTGTGCAGGTTGGCCACCAGCACTTCGCGGATCAGCTTGTAGAAATGAGCGTCTTCCGTCACTACGCCGCCGATGCGCGAGGCGAAGGGGGCGACAAAGCCATAGGCGAGGAACACGCCAAGGAACGTCCCGACGAGTGCGTGGCCGATCATTGCGCCAAGGATCTCCGGCGGCTGGTCGATCGAGCCCATGGTCTTGATCACGCCGAGCACGGCGGCCACGATGCCGAGCGCGGGGAGCGCATCCGCAACGGTCTGGATCGCGTGGCTCGAATGCATCGCGTGGTGAAAGTTCGCCTCAAGTTGCTTTTCGAGCACTTCTTCGACCTGATGGGGGTCGTCGTAGTTCATCGAGGCCGAGCGCATCGTGTCGCAGATCATCTCGACCGCTTCATGATCCGCCACGATCTTCGGATATTTGCCGAAAATGCTCGAATTGTGCGGATCTTCGATGTGCTCTTCGATCGCCACCGGGTTCTGCCGCGCGAGCCGGATCAGTTCGAACATCAGGCACAGCAGGTCACGATAATCGGCAGGCTTCCATTTCGCGCCCTTGAACACCTTGCCGACATCCTTGACCGTATGCTTGATCGAGGGAAGGTCGTTGGCCAGCACGAAGGAGCCGAGTGCGGCGCCTCCGATGGTGATCATCTCGAAGGGCAGCGCCTCGATCACCGGCCCCATCTCGCCGCCGCCGCCGACATACCCGCCAAACACCATCGCGAAGATGATCACAATCCCGACAATGCCGATCATATCCGTTCTCCATTGACCCGGAGCAACTCTGTCAGAGTTGGATTAACAAAGTTTCTGCGTCTCATTGCTGCGGCGCGCCGGCGTTGCGGCCCGCCATGATCACCGAAATCGAATAGGCGACCTGCGGATCGAGCGCCGACATGACCGCGGCAGAGGCATCAGGCCGCATGCGGCTGAGAAAACCGGCGGCAAAATCGGGCGCCATCGCCGAAAAGAGCGGTGCCGCCTCTTTCGGCTTCATGTTCTCGTAAACGGTGACAAGCCGTGACACATCCTTGTCAGCCGCCTCGTCGGCGATTGTCACGGTCTTGGCAAGGTTTTGCTCCGCCTCGACAAGCGAGGCAAGCCGCTGCTCGATTCGCTTCTCCGCGAGCCCGATCGCCTGCGAGCGGTCGGTCAGAAGCTGTTCGCGCTCGGCGAGCTTCTGTTCCCGCGCCTGCACTTCCTGCAGCATCATCAGAACTCCCGGTTCGGTGACGCAATCTGCCCCCGCTGAGGGTTCGGCGGAATGGGCTGATTCCGAGCCGGTGGCGAAGGCTTCGGCAATGCCGGAGCCAAAGCGGATCATCCCGGAGGTGGCGAAGAGCGTGGCAATCAACACCAGGCTGCCGCGGCCAAGACGGCGCCGGGCCTTGCGCGTCGGAGCCTTGGCAGGTGGTTTCGTGGATGCGCCCGACGGCGCGGCCTTGCCGACGCGGGCCTCCTTGGCGGGTTTCATTCCGCGGCCTCCAGATCCGAAGTGCGGCTGCGCCGGCGCAGCACGCGGGCGCGGCGCGGATCCGGTTCGACGGCGACCGGTGCAACCGGAGGCACTGGCGCCGGTGCCGGTGCGGGCGCGGCGGGGGCCGTGCGTTCCTGCATGGTCGCGATCAGAAGCTCGAGGCGCTGTGCGGCCTGTTCGGCGCGTTCGGTCAGCCCGCGCAGTTGCTCGGCCGAATTCGCCGAGGCGCCCTGCGCGCGGTTGAGCGCCTTGGTCATGTCGTCCACTTGCGCCGAGAGCACGGCAATTGCCCCGCCCATACCGTTTTCAAGCTGGTTGAAGCGTTTCAGACGGCTGCCCAGAACCATGCAATAGATGGTGGCGCCCAGCGCCCCCAGCCCCATCAGAATATCGGCAATATACTGCATTTCCCACTCCCTCAGTTCATCACGAATTCAATAATGAGAAGATCGTTCACCCGGTTTTCCCCGACGACGACCTGGATCCGGCGCAGCATCTGTGCGCGCAGCCGCATCAGTGCGGACGGATCCTCAAGCTCGCGCAGCTCCACCGCGCGCAGGAAGCCGTTGAGCACATCCATCACCCGCGGCTTGAGCATTTCCACCTCCTGTTGGTAGGCGGTCGGCACCTCGAGTTGCGCGGCAAAGCGCAGGTGCCGGGCGTTGCCGGCGGCAAGCGACATCACCATCGGATCGAGCGGTACGAAAGCGACCTGCGGCATCGGCGGCCCCTCGGGGGGGGCCTCATGCGCGGCCGCTTCGCCCTCGGCCGGTGCCGGGGCAAGGATCAGCCCTGAATAAAGTGCATAAAATGCCCCGCCCCCGAACAGGAGCATCAGCACCAGCCCGATGATCAGGGGCAGTTTCGATTTTTTCTTTGGCGCTTCATCGCCTGCAGCATCCGTGTCGGCCATGGCGGTTCCCGATTTCTTCGTTCTTCCTTCCTATAGCCCGGCACCCACTAACCGATTGTTAAGGGCGATCGGAGAAAGATGCTCTCGACGACAGGGCAGAAAGCCCGCTCGATGGAGGTGCGTCTTGCAACAGCTCTTGGCCCTTTGGCAGGGATTGGACACGCTCAAGCGTGCGGTCGTGATCGGTGCGACGGTTCTCATGTTTGCCGCCATCATGGCGCTTTCCAGTTTCGCTTCGCGCCCTGATATGGCGCTGCTCTATGCAGGTCTGGAAGGCGCGCGCTCAGGTGAGGTAATCACAGCGCTTGAAGCGCGCGGCGTGCCTTACGAAGTGCGCGGCGACGCGATCTATGTCGAGGCCGCGCGGCGCGACGAGCTGCGGATGTCGCTCGCAAGCGAAGGCCTGCCGGCCACCGGCGGCGCGGGCTATGAACTGCTTGATTCGCTCTCGGGCTTCGGCACCACATCGCAGATGTTCGATGCCGCCTACTGGCGCGCGAAAGAAGGCGAGCTCGCCCGCACCATCGTGTCGAACCCGATGATCCGTCAGGCGCGGGTGCATATTGCCGTTCCCGCCGCGACCTCGTTTCGCCGCGACAATCGTCCCAGCGCCTCTGTCACGGTCGTGACGGCCTCGGGCGGGCTCTCGCCAACCCATGCCAAGGCCCTGAAATACCTTGTTTCCTCTGCGGTTCCAGGAATGACGCCCGAAGAGGTCTCGATCATCGACAGCGTTTCGGGCCTGGTTTCGACCGGCGATGATTCGATGAGCCCGGCCGCGAGCGATCGCGCCGAGGATCTGCGCAAGAATGTCGAGCGGTTGCTTGAGGCGCGCGTGGGCTACGGCAATGCCGTGGTCGAGGTCTCGGTGCAGACGGTGACCGAACGCGAGGCGATCACCGAGCGGCTGATCGATCCGAAAAGCCGGGTGCCGATCTCGACCGATGTCGAATCGAGCTCGAAAAAGTCCGACGATACCAAACCCGGCGCGGTGACCGTGGCCTCCAACCTGCCTTCGGGTGATGCGGCCAATGGCGGCAAATCGCAAAGCCAGGCGGCCGATTCGCGCGAACGCACCAATTACGAAGTGTCGGAAACCACCCGTGAAGTGGTGCGTGCGCCCGGAGACATCAAGCGCCTGACAGTTGCCGTGCTGGTCGATGGAGTGGAGGGGACCGATGCCAATGGCGTGGCCACCACCGTGCCGCGCTCCGACGAGGAACTGGCCGCGCTGAAGGAACTTGTCGCCTCCGCCGTGGGCTTCGACGAGCAACGCGGCGACGTGATCACGATCCGGTCGATGGCCTTCGAGCCGATCTCCGATATGGGCACGAGCGCCGATGCGAGCCTCTTTGCGTCTTCGCCGCTTGATGCGATGCAGCTGATCAAGCTGGCGGTCTTCGCCCTCGTGGTGCTGGTGCTTGGCCTTTTCGTGATGCGTCCGCTGCTGGCGCAACGGGCCGCCGCACGGGAAGCCGAACTGGGCGATCTGCCCGGCGGTCTGATCGGCGCGGAAGGGATCCCCTCTTCCGACGGCTCGCCTGCGCTCACTGGCGAGATCTCCGATGGCGATCTGCCGATCGGCCAGATGGCCGTGGTCTCCGACTTCGATCTGGGCGACATGCCGATGGCGATGGGAATGGGCTCCTTCGGCATGGAGGACGACAGCAACGAGGATCCGGTGAAACGCCTCAAGCGTCTGATCGAGGAACGTCAGGCCGAATCGGTCGAGATCCTGCGCTCCTGGATGGATGAGACGGAGGAAAGCGTATGAGCCTGCGCAGCATTCAGCTCGAATCCTTCGAACCGGAGCCAGCGCCCCCGCAGCCCCAGATCGAGATCGACCCGCATGCCTTCGAAGAAGAACGGCTCGCCGCTTTCGAGAAGGGCTATACCGCGGGGTGGGATGATGCGGTCGCGGCACAAGAGCGCGAAGGCACGAAGCTGCGCGCCGAGCTTGCGCAGAACCTGCAGGAGCTCTCCTTCACTTATCACGAGGCCCATCAGCAGGTTCTGGGCGCGCTGCGTCCACTCCTCGTCGATGTCGCGGCGAAGCTCCTGCCGGCAATGGCGCGCGAGACGCTCGCGCATATGGTGGCCGAGCAGCTCGAGCCCATGGCAAAACGCGCCACTTCGGTGCCGATCGCCGTGGTCGCTCATCCTGCCAGCATGCCCTATATCGAAGCGGTGATGACCGATCGCGCCAGCCTGCCGCTGGTGTTCCAGGCCGAACCCTCGCTGGGCGAAGGGCAGGTCTATCTCAAATTCGCCGATACCGAGACGCGGATCGACCTCGACGGGGTGATCGCGGCGATCGCAGCGGCCATCAACACCTATTTCAGCGCCAACCAGGACCAGGAGGAGGCAGCTCATGGATGACATGCCCCAGACCGCGAACCCGTTTTCGCAAGTGCCGATCGAGATCACCATTTCCGTCGGCAAGGCGCGCCCGCTCGTGCGCGACCTGCTGCGGATGAAGCGCGATTCGATCCTGCCGCTTGATCGCCGAGTGGAAGACCCGGTGGAGCTTTATGTCGGCGACAAGCTGATCGCGCGCGGCGAGTTGACCGAGATGGAAGGCGATTCGAACGGCCAGCTTGCGGTACGGTTGACCGAAGTGGTCGATCTGCAGAACGGGCTGTGAGAATGGCCCGTCACTACGGATTATTAACGTTAATCATCGGTATCTTTCTGGCCGGTGCTCTCCCCGCCAGCGCACAGGCGATCAATATCGATCTGGGCGGCAACGGCTCGCTCACCAATTCCTCGGTCCTTCTGATCGCGGGGATCACGCTGCTGAGCCTCGCGCCCGGGATCGCGATCATGGTGACCTGTTTTCCCTTCATCGTCACCGTGCTCTCGATCCTGCGGCAGGCGATGGGTTTGCAGCAATCGCCGCCGAACATGCTGATCGTCTCGCTCGCGCTGTTCCTGACCTGGTTCATCATGGAACCCACTTTCACCGCGAGCTATCAGGCGGGGATCGAGCCGCTGGTGGCGGGCTCGATCGACATCATGACGGCGTTTGAGCGCGGGGTGGAGCCGTTTCGCACCTTCATGGCAGGGCGTACCGATCCCGAAACCTTCAGCCAGCTTTCGGCCCTGCGCGACGGCACCGCGTTCGCGGGCGAGATCCGCAGCGCGCCGCTTTCAATGCTGGTGCCCTCCTTCATGCTTTCCGAGATCACCCGCGCGTTTGAAATCGGCTTTCTGGTGTTCCTGCCGTTCCTGATCATCGACCTCGTCGTCTCTGCGATCCTGATGTCGATGGGCATGATGATGGTGCCGCCCGCGGTGGTGGCTTTGCCCTTCAAACTCGCCTTCTTCGTGGTGGCGAATGGCTGGGTGCTTCTGTCGGGCGCGCTGGTGCGGTCCTATTCCTGACGCTTGGGCAAAACCCAGTCGGGGCGAATGCGGTGGCAGGTGTAGCCGTTGGGGATTCGCTCCAGATAATCCTGATGCTCGGGCTCGGCCTCCCAGAACGGCCCGGCCGGGGCCAGCTCCGTCACCACCTTGCCGGGCCAAAGCCCCGAAGCATCGACATCGGCAATCGTGTCCTCCGCGCAGTGGCGCTGCGCCGCGTCGAGATAAAAGATTGCCGAGCGATAGGAGGGGCCGCGGTCATTGCCCTGCCGGTTCGGCGTGGTCGGATCGTGGATCTGGAAGAAAAACTCCAGCAGCCGCCGATAGCTGATCACCGCGGGGTCGAACAGGATCTCGATCGCCTCGGCATGGTTGCCATGGTTGCGATAGGTGGCGTTTTCCACCTCGCCCCCGGTGTAGCCCACGCGGGTCTTCGCCACGCCGGGGAGCTTGCGGATCAGATCCTGCATGCCCCAGAAACAGCCGCCCGCGAGAATTGCCTTTTCCATTCAGTCCTCCAGCATCGCCAGATAGGCGCCGTAGCCCTCTTCTTCCATCCGGTCCTTCGGGATGAAGCGCAGGCTCGCGGAATTGATGCAGTAACGCAGCCCGCCCCGGTCGCGCGGGCCGTCCGGGAAAACATGCCCGAGGTGGCTGTCTCCATGCGTCGAGCGCACTTCGACGCGGTGCATGCCGTGCGAAAAATCCTGATGCTCGGTCACATGCGAGGGTTCGACGGGTTGCGTGAACGAGGGCCAGCCGCAGCCCGCATCGAACTTGTCGCGCGAGGAAAAGAGCGGCTCGCCCGAGACCACATCGACATAAAGCCCCGGCGCGGTCGTGTCCCAGAAGGCGCCGGTGAACGGCCGCTCGGTGCCGCTCGTTTGCGTCACGCGGAACTCTTCGGGGCTGAGGCGTGCGATCGCCTCTTCGGTCTTGCGATAGCGGTGGGTCATCGAGATTCCTTTCGAGACCCTTGAGATGGGGCGGCGCGGCGCAAAGTCCAGCCCGGCCGCCCCCGGCTCAGAGCGCCGCGATCGCCTCGAGAACAGCATCGGTGATGCGCCGCCGCTCGGCCCGGATCGCCCGGGTGTCGCCGCAGCGCGCCTGAAGCTGGCGGGCGGCGTCCAGCCAGGCCTCGGCGCAGAGGAGATCAGGCTCGAACGTGCGCACCCGTGCCGCCGCTTTCGGTGCACTCAACCCGAAGCTGTTGATCATGCAGGCTTCGGGGACCAGCCGATGGATTGAATGGCTGGGGCTCGCGTAATAGGTCGGCACCCCGCCGATGACGAAAGCGTCGAAAATCTTCTCGGAAATATAATGTTTCTGATGCGTATTCTCGTAGCTCGACATCACCCGCACACGCCCGTCGAGCCTCGCGAGCTTGTCGAGGTGCCAGTCCGGCAGATCTTGCCGTCGCGCAGCATTGACCCAGCCCTTGCCCTCGATATGCACGCCGGGCAGATCGGCCAGATGTGCGGCCACTTCCGAGCGGAAGCTGCTCAACCCCCAGACTTCCTGTGCAGGAAAGGCGAGCGCGTATTTTTCGCCTTCGCGCTTTTCCGCAACGAAGGCGGCGGGGATCGGGGCGTTTTGCCAGCGGCTGAGCAGATCCCGTGCCGTAAACCTCAGGTTGCGCGCGATCAACGTGGTGAAGCGCGTCAGAAGATCGTCCGAAGTCAGCAGGAAATAGGGAATGCGTTCGAACTCGAAGATCCGCGAGTTGGAATGGTTGAGGAATGTATAGGCGAGTTCGGTTTCGCCGCAGACCGTCTTGCGCTTCGTGTCGGTGAACCCGCCCGACCAGCTCGAATCCCATAACGGCTCTTCAGAGATCACCATGATTTTTGCTGCGGGATTGCGCTTTGCAATCGCCTCGAACCGCGCCGCATCATTGCGCAGGTCGATGTTGAAGCCGGTCATGATCACATCGGCCCGCGCCGGATCCGCAACAACGCTCATCCGCTCCCGCGCTGCGGCCTGAAACGCCGGATAGCTCAGGGGCGTGCGGTGCGAGTGCTCGCCGATAAAGCAGATATTCGGCCCAGGGGCCGGTCCGGCGGCGGGCGCGAGGGCGGGGCTGGAGAGAGCGGGCAGGGTCGACGTGGCAGAAACCGCGCCGGGCGCCATCGCGGCGCATTGCACATGCGCGAGCACTTCGCGGAAATGCACCAGCACCGCATCGCCGGGCGGCAGCACCTGCCGGGCGCGGCCGAGCATCTGCCCGAGCGGCGAGGTTGCGTCGCTGAACCGCGCAAGCTGCGCAGTGCCGGCCACCAGCAATTCGCCGGAGCAGGCGCGCAGCAGTCCCTGTGCTTCCTCCCGGCTCATCGCGCTCTTGCGTTGCAGCCGCTCAACAAGAAGGTCGCACAACGCCCCGGACATTTGCCGCGGCGCGACCGGAGCGATGCGATCACCGGCGTCGGCCGGGAGCGGCGGCGCCCCGGACTCACGGCCCTGCCCCAGTTCCAGCATCAGCTTCTGAACGTCATAGACGAAGCTGTGCGGCCCGTAGAGCAGCCAGAGTTGCGCACCGGCGTGGCGCATCGCTCGCAACCGCTCGGGATCTGCGGCGATCTCTTCGAGCCGCGCCGGAAGCGCCGCGATCGCCTCGCGGGTCTCGGCGCAGAACACCGCCGCGGCTTTCCAAAGTGCCGGGTCTCCCGGGGGGGCATAGGTGTCGGCGAGGATCACAGGGATCGCCCCCGCACCAAGGCTCTCCCAGAGCCGGATCGAGTTCGGCCCCGACCCCGAGGGGCAGAGCGAAAACACGCTTTGTGCCAGCGAGATGCGGAACTGGTCGGAATGCGACTTGTTCACCAGATCCTCTGCCGCAGTGGTTGTCGCGCCGGGGCGGATCTGAAGCTCGTAGACCACCTTGTTATAGTGCCAGGTGTCGCGCCCGATGATCAATCCGCGCGGATGATTGTGCAACTGCTCAAGGATATGCGTGCGCGCTTGGGTCAGATAATACTGGTTCGAGCGCGCGCCGATGAATGAAAACAGGAACGGCCGCTGGGCAATTTCCATTTGTTCCGACAGATCGGGGATCTGCACCGGAAAGAGCGGGAACGGGTGGATGGAGAGCGTTGCGCGATCTGAAAGCATCTCACTCGATGCGAGGTCGTCATGCGTGGCGTGGCTCCAGAACACATGCGCGATCCCCGCCGTTTCGAACAGGTCCAAAAACTCCTTCATCTTGATATGCTGGCACACGGTGACGCGTGTGGTGTCTTTGGGCAGCATTTCGCAGAAATCGTGAAATTTCGCGAGATAGATATGCGCGTCGGAGGACTTGGTCTGAAGCTTGTCGATCAGGTTCGCCCAAGGGTAGGCGACATAGGTCACGCCCTCCGGCACGCAGTTGCACGCGCGCAGTTGATGGAAGGCCCGCTGTTCGGTGATCGCCGGGAATTGCCAGTCGCGGTCATGAGCAAAAATGTTGTCGCGCAGCGTGATATAATCCGACGGAGAAACTTCGGCCTCGGGGGCAACGCCCTGAAACACGATAGAGACCTTGCCGCCATTGCCCGGGATCGCCGCGCTCTTGTCCTTGCCGAAGATCTTCTCAGCATTCACTTTGAGCTGACCGTTGCAGCCCTCGTCCTGCACCGTGAGCCCCGCGTCGGCATAGGTGACCTTGAGCGTGCGGCGGGAAAGGTCGGCCTGTTTTGTCAGCCTCTCAAGGCCGGCGCGCCGCTTCGCCTCGGGAACGATGGCATCGATCTCGGCGATGTACTTTTCGCGCTGACGGCTCGAGAGCTGGTCATCCGTGATGCGGAAAGTCGCAAGCGCGACCTTGGTCTGCACCAGCGCGGCCTTGGCCGAGAACAGCCGCCACAGGTTCCAGTCTCCCGCGAGGCGCATCGGCGCGATGCTCTTTTCCGGGGTCACTGCGCTCCACAGCCATTTGCGGAAATAGGTGCCTTCCTGTTGCAGGAAGTTCCAGTGCTGGCCTTCGCACAGCCCCAGTCGCAAAGCATCCCGCGGGATCGGATTATCAAAAAGCACCATCGGGCGGTTGCCGCGGAAAACCGATGTCGCGCCGCCGACCCAGGACACCTGCTCCTTGTTGAACTGCGCCGCCAGATTGTCGATGAAAGCGCAAGAGCCTTGGGTCAGCAGATCGTCGCCGTTGATCCAGGTCATGAAGGCATCGGGCGGGATCTCCATATTCGCAAAGCCCTTGCAGAGCGCGTCATACATGCCGGTGTCGGGCTCCGACAGATACGAGAATTCGATCCCGAGACAGTGCTTGACGAACTCTGGGCTACCGATATGGCGCTGCCACCAGCCCAGCCGGTCGAGCGTGCCATCGTCAGAGCCGCCATCCTGGATGTGATAGCGGATGAAGAAATCCCCGGCCTGGCTGACGACGCTCTGGATCGTGCGGTCGATCGTTTTCGCCATGTTGAGGCATGGCGTTGTGATGAAAATAGTCTTCGACATCGTTCGATCCTGAAATTCCGGTCTTGGGTCGTGCGGCGGCAGGCTTCCCGGGGGGAGGGGGCTCGCGCAAGACCCTAGACATGCCACAGGCAAACAACAACTCTTGAGCGCCTTTCTGCGACCAAAAAACAGCCGCGCTGAAGCCGAAGCCAAATCGCGGATGCGGCGTGGTGCCGGGCGGGGCTCAAGACGCGCAGGAAGGCTCGCGTATCACCGGCCCCTCCCGCAAGAGCTGCTGGTGGAGCAAGGCATCTTCGGCGGCCTTGTCGCCCAGAAGGGCGCGCGCCTGTTCGAGAAGATAGGCATCATGGGCCGGGCCGGCAAAGACATGCGGCAACACCGCATCGGGGGCCACCAGTTCCCAGCGGCGCAGGGCCTCGAAGCCCTGCGCGAGCTGTTCCATCGTGCAGATCAAGCGGAAACGCCGCGCGATGACCCGCAAGGCGCCCTCGGCGGTCGGCGGCTCCTCGCCCCAAACGATGCCGCGGCACTGGCTCGATTGCGCATAGCTCGAGTTTTCTGCAATCAGCAGCGCCAGCCCCGCCTCAAGGCCAAGCGGCCTCAGGCGGTCGTGCACTGCTCCGAGCGCCGGGACGGCACGCGCGTAATGGAGGAACGAGACCAGCCGCTCGGCCGGGTCGCGCACCACGGTCATCCAGCACGGCAATTGCAGCAACGGTGCCGCCAGCGTGCCATGCAGAGCCTGAAAATTGCCGCTGAACACCCTCCAGGCATCGCGCTCCAGCATCTCGCGCACCGTCTCCGGCGCGCCGGGCTGATACAGTTCGAGCCGGCCCGGAGCCAGATGCGCGGCGATCGCCTGACGCAGCGACCGTCCGGCGGTGCGGGGCTGATGCAGATGGATCAACCGCGTTGCGCGGGCGCGCCCAGTCAGCGCGGGCAAGGGCGCGGCGGGCTGTGCCGGCGCGGAGACGGCGCCTGCCTTCCCGGCTTGCGGCGCCCCGACATCTGGAGGCCGGGCTTCAGGCTCGAACGTCAGGATCGCGCCGATATGCCCGGTGCGCGGTCCGTGATCCTTGTCGCCCTTGAAAAGCGCAATCTCGGGCACCTCGGGTTCCTGTCGGATCGTCAGTTCGGACACGGTTTGCGGCTCAAACAGAGTCACCCCCAGACGCTCGTAATAGCATCGGTTGTCATAGCCTGTGTTGCGGTCGGTGAACGTGCCGGCGGTAAGTGTCAGCGCGCCGGTGGTCGGGCCGCGCAGCATCGTATAGCCCACGACCTGTACCGGCCGCTCAAAGGCGAAGCGTTGTACAGCACCGCCCGGAATGCTGACCAGAGTCTGGCGGAACCCGCCCCGGCCATAGACTTTCGTCTCCGGCGCGCCGCTGGCGCAATCGGGGGCCGGAATGCATGCCCAGGGCGCGGGAGCATTGCGCAGCTTGTCGCGCTGGGCCGGCGGGATCTCGGGTTGGTCGAGCAACGTCATGAAGGCGTCAGTATAGATCTCTTTACCCGCCTCGGTCGGATGCACGTCATCGGTGAGCATCCCCTTGCCGAGCGGTACCGAGGCATATCCGAGCCCATGTTCGGCGGCAAAGCTGCGATGCATCTTCCAGAGCCAGTCCTCGGCTTCGACCACTTCGATCCGCGGCAGGTCGAGCAGCGAAATCCGCGTCACTCCGCGCGCCACGGCCTTCGCGCAAAGCGCTTCGAGCGTGGCGCGGTGATCTGTGCGCGGGCGGTTCGTGCCGCGCATCTGCGAGGTTGCGATTTCGAGGATGAGATGGTTCGCCCCTTGATGAAGATCGAGGATCTGGTCGATCACATGGCGCAGCTGAAAGGGCGTCCAGGCCCCGATGCCGACCTTGTCAAAGCGGATCCGGCTGCGGCCGGACCGCGCGCAGCGTTGCCGGGCGAATTCGACGAAAGAATGCTGGTCGGTGACGCTGAAGCCCACGGTGAGCACATGCTGGCGCTCGGCGGGTATTGCGGGAACGGCCGCGGGAAGGGCGTTGAGGGTGCTGGGCGGCGGCGCGGAGATCGGAGCGGCCGGAGCGGTGACGGTGGGCGCCGGTGCGCTGTCTCCGGCAATGAAGATGCTGCACAGATGACCGAGGCGCGGCCCGGTATCGGGCGTGCCCTTGAGCAGCTTGGCGCCGGGCAACGCCGGATCCTGACGGATGTCGAGCCTGCGGCAGGACTGCTCGCGAAAGAAGGTCGCGCCGATCCGCTCGTAATAACAAAACGGGTCGTATCCACCGGCGCGGTGCGCGAAGTCTCCAGTGCTCAGGTCGAGTGCACCACTTCTGGGCCCCATGATCATCGAATAGCCGAGCACGCGCACTGGCTCGCGGCCGAAGTCGAACCGCACCGTTTCGCCGGCGGGGATGGACACGGCTGTCACCCCGTAGCCGCCGCGCGCATAATCGCGCAGCCCCGCGCTGCCGCGGCCGTAATGATAAGCCGGAATACTGCTATAAGGGTTGCGCAACTCCGCCAGCCGGTCGCGCGCCGTGGTGGAAAGCGGGGGAGTGGTCTCGATCAGCGCCATCAGGGCGTCGGCGAAGACTCTCACGCCTTCGGCGGTGGGATGAACGACATCGCGCAGCATCCCCTCGGCAAGAGGCACCGCGCGGTAGCCAAGCGCGTATTCTTCGCAAAAGGCGCGGTGCATCGCCCATTGCCAGTCGGTCGCCTCCTCCACATCGCTGCGGGGCAGGTCAAGAAAAGAGATCCGGCCCACCCCGTGTTTGACAGCCGAGGCGACGAGGCAGCGGAGGCTCTCAAGATGGTCTTCCTGGCTGCGGTTCTGGCTGCGCAGGCTTGGCGTGGCGATCTCGAACACCACATGGTCGGGGCGGTTGTGCTCAAGAATCTCGTCGATCACATGGCGCAGCAGAAACGGAAACCAGCCGCCGATCCCGACTTTGGAGAGCCGGATCCCGGCCTGCGGGCTCAGCCGCTCCTGGCAGCGCTCGACAAAGGACTTTTCGGCGGTGACGCTGAAACCTACGACCAGAACGTGCATTTTTCCTCCCCCGGCCCCCCGCGGCCGCGGGCCTGCCTGTCATCTGCAGATGCTGCTTGTGGAGTCCCCGGACCCAGAGATCAGGTTTTGATCAACTCGAAGCTGCTGATATATTGGCCATGCACCAGCTTTTCGGGCTCGGGCCCAAGGTGATGCACCATCTTGCAATGAATGATATGGATATCGTCCCAAAGACCCTGTTTATGCAGTTCGAACAGAATCTTGCACTGGGCGTTCCACACGGTGTTGGAAAGAACTTTGCGTGGAATCTCCGTCAATCGGTTCATGGTCTTGTTCAGCGCGGTCTGGTCGCACAGTCGCGCCCAGTTGCTGGTTGCCGGGGCCTGCGACTGAGTCAGGAACTGTTCGACCCAGCCGGTGCCGGCACCATAGTCGCGGATCGTGTCGCGGAACGCGAAGACGCCCGAGTTGAAGTATTTCGGGTTCGAAAGCGCGATCAGCCCCTGCGCATTCGGGCGGTCGCCATCGGCGATGCCCTTTTCGTATTGCTCCTTCGGATAGTAGGCGATCGGCTCATTGGTGAGCACGATCTGCGTGTCGTCTTCCCGCAGCGCATCGAACATCGGCACCAGCGTCTTGCGCACGTAAGTGTCCGTGTCGAGAAACAGGGTGAAGCGATAGGGCGAAACATTGATCGTGTTGATCTTGACGCCGCGGCTGCGCTCCATGCCGTCGCTCATCTTTAGTCCCGAGGCCCGCACGGTCTCGGTCAGGTCGAGAAAGTCGATATGGGCGATCCCCGCCAGCAGTTCGCGCGCCAGCGCCCCTTCCCAGGAATAGGCGACGGTGATCGGCAGATCGGGATGCACCGCACGGATCGACCGGATCGACGTACGCATCTCCTTGAAATAGGGCTCTCCGGTTACGGCATAAATGACACCGCAATCCTGAAGCGTTCCCTGCGCACTGTTCGCCATCTAATGGTCTCTTTCTTTGAGCAAAGTTGGCGCATTCTAGCGCTTTCCGCTGGCGGAGAAAAGTTCGAGCTATTTCTGGCGCGCCAGTGTCAGTTCCGGATTTTCGTGGTGTCGCAAAACCAGCGGTAGGTTTCCGCGACGCCTTCCTCAAGCCCGATCCGCGCCGTCCAGCCCATCTGTGCCAGACGGCTGACATCCATCAGTTTCTTCATCGTGCCATCGGGCTTCGTGGGATCGTTCGTGATCCGGCCTTTATAGCCCGTCACCCGCGCCACGAGCTTTGCCAGATCCATGATGGAAATATCGGTGCCGCTGCCCACGTTGATATGGCTGAGCATGGGCTGGGTATTGGCCTCATAGATGGCCTTGTCGAGGTCGAGCACGAACAGCGAGGCCTCTGCCATGTCGTCGACATGCAGGAATTCACGCATCGGCGTGCCGGATCCCCAGATCACCACCTCCTCGGTGCCCGCTTGAGCCGCCTCGTGAAAGCGCCGGATCAGGGCTGGCAGCACATGCGAGTTCTCGGGGTGGAAGTTGTCGCCCGGGCCATAGAGGTTGGTGGGCATCACCGAGCGGTAATCGACGCCATATTGCCGGTTGTAGCTCTCGCACAGCTTGATCCCGGCGATCTTGGCCACGGCATAGGGTTCGTTCGTGGGTTCAAGCGTGCCGGTGAGAAGCGCGTCCTCGGCCATCGGCTGCGGCACGGCTTTGGGATAGATGCAGGACGAGCCGAGCTGGAGCAGCCGCTGCACCCCGGCGGCAAAGGCCTGATGGATCACGTTGCATTCGATCATCAGGTTTTCGTAGATGAATTCGGCGGGATAGGTGTTGTTGGCGTGGATACCGCCCACCTTGGCCGCAGCGAGGATCACCACATCGGGTTTTTCGGCCTGCATGAAATCGCGCACCGCCGACTGGTTTGTCAGATCCAGCTCGGCATGAGTGCGGGTCAGCAACTCAAGCGGCTCCCCGGCGGCAATACGTGTTTCGAGCTTGCGCAGGATTGCGCCTCCGACCATGCCGCGATGGCCTGCTACGTAGAACTTGGTCATATCGTTTGCTCCGATTGACCGAGCCAGCGCCCGGTGGTGTTGCTTCGTTGCTTTCCTTAAAGAGGGGGGGCCGGTATGCAAGGGCTATCTACCATTTGGGGTTCGGACGTCAAACCCGGGCCCGCCCCTGCGGCGGGTCATCACAGAGCAACCGGTGGAGCGGGCAGGGTCGATGACAAGTGAGACGATGATGGGGGTGAAGACCCTGCGCTGCTGGACCGGCGGTGGACCGCGCAACGAGGTCTGGAACTGGGGCGATGCGATCAGCCCCACTCTTTTTGCCAAGGTCTCCGGCTGCGCCCCGGAACTCGTCGACTACACGGACATGAGCCCGGACCCCCACTTGATGATCTGCGGCAGCACGATGAAATGGATTACCCCCGGCAGCATCCTCTGGGGGATCGGCGAGATCTCGCAAAGCATGGCGTTCCTGCAACCGGATGTCCGGCCCGCGCATGTGGCCGCGGTGCGCGGCCCCCTGACCCGGGCACGTCTTTTGGAACGCGGCATCGACTGCCCCGAGATCTATTGTGACCCGGCCCTTCTGTTTCCCCGGTTCTATGCCCCCGCGCCGGCGGCACGGCGCTACCGGCTTGGCATCATCCCCCACTACATTGATCGCGATCTTCCCGCGCTGGCGCGGTTCCGCGCCGAGGCAGATGTGCGCGTGATCGACATCACCCAGTCCGCACTGGACGGAGACGCCCGGATTTTCGGGTTCGTCGACGATGTCTGTTCGTGCGACGCGATCCTGTCGAGCTCGCTCCACGGCCTCATTCTGGCCGATGCCTACGGCATCCCGAGCCGCTGGATGCAACTTTCGGACCGGGTCTTCGGGGGCGATTTCAAGTTTCGCGACTATTTTGCCAGCATGGAGCAGGCGGCCCGCGCAGAGGCGCCTCTGCGCGCGCTCGAGCCCTCCGTCGAAACCCTGATCGCGCAGGCCCGGGCCGATTTCGACGGCCTGGGTCCGGTGCGACCCGACCTGCAGGCCTTCCTCGCGGCCTTCCCGGGCCCGAGCGCGCGGACGGACGTTGAACGCTGGGCACGCGTTGCCGCGTCACCGCCCCCTTGGGATGCCCGCAATCAACGGATCGCAAAACATATTCCGCCGGGATCCTCGGTCGTCGAATTCGGATCCGGCAATCAGTCGCTCCGACGTCATCTCGCTCTTGGCGCCTATCAGCCCGTGGATTGCGTCCCCGGCGAGGGGGATGTCTTCCTGTGCGATTACAACCGCGAGACGCGTTTTCCCCGGGTCTCGGCCGATGTCATCGTGATGAGCGGCTTTCTTGAATACATCATCGACACCGAGGCTTTTTTGCGGGCGCTCAAGGCGGCTTACCCCGGAACGCGCTGCCTGTTCAGCTGGGCCTTCGAGCCGCACGAGCCCGCGGCGCGCGCGGCGCATGGCTGGATTGCGGGCCTCAACCCCGCCAGCGAGGCCGAGGCGCCCTTCTCCCGTATCTTCAGCCGGCTTCGGCCGCTCGATGTGCACCAAACGCCGCTCACCCGGCAGGTGATCTACGAAGGGGTCTTGTGAGCCGTGTCGCGAAAATGCTGCGCGATTTTCTCGCGATAGCGCGCGGCCTCCTCGCCGCGGCCCTGGGCCTCCAGCCAGTCGGCGTGCCGATCCTTGGGGTGGATCAACGATTCCAGCGTTCCCACCGACCAGGATAGCTCCGAGGCGATCGGAGGAAATACCGTTCGCGCCGCGGTTTGCGAGATCGGGGCGAGCTGGTGCTGAAACACGTCCGCGGTATGCACGACCCGGTCGAAACAGGCCAGCAGGTCACGCGCATAGGCCGCCGTGAGCGCATGGCAGGGGTTTGACATCCTCAGCGTGTCGTCGACACGGAACGGCATTTCCGCGTCATGGTCCGGTCCGAGCGCCCAGCCCAGTCGGAAGAGCCGTGGTGCACTGCCGGAAAAACTCAGATCTCCGCGCGCGATCTCCACCTGCAACCGGTTCAGGACTTGCCCGGCCCAAGGGTGGAACAGCACATCATCCTCGCAGACGAGCACCCGCCCTCCGCCGGCCGAGACATGCCGCCAAAGCCTGAGATAAGTGACGAAAACGGCCACCTGCTGGGGGGTCAGCACATTGTTGCAATCCGGCCGACCGCATTCGAGCTTGCCGCAGCGGAAACAGGGTGGATAGCCGGCCACCTTGTCATCCTCGAACAATGCCGTCACTTCCGGGTCTTCCGGCCCCGAAGCATCAAAGAAGCGGTACGCGGTGATGCCGACTTCGGCAAAATGCGATCGGATATGATCCCTGCGGTCAGACGATTGGGGCAAACTAACAACAAGTATCTCGTTAAAAAGACCGGAAGGGATCATATGCCGGTCAACTTTCTACGCTCACCGGCAACTCAAGGCCATGCGCCTTGAGCAGCTTGAGCCGTTTCGCGGCCTTGAGATCCTCGACCACCATCTCGGCGCACATTTCCTGCGCGGTGATCTCGGGCACCCAGCCGAGCTTCTGCTTTGCTTTCGCCGGATCACCCAGAAGCGTCTCCACCTCGGCAGGGCGGAAATAGCGCGGGTCGATCCGCATCACCACATCCCCCACTTTCAGCGCCGGCGCCATGTCGCCCTCGATCGCCGTCACGGTGGCGATCTCGTCCACGCCGGTGCCGCTGAATGCGAGCGTTATCCCGAGTTCCGCCGCAGTCCAGCTGATGAATTCGCGCACCGAATATTGCACCCCGGTGGCGATCACGAAGTCTTCCGGTGCCTCCTGCTGCAGCATCATCCACTGCATGCGCACATAATCCTTCGCGTGGCCCCAGTCGCGCAAGCTGTCGATATTGCCCATGTAGAGGCAGGGTTCGAGGCCTTGGGCGATGTTGCACAGCCCGCGCGTGATCTTGCGCGTCACGAAGGTCTCGCCGCGCCGCGGGCTCTCGTGGTTGAAGAGGATGCCGTTGCAGGCATACATGTTGTAGCTTTCACGGTAGTTCACCGTGATCCAGTAGGCATACATCTTTGCCACCGCATAGGGGCTGCGCGGATAGAAGGGCGTGGTCTCGCGCTGCGGGATCTCCTGCACGAGGCCAAAAAGCTCCGAGGTCGAGGCCTGATAGAACCGGGTCTTTTGCTCCAGCCCGAGAAAGCGGATCGCCTCGAGGAGCCGCAGCGTGCCGATGCCATCGACATCCGCGGTATATTCGGGCGCCTCGAAGCTCACCGCCACATGGCTTTGCGCGCCGAGGTTATAAACCTCGTCGGGCTCGACTTCGCGCAGGATGCGGGTGAGGTTCGAGGTATCGGTCAGATCGCCGTAATGGAGCCGGAACCGGGAATTGTCGACATGGGGATCTTCGTAGATGTGGTCGACCCGACCGGTGTTGAACAGCGACGCCCGGCGCTTGATCCCGTGCACCTCATAGCCCTTGGCAAGCAGGAATTCCGCCAGATAGGAGCCGTCCTGCCCGGTGACACCGGTGATCAAAGCCTTTTTCGTCATGCCCATTATCCGTCCTTGCAATCGGTTGGCACCCCGGACTTGCGCAGCGCACACCCGGACCAAGCCGTGGCGAACGGGCACCGGCGTAATTGCCGGTTGGCCTAGCACAAGCCCGGAAACCGGACAAGGCGCGAAATCCCGTTGCCGCCGCCGCGCGGGGCAGGAGGCTCAGCGCGCCGGTGTCACCGCGCCGGCCGGATCGGGGTCATATCCAAGTCGGGCACAGAGCGCTTCATAGCTCGGCGCCGGTGTTGCCAGATCGGCTTGCACAACTTCGGGAAGCGGCCGGCGGGGGCGCAGCTCGATGCGCCGCCCCTTGCGGCCGCTGTCGCCGGACATCGAGATCAGCTGTAACAGATCCTGCCAGCGCGGATCGAAGGGCAGGGCAAGGATCTCGGTCAGGGCCCGGCATTCGGTCTCGGGGTCGCGCGCGAAATCCTCGAAATAACGGATTTGGACCTCCGGATAGGCGTCCAGAAAGGCGAGATAGCGCGCGGCATAGCCTTCCAGATGCGCCACCGGCCCTTTCGCGCTGTTCATGAGATGCAGTGAAACGAAGGAGTCGAGCGGGTGTCGTACGGTGATCACCTGCCGCAACTCGAAATGTCTGGCCAGCATCGCGCCCATCAGCGGGCGTTCGGAGGGCTCGGTAGCGGTGCAGAAATGCGAATGACTGTGATCGCGCAGCACGAGCCTGCGTCCGTCGCGGAACGTATCCTCCCAGAGGCTCCTGAGCGCGGCAACGAACATCCGTTCGATTGTGGCCTCCGTGGGAGGCAGACGGCATTGCCGTGCCAGAAAGATCAGATCGCTCGGCGCGAAGCTTCCGGGAGGCCGGAACCAGCGGCTGAACGGATCGACTTCGCTCAACACCATGGTATTGGGCTGACAGGCCAGCGCCCGGGTCATCAATGTGCCGCCGGTGCAGGCGAAATGATGGATCAGCCGCAGCGGTTCCGGGCCGGTTTCGGCGAGCCGTGCCGTTTGCGCGAGGCACTGGTCCAGAAGGCTTTCGAGCGGTTCGGTCGGAACCGGGCCGCGCACTGGCCGGTAGTTGTCCAGCAGCGCCAGCGCGTCATCAACGAAGCGTTGCAGGTCCGCGGCACTGTCGGGGTCGGTCATGGCCGGTCTTCCCCCTTGCCTTCCGCCGTCCGTGCCTCCGTCGGCACCGCGTCAATCGCCGGTGCGGCGCTGTCGGACGGTGTCGGCTCCGTCGGCATCGCGGCGAGCATGTGCAGATGGTCCGAGGCGGCGCTCAACCGCGAGGTGACCCGGCGCAGCAAGGCGTCAAGCGTCTGCTTTTCGGTCTGCAACGCCTCGAACCGACCGCGCAGATCAAGCAGATCCGACTGTGCCGCGGCCTGACTGCGCATCGCGACGCCGAGGTCGAGATCTTTCTGTTCGAGCTTCTCCGCCATGCGCTTTTGTGCGGCCTCGGCGTCCTCCATCCGGGTCGCGCGCTGGCTCAGGATAGACTCAGCCGTTTTGGCCCGGGTCTCCATCGCGGTGAGCGCCTCGCGCAATGTCGCGGTTTCCGCCTTCGAGCCGTTCAGCGCCTGTTGCGCTGCCTCGCGCGCCTGCGCCTGAGCGCTCCTCTCGACCTCAAGCGTCTTGACGCGGATTTCACTTCGTTT
The DNA here is from genome assembly GCF_900217815.1 of Rhodobacter maris. Lineage (GTDB taxonomy): Bacteria > Pseudomonadota > Alphaproteobacteria > Rhodobacterales > Rhodobacteraceae > Rhodobacter > Rhodobacter maris. The sequence goes on from NZ_OBMT01000005.1 coordinate 185,766, forward strand.
GAGCGCAGTCTCGGCACTCTGCGCCCGAGCCTCCATCGCCGTGAGCCTGTCGGCAAGCGCGGCTTGCGCGGCCCCGGCCTCGGCTTCAATTGCAGCGCGTTGCGCTTCCAGCCTCTCGCACTGGCGTGCCTGCTCCGCACCTTGCGCCTCCAGCGCTTCGGCCCGGGCGACCTGCCGATCCAGCTCCTCGCGGGTCTTGCGCAGCTGTTGGGCAACCACGTCGATTTCGAATGTCAGTTCCGGCCAGTCGGGATCGTGCAGATCCTCGGCGATCATCCGCAGTCCCTCCGCCTCGGCCCAGTTGCGCAGGTTGGCCACAGAAGAGCCGCCCTCGAACATTTCTTCGGCCGGACAGCGCAGCCGGATCCGGTCGATCCGCTCCAGCGCCCCGGCCTCAAGCAGCCCCTGCAGGATCGCCATCTCCGCGCCCGGTGCATCAATCCACAAGTGCTGCGGGCGCGGCAGCGGGCCGATCCGGGCGATCAGCTCCGCGGGCGTGATCACCTCGACATGCAGGCTGGAGCGCAATTGCAGCCCGGGCAAAAGCGCGCGCAGCGCCGGCGTCGGGCGGCGCAGGCTGCGCAGGCCGGGGAAATTGAAGCTTGAGAGATCCGCATGACCGGGCGCGGCATCAATGCCGAAAGGAAGCACCTTCACGCTCTCGCGCGACGCGAATTGCCGCTCCATCCGCACGGCCAGATCAGGGTTGGGTTCCACAAGCACCACGGCGCCCGGGGCCGCCGCGATGAGCGGAGCGAGCGCCTCCAAGGGCGGCGGGCCGATCAGCACGAGGCTTGCCGGTGGCGCGTCGCGAAAAGCTTGGGGCATGAGAACTTCTCTGAATGGAGCTGGGCGTTACGCAACTTAGGCCACATTCATGCGTCAATTGCAACGCACCCACCCGCGCCGTGCGGTGCCATCGCCTCAGTGCGCGGGCAGCGATGCCTCGCAGACCGCGACGAGTTCGTCCCAAAGCGCCGTGGCGAGGCGGCGTTGTTCGCGAGAGAGCGCCGCGGCTGTGCCGAAAAGCCGCGCCATCTGCGCCTGCGTCGCGATATAGCCTTCCCGGAACGCCGCGTCGGGGTGAAACGCGTCGAGCGCTGCGGCCCCCTCGTCGGGCGTGAGGCCCCAGAGGTTGATGATCCCGCCCGATACCAGCCCGTGCACAAGGTGCGCGGGATCGGCCACATAGATCGGCACCGCTCCAAGCGCGAAACTGTCGAAGATCTTTTCCGAGACGTAATTGCGCTGATGGGTGTTCTCGATCGCCGAAAGCACGCGGCAGCGCCCGTCGAGGTCGAGAAATTTCTCCAGGTGCCAGTCGGGCAGGCTCTGGCGCCGGGGCAGATCATTCCAGCCTGCGCCCATCCGGAGCACTCTGCCCCGGTTGCAGGCGAGCGCAAGGCGGGTGCGCCAGCTGCCGAGCCCGAGGATCTCGCCACCGCCGCGGCAGATGTCGAACTTCGCCTCGTTGCGATATTCGGCAACGAAGGCAATGTCGCGCTCGGCGGCATCCCAGCGCGCCGCCCAATCCGCCGCGCTCAGGGCCGCATTGCGGTGAAACCAGGTGGCATAGCGGGTGAAAAAACGCCGGTCGGTGAGCAGAAAATAGGGGATCTCGGCGAAATCATAGAGGCGCGAAGTGGCGTGGTTGAGGAAGGTGAAGGGCAGAGGGCCCGTCTCGGTGCGGTGGATCTGCACGCGGGTGAGCGGGTCTGCCGCCCAGACACTGTCCCAGAACGGCTCTTCGGAAAGCAGGACGAGGCGCTGGCCGCGCCCGAGCCGGGCCCTCAGCGCCGCACCATGCCGGTCCAGATCCTTGCTGTGGGCGAGCACCACAAGATCAGCCGCCTCGAGCTTGTCGGTCAGAGTGATCCTGTCTGAGCAGAGTGTGCGGATCGGCGCATAGGCGAGCGGCTGGCGGTGGCTGTAGTCGCCGAACGGGTAGACCTTCAACATCGCCTCGCCTTCCGTGCTGCTCCGGCGCCCTTATAGGCGGCGGGGCAGGGCGGCGGAAGGGGCTGGAATGGCGCGCGCGTTCGGGGCTAAGTGGCAGACGGGGCCCCGCGGCAGGCGAAGCAAGGGGCCGCGGAGGGCAGATGGCGCAACAACCGGCAGAAATGGATCCGGCGGCAGAGGTGGAAATCCTGATGGCGCATCTGCGCGATGTTCAGGGCCAACTCGAACAGGAATACCGCGCGCGGCGCGCGCTCGAGGCGCGTATCGCGCCGCTGGTGCAGGAGCGCGACGCGCTCACGGCACGGCTGAACGCCGCGGAGATAGCGCTCGCGGCGATGGTGCGTTCGCGCATCTGGCGCGCGACGGCGCCACTGCGCTGGCTGCTTGAGCGTCGCCCCCGTTAGCCCGCCGCGGGCACTGCGCCGGGGCGCAACACCGCGCGGCCGCCCGCGTCCACCTCGGGCAGGTAGCGATGCGGTTCGTCGATGCGCTGGCCGGGCAGGCGCTGGAAGGTCTCGCAGCGTACCCGCTCGCCAAAGCACAGCACCCTGAGCCGCTCCCCGTCGATGCGCGCGCGCAGGAGCGGATGGAGCGAGAGCGCGCCCGCGGCAGTGGCGTAAAGCGGCACGAGAGCCGCGCTGCGGCCTGCCTGCCGGTCCTCTTCCAGCCAGTCGAGAAGCTGGGCAACTCCGGCATCGAGCTGAGACATGAGCCCGGCATAGACCCGGGTCACCTGCGTCGTTGCACCGGGGGAATTCTGCGGATCGAGCGGGGCTGGCGCGGGAAAGGGGCGCGCGGTGCCCTCTGGGGGATAGCGGAGGCAGCGCGCCTGCCGGTGATGCCAGAGCTGCGCCTCGTAATACTCGCGCCGGGCGCCGTAATAGAACCAGCCCATCCCGGTGGCGCTGTCGGCGGTGGCGTTGCGGCCATCGTCGCGTTGCAGCGCGAGCGGGCCGTCGGGGAGGGTGGCAACCGCCCCGGGCCCGAACAGATGGCGCAGTCGGCGCAGAAGCTCGCTGTCGGCCGAAACCTTGACCCTGTCCCAGCCGCCGAGCACCTGACGCAGCAGCGCCGTTGGGAGTAGCAGCGAGGGCAGGTTTTCAAACAGCATCTCGCCGGTGCCGGTCCAGCGGCTCAGGCCCAGATCCGGGCGCAGCCGGGCTTGCAGGCTCATCACGCCCGCGTGCCCCGCGGTGGCGCACAAAAACCGCATCTGCCGGGAGATCCGCTCCGGATGGGCCCAGTCGTCCGCGTCATGGAGGGTGATGAAGGCGCCTTGCGCTACGGCGAGCCCGGCATTGCGCGCCCCGTAGGCGCCGAGGTTTTGCGGCAGCGACAAGAGCCGGATCCGCGGATCCGCGGCCGCAGCACGCGCGGCGACTGCCGCGGTCCCGTCGGTGCTTGCATCGTCGATGACGAGGATCTCGAGCGCCTGCCAGCTTTGCCGACAAAGCGAACGCAGCGCCGCGGGGAGCGTGGCTTCGGCATTGCGGGCCGCGAGTAGCACAGAGACGCAGGGCCCCCCGGTCTCTGCAACAGGCGCCGTCGCATCGAGCCGGTCGAAAGCGGGCATCGGGCCTTCCGCGAGCCGGGCGGGGGCGAGACCCGCCTGCATGAAGGCGCGGTTGAGGCAGGCGAGCCGTGCGGTATCGGTCTCGGCAAGGCGGGTTTCTGCCAGAGCCCGGGCAGCGTTTTCGGGGGCGGCCTCCGCGAGGGCCCTGGCCTGTGCGCGCTCGCCCGCCTCCTGCGCGGCGATGATCCGCAGCGGATCGAGGCGCAGACGCTGCGCGGCCCCGGGGGCCAGCGCGAGTGCACGCGAAAACCAGTGCAGCGCCTGATCCGGGGCGCCGCTGTGCAGATGCCAGAATCCGAGTGCTTCGGCCGCGGCAACCGCCGGCGCGCCGGTCTGTCCGGCGTGATGCGTCAGGGCCGCACAGGGGCCTGCGGTCAGCCCGCCGGTTTCCATAAGCTGGCGCAGCCGTGAAACCTGCGTCAGCGCATCCTCCCGCACCATGCCGCAGGCCGGGGGCGTCGTCAGGCGCCCCTCGCGCCAGCCCGAGGCGAGATAATGGCGCAGCGGATCCATCTCTGCCGCCATCACATCGGCATGGACGCTCTGGTAGAACCGCACTGAAAAGCCCGGGCCCGGGTCGCGCCCCAAGGCCCAGCCGATACGGCGGAAATGCTCCTCCGCCGAAAGCCCGCTACGCAGCACATCGGCATGGCGCGCGCCATACCAGGTGGCGTCAAAAAGCCCGCGGGCGCGCAGCGCGGCCATCTCCTGCGCGCTGGCGGGGTTCATCGCGGTGTCCGGGCGGCGGCATCCTGTGCGGCGATCAGCAACCGCTCGAGCCGCACCGCTTCGTTGCGGCAGTCCGCAAGCTGGCGGCGCAACGCTTCGATCTCTTCGATCAGGAAGCGGTTTTGCGCCCGCAGCGCCGCGATCTCGGCCTCGGCCGCACCGGTCATTCCGTGCCCTCCGCGATTGGGGGAAGCTTCGCGCGGATCCGCGCCAGATTGGGTTCGAGCGGTTCGCTGCCGGTGATGTTGTTGAGCACCGTACGGCAGAGCACGTTATGTGCCGTGATCACCGGCAAAGCGCCCGGCGCGGCCTCGGCACTGTAACGCAGCACGAGGTCCCAGTCGACGAGCCGGGTCAGTCCGGTGTCGAAACCGCCGCACCGTTCAAACAATCCATGCCGATGCACGAAGCCGTTGAGGTCGATGAAATTCTCGCGCTCAAGTCGTGCCCGGTCGAAGGGCGCAAACAGGATGTCACTCCAGCCATCATCGATATTGTGGCGGCACACGGCGGTATAGAGGCTCTCCGCGCCGCTCTGCAAAAGCCCCGCGCAGGCGTAAAGCAGGTGATCACTGTGCCAGCTGTTGTCGCTGTCCAGATAGGCGACGATCTCGCCCGTGGCCCGGGTGAGCCCGGCATTGCGCGCCGCAGAGACGCCCGCATGGGGCGTTTCGATCACGATCAACCGGCCATCGGCGATCGGTTCGGCGAAATTGGCCGCAAGCAGAGCGAGCGTCGCATCGTGGCTGCCGTCATCGACAAGGATCACCTCGGAGGGCGCATAGGATTGCAACAGCGCGGAGGCAATCGCGCTGGCCACGGTCTGCGCCCGGTTCCAGCTCGGCACGATGACGCTGACGCGCGGCATCTCGCGGCCAAGGAGAGCAAGCGCGGCGCCGCGGAGGCCCTCGCTCAGACCTTCGGGAAAGACGGGTTTAGAGGCCCGGAACAGCGCCTCTAGCGTGAGCGGGCGCTCGGCGAAGCCTTCCGGGCAGGGTGCGACCAGATCCGCGGGCATCCGCCCTTCGGTCGCGCCGCTCGAGAGGTAATGCGCCGTGGCATTCACGCCCGCAGCCGCGACATCGGGATTGGTGGCGAGATAAAAGGCCTCGTCGAGAAGGCCCGGGCGATTTTCCGGGGGCAGCGCCTCAAGCGCGCGCGCGAACAGCACGCCCAGCGCCCGACCCGGCCCGGTCAGACGCTCCGTCACCCCCGCGGCCCGCTCGGCGCGCAGGAGCGCCCGCAACTGTTGCTCCTCGAAAACGGTTTTCTGAAGCCGGATCTGCTGGAGCGCCCAGTCTTCGCGCAGGCGGCGTTCGAGCGCGCGCAGAAGTGGCGTCAGTGCTGCGCCCAATGGTCCCGCCTGCGGGGCATCGGCCAGCGCCAGCGCCCGTGCGACCTGTCGGGCGAGATCAAAGGACACCCCGCCCTCGGGGAGTGAGTGCGGGGTCTCCAGGCTGGCAAGGATCTCCCGAAGGAGCGGCTCAGCCGCGGTCTCGATCTGCATTTCCGTCCGGTCCATAGAATGCAAAGCACGGGGTACAGGCGGGTGCGGCCTCAGCCCTCGTTCGAGCCGCCGCGCAGCGCCCGCAGCGGTCTGGTGATCTTCCACGAGGTCGATTCGCGCAGCGCGGTAATCTCGTAATGGGCGCCTTCCAGCAGTCCGGAAAGATGGGCCTTCTCTTCTGCCAGCCGCGCGCGCTCGGCGGCCACCTGAACGAGTTCACGGCTTTTCATGTGCAGAAGCGATTCCATCGCGGTGGTCTTTTCCTGCATCTGCCGGGTCTTTTCCTGCAGCTGTTTGGCGGTGGCCCGGGACTCGTCCTGCGCGGTCGAAAGATCCTTTTCCAGCCCCGTCACTGTCGAAAGTAATTGCGCGAGGCTGTCGCGCATCAGACGTTGCTCATTGCTTTCGAAGCGCAGAGCGGTCGTGATCGCCTCAAGCGTCGCGCGCGCGGGCAGCCGCGAACTGACCGGGCCGAGCGTCATCGCCTCGATCTCGTCGGCGAGGGCCGTAGCCATCGGATCTCCCGCCACGAGGCAGGCGGCCAGCGCCGCATAGGCGGAGGCGCTGGGCGCGGGGGCGAGGTTCGGCGTCTCCGTGCGCAAGTCGAGCTTCTCGCCGAGGCGCGCGCCAAGATCGGCCGCGAGCTCATGCGGCTGAGCCTGCATCATCGCGGCATCCAGCAGCACGATGCGGCGGCGCGCCTGCCGACAGGTCTGCAAAAAGTCGGTTGTGCGGTCGCACCAGTCCGAGAGCGCGGTGGCCGGGGCCGCCCCCGCCTCAAGCGCCTCCCGGATCTGGTCAACGGCGGGGATGACGGGCACCAGAACGGGCATCGTTCCGGCATCGTCAAGCGCGTCGTTCAGGCTTTCGCAGCGGGTGATCTCGGGCGGGGTCTGGGCGTAACCGAGCAACCAGGCAAGACGGCTGGCTGCTTCGTCCTCGGTCGCGAAGACCCGGAGACGAAAGCCGCCCAACCCGTTCGCCGGGAGCGGAATGCTCGTGTTCATGCCTGTCCACCCAATGCTCAAGCCAATCCTGATGACACTGCACCAGATCATATTTCACCGGGGCTATCCAGCCCGTAATCTCCCCCGGGTCATCGCGGCAAATCCTGTGATCCTTCCACACAAGCGCCTCCGGCCACACCGGAAGCCCTCGACCGAGTTTCGCTCCATCTGCTGGACAGGATCTTGCGTAGTTTAAGCTATTCTTTGCCCTGCCGGACGCCGGCGATCTCGCGTGCCGCTTTCGCGGCACAGCGGTTCCGAGCCGTCGACAGAAGACGGGCCGGGACGTGCGCGCCCCAGCCCGGCGCTTCAAAACAGGCGCGGCCAGGTGTCTGAAATGCGATAGCCCTCGGGCCAGGGATCGGCGGGGTCGAGCATGTGCTGATGCGTGCCGGTGATCCAGGCGCGTCCGCTGATCTCGGGCCGAATCGCCGCCAAACCGCCCACCTGCGCAGTGCCCAGAATGCGCCCCTCGAATTGCGAGCCGATGATCGAGATCCCGGTGAAGCAGTCTTCGGGTCCCATCTCGCCGCGCGCGTGCAGGATCGCCATGCGCGCCGAGACCGCGGTGCCGGTGGGCGAGCGGTCGAGCTTGCCGGGCTGGATCGCCACCACCGATTGCGCGCTCAGCCGGTTGCCCTCGCGGGTGATCGGCCCGGCGAAAAGACAGAAGGAATGATGCGCCCAGTCGGGTTTTTCGGGGTGCTCGAAGCGATAATGGGCATTGGCGGCATTGGTGATACGGATGCCCAGCTCGGCGATCTCGCGCGCCCGGTCGGCGCGCAGCGTGACGCCAAGCGCCACCGGGTCGACCACCACGAAACTGTCGCCGCCAAAGGCGGTGTCGACGGTGATCGTGCCAAGCCCGGGCACTTCGAGCGGCACGCCGAGCCGGGTGGCAAAGGAGGGCAGGTTCTCGACATGTATGCGTTCGGCCTTGCCATGCGCGCAATCGGCCCGCACCCGCACCAGCCCGCCTGGCGCCTCGAGCACCATCTCGGTCACCGGCTCCTGCATCGGGATGATGCCGCTGTCGAGCAGCACCGTCGAGACGCAGATCGAGTTCGAGCCCGACATCGGTGGCGTGTCCTCGGGCTCCATGATGATCCAGCCGGCCTGTGCCTCGGGGGCGCGCGGCGGCACCAGCAGGTTGACGTGCCGGAAGACGCCGCCGCGCGGCTCGTTCAGCACGAAATTGCGCAGCCCCTGATCCTTTGCGATCCAGGCCCGCTGTTCCCACACCGTATCGCCCGGGGGAGGGGCGACCCCGCCGACGATGACATCGCCGACTTCGCCCTCGGCATGGCAAGAGACAACGTGAATGACCTTTGTGCTGCGCATCTTCCCTCCGTTGGCCCGTCGCGGCCTTCATGGCGGGCGATACCGGGTCTTGTTGGTGCCAATATTGGCTATTGGATCCAATTTGTATCGTGATGGATTTCTGATAACAAGAAGGCGAACGAGGCTGGATTGTCATGGCATTGAAATTTGAGAGCAGCGATCTGTCGAAGACAAAATCCGCAACGGATATCGTGTTCGATGCGTTGCGGCGCGCCATCGTGCTGGGGGATCTGGAGCAGGGCGCCGCTCTTCGTCAGGAAGAGATCGCCGGTGCCTTCAACGTTAGCCGGATCCCGGTGCGCGAGGCGATCAGCCGACTCGAGCAGATCGGACTGGTAGAGACACGGCGGCATCGTGGCGCTTTCGTGACCGATCTTTCGGTGTCGGAGATCGAGGAGATCTTCCGGCTGCGCGCCCTCGTCGAAAGCGACGCCATCCGGCATGCGGTCCCGCATATGACGTCGGCCGTGCTGGCGGCGGCGGAGGCCGCGCATCAGGCCTTTGCGCGGGCGACCGCGCCTGCCGACTGGATCGGGGAAAACCGACGCTTCCATTGCACATTGTACAGTGCCGGCGGGCAGCGGCTTTACGTGGGGGTCATCGACACGCTGCTGAACCTGAGCGACCGCCATCTGCGGGCGCAGCTGTCGCTCGGCGAGGCGCATTCGAAGGCCGTGGCGGAACATGCCGAGCTTCTGCTCGCCTGCCGGGCGGGGGACGCCGAACTTGCCGCGACGCTCACCCTTCGGCATGTCGAGGGCGCAAAACGCTCCCTGCTCGGGGGGTGATTTTCGACGCGTAGCTTTGCCGGAAGGGATGTGCCGCGCCGGTTGCCGCAACCGCGGTCGCCGTCTTCGGTGGGCCATCCAGGCTCCGCGGCCGGGCCCAGGCTGGTCGTCGTGAAGGCCGATGGGTTATAGTGGAATCTGGCCGCGTCGTCGCTGAGAACGGCGGTGTAAAAGTCGGCCACTCTGCTTTTCTTGCGTCAGGCTGGGAGGGCGTGAAGATCTATACATTAGAATTGTATCGAAAGGTCCGCTGGCCTGTGCCAAGGGAATGAGCCGATGCGCGGCAACGTCATATGTCAACATCTCGCGCGACACGGCGGGCAAAGAGATGGCCGTTCAGGTCGCCGCCCGGGTACCCGCACACGGCACCGATCAAAAGCCCGAAGTGGATGGGTTCATCGCGATCATGGATGCTTGGCTCTCGGCCAGCCAGACCATGCATCGCAAGCAGCGCCATACCGCCAAGTGCATTTCCGACCGGCTGCGCGCGGAACACGGGTTCACCGCAGGCGACGCGTCGCAAGCTGAGGCGCGAGTCAGGGCAGTCAGTTTTGCCCTCATTCAATGCCGTGCCTGCGTCACTCCCGCCGCAGGATGTTGCCTGCCCGCCAATCAAGGGGAGAAGTGCCGGGCTGATCGCTCAGCCCAGCAGTCAAGTCAGGCGGCCCGGTCCGGGATCTTGAGGCCCAACCATTCCGAGTAGAAAGCGTCGATATCCGGTTCGAAATCATGGATCACCGGATACCAGGGCGTCGGCGCTTCGACGTCGAGCAAATCGCCGGAAAGGGGGCAATAATACTCCCGGATCACCTGCCACCCCGTCGTCGGCGCCATCAGGCGCGGATAGATCTCTTCCATCTCCTCGGGGGTCTCGCGCACCCGCATCACCGCATGCAGCTTCCAGTTCTCGCGCCAGTCGCAAAACTCGTGGCCCGCATGGGATTTCACCACCCATTTGTTGTCGCTCTTGCGCTGAACGATGTAGAGCTTCGGCCCCAGCGGCAGGATGATCCTGTCCTCCCACGGCACCTGGTCTTGCAGAACCTCGAGATACATCACGAACCGTTCCGCATCCTTGGGGGTTGCCAGCATCGTGTGCAACGTGTCCCGGTCGATCTTGCCATCAACCAGATCCTTGATCTTCGCCTTGGTGTAAGCCATCGGTTTGTCTCCGTAAAAAGGGGGGGCCGCGCCGGACGCGGCACCCGGAAGGTCATTCTTCGACGAACTGGACGGTCTTGACGTCCGGCAGTTCACTCAGATCCATCGAATAGTCCCGGCCATAGGACGGAATCGGCAGATCGGCCTCCATCAGTTTCCAGTCGATCGGCAGGTTCCAGAACTTGCGGAACCCTTCCTCCCATTTCGGGCCGAGCTTGAAGCTCGCGGCGAACATCTGCTGCACATGCACGCCCGCGTCTTTCTTCAGGATCCGGTCGCGTTCGCCCTTCATCCATTCTGCGGTCGGCACCGCCTTGGCGAGACGGTCCTTGCGGATCGCAGCGCGGTGCGCCTCGGTCCCCGCGGCATCCGCTGCAAGAAGCCCGTCTGCGCCCCTGGTCAACACGACGCCATAGACGCTCGCGGCAAAGCGCTCGACCAGATAGCCCCCGTTCACATCGGCGGCCACCGCTTCGGGGTCGCGGTCGAGCGGATCGCCGAAGCCCGGCCCCCCGCGCATGTAGTTGAGATAGAGGTCATAATCCTTGAACATCGCCTCGGTGGTGATCGCCTGCTTGTCGCGCTTGATCCGCGCCCCTTTGAGCAGGCTGTCCCAGACCGGGTTGCCGGGATCGGTGTCGCCACCATGGGGGATGTCGCCGCCCTTCGCGATGATCTCCTTCAGCCCGGTTTCATGCGCTTCAAAACGATAGCCGGAGGCGGCCGGATAGCCCCCCATCAGCCCCCAGTCGGAACTGATATGGCCGTTGCCCATGAAGAACATCGTCCAGTCCTTGGCATTCCAGACCATGCGCAGGCTCTCGAAGCCGCAGCCGCCGCGATACTTGCCTGCGCCGCCCGAGGACGCCTTGATCTGGCGGCCGAGATAGACGAGCGGTTCGGCGAGTTCCCAGATCTCCATGTCGCCCATGTCGCCTTCGGGGTTCCAGATCGCCGCAGCATGGCTGAGGCCGTCGCCGATGGCGCTGGCGCCGACCCCGTTGGCCGCGCATTCGAAGGAATTGACGGCGTGGATCTCGTCATACTGGTTGAAGCCCCCCCCCTGCAGCCAGTTCGAGGTATTGGCATTGCCGGCGTTGACCTCCTCAAGATAACCGCGCCCGAAATAGCTGCGCGACAGGCCCCGCCACAGCGCCGTCCAGGAGGATACCAGAAAGTGCCAGCTGTAGGCGAAGGCCACGCGCCGGTCGTCGGGGTTCATCCAGGTGCCCTTGGGCAGGCGGAATTCGGTGCCATAGGCGGCGCCGTCGTTGATCATCTCGGTCGGGATCAAGGTCTGGGTCATCATCACCCAGATGCCGGAGGTGAAGCTGACCGAATGTGCGTTATAGGTGTGCCACCCCCAGCGCGACGAGCCTTCGAAATCGAGCCGCCATGTGCCATCCGGGCGGATCGTCATCTCCGAGGGCGTGTGCATGATCGTGTCGACCTTGGCGAAATCCGAGGGCACCCGCACATCTTCATGCGCATAGGGCACGTCGACGAAGCCCACCTGGCGATACTTGCCGGGAATCGTCATCGCCCTGATGCGGTTTTGCAGCCCGAGCCGGCCATGTTCGACCGCCTCATAGGCGAATTTCCAGTAGGCCTCGATCCCTTCTTCGGCAATCACCTCCGTAACCAGCTTGCGGATCATGTGGCAGCCGGCGATCCGGGTGCGTTCATCGAGCATCCAGTAACGGGTGGTCCGGACCGAGCGTTGGCTTTCGTGCAGCCAGTCGCGGAACAGCGTGTCATTTTCGCCGACCTTGCGGCAGGTGACCGAATAGCCGTCGCCGAAACGCTGCACCTGACCCGTGGTCATCGAGCCCGGGCCGACGGCGCCGGTGTCGATCACATGGGTCACGCCCCCGACCCAGCCGATCAGCTCGCCCTCGTGGAAGATCGGCACGATGGTGTGGATGTCGCAAGGATGGACATTGCCGATCAGGCTGTCGTTGTTGCAAAAGATGTCCCGATCCTTGACGCCGGGATTGCTCTCCCAGTCGTTCTCGATCATGTATTTGATCGCGGCGCCCATGGTGCCGACATGGATGATGATACCGGTCGAGGTCAGGATGCTGTCGCCGGCCGCATTGTAAAGGGTGAAGCACAGCTCCCCTTCCTGCTCCACGATCGGCGAGGCGGCGATCTTTTTGGCGGTCTCGCGGGCATCGACGACTCCCGCCCGAAGCCGCGAGAACAGCTTGTTGTACATGATGGGGTCGCTGTCACGCAGCTCCATCTTCTTCAACCCGGCATAGTGCCCCGTGCGTTTGGTGGCCTCCATGATGCCGTCGCGGTGCTGTTTCAGCGTGTCGCCGCCACGGACGATGCCCCGGAATGTCGTTGGTGCGTTCATCTGCGTGTCCTCCCTTACACTTCCTTCAGGTGGAACAGGCGGTGCCCGTCCAGCCAGGTTTCGAACCCGTCCGGCACGACAAAGGTCGTCGCGTCGGATTCGATGATCGCGGGGCCCGTGATGCGGTTGCCGGGCGAAAGCTGTTCCATCCGGTAAAGCTGGGCATCGACCCATTTCTTCTTGCGGTAGAACTTGCGCGTGCCGAGTTTCGCGGCCTCGGGCGGGGTCGCCCCGGTCTCGGGTTCCTTCGGGATTTTCGGTTTCGGGATCGGCACCATGCCGCGCATGATCGCGCCGGTGACCGAATATCCCAGCTCCGGCGAGCGTGCCGAGGCAGCATAGACGCGACCATAGGTGTCGTTGAAGGCGGCCACGAGCTTGTCCCAGTCTTCGGCCGTCTTCGCGGCCGGGATCGGGCTTTCGATCTCGAGGTCGTTGAGCTGGCCGCGGTATTGCATGCGGAAACCGGGCTGCAGTTTGACCTGATCGCGCGCATAGCCGTTGAGTTCGAATTCCTCGAGCACGCGCTCGGTCAATTCGTGCCAGGCGTCGTTGAGCGTGCGCGCCTCATGGGCCTTGAGATCGTCCGACCCGTCGCGCGCGATATTGAGGTCGAGCGACTTGTCATAACGATATTCGAAATCCGCGGCCGCACAGCCGAAGGCGGAGAACCCCGCGGCCCAGGCTGGCACGATCACATCCTCGAAGCCCAGTCCCTCGGTGTAGCCATAGGTATGCACCGGCCCGGCGCCACCATAGCTGAAGCAGGTGAAGGAAGAGGGCGAATAGCCCTTGCCCGAAATCATCGAGCGCAGATAGTCGCGCAGATCGCTGTCGAGCAGCTCGATCACGCCCGCCGCCGCATCCTCGACCGAGAGGCCGAGCGGATCGGCGATCTGTGTTTTCATCGCGTCCCAGGCGCGCTGGCGGTCGAGCTTGACCTGCCCGCCAAGGAAATTGTCGGGGTTCAGATAGCCAAGGATCACATGGCAGTCCGAAATCGTCACCGTTTCGATGCCGCTTTCGGCCCAGCACACGCCGACGCGATAGCCCGCACTGTCCGGGCCAAGCTTGATCGCCTTGGTATAGGGGTCAAGGCGGATGAAACTGCCCGCGCCGGCACCGACCGAATCCATTGCCACCAGCGGCAACGACAGCACGAGCCGCGCCATGTCCGGGTCGTTGCGGATCGTCAGCTCGTTTTGCGTGATCAGCGCCACATCAAAGGAGGTGCCGCCGATATCGGAACAGGCGATGTTCTTGTAGCCCAGAACCTCGCCCAGATATTTCGCCCCGATCACGCCGCCGATCGGCCCCGAGACGATGGTGCGCGCCAGTTCCTTGGCCTTCCACGAGATCGTGCCGCCATGCGTCGCCATCACCCGGAAATCGAACCGCGAGCCATTTTCCTTGAACGCGCCGGTGATCTTCTTGAGGGTCTGACGCGAGGGCTCGGCGGCATAGGCCTCAAGAATGGTAGTATTGGTGCGATGGGTCTCCTTGCGCACCGGATAGTAATCCGTCGAGGCGAAGACCGGGGTCGTCTTGCCCGCTTTCTCCAGCTCCTCGGCGACGATGTCGCGAACCCGGCGCTCATGGGCGGGGTTCTTGTAGCTGTGCAGAAGCGAGATCACGATGCCCTCGACATCCTTGGCGATCAACTCGGCCGCAGCCTGACGCGCCGTCTCCTCGCGCAGCGGGATCACCACGTCCCCGAACATGTCGATCCGTTCCATCACGCCGCGCGTCAGGTGCCGCGGCACCAGCGGCTCGTCGTAGTAATGGGTGTTGAGATGGATCCGGTCCTCATAGGCAAAGCCCAGATAGGCCTGGATCGCGCGGCCCATGCGATGAAAGTCTTCCATTCCCGCATTGACGATCAGCCCGCAGCGCAGCCCCTTGCGCTGCACCACGCGGTTGAGCATCGCCGTGCCCGAATAGACCCCGGTCTGGATCGAGGACAACGCCTCCTCAAGGCTCAGCCCCCAATGTTGCAACCCCTCCCGGCTCGATTCAAGCAGCCCCAGCGCTTCGTTTTGCGGTGTCGATTGCGCCTTTCCGACGACGAAATCTCCGTTCGCGTCGACAAAGAACGTGTCCGTCATGGTGCCGCCCGCGTCGATGCCAAGCACCTGAACGGAGCGGGTTTTTTCCCGGTCCAATGGCATGGATAATCCTCCCTCCTGGTTCGTTGCCCCCAGACAGGGGGCAACGCCAGAAGAGCCTATGCGGGAAGATGTGAGCGAAGCTGTCCGATTGTCGTCCGGTTCGACGGACACGCTGCGGACGCTCGCTCAGCTCTTTCGCATCCGCGGCAGACCGTAGCTTTCGAGCTTGAGATACAGCGTCGAGCGGGCAATCCCGAGGCGGCGCGCCGTGCGTGTCAGATTGCCGTTCTCGACTTCGATCGCGCCGAGGATTTCGTGCCGTTCCTTGTCGCGCAATGTTTCCTCGCCGGAGCCACGCAGGGTTTGAACGAATTCGGGCGGCAGCGCGCGCACATCGATCAGCCCGGTGGGCGAGAGGGCATCGAGGGTTGCGATCAGATTGCTCATCTCCAGCAGGTTGCCCGGCCAGGTGTGGGCGGTCAGCGCCGCCATCGCGCCAGAGGTGAATTTCAGCTCGCGCCCCCCGCGTTCCGCCATGTGGCGCCCCACCAACGCGCGCAAAAGCGGCGCGATCTCGTCGGGGCGTTCGCGCAGGGGCTGGATCTCGAGCTTCGCGCCGGCGAGCCGGTAATAGAGATCGCTGCGGAATGCACCTTTCTGCATCTCTTTGTAGAGCGGCCGGGTGGCGAGTGCGATGATCCGCATTCCTGCACCGGACATGTCTTCGATCAGGGTGAGCAAGAGCTTCTGGACCTCTGGCGAAGCCTCGGCGGGACCATTGAGACAGAGGACACCGTCATCCGCGCCGATCCGCCTCTTCTGAATATCCTCGCGCAGGCGCTCTGCCGTCAGCCGGGCGCAGTCGATCAGCTCGAACGGCCCGCCTGATTGCGGGCTGGCACGGTGGATTGCGCATGCGAGATAGGTTTTGCCGGTGCCCGTCTCGCCCTCGATCAAGAGCGGGATCGTGGTCTGGGCGAGCCGTTGCGCCTGTGCGCTCAGCGTCGAGCTGGCGGCTCCGGCGGCGCCGAGCCTGACCAGATCGGGGCAGGATTCCCCGGTATGTAACCGGGGGCGCCGCAGCGAGATCAGCACGCCGATTGCATCGCGGCCGGTCTCGATCACCTCCATGTCGGTGCCCGGCAGGCATCCGGCCAGGGCCTCGGAAATGGTATCGGGGGCCTGATCGATCAGGTTCGGGATCCGCTCCCTAAGGCGCCGTAACGCGTTGTCATCCTCACAGAAACGGACAAAATTCTCTGTTGCGAAGACATCGGCACCGCTGCGGTCCATGATCAGCATCGGCTCGTTGCCGCGGCGCAAGCGGCGCAGGTGCAATTGCTCCATCAACAATTCGCGCTCGCGCGCCAACAGACGCGTCAACTCGGATTCGACCTGAAGCGCCAGCGCCGCCGAGAGAGCCATGGCACTGGTCTGCGTCAGCTCGCTCGGCCAGGAAATATCCATGACGCCAAGCAGATGTCCCGTGCCCGGGTCGGTGATCGGCGTGGCGGCGCAGTTCCAACGGTGAATCTCCTCGCAGAAATGCTCTGCATCGCGTAGCTCCACCGGGCGCGCCAGCGCGATCGCAGTGCCTATGGCATTGGTGCCGATCGCATCTTCTGTCCAGTGGCCGCCCAGATGCAGATGGTTCTCGCGCCCGCGCGCCAGTGTCGTCTCATCCCCGACGGCGTCCAGAACCACGCCCGAGCGGTCGCACAGCAGCAAAATATTGTCGCTTTCTCCCAGAAGGCTGCCTGCCCGCGCCAGCGCCGCGCGCGCGCCAAAACGCAAGCGTCGCGCCTGTGCTCTCTGGGTCAGCAACTCCTCCTCGCTCAGGAGCGGCGCGTGCTTCAGCTTCTCGATCCGCCGCCCCGCGGAACGCTGCCAACTCTGTAAAACTTCGCTGCGGACATCCGGAGACGCGCGGCCAACCGCCATGAACTCCTCCCAGCCGCGCTTTCTGATGCGGTGTGCCATCTGCTCCTCCCCGAACGAATGGCCGATCTCTGTCGATAGCGGTCTTCCAGTCTATGGACCTCCCTTTCCATAGGCCAGCACGGGGTGCAGGCTGCTGGCAGACCGCAACAGGATAGCGGAGTTTCAGCAATCAGAGCGTCCGATTTTCGGACATGTCGCAGCGGATCGCAGGTGCGCTCGATCGACACTCCAAGATAGCGTTGCGCGGGGCCAAGGATCAACGATAACTCTCCTTGGAGAACAACAACAAATGAAAGACGGCCTTCCCGCCGGTCGTTGACTGTAACCAGCTGCAACGCGGGGAATGGCGGCTTTCGCGTGATGCCACAGCAGCCGCGCCGCGCCGCCGAAATCCAGATCGCTATCGCGCTCGTAAATAGTTTCAACGCGCCCGGCACCGCCGAGCTGCTCCGCATGGCGTAAAGCCGAAGGGGAAAGGGGCCGCCACGCCTCAACCTGCATTCGTGCGAAACGACTGCGCGGGATGTGGTCCTTCAGCTTTTCCGCGGAGCCACGATCTACGGTTGAAAGCCTTGACCAGGCTGCGGAGGTTGACAACTTATCGCCCAGAGCGCAATTCTGGCGCCCTCACCCGGGGGGTCTCGACAAGAGGCTGAGATACTGCTGGCCGGACCCAAAACCGCGCAGCGCAGTGACCCGATGAACCTGATCCAGTTCACACTGGCGTAGGGATGGTGCACTGGCCGCGCGGGCCCCGACCACGTCTTCGTGGGGGGAAGCATCCGATCCCGGCCCTCCCATTCGACGCGGAACTGGGTCTCCAACGCCTTGAGCTCTGGAGGCTCCGACCGATGAAAGACCTGACCCCAACCGTCACCACGGGCCCGTTGCCCGCTTCCCGCCGCGTCTGGCACGCGGGCGAGCACCACCCCGAGATCCGCGTGCCGATGCGCGAGATCGACCTGCACCCCACGGCAGGGGAGCCCCCCGTCACCGTCTACGACAGCTCCGGCCCCTACACGGACCCAGACGCCGAGATCGCCATTGACCGTGGCTTGCCCCGTTTGCGCGCGGCCTGGATTGCCGCAAGGGGCGATACCGAGACCTATGAGGGCCGCGATGTCGAGCCCGCGGATAACGGTTTTGCCGAAGGCGCGCGGCGGACGCCCGAATTCCCGCACCGCCCGGCGCCGCGCCGGGCCATGGAGGGGCGTGCGGTGACGCAGATGGCCTATGCCCGGGCCGGGATCATCACGCCCGAAATGGAATTCGTCGCCATCCGCGAAAACCTTGGGCGCAAAGCCGCAAAAGCGGCGCTCGCCCGCGATGGCGAGAGCTTTGGCGCCGAGATCCCGGATTTCATCACGCCCGCATTCGTGCGAGACGAGATCGCGCGGGGGCGGGCGATCATCCCCGCCAATATCAACCACCCCGAGGCCGAGCCGATGGTCATCGGGCGCAACTTCCTCGTCAAGATCAACGCCAATATCGGCAATTCTGCCGTCACCTCGTCGATGGCCGAGGAAGTCGAGAAGATGGTCTGGGCAATCCGTTGGGGCGCGGACACGGTGATGGACCTGTCCACGGGCCATAACATCCACAACATTCGTGAATGGATCTTGCGCAATTCCCCGGTGCCCCTCGGCACGGTGCCGCTCTATCAGGCGCTGGAGAAAGTGGGCGGCATCGCCGAAGACCTGACCTGGGAGGTGTTTCGCGACACGCTGATCGAGCAGGCCGAGCAGGGAGTGGATTACTTCACCATTCACGCGGGTGTGCGGTTGCACATGATCCCGATGACGGTAGGCCGGGTGACGGGCATCGTCTCGCGCGGCGGGGCGATCATGGCGAAGTGGTGCCTGCACCATCACCGCGAGAGCTTTCTCTACGAGCATTTCGACGAGATCTGCGATATTGCCCGCGCTTACGACGTGGCGTTCAGCCTTGGCGACGGGCTGCGCCCGGGCTCGATCGCCGATGCCAACGATGCGGCGCAATTCGCCGAGCTGGAAACCCTGGGCAGGCTGACGCAGATCGCCTGGGCCAAGGATTGCCAGGTGATGATCGAGGGGCCGGGCCATGTGCCCCTGCACAAGATCAAGGAGAACATGGACAGGCAGCTCCGCACCTGCGGCGAGGCGCCCTTTTATACGCTCGGGCCGCTGACCACCGACATTGCACCGGGCTACGACCACATCACCAGCGGCATCGGCGCCGCGATGATCGGATGGTTCGGCACGGCGATGCTCTGCTACGTGACCCCCAAGGAGCACCTTGGGTTGCCCGACCGGGACGACGTGAAAGTCGGGGTGATCACCTACAAGATCGCTGCCCATGCCGCCGATCTGGCCAAGGGGCATCCGGCCGCACGACTGCGCGACGACGCCCTGAGCCGTGCCCGGTTCGAGTTCCGTTGGGAGGATCAGTTCAATCTGTCGCTCGACCCGGACACGGCGCGGTCGATGCATGACGAAACCCTGCCCAAGGAGGCCCACAAGGTGGCGCATTTCTGCTCCATGTGCGGGCCGAAATTCTGCTCGATGCGCATCAGCCACGACCTCCGTGCCGAGGCGCAGCAGGAGGGCATGCAGAAGATGGCGGAAAAGTTCCGTGAGGGCGGAGATCTCTACATGCCGCTTGAGGACGGGAAATGAGCGCAGGAGAAAAGCGCGGCGCGCCCGAACACTTGCTGCGCGCGCTCAGAGCCGAACCGCCGCTGGTGCAATGCATCACCAACTATGTCGCCATGAACATTGCCGCCAATGTTCTGCTCGCCGCCGGGGCCAGCCCGGCGATGGTGTCGGATGCCGCGGAGGCCGGAGAGTTCGCCGGGATCGCCGGTGCGGTGACAATCAACATCGGCACCCTGTCTGCCGCGTTCCTCGACGGCATGAACGCCGCGATCTTGGGCGCGCAGGCCGCTGGTCGCCCCTGGGTGCTGGACCCGGTGGCTTGTCAGGCGACACGCTATCGCCGTGAGGTAGTGCAGATGCTGGTGGCGCAGCGCCCGGCAATCATCCGCGGCAATGCCTCGGAAATCCTGTCGCTGGCAGGTGAGGCCAGCCACGGGCGGGGCGTTGACGGGCGCGACACAGTCGCGGCGGCGGAAGAAGGTGCGCGACGGCTCGCGCAGTCGAGCGGTGCGGTGGTCGCGGTGACCGGCGCGGTGGATTATGTGACCGACGGCCAGCGCGCGGTCTGGATCGAGGGCGGATCGCCCTTCATGCCCATGAACACCGCGCTTGGCTGCTCGCTGACCTGCCTGTGCGGGGCCTATGCTGCCGTGACTGACGATGCGTTTGACGCCGCCGTGGGCGCGCTGGCGCATTTCGCCGTGGCGGGTGCGCGGGCGCATGAGGGGGCGATGGGGCCGGGCAGTTTTGCGCCCCGGTTTCTTGATGCGCTGGCCGTGGTCACGCCCGCTGCGCTGGCGGGGGCGGCGATCCGCGACGCCTCGGTGCCCGCATGCGGCCCGGCATGAGGCGCAATCTCGATCTCGCGCTCTACCTTGTGCTCGACCCCGGCCTTTGCGCCGGGCTCGGCATGGTCGCCACGGCCCGCGCCGCCGTGGCGGGGGGCGCGCGTGTGGTGCAGCTGCGCAACAAGACGGCCGATACCGCGCGCATGATCGAGACGGGGCGCGCCTTGAAGGCCGCGCTGGCAGGGACCGGCGCAGCCCTGATCGTGAATGACGATGTGGAGGCGGCGATCGCGATCGGGGCGGAAGGGCTGCACATCGGGCAGGGCGATATGGCGGTGGTGCAAGCTCGGGCCCGGATCGGCGCGGCGATGGTGCTCGGCCTTTCTGTCGAGACGCCCGCGCTCGCCGCGCAGGTCGATCCGGCGCTCGTCGACTATATCGGCGCGGGGCCGGTCTTTGCCACGCCGACGAAGCGCGATCACAAGCCCCCCGTGGGCTTTGACGGGCTGGCGGCGCAGGTCGCGGCGAGCCGGGTGCCGGCCGTGGCCATTGGCGGGCTGAAGGCAGATCATGTGGCGCGGGCCTTCAAGGCGGGCGCGCGGGGTGTCGCCGTGGTCTCGGCGATCTGCGGCCAGCCAGACCCCGAGGCCGCCGCGCGCACCCTCCGGGAGAGGATCGACGGCTTATCCCTCTGAGCCCCAGAGCGCGTGGAAATGATGCACCGGCCCATGGCCCCGCCCAACCTCGAGCCGGTGGCCCTGGGCGAGTGCCGCCTGCAGGTAGGCCTTCGCGCGGGCCACCGCCTCGGGCATCGGGTGATGCGGCAAAAGCGCCGCAATGGCCGAAGAGAGCGTGCAGCCAGTGCCATGATCGCAGGTTGTGCGGATGCGCGGAGCGGTAAAGGCCCGCGTGCCCTCGGGCCCGGCCAGCAGATCGGTGCTGTCTTCGCCCGCCAGATGCCCGCCCTTGAGCAGCACGTAATCCGACCCGAGGGCAAGGAGAGCGGGCAGCGCGGCCTTCATCGCGTCCAGGCTCCAGTCGTCGGGGCGGTTCAACAAAACGGCGGCTTCGGGCAGGTTCGGCGTGATGACTGCGGCCAGCGGCACAAGCCGTTCGCGTAACGCGAAGACCGCCTCCGGGTCCAGCAAGGCATGGCCGCTTTTGGCAACCATGACCGGGTCGAGCACAATGTTGCGCGCGCCGTGATGGCGCAGACGGTCGGCCACGGCCTCGGCGATGCCCGCATTGGCGATCATGCCGATCTTCACGGCGTCGATGCGCACGTCTTCCAGCACCGCGTCGATCTGGTCGGCGACGAGTTCGGGCGCGAGCGCCTGGAAGGACCGGACACCGCAGGTGTTCTGGGCGACCACGGCGCTGACGACGGAACAGGCATAGACGCCAAGCGCGGAGATGGCCTTGATATCGGCCTGAATCCCCGCGCCCCCCGAGGGGTCGGTGCCGGCGATCGTCAGGACATTGGCGATCATGGCGCAACCTCCGCCATCAGGGCCGCCGCCTGCTCTGCGAGCTCGGCCACATCGCGGCTCAGCGCGAGGCCGCTCTCGTGCAGGGCGGCGAGATCGAACCACCGCGCCTCGAGCGCGTCGTCCCTCGCAATCGGTTCTCCCGCCGTCCATCGAAACAGCACCGCGATCAGGATGAAATGTCGGCGCAGCGCGCCGGTGGCGTCATGGTCAAACGCATCGACGGCGGTGAACACGCGCAACGGCGCCGCGGAAACGCCGGTTTCTTCCACCAGCTCTCGGGTTGCGGCCTCGAACAGGGTCTCGCCATGGTTTATTTTTCCGCCCGGAAAGCCCCACCATCCTGCGTCGGGCGCATGGGCGCGGCGCACGAGAAGCACCTGCTGTTCGCGCAGGACGGCGGCGATCGTCGCCGAAATCGGGCGGGGGTCTGTCGATGGAGATAGCAATTTGGCCTCGCATAGCTGAGGCCGGCAAGGGCAAGAGAGCCAGCCGTGCGATCCTGTCCCTTCGCCGGCATGATCCGGATCAGGTTCAAAGGGTCACCGCGCTGCATCTGCCAGCGATATCTCAGCCCCTTGTCGGGACACCCCTCGGTGTCATGCACCTTATCAGAATGAGTGTGCGGTTCAATGGATCGGTCGCGCATCGGTGCCCCCCCGAAAGGAGCAGACGACATGATCCACGCAGCCGCTCGGTCGGTGGAGTGACCTGCTCGGACAGTTGCGGCCGCACCGGGCAGAACGAAACTCTCGGCCCAGCTGCCGGCGGTGCGGTGCGCGGCGCAAGGCCTGGCGCTATAGCTAAGGGCCGTTTCCGGACCTTGGCACTGCATCCTCAGAAAGCGTGAAATGCAGCCATTTGTTTCACCTTCGGCAAACACGTCAACGAGCGGGAGCAACGCGGTCAAGATGATCGGGTGACGCCGACATGTTGTTGCACGACCCACAACGCGCTCAAGGCGTCGATGTCGAGGCGGCGGGATTTCTGACCGGCCACGGCGGTGCTGGGCGAGCGGCTGAGCGCGTGGCAATGGCTGGGCACGGGGATCGCGGTGGCGGGGGTGCTTCTGGTCTCGGTCGACAGTCTGACCTTTGGCGCCGCGCCCCTTTGGGCCTATGGCGTCACGCTCGGCGCGATGCCGGTGCATCAAAGCCTGTGCATCCACAGCCTGACGGGGGCAGCGCTGTTTGGCCTGAGCGCGCTCTGGATCGGTGACGGGCTGGCCCTGCCGATGACGCGCAGCTTTGTCCCCGGCATGGTCTGGCTCGTGTTCATCGCCACGTTTCTCGCCTATTCGGTCTATTACACCGCCCTGCGCCTTTACCCCGCCGCCAAGGTCAGCGCCGCGATCTATCTCAGCCCACGGGTGACGATGCTCTGGGCCCGGGCGCTGTTCGACGACCCCTTGAGCATGGTCATGGCTCTGGGGCTTGGGGTGACACGGATTGGCGTCTTCCTGACGGCGCGGAGGGAGCGGCCCTAAGCCGTTCAGCCCCGATAGCGCATCCGGTCCACCAGCAGGCGCAGCGCGGAGGTCATCTGGCGGCGGCTCGAATAGCAGAGCTTGTAGCCCTCGAAGGGCGGGCACCACTCGGTCAGAACGCGGCGCAACCGCCCGCTGTCAAGATCGGCCTGCACCTCGCTCAACAGCAGATAGGCGATACCATACCCCTCGCGCGCGGCAGCCATGCACAGATCGCCGTCGTTGAAGATCAAGGGCCCCTTTACCTTGCGCACGCTCTCTTGGCCGTCGCGCTCGAATTCCCAGTCATAGGGCGCGGTATCGGCGCCAAAGCGCATGGTGATACAGTCATGCCCGGCGAGATCTGCGGGACAAAGCGGCTCGCCGCGCGCGGCCAGATAGGCGGGGGAGGCCACCGCCGCCATCCGCAGCATCGGCCCCACCGGCACCGCGATCAGATCGGGGCCGACCGTCTCGGCCAGCCGGATCGCCGCGTCAAAGCCGCTCTCGGCCAGATCGACGACGCGGGAATTGGTGTTCACCTCGACGCGGATCTCGGGGTAATCGCGGATCAGTCCGGTGATCACCGGCCAAAGCAGGCGCCGCGCCACATCGGGCGCCGTGGTGATGCGGATCAGCCCGCGCGGGCGGTCCTTCACTAGACGCAATTCCTCGATCCTTGCGTCGATCTGGCCGATGCCGGGGCGCAGGATCGCCAGCAGCTTTTCGCCGCTTTCGGTGGTCGAGACATTGCGGGTGCTGCGGTTGAGCAGCCGAAAGCCGAGCGAGGCCTCGAGCCGCCGGATCGTGTGGCTGACCGCCGATTGCGACACGCCAAGGCGGATCGCGGCGCGAGTGAAGGTGCCTTCCTCGGCCACCGCCAGAAACACCGCGAGGTCGGAGAAATCTTCCCGCTTCATGCGCCCGCTCCTTTCGGCTCTTGTCAGGGTCAAGGCAGTACCATGAATTTTATTCATGAAAGCCATGACAAATGCCGCTCTGGAGCGCCGTTTGGCAAAGCCCTAGATCACATTCATGAGTGAGGCAGGGCAAACGGGCCTGCCTCCAGATGAAAGGGCCCAGATGATGACAACGACCCCCTCCCCGCCGGGCCCGCGCCGCCGCGACCTGCTCAAGCTTGCGTCCGCATCGCTGGCAGCCCTTGGCGCCTCAATCCTTTTCCCCCTCTCGAGAGCAAAGGCTCAGACTATGACCGACATTTGGGACAAGACCTTCCCGCAAAGCGACCTTGTGGAACATGCCAAGGTCAGCTTCGCCAACCGCTACGGCATCACGCTGACGGGCGATCTTTATCTGCCCAAAGACCGCCCCGAAACGGGGCTCGCCGCGATCGCGCTTTGCGGCCCGTTCGGCGCGGTGAAAGAGCAGGCCTCGGGGCTTTATGCGCAGATGCTGGCCGAGCGCGGCTTTGCGACGCTGGCCTTCGATCCTTCCTTTACCGGCGAAAGCGGCGGGACGCCGCGCAACCTCGCCTCGCCCGACATCAACACCGAG
Organism: Rhodobacter maris; assembly: GCF_900217815.1. Lineage (GTDB taxonomy): Bacteria > Pseudomonadota > Alphaproteobacteria > Rhodobacterales > Rhodobacteraceae > Rhodobacter > Rhodobacter maris. The sequence continues at coordinate 210,130 of NZ_OBMT01000005.1, forward strand.
GATTTCAGCGCCGCGGTCGATTATCTGGGCCTGCATCCGGGCGTTGATCGCGACCGGATCGGCATTCTGGGGATCTGCGGCTGGGGCGGCATGGCGCTGAGCGCGGCGGCGATCGACACGCGCATCAAGGCTGTCGCCACCAGCACGATGTATGACATGACACGGCTGATGTCGAAAGGCTACAACGACACGATGACGCCCGAGGCCAGGCGCGCGACGCTCGACCAACTGGCCGCGCAGCGGTGGCGCGATGCCGAAGCGGGCGCGCCCGGTTACGGCCCGGTGTCGCTCGAGCTGAAAGGCGGCGAGCCGCAATTCGTTCAGGACTATGCCGCCTATTACAAATCGAAGGCGCGGGGCTTTCATCCGCGCGCGATCAACTCGAACGGATCTTTCACGCTGACGACGGCGCTGCCGTTCATGAACCTGCCGATCCTGACCCATATCGCCGAGATCGCGCCGCGTCCGACCCTGCTGATCCACGGCGAGGCTGCCCATTCGCGCTATTTCAGCGATACGGCCTTTGCGGCGGCGGCCGAGCCGAAGGAACTGCTGATCATCTCCGGCGCGACCCACACCGATCTTTACGACCAGATCGACAAGATCCCCTTCGACAAGCTCGAGGCCTTCTTCGCCAAGCATCTGGTGGCGTAAGACCCTTTGCGAAAGGCCAGGCCATGCCGATTTCCGCAGCAAAATCCTCAAAGCAACGGGGCGATGCAGTGCTGATCTGCGTCGCCGCCGCCACCTGCCTTGCGCTGGTGATCTTCTGCGCGCCGCTGACCACCGTGACGGCGACGGTTACCGGTTTTGCGGGCGGCGGGGCGCTGCAAGCCTGGGTGCTCAGCGCGATGCCGCTTGGGGCGGCGGCGGGGCTCCTTGCGGCGGGCGCGATGGGCGATGCGCTGGGGCGGCGCGAGGTGTTCATCGGCGGGCTCTGGCTTACGGCGGCGGCCTCGGCGCTGGCCACGCTGGCACCGACCGGGGCGGTGATGGTTGCGGGGCGGATCCTGCAAGGGCTTGGTTGCGCAGGGATTCTCGCCTGCGGACTTGGGCTTTTGGCCGAGCGTCACGCAGGCCCGGCGCGGGCGCGCGCCGCCCGGATCTGGGCGGCCTCCCTTGGCGCGGGCGTCGCCATTGGCCCGCTGCTCTGCGCCGCCCTGCTGCATCTGGCGGGTTGGCGGGCGGCTTATGGCGTCATCCTGATCCTTGCGTTGGTGCTGGCCCTTCTTGCGCCCCGCGTGCTCAGTGCCGCACCGAAGCAAAGGCAAGCCGTCGATGTGCCGGGCGCCGTGCTCCTGATGCTGGGTCTCGTGCCGATGCTGGCCGCGCTGATCCAGTTGCGCGCCGGTTTCTCGATGTCGGTGCTGGCCCTCGCCCTGACCGGAGCGGTCTTCCTGATCTGTTTTCTGGTCCGCGAACACCGCGCCCCGAACCCGATCCTTGCGCCGGGGCTGTTTCGCAACCGGGACTTCGTCGCGGCAACCACGGGGGCCTTCGCCTCGGGGGCGGGGGTGCTGGCGATCATGGGCTCGGTGCCGGTGATCTTGCAGCAGGGTTACGCGATGAGCGGCATTGCGGCGAGCCTCGTTCTGCTCGTCTGGTCAGGTCCGACAGCGGCGACGGCGCTTGTTTGCGGCCCTCTGACGGGTCGGTTTTCGCCGCGCGTCGTGCTGATTGCGGCGCTGCTTGGCTGCGCCCTCGGGCAGATGCTGCTTTTGGGTCTGCGCGCCGACGCGGGATGGCACGGCGCTTTGGCGGGGCTGCTGGTGGCGGGCCTGTCGAACGGCGTGCTGAACGCCGCGCTCGGCCATCAAGCGGTGGAGAGCGTTCCTGCCGCACGCGCCGCGATGGGCTCGGGCGCCAACAACACCGCGCGTTACCTTGGCTCGGCGATCGGTTTTGCCGTGATCGCGCTTTTGATGGCGCGGGGGGTAGCGGCGGGCGATATCTTCCGCGGCTGGCACGAGGCGGTTCTGGCAAGCACCGCCTTTTCGCTCGCGGGGCTTATCGTTGTTTCGCTTCCAGGGCGGCGCTGCACCTCCTGAAGGGCTACCTCGCCGCCGCAGGCGGAAAAGACATCGATGCTTTGACGAAAAGGGCGCCACGGGTTTCCGTGGCGCCTTCTCTTCTGGTCGCGCGTGGGTCTCAGACCTTGCCGCTATAGACCGGGAAGAAGCTCACATCGCCGTAATCCTTGGCGGTGATCGCTTTCAGTGCCGCCATATCGGCCTCGGAAATCTCGAAATCCACCGCGGCATTCTCCTGCATCCGCGCGGGTTTCGAGGTCTTCGGCAGCACGAGGCAATCGAGTTGCAGCACATAGCGGATGCACAGCTGCGCCACGCTCACCCCGTATTTCGTCGCCATCGCGCCGATTTCCGGGTTGTCGAGGATCTTGCCATGCGCGATCGGCGAATAGGCCTCGACCAGCATCCCTTTCGACTGGCAATAGCCGATCAGATCGAAGGGCGTGTTGCCGATATGGGCCAGAACCTGATTGATCATCGGCGTGACGGTGGCGTTTTCAAGCAGGTTGTCGAGGTCTTGCTTCTGGAAGTTCGACACGCCGATGGCGCGCAGCTTGCCCGCCGCCAGCGCCTCTTCGAGCGCCTTCCAGGCGGCCAGATTGCCGGCAAAGAACCGATCCTCGGCGGCCCATTCGCCCCAGGGCTGCGGGCTGTGGATGATCATCAGGTCGATATAATCAAGCCCGAGCCGCTCGAGCGAGCCCTCGATCGCGGCCTTGGCGCTCTCGTAATCCTTGATCTCGGCGGCGAGCTTGGTCTGCACGAAAATCTGCTCGCGCGGCACGCCGCAGGTGCGCACGCCTTCGCCCACGCCGCGCTCGTTCTCGTAGGCCTGCGCGGTGTCGATATGGCGATATCCCAGCGCAATCGCCGCCTTCACGGCCTCGGCCACTTCGGCGTCCGGGATCATCCAGGTGCCAAGCGCCAGTTTCGGAATCGCAACGCCGTTGGGCAGGGTCATGGTCTCTTGCAGCATCTCTTTGCTCCGTCGCTGTGGCCCCGCAGGGCCGTGAGGGGAGGCGCCGATAGTCCGGCGCCCTTCTGGAGCGGATATAGTCCGGCGCCGCTTTCAGGATAATCGCGCCGTAATGGCTAGTTCCCATGAACGGGATTCATCAATGCCGCCCCGCTTTCAGCAACACCGCCCCCTTGCCCTCGGCGGCCAAAGCGTCGGAGGGGTTGCGCAGCGGGCAGATTTCTTTCGACAGACACCCGCAACCGATGCAGCCGTCGAGCCTGTCGCGCAACTCGGTCAACCCCGTGATGCGCGCCTCGATCGCCGCCTTCCAGCCCGCCACCATGTCGCGCACCTCGCGCACATCGGGGGTCTGGTCGGGCGGGAAGGGGCGCAACAGCGCCGCGATCTCGGCGAGCGAAAAGCCCAGATCCTGCGCCACGCGGATGATCGCGATGCGGCGCAGCACGTCACGCGCATAACGGCGCTGGTTGCCCGCACTGCGCAAGGCCGCGATCAGCCCCTTTTGTTCGTAGAAATGCAGCGTCGAGACTGCCACCCCGGCGCGCTCGGCCACCTGCCCGACGCTCAATATCTTCGGCAAGGGGCCGGGCCTGGGCGCGCGCGAATTTGTCGCTTGGGGCATCGGCGATCTCCTGTTGACCTCAACCTTACCTGAGGTTTTATACGAGGGGTCGGCTTGGATCAGCAAGCCCCCTCATCGCAGCGGCGGCGGGGGAGGATGCGGCGCCGACGGGGGGGTTGGCCCCTTGGCGTCGCCACAATGGAAAGACGCTGAATGTCTGAGACGACACAAAAAATCGTGCTGGTGAGCGGCGCGAACCGGGGCATCGGGGCGGCCGTTGCGGCGGCGCTGGCGCGCGCGGGGGTACATGTGCTTTTGGGCGCGCGCACGCTGGAAGCGGGCGAGGCGGCGGCTGCGCCGATCCGGGCCGAGGGGGGCAAGGTCACCGTGGTGCAGCTCGACGTGACCGATGCGGCCAGTGTGGCCGCGCTGGCCGGGAACCTGGCCGCCGATTTCGGTTACATCGACATTCTGGTGAACAACGCGGGCGTCGGGCTTGATTATGTGCCGGGGCTGAGCGCGGTCGAGAAGATGGAGCAGATGCTGGCGATCAACGTGGTCGGCGGGTTGCGCCTGACCGAGGCGATGCTGCCCTTGCTCGAAAAAAGCACCGCGCCGCGGATCGTCAATGTGTCCTCGGAACTGGCCTCCTTCGGGCTGCGCCACGATCCGAGCTGGGGCCACCACGACAAGGTGATGCCGCTTTATGCCGCCTCGAAAGCGGCGGTGAACGCGCTGACGCTCGGCTATGCGTTCGCGCTGGCCGACAAGGGGATCAAGGTCAATGCGATCTGCCCCGGCTATACCGCGACCGAGGCGACCAATTTCATGCCCGACCGCACGGTCGATGAGGCGGCGGTGGTGATCTTGCAGATGGCGCTGCTGGGCGACGATGGCCCGACTGGCGGCTTCTTCAACGATCAGGGCCCGCTGCCTTGGTAAGTGCTTGATCTTCGGGCGCGTCTACTCGGCGCGCTCGAACCTTGCCGTGACCGGGCCGGAGCGGTCGAGCGCCGTGACCGGCCCGTCGAACCGCCCCAAAGGCACCAGCCCCGGCGCGCTGGAAAACGGCTTGAGGAAGATCGCCAGATTGCCCCAGGGCGCGTAAAGGGTGATGTCGCCGGTCGCAGGCTTGTAGCTGCGCGGCGCGCCCGTGGTATCGAGCCGGCGCGGCAGATCGGCGATGCGCTCGATGCCGTGGTAATCGGTCAGCACCAGATCGCGCGGCAAAATCGCTGCGAAATCGCGCGCGGTTGCGCTATCGTTCAGGGTAGCGGTGAGCGTGGCATCGGGCAGGATCACGCGGATCTGGATCATCGTCGGGGGCTCCATGGAGGCGGGGGTTTGGGCGGGCAGCAGGCCGGGCGCCGCAAGGGCGAGACAGGCCATAAGGCAGGTGCGGCGCAGCATCGCTTTTCCTCTCGGGCAACGGGCGGACCGCCAGTTCTGCCAAGCATTGCCGCGAAACCCGCGCAGGGCAATCGCGCCTTGGGGCAATCCACCCATGAGCAGCACTCATCAATGTCTGCGGCCTTGGCCCCATTAAGCCCGATTGCCCCCGGCGCTAGTCTCGCCAAGGCCCGGCGAGCAAATCAATCTTTGGACTTAATGAGCCGGGCGCATATATTGCGAGGAAGATCCGATGCCCCAAGGCCAACCGCGCCCCCACCCCCATCTGCAATCCGTTGATCTCCCCGCCATGCTGCGTGAAAACCTCAACGACCTGATCGCGCTTGCCACCGTTGCCGAAGAGCGCAGCTTCACCCGCGCCGCGGCCCGGCTCAATGTGTCGCAATCAGCACTCAGCCACACGATCAAGGCACTCGAGGCGCGGCTCGGGCTAAGGCTTCTGACCCGCACCACCCGCTCGGTTGCGCCGACTCTCGAAGGCGAGGATCTGCTGGCGACAATCAACCCCTGTTTCGAAACCATCGAGGCGCGTCTGCGCGCGCTCAACGATGCCCGCGACGAGCCCACCGGCACGGTACGGATCGTGGCGACCGACTATGCCATCGACACGGTGCTTTGGCCCAAGCTCTCGCCAGTCTTGAAGAAATTCCCCTCGATCAATCTGGAACTGGTGATGGATTACGGCTTCACCGACCTCGCCTCGGCGCAATGCGACGCCGGGGTGCGCTATGGCGAGGCGGTGAGCGAGGGCATGATCGCCACCCGCATCGGCCCCGACGAGCGCATGCTTTGCGTCGGCGCGCCCGAGTATTTCGCCCGCGCAGGCATCCCGCACCAGCCGCAGGATTTGACCGCGCATGCCTGCATCAACCTGCGTCTGTCGACCCATGGCGCGCTTTACGCCTGGGAATTCGAGGACAAGGACGGCAACGAGATCCGGGTGAAGGTGCGCGGGCAATGCTGTTTCAATACGGTGATGCCGGTGATGCGCGCCGCGCTCGAGGGACATGGGCTCGCCTGCCTGCCAGACCGGATGGTGGCGCCCCATCTGCAAAGCGGAGTGCTGCAAGCCTGCCTCGAAGACTATTCCCCCGCCTTTCCGGGCTTTTACCTTTACTACCCCAGCCGCCAGCGCCCCTCTTCGGCCTTTACCGCCGTGCTCGAAGCCCTGCGCGAGAGGGGCTGAGGGCCCAGAGACGGGGGTTCCATGAATCCCCGTCATGAGTGGGGTGTTCATTTCCGCCATTAAGTTTGCCCGCCACAGGGGCCAAATGACCCTGGGTAAGATAACCCGATGGAGGCCCCGATGAACACCACACTTGCCGCATCCGCCCTGGCGCTTTTCGCCACCGGCGCCTCGGCCGAGGCGCTCTCGCGCAGCCAACCCGAAAGCCTGGACCGCGTTGCCCCCGCGCTCGCCGCCTATGCGACCGACGATCTGCTGGGCAAGGTCTGGACCGGGGCGGAGCTGTCGTTGCGCGACCGGGCGCTGGTCACCTTTGCCGCGCTGATGACCCGGCACGAGACCGACACGCTGGCGCGGCATGCGGACCTCGCGCTCGAGGCCGGGGTGAGCCCGGCCGAACTGTCGGAGACCATCACCCATCTCGCCTTCTACACCGGCTGGGGCAATGCGATCGCCGCCACGGAGGCGCTGGCGCCGATCTATGACGCGCGCGGCATCACCATGGCCGACCTGCCCGCCGTTTCGCCCGAGCTTTTGCCCCTGAACGCCGAGGCCGAGGCCGCGCGCGATGCGATGGTGACGGCCAATTTCGGCACTGTCTCGCCGGGCGTGGTGGAAACGACGCGCGATATCCTGTTTCGCGACCTCTGGCTGCGCCCCGATCTCGCGCCGCGCGACCGCTCGATGGTCACCGTCGCGGCGCTGATCGCCGCCGGCCAGCCCGAACAGATGACCTTTCACCTCAACCGCGCGATGGACAACGGCCTGACCCAGACCGAGGCGGGCGCGATGCTCTCGCATCTGGCCTTCTACGCGGGCTGGCCGAAAGTGTTCTCGGCGCTGCCGGTGGCCAAGGCGGTGTTCGAGGCTCGCGCCCAGTAAGGGGCGCCAAGCAAGGAGGCGGTGATGCGGATCGGCATTCTCGGATCGGGGCGGATGGGCGGCACGCTTGGGCGGCTCTGGGCGCGCGCGGGGCATGAGATCGCCTTCGCCTATGCCCGCAGCCCCGCCAAACTTGCGGCGCTGGCGCGCGAGACGGGCGGGTTCAGCGGCTCGGTGGCCGAGGTCACCGCCTGCTCCGAGGTGCTGCTGCTTGCCGTGCATTGGAGCCGCGTGCCCGAAGTGCTGACGCAGGCGGGCGCGCTGACGGGCAAGGTGGTGCTCAATTGCTGCGTGCCGCTTGACGACACCGACAGCGCGCTGGTGCTTGGCCCCACCACCTCGGGCGCCGAGGAACTGGCGCGGCTGCGCCCCGGCGCGCGTTGGGTGGGGTGTTTCAACACCACGCCCTCGGAAAGCCTGGCGCCGGTGTTTGCCCGCAAGGGCCAGGCCGACCCGCCGCAACTGCTGGTCTATGGCGAAGATGCGGGCGCGCTGAGCCTCGCCGATGCGCTGATCCGCGACATCGGCTTTGCGCCCTGCCCGGCGGGCGGGCTGCGCTCGGCGCGCTTCGTCGAGCCCTTCGCCATGGTCACGGCCGAACTGGCCTATGACCAACCGGGCGGCCCGGCGCTGATCTATCGTTTCGAGAAACTGCGCCCTTGAAGCCGCGCCCATACGGCGTGCAACCAACTGGAGACACACATGAAAATCATCCGTTCCGGCGAAACCCCTTCGATGAAGGGCCCCGAGGACTGGTTCACCGGCACCGTCCGCGTCGACATGCTGTTTGCGGCCGAGGCGCCCGGCCGTGCCAGCGGCAGCCATGTCACCTTCGAGCCCGGCGCGCGCACCGCCTGGCACACCCATCCGGCGGGCCAGACGATCCTGATCACCTTCGGGCGCGGCCGGGTGCAGCGCGCGGGCGGCCCGGTCGAAGAGGTGCGCGCGGGCGATGTGGTCTGGTTCCCGGCGGGCGAGAAACACTGGCACGGCGCCTCGGCCGAGACCGCGATGAGCCATATCGCGGTGCAGGAAAGCATCGACGGATCGCCCGTGACCTGGCTCGAGAAAGTCGCCGACGCCGATTACAACGGGTGAGGCGGGGCGAGAGACCGAAGCTCCCACCACCGCGGCCATGGTGCGGCGGCGGCGGGAGCCGGTGATCCGATCCATGAGAAACGCATCGCCAAGGTACCCTGTGACGGAGCCCGGCCCAGTTCGGCACACGACATCTGCTGATGTTCTTCCTGCCGATCGCGCTGGCGATCGGGCTTCACCTTGCCACCGCCCCTTGCGGCGGGAGCTTTATCAGCAATCGAGCGTGTTTCTGCGCGATCTGTTCTCCAATGACCCGGAACGTGTTCGAACCACGCTGGAGAACGCAGGTCAGGGCGGCATCCGCCTGTCGGAGGGTCTTGACTGGGGCCTGCGCGCCGCTGTCGTGATCGGGTTTCTGGCCTTTTCACTGCTGATCCCGAAATCGGCCTCGTCACAA
>NZ_OBMT01000007.1 GCF_900217815.1 Rhodobacter maris
CTTGAAATCCGTCAGGCAGGTGGAACGACAATTGCCCAGGATGAAGAAAGCTGCATCGTCTTTGGCATGCCGAAGGAAGCGATCGAGCGCGGCGCCGCCGCGCAGGTTTTGCCGCTGTCGCGCATGGCGCAAGCGGTGCTGCACGCCCGGCCGGTATCGCTCGATGCGGGAAAACCCGCATGAGCGCGCCCTTTGCACGGCCGCTGCCGCAGGGACAGGACGCAGCATTAGAGGGTGGCGCGGATCCGGCAGAGCTTGCCGCCCGGATCGCGGCGCCACGCCGGGAGATCGAACAGGCCTTTCTGGCGATGGGAGGCGGGCTCGTTTCCGCCGCGCGGCTGCTTGAGGCCGTGTCGGGCGCGCATCGTGCGATGGCAACCGAATTCGAGGGCGAGGATTTCCTCTCGGCCGTGCGCGAAATTGATGCTCTGCGCGGTGAGGTCGCCACGATCATCACCGCCGTTTCCGCAGGAGATGCCGATTTCAGCCAGCTTGGCGAGACCATCCGCGCGCTCGCCCATCCGCTCGACGAGACCGAAAAGGCGATCCGGCTGCTTGAACTGGTGGCCGTCAACGCCCGCATCGTCGCTGCGGCGCTCGGCACAACCCAGACCGATATGGTGGCTTTCACCGATGAGATGATCCAGATGTCGCGCGGCGCCAAGACGACGCTTTGCACCATCACGGAGGTGCAGAACCGGGTCAGCAGCACAGTGGCTGCCAGCGTGCAGTTGCAGGACGATTTCGGCCGCGACCACGCCAGCACCATGGCCGAGATCGCCACCCGGCTCGACGGACATCTGCGCATTGTCGAGGCGCAGCGCGTGCAGGCGGCCGAACATGCCAACCGCTCGGCAGGCCTCGCCACGACGATCGGCACACGGATCGGCGATGCGGTGGTGGCGACGCAGGTGGGCGACGGCACGCGCCAACGGCTTGAGCATGTCGAGGCGATCCTCGCGCAGATCGACGCGCAGGATACGGGCACGGCCACGGCGGCGATGCTCTGGCATCTCGGCGCGGCACAGCTTGCCTCCACCAATGAGGATTTCATGGAAGAGATCGCCACGCTGCTCTCGGCGGTCGAGCTCTTGCGCGAGGATGCGGGGCAGGTGCTGCGCGATGGCACCGACCGCGCCGGCCGTTCAATCGCCGACAGCAGCGCCGCGCTTGCGGCGCTTGCGGCGGATCTGCAATCGCTTGGACCGTTGCTGCAGAAGGAGGCCGAAAACCGCGCCCGCGCGCGCCAGCTCAGCGAAAGTGCTGCGGATGCGATGGGGCAGATGCTGGCGCAAATCGATCTGGTTGAGCGGATCGAGCGCGACGTGCGGCTTTTGGGCCTGAACATGGCGATCCGTTGTAGCGCGCTCGGTGATCGGGCGAGCGGGCTTCGGGTCATTGCCGCCGAGCTCGGCGGGCTGGCGCGCGACACCAGCGCCGCGGCGACACGGGTGCGCCGGATCCTTTCGGGGGCGCAAACCGCCATCGAGACCGCGCGTCGGCGCGCGGCGCAATTCGAGGGCCGGGATCTGACCGAGGCGCCGCTTGCCGCCGCGCAGCGGCTCGAGGCGGTGTTGGGGCGGCTTTCGGCCAATACCGGCGTGCTTGCCGAGACCTGCCCGCGCGCCGCCACGCTCCTGGACGAGACCGCGCGCCTGAGCCGGGCGATTTCGGCGGGGGGGCGCGACTGGGCGGGGCTCGCCGATGTGGTTGCGGCCGCGGGGCCGCCGGAGGCGCCCCGGGCAGAGGCGGTGGCCGTGGAGATTTTGGCCACGATCCGCACGCGGTACACGATGCGGAAGGAGCGCCAGATCCACGACCGGATCACCGGGCTGCCACCGGAGACGCCCGAAGACGCCGCGCCGCCGCCTGTCGCCGATAGCGACGATATCGACGCCTTCCTGTTCTAGCGGGCGCGCGCTTGTTCCAGTCAATCCCGGATCGGACGACGGTCCCTCCCCGTCGTCCGGCCCAGCTCGCTGGCGGTGGACCGCCCGGGGCGGGGCACCACCGCGCCAGATCCGGGCGCCTGATCTGGGGGGCGTAAATCCTTTCTTTCCGGTTTTGCCCTTAAAATCAGCATCTTCCGCCAACTTTTTTGGTGTTCTGGATGACCGTTTATACCTTTCAGGGGTACAGCATTTCCGAATACACCGGCGCCAGCCCGGCGATCGGATCGACGTTCCATATCCGCTCCGATTTCGACGCCGCGACCGATGCGATCACCTTCACGATCACTGATGACGACAGCACGCTCGCGGGGTCACGCTGGGGCACTTATGACACGACCCAGCAGACCGGCACCGTCACCGATGCGTCGGGAACACAGCTTTATTCCGGCACGCTGAGGGTTGGCTGGCGCGCCACCTTCGTTTTGCCCGACGGCTCGACGGTGCATGTCTGGGATGTCTGGACCGGGGCGACGGATGGTTATCCGATCGGGCTGATTTCGGACGGCGAACTGCCCCCCGGGGTGACGTTCCAGATCGGCGCTTATGACGAGGCCACCACCGCCGCCACCTGGCCGAGCTACAGCACGATCCACACGCCGACTGCCGACCCCGATCTCGACAACACGGTTACCGGCGGCACCTTGAGCGATTCGCTTTATGGCGGGGCAGGAGATGACACGGTTCTGGGCGGTGCGGGCAACGATACCGTCCGGTTGGGCGACGGGAATGACGTCTTTGGCGATTACGCCAGCGAAACCGGCAATGATCTCGTCTATGGTGGCGCGGGCGACGATCTGCTGATCGGCGGGCCGGGCAATGACACGCTCTACGGGGACGAGGGTAATGACACGCTCTCTGGCGGCACCGGCAGCGATTGCCTCTTTGGCGGGGCCGGCGCGGATGAGTTCATTGTCACCAATGGTCATGACCACGAGACGATCGACGGCGGCACCGAGCACGATTCGATCTGGTTTTCCGATTACAGCGGCGCCACCTATACCGTCAGCGTCACCTATTCCGGCACCGGCACCGGCAGTTACAGCTTCAGCTCCGGCACCGACAGCGGCATCTTTACCTCGATCGAGGGGATCGGCGGCACTTCCTATAACGACACGCTCAATGCCGCAGCCGATGCGGGCGGGGTTTATCTGGGCGGTGGCGCGGGCAATGATGTGATCATCGGCGGCTCTGGGGCGGATACGCTCGAGGGTGGCACCGGCAATGATTCGATCACCGGCGGCGCGGGCAACGATCTGATCTCCGGCGGCAAGGGGGCCAATACGCTGGCGGGCGGGCTCGGCGACGATACGTTCCGGGTTTATGATTCCAACGGTGCGGGCACCGTGATCCAGGGCGACGGCGGTACCGACACAATTGAATTCTATGTCGATTCGGGCGCCACGACCGGCACTTTCGTGGTCTATTCGGGCGCAGGTGCGCTGAGCTACTGGGTCTGGCCCGCGCCCTTCACGCTCCAGGGCACCGCCACCGGCATCGAGGGGATCGTCGGCACGCAATATGCCGACTGGATCGACGCGGCGACTTATGACAACACCACCACCTCCACCTATGCGACCGGCGCGGGCAACGATTCCGTCTATGGCGGCAGCGCGGCCGAGACGGTCTGGCTCGGCGAAGGCAATGATATCGCCTATGGCAACGGCGGCAACGACGCAATCTATGGCGAGGCGGGGGACGACACGCTCTCGGGCGGTTCAGGCGCCGACACGCTCGACGGCGGCGCAGGCAATGACCTTTTCGAGGTTTGGGCGGGCAATGGCAGTGCCACGATCACTGGCGGCACCGGCACCGACACGCTGAAATTTCTGGGCGATGCGGGCACCGGCGTCACCCTCACCTCAACCGCGCCGGACACCTTTTCCTACAGCTATGGCACCGCCAGCGGCATCGTGAGCGGAGTTGAGGCGATCTCCGGCACGAGTTACGGCGACACGATCGACGCTTCTGCCGCGGGCGGGGCGATCACGCTCGCGGGGGGGGCGGGCAATGACGTCTTGACCGGCGGCGCGGGCGCCGACCGGCTCGACGGTGGCACGGGCAATGATCTGCTGACCGGCGGTGCGGGCGATGACCTTTTTGTCTCCGGCACCGGGGCTGACACGCTCGGGCTGGCGGATGGCAGCGGCCAAGACACGGTGAGCGATTTCGACCTGACTGGCGCTGACAGCGGGCATGCCAGCGATCAGCTCGATGTCTCGGATTTGACGAACAAGCTCGGCGATCCGGTGAACTGGAGCGATGTGACCGTATCCGACACGGCGGGTGACGGGACGGGCGACGCGATCTTGCTTTTTCCAAATGGCGAGAGCCTGACGCTCACGGGCATCAGCCCGGCACAGGTGAGCGGCAAGTTCGCGCTCCATGCAATTGGAATCCCATGCTTTCTTTCGGGTACCTTGATTGCGACCCCGGCCGGGCCAGTGCCGATCGAGCGGCTTCGCGCAGGCGACCGGGTAACCACGCGCGACGGCGCGCCGGAGACGATCTTGTGGGTCGGCCAGCGCCATGTCGGGGCGGCACGGCTGCGTGCCGATCCGGCGAGCCGCCCGATCGAGATCCGCATCGGCGCACTGGGCAATACCCGGCCGCTGCGGGTCTCGGGGCAACATGGGGTGCTGTTGCGCACCGAGGCGGGGGAGCGGCTCGCGCGGGCGCGTCATCTGCTTCTGTCAGGATGGGACGGGGTACGCCAGATCGAGGACGGGCGGGGCGCCCGCTATTATCATCTGCTGCTCGCGCGCCATGCTTTGGTCGGCGCGGAGGGCCTCTGGGCGGAAAGCTTCTGGCCCGGGCCGATCGGCTGCACGAGTTTCGGAGCGGGGGCGCTGCGCGATCTGCTCGCGGCCTGCCCGGCGCTGGCGCCCGCGCTTCTGGGCGGGGCACGGGTCGAGAGCGTTTATGCGCCGCGTGTCCGGCCGATGCTGCGGCGCCGCGATGTCATGGCGGAAAACTGTGCACGCTGGGCCGCGGCAACCCGCGCCCGCCATATGCCCGCGCAAGAGGCGTGACGGGCCCCTGAAGGCCCGCCCCGTTCAGGTCCGGATCACTTCGTCAGCACCGCGACGCCGGGGAGCTCCTTGCCTTCCATCCATTCGAGGAAAGCGCCGCCCGCGGTCGAGATATAGCTGAAATCTTCCGCCGCGCCCGCCTTGTTGAGCGCCGCCACCGTATCGCCGCCGCCCGCCACCGAGACGAGCTTGCCGTCCTTGGTGAGTTCGGCCGCCTTCTGTGCCGCCGCATTGGTCGCCGCATCGAACGGCGCGATTTCGAAGGCGCCGAGCGGGCCGTTCCAGATCAGCGTTTTCGAGGCTTCGAACACGGCGGCGATCTCTTCGACCGATTTCGGTCCGGCATCGAGGATCATCGCATCGGAAGGGCAATCATCCTTCGCGACAGTCTCGTTCTCGGCCCCCGCCTTGAACTCGCGCGCCACCACCACATCGACCGGCAGATGGATCGCACAGCCCACGGCATGGGCCTTTTCGAGGATCTCGCGCGCGGTCTCGGCCATTTCGCGTTCGGCCAAGGATTTGCCCACGTCGATGCCCTGCGCGACAAGGAAGGTATTCGCCATGCCGCCACCGATCACCAGATGATCGACCTTGCTCACGAGATTGCCCAGAAGGTCGAGTTTGGTCGAGACCTTGGCGCCGCCCACCACGGCGCAGACTGGCCGCACCGGGTTGCCAAGCGCCGCCTCAAGCGCCTTCAGCTCCGCTTCCATCAGCCGCCCCGCAACGGCGGGTAGGATATGGGCGACTCCTTCGGTCGAACTGTGCGCCCGGTGCGCGGCCGAGAAGGCGTCGTTCACATACACTTCGCCCAGAGCGGCCAGCGCGGCGCTCAGTTCCGGGTCGTTCTTTTCTTCGCCGGCATGGAACCGGGTGTTCTCAAGAAGCAGCACTTCGCCCGGCTCAAGCGCGGCAACGGCGGTTTTCGCCGGGCCGCCGATGCAGTCATCGGCAAATTTCACTGTCACGCCGAGCGCTTTTTCAAGCTCGGGCACCAGCGGCTTGAGGCTCATCTCCGGCACGACCTTGCCTTTCGGGCGGCCGAAATGGGCGAGCAGGACCGGCTTGCCGCCCTTGGCGAGGATGTCCTTCACCGTCGGCACGATTTTCACGATCCGGGTTGCATCGGTCACAACGCCGTTCTCCACCGGTACGTTGATATCGACGCGCACCAAGACGACCTTGCCCGCAAGATCCATCTGGTCGAGCGTTTTCCAAGCCATAAGCATTCTCCTGATCTGGGCGCGGGCGGGCTCGCCTCCCGCGGCTCGCGCAAAATTGCCCCGATGTGAGGGCCTCGTCAACGCCCCCTGCCGCACCCCCTCGTGAAAACCTTGCGGCGCTTTGCCCTTTTCTCCCGCGCAGGGAGTCCCTAGATTGGCCCCGACCAATCAGGAGAGCCCCATGGCCGATATCAAGGATCCCGAGAATACCATCATCATCACCCTCAAGGATGGCCCGGTGGTGATCGAGCTGCTTGCCGATGTGGCGCCGCTGCATGCGGAGCGGATGAAGCAGCTTGCCCGCGACGGCGCCTATGACAATGTCGCCTTTCACCGGGTGATCGAAGGGTTCATGGCGCAGACCGGCGATGTGGAAAACGCCAATATGGAGAAAGACTATAACCCGGGCCGTGCGGGCACCGGCGGGTCGAAATACCCCGATCTCAAGGCGGAATTCTCCAAGCTGCCGCATGACCGCGGCACGCTCGGCGCGGCGCGCTCGATGAACCCGAACTCGGCCAACAGCCAGTTCTTCATCAATTTCAAGGATAACCACTTCCTGAACGGGCAATATACCGTCTATGGGCGGGTGATCTCCGGGATGGAATTCGTCGACAAGATCGCCCGTGGCGAGCCGCCGGCAAAGCCCGACCGGATGATCTCGGTCAAGGTGGCTGCCGATGCGTAAGCTCTTGGGCGCAACCGTTCTGACGCTCGCCGCAACCGGTTTCGCGGTGGGCGCCTTCGCGCAGGACGGCACCACCGCGCCTGACGGGCCGGGGCCGAACCTCGTGCTCGAGATCGGCGGCGCCACCTCGGGCAAGGTCGTGATCGACCTTTTGCCCGATGTTGCGCCCCAGCATGTCGAGCGGATCACCCAGCTCGCCAATGAACATGCCTATGACGACGTGGTGTTTCACCGCGTGATCGAGGGCTTCATGGCGCAGACGGGCGATGTGCAGTTCGGCAAGCGCGGCGGCGATCTCGCGATGGCGGGGATGGGTGGGTCGAAATACGGCGATCTGCCGGCGGAGTTTTCGAACCGCTCCTTCACCCGTGGCATGGTGGGGATGGCGCGTTCGGCCGATCCGAATTCGGCCAACAGCCAGTTTTTCATCATGTTCGCAGACGCCCCCCATCTCGACGGCCAGTACACGATCGTTGGCCATGTGGTCGAAGGCATGGATGTGGTCGATGCAATCAAGAAGGGCGCGCCGCAGCAAAACGGGCTCGTCGAGGATCCCGATTACATCGTCAGCGCCACGATCGAGTGAGGCGCATATGATCCGCCGGGCAGGGGGGCGCTGCCCCCCCTCCGCAAGCGGACTCCCCCCGGGATATTTTCGCAAAGTCGAAACCAGAAGGGCGCTCCGAAACGGGCGCCCTTCTGCTTTGGGAAAATATCCCGGGAGTGAATTGGCCGAGAGGCCAAGAGGGGGCAGCGCCCCCTCTCTCCGCTCAGCCGATCTGCACCAGCGCATGGCGCTTTTTGCCAGCGCTGAGCTTGACCGGCTGGGCCAGATCGGTGGCGGAGAACATCCGCCCGGCGTCGGTGCAGATCTCGTCATTCACCTTGAGCCCGCCCTCGGCGATCAGGCGCTTGCCGTCCTTGCCGGTTTTGGCAAGGCCCGAGCGCACCACAAGTTGCGCAAGGCTGATGCCCTCGGCCAGCTCCGCCGCGGGCAGGCTCAGCGTCGGCAGATCCTCGCCCACGCCGCCCTTTTCAAACACCTCGCGCGCGGTCGCTTCCGCCGCGGCGGCGGCTTCGGCGCCGTGCAAAAGCGTTGTCACCGCATTGGCGAGGATGATCTTTGCGCCGTTGATCTCGGAGCCTTCGAGCGTGCCCAGCCGCTCGCATTCCTCCACCGGCAGATCGGTGTAGAGTTTGAGGAACCGGCCCACATCGGCATCGGTGGTGTTGCGCCAGAATTGCCAGAACTCATAGGGCGAGAGCATCTCGCCATTGAGCCAGACTGCGCCGCCCTGGGATTTGCCCATCTTGCGGCCGTCCGAGGTGGTCAGAAGCGGGGTGGTCAGGCCGAAGATCTCCTGGTCGCAGACGCGGCGCGTGAGGTCGATCCCGTTGACGATATTGCCCCATTGATCCGAGCCGCCCATCTGCAGCAAACAGCCGTAGCGGCGGTTCAGCTCAAGGAAGTCATAGGCTTGCAGGATCATGTAGTTGAATTCGAGGAAGCTGAGGCTCTGCTCGCGATCGAGCCGCGACTTCACCGATTCAAAGCTCAGCATCCGGTTGACCGAGAAATGCCGCCCGATGTCGCGCAGGAACTCGAGGTAATTGAGATCATCGAGCCATTCGGCATTGTTGCGCATCAGCGCGCCATTGCCGGCATCGGAATAGTCGAGATAGCGCGCGAACACGCGCTGCATGCCGGCGATATTCTCGTCGATCTTTTCGGGCGTGAGCAGGGGGCGTTCTTCGGAGCGGAAGCTCGGGTCGCCCACTTTCGTCGTGCCGCCGCCCATCAGCGTGATCGGCTTGTTGCCGGTTTTCTGGAACCAGCGCAGCAGCATGATGTTGAGCAAATGCCCCACATGCAGCGAGGCCGCCGTTGCGTCATAGCCGATATAGGCCGTCACCATCCCCTTCGCGAGGGCCGCGTCGAGTTCTTGCAGGTCCGTGCAATCGGCAAGGAAGCCGCGCTCGATGATGATGCGCAGGAATTCCGATTTCGGGTGATAGGTCATCGTGCTTGTTCCTCTGGCTTGGCCATGCGTATATCGGCCAGAAAACCAAAGGGGAAGCCATGTTGAAGGCAGAGCCGGTCTGGGCGCTGGGCGCGATGTCGGGGACTTCGCTGGACGGGGTTGATGCGGCCGCCCTTCTCACGGATGGTGTGACGATCCTGGATTTCGGGCCGACCGCCTACCGCCCCTATAGCCGTGCCGAGCGCGCGGTGATCGAGGCGGCGCTTGGGCTCTGGCCGGGCGAAGAGGGGGTGGAGACGGCGGCCGAAGTGGTGGAAACCGCGCATGCCGAGGTGCTTTCGGATCTGCTCGCCACCTGCCCGGAAGCGGTGCTGATCGGCTTTCATGGTCAGACGCTTGCGCATGATCCGCAAGGGACCGCGGGGCCCCGCCGCACGCATCAGGCGGGCGATGGCGATGTGCTGGCCGAAGTGCTGGGGCGCGACGTGGTGTGGGATTTCCGCTCCTCGGATGTGGAACTCGGCGGGCAGGGCGCACCGCTCGTGCCGTTTTTTCACTTCGCTTGCGCACAATGGGCGGGGCTCGATGAACCGGCCGGATTTCTCAACCTTGGCGGCGTGGGCAATGTCACCTGGGTTGATCCGCGTGCGGCGGGGCCCGAGGCGCCGGGCGCGGTGCTGGCCTTCGATACCGGGCCTGCCAATGCGCCGATCGATGATTACATGCGCGCCGCCTTTGGGCTGCAAAACGACGCGGGCGGGGCGCTCGCGCTTTCCGGCCGTGTCGATCAGGAGGCGGTGACGCGCTTTCTCGCCCATCCGTTTTTCCTGCGGATGCCGCCGAAATCTCTGGACCGCAACGACTTCCACGAGATCTTGCAAGGGATTGTCGCCCCCCTTGAGGATGCCGATGCGCTGGCCACGCTTTGTGCCTGTGCCGCCGCCGCCGTGGCGCGCGGCTTCGAGCATTTCCCGACGGCGCCGGCGGCGCTCTTCGTGGCAGGCGGCGGGCGGCACAATCACGCGCTGATGAACGAGTTGGGTGCGCTTCTGGCCTGCCCGGTCACGCCCGTCGAGGATCTTGGGCTGGACGGGGACATGCTCGAGGCGCAGGCCTTTGCCTATCTTGCGGTGCGGGTGGCGCGCGGCCTGCCGACAACCGGGCCCTCCACCACCGGGGTGGCCGCTCTGGTCGGAGGCGGGCGCGTCTCGGTGCCGCAGGGGGGTTGAGCCGGAAAACGACGGAACAGGGCCGTATTTCGCGTTATATTATCGCATCAGGGAAGATCATGGAGGATGCGATGCGTGATCCTGCTTCCGAAGCTTTGACAAAGCCCTGCCCGCCGTTTTCGAGCCGCGCGAGTGCGGTCTTTCTGGCGGGGTTCACATTCCTTGGTCTGGTGATCTCCGGCCTCGCCGTGGCGATTGCGCCCTCGGGCCGGATCGCACTCAATTTGCACTGGCAGCTCATCGGCCTGAGCCGGGTGCAATGGGAACGCCTGCACCTGACGCTCGGGATATTCTTTCTGTTTGCAGCGGGTTGGCATATTGCGCTGCACTGGTCGGTGATCCGCAATCTGGTCTGGTCGATGCGCGAGCATGCGCTGTGTCACCGCCGCGAAGTGGGGCTGGCCCTTGCCATCGTTGCCGCGCTCATCGGCCTTGCCATCGTCGATCTGCCGCCCGCAAGCTGGCTCGCCGACGGGATGGATTTCTTCAAGCGCAGCTTCTGGTAGGCCTAACCCGGAATCTCGAAGCCCGGCGCGGCGAGCTCGAACCCCTCGAAGCGGAAGCCCGGAGAGACGGTGCAGCCAACAAGGCTCCAGGCGCCAAGCGTGCGCGCAGCCTGCCAATGGAAGGGCGGCACGATGCCTTGCACAACCTCGCCGCCCAGCACATCGGGCCCAAGGCGGAGCGCCTGCGCGGGGCCGGCGTCGGTGGCGCTGAGGCGCAACTCAAGCGGGCTTCCGGCATGGAAATGCCAGATCTCTGCGGCATCGACGCGGTGCCAGTGGCTCGCCTCGCCCGCCTTGAGCAAAAACAGGATCGCCGTGCCCGCGGGGCGTGTGCCGGGCGCGGCCTCGGCGATCCAGGTTTGCCGATACCAGCCGCCCTCGGGATGGGGCTGCAGCCGCAGCCGGTCGATGATCTGATCTGCGTCGCTCATGGCATCCTCCGTTTGGCGCCACAGTAGCGGCGCACGGGCAAAAGAAAACCCCGCCGGGCGGGGGCCCGGCGGGGTCTCCTGTCTTTGACGCTGGCTTATTTCAGGATGCCGCGGCCCATGTATTCGGCGGTTTCACCGAGCATTTCCTCAATGCGGATCAGCTGGTTGTATTTCGCGAGCCGGTCGGAGCGGGCAAGCGAGCCGGTCTTGATCTGGCCGCAGTTGGTGGCCACGGCGAGATCGGCAATCGTCGCATCCTCGGTTTCGCCCGAGCGGTGGCTCATCACGTTGGAGTAGCGTGCGCGGTGCGCCATATCGACGGCCTTGAGCGTTTCCGAGAGCGAGCCGATCTGGTTCACTTTCACCAGCATCGAGTTGGCGACGCCTTCCTTGATGCCGCGCGCGAGCCGTTCGGGGTTGGTCACGAAGAGGTCGTCACCCACGAGTTGCACCTTGCCGCCGAGCGTGTCGGTGAGCAGTTTCCAGCCCGCCCAGTCATCTTCGGCGCAGCCGTCTTCGATCGAGATGATCGGATAGTCGCCCACGAGCTTTTCAAGGTAGGCGACGTTTTCTTCCGAGGTCAGGCTCAGGCCTTCGCCCTTCATCTCGTATTTGCCGCCCTTGTAATATTCGGTCGAGGCGCAATCCATCGCCAGATAGATGTCTTCGCCCGGCTTGTAGCCCGCTTTTTCGATCGATTTCAGGATGAAATCGAGCGCGTCGCGGGTGGAGGCGAGCATCGGCGCAAAGCCGCCCTCATCGCCAAGGCCAGTCGAAAGCCCCGCGGAGGAAAGCTCTTTTTTCAGCGTGTGGAACACCTCGGAGCCCATGCGCACGGCGTCGCGGATATTGCCCGCAGAAACCGGCATGATCATGAATTCCTGAATGTCGATCGGGTTGTCGGCATGTTCGCCGCCGTTGATGATGTTCATCATCGGCACCGGCAGGATGCGCGCCGAGGTGCCGCCCACGTAGCGATAAAGCGGCTGCGCGGTGAAATCGGCCGCAGCCTTGGCGCAGGCGAGCGAGACGCCGAGGATCGCGTTGGCCCCCAGACGGCCCTTGTTGGGCGTGCCGTCGAGTTCGATCATCAGCTTGTCGATGGCTTCCTGATCGGTGACATCTTCGCCCACGAGGTTCTCGGCCAGCTCGCCATTGACGGCCATCACCGCCTCAAGGACGCCCTTGCCCATGTACCGCGATTTGTCGCCATCGCGACGTTCCACCGCTTCATGGGCACCGGTCGAGGCGCCCGAGGGCACGGCGGCACGGCCCATGGTGCCGTCTTCGAGGGTCACGTCGACCTCGACGGTCGGGTTGCCGCGGCTGTCGAGGATTTCGCGCGCGTGGATGTCGATGATCGTGCTCATGGCTGTGCTCCGATTGGGCGTTGATTGAAAAATCGCTCTCTCTATAGCCGCATGCTGCCGCTGCGAAAAGGGTGATGATAGCGATAACGGCGGTGTTAGCGACGGACTTTGCGGGAATATTTTGGCTCAGCCGAGGGTCGCGGCAGTGGCGCGGGCGGCGCGGGCCCGGGCGCGTTCGCGTGCAAGCGTGTAAAGCCCCGAGGCGACAATGATGAGCCCGCCGATCAGGGTCCACTGATCCGGGTGTTCGGCAAAGACGGTCCAGCCGATAGCGACGGCAAAGATCAGCCGCGTGTAACGGAAGGGCGTGATCACCGCCACCTCGCCGATCCGCATCGCGGCGATCAGCGCGTAATAGCCCGCCGTGCCGACCACAAGCGCCGCGCCAAGCTGCGCGACATCGCTCAGGGAAAGCGGAACCGGCGGGCCCTGCAGCAGGAGCAGGGCGGCGCCAGCGGGAATGCAGGTGGCAAAGCCGTAGGTGGCAAGTTGCATCGAGGTGATGGAGCGCGGCACGCGCCTTGTGATCACATCGCGTGCGGCAAGGCCAACGACTGCGACCACGGCAAAGAGCGAGAGCACCGAAAAGCCCGCCGTGCCGGGGCGGATCACCACCAGAACGCCGATGAAGCCGACAAGGATCGCCGACCAGCGCCGCCAGCCCACCTTTTCGCCCAGAAAAAGCGCGGCGCCGAGCGTCACGGCGAGCGGTGTGGCTTGCAAGATCGCCGAAGCCTGGGCCAGCGGCGTGAAGGCAACGGCGCAGACGAAAGCGAGCGTGCCCACAAGTTCGCCGAAATTGCGCCCGATCACGGCCGGGTTCAGCAGGTCGCGCGACAAGAGCCGGTCGCCATTGCGCAGCGCGAGCACGGCAAAGATCACCGTGCCGCCGATCCCCATCAGGGCCAGCACTTCGCCCACCGGCATGTGTTGGCTGAGCGCCTTGACGCACATGTCTTCGAGGGCAAAGCCGGCCATGGCCGCCACCATCAGAAGACTGCCGCGCAGATTTTCCACACCATGTCCCATGCGGGCGATGTGCCCGAGCGCGCGGGCCGGGGCAAGCGGCGGATTGTATCCGCCACAAGATCGCCTCAGGTGCCGCAGAAGGTGCGGGCCACCCGCTCTTCGGGGCGCGGTGCGGCCTCGAGATCGGCGAAGCTCTCCGCGGGGGTGAAGGGGGCGGCGAGTGCTGCATGAAGCCGGTGGAAGGGGGCGTAATCCCCCGCGACAGCCGCGGCGATCATCTCTTCGATGCGATGGTTGCGCGGGATGCGCACCGGGTTCGCCGCCGCCATCACCGCTTCGGGGTCTTTTTCCCGTGCGATCCGGGCGCGCCAGTCGGGCGCCCAGGTCTCGAAGGCCTGCGGGTCAGCGAACTCCTGCGCCGCGGTGCCGGTGCTCAGGCCACGGAACGTGCGCGTGAAATCGGCGCCCTCGCTTGCCATCCGGTTCAGGAGTGCCTCGATCAGCACCCGGTCGCCGGGGTTGGCCCGGGCGATGCCGATCTTGCGGCCCATCCGGGCGAGCCATGCCTCCTGATAGGCGGGGGCGAAACCGTCGAGCACCGCTTGGGCTTCGGAGACGGCCTGCTCGCCCGCGCCGATCAGCGACAACAGGCACGAGCCGAGTTGCGCGAGGTTCCACAGCGCGATCTGCGGCTGGTTGGCATAGGCATAGCGGCCGCGCGCGTCGATGGAGGAGAACACCTTCTGGGGGTGATAGGCCTCCAGGAAGGCGCAGGGGCCATAGTCGATCGTCTCGCCCGAAAGCGCGCAATTGTCCGTGTTCATCACCCCGTGGATGAAGCCAAAGGACATCCAGGCCGCGATCAGCCGCGCTTGGGCCGCGGTGACGGAGGCGAGCAGGTCAAGCGCCGTGTCATCCTCGGGGAAATGGCGCGAAATCGTATGATTGCAGAGCTTTGCAAGTGCATCCTCATCGCCCCGCGCGGCAAAATACTCAAATGTGCCCACTCGGATATGGCTTGCCGCAATGCGCGCGAGCACGGCGCCAGGCTTGTGCACGCCGTCTCGGTAAACCGTTTCGCCCGTGGTCACGCAGCCCAGCGCGCGGGTCGTGGGCACGCCAAGGGCCGCCATCGCTTCGGAAACCACATATTCGCGCAGCACCGGGCCGAGCCAGGCGCGCCCGTCGCCGCCGCGCGAAAACGGCGTACGGCCCGCGCCCTTGAGCGTGAGATCGAACCGCCCGCCTTCGGGCGTGACGATCTCGCCCAGAAGGATCGCGCGGCCGTCGCCCAGTTGCGGCACGAAGCCGCCGAACTGATGCCCGGCATAGGCCTGCGCGATCGGCTCCGCCCCCTCGGGCACAAGATTGCCCGCAAGCATCGCCGTTCCCTCCGGCCCGGCGAGCCAGTCGGCCTCAAAGCCGAGCGCGGCGGCCAGAGCGCGGTTCACCGCAATCGCGCCCGGGTTGGCGACGGCCACGGGCGGCAGCGCGGAGAAGAAGCGTTCCGGCAGGCGGGCGTAGGAATTGTCGAAATTCAGGGGCATGAGAAAGGATCTGGGGCAGGAAGGCGGCGGGTCAAGCTCAGAGGCGGCCAAGCCGCTCGGTGAGGAGCGCATAGAAGCCTGCGGCATCGACATCGCGCATGAACATCGCATTGGGCTTGCGCGGGCTCACCCGCCACCAATCCGCCACCGTCATCCCCATCGTCAACTCGGACTGGGTCTCGACGGCCACGTTGATATGGCGCCCCGAGAACAGGTCGGGCTGGAGCAGATAGCCGATCACGCAGGGGTCGTGGAGCGGCGCCCCCTCCGAGCCGTATTTCGCCATGTCGAACCGCTCGAAGAAATCGGTCCAGCTTGCGACCGCATGGCCGACTGGCGTGCCGAGGTTGCGAAAGGCCTCGATCCGGGCGCGGGTGGTGAGCGCCTTGTGCGTGACATCAAGCGGCATCATCACCACGGCGACGCCCGCGCGCAGCACGATATCGGCGGCCTGCGGATCGACATAGATGTTGAACTCGGCGGTCGGGGTGACGTTGCCGCCCTCGAAGAAACCGCCGCCCATCAACACGATTTCCGCCACGCGCTCCTTGATGTCGGGGGCGCGGGCAAAGGCGGTGGCGATATTCGTCAGCGGCCCGAGCGGGCAGAGCGTGACGCTGCCCGGCGGCTCGGCGCGCAGGGTCTCGATGAGAAAATCGACCGCGTGGCGCTCTTGCAGCTTCATCCGCGGCAAGGGCAGGGCGATGCCATCGAGCCCTGTCTTGCCATGCACATATTCGGCCGTGACGAGCGCGCGTTCCATCGGCCGGTCGCAACCCGCAAAAACCGGAAGATCGCTGCGCCCGGCCAGTTCGCAGACCACGCGCGCGTTGCGCGCGGTGAGATCGAGCGGCACATTGCCCGCCACGCAGGTGATCCCCAGCACCTCAAGCTCGGGGCTGGCGAGCGCGAGCAGCAGGGCGACGGCATCGTCCTGCCCCGGATCGGTATCGATGATGATCTTGCGGGTCATGGCGCACTCCTTTGCGCCACTTTCGCCGTGCCGAAGACGCTTGTCCAGAGCGCGCGCTCAGCCCGCCATCGCCGTTTCGAGTGCCTCAAGCGCCGCCATCCAGAGCTCTTCGGCGCGCCCCATCGCTTCGCGCGCCTCGGCATGCTTGAGAAGCCACTTGTTGCGCTCTGTGGCCCGCTCGGCCTCGTAAAGCGCCGGATCGGCGAGCTTTTCATCGAGCTTGGCGAGCATCTCGGAGAGCTTTTCAACGCGCTCCTCGCATTTGCGCGCCTCGGCCCGCAGGGCGAGGATCTTCTCGCGCGAGGGTTGGGCGGGCTTTTCCTTCGGTGCCGGTTTTGCGGCGGCCCGGTCCTCGGGGTCGCCCGCCAGCAACTCGGCCCGGTAGGCCTCAAGATCGGCAGCATAGGGGGCGACGGCGCCCCCCTTCACGAGCCAGAGCCGGTCCGCGACCAGCGAGAGCAGATGCATGTCGTGGCTGACAAGGATCACCGCGCCCGAATAAGCGGTGAGCGCCTCCACCAGCGCCTCGCGGCTCTCGATGTCGAGGTGGTTCGTCGGTTCGTCGAGAATGAGCAGATGCGGCGCATCGAGCGTGGCCAGAAGCAGCGAGAGCCGCGCCTTTTGCCCGCCCGAGAGCTTGCCGACCTCGGTTTCCGCCTGATCGGCAAGCAGGCCAAAGCCCGCAAGCCGGGCGCGCAGCTTGGCTTGATGTTCCTCCGGGCGCAGCCGCTGCAGGTGCAAGAGCGGCGTCGCGCCAAGGTCGAGCTCGTCCACCTGATGCTGGGCAAAATAGCCGATGCGCAGTTTGGAAGACCGCGCGATCCGCCCTTCGCAGGTCTCAAGCTTGCCGGCGAGCAGTTTCGAGAGTGTCGATTTTCCCTCGCCGTTGCGGCCCAAAAGCGCGATCCGGTCATCCTGATCAATGCGCAGGTTGAGCCGCCGCAGCACGGGCTTTTCCCCATAGCCCACCGCGGCGCCATCAAGCGTGATGATCGGCGGGGAAAGCTGTTCGGGCACCGGGAAGGTGAAGACCTGCTTTGCCGCCTCCTCGGGGGCGGTGATCGGCTCCATCTTCTCGAGCATCTTCACCCGCGCCTGCGCCTGCACCGCCTTGCTGGCCTTGGCCTTGAAGCGATCCACGAAGCTTTGCAGATGCGCGCGCCGCGCCTCTTGCTTTTTCGCCGCCGCGGCAAGGTTCGCGCGCGCCGCCGCACGCTGGCGGGCGAACTGGTCGTAGGGCCCCTGCCAGAGCGTGAGCTTGCGGTTTTCCAGATGCAGGATGGAGCCCACGGCGCGATTGAGAAGGTCGCGGTCGTGGGAGATGATGATCACGGTGTGCGGATAGCGGGCCAGATATTGCTCCAGCCAGAGCGCGCCTTCGAGGTCGAGGTAGTTCGTCGGCTCGTCGAGCAGGAGCAGGTCGGGCTGGGCGAAAAGCACGCCCGCGAGCGCCACCCGCATCCGCCAGCCACCGGAAAAATCCGAGCAGGGGCGGCGCTGCGCTTCGGCATCAAAGCCAAGCCCGCGCAAAATGGCCGAGGCGCGCGCCTCGGCCGACCAGGCGTCGATATCGGCAAGCCGGGTCTGCACCTCGGCGATGCGGGCGGGGTCGGTCGCCGTCTCGGCCTCGGCCAGCAGCTCCGCGCGCTCGGTATCGGCGGCCAGCACCGTGTCGATCAGGCTGGTGGCGGAGGAGGGCACCTCCTGCGCAACGCCGCCGATGCGGGCGCGCACAGGCAGCGAAATCTCGCCCGATTCGAGCGCGAGCTCGCCCCGGATCAGGCGGAAGAGCGTGGTCTTGCCGGCGCCATTCGCGCCGACGAGGCCGACCTTGTGGCCGGTGGGGATGCGCGCCGAGGCGGCCTCGAACAGCGGGCGGCCCTCGATCGCATAGGTGATGGCGTCGAGCGTGAGCATCCCCTGCCTCTGCCCGAGCCGCGCACCAAGGTCAATGCCGGCGTGGATTGGGGCACCTGCGCCCGGACTGCCTTTTCGATAGGCACTGCCGCATTTCTTTGCGCATTTGTCGCACAGACTGACCAAAACGGCAGTCGCACGGGGGTTTTCAATGCGGCAGCCTCATGCTAGCAGGCGCAAGACCCTTTCCCGACCGGCGGGCAGGCCCTCAGGGCGCTTCCCGGTCCCCAACCAAAGAGGCTCTCCCTCATGGCCATCGAACGCACGCTCTCGATCATCAAACCCGATGCCACCCGCCGCAACCTCACCGGCAAGATCAACGCGAAATTCGAGGAAGCCGGGCTGCGCATCGTCGCGCAAAAACGCATCAAGCTTTCGCTTGAGCAAGCCGGCAAATTCTACGAAGTGCACAAGGAACGCCCCTTCTACGGCGAGCTGTGCGAATTCATGGCCTCCGAGCCGGTCGTGGTTCAGGTGCTTGAAGGCGAAGGCGCGATCGCGAAGAACCGCGAAGTGATGGGCGCCACCAACCCGGCGAATGCGGCCGACGGCACGATCCGCAAGGAATTCGCGCTCTCCGTGGGCGAGAATTCGGTGCATGGTTCG
The DNA here is from genome assembly GCF_900217815.1 of Rhodobacter maris. GTDB lineage: Bacteria > Pseudomonadota > Alphaproteobacteria > Rhodobacterales > Rhodobacteraceae > Rhodobacter > Rhodobacter maris. The sequence goes on from NZ_OBMT01000007.1 coordinate 18,426, forward strand.
GATGCGCCGGAAACTGCCGCGGTCGAGATCGCCTATTTCTTCTCCGGCCTCGAACTGGTCGGCTGAGATCAGGGGGCCGGCGAGCGTCGCCGGCCTTCCTCTGGTTCAGACGGTCTTGCGGTTCAGACGGTCCTGGGCTGTGTCGCGCAACCGCAATGACACCCGAAATTACAAAGGCCGCCACGGTTCCGGGGCGGCCTTTTGGTTGGGCTACGCAGAATATGCTCCGGGAATGCCGGGGCTCGCGAAGCCTGTCGGATCCTTGCGCGATCAACATGGCAGGCGCAGGGCCGCAGACCATCGGTCTGATGCACGGTCGCCCGCGAGACTTGGCTCAGATCGAGGCCCAGTCGGTGATCTTCGCACCCGGTTGCACCGGTTTCGTGCTCGAGCCTTGCTGTTGCACCGAAGCGGGCTTCGATTGCTGCGCCTGAAAGCCATCCTGCTGCGGGGCGGGGCTCATGCCCATCTGCATTCCATTTTGCATCTTGTCGTGCCTCTTGACTGTCACCATGCCCCGTCAGGGGGCGCTGCGATTGTGGCGACACTATGACGCAGCTAGCCCGATCTGGACGCATGGTCAATTCACTATGAATGACAGACGCGTGACATTGCGTGAGGCCGGCAGAAAAACCGCGCCACCGTCGAAATGATAGCGCAAACCCCTCTCTTCCGGTCAAGAAGACAAACCAGTTGAGGGGGTTGGGAGGATTTTCAGAAAATGCCCGAAACGCGCGCTGACGAAAGATCCCGCGGAAAACGACTCACGTGCCGGGTCAGGTACGGGGAGAGTCAGGCGTCGAGATTGGCTGGATGCGCCGGGGCGGAAGCCGGGGTACGTTTGCGCGCCGGGCTGCCACAAAGCCCGACCCGCGGGCCGCCCGACATCCGCAGCAGATGCTCAAGCGCGGCATTGTCGCGCACCATGTCGCCCAGCGTGTGCTTGTCCATCGCCGAATAGAAGGCCTCGACCGCGGCCTCAAGCGCATCGCGGAACCGGCAGGCCTCCGAGAGCGGGCAGGAATTGGTCTCGCAATCGAAGCACTCGACGAAGGGGAGCGAGGCTTCGAAGGCGCGCAGAACTTCTCCGACGCCGATCTGATCCATGTCGCGGGCGAGGCGCAAGCCCCCCGAGCGGCCGCGCTGGGTTTCGACAAAGCCGCGTTGGGCGAGCGTGTTCACCACCTGTGCAAGATGGTTTTCCGACGCGTTGCAGGCTTCGGCGATCTCATGTTTGCGCACGATCCGGTCGCCGTTCACGGCGCAGAACATCAACGTGCGCATCGCCAGATTGGTCCGAGTCGTCAGTCGCATGCTGGCTCCAATTTCCCAAAGGGGTGGGCTGAGGCGGGGGTAAGACATGTCTCAGATGCTAATTTGACATATGTCATGTCAGGCCAGATTGACAGTGAAACAGCGTCCTTGCGTCAATATGTCTGAACGATGCTTCTTTTATTGTATGCAGAAATCGCAATGTTATAACGCATTCGGCGCGGCGGAATCGCCGCTCGTATCTGCTCGCACGGTCTGCCGCGCGGCGGCACGTGCTTGCCGCGCTCCCCGGCGCCGGGCCGGGTGCGCCTCGCAGTCCGATCCCAGTGCCCCCGACATCCGCGGGGCCGCAACCTATGGTATTGAGGAGCTTCATGACAGAGACCCCTATTGTCACGCCGCATCGCGAAAGCCGGCTGGCGCATTTCCCGATCACTTTTTATGCCACGACGATGGGCTTGGGCGGGCTGACGCTGGCGCTGCGCGCGGGGGCTGCGCCGCTTGGCCTCGGGCCCTTGCCCTACCAGATCACGCTCGCGCTGACAGTGGGTGTTTTTGTTTTGATTTCAGCGTTTTATCTCTCCAAGGCGGCAATGCACTGGCAGCATGTCCATGCGGAATGGCATCATCCGATCCGGCTCTCCTTCTTCCCGACGATTTCTGTTTCGATGCTTTTGATGTCGATCGGATTGATGACGGTTTCGAAGCCTGCGGCGCTCGCGCTCTGGGGTGTGGGGACAGCGCTGCAAGGCGTGCTGACGCTCGCCGTGGTGACGAACTGGATCGGCACGCGCAGCTTCCAGCACGGCCATCTGAACCCGGCCTGGTTCATTCCGGCGGTGGGCAATGTGATCGTGCCGGTGGCGGGCGCGGGCCTCGGCTTTAACGAGATTTCCTGGCTCTTCTTCTCGGCGGGCATGATGTTCTGGGTGATCCTGCTCACGCTCGTTTTCAACCGGCTGGTGTTCCATGACCCGCTGCCGGGCCGCCTGCAGCCGACGCTGGTGATCATGATCGCGCCGCCGGCGGTCGCGTTCATCGCCTGGGTGCGGCTGACGCTGGGGGAGGGGGCGCAGGTCGATGCGATGGGCCATGTGCTCCTTTCGCTCGCCTATGTCTTTGCCGCGCTCGTGGCCGTGCAGCTGCCGCGGATCCTGCGGCTTCCCTTCGCGATGTCGTTCTGGGCGCTCAGCTTTCCGATTGCGGCGCTGACGATCGCCACATTCCTCTATGCCGAGCTTGACGGCTCGCAATTGCATCTGTGGATGGCGGAAGGGTTCCTCGGCCTTCTCGTTGTGGTCATTGCCGGACTTGTCGGACGCACGCTTCTGGGGATCGCGCGCGGCGAGATCTGCCAGCCCGAGTGAAATGCAGCGGGTCGCCTCGGCGGGGTCGAGGCGACCTGCCGGCGGCTCCGCTTCAGCGGCGCGAAAGACCCTGCAACGCCGGACATCTGGCCCGCGCTCAGTCTTCCTTCTTCCCCTCCTCGGGGGAAAAACGCGAGAAGAGCGGCGCTTGGGCGGCGAAGAACCCCATCAACAGAACCGGCAGCCCGAAGGTCTTGAAATTCACCCAGACCGTATCGGAGAACAACCGCCAGATCGTCTCGTTGGCGATCGCGAGAAAGACAAAGAAAGCGACAAGCCGCTTTGTCAGGATCACCCAGCCTTCCGGTGCCATCGGGATTGCCCCGTCCATGACCAGTTGCAGCCAAGGTTTGCCGCGCAGGAGCCCGAACCCCAGCAGGCCCGCGAAAAGCAGATAGATCAGCGTCGGTTTCATCTTGAAGAAGCGCGGATCGTTGAACCAGATCGAAAGCCCGCCAAACACGACCACCAACACCAGCGTGGCGATCTGCATGGGCGCAAGCCGCCCGGTGAGCGCCCAGAGCGCCGCCATCGCGACGACAAGCACCGGCACGAAGATTGCAGTGGCGAGCACAAAACCACCGTAGCTCTCGCCCCAGAGCGTGACCGGATGATCCTTGAACAGGAAAAAAGCCGCAAAGAACACCAGAAGCGGGCCGAAATCGAGCGCGGCCTTCAGGGCTGGTGCTACCGGTTTTCTCTCGTCCATGCGTCTCTCCCTCTCATCTGCCTGCAAATTCCACCACCACCGCCCCCAGCGCGATCAGCGCCATCAGTCCGGTGCGCCGCGGCCCCACCTTTTCGCCCAGCACCAGCCAGCCGATCAGCGCCGCAAAGACGGTCGAAGTCTCGCGCAGTACCGCCGCCTCGCCGACCCGGTCGATCCGTGTCGCCATCATCACCGCGCCGAAGGAGAAATAGGCGACGATCGCGCCCGAGACACCCCTTTTCACGAGGCCGGGCCATTCGGCTGCCGGAATGTGTCGCCAGCGCCGCAGCGTGAGCAGCGGCATGAACCAGGCATCGAGGAAGAAGAACCAGGCGAGGAAGGTGAAGGGGTTCGGCGTGGCGCGGATGCCGTAGGCGTCGATCGTCGTATAGGCGGCAACGAAGCCGCCGGTCAGCACCGCGAGCGCGAGCGCCGAGACCATGGTCTCGCGCCCCACGGTGAGGGTGCGCAGGTTGTAAAGCGCAAGTCCCCAGATACCGCCGACCAAAAGCGCCACGCCGCCCCATTGGCCGGGTGTGAAATGCTCCGAGAAGAGAAGCCCCGCTCCGATCACCGTGAAAAGCGGCCCGGTGCCGCGCACCACCGGATAGACCACAGTATAGGCGCCGCGAGTATAACTGGCCGCCTGGGCGAGCTTGTAGCCGATATGGACCAGCACGACGACGGCGAAGATCGGCCACATCTGCGGCTCGGGCCAGGGCACGACGAAGAGCGCAAAGGGCGCCGCGATGATCCCGTAAGAGGCGTCGATCACGCCGCGGCTGATCCAGGGGTCGTGACGCCCCTTCTGCATCGCGCCGAAGAGCGCATGGAGAAAGGCGGCCATCAGCGCAAGGCCGATCGCCACGTTGTGTCCGGTGGGGGTTCCGGAAATGGCGCTGATGGTGTCGAGCAAGGGTCTTCTCTGATCTGGCGGGGAGGGGGGCGCTGCCCCCCGTCGCGTGCCGCGACTTCCCCCGGGATATTTGCGTCACGTCGACGGGGAAAGGGTTTTGCGTCGACTTGGTACAAATATCCCGGACGGGTGGCCCCCCGCAAAGAGGGGGCAGCACCTTCGGGTCTTATTCGGTCTCGATGCCGACAAGGGCGGCGGCGAATTCCTCGGGATCGAAGGGGAAGAGATCGTCAATTTGCTCGCCAAGTCCGATCGCATGGATGGGCAGGCCAAAGCGGTCGGCGAGTGCCACCAGCACACCCCCTTTCGCGGTGCCGTCGAGCTTCGTCATCACGAGGCCCGAGACATCGGAGATCTTGCGGAACACCTCCACCTGGGCGAGCGCGTTTTGCCCCGTGGTCGCATCGAGCACCAGAAGCGTGTTGTGGGGCGCGCTGTCGTCGATCTTGCGGATCACGCGCACGATCTTGGCGAGTTCTTCCATCAGGTCCGTGCGGTTCTGCAGCCGCCCGGCGGTGTCGATCATCAGAAGGTCCGCGCCGTCCTCGCTGGCGCGTTTGAGCGCGTCAAAGGCGAGCGCCGCGGGGTCCGAGCCCTCGGGCGCAGTCAGCACCGGCACCCCGGCACGATCGCCCCAGACCTTGAGCTGCTCGACGGCCGCGGCGCGGAACGTGTCGCCCGCGGCGATCACCACCTTCTTGCCGGCGGCGCGGAACTGGCTGGCAAGCTTGCCGATCGTCGTGGTCTTGCCGGAGCCGTTCACGCCGACGACCAGCACCACCTGGGGCTTGCGCGCATAAAGCGGCAGCGGCTTGGCCACCGGATCCATGATCCGCGCGATTTCGGTGGCCAGAAGCGCCTTCAGTTCCGGCACCGAGAGCTTGCGCCCCATCCGCCCCTCGGCGAGGTTGGCGCAGACGCGCAGCGCCGTCTCCACCCCCATGTCGGCGGCGATCAGCAATTCCTCGAGGCTTTCGAGCATCTCGTCATCAAGCACCCGGCGCGGCACATCGGCGCGCGGCGTGGCGAGGCGGCCAAAGAAGCCGGGCCGCGCGACCTCGGGGGGCGCCGGCTCCACCGGTTCGGGCGGGGGAGCCCATTGCGGGGCCGGTTCCGGCTCGGCCGCAGGGGCCGGGTCGGGGGCGGCGGGGCCGCGGCCCATCAGGCGTCCGAAGAACCCCCGCTTTTCGGGCTCCGGCTCCGGCTCCGGTTCGGGCTCGGGGGCGGATTCCTGCTCGGGTGCCGGTCGGGGCTTGGGGTCGGCTTCCGGTTCGGACACCGGCGCGGGGTCCGGCTCAATCTGGGCTTCCCCGGTTTCCGTTTCAGGTTCATGAGCGGTTTCTGGCGCGACGACCGGCTCGGCGACGGCTTCACCTGCCCGTTCGGGCGTGGGGTCCGGCGCGATCTCGGGCTCGGGCGCCATCTCTGGCGCAGGTTCGAGTTCCGGCTCGGGCGGGGGCTCATGAACGGATCCCGGCCCGGGGAGGGCCTCGGCGGCACCAGATTCCGGTTCGAGCTGCGGCTCTGTCCCCGGTTCGGGCACGATGTCGTGATCCAGCTCGGGGCCGATCTCGGGCTCCGGCGCGATTTCCGGCGCGATTTCCGGCTCGGGTTCCGGGGGCGGTGCGGGCTCTGGCGCAGATGTTGACGGCGCATCCGGGGCCGGTCCGGGCGTTGTCTCCGGTGCCGCCGCGATGTCTTCGTCGGGCTCCGCAGGCGCTTCGGCGACCAGCGCGTCAAGTCCTTCCTCGAGCTTCGAGGAAGAGCGGGTGAGCCGCGATTTGAGCTTGTTGAAGAACGACATCGGGGCCTCCATTTTGACCGATCCCTAGCCGATCGGGACGCGGCTGGAAAGGGTGAAGCCCGGTCAGCCGAGCGCGGCAAGCGCGATCAGCGCCTGGGCGGGCCAGTAGAGCGCCCAGACGGCAAAGGCGGCAAGGCGGCGCGTCCGCCCCTCGGGCAACACGAACAGCTCAAGCGCAAGAAGGAAATCGGAGGTCATGAAAAGCGCGGCGCCGGTGACGAGCCGCAGATCGGGCACGCGCAGCGCCGCGATCACCATGACCCAGATCACTCCGATATAGGCCCGCACCGGCCAGCCGAGCGCGCCCGCGCGGGGGGCGATGCAAAGGAGCGCACAAAGCGCCAGAGCGGTTGCGGTGACTGCGGGATAAAGCGCGGGGCCGCCGGTCCCCAGCGCGAAAAACGCTGCCGCATAGGCGAGATGGCCAAGCGCGAAAGCCGCCATGCCGGAAAGAAACGCGGCCTGTCCGGGGCGCGAGAGTGCGAAATCCCCGGCCGAGCCTGCCACCAGTCCCCAGAGAATCAGGGCGGCAGGCCCCGCAGGTGCGACCACCGCCACCCCGGCGGCAAGTGCTGCCACCGCGCCCGTCTTGACGAGCGATTTGCGCCAGCTCGGCGGGGCCGCGACAAAAGACGCCCCCTGCCAGAGCGCGAGCGCGAAGGCAGCACAGAAAAACGGCAGGGTGACGAAGGTGAGGGCAACCATCCCCCGAAGGAGCCACAAAACCGCCGCCGCGGCAAGTCGTCACCCCCCCCGTGGCGCTGGTTTCCCGCTATGGAGGAAATCAAGTCGGACCCTTCGTACAGGAGATCCCGCATCATGACAGAAAAACCCACCGACAAGCCCACCGAACTGCCCTTCGCGACTTTCGTCGATGCGCTCAAGGGGCTGCGTCGCCTTGGCCGCGAGGTTCCGGGCGTTGACAGCTTCGCGCTGATGACGTTCGTTCCCGTCGTTTTGATCCTCTTCAGTGCGCTCTTTGGCGGGCTCTGGGCCGTTCTGGCCCTGGCCTGGATGTTGATTGGCATCGATCTGGTCGACCGGCGCTTGCCCGGGCCGTCGCCCGATGCGCCAGAGGGCGCCGAATTCCCCGCCGCCGACACGCTCTCCAAGGCGCTGGCGATCACTCATTTCGTGCTGCTGGTGATTGTCGTCGGCGCGATCGCGGGCTTTGCCGGCACCGGGATCGTGTCGCGGATCCTGCTGCTCGTCGCCGCGGGGCTCTGGTTCGGGCAGGTCTCGCATGCCAATGCCCATGAGCTGATCCACCGCCCCGAACGCGGCCTCTTTTCCCTGGGAAAATGGGTCTATGTCACGCTTCTTTTCGGCCATCACGTCTCGGCGCACCGGCTGGTGCATCATGCCGCCGTGGCCACGCCGCAAGATCCCGCCACCGCCACGCTTGGCGAAAGCTTCTGGTCCTTCGCGCCGCGCGCGTGGATCGGCGGTTTCAAGGCCGGGCTCGAGATCGAAAAAGCGCGGGCCGCGCAGCGCAAGGCGGCGCTCGGGCCGAAACCGGGGCTGAAGGCGCGCCTCGCCGCGCTCAACCCCTATGTGCTCTACCTGCTGGGGGGCTCTTGGTGCGTGATCGGGGCGGTGCTGTTTTTCGGCTGGGGCGGGCTCTTTGCCTATCTCGCGCTTTGTGGCTATGCGCAGTTGCAGATCCTGCTGAGCGATTACGTCCAGCATTACGGGCTTTTGCGCCGCCAGATCGCGCCCGGCCAATATGAGCCGGTGAGCGAGGCGCACAGCTGGGACGCGACCGAAACCCTCTCTTCGCTCGTCATGCTCAATGCGCCGCGCCATTCCGACCATCACGCTCATCCGACGCGGCCCTATCCGGCGCTGCGACTGGGCGATATCGCGGCGCCCGGGCGGCCGATCCTGCCCCACAGCCTGCGGGTGATGGCGGCGCTGGCGCTTGTGCCCTCGAAATGGCGCGCGGCGATGGATGAGCGGGTGCTGGGTCTGCGCAAGGCCGAGGCGGCGCCACGGGTGGAAATGGCGCCCGAGACGTGAAGACTCACGCAGGCGTGGCTTTGCGCCGCGCCTGCTTTGCGGCACTCTGGCGCGAAAGGAGACCCTGATGCGCGCCATGACCCTTGCCCTCGTCCTTGCTGCCGTTCCGGTGCTTGCCAGCGCGGAAGATCTGGGCCCGCCGCTCACCGCCGAGGAATTCGACGCGCTGACGCTGGGCAAGACGATTACCTACACCGCCGAAGGCGAGGTTTACGGGATCGAGGAATACCGACCCGGGCACAAGGTTGTCTGGGCTTTTGCCGAAGGCGATTGCCAGGAGGGAGACTGGTTCGCACAGGGCGAGCAGATCTGCTTTGATTATCACCACGCCGAGGTTGGGCTGCAGTGCTGGACCTTCCATCACGGGCCCGAGGGGCTTGTGGCCTGGTTCGAGGGGCGGCAGGACGGCGAGCCGCTCGTCTCCCTGCGCGAAAGCACCGTGCCGCTCAACTGCCCCGGCCCCGAGATCGGGGTCTGAGCCTCAGAACAGCGAGCCCTGCTCCGGCGGGGCTTTTTTCTTGGTCTTCGGCTTGGGGGCTGCGGGAGCGGAGGCGGGGGCTGGCGGGGCACCCGGCGCGGCGCCTGTAACGGCCGAAAGCCTGCCATCGGCAAATTCGATCTCGAAGGCGCCCGCTTGGGTCGCGGCTTCGGCCGTGGTCAGCACCGTCTCGCCCGGGCCACGCACCACCGCATAACCGCGCCGCAGCGTCTCGGTATAGCCGAGCGTGAGGCGCAGCCGTTCAAGCCGGTCGAGCCGGTCATGGAGCGCGGCGAAGCGCGCGCCGGGCGCTTGCTGGAGCCGCCCGGACAACTGGCCGAGCCGCTCGCGTTCATGGCGCAGGTAGCTTTGCAACAGCCGCGGCGTCACGCGCGCGGCAAGGGGCGCGAAGGCCGCGCGTTTCTTCACCACCACGCGCTCAAGCGCGGGCAGGAGCCGGTCGGCGGTGAGGTCGAAGCGCTGCCGCTTCGGGCGCAGCGCCGCATCGGGGCGACCGAGCGCGCGGGCAAGGTCGGCGAGCCGCTGGCGGCGGGCGTCGAGGCGGGAGAGCAGCGCGCGTTTGCTCCGCGCCTCCAGATCGTTCAGCCGTGCGGCCAGCTCGGCGCGCACCGGCACCGCCATTTCGGCCGCCGCCGTGGGGGTGGGGGCGCGCCGGTCCGCGGCATGGTCAATGAGCGTCGTATCCGTCTCATGGCCCACCGCCGAAATCAGCGGAATCCGGCTCTCGGCGGCGGCCCGCACCACCGCTTCCTCGTTGAAGCCCCAAAGATCTTCGAGCGAGCCGCCACCGCGCGCGACGATGATCAGATCGGGCCGCGGCGCCGGCCCGCCCGGCGCAAGCGCATTGAAGCCGCGGATCGCGGCGCTCACCTCGGGTGCGCAGGCCTGCCCCTGCACTGCGACGGGCCAAAGGAGGACACGGCGCGGAAACCGGTCGCGCAGCCGGTGCAGGATGTCCCGGATCACCGCCCCCGAGGGCGAGGTGACAACGCCGATCACCTCGGGCAGATAGGGCAGGGGGCGCTTGCGCGCGGGGTCAAACAGGCCCTCGGCGGCAAGCGCCTTGCGCCGCGCCTCCAGCATCGCCATCAACGCACCCGCCCCCGCAGGCTCCACATCATCGACAATGAGCTGGTATTTCGACTGGCCCGGAAAGGTCGTCATCCGCCCGGTGGCGATCACCTCCATCCCCTCTTCGGGGTGGATCTGCATCTTCGCCACTTGCCCCTTCCAGCTCACCGCCGCCATCACGGCATTGGCGTCCTTGAGGTCGAAATAGAGATGACCCGAGGAGGGGCGGCTCACCCGGCCCACCTCGCCGCGCACCCGCACCCGGCCAAACTCGCCCTCGATCATTCGTTTCACCGCGCCGGAGATCTCCGACACGGTGTAATCATGCGCGTTCGAGGGGCCGTTCGGGCCCGGGCCGTCTTCGAGAATGTCCATGTCGCCTTGCCTGCGGGTTTGCGAAACCTTAGAAGGCGCGAAAGCCGAGGCCAAGGGCCAAGAGGGAGCGCGCGATGAACATTCTCATTCTGGGGAGCGGCGGGCGCGAACATGCGCTGGCCTGGGCGGTGAAGCAAAACCCGAAATGCGACCGGCTGATCGTCGCGCCGGGCAATGCCGGGATCGGCCAGATCGCCGATCTGGCGCAGATCGACCCCTGCGATGCCGCCGCCGTGCTGGCCTGTGTCGCGGAAAACGCCATTGATTTCGTGATCATCGGCCCCGAGGCGCCGCTCGCTGCGGGCGTGGCCGATGCGCTTCGCGCCGCGGGCGTGCTGACCTTTGGCCCCTCGGCGGCGGCGGCACAGCTTGAGGCCTCGAAAGCCTTCACCAAGGAAGTGTGCGACGCCTGTGGCGCGCCTACGGCGGCCTGGGCACGGTTCTCGGCGCTTGACCCGGCGCTGGATTATGTCCGCGCCTGTGGCGCGCCGATCGTGGTGAAGGCCGATGGCCTCGCGGCAGGCAAGGGCGTGATCGTGGCGATGACGCTCGATGAGGCCGAGGCGGGGCTGCGCGAGATTTTCGGTGGTGCCTTTGGCGCGGCGGGCGCCGAGGTGGTGATCGAGGAATTCATGGCGGGCGAGGAGGCGAGCTTCTTCGTGCTCTGCGATGGCAAGGATGTGCTGCCCGTCGGCACCGCGCAGGATCACAAGCGGGTGGGGGAGGGCGATACCGGCCCCAATACCGGCGGCATGGGGGCCTATTCGCCCGCGCCGGTGCTGAGTGCGGCCTTGCAGGAACAAGTGCTCGATCAGATCATCCGCCCGACCGTGGCCGAGATGGCGGCGCGCGGCACGCCGTTCCAAGGTGTGCTCTATGCCGGGCTGATGATCGATCAGGACCGGGCGCGGCTTGTGGAATACAACGTCCGCTTTGGCGATCCGGAATGTCAGGTGCTGATGCTGCGGCTCGGCGCGCAGGCGCTCGACCTGCTGCAGGCCTGTGCCGAAGGGCGGCTTGCGGGGCTTTCGGCAACCTGGGCTGAGGATCACGCCCTCACCGTCGTGATGGCGGCGAAGGGCTATCCGGGCGCCTATCAAAAGGGAAGCGAAATCAACGGGCTTGATGCGCTTGCGGAAAGCTCGGCGCAAATGGTCTTTCATGCCGGCACGGCGCTGAAAGAGGGCAGGATCATCGCCACCGGCGGCCGGGTGCTCAATGTCACCGCGCGGGGCGCGAGCCTGCAAGAGGCGCAGGAGCGCGCTTATCAAATGGTCGATGCGATCGACTGGCCGGAAGGGTTCTGTCGGCGCGACATCGGCTGGCGCGCGCTCTGATCCCGAGCGGCAAAGGGGGGCGCTGCCCCCCGTCCTTCGGACTCTCTCCGGGATATTCGTACCGGGTCGAAGGCAGAACCGGTCTTGCCTTCGATCTTGCCCAAATATCCCGGGAGTGACTTGGCCGGGGGCCAGAAAGGGGCAGCGTCCCCGCTTTCTTACCGGACGACCAGACCGCCCGCGGCGTGCCAGTCATGCAGCCCGCCGATGTTGTAGACATGCTTGTAGCCCATCGTCGCGAGCATCTGCGCCGCACCCTGGCTGCGCGCGCCCGAGGCGCAGTAAAGCGCCACCGGCTTGTCGAGAGAGAGCTCTTTCAGACATTCCGGGCTCGACGGGTCGCATTTCATCTTCAACGCGGCCATCGGCACATGCAGCGCGCCTTTCGCCTTGCCTGAGGCGCGCAGCTCCATGCCCTCGCGCACGTCGATCAACACGATTTCGCCCTTGGCGACCTTGCTCACCGCTTCGCGCGGGTCGATCCGTTCGACACTGGCACCGCCACTGCCCGAGGGGCGCAGAAAGTTGAACATCTGGCTTTCCTTTCCTGTCGGCGCGAGGAGGGGCGCCGCGCTGTTTCATGGGGCCAAACCGGCCCGGGGTTCAAGCGTTTTTGTCATAAACATGCGAAGAAATGAATAACTTGGGCGCTCTGCCGCCGATCCGGGCGGACCGGGCCAAAAGCGGCCGCACGGCCCAAGAGTTCTTGGTCTGTTCGCAGATTCCCGTTGGAGACTCAGTCCTGCCCCCCTATCTATGGGGCAGAGTTCAGGGGACGATCATGGCCGAGCAGAAATTCATCGAGGTGCGGGGCGCGCGCGAGCACAATCTCAAGGGGGTCGATCTCGACATCCCGCGCGATGCGCTGACCGTGATCACCGGGCTGTCCGGTTCGGGCAAGTCGTCGCTCGCCTTCGACACGATTTATGCCGAGGGGCAGCGCCGCTATGTCGAAAGCCTCTCGGCCTATGCGCGGCAGTTCCTCGACATGATGGGCAAGCCCGATGTCGACCATATCTCGGGGCTCTCGCCCGCGATCTCGATCGAGCAAAAGACCACCTCGAAAAACCCGCGCTCGACGGTCGGCACGGTGACCGAGATTTACGACTACTTGCGGCTGCTCTTTGCCCGCGCGGGCACGCCCTACAGCCCGGCGACCGGCCTGCCGATCGAGGCACAGCAGGTACAGGACATGGTCGACCGGGTGATGGCGATGGACGAGGGCGCCCGCGGCTACCTGCTCGCCCCCGTGATCCGCGACCGGAAGGGCGAATACCGCAAGGAATTTGCCGAATGGCGCAAAACCGGGTTCCAGCGCGTGAAGGTGAACGGGGTTTTCTATGACCTTGAGGAACCGCCCGTGCTCGACAAGAAGTTCCGCCACAACATTGATGTGGTGGTGGACCGGATCGTGGTGCGCCCGGGGCTCGAGACCCGGCTCGCCGACAGTTTGCGCACCGCCCTCGACCTTGCCGACGGCATCGCACTTTGGGAAGAGGCGCTGACCAGCGCAGATACCGAGACCGGCAAGGAGCCCGAGCGCATCACATTCTCCGAAAAATTCGCCTGCCCGGTCTCGGGCTTCACCATTCCCGAGATCGAGCCGCGGCTTTTTTCCTTCAACGCGCCGTTCGGCGCCTGCCCGGTCTGCGACGGGCTTGGGGTGGAGCTGTTCTTCGATGAGCGGCTGGTTGTGCCCGATGTATCGCTCACCCTGATGGCCGGGGCGCTCGCCCCTTGGGCCAAGTCGAAAAGCCCCTATTTCACCCAGACCATCGACGCGCTGGCCAAGCACTACGGCTTTGACAAGCGCAAGGCGTGGAAAGACCTCGCCCCGGAGGTGCAGCGGCTCTTTCTTTACGGGTCGGGCGAGGATCAGATCAAGTTTCGCTTCGACGAGGGCGGGCGGGTCTACGAGGTCAGCCGCAGCTTTGAAGGCATCATCCCGAACATGGAGCGCCGCTACCGCGAGACGGATTCTGCCTGGTCGCGCGAGGAGATGGAGCGCTACCAGAACAACCGGCCCTGCGGCGCCTGCGGCGGGCACCGGCTGAAGCCCGAGGCGCTGGCGGTGAAGATCGGCGGCTTGCACATCGGTCAGGTGGTCGAGATGTCGATCCGGGAGGCGCATCGCTGGATCGGCTCCGTGCCCGAGAGCCTGAGCGCGCAGAAAAACGAGATCGCCCGCGCGATCCTGAAGGAGATCCGCGAGCGGCTCGGCTTTCTGGTCAATGTGGGGCTCGATTACCTGACGCTGAGCCGCGCCGCGGGCACGCTCTCGGGCGGCGAGAGCCAGCGCATCCGGCTCGCGAGCCAGATCGGCTCGGGGCTGACGGGCGTGCTTTACGTGCTCGACGAGCCCTCGATTGGCCTTCATCAGCGCGACAATGACCGGCTTCTTGGCACGCTCAAGAACCTGCGCGATCAGGGCAATACGGTGCTGGTGGTGGAGCATGACGAGGATGCGATCCGCCATGCCGATTACGTGTTCGACATCGGCCCCGGCGCCGGGGTGCATGGCGGGCAGGTGGTGGCGCGCGGCACGCCCGAAGAGATCGCCGCCGATCCCGCCTCGCTCACCGGGCAATATCTCAGCGGCACCCGCGCCATCGACGTGCCCGCGCTCCGCCGTGAAGGTAATGGCAAGAAGCTCACCATTTCAAAAGCCTGCGGCAACAACCTCAAGGATGTGACGGTCGATTTTCCGCTTGGCAAATTCGTCTGCGTCACCGGGGTTTCGGGCGGCGGCAAATCGACCCTGACGATCGAGACGCTCTACAAGACCGCGGCGATGCGCTTGAACGGCGCGCGCGAGACGCCCGCGCCTTGCGACAGCATCAAGGGGTTCGAGCATCTCGACAAGGTGATCGACATCGACCAGCGCCCGATCGGGCGCACCCCGCGCTCCAACCCGGCCACCTATACCGGCGCCTTCACCCATATTCGCGACTGGTTCGCGGGCCTGCCCGAGGCGAAGGCGCGCGGCTACAAGCCGGGCCGGTTTTCCTTCAACGTCAAGGGCGGGCGCTGCGAGGCCTGTCAGGGCGACGGGGTGATCAAGATCGAGATGCACTTCCTGCCCGATGTCTATGTTGAATGCGAGACCTGCAAGGGCAAGCGCTACAACCGCGAGACGCTGGAGGTGGAGTTCAAGGGCAAGTCGATCGCCGATGTGCTCGACATGACGGTCGAGGATGCGCAGGAGTTTTTCAAGGCGGTGCCCTCGATCCGCGAGAAGATGGATGCGCTGGTCGAGGTGGGGCTCGGCTATATCAAGGTTGGCCAGCAGGCGACGACGCTTTCGGGCGGCGAGGCGCAGCGGGTCAAGCTGTCCAAGGAGCTTTCCCGCCGCGCCACGGGGCGCACGCTCTACATTCTCGACGAGCCGACCACGGGGCTGCATTTCGAGGATGTCAGAAAGCTCCTCGAAGTGCTGCATTCGCTCGTCGATCAGGGCAATACGGTGGTGGTGATCGAGCACAATCTTGATGTGATCAAGACCGCCGACTGGATCATCGACATCGGCCCGGAGGGCGGCGATGGCGGCGGCCGGATCGTGGCGGAAGGCACGCCGGAAGCGATCGTGCGCGTGCCCGAGAGCCATACCGGGCGCTATCTCGCGCCGATGCTCGGCATCAGGCTCGCTGCAGAATAGGGGGCTGCGCCCCCTTCCGCCCTCACGGGCGGCTGCGCCGCCCGATCACCTCGAGCACCCGATGCGTATCGGCCGAGACCCGATAGATCACCCCCGCGCGCAGGTAATAGCGCCAGGGCCCATCGACCGGCGGCAGTCCATAGCCGTGCAGATCCATCAGCATCGACTGGTCATAGACCGGGAAAGCATCCCCCACCGCATAATCCGGGGCGCGGATGCTCTCAAGTTTCCAGCGGTTGCCGTATTTGCAAAAGCGGTCTCCGGTCGCCGCAATCACCTTGCATCCGGATGGGACTTCCGCACGCAGCATCTGTGGCGCGGGGAGCAACAGAGCAAGAATAACAGCGAAAACGAGGCGGGTCATCCGCGCAGTCTAGGGTGCGTGGGGGCAAATGAAAACCCGCCGGGCCGGAGCTGCGGCGGGTTTGCGGGAGGGGGCCGGGACGAGGCCCCCCGAAAGCGGGTTATTTCTTGCAGGTATTGATGCCGACGATCGAATAGAGCGGGCAGGTGCCGGCAAACCCGGTGATCAGCGGCACGACGCCGATCAGCAAAAGCCAGTGCATCGGCCCGCCCGAGGTCAGGAAGAAGGCGGCAATCAGAGCAATACCGACCACGATCCGGGCGATTTTGTCGATCCCGCCGACGTTGTTCTTGAACATGTGCAACTCCATCTCTGCCCGGTCGCCCGGGATGGTTTCAAAGGCGCTGAAGGCAAGCTAGCACGCCGCGCCGCTCCGGTCGGTGACGTGGTCACAGACCCGGTTCACGGGCGCGCGATCAACCCGTCTCGGCGACGGCATCGAGGCGCCGCAGCGCTGCCGGATCGCGGATCTCGACAAGGCCGCGCTCGGTGCGCACCCAGCCGCGACGCGCAAAGGCATCGAGCCGGCGCGACACGACCTCGCGCGCCGAGCCGATTTGCGCCGCGATCTCGGCATGGGTGGCCAGGACCCGGCCCGCTTCGGCGCGCGCGAGGAGCCAGCCCGCGAGCCGGCTCTCGACGGATTGGAACGACACCCGCTCCATCAGCCGGATCACCTCTTCCATCCGCACCGCCATCGCCGAGAAAACGAGCGTACGGAAGGAGGGACTGTCTTCCATCAGGCGCAAAAACGTGGCGCGCGGCACCAGCACGATGCGCGCGGGCTGGGTGGCGATCGCCTCGCCGGTATAGGCCGCCTCGCCCAGCAGCCCCAGCGTGGTCTGCACGCAGGTCTGCCCCGGCTCGACGGCATAAAGCATGAGTTCCCGCCCGTTCGCCCCGGTCAGGAACACTTCCACCCGGCCCGAGAGCACCAGAACGAAGCCCTGCACCGCATCGCCGGGGCGAAACAGAACCGCGCCCTTGGGCACGTCCATCGGGGTCAGCTCGGCGAGTTGGCTGCGTTCGGCAGAGCCGAGGCGGGCGAGGGCGGGGGCGGTATCGATCCAGCAGGTCATGGGAGGATTTAGGCCCTGCGCCGGGCCGAAGACAAGGGCTCTGTGGCCGCCTCTCGCGGTGGCGCAGGGTTTGGGAAGCGCGCTGCGCCTCAGTTTTTCAGGAGCGCGCTGAGCAGGCCGAGCACCGCCACAGTGGCGAGCGTGTCGGAATCGATCAGCACCACACGGTCATTGACGACCCGGTATTCACGCCCATGCGGCGGCGGCGGCAGATGACGCAGCTGGGCCGTGGTCGGCGCATGGCCGGGCGGGTTGCGGAAATGGCCCTGTCCGGGGGCGTCGCCCCGCGGCGGCTGGCCGGACGGGGTCTGCGCCATCTGCGGGGTGCCGCGCTCGCCCTGGCCTATCGGTCGCGCGCCTTGTTGCGGCGGGCCCGGCGGGATCTGCCCCTGCTGCGGGTTTCCGTTCTGGGCATGCCCGCCATTGCCCCGGCCGTTCTGGCCGAACTGACCGCCCGAGGGGGGCTGCCCGGGCTGGAACTGCCCTTGTTGCTGGCCTCCGGGTTTTTGGCCTTGAGGTTTCTGGCCTTGAGGTTTTTGGCCCTGCGACTGCTGGCCCTGGGGTTTTTGCCCCTGAGGTTTCTGAGCTTGCGGCTTTTGCCCTTGCTGCGGCTGGCCGGGGACAAAACAGTTCGGCCCTTGGCAAGTGTTGCTTTGCTGCGCCTGAACCGCGGGGGCAAAACCGGCGAGCGCGGTGGCGAGGATCGTGGCCGTCACAAGCATGCGTTTCATGAGGGTTCTCCTTGTTCTTCACCCTCATTACGCGCGAGCGGGCAGAATACGTCGCCGCTCGCGCCGATGTGATCTCTGCGCGGCAAGGCGCCGCTCATGGCCCAATTCCAGGGTTCAGCCGCGGGAGCGTTTCTCGAACCGCGGCAGCATCGCCGAGAAATCCATGCCGCGCCCGTCCTCCTCTTCGACGAAACGCGCATAAAGTGCCGCCGCCTCTGCGCCCATCGGCGTATCGGCATCGACCGCTTCTGCCGCCTGCTGGCTCAGCCGCAGATCCTTGAGCATCAGCTCTGCGGCAAAGCCGGGTTTGTAATCATTGTCGGCGGGGCTCTTCGGCCCGACCCCGGGCGCCGGGCAATAGGCGTTCATGGTCCAGGAATAGCCCGAGGAGGTGGAGACCACATCGAACATCTTCGCCCGGTCGAGGCCGAGCTTGTCCGCGAGTGCAAAGGCCTCGCAGGTGGCGATCATGGTGACGCCGAGGATCATGTTGTTGCAGATCTTGGCGGCCTGACCGGCCCCGGCGGCGCCGCAATGCACGGCCTTTTGCCCCATGATCGCAAAGAGCGGCTCGACCGTGGCAAAGGCGGTCTCGGGGCCGCCCACCATGAAGGTGAGCGTGCCCGCCGTGGCGCCGCCAACGCCGCCCGAGACCGGCGCATCGAGTGCCGCAAGCCCGGCTGCCGCGGCGTGCTCGGCCACCGCGCGCGCGCTTTCCACATCGACCGTCGAGCAGTCGCAGAGCACCGCGCCCGCCGCCATTGCCGGGATCACCTGATCGGCCACCGCGCGCAGGATCGCGCCATTGGGCAGCATGGTGATAACCACGGCGGCGCCCGCGGCGGCCTCGGGGGCGGAGGCGGCTTTGCGCACGCCTTCGGGGCAGGGGGCGGCGAGGTCGAAACCCGCCACCTCATGGCCCGCCTTTGCCAAATTGGCGGCCATCGGCGCGCCCATGTTGCCAAGCCCGATAAAACCGATTTTCATGTGTCCTCCCAGAATGTTGTGACGCGTCTTTCAGGCGTCGAAAGCAATCTCCGTGCCGCGCGGCAGCGGCGCGAGCAGCGCCGTCACCAAGGCTTCGGGCAGGGTTTCGAGGCTGTGGCGCCAGCGCGGCATCCGGTCCTTGTCGATGATCTGCGCGCGCACCCCCTCAAGGAATTCGGCCTGTTCCACCGCGCGATAGGTGAAGCGGAACTCATTGCTCAGCGCCTCGCGGATATTTGGCGTGGCGCGCGTCATCCGCACCAGGCGCAGCGTGCATTCCTCGCTCAGCACGGAGTTGCGCTTGAGCGTGGCCAGCGTTTCGGCGGCAAATTTCGTTGGTAGCGCGGCGAGTTTGGCAACGATGGCCGCGATGTCCTTGCCGCCGAAGATCGTCTCGATCTCGGGGCGGCGGTCCGCCAGAAACCCCTTGGCCTCGGGGTGAAAGCCGCGCGGGATCACCGAGGCCTCGCCGGTTGCAACGAGCTGGGCAATCACTTCGGGCCAGCGTGGCTCTGGCAGGAAAATATCGGCAAAGCCCGCGTAAAGCGCATCGGCGGCGCCGATCCGCCCGCCCGTCGTGCCAAGGTATTCGCCCACCCGCCCCGGAGCGCGCGCCAAAATGAGCGAGCCGCCCACGTCGGGGATGAGGCCGATCCCGGTTTCGGGCATGGCGATCTGCGTGCTCTCGCCAATCACGCGGTGGCTCGCATGGCCGCCCACGCCAACGCCACCGCCCATCACGAAGCCCTGCATGAAGGCGACGATGGGCTTGGGGTATTCGGCGATTTTTGCGTTCATCCGGTATTCGGCGCGCCAGAATGCGCGGCCCAGCTCATAATCTCCCGCGCGCCCGGCGTGGTAGACGGCGGCAATGTCGCCGCCCGCGCAAAAGGCGCGCTCGCCCGCCGCGTCGATCACCACCAGCGCGACCTCCGGGTCAGTGCGCCAGGCGTCAAGCGCTGCTTCAATCACCGCAGCCATGCTCTCGTCGAGCGCATTGAGTGCTTGCGGCCGATTGAAGGTGAGCCGCCCGGCGCGGCCCTCCTTGCGCGCGATCATCCAGTCATCTTGCATCAGTCCCGCTCCGCCAGAACAGCGCGGCCGATGATCAGCCGCATGATTTCATTGGTGCCTTCGAGGATCTGGTGCACGCGCAGATCGCGCAGGATCTTCTCGATGCCGTAATCGGCAAGGTAGCCGTAACCACCATGGAGTTGCAGGCATTGATTGGCCACATCGAAAGCGGCATCGGTGACGTAAAGCTTTGCCATGGCGCAGAACTTTGTGGCGTCCGGCGCGCCTTGGTCGAGCTTCCAGGCGGCCTGGCGCAAAAAGATCCGGGCCGATTGCAGCTTCACCTCCATCTCGGCGAGGCGGAATTGCAGCGCTTGGAACTGGTCGAGCGATTGGCCGAAGGCCTTGCGCTCGCCCATATAGGCAAGGGTCGCATTCATCGCCGCCTGCGCCCCGCCGAGCGCCGAGGCGGCAATGTTGAGCCGCCCGCCGTCGAGCCCGGCCATCGCATAGCTGAACCCGCGCCCCGGCGCGCCAACAAGGTTCTCGGCGGGAATGATGCAATCGTCAAACTGCACCTGCGCGGTCGGCTGGGCGCGCCAGCCCATCTTGTCTTCCTTCGCGCCAAAGCTGAGCCCGGGCGTGCCCGCCTCCACGATCACCGTCGAGATCCCTTTCGGCCCGGGCTCTCCGGTGCGCACCATGGTGATATAGGCGTCCGAATAGCCGCCCCCCGAGATGAAGGCTTTGGTGCCGTTGAGCTTCCAACCCTGAGGCACCGCTTCCGCGCGGGTGCGCAGGGCCGCCGCATCCGAGCCCGAGCCCGGTTCGGTGAGGCAATAGGAAAACACCGTCTCCATCGTGCAGAGCTTCGGCAGGAAGCGGTCCTTGAGGTCGGGCGCGCCGAATTTTTCGATCATGCCGCCGCACATGTTGTGGATCGAGAGGAAGGCGCTCACCGAGGGGCAGGCCATTGCGAGCGCTTCAAAGACGAGCGTGGCATCGAGCCGGCTCAGCCCCGATCCGCCGTGCTCCTCCGAGACATAAAGCCCGCCAAGCCCGAGCGCGGCGACCTTGGCCCAAAGCGCGCGCGGGATCGTTCCTGCCGCCTCCCAGGCGCGCGCGTGGGGCGCGATCTCTTCCTGCCCGAAGGCTTGGGCCATCTCGAAAATGGCCCGGCTCTCCTCGCTCAGCGTGAAATCCATGCTCCCCTCCCAAAGCGCCTGAATTGAACGTCTGTTTAGTTGCCAATCGTTACAGCAGTTTTGCAAGGGGAGAGGAGGGGGCGCTGCCCCCTCTTCGCGCAGGCGCGAATTCACCCCCGGGATATTTTCGGCAAGATGAAAGACGGGCCTTTCAACCTGCCGCAAATACTTCCGCCGAAAGGCGCGTGGCCCCTCAGTCGAGCGCCTTGAAGTTCAGCGCCACACCGTCCTTGATGCCGGAGAACCAGCGCGCGGTGACGGTCTTGGTCTTGGTGTAAAAGCGCAGCGCATCGGGGCCATATTGGTTGAGATCACCAAAGGCCGATTTTTTCCAGCCGCCGAAGGTGTAGTAGGAAAGCGGCACCGGGATCGGGAAGTTGATCCCCACCATGCCCACATTCACCCGCGCCGCAAAATCGCGCGCGGTGTCGCCATCGGCGGTGAAGATCGCGGTGCCATTGCCGTAATCATTGTCGATGATCAGCTTGAGGGCATCCTCGTAGCTCTCCTGCCGCACCACGCTCAGCACCGGGCCAAAGATCTCCTGCTTGTAGATCTCCATCTCCGGGGTCACTTCGTCAAAGAGCGTCGGGCCAACATAAAAGCCGCCCTCATAGCCCTGGATCTTCAGCCCGCGCCCGTCGACCACGAGCTTCGCGCCCGCCGCGACGCCCGAGTCGATCAGCCCTTCGATCCGCGCCTTCGCCTGTGCGGTGATGACCGGGCCAAAGTCGATGTCCGCGCCGCCCGTATAGGGGCCGACCTTCAGCTTCTCGATCTTCGGGATCAGCCGTTCGACCAGCGCCTCGGCCGTGCCCTTGCCCACCGGAACGGCCACCGAGATCGCCATGCAGCGCTCGCCCGCCGCGCCGAAGCCTGCGCCGACGAGCGCATCGGCGGCCTTGTCCATATCGGCATCGGGCATGATGATCATGTGGTTTTTCGCGCCGCCAAAGCATTGCGCGCGCTTGCCGTTCGAGCAGGCCCGGCCATAGATATATTGCGCGATCGGCGTGGAGCCGACAAAGCCCACCGCCTGAATGGTCTCGTTGTCGAGGATCGCGTCGACCGCTTCCTTGTCGCCGTTCACCACCTGCAGAACGCCATCGGGCAGGCCCGCCTCCTTGGCGAGTTCGGCCAGACGCAGCGAGGTCGAGGGGCAGCGCTCGGAGGGTTTGAGGATCATCGCATTGCCCGCGACAAGCGCCGGGCCCATCTTCCACAGCGGGATCATCGCCGGGAAGTTGAAGGGCGTGATGCCGGCCACGACGCCGAGCGGCTGGCGCATCGAGTAAAGGTCGATGCCGGGGCCCGCGTCGCCGGTGTACTCGCCCTTCATCAGCGCGGGCGCGCCCATGCAGACCTCGATCACCTCAAGGCCGCGCTGCACGTCGCCGCGCCCGTCCGCGAGCACCTTGCCATGCTCGCGCGAGACGAGCTCGGCCAGCTCATCCATATGCGCGTTGATCAGATCGCCGAATTTCATCATCACCCGCGCGCGGCGCTGCGGGTTCGTCGCCGCCCAGTCGGGCTGGGCCTTCGCCGCCGCGGCGACCGCCGCGTCAAGCTCGGCGGTGGTGGCGAGCGCGACCTTGGCGATCACCTCGCCCGTCGCGGGGTTCAGCACCTCGGTAAACCGCCCCGAGGTGCCCGCGACCATCTTGCCGTCGATCCAGTGGCCGATCTCTTTCATCGTTCTCTCCCTGACTGAGCTGCCCCGCGGGCGCATTTGTGCTGTTGCGCGCAGTTTAGCCTTGCGAAAATGCGCCACAAACAGGAAGTCTGGCAAAAGCGTTTTGCACTTTTGCAAAGGTAGCGGATGGACTGGGACGATCTGCGGGTGTTTCTGGCGGTGGCGCGGGCCGAGAGCCTGTCGGGCGCGGGGCGGGTGCTCAAATGCGATGCGGCCACGGTGGGGCGGCGCGTGGCCCGGCTGGAGGCGGCAATGGGCGCGGCGCTCTTTGCCAAGTCGCCACAAGGCTATGCGCTCACCGAAGCCGGCGGTCGGCTTTTGCCCCATGCCGAGGCGGCGGAAGCGGCGATGACCGGGGCCGCCGAGGCGCTCGCAGGCCCGGATGGCTCGCTCACCGGGCAGCTTCGCATTGGCGCGCCCGATGGCTGCGCGAACTATCTTTTGCCGCAGGTTTGCGCCGAGATCTCGGATGCCCATCCGGGCCTCGAGATCCAGATCGTCGCGCTGCCGCGGGTGTTCAACCTCTCGAAGCGTGAGGCGGATATGGCGATTGCCGTCTCCCCGCCCTCGGCGGGGCGGCTGACGGTGCAGAAGCTCGTGGATTATCAATTGCATCTGGCGGGGCATGAGGCCTATCTCGCAACCCATCCGACGATCCGCTCCCGCGCCGATCTCTCCCCCCACCGCATCGTCGGCTACATTCCCGACATGATCTTTGACAAGGAGCTCGACTATTTGGCCGAGACCCGGGCCGAGATGGTGCGGCTCGCCTCGAACTCGGTTTCGGTGCAGATGCAGATGCTGCGCGCGGGGGCAGGGCTTGGCATCGTGCATGATTTTGCGCTGCCCTTCACGCCGGGTGTGGTGCGGGTGCTGCCCGATGACATCGCGCTCTCCCGCACCTTCTGGCTCATCCGCCATGCCGATGACCGCCGCTCCGCCCGGCTTGAGCGGCTTGCAACTGCGCTCGGTCGGGGCATGCGCCGCGAGGTGGCCCGGCTCGAAGCCCTCGCCAGTACCGGCGCCTTGGCCGCGAGCCCGACCCGTATCTCCGGGGCCGCGTGACGCTGCGGCGCGGCGCCAGAGCGCTTGCAAATCCGCCGCGAATCCTGTTGCGTGCCCTCACCCGTTCGTGAAGCGGCGCAGGAGGAGGGAACCATGCGCATCGGCCTTTACCCCGGCACATTCGATCCGGTGACGCTCGGCCATACCGATATCATCCAGCGTGCGCTGGCGCTGGTTGACCGGCTGGTGATCGGCGTGGCGATCAACCGTGACAAGGGGCCGCTCTTTTCGCTCGAGGAGCGGGTCGAGATGTTGCAGGCCGAATGCAAGGGGATCACCGCGCGCTGTGGCGGCGAGATTGTCGTGCATCCGTTCGAGAACCTGCTGATTGACTGCGCGCGCGATGTCGGGGCGAGCGTGATCATCCGCGGCCTGCGCGCGGTTGCGGATTTCGAATATGAATTCCAGATGGTTGGCATGAACCGCGCGCTCGACGACAGTATCGAGACGGTGTTCATGATGGCCGATGCGCGCCGTCAGGCGATCGCCTCGAAGCTGGTGAAGGAAATCGCCCGGCTCGGCGGAGATGTATCGCGTTTCGTGCCGCCCGCGGTCGAGGCGCGGCTGCAGGCGCGGCTGCGGGGCTGAAGCCCGGGGAGCCGGAGCCGGTCAGGCGCTCTCGCGCCCCGGGGCAAGGGGAGCGGGCAGGGCGATCCCCTGACGGTTAAGTTCTGCCTCAAGCGTGGTCAGCCGGTTGCGAAACCGCGGCCCGCCGAGCCGGCGGACCACATTGCGGCACAAGATCGCCTCAAGCCAGGGGCGCCCGGCGTTGCCGAGCGCATTTGAAAGGTTGCGCAGATAACGCACCGTGGCGCGACGCGCACGATAAAGGCGCCAGAACTCCGCCTCGTCCAGCGCGCCCGCGCAGGCCTGAGCCAGCATCGGCTCAAGTACATCCATCTCTGTAAGCACCGCCTCCGCGGCACTGCCAAGCCCGCGGCAGGGGAGCAGGGCAACTTGCGGGCGGGCCATCAGCGCCGCATGCATCGCGTCGAGCCTCTCGTTCGGGTCATAGATCACGAAGCCCTGGGCCGCGGCATCGAGCATGTCGGGCGCATAGCCGTAGCGCTTGGTGAAATCGAGACGGCGCTTGCGGCGGAAGCGGTCGTCCCAGCCGGCACGGCGCGCCTCAAGCGTGGCCTGTGGGGCGATCATCACCACTGTTGCGCCGGGCGCGGCAACCGAATAGGCGGCGGCCGCATAGCCGCAGGCCCCGGCGCCATAAAACACCACCCGGTCGAAATCCTCGAAGAAGGCCTCGTCGACGAGCCGGTCGAAATAGGCATAGACCGTGGCGTCGCGAAACCAGCTGTCGTCATCTGCGATCAGGGTCAGGCTGGAATACTTCGCCGTCCTTGTCAGGGTGAAGCCGAAGGGGCGCTGGTCATCGGTGCTCGCGCGGATCGCGGCGCGGGTCTCGAAAGTGACGAGCAAAACCGGGCCGCGATCGGCAAAGAGCGCAGCATGGGACACACCGAGCGGCTCGAAATAGCCCTCCTGCTCGCCCAATTCTTCAAGCTGCGCCCGCCAGGCGTTGTCGTCGAGATCCCGCATCACCATTCTTAATGTTCCCGCACCCTTCAGGCCATCGCCTGACGCATCGCGCCAGAGTGGCTCCCCGGAGTTAACGTAACACTCACCGCCGCCCTCGAAAATCCATGATCAATGCAGAAAATCGCTAGATTGTAAGCGGTTCCGCGCCGGTAATCGCAGGAGAGAAAGATTGTTTCCGCCTCCGTGCTGATCGCTCAGGCATGCGGATCCTGCGGGACGGGGCGGGCCGCCGCCGCCAGTGCGAGAGCGCGCATCCTCGCGGCGAGCGGTGGCGGCAGCGGGCGCGAGGGCGGGGTCAGCATCAACCGCCCGAAGAGCGCGCGGAACGGTTCGTCGCGCATCAGCTCGACAAGCCGTGCCCGCCGCCAGGCGACGGCGGCATGGTGCAGCCTCTCGAGCAAGGGATCGGCACGCAACTTGGCCATTCCCGCCGCTGTGGCGGTCGCGTAACGGGCAATCGAGCGGTCTTCCTCCGTGCAGAAATTACGCTCGACCCAGTAGCTGATGTCGAAGGCGGAGGCCTCGCGGTTGGCCCGGCCGCGGTCGCATTTGAGGACGTAGCTCTGCATCGCGCCGAGCGCATAATGGTTGAGCTGCACCAGCCCCCAGGGGGTCTCGCCCAGCGGCGTGAAAAGTCCCTGCCTGCGATAGCGTTCGGGCAGGCTCCGCCCCGATCCGTCGACCCAGCGTATGGCCTCCATACGCGCTTCGACCGGTGCCCGGGGCCGGTGCACGCCAAGCTTCCGATAGGCGCCGGTGTTGCGAAAGAGCGTCTTGAACAGGCTCGCCCGCCAGGGCCAGAGCATCCCGGGCGGCGCGGCACGGGAGAATTGCTCGGTCACCGGGCGGTCGACGTAATCGACCAGGCCGCCATTGCCGAACATCCGCCAGGTGAGCGCAATCGCATCGGCCTCGGGGAGCGCGGCGAGAAGTGCTCCCAGCGTGCCGTCGCCCACATGAATATTGACGAATTCGTCGATGTCGAAGACCAGCACCCAATCGGCCGCGGCCAGAAGGGGGTGCCGCTCGGCGGTTTTCAGCGCGGCCCATTGCGGGCCTTCGGACCAGGGGCCGGGGTTGCGCAGATGGGTGAGCTGCCCGAGGTCCTGCAGCCGGTCCAGCATTGCATCGGTGCCATCCGAGCAATCGTTCGAAAACACAAGGAAATCGGTAAAGCCCACGGCGCGGTGATGGGCGAGCCATTCCAGAAGAAAGGCCGCCTCGTTCTTCACGGTCAGGATCGCAAGCGCCCGCATTGCTCAGGCCCCGCGCAGGAGCGGCCTCAATGCTCTGCCTCCCCTTCATGCGTGACGGTGAAGAAGAAATCGGGCGGCAGTTCGCGCAGGTGCAGGTCTTCGGGCACCACGCCGGGCCCCGCGTTGAACACCGCCGAGCCAAAGTGATGCAGCATCCGCGAGAGCTTCTCGAACCGCTCCGAGCAGAGCTCACCGTAGAACTTCTCGTAATTCTCGGTGGCGCGGAGTTCGGCAATCTTGGTCCGATGCGCGGCAACCGAAACGTCATGCGCGGCCCGGATCTCGGGGTCGGCCATCAGCCGGTCCCATTCGGCGCGGAGCCGCGGCAGCATGCGCTGGATCGAGCGCTCCTCGACCGCGTTATGGTTCATGCGGAACCAGTAGTTCAGCCCCTGATCGCGGTCGACATGGTTCACCCGGCCGCGGTCGCGCTTGACAAGGAAGCTCTCGGCCGAGCGCACGGCGTAATGGTTGAGCTGCACCCAATCGTAGCCATAGGTCTCGAGCGTCGAGCGCCAGCCATTGCGGAACATCTCCTTCGGCATCGGCTGGCCCGAGCCGTTGAGCCATTTGACCTGATCCCAGAGATCGGGGATCAGCCCCTTGGGGCGGTGCACGCCGAGCTTTTTGTAAATGTCGATCGTGCGGAAAAGCGTCTTGAAGCCCCAGGCCTGATGCGGCTTGCGCACGATTTCCGGCGCACAGGCGGTGAACTGCTCGATCAGGAACTTGTCTTCATACTCATGCACATCGGCATTGCCAAAGAGCCGCCAGGTGAGCGAGATCATGTTGGCCTCGCCCATCGCTTCGTAAAGCGCCTTGAGCGTGCCATCGCCGATCTTGATGTCGATGAACTCGTCGACATCCATGCAGATCGCCCAGCCCGCATTCTGGATCAGCGGCTCCGCTTCGGCCGCCTGAAGCGCCGCATGCTGGGGCGGCAGATCCATGGTGCGAAACGGGTTTTCGCGGTGCTGGCAGATCCCCTTGCGCTCCAGAAGGTCGAGCATCGCATCGGTGCCGTCGGTACAGTCGTTAGTATAGATCAGGAAATCCTCGACGCCGATGGCGCGGTGATAGGCGATCCATTCGAGGATGAAGGGGCCTTCGTTCTTCATCGTGGTGACGATGCAGGTGCGCCCGGCATCCAGCGCGCGTGTGGGGGCGGGCTTGGGGGCCGAAACGGGCGGACGGATCGGCTTGGCGCCCCAGACCTGCGTGGCGAGCTCCAGAAGCTGCGCATCCTCGATCAGCGAGGTCTTGGGGGCAAGCTCCGAGGCGGCGCGACCCGGCACCCGGATCCCCATTGCGCGCCAGAACGGAAAGATGCTCTGCGGGTCGGGCTTGGCATAGGCCACGCGGATCGCCCGCCAGGTCGCCTCAAGCCCGGCCTTTGCGGGCGCAACGCCCCAGCGCGCAATACCGCGGCGGGCATCGAACTGGCGGCAGATATGATCGGAGAACCGCTCGGGCTGGCCGTTGCGCACCCGCCAGGGGTAGATCCGGCGGCCCACAAGCAGCACCACGCCCGATTGCGCCGCCACGCAGGCATCAAAGGCCGAGGGGGCGCCATGCGGGCGGGGGCTGAGAAGGTCTGTCACATCAAGAGTGAGCACGGCCCGAGCATCTGCGAGAAAGCGCCATTTGACCGTCTCGAACACGAGGCCTTGCCCGAGCGGCGCGCGCCAGGGGTCGGGGGCGGGCACTTCCATCCGGTCCTTGCCCGGCGCATCGGGCGCGAGGAACGGGTGGCTCTCGGGGCCGAGGCCGGGTTTGCCCAGCGGCAGGGGAGAGGTGAGCACGGCGACGGTTATGGTGAGTTCGCGCGCTTCCAACCCTGCGGCGATGGCCTGTGCGAGATCCGCGCCGCGCAGCGCCGGGCTCTCGGGCGGGGCGCGGTCGAGTACCACCGCAGCGGTGGCGCCATGATAGTCGTGATGCCACGAGAGCCAGTCCACCAGCGTTTCGGCACTCTCTTCGAGCCGCTGACCGAAAAGGCAATTCTGCCCGGCAAAGGCCGCACGCTCGGGCGTGGCGGGGGAGAGCGAAACAATCTGCACCGCAGGCTTGGTGTCCGGCATGGCCGGGTCCGGCGCGGAGGGCGCAAGCGCGATGCTCAGCGGCCCTTCGAGCGGGGCGCGCGCCACCACCATAACGCCGCCCGAGACCTCGCGCCGCTCCAGTACCTCGACGCAGCCCTCGGGCTGATCGGGCAGCTGTGCGGCACTGGCGGGTCCGGCAAGGAAAAGCCTGAGCTGACGCAGGGCACCAGCTCCCGCCTCGGCCGGTTCCTCCCATTCGAGCGCGTCGAGCATCGCCGGCGCTTGCGCATCCGAACCGGCCATCTCCCGCGCGAAGATCGCGCCACTCGCCTGTGCCATTCCGCCCTCTCGTTTCGGTCTTCCTAACACAGCCCCGCGACAAGGCAAACGCGCACGGGCGCCGAAAACCGTTGGCAGGCTTCCGGCTTTCTGAATAGATGCCGGAAAACGAAGCATTTGGCGAAGCACCGAGGAGAGGCGCGCCATGGCGCATGACTATCAGATCGCGGCTCTGTGGATCGGAGGGTCGTTGAGCTACCTCGAGCAGCTCTGCCTGAAATCCTTTCTCGATGTCGGTCATCACGTGAAGCTTTATTCCTATGAGCCGATCGACAATGCCCCCGAGGGCTGCGAGATGGCCGATGCCAATGAGGTGCTGTCGCAGGAGAACTTTTTGCGCCACGGCCGCACCAACAGCCCGGCGCTGCATTCGGATCTGTTTCGCTATCATCTGCTCGCCAAGAACGACCGCACGATCTGGGCGGATACCGATGCCTATTGCGTAAAACCCTTCGAGACCGAGACCGGGCATTTTTACGCCTGGGAGAGCGCCGAGGGGATCAACGGCGGCGTGCTGGGCCTGCCGCCAGACAGCGAAACCCTGCAGGCGCTGCTCGGTTTCACCTCTGACGAATATGCGATCCCGAGCTGGTATGGCGACGAGTATCAGCGCGAGCTTGAGGAAAAGAAGGCCGCCGGTGAGCCGGTTCATGCCGGCGAGATGCCTTGGGGGGTCTGGGGGCCGCATGCGATCACGCATTTTCTCAAAACCACCGGAGAGGTGCGCCATGCGATGCCGATCTGGACGCTTTACCCCTTTGAATATGCTGATCGCGCGCTCATGCTGCGCCCCGGCTACGAGTGGAAAAGCCATATCAAGCCCGACACTTATTCGATCCATTTCTACGGGCGGCGGATGCGCGCACGGCTGATCGAGAAATTTGACGGCGTGCCGCGGCCGCGCTCGATGGTGGGGCGACTTCTGAAGAAACACGGCATCGACCCCGCGCTTGCGCCGCTCAGACTGCCCGCAGGCGCCGCGCCCGAGACCGACGCGGAGGAATGAGGTGAGCGCAGGCGCCGGGATCGCCGCTCTGGCGGGGCTTGAGCGGGTCGCCACAGTGGCGGATCTGGGCGGTGGCGCCCTCGATCAGGTGATCGCGGCGCATGATCTGTGGGAATGCGACATCGCGCTGATCGACATGGCGGCGGATGGCCGCTGGCCCGCGGCGCCGTCGGACTGGGTCGTGCCCTACCGTGCCGCGCTTGAAGCGGCGGGGATCGCCCCCGGGCGGGTGCGCGTGTGGCGCGATCTGCGCGATCTGCGCCCGGTCGATCTGATTTTCAACCTTGCGGGCTGGGGCGACCGGCACAAGATCAAGCATCTGGCCCCGGTGCTTGGTGCGGCCCTTCATGCCGAAAGCCGGATGGTTCTCGACATCCGCAAGGGCACCGGCAGCTTTCCTTTCCTGAAGGAACTTGGCGAGACCGAGATCCTGGCCGAGCTTGGCCCGCGCGATGGCAAGCAGGTGCGGCGCGTCCGCTTCACCCCGGCGCCGCCCGCGCCGCAGGCCACCGATCACGGCTGGGGGAAAATCGCGCGCGGCCTCGCCGGGCCCGAAGGCTTCTATACCGGGAACAGTACGCATAGTTTCCTTTACATTCCGCGCGGGAAAACCCTCGTCGTCAGCTTCGACAACCTCGACATTGCGATGACAAAGCGCGAGGACCGGCGCCCCTGGGGGTTCGAGTTCATCGAAAAACAGGGGTGGTCGATGCTTGGCGTGATGGCGGGCGGCTGGACCTGGTATCGCGACCGCTGGGTGAGCGATGAATTTGACCGGCTCGCGGCAGAGGGCTTTTTCGCGCAGTTCGAGCGCGTGGTTTTTTACGGTGCCTCGATGGGGGGCTATGCCGCCTGTGCCTTCTCGGGCGCTTGTCCAGGGGCCGATGTGGTGGCGATCTCGCCGCAATCGACGGTGGATCGCGCCGTCGTCCCCTTTGAGATGCGCTACAAGGTGGTGTGGGACGCCGATTTCTCTGGCAAATACGGTGATGCGGCCCGGGTCTCAAGCGCGGCGCGGCGGATCTTCTTGCTCTATGACCCTTATGAGCCGCTTGATGCAGGTCATGCCAACCGCTTTACCGCCCCCAATGTGATGAAGCTGCGGGCGCCGCTTCTGGGCCACCGGCTCGGCTCCTCGCTGAGCCAGATGGGGATCCTGAGCCCGATCATTCTTGCGGCACTTGCCGGCACGCTCACCGAGGCGGAATTTTACCGCCGCCTGCGCGCGCGGCGCGATTTTGCCCGCTATCATCGCGAGCTTTTTGACCGTGCGGTGCAAAAGGGGCATCTGAAACTCGCACGGCGATTCGGCGCCTGGGTGCTCAAACGCGGCGACAACCGGGCGATCCGGCTCGCCTTGCAAAAGCTCTAGGCGCTGGCCGCAAGCTTGCGCCCTGCCGCGCGCTTTGGCGCCTGTGCCCCTCTTGCTCCAACCGGCGTCGGGCTGTAGAG
The DNA here is from genome assembly GCF_900217815.1 of Rhodobacter maris. GTDB lineage: Bacteria > Pseudomonadota > Alphaproteobacteria > Rhodobacterales > Rhodobacteraceae > Rhodobacter > Rhodobacter maris. Next base: position 49,237 of record NZ_OBMT01000007.1, read on the forward strand.
AAACCCGAACCCAAGGAGGAGCTTTCATGCGCGCCGAGATGATCAATATCGTTGACGCGATCCGCAAGTCGCTGAAACTGCTCGGTCAGCGGATGGATCTCGAGACGGCGCCGCACCGGCTTGAGGAATTCAACGCGCTGATCGAGGATGGCGATCTGTGGTCCGACCCGGCGCGGGCGCAAAAGTTGATGCGCGAGCGGCAGATGCTGATGGACAAGCTTGAAACCTACCGGATGATCGACCGGGAGCTGACCGACAATGTCGAGCTGATCGAACTTGGCGAGATGGAGGAAGACCCCGAAATCATCGCCGAGGCCGAAAAGAGCTTGCGCGCGCTGAAGGAAACGGCCGCCGCGAAGGAGCTGGAAGCGCTGCTCGACGGCGAGGCGGACGGCAATGACACCTTCCTTGAAATCAACGCAGGCGCGGGCGGCACGGAAAGCTGCGACTGGGCCTCGATGCTGGCGCGGATGTATACGCGCTGGGCCGAGAAGAAGGGCTACACGGTCGAGCTGCAATCGGAAACGGCGGGCGACGAGGCGGGCATCCGTTCCGTGGCCTACAAGATTTCCGGGCCCAATGCCTATGGCTGGCTGAAGTCGGAATCGGGCGTGCACCGTCTTGTGCGGATCTCGCCTTACGACTCGGCGGCGCGGCGGCATACTTCCTTCAGCTCGGTCTGGGTCTATCCGGTGGTGGACGACAATATCGAGATCGACATTCCCGCCAATGACATCCGCATCGACACCTACCGCTCCTCGGGGGCGGGCGGACAGCACGTCAACACCACCGACTCGGCGGTGCGGATCACCCACTTGCCGACCAATATCGTGGTAACGAGTTCGATGAAATCGCAGCACCAGAACCGCGAGGCGGCGATGATCGCGCTGCGCGCGCGGCTCTATCAGCTTGAACTCGACAAGCGCAATGCCGCGATCAACGCCCAGCACGAGGCGAAGGGCGATGCGGGCTGGGGCAACCAGATCCGCTCCTATGTGCTGCAGCCCTATCAGATGGTGAAAGATCTGCGCACGGGCTACGAGACCTCGGATACGCAGGGCGTGCTCGATGGCGATATCGACGCCTTCATGGCGGCGACTCTGGCGATGGATGTGGCGGGGAAATCGCGCGCGGATGCCCAGGGCGACGACTGAGGCGATGGCGGCGCGGGTCTACATCACCGGCGCCGCAGGAACGGGAACCTCCACCGTCGGGCGCGCGGTGGCGGAAGCTTTGCGCGTGCCTTATCTCGACACCGACGATTATTACTGGGCGCCGACCGAGCCGCCATTCACCACCAAGCGCCCCGTCGAGGAGCGGCTCGCGCTGATTGCCGCGGCGCAGCTGGGGCAGGGCGAGGAGGGCGGCTGGGTGCTTGCAGGCTCGGCCGATGGCTGGGGCGATACCGCGATTGCAGGCGCCGGTCTCATTGTGTTTCTGACCGCTCCCGCCCCGGTGCGGCTGGCCCGGATCCGCCGCCGCGAGGCCGCGCGCTGGGGCGAGCGGATCAAGGCGGGCGGCGACATGGGTGTGTCGCACGCGCAATTCCTGAAATGGGCGGCGGGCTATGACGACCCCTATTTCTCCGGCCGCTCGCTTGCGCGCCATCGCGCCTGGCTTGCGGGGCGCGCCGAGCCGGTGCTTGAACTCAACGGCACCGCGCCGCTCGAAGCACTGGTGGCGGCGGTGCTTGCGGCCTGCCCCGAGGCCCTCTGAGCGCCGCCGCCGCGCCGCTCAGATCCGGAAATCCCGCACGAAATCGGGCATCTCGATGCCCTCGCGCAGCTTCGGATCGGGAACCGGGTCGCCCGTCACCATCCGCACCGGCACATGCCCGGCCCAGAGATCGAGCGCCATATCGGCTTCGTCCTCCTCGGGGAGCCCCGCGGCGACCTTGGCAGAGACCTCGTCGAGCTTCATGCGGATCACCTTCGAGGCCTTCCATTCCTGCTCGGTGGGCGGGCGGGCGTAATCCCACAGCCCCGGCGCGAGCCGGTTGACGAAGGCGGCCAGTGCAGCTTCCTTTTCGGCGCCCTCGACCAGCTCGGTTTTGCCAAACGCCATCACCGAACGATAAAGGATGTTGTGATCAAAGGCCGCGCGCGAGAAGGCCACGCCGTCGAGATGGGTGATAGAAACGCAGACCGGCACCCCCGTCGCCTGATTGCGCAGCATCCGGCTGGCAGAGGAGCCATGCCAGTAGATGTAATCGTCAAGCCGCCAGTGGCAGGTCGGCGTCACGATCGGCGTGCCCTCATGCACATAGCCGACATGGCACACGAGCGCGGCGTCGATGATCGCGTCGATGGTGGCGCGGTCATAGGCGGCAAGCCAGTGATAGCGTTTGAGCCGGGTGCGCTCGGAGGGCGCATGGGGTACAGTCATGGTCGTTCCTTTCAACAGCAGGAGCCGGCGAAGATCGGCAGAGTGATGGCCATCGGCACCGGATAGGCGGGGTCGGTTACAGGGAGCGCGCGCAGCGCCGCGACATGGGCGGGGGAGAGGCCGTGCCGCTCCGCTCCCTCGGCGATGCGGTCGCGGTAGGGGCGGCTGGGCGGCTGTTCCGCCCGCCGCTCGGTCTTGATCAGCGCGACGGCGCCGATCTCCTCGCCCTCTTCCGTCACCACTTCGATCGGGGTGTGAAAATACCGCCCGGTGCCGTTGAGCTTGACGCCGCGTGCAGCTTCGAGCGCCTCGGCCTCGGAAGGGGCGACGGCATAAAGCACGCCCGGCACCGAGGCTTCCGGGTCGGGGATCAGGCTTTCTTCCGCCCCGTCCCAGACCCGCGAATAGCCAAAGAAACCAAGCCGCCAGCCCTGCGCCGTGGCCCGGGCGCGCGGTTTGGCCGAGGGGCAGAAACGCGCGATCTCCTCGGGGTGGAGGTCGAGCCCGTAGGCGAAGACGAGCACCTCCCTCATGGCGCAACCTCCGCGGCCACTGGCTGGATGAGGGTGATGAAAAGCGCGCCGTCGCGCCGTTCCTCGTGGCGTTCGAGCCCGAGCGATTTCACCGCGCGCGCGAGCCAGCGTGGCGGATGATCCATGCGGATGGTGAGCGGGCGGAACGGCGTGGCCGAGAGGATCGGCCCCAGCACCGAGCGCGAATTGTGCCGCGCGTCCTCGGCCAGCGCGCGGGCGAGGTCGACGTACCGCGAGCCATCGGGGCGGATCTCGGCCAGCACCGCGGGGGGCGGCGTGATCGCAACCAGGCGGGCCGAGCCGCAGGAACCGCAGCCCGACTGGCTCGAACAGTCGCAGGCCTCGGCCTGTGCCTGCGCCGTGAGCCGCTCGATCTCCCCCGCTTCGACCGAGGTGAGCATCGCCGTAACCGAGCCCGCGGATTTCCAGACGCTGAATCCATACTGCTCTTGAAGCAGCGCATAGACATAGCCGCGCACCTCCGACGAAATCAGCACGGTGCAGGGGGCGAGCGCGAAGACCATCTTTTCGACCGCGGCGCGCAGCCCCGCAATGCCCCCCGAGCGCGGCAGCTCGACGGGCCATTCCTCCATCAGTGCCCAGTCCTGGCCCGTGCCCTCATAAAGGCAGAGCCGTCCCGGCTCCGTGAGCGAAACGGGGGTGTCGGTATCATCGAGATAAAGCGCGATCTGCATGGGAAGGCTCCGGGGGTGAGGGAAAGGGCCGGGCCACCCGTGGCGGCCCGGCAGGTGGTATGGCGATGCCGTCACCACACGTTGAGGATCCATTCCTTGTTCTTCTTCACCTCCATGTCGGCAAACAGCGTGTTCGCCATCGTTTCGGCAAGGAACATGGCGCCGCCGTAGCCCACGACCGGGTGGCGATACATGCCGGCGCGGTCATAGGTGGGGAAGCCCACGCGCACCATCGGCACCTTGTAGTCGATGGAGATGAAGCGGCCTTTCGAATGGCCGAGGATCAGGTCGAGCTCGAGCCCCTTGTTCTTGATCCGGTCTTCCAGATCCCAGAAGTCGGCGTTCGTCACGATCTCCAGATCGGGCGCGTTTTCCTCAAGCGCCTTCACCCGCGGATCCTTGACATATTGGGAGTTGTCATCGCCGAGCAGAAGCAATTTCGGCTTCATCTCCAGATCGAGGCAGAACTCGGTGAGCCCGATTGCCAGATCCGGGTTGGCATAGATCGCCACCCGCTTGTCGGCGAGGAACATGTGCCCGATATCGGCAATCGCATCGAGCGCGATGCCGCGTTCTTCCACGAGTTTCGCCGGGATCGGCTGGCCGGTCATCTCCGAGAGCGATTTCAGGAACGCATCGGTATTGCGGATGCCAACCGGGGGCGGCCCGATCACCGAGGGCACCTTGAACTTCTTGCGCAGATACTCCGCGGCTTTTCCGCCCTCATAGCGGTTGAGCGCGATCGTGCCCTTGGCGTTCGCCGTGTCGCGCAGATCCTCGATCGTGGTGTTCCCGTGCGAATGATGGTCGAGGTTCGGCATCAGCGGGCTGTCGAAGCTTTCCACCTCGAAGAGCACATTCGCCTTCACCTCCATCACGTCGAGCAGGTGCTTGAGCTCCTTCACATCGCCCGGATTCACCCAGCCGGTGATCAGGTTGATCTTCTCGGAGGGCTCATCCTTGGTCGCGAATTTCTTCACGAAATCATGCACCGCCTTGTCATAGCCGGTGATCATCGAGCCGACGAAGGAGGGGCAGTGGATCGTCATCAGATGCACTTCGCGCCCGGGGAACTTGGTGGGCAGCAGTTCATCCTCGAGCTTGGAGAGCAGCCCGTCGACGTCATCGCCTATGATCTCGGTCGAGCAGGTGGTGATGATCGGCACCACCTTCACATCCGGGTAGCGGGTGAGCAGCACCTCGACCGCGGTTTCAACGCGATCAAGCGCGCCAAACACCGCGCCGTCTTCATGGACCGAGGAAGACGCGATCTCGAAGCTTTCCTTGATGTGCTGGGAGATCAGGAGGCGCACGAACATCACGCAGCCCTGGCCGCCGTGCACGATGCCGATGCAATCCTTGATGCCGATGGAGGCAAATTGCGCCCCGGCGGGTTGGCAGGTGAAGATCGGGTTGATCGTGCCTTCCCGCCCCTTCTGGGTAACCTGGCAGGTCATTTCGGTATTCCTTTCAGTGATGCGGGTCAGTAATGCGGGACGGTGAGCTCGGTATTGAGCGAGCCGTGCACGGTGAGGTGGTCGATCTTCTCGTGCAGCGCGGCGAAGATCTCCTTCAGCTCGGCCTTGGAGAGCGCGTGGATCCAGGGGAAGCGGGCGCGGTAGGCGCGCGCAAGGATCACCGCATCGACCCAGTAGCAGCGGTCAAGCGGCGTTTCGTGCGCCGGCTCCTCGCCGCAGAGGATCTCGCAGGTCTGGCTCAGGATGCCGGCATTCTGCTTGAGCCGGTCCCAGCCGCGCGAGTTGAACTGCCACAGGCAGTTCTTCATGATGTGATCGACCAGCATGTCGAGCTTTTCGTTCATGTCTTTCATGGATTCCTCACTCGGCGGCGGTGGCGGCACGCGCCGCCTTCTGTTCGGCGGCATAGGCCTGGTTGCGGGCACGGATCTCGGCGATCGAGTCATATTTGCCGGTGTATTCGTGCAGGCGCGCGTCGAATTTGAGCGCATCGGGCACGGCCACATCGGCATTCATCTTCGCGGTGCGGAAGCCCGAGGTGATCTCGGCATCCGGCGCGGAGATGTCGACCAGCGCAAGCTGGCGCATCGGCGAATAGATCGCGTTGTAGATGTCGCGCGCAAAGCGCACCCAGCCCTCGAAGCCCTTGTAGGGGCCGTTGTGATAGGCATGGGCGTTGAGATAGGGCACGCCATGTTTCTTCACGAATTCGCCCGGGCGCTTGCCGGTGAAGATGATGTCGGGCTTGAGCATCTCGATCGCTTCGACCGACTCGAGCTCGTTCGGATCGTCGATGGCGAGCGCGCCTTCGCCGCAGCGCGAAACGCCCTTCTCCATGTCGCCCTGATGGCCGAACTTGGTGTAGACCGAGACGATCTTGACGCCCATTTCCTCTTCGAGGACATGGGCCCAGTGCCAGAGCTTGGAGCCGCCCGGCCAGAGGCAGACACGCTTGCCCTCGAGCCGCGCGCGATACCAGTCAAGCTGGGGTTTCCATTTCGCATATTCCTCGGCGATGATCGCCTCGGCGCGGTCCTCGATGCCGAAGAAAAGCCCGACCTTGCGCAACGAATCCGCGAGCGGCTGGAAGCCGAAACCGTCGATGTCGAGCCGCGGAATGCCGTAGCGCTGGCGCAGCTCGTCGCAGATATATTCGGCCGAGCGGGCGCATTCGAGCACGTTGAGATGGGCGCGGTGCATCATCCGCAGGCTGTCATAGGAGCCGTTGCCGGTGAAGGTCGACAGAACCTGAATGCCCATCTTGTTGAAATAGTCGATCATCACCTCCTGGTCGCCCTGGATGTTGTATTCGCCCACGTAGTTGATGACATGCTCGCCCAGATATTCGGGCTCGACGGTGCCGACCTTCTGGTTCAGCCAGGCGATGTTGATTTTGTGGTGGCCGCCCGACTGGCTCGGGCCCGCAAAGCCCGGCGAGTTGCACACGAACACATCGACATCGCCGCGCTCTTCCATCACCTCGCGGGCGATGGCGTCCACGTCGTCGCCAATGAGCGCGGTGGTGCAGGTCTGATAGACCGTCATGCGCTTGATGTTCGGGAAGGCGTCGAAGGCCTCGTGCATCGACTTTTTCAACAGCCCTTCGGCGCCGAACACGACGTGCTTTTCCTTCACGTCGGTGGCGAAGGTGTATTTGAGCTGGAAGTTGTCGTTGTCGGAGATGTAGCGCTTGGTCTGCCAGGTGTCGTAGGTGCAGCCGTTCGGCCCGTGCGAGATGTGGATCACATCCTTCATCGGCGTGCCGATCACGTGCTTGGCGCCGCAATAGGCGCAGCCGCGCTCCGAGATCGTGCCGGGGATGGTGTTGAGATAGCCCTTGGGCAGGCAGGAGGTCAGATCCTCGCCCGGGCCCTTGATGACGGCGTGCTCTTTCCGCTCGGGAATGCACTTGGAGACTTCGAACTCATGGTAGGGCATCGGCCTTGCTCCATGCGAGAGGGGGGGAGGCGCCGGGAGACCGGCGCCCATGAACTCAGGGATGTTGCGTCAGTCCATCAGGCCGTATTTGACGACCATGGCTTCGAGCTCGTCCATCGCGAGCGGTTTCGGGATCACGAAATCCTCGTTTTCGAGGATCTTGCGGCCAAGCTCGCGGTATTCCTGCGCCTGATTGGCTTCGGGCTGGAATTCGGTCACGGTCTGCTTGTTGAACTCGGCCTTCTGCACGATGTTGTCGCGCGGCACATAGTGGATCATCTTGGTGCCGATGGCGGCGGTGAATTCGTTGAGGAATTCCTTTTCGCCATCCACATTGCGGCTGTTGCAGATGATGCCGCCAAGGCGCACGCCCGATTGGCGGGCATATTTGGCAAGGCCCTTGCAGATGTTGTTGGCGGCATAGATCGCCATCATCTCGCCCGAGGCGACGATATAGACCTCTTCGGCCTTGCCATCGCGAATGGGCATGGCGAAGCCGCCGCAGACCACGTCGCCCAGCACGTCGAAAAAGAGGAAGTCGAGCTCCTCGCTATAGGCTTCGTTCTCTTCCATCAGGTCGATGGCGGTGATCACGCCGCGCCCGGCGCAGCCCACCCCCGGCTCCGGGCCGCCGGATTCGACGCAGCGGATGTCCTTGAAGCCGGTCTTCACCACCTTGTCGAGCGTGACCCGCTCGGCGCCTTCGATGCGCAAGGTGTCCATCACCGTGGCTTGCGGCAGGCCGCCGAGGATCAGCCGCGTGCTGTCGGCCTTCGGGTCGCAGCCGTGGATGAACACTTGCTGGTCGTGGAAATAGGCAAGGGCTGCGGCAGTGTTCTGGGTGGTGGTCGATTTGCCGATACCACCTTTGCCGTAAATGGCGATCTTGCGGGTCATGGGTCTCTCCGTGGGAAGGGTGTTTCGCGGCGACCGTTTCGGGCCGTCTTCTCCTGAAGAGCAGGGGCTGTGCCAAGGCGGAAAAGATGGCGGCGGCCCGTGAGGTTTCCGATGCAAATCATTGAAAATAAATAAAAATAATTTATGCTTACCGTCCATTCAAGGCCTGCGCGCGGCGCGGTGCCGTTTACCGTTCGGTAGCTGAATTACCGTTCGGTAAACGGTTTGCATAACCAGAAAAACGAAGGCCCCGCGCGGGGGGCGGGGCCTTCTCTCCGTCTCGCGCGCTCGGGGCGCGTGCGGTCAGGATGCGCTGGTGCGAAACCGCGCGGGCTCGATCGCAAGGCGGTTCATCCGCAGCCCGAGCACGCGGCGGCTCACCCGCAAGATCTCTGCGGCCGCGCCGATATTGCCGCCGCTGGTTTTCAGCGCCTCGACGATCATCTCGTATTCGACCACCCGCACCCGCTCCTCGAGCCCGACGCCCGGCGCTGTACCGCTCTCGCGCGCGGTCTGCAGCGAGGGCGGCAGGTTCCAGGCGTGGATCACCGCGTCATCGGAGAGGATCACCGCCCGCTCGATGACGTTTTCAAGTTCGCGCACATTGCCGGGCCAGTGATAGGCCATCAGCATGTCGAGCGCGGGGGTGGAGATGCGCTTGACGCTTTTTCCCATCGCCGCGCAGGCCTTGGCGACGAAATGATCGGCGAGCAGGATGATGTCCGAGCCGCGCTCGCGCAGGGGCGGCACGGTGATCGGCACCACCGCGAGGCGGTAATAGAGATCCTCGCGAAACCGCCCCTCCGCCACCATCCGCGCCAGATTGCCGTTTGTTGCCGCAATCACCCGCACATCGACCTTGAAGGGCTTCGCGCCGCCCACGCGCTCCAGCACGCGCTCCTGCAGAACGCGCAGGAGTTTCGCCTGCACCGCAAGGCTCATCTCGCCCAACTCGTCCAGAAAGATCGTGCCGCCGTCGGCCTGTTCGAAGAGCCCCTTGCGCAGCGCCGTGGCCCCGGTGAAGGCGCCTTTTTCATGGCCGAAGAGCTGGCTCTCCGCGAGCGCCTCGGGGATGGCGGCGCAGTTGAAGCGGATGAAGGGTTTCGCCGCGCGGTCGGAGGAATAATGGATCGCCGAAGCGACGAGTTCCTTGCCGACCCCGCTTTCGCCCAGAATGAGCACCGTGGCGCGGGTCTTCGCCACCTTGCCGATCAGCTCGTAAACTTCGGCCATCATCGCTTTCGAGGTGCCGATGATGTTTTCCGGCCGGAACCGCTCCTTGAGCGCGTCGCGCAGTTCTCGGTTCTCGCGTTCGAGCTCCAGCTTCTCGACATTGGCGATCAGGTAAAGCTCGACCGCGGGCGCGATCATCAATGCGAGCGCGGCCAGGAATTCAGCGTCCTGTTTGAGCAGCCGCCTGGAGATGTAGAACCGCTCGCCGCCGATCGTGCCGAGCACCTTCTGGCCGAGCATGATCGGCACGCAGACGAAGGCGGCGCGATTGCGCCCGTCCTTCGCATGCGCGCCGGTGCGGTCGAGAAAATCGGGGTTTTCGTGCAGCCGCGGCGCAACGATCACCTCGCCGCGCTCGGCCACCTTGCCGGTGATGCCTTCGCCAAGTCCGTAGATGCCGCGGCTCTCCTCCTCGGCGGAGAGGCCGAAGCTGTCGTGAATGAACACCTCGCCGCGGCGGCGGTCCATCAGCGTCACCACGCCGCGCTCCATATGCATCTCGCTGCGCATCGTTTCGAGGATCATGCCGAGCGGCGCGGCGAGGTCGCTCGCGTTCGAAATCACCGCATTGAGCCGGTACAGCGTGGGCAGAAGCGTCACCCGGCATTCGCCGGTGAAGCACTGGCCGAATTCATCCTGCGGGCCCGACCGGCCCAGTTCCAGAGCCGGCGCCTCGTCGTCGCCAAACATCACGCCTCCGCTATGTAGTGAGTCTATATATCGAACCCTAGGGCAGACGTCGGCCGTGTAAAGAGCAGGGGGGCAAGGCGGGACGATGGCGGCACGGATGCGCAGAAACCGGGCAGATCGATGCGCAAAAGCGTCACCCAGGAGCGCTTTGCAAACCAGCGTGCACCGGGCTGGCAAGGTTCTTGCGTCGAGGGCGGCAGCATGTCGACCGGGCTCTGGACAGGCGGGTGCTTTCGTTATGTAGTTCGGGCGGATAACGTATGCCCCACACGGGGTCAACGCCCCGCCCGATGCCCCGGAAAAAGCCAGAAGCCACGGAGATAAAATGGAAATCCTTGTTTTTCAACATCTCGATGTCGAGCATCCGGGCAGCCTTGGTGAGCTGTGGCGCGCGGCAGGGCATCGTCTGACCACGGTCGAGCTTGATGAGGGCGCAGCGATCCCGCCGCTTGAGGGATTCGATCTGATGGTGGCGATGGGAGGGCCGCAGGATCTGTGGCTGAAGGATGAGTTGCCCTGGATGCGCGCCGAGCTTGCGGCGATCGGGACCTGGGTGCGCGATCTTGGTCGGCCCTATCTCGGCATCTGCCTTGGCCATCAGCTTCTGGCCGAGGCGCTGGGCGGGCGAGTTGCGCCGATGGCTGCGCCCGAGGTGGGGCTCTGCGAGGTGCGCCGCACCTTGGCGGGGGCGGAGGATCTGCTTTTGAACGCGCTGCCCGAGCGGTTGCAGACCTTTCAATGGCACGGCGCCGAAATCGTCGATCTGCCGTCGGGCGCGGTGGTTCTTGCCGAAAATGCCGCCTGCGCCACTCAGGCGATCCGTTGCGGGCGCCACGCTTGGGGCTTTCAGTTCCATGTCGAAATCACCGAGACCACGGTGACGGATTGGCAGGCGATCCCGGCCTATGCGGCGAGCCTGCGCGCGGCGCTCGGCTCGGCGCGGGCGGCAACGCTCTCGGCCGAGGTGGCGCCCCATCTGCCCGCGTTCCGTGCCACCGTGGCGCGCCTCGACGCGGCGCTCAACGCGGCCCTCCGCGCCGCCCCTGCACGTTGATCAGGCGGCGGGGCGGGCGAGATTGCTCGCCATCGCGGTGCCGATCTCCTCGGAGAGCTTCAGGATGGCCTCAAGTCGCGTGCGGATCTCGCTATGGAACATGTCGAGCTGGTCGATCGTTGCGCCCAGCCCGCCGGCATCGCGCAGCCGCCCGCTTTCGACCCGCCCCAGAACGCGGATCGTCTCCAGCCCGAGCATCTGGCGACGGATCTCGTGGCTTGAGCGGCTGAGCACGGTGGCATGGTCGAGCGCCTGAGCCATCGCCGCACGCAACGCTTTCTCGCCGCTTTCGGCGAGCTCGCACAGCCGTACACTCTCTGCGGCATAATCGAGCCCCGGCACCGGCGGGATGCCCTTGAACTGTTCGCGCATCTCCGCCACGACCCGGCTCGCGCCCATCAGAAAAAGCGCGCGCGAGGCCTCGCGCGCCACCAGATCGCAAAGGTTGTCGCGCCCGGTCACGAAGCGGCGCAACTTCTCGGAAATGCCATTGGCAGAGGCGCGGTAGTTTTCCGAGATCGCCGAGACCGGCCCCCCTGAAGGTTCGAGCCGCGAGGCGACGAGGCGCATGTTGTTGGGCACCGATTGCAGAGCCTCGAAGCTGCCCAGCAGGCGGCGCTGCTCGATGGCAACCCGGTCGAGCGCGGTCGAGATCTCAAGCAGCCGCGCCGTGTCGGCATCGGCGATACGCCCGAGCCGGGTGTCGCGTGCCGAGAGCTCCTGCCCGAGCGCATGGGCCATGAAGCGCGTGTAATTTGCAAAGCCGAGGCTCGCGAGCGCCGCTTCCAGCGCCGCGGCTCCCCCCTTCGGATCGAGCGTGCCCGCAGTCTCCTGCGCGCAGACCTTGCCGTACACCTCGCGCACCTGCGCCAATATCGGGGTGCTCGGTTTGAGGCGGATCGAGAGGAAGCCGCCTTCGATCGGCAGCACGACCGCGAAGACCCAGTAGAATGCGCCTGAACGGGTGCGGTTCTTGACATAGGCGCCGATCGGCTCGCCCCGGCCAAGCGCTTGCCACATCAGCCAGAAAACGCCGCGCGGGGTATCTGGATGGCGCACGATCCGGTGCGGGGCGCCGAGAAGTTCGCTCCAGTCGAATCCCGATACGCGGCAAAAGACATCATTGCCGGACTGGATCACTCCGCGCCCGTCCGTGCGCGAGAAAAACAGATCCTGCAAACTGAAATCCGCCTCGCGCTCGGCGCCGGGCGCCGATCCTGCCACTGCTGTCATGATGCCTCTCAAAGGGTGTTTTGCAAAGCCTAGGCCGAGTCCGTTACCAGGATATTGACTGCGCTGAGGGGGCGATGTTTTATTCCTGTGACCGGCTGCCGCAGGCAAGATTGCCTCGGCGCGGAGTGGTGCGGGGTTGATGTCGATCAAGGACGCCGCCGCGGCCGCGCGCGAAAACCGGAGTCCGGCGCAGGAAGACCGGCGGGGTGCGCAGGCCGGGCGGTTGTGCCTCGCAGGCGGGGGCAGGCGCTCCGTCACAGACTTGGGATGCCCCGCATGATCTCCGAAAGCCAGATCCAGTTCTCCCGTCGCGCCGCGGCGATGTCCGACCCTGCGGCGGCGGCAGGGCTTGCCGATCTCTGCACCCGGCTGGAGGGGCAGGTGAACCGGCTCACCGAAATGCGGCTCGATTTCGCCCGCCAGCGTCCGTTCAACCCGCATGTCTCGACTTTGCCCGAGGCCTGGCGCGCCTCGATCGTTGAATTGAATGGGGCAATCGCGGCGACGGTGGCGGCACAGGGGGCGCGGTTTTATGATCATGAAGACGAGATCGGCGCGGATCCGGCGGCGCTTTACGGGCTCGATGTGGCGCGCCGGCATGGGTTGCGCGGCGTTACGCTCGGCATGTTTCTGGGCAATTTCAAGACGTACCGCGACACCTATCTGAAATGGGCGGGCGAGCAGAAGGTTCCGGCAGGGCTGCGTGATCTCTGGGGCGAAGTGCTGCGCGGCTTCTTTGACCGCGCCGAGATCGCACTCTCGACCGGCTGGGGCAAGGAGGTGGTCGATGTCGATCGCGGCCGACTCTTTGCCGAAAACCAGCGGCTGATGAACGAGAAGAACAAATATCTGACGATCTTCGAGAGCATTCACAATCCGGTGGTGCTGATCGATGCCGAAGGGCGGGTCGAAAACATGAATTTCGCCGCTGCACGGCTCTTTTCCGAAGATGTGATCCCGGGCGCGACCTATTACGGCGCCGTCGCGCCGCCGCCCTTTGTCGAGCTTTTCGGCTTTGCGCTGGCTGATCTGGAAGGAGAAGTGCCAGAGCGCGAGATTGCCACCTGTGGCGGGCGCCGCCGCTTTGCCATTTCCACCCAGGAAATGCTGGATGTGAGCCGCAAGTTCCTGGGCACGGTGGTGAGCCTGACCGATGTGACCGAGCAGCACCGGGCCCGGCAGGAGGCGGAAGCGCTGGCGCAGGCGAAGACCGATTTTCTCGCCACGATGAGCCATGAGATCCGCACTCCGATCCATTCCATCGGCGGGGTGGTCGAGCTGATGCGGCAGGGTGCGCTTGACCCGGTGCAGGCCGATTATCTGGAAGCGATCGCGCGCTCGGCGCGGGTGATGAGCTCGATCGTCTCGGAAATCCTCGATTACTCGCGCATCGAGGCGGGGGGGCTGGCGCTTGAGGCGGTGCCGTTCTCGCTTGAGCAGCTTCTCGACGACATGCGGCAGGTGATCGAGCCGCTCGTGGAGCGTAAGCCCGCGGTGCGGCTGATGCGGGCGCCCTACGCACGCATGCCCTGCCTCGTCGGCGATCCGGGCAAGCTGCGCCAGATCCTGATCAACCTTCTCGGCAATGCGGTCAAGTTCACCGAGGCCGGGGTGGTGATGGTGGGGATCGAGCAACTGGCGGAAACCGAGGCCGGGCTGCGGCTGCGGTTCTCCGTGCGCGACACCGGGCCGGGAATCGTGCCGGAGCGGTTGGAGGAGATCTTCAAGCCCTTCACGCAATCGGATGGCTCGATCGAGCGCAAGCACGGCGGCACCGGGCTCGGCCTTGCGATCTCGCGCCGATTGGCCGCGCTGATGGGGGCGGAACTGGGCGTCGAGAGCACGCCGGGCGTGGGAAGCTGCTTCACGCTCGATGTCACGCTGGGGCGGGCCGCCGATACCGGGCAGGCCTGCGGTGCGGTGGAAGCGACAGAACTGCCGCGCCGTGCGCTGCAGTTGCTGATCGTCGAAGACGATCCGGTCAATCGGCTCGTCGCGGGCGGGCTCTTGCGGCAGGCGGGGCATCGGGTGCAGATCATGCCCTCGGGCGAGGCGGCGCTGCAGGCGCTGACTGGTCAGGAATTCGATTTGGTGCTGACTGACCTCAACCTGCCCGATCTTTCGGGCTTCGAGCTGGCGCGGGCCATTCGCGCCCATGCCGATCCGGCGGTGGCGAAGCTGCCGATCATCGCGATGTCGGCGCATGGGCCCGCGGTCGACCCGGCGGCGCTTGACGCGGCGGGGATCGGCGGCTTCCTTGCCAAGCCCTTCCAGTTTGCCCGGCTCGAGGCGGTGTTGCAGCGCGTGACCGGCGTGGCCGCGCCGCGCCCGCTGGGCGGGCCACCCGCACCGCAGGCGCGCCCCGATCCGGGCGGGCTCGTCGATCTGGGCGTGCTGCGCGATCACCGCAGCGCGCTCGGCGCCGGGCCGACCGAGCGGATCGTTTCCACCTTCGTGCATTCGGTGCAGGGCACCGCGCATGAGCTTGAACTCGCGGCGCAGACCGGCGAATGGCAACAGGCGGGGATGATCGCGCATCGGCTGAAAAGCTCGGCGCGTCATGTCGGGCTCAATGCGCTCGCCGAGGAAGCCGAGCGGGTCGAGCGCCGGGCCGTGCAGGGCGCCAAGGCCTATGCCCCGATCGCCGATCTCGCGCTCTCGTGCCGAGCCGCCGCGGGGCTTGTGGCCGCGCTCTGGAAACAGATCGAGGCGGAAGCCTGAGTCAGGCAGAGAAGACGTAGCCGAGCCCGTGCACCGTCACGATCAACCGCGGCTTTGCCGGGTCGGGCTCGATCTTGCGCCGCACGCGCCGCACCAGCACGTCGATGGTACGATCGAAAGTTTCATGCCCGCGCCGGCTCACATGGGTCATCAACAGATCGCGCGTCAGCACCTGGCCGGGATGGGTGACGAAGGTGGCGAGCAGCTCGAACTCCGCGCGCGTCATTTTCACCGGCGCGCCTTTCGGGTCGGTCAGCGTCCAATGCGCAATGTCGAGCGTCCAGCCCTCGAACTGTTTTTTCGACTCGTCGGCCTTCACGCTGCGCGCCGCGGCCACCCGCCGCGCGAGGTTCTTGGTGCGCGGCAGGATCTCGCGCATGTTGTAGGGCTTGGTCACGTAATCGTCTGCGCCAAGCTCCAGCGCCACGATCCGGTCCACCTCCTCGCGCCGCGAGGTGACCATGATCACGCCCACCTCGGACTGGCGGCGCAATTCGCGCAGGAGCGAAAGCCCGTCCTCGCCCGGCAGGTTGATATCGAGCAAGATCACGTCGACATCGCCACCCGCGAAGATCTGCCGCATCGCCTCGCCATCCTCGGCCTCGCTGACGCGGTGGTTCTCTTTGGCCAGATAGGCCGCCAGCGTCTGCCGCCCGACCGGATCATCTTCGACGATGAGAATGTGATAGGCGGTCTTCATGGCAGGCATCCTTTTGCCCCTCATCGCGCCCCGGCGCTACACTGGCAACGAAAAAACGGTATTTCGGTAATTTCTTCCGGTATTTAACATCCTGTTCACATAATTTTTCTTCGCATTAACAACCGGCTGCAACGCGGTTCATATCGTGGGCCTAAACCCGTTCGCGAACGAGGTCGGACCGCATCTCCCCGCGGACCCCAAGCGAATCGCCCGGATGTGCCGCGGCGAAAGACCTCCCGAACGGCATGACCGGAGGGACAAGTGATCAGGAAATTATGGGCCGTGATGCGCCGCCCCAGCACCCGCTGGGGGCTGGGAACGCTCGTGCTCGGCGGCGCGCTTGTGGGCGCGGTCGGCTGGAACGGCTTCCACTATGCGGTGGAGGCCACGACAACGACGGAATTCTGCCTCTCGTGCCATTCGATGCAGGGCAATTTCGAGGAATACAAGACCACCGTCCATTATTCGAACCCGATGGGCGTGCGCGCCGAATGCGCCGATTGCCATGTGCCGAAATCGGGCTGGCGGCTCTATCGCGCCAAGGTTCTGGCGGCGAAAGATCTCTGGGGCGAGATCACCGGATCGATCGACACGCCCGAGAAATTCGAGGCGCACCGGCTGGAGATGGCCGAGACGGTCTGGGCCGACATGAAGGCCAATGACTCGATCGGCTGCCGCTCTTGCCACAGCTTCGAGGCGATGGATTTCGCGCATCAAACCAAGCCCGATGCCGCGACCCAGATGCAAAAGGCAATGCAGGAGGGCGGCACCTGTATCGACTGCCACAAGGGCATTGCGCACCATCTGCCCGACATGTCCTCGGGCTACAAGAAACTGTTCGAGGATCTCGAGGCGGC
The DNA here is from genome assembly GCF_900217815.1 of Rhodobacter maris. Taxonomy (GTDB): domain Bacteria; phylum Pseudomonadota; class Alphaproteobacteria; order Rhodobacterales; family Rhodobacteraceae; genus Rhodobacter; species Rhodobacter maris. The sequence continues at coordinate 65,651 of NZ_OBMT01000007.1, forward strand.
GGCGGGCGCGCTGCGCCCGAAACCGGGCGATATGGTCTATCCGCTGAAAACGCTTGAGGTTTATCTGGAGCAGCCCTCGGGCGACGGCGGAAAAGCCTCCGGCAAGGTGCTTGCGGCCACGCCGATGAAGGTGGAGGCGGCGAAGGGCGACTGGCTGCGGGTCTCGGTTGAGGGCTGGCAGCAAGAGGGCGCCGAGCGCATGCTTTATGCCGCGCAGGGCCAGCGCATCTTCAACCTCGCGCTGACACCGGCGGCGCTGGGGGCCGTGGTGCCGGGCACGAGCATGGTCGACCCGGACACCGAGCAGACCTGGACCGACGCGACGATCTCCGTCTGGGTCAAGAATGCCGATCTGACCGACAGTCTGGACAAGGTCTGGTCTTACGCCGGCTCGATGTTCAACGCCGCCTGTGGCACCTGCCATGTGCTGCCGCAAACCGGGCACTTCCTCGCCAACCAATGGATCGGCACCCTCAATGCGATGAAGCCGAAGGCGCCGCTTGATGAAGAGCAATTCCGGCTGGTGCAGAAATACGTGCAGATGCATGCCAAGGACATGGGCGGGGAGGAGCACGAATGACTGCGCTCTCTCCCATCCCCGCGGCGGTGATCGACCGCGCGCTCCTTTGGCACTGGCTCGCCGATCTGTTCCTTGCCCCGCCCACGCCCGCGCAGCTTGGAGCGCTGCAGGGCCGCGCCGGGGTGGAATGGCGCACCGCCCTTGCTGCTGAACCTGATTTCGCGAATGCAATCAGTCGGATCGATGCGGTTCTTGAGGTGGGGGATGCGGCGGGTCTCGCCTCCGCGCTCACCATCGCCTTCAACCGGATGTTCCTCGGCCTTGGCGGCAAGCGCACGCTCTCGCCCTGTGAATCCGCCTGGGTCGGCACGCGGCGGCTCTATCAGGCGCCGGTGAGCGAGATCGCGGCGCTGTTGCGGGCGAGCGATCTTACCCTCGCCGAGGACTGCTGCGAGCCCGCCGATCACCTCGCCGTCGAGCTGATGCTGCTCGCGCATCTTGAGGCGTCGGCCGATCCGCGCGCCGAGGACATGGCCGCCCGGCTGGCAGGCTGGACGCCCGACTTTTTGACCGCCGTCAAGGCGGTTGATCCCACCGGCTTTTGGGCTGGGGCGGCGGATCTCTTGTCTGCCGCACTCGCCCGCTCCCTCCACCGCAAACCGGAAGAAAGGACAGTCTGATGACGAAGATTTCCGGAAACGACCTGCGCGCAGAGCTCTCGCGCCGCGCCTTTTTGAGCTACTCGGTCGCCGCCGGGGCCTTGGGCCTCTTTGGCCCCTCGCTCCTCGCCAAGGGTGCGCACGCGGCTGAGGCCAATGGCGCGGTGATGTCGGGCAGCCACTGGGGTATTTTTACCGCCAAGGTCGAGGAGGGGCGCGCGACCGCCTTCACGCCCTGGGAAAAAGACCCGCATCCGACACCGATGCTCGAAGGCGTGCTCGACTCGATCTATTCGCCGAGCCGGATCAAATACCCGATGGTGCGCCGCGAATACCTTGAAAAAGGCATCGAGGCGGATCGCTCCACCCGCGGCAACGGTGATTTTGTGCGCGTGAGCTGGGATCAGGCGCTCGATCTCATCGCCAAGGAAATCCAGCGTGTCGAAACCACCTACGGGCCGCAAGCGGTGTTTGGGGGCTCCTATGGCTGGAAGAGCCCGGGGCGGCTGCACAATTGCACCACGCTCCTGCGCCGCATGCTCAACCTTGCGGGCGGTTTCGTGAACGGCACGGGCGATTATTCGACCGCCGCCGCGCAGGTGATCATGCCCCATGTGATGGGCACGCTCGAAGTTTACGAACAGCAAACCGCCTGGCCGGTGGTGGCGGAAAACACCGAGCTGATGGTGTTCTGGGCTGCCGACCCGATCAAGACCAACCAGATCGGCTGGGTGATCCCCGAACATGGTGGCTACACCGGGCTTGCGGCACTGAAGGCCAAGGGCACCAAGGTGATTGTCATCGACCCGGTGCGCACCGCGACGGTTGATTACTTCGATGCCGAACATATCCAGCCCAAGCCGCAAACCGATGTGGCGCTGATGCTGGGGATGGCGCATACGCTGGTGAGCGAAAACCTGCATGACACCGAGTTCCTCGACAACAACACCTCGGGCTTCGACAAGTTCCTGCCCTATCTGACGGGCGACGCCGACGGCACGCCGAAATCGGCCGAATGGGCCGCGGAAATCTGCGGCGTTCCGGCCGAAACGATCAAGGATCTGGCGCGCCGGCTCACGGGGTCGCGGTCGATGCTCGCCGCGGGCTGGTCGATGCAGCGCATGCATCACGGCGAACAGGCGCATTGGATGCTTGTCACGCTCGCCTCGATGATCGGCCAGATCGGTCTTCCGGGCGGCGGCTTCGGGCTTTCCTACCACTATTCGAACGGCGGCACCCCCTCGACTGATGGCCCCGCGCTTTCGGGCATCACCGATGGCGGCGCGGCGGCAGGCGGGCCGGAATGGCTGGCGGCTTCGGGCGCGGCTTCGATCCCGGTCGCACGTGTGGTCGAGATGCTGGAAAACCCCGGTGTCGAGTTCGACTTCAACGGCACCCGCTCGACCTACCCGGATATCAAGCTGGCCTATTGGGTGGGCGGCAACCCCTTCACTCACCATCAAGACCGCAACCGGATGCTGAAGGCCTGGGAAAAACTCGACACCTTCATCGTGCACGACTTCCAGTGGACTGCCACCGCCCGCCACGCCGACATCATCTTGCCGGCCACGACGAGCTATGAGCGCAACGACATCGAGACGATCGGGGATTATTCGAACCTCGGTATCCTCGCGATGAAACAGGTGGTCGCGCCGCTCTACGAGGCGAAGAACGACTACGATATCTTCGAAGCGCTCAGCGACAAGCTCGGCAAGAAGGCCGCCTTCAACGAGGGCAAGGACGAGATGGGCTGGATCCAGTCCTTCTACGAGGCCGCGGCGAAACAAGGCAAGGCGAAGGGCGTCGAGATGCCCGATTTCGAGACCTTCTGGGCCGATGGCATCGTCGAGTTTCCGGTTACCACGGGGGCGAGCTACGTGCGCTACGCCGAGTTCCGGGAAGATCCGCTCCTCAACCCGCTCGGCACGCCGACCGGGCTGATCGAGATCTACTCGAAGAACATCGAGAAGATGGGCTATGACGATTGCCCGGCGCATCCGACCTGGATGGAACCGCTCGAACGGCTCGATGGGCCGGGGGCGAAATTCCCGCTCCATGTCGCCGCCTCGCACCCGTTCAACCGGCTGCACTCGCAGCTCAACGGCACGGTGCTGCGCGAGGGCTATGCGATCGTGGGCCATGAGCCCTGCCTGATGAACCCCGAAGATGCCGCCGCACGCGGCATTGCCGATGGCGATGTGGTGCGCGTCTATAACGACCGCGGCCAGATCCTCACCGGGGTGAAGGTCACCGATGCGGTGATGAAAGGGGTGATCCAGATCTATGAGGGCGGCTGGTATGACCCGCTCGACCCCGCCGAGAAGGGCACGCTCGACAAATACGGTGATGCGAACGTGCTTACCGCTGACATTCCCACCTCCAAACTCGGTCAAGGCAACTGCGGCCAGACCGTGATTGCCGAGGTGGAAAAATACACCGGCCCCGAGGTGACCGTGACCGCCTTCACGGCGCCTGCGGCGGCGGAATGAGCCTCCCCCGGAGGGGCTTTGGCCCCTCCGCAACACCGCACCGCGCCCTCCGGGGCGCGGTGCCCCCAAGACCCGAGGACTTCGCGCGATGACCGTGCATGACACTTCCGCCCCGATGCTCGACATCCCCGCCGCCCGCCGTCTGGCCTGTGACCTGATCAAACCGCTCACCGTCACCGAGACACTTGCGCTTGCGCGCAGCCTTGGCCGGATCGCCGCCGAAACCGTGACCTCCGGGCGGGCCCTGCCAATGCGCGAACGCTCCGCCATGGACGGCTTTGCGCTGCGTCTGGCCGACCTTTCAAACACCCTCTCGCTCCCCGTTGCGGGGACCATCGCCGCGGGCGCGCCTGCGGGCGATTTGCCCACGGGCGCGGCCTTGCGCATTTTTACCGGCGCGCTCGTGCCTGCGGGTGCAGATTGCGTGGTGCCGGTCGAGGATTGCACCGAAGAGGGCGAGACGATCCGCCTTTCTGCCCGCCCGAAACCGGGCCAGCACATCCGCAAAGTGGGCTCCGAGCAGCCGCTGGGCGGTGTGCTCCTGCGGCAAGGCACGCGCATCGCGCCCCAGCACATCGGCCTTCTGGCCGCCAATGGCATCGCCCGCGTCCGTGTGCTGCGCGTGCCGCGGATCGCGCTTTTTTCCAGCGGGGACGAGCTCGGCGGCAAAGGCCCCGCGGCGATCCCGGACAGCAACCGCCCGATGCTGATGGCGCTGGCGCTGGCCGCAGGCGCCGAAGTCGATGACCTCGGCATCCTCCCCGATGACCTCCCCGCGATCACCGCGCGGCTCACGGCGCTCGCGGGCCGGGCCGATATCATCCTCACCTCCGGTGCCGTCTCGATGGGCGGGCGCGACCATCTGCGCCCCGCGCTTGAGGCGGCGGGCGGGCAGATTGCGGGCTGGCGCGTTGCGCTCAAACCCGGCAAGCCGGTGATGTTTGGCACGCTCGGCGCCTCGGTTGTCACCGGCCTGCCGGGCAATCCGTTTTCTGCCTTCACCGGCTTTCACCTCTTCGTCGCGGCCCAGCTTGCCACACTCACGGGCCAGCCCCTCGCGCCCCTGTTCGCGCAGCCCGCACGTGCGGGCTTCGACTGGGTCCGCAAGCCGGGCCGCGCCGAAGTCTTCCCGATCCGGCTCAGCCATGGCGAGATCGACGGCGTGCCGATCGTGCAGCGGATGGGGGAGGGGAGTTCGGCCACGCTCTTTCCGCTTGCAGAAGCCGACGGGCTTGGTTTCGTCCCCGCCGAGACGACAAAAGTGAGCTTTGGCGCGGCGCTGCGCTTCATGCCGCTTGGGCAGAGGGTGTTTTGAGATGACCCTGCCGCTCGCCGCCGTGCTTTTTGACGAAACCCCGCCCGATGCCCTTTTGAGCACCTTTGCGCGCCGCCTTGCCGCCGAAGGGCGGCAGGTGCGCGGCCTGATCCAGCGCCGCGAGGCGGGCTCCGGCCGCTGCCACTGCGCCGATATGGACTTGCTCTCGCTCGCCGGGCCAGAGATCTTTCCTGTCTCGCAACCGCTTGGCCCCGGTGCGCATGGCTGCCGGCTCGATCTTGGCGCGCTGGCCGGCGCCGCGCAGTTCCTCCTTTCCGAGCTTGCCCGCGCGCCAGACCTGCTGATCCTGAACCGCTTCGGCAAGGCCGAGGGCGAGGGGCGCGGCTTTCGCGATGTGATCGCCGAGGCGATGGCGCGCGAGGTGCCGGTGCTCACCGCCGTGCGCGGCCGCCATGTGGCGGACTGGGCCACCTACACCGAGGGCTTTGGCCTCTGCCTCGCCCCCGATCCCGCCGCGCTTGCGCGCTGGTTTTCTGAACTGACGGAGGTTTCCCATGCCGCTTGATCCGCGCGCGCCCCTTTGCGACGGGTTCGACCGTGCCGTGCGCTATCTGCGCGTCTCCGTCACGGATCGCTGTGATCTGCGCTGCGCCTATTGCATGAACGAACACATGCAGTTCCTGCCGCGCCGCGAGGTGTTGAGCCTCGAAGAGCTTGACCGGCTGGTGAGCGCCTTTGTCGAGATGGGCGTCACCAAGCTGCGCGTCACCGGCGGCGAGCCCTTGGTGCGGCGCGGCATCATGACCTTTTTTGCCGCGATGGGGCGGCATCTGGAGGCCGGGCGGCTGAAAGAGCTGACGCTCACCACAAACGGCACGCTGCTCGCCCGTCATGCCGAAGAGCTTGCGGCTTGCGGTGTGAAGCGGGTGAATGTGTCGCTCGACACGCTCGATGCGGGCAAATACGCGCGCCTCACCCGGCGCGGCAAAATCGAAAACGTGCTTTCGGGCATCGCGGCGGCGCGGGCGGCGGGGCTCAGGGTGAAGCTCAACACCATTGCCCTTGCCGGGCTCAATGATGACGAGCTGTTTGATCTGACCGGCTTTGCCGCGCGGAACGATTGTGACCTGACCTTCATCGAGTTGATGCCGATGGGCGATATTGCGGAGGCGGAGCGGCTCGGCCAGTTCTGGCCGCTTGATGCGCTGCGCGAACGGCTCGAAACGCGCTACCGGCTGATCGACACCGCAGAAAGCTCGGGCGGCCCGGCGCGCTATGTGACGCTGGCAGAAACCGGGCAAAAGATCGGCTTCATCTCGCCCCTGAGCCACAACTTTTGCTCCAATTGCAACCGCGTGCGGATCACCTGCAAGGGTGAGTTGTTCACCTGCCTTGGTCGCGAGGGCGCAACCGACCTGCGCCCGGTTTTGCGGGCAGGCGTGGAGGGGCTGGCGCTGCACCGCGCGATCCGCGATGCAATTGCGCTCAAACCCGCAGGCCATGCGTTTGACTATGGCGCCTGCGCGGTTTCGGGCGCGGTGGCGCGCGGCATGAACCATACCGGAGGCTGAGCCATGGATATTCTCTATTTCGCCTGGTTGCGCGAGCGCGTGGGCGTGCCCCGCGAAGAGCTGGAGACGCAGGCCGCGACGGTGGCCGAACTGGTGGCGGAACTCGTCGCGCGGGAGCCGCGCTATGCCACAGCCTTTTCCGACCCATCCGTGCTGCGCGTCGCGCTCGATCAGGAGCTTGCAGGCTTTGATGCGCCGCTTGCGGGCGTGCGCGAAGTGGCCTTTTTCCCGCCGATGACGGGAGGCTGAGATGGGGGCTGAAATGGACGGCTTGCCGAATTTCGACCCCGAGGGCCGCTATGGCCGCCATCTGATCCTGCCCGAGATCGGTCCGGAGGGGCAGACGCGGCTCGGGCGCGCCTCGGTGCTGGTGATCGGCACCGGCGGGCTTGGCGCGCCGGTGCTCCTTTACCTTGCCGCCGCCGGGGTGGGGCGGCTCGGCTTTGCCGATGACGATGTGGTCTCGCTTTCGAACCTGCAACGGCAGGTGCTGCATTCCACCCCGCGTGTGGGCGATCTCAAAACCCATTCGGCCCGTGATCGGCTCGCCGACCTCAATCCCGAGATCCGGCTTGAGCCCCATGCGCTCCGGGTGAGCGCTGAAAACATCGGGGCGCTTCTCGAAGGGCATGATCTGGTGATCGACTGCACCGATACGTTGCCCGCGCGCCACCTGATCAACCGCGCCTGCGTGGCGGCGGGCGTGCCGCTGCTTTCCGGGGCGATCGCGCAATGGGAGGGCCAGATCGGCCTTTATCACCCGGCAAGCGGCGGGCCCTGTTATGCCTGCGTCTTCCCCGAACCCGAGGCGCCGCCGCCGGTGCAATCCAAGGGCGTCGTGGGGGCGCTTCCCGGGGTAGTCGGCGCGCGCATGGCGCTGGAGGCGATCAAGTTTCCCACCGGGGCGGGGGCGCGCCTCAAGGGCAAGCTCTGGATGGTCGACACGCTGTGGAACGCGGAGCGGCTGATGGTCACGCGCCCCCGCGCCAATTGCCCTGTTTGCGGGGGGAAGGGGGGATCATGCTGACCCATTTTGACGCCGCCGGTCAGGCGCATATGGTTGATGTGTCGGAAAAACAGGACACGAAGCGCACCGCGCTGGCCGAGGGCCGCGTGATCATGCGCCCCGAGACCCTTGCGCTTGTGATGGCGGGCACGGCGGGGAAGGGCGATGTGCTCGGCATCGCCCGCGTGGCGGGGATCATGGCCGCCAAACGCACCTCGGATCTTATTCCGCTCTGCCATCCGCTCGCGCTCACCCGCGTTGCGCTTGAGCTGGAGGCGGACCCGGTGGCGAGCGCCGTTCTGATCCGCGCCACCGTCGCCACCACCGGGCAGACCGGGGTGGAAATGGAGGCGCTCACCGCCGTCTCGGTCGCTGCGCTGACGGTCTATGACATGCTGAAAGCCGCCGAAAAGGCGATGCGGATCGAGGGGATCCGGCTTCTGGCGAAAGACGGCGGCAAGTCGGGTGCGTTCCGCGCCGAAGGGGCGTGAGGGCTGTCCGTTGCCCTTACGCGGTGCTAGAGCGGGGGCAGCCAAGCGACGGAGGGCCTGATGGGCGCGGATCATGTGTTGCAACCGGATGCGGATCTGATCGCGGATCTGACCCGCTGGCGGCAGGCGCGCCATCGCCGCCCCGAGCTGTCTGGCGCCGAGCACGAGACCGCGCGGCAGGTCGCGCAAGATCTTGCCGCGACCGCGCCGGAGCGCCTTGTGACCGGGCTGGGCGGCACCGGTGTTGCGGCTGTCTATCAGGGCACCGCACCGGGGCCCACGCTGATGATCCGCTGCGAGCTCGACGGGCTGCCGATTGCCGAGACCGGAACCCCCGCTTACCGCTCGGAAAATCCGGGGCAGGGGCATCTGTGCGGCCATGACGGGCATATGGCGATCGTGCTGGGCCTTGCGCGGCTTTTGGGCCGGGACCGGCCACGGCGGGGCAGGGCGGTGGTGCTTTTTCAGCCTGCCGAGGAGGATGGCGCGGGCGCGCTTCGGGTGATTGCGGACCCGGCCTTTGCGCCGTTGCGCCCCGATCTTGCGCTTGCGCTTCATAACTTTCCGGGCTTGCCGCTCGGCGCGGCGGTGGTGGAAACCGGCATCGCCCATTGCGCCTCGCGCGGCCTCAAGATCGTGCTGGAGGGCCGCACCGCCCATGCCGCCGAGCCCGCGCTCGGCCTCTCGCCCGGGCCGGCGCTCGCGCGGTTGATCATGGACCTGCCGGGCCTGAGCAAGGGGGATGGGCCCGTCGAGCAGGATTTCGCGCTTCTCACCGTCACCCATGCCGAGCTTGGCGCCGCGGCTTTTGGCATCGCGCCCGGTCAGGCCGAGCTCTGGGTGACGCTGCGCACCCGCACCGATGCCGGGATGGCCGCGCTTGTGGCGGCCACGGAGGCGATGGTGGCGCGCGCAGCCGCAGCGGCAGGGCTCACCCTGACGCTGAGCTTTCATGACGTCTTTGCCCATTGCGAAAACGCGCCCGCGGCGGTGGCGCTTTTTGACCGCGCGATTGCCGCGGCGGGCCTGTCGCGTTTGGCCTTCGACGCGCCGATGCGCGCCTCGGAGGATTTTGGCCGTTTTTCGACGCTCTGTCCCGCAGCCATGCTGCGGCTCGGCGCGGGCACGGCCTGCCCGAACCTGCATGCCCCGGATTACGATTTCCCCGATGCGCTTATCGCGCCGGGCGTGCGGCTTTTTGCGGCCGCCGCGCGCGATCTGCTTTACTGAAGGGGGCGTTCCGGGCGCGCCACCGGCACCCGCAGCACGAAGGTCGCGCCTTTCCCCGGGGCGCTTTCGAAGCTGAGCCCGCAGCCCGCCATTTCGGCAAAGCGGCGGGCGAGCGAAAGCCCGATCCCGGCACCGCCGATCGTGCCGTTCTCATGGCCGAGCCGCTCGAACGCCTCGAAGATCGTCGCGTGATGCTCGGGCGCGATGCCGGGGCCGCTGTCGGTGACCCGCACCGCCAGCTCGTCCGGATCCTCCTGACGGAAGCTGATCCGGACGCTGCCGCCTTCGACATTGTATTTGATCGCATTCGACAAAAGCTGATCGAGGATTCGGCGCAGCGCCTCGCCATCGCACAGAACGGTTGGGAGCGGGGCATCCCGGGGCTCGATCGAGAGCTCCAGCGCCAGCCGTTCCGCCTCCGGGCGCAGGCTCTCGAAGGCGTCCTCGATCAGCGGCACGATCGCCACGCGCTCGCGTGCCATCCGCATGTCCTGCCGCTCAAGCCGGCTCAGGTCGAGTACCATGTCGACGAGCCGCACCAGCGTCCAGCCCGCGCGCGAAATGGCCCGCACCTGCTCGATGCGCGCCCCGTCGAGTTCCTTGCCCGCCGAGCCCTCGAGCAGGTCTGCATAGCCGATGATCGCGGTGAGCGGGGTGCGCAGCTCATGGCTCATCGCCGACAGGAATTGCGCCTTGGCGCGGTTGGCGGCATCGAGCCGGTCTGCCATCGTGACGAGATGCTCGCTCACGCGTTGCAATTCGAGGATTTCGGTGCGGGCCGGGGCGCTCAGCGTGCCGCCTTCGGCAATCACGGCCATCCGCCCCTCGAGATCGTCGAGCGGGCGGGCCACGCGCGCGCTCATCCGTGAAGAGCGCCGCCACAGGAGGGCGAAGAACCCCGCATAAAAGAGCACGAGGATCGCAAGCATCCCCTTGCCGACGAAGGCAAGCCGGTGGCTCAGCGCGGCAGAATCCGACAACACCGCCGCTTCGCTCGTCAGCACGAGCAATTGCCAGTTCGGCCCGGCGACGGTCGCCCAGGCCGCGAGCATCGGCCGGTTGCGCGTGAGCCGACCCACGCCCTCCGGGGTTTCCTGCATGCGTTGCGCGAGATCGGAAAGATCTGCCCGCGCGAAAATGTTGAATTCCTCGGGTTTGAACGTGTCTGCGAGGATCGCGCTTTCGTAATCATGCCCGACGAGTTCGGTCATGCCCAGATCGGCCTCGGCCGCGGGCGGCAAGGCCAGCACCGTGCCATCACGTCCCACAAGCACCGCATAGCCCGCCCCGGGCAATGTGATGTCAAGCACTCGGGCGATGATTGTCGCCACCGTCACATCGGCGCCGACCACGGCCGCGAGCCGGTCGCGCGCCCCGTAGACGGGCGCGATCGACGACACCATCCAGCCGCCGCCCGCCGGATCGACATAGGCATCGGTCCAGACCGGACCGCGGGACGGGTCATGCGCGGCATCGGCCTCGTAATAGAAATTGTAGCTCGGAATATCCATCCGCGGCGGATAGATCGCGCGCACGTCGAACCAGGGATGGATCCGGTTCAGGCTGTCGTCGGTGTTGAGATAGGTCTGGGTGATCAGCGGCTCCGCCTCGGTCACGGCGCGCAGGAGCGGGTCGAGCGTCGCGGTGCGCCAGAGCTTCTCGCGCTCGGCCGGGCCGATTTTCGTGATCGCGGAATAGAAAACTGCCGCGCCGCCGTCGTCGCTGCGGCTGACGAGCGCGCCTTCGGGCGTGGTCTCGTATCGGCTGCGTTCAGCCATCGAGGGCCTGGCGGGGGTGGCGAGCGCCCGGCCGGTCTCTGCGGCGAGCACCCGGGTCAGCGCGGTGACGCTGTCGAGCCGATGCGCGATCACATTGGCCTCGCGGATCGCCGCCTCGTGCAGGGTTTGGGTCGAGATCTGCGAAAGCGCACTGGCGGAGCGATCATAGACGAGTTGGCTCGTGCCCCAATAGATCACCAGAAAGCCGAGTTCGATCAGAAGAAGCGGGAGCATCGCGGCGCGCAGATAGGCGTGCCACAGCCATGTCTTCAGCGGCACGGGAGCCGCGGTTTTCCGACGCTTGCCGATCATCCGGCCCTTTCCATGGGCGTTGCGCCTCCGGGAGGGCCGCGCCTGTTCAACTGCTCGCTCAGTTGCCGGTGATCATGCGCACAAAAGAGTCGCCAAAGTGTGGAGATCGTCGCAAGGGCCGCGGTCCTGGCTTTCGGGCAGCAAAAAAGCCCCGCGCCGAGGCGCGGGGCTTTCCGGAGGGTGTAGGGGTCAGCCCCGGGCGGGCGCGATCACTCGCGGTTGCCGAGGAACTGGAGCAGGAACATGAACAGGTTCAGGAAGTCCATGTAGAGTTGCAGCGCGCCGAGGATCGCGGCCTTGCCGAGGAAATCGGAGTCGGAGCTGGCGAGTTGCAGATAGGTGTTCTTGATGTTTTGCGTGTCATAGGCGGTCAGCCCCGCGAAAATGAGCACGCCAAGCACCGAGATCGCGAATTGCAGCGCCGAAGAGGCGACGAAGATATTCACGATCGAGGCGATGATCAGCCCCACCACGCCCATCATCAGGAACGAGCCCATCGCCGTCAGGTTGCGCTTCGTGGTGTAGCCGTAAAGCGAGAGCGAGGCGAAGGCGATCGCGGTGACGAGGAAAGTCTGCGCGATCGAGATGCCGGTATAGGCCTTGAAAATGAAGCTCAGCGAGAGCCCCATCAGCGCCGAATAGCCCAGAAACACCATCTGTGCGGTCGAGGTGGACATCTTGTGCAGCATCGCCGAGAAGGCGAAGACCACGGCGAGGGGGGCGAACATCACCACCCATTTAATCGGCGTTCCGAAGATTGCGGCAACGAGCTGGTCGTTCATGCCAACGCCGAAAGCCACCGCGCCGGTGATCAGCATGGCGATGGACATCAGCCCGTAGACCTTGTTCATATGGGCGCGCAGACCCTCGTCGATATAGGTCGCGCGGCCCGCCGCCGAAGTGGCGCGCATCGTGTTGAAATCAGCCATTGAGTGCCTCCTGGAATGTCGTGCGGCGCTTGTGGGGCGCCGCTTCACGGGGTCATGTGGGAAGGGCGAAGGGGCGTTTCAAGAACCGAAAACCGGTTTTTGCCCCGGGGGTCGCCCGGTCGGGGTGCCGTCACCGCATTGTGACGACGATCTTTCCGGTGGCGCGGCGGGCGCGCAGCATCTCGAGCGCCTCGGTGGCGCGGGCGAGCGGAAATGTCGCGGAAATATGGGGTTTGAGGTTGCCGCTCGCGGCCAGTGCGAAGAGTTCACGCATCGCGGCGCGGAAGGCTTTAGGGTCGAGATCAAGATAACCGCCCCAGTAAAGCCCGTGGATTTCGAGGTTCTTCACCAGCGCATGATTGAGCTTGAGCGCGGGGGGCGTGCCGCCGGCAAAGCCGATCAGCAAGAACCGTCCGCCGGGCTTCAGCGCGCCGAAGGCGGCCTCGCCCAGCGGGCCGCCGACCGCATCATAGACGATATCAACCCCGCCAAGCGCCTTGAGGGCGGCTTTGAGGTCGGGCGTTTCCGCATCAATGAGTTCAGCCGCGCCGGCGGCCTGGGCCACGGCGAGTTTTTCAGCCCCGCGCGCCACCGCGATCACCCGCGCGCCAAGCGCCGCGCCGATCTCGACCGCCGTGAGCCCGACGCCGCCTGCCGCGCCCAGAACCACGAGCGTCTCGCCCGCCTTCACGCGCGCCCGCGCGCGCAGAGCCATATAAGAGGTGCCATAGGCGATCTGGAAAGCGGCCGCCTCGACGAGTTTCATTTTCTCGGGCACCGGGGTACAGCGCGCCTCGGCAAAGACGCCCGCCTCGGCGAGCCCGCCGTGACCGGCATAAACCGCGACCCGTGTGCCCGGGGCAATGGTCGTGCCCGGCCCGGCCGAAGTGACCCGCCCTGCCGCTTCGAGCCCGAGCACGAAAGGCGTGGGCGGAGTGTCCTGATAGCTGCCCTCGACCATCAGCAGATCCGCGAAATTCAGACCGCAAGCGGCGATTTCGACGACAAGCTCGCCTTCTGCAGGCGCGCGCAGGGCGCGTTCGACCAGCCGCGGTGCGGTTTTCGGGGCAGAGAGTTCAAAAGCGCGCATCGGGGCTCCGTTCGGGAAAGCGGAAGGGCGCGGCGGCCCGGATTGGTGCACGATAGCGGGCGCTCGCGGCTTCGGCCAGTGGCTGCGGCGCGATCGGAGCCCGGGCAGATCGGCGCAGTGCGGCGTGGGATGCGCTGCATTGCCGAATCAACCTTGGCGGGTGTTGGCCGGTTGACGTTGGGGAAGTTGCGATCTGCGCTGCAATTTGCAAAACATCCTGTGCTTGTGTGGGGCCTCCAGGTTGCGCCTCAGGGCTGTTGTCGCGCAACGCGAAACAAACAGTTGTCAGTTTCTCAGACTTTGGTATCAAGACGCCTATCTTTTTGGTCAGGTTGTTCTGTTTGTTGCCGAAGCGCCGTTTGGCCCCATGCTAGGGTATTCGGGCACAAATGTTCCGGGGAAGAGTGAATGAAACATCCGGTCGATGTCCATGTGGGCAAACGAATCCGCCACCGTCGTTGGATGGTGGGAGTCACGCAGCAACAACTGGCCGACAAGGTCGGCATCAAGTTTCAGCAGATCCAGAAATACGAGACCGGGATGAACCGGGTCTCGGCCTCCCGTCTTTGGGATATTGCCGACGCGCTGGACGTTCCGGTGTCGTTTTTCTTTGAAGGTCTTTCCGGGGAAGAGCCGGAGCTGCCGAACCGGGAAGGGGATCTCTTTTCCGACAAGGAAGCGCTGGCGCTCGTCCGGTCTTACTATGCGATCCCGGAAGAGCAGCGCCGTCGCCTTTTTGAATTGGCGAAAGTGCTTTCGAACGTGGCTTGATCCGCTCGGGGTCTGGCGATTTAAAAGAGGGGAGCGCCTGGCGCTCCCCTTTTTGCCGATCCTGCCGGAGACCGCCGATGCCCGTTTCGCTTGCCGCTGCCGAAAAGACCGCGCTTCTTGCCACTGCCGAGGCGCTTGCGGAGGTGGCGCGGGCCACCACGCTCGCGTATTTTCGCCCGGCAGGCGGGATCGGTGCGGAGAACAAGATTTCGGCCGGATTCGATCCGGTGACCGTGGCCGATCGCGCCACCGAGGCGGCGATGCGCGCGCTTCTGGCCGAGCGCCGGCCCGAGGACGGGATCTGGGGCGAGGAACAGGGCGTGGTGCGGGGCCGCTCGGGGCTGACCTGGGTGCTCGACCCGATCGACGGCACGCGCGGTTACATGTCGGGCACGCCCACCTGGGGAGTGCTGATCGCACTTTCGGAAGAAGGGGAAACGACGCCGGGCGCGCCGCTTTTGGGGGTGATCGACCAGCCCTATATCGGTGAACGGTTCGTGGGCGGTTTTGGCGTGGCGCGCGTCACCGGGCCGCTGGGGGAAATGGGCTTGAGCACACGTCCGGCGCGCGCGCTTTCCGAGGCGGTATTGTTCTCGACCTTTCCCGAGGTGGGCACGGCGGAAGAGGGCGCGGCTTTCGCGCGGCTCGCAGGCCAGGTAAAGCTGACGCGCTACGGGATGGATTGTTATGCCTATGCGCTGATCGCGGCGGGGCAGATCGACCTTGTGGTCGAGGCGGGGCTGCAGCCCTATGACGTGGCCGCACCGATCGCGGTGATTGCGGCGGCGGGCGGTGTGGTCACCGACTGGACCGGCGGGCCTGCACATGCGGGCGGCCGCGTGCTGGCCGCCGCCAATGCCGAGATCCATGCCGCGGCGCTCGCGGTGCTGAACGCTTGAGGGGGCAGGCGGGGGGCCGCGGCCCCCCGCACCCCCCGCCCGGAGGGGCCCTCGGGCCCCTCCGGACCACCCCGGCGCCCGGCCTTTGGCCGGCGGCCCAGTGTTCGAGGGAGCGGAACGATGCGGGAAGTGCTGATCCGGGGCGCCGAGGTCGTGGTGACGATGGACGGGGCGCGGCGCGAACTCGAGGGCGCCGATCTGCTCATTCGCGGCGGCGCGATTGCTGCCGTGGGACCGGGCCTGACCACCCCGGGCGAAGTGGTGGAGGCTAAAGGCTGTGTGGTCACGCCGGGGCTGATCAACACGCATCATCACCTTTATCAGACCCTCACCCGCGCGGTGCCGGGCGGGCAGGATGCGCTTTTGTTTGGCTGGTTGAAGCGGCTCTATCCGATCTGGGCGCGGATGGGGCCAGAGGAGATCCATGTCTCGGCGCTCACGGGGCTGGCCGAACTTGCGCTTTCGGGCTGCACGCTGAGCTCCGACCACCTTTATCTCTACCCGAATGGCGCGCGGCTCGATGACACGATCGCCGCCGCTGACGAGATCGGGCTGCGCTTCCACCCCACCCGCGGCGCGATGTCGATTGGCGAGAGCGCGGGGGGGCTGCCGCCCGATAGCCTGGTCGAACGCGAAGCTGCGATCCTGACCGACTGCATCCGCGTGATTGACGCGCATCACGATCCGCGGCCGGGCGCGATGGTGCGGGTCGGCGTGGCGCCGTGCTCGCCTTTTTCCGTCAGCCGCGAGCTGATGCGCGATGCCGCGCATCTGGCCCGTGACAAGGGGGTGATGCTGCACACGCATCTTGCCGAAAACGCCGAGGATATCGCCTATTCGCTGGAAAAGTTCGGCTGTCGGCCCGGGCAATATGCCGAGGATCTGGGCTGGACCGGCGCAGATGTCTGGCATGCCCATTGCGTCAAGCTTTCTGGCGAGGAGATCGCGCTCTTTGCCCGCACGCTGACCGGGGTCGCCCATTGCCCCTGTTCGAATTGTCGGCTCGGTTCCGGCATTGCGCCGGTGCGGGCGATGCGCGATGCGGGGGTGAAAGTGGCGCTTGGCGTTGATGGCTCGGCCTCCAACGATGCGGGCAACCTGATCGCCGAGGCGCGGCAGGCGCTGCTGTTGCAGCGGGTGCAAAACGGCGCCGAGGCGATGGGGGTGCGGGAAGCACTGGAAATCGCGACGCTTGGCGGCGCGCAGGTGCTGGGCCGCCCCGAGCTTGGCAGCCTTGAGCCCGGCAAGCGCGCCGATATCGCGGTCTGGGATGTGACGGGGCTTGAGGCGGCCGGGGCATGGGATCCGGTTGCCGCGCTGCTCCTCTCCGGCCCGATGCGGGTCAAACACCTCTTTGTCGAGGGCAATCAAGTGGTTGCCGACGGGCAGATTACGACGCTCGATCTGCCCCGCGTGATCGAGCGCCACAATCGCCTGGCGCGAAAGCTGGCGCTCTGATCCCTTCGACTTGGCACAAATATCCCGGGGGTGAATTTGGCACAGCCAAAGAGGGGGTGGCGCCCCCGCTACCTGTGCCGCTTGCCCCCGACCCAGACCCCGGCAATCGCCCGGTCATCGCCCATCATGATGGTGGGGAAGAGCGCCTCCCAGACGTTCTCGGCACGCGCCGCCCGTTGCGCGATTGCCGGCGTCGAGGCGAGATCGAGCGCGATCAGATCCGCCTCCATCCCCGGCGCGAGGTTGCCCACCTTCTCTTCGAGCCGCAAGAGCCGCGCCGCGCCTGTGGTGGCCAGATACCATAGCTGCGCCGGATGCAACGCCACGCCGCGCAACTGCGCCACCTCGTAAGCCGCCGCCATCGTGCGCAGCATCGAGAAGGAGGAGCCGCCCCCGGTATCGGTGGCGAGCCCCACCCGGAGCCCCGCAGCCGCCATGCCCGCCGTGTCAAAAAGCCCTGAGCCGATGAACGTGTTCGAGGTCGGGCAATGCGCGAGCCCCGCCCCCACCTCCACGAGCCGCGCCATTTCGCGCGGCGCGAGATGGATCGCATGGCCGTAAACGGCATTGGCGCCGAGCAAGCCGAAAGTCTCGTAAGTGTCGAGATAGTCACGCGCCTGCGGGTAAAGGCTTTTTACCCAGGCGATCTCGTCCACCTGCTCGCTCAGATGGGTTTGCATCAGGCAATCGGGATGCTCGGCCCAGAGCGAGCCCAGCGCGAGCAACTGATCCGGTGTCGAAGTGGGCGAGAACCGCGGCGTGATCACATAGGAAAGCCGGTTCCGTCCGTGCCAGCGCTCCAGCAGCGCCTTGCTTTCGTCGTAAGCGGCCTGCGCGGTGTCGCGCAGCCCCTCGGGCGCGGTCGCACGGTCCATGCAGGTGCGCCCGGCCAGCGCGCGCACGCCGCGCGCCTCCGCCTCAAGAAAGAAGGCCTCGACCGAGGCGGGATGGATTGTGCAATAGCTGCACATTGAGGTCGTGCCATGGGCGAGCGCGAGATCGAAATAGGTTTTCGCCACCCTTTCCGCATGGGCGGGATCGGCAAAGCGCATCTCCTCGGGGAAAGTATAGGTGCCAAGCCAGTCGATCAGCCTTTTGCCCCAGCTCGCGATGATCGCGGTCTGGGGATAATGCACATGGGTGTCGATGAAACCGGCAGAGAGGAGCTTGTCGCCCATGTCGGTCACGGGCGCGGCCGGATAGCGCGCGCGCAGATCCCCGGCCGGGCCGACGGCGAGGATCCTGCCCGCCTCAAGCGCCACCGCGCCGCGTGCCTCATGCCGCGCCGCGCCCGGCCCCTCGGCCATCGCATCGGCGCCGAAACTCAGCACCTGCCCCAGGATCAGCTCGATCATCTGCGTCCCTTTCCTTTGCCCCATGCTAGGGCGCGGCCCGGGCTTTGCCAATCTCGGCTTTTGTGTCTCTTGTGGCTGGGCTAAGGTGCGGCAAGCCGAAAACGGGCAGCGCAGAACGGGGGCAGAATGACGGAAGAGCGGGTCGAGGACGATTTCGAGGAGGATTACGCGCTTTCGGGCGATCTGGTCGAGCAGGTGCTTGCCGCGACCGAGGCGCAGGATGCCGCGGAACTGACGGCGCTTCTCGAACCGCTTCACCCCGCCGATATCGCCGACCTGCTCGAACAGGTCGATACCGGCGAGCGCCGGGAGATCCTCAAGCTTTACGGCGATGAGTTCGACGGCGAGATCCTCACCGAAATCGACGAATCGATCCGCGAGGAGGTGATCGAGCAACTGCCCGCCGAGGTGCTGGCCGAAGCCGTGCGCGAACTCGATTCCGATGATGTGGTCGACCTGATCGAGGATCTGGGCGAGCCGCAGCAGGAAGCCATTCTCGATGCGCTTGATGACAGCGACCGCGCCGCCGTCGAGCAATCGCTGACCTGGCCCGAATATTCCGCAGGCCGTCTGATGCAGCGCGAGGTGGTGACGGCGCCCGAGCACTGGACGGTGGGGGAGGCGATCGACTTCCTGCGCGCCGAGGACTGGTTGCCCGACCAGTTCTACCATGTCGTTCTGGTGGATCCGTTCCACCATCCGGTCGGCTATGTGACATTGGGCAAGATCCTGTCCTCGCGCCGTGAAACCGCGCTCAACACGATCACCGAAGACAGTTTCCGCACCATCTGGGCGCGGCAGGAAGAGGGCGATGTCGCCTATGCCTTCAATCAGTATCACCTGATTTCCGCCCCGGTGGTGGATGACGACGACAGGCTCGTTGGCGTGATCACCATTGACGATGCGATGAATGTGCTCGACGAAGAGCACGAGGAAGACATTTTGCGCCTGGCGGGCGTGGGCGACGAGAGCGCCATTTCCGATACCGTGCCCGAGACGGTGCGCCAGCGCCTGCCGTGGCTGATGGTGAACCTGTTCACTGCGATCCTTGCCTCGACAGTGATCGCGCTTTTCGAGGGCACGATCGAGCGACTGGTGGCGCTCGCGGTGCTGATGCCGATCGTCGCCTCGATGGGGGGCAATGCGGGCACGCAGACGCTCACTGTCGCGGTGCGCGCGCTTGCCACGAAAAGCCTGACCGAGAGCAACGTCTGGCGGGTGATCCGCCGCGAGGCGATGGTGGGCTTTACTAATGGCGCGGTCTTTGCCGTGGTGATGGGGCTCGTGGCGTGGTTCTGGTTTGGCACGCCGGCGCTTGGCCTCGTGATCGGCGCGGCCATGGTGATCAACCTCTTTGTCGCCGCGCTCGCCGGGATTGCGGTGCCGCTTGCGCTGGAGCGGCTTGGGGCAGACCCCGCGCTCGCCTCAGGCACCTTTGTCACGACCGTCACAGATGTGGTTGGTTTCTTTGCCTTTCTGGGGCTTGCGGGAGTGCTTTTGTTATGACGGATCTGGCCGCGATCAAGGCCGAGGCGCGCAAGGAGGCCTTTGCGCGGCGCAAGGCGGCCTTTGCCGGGGGGCAGGGGGCAGCTTGCGAACATCTGACCTCGGCGCTGATGCGGTTCGGCCCGGCGCCGCTGGCGGGGTATCTGCCGATCCGCACCGAGATCGACCCGCGCCGGGTGATGGCGGCCCATCCCGGGCCGGTCGGTGTGCCGGTGATCCTCGGCCCCGGGCGCGCGCTGATTTTCCGCGCCTGGACGCCCGAGATGCCGCTGGTGGAGGGCGAATATGGTGCCCCGATCCCGCAAAGCGGGCCCGAGATCACGCCCCGCGTGCTGATCGTGCCGCTCGTCGCCTTCGACCGGCGCGGCTACCGGCTCGGCTATGGCGGTGGCTTTTACGACCGCACGCTCGAGGCCCTGCGCGCCAAGGGCCCGACCACGGCGATCGGCTATGCCTTTGCGGCGCAGGAAATGGAGGCGGTGCCGGTCGAGCCCACCGATCAGCCGCTTGATCTCATCGTCACCGAGCAAGGCCCGATCTGGCCGCGCTGAAACACCTCGTCCGGGCAGGGGGCGCGACATGCGCCATCGGGCTTGCCTTTTGCGCCCGCTTGCGCCTATGGAACCGCATGAAACTGCTTTTTCTTGGCGATGTGATGGGGCGCGCGGGGCGGGCGGCCGTGGTGGAACGGCTGCCGAAGCTGCGCGCGGACTGGCGGCTCGATTTCGTCGTGGTGAACGGCGAGAACGCCTCGGGCGGCATGGGGCTCACCGGCGATCATGCGAAGCTTCTGCTCGGCGCGGGTGCCGATGTGGTGACGCTCGGCGATCATGCCTTCGACCAGAAGGACATGCTGCGCTTCATCGAGACCGAGCCGCGGGTGATCCGCCCGGTCAATTTTGCCAAGGAGGCGCCGGGCAAGGGGGCGCGGCTGTTTGAAGACGCGCGCGGGCGCAAGGTGCTGGTGACGCAGGTGCTCGGGCAAGTCTTCATGAAGCGCGCCTTCGACGATCCGTTCTCGGCGCTCGACGGGGTGCTGCGCACCCATCCGCTGGGCGGGCAGGCGCAGGCGATCCTGGTCGATGTGCACTGCGAGGCGACTTCGGAAAAGATGGCGATGGGGCATTTCTGCAATGGCCGGGCGAGCCTCGTTGTCGGCACCCATACCCATGTGCCGACCGCCGATGCGATGATCCTCTCCCAGGGCACCGGCTATCTGAGCGATGCCGGCATGTGCGGCGATTACGATTCGGTCATCGGCATGGAGAAGGCCGAGCCGATGCGCCGCTTCATCACCGGCATGACGCGGGAGAAATTCACCCCCGCGAGCGGCGCGGTGACGCTTTCGGGGGTCTATCTCGAGACCGATGACCGCACCGGCCGCGCAACCCGCATCCAGCCTGTGCGGCTGGGCGGGCATCTGCCTGAATCCACGCCAGTTTGAACCGCTTGCCCGGGCCGGAGCAATGGAGGCTTGCCGCCTCGCGCGGCGCGGGTAGTATCGGCCCGATGCAAAGAGGTGCGCGATGATCGACCTTGGACTGAGCCAGACCGCCGAGGCGTGGTTCACCCTCGCCCTTGTCGCCACGATGCTCGTGCTTTTCATGCGCGAAACCTTCGCCACCGAGGTGGTGGCGATCGCGGGCGCCGCGGTGCTGCTCGCGCTCGGCATCGTGCCTTACCAGGAAGCGACATCGGTGCTGTCGAACTCCGCTCCCTGGACCATCGTGATGATGTTCCTGCTGATGGGCGGGCTGGTGCGCACCGGCGCGCTCGACTGGCTCACCAAGCTCGCCGAGAAACATGTCGACGACCGCCCGGTGGTGGCGGTGATCGCGATCTTTGCCGCGATCGCGGCCGCCTCGGCCTTTCTCAACAACACCCCCGTCGTCGTGCTGATGATGCCGGTGATGATGGCGCTGGCCCGCAAGATCGGCGTTTCTCCCTCCAAATTCCTGATTCCGCTCAGCTATGCGGCGATCCTTGGCGGCACGATCACGCTCATCGGCACCTCCACCAACCTTCTTGTCGACGGGGTGGCGCGCGACAAGGGGCTGGCCCCCTTCACCATGTTCGAGATCTCCGGCATGGGGCTTGTGCATGTGCTGATGGGCGGGCTCTACATGCTGTTCATTGGCCGCCATCTGCTGCCTGACCGCACCTCGATGGGCGCGCTTCTGGGCGACAAGCGGAAGATGAAATTCTTTACCGAAGTGGCGCTGCCCGAGGGCTCCGGGCTGATCGGCCAGTCGGTGCTCGAGGTCGATCTCTTCAAGCGCGAGGGGATGCGGGTGATCGACGTGTTGCGCGGCGATGCCTCGTTGCGCCGCGATCTCGCGGGCGCGGTGCTCGAGGCGGGGGACCGGGTGGTTTTGCGCACCGAGATGGCCGAGCTGATGAGCCTGCAGCAGAATTCCGACCTGCGCATGGTCGACAAGCTCTCCTCGGTGCAGACCGAAACCGTCGAGGTGCTGATCTCGCCCGGCTGCCGGATGATTGGCCGCTCGCTCGGGGATCTGCGGCTGCGCCGCCGCTACGGCGTCTATGTGCTGGCCGCGCACCGCCGCAACCAGAACATCGGCCGCAAGCTCGACGACCTTGTCGTCGTGGTCGGCGATACACTGCTTCTGGAGGGGGCGCCCGAAGATATCGCCCGGCTCGCCGCCGACATGGACCTTGTCGATGTGACGAAGCCGCGGATCCGGCCGTTCCGCCGCTCCAAGGCGCCGATCGCGGTGGGGGCGATGGCGGCGGTGGTGGGGCTTGCCGCCTTCGACGTGGCGCCGATCCTGCTCTTGGCAACGCTCGCGGTGGCGGTGATCCTGCTCACCCGCGCGATCGACCCGGACGAGGCCTTCTCCTTCATCGAGGGGCGGCTGATGGCGCTCATCTTTGCCATGCTCGTGGTTGGCGTGGCGCTGGATCGGTCCGGCGCGGTGCAGCTTCTGGTGAACGCGGTCGCGCCCTTCCTGCAGGGCCTGCCGCCGCAGATGACGCTGCTTGCCCTCTATGTGCTGGGCTCGGTGCTGACCGAGACAGTCTCGAACAATGCGGTTGCGGTGATCCTGACGCCGATCGCGATCCAGATGGGGCATACGCTCGGCATCGACCCGCGCCCGCTCGTTGTGGCGGTGATGTTCTCGGCCTCCGCCTCCTTCGCCACGCCGATCGGCTATCAGACCAATACGCTCGTCTACGGCCCGGGCGGCTATCGCTTCTCGGATTATCTCAAGGTCGGCGTGCCGCTCAACGTGCTTCTGGCCGTGGTCGGCACGCTTGTCATTCCGCTGATCTGGCCGCTCACGCCCTGACCGCCACCCGCCCCGCCGCGGCGCTTGCGCGCGGGATGCTTGCGGCGGGCGCAGGCTCTGGCTATAGAGACCGCCGACACGGATATGTGACGGAGACCGGCATGGCAGGCCATTCCAAATGGGCGAACATCCAGCACCGCAAGGGCAAGCAGGATGCGATCCGCTCGAAGATGTTCTCGAAGCTGGCGAAGGAGATCACCGTCGCCGCGAAAATGGGCGATCCCGACCCCGACAAGAACCCCCGCCTGCGGCTTGCGGTGAAAGCGGCCAAGGCGCAGTCGATGCCGAAAGACGTGATCGATCGCGCGATCAAGAAATCGCAGATGGGCGATGCGGCGGATTATACCGAGATCCGCTATGAGGGCTACGGGCCGAACGGCATTGCGATCATCGTCGAGGCGCTGACTGACAACCTCAACCGCACCGCCTCGAACGTGCGCAGCTATTTCACCAAATCGGGCGGCAACATGGGCCAGACCGGCTCGGTGAGCCACGGCTTTGACCGGGTCGGCGAGATCTCCTATCCGGCGAGCGTGGGCGATGCCGATACGGTGATGATGGCGGCGCTCGAAGCGGGCGCCGATGATGTCGAGAGCGACGAAGAGGGGCACTGGATCTATTGCTCGGTCGAGGCGCTGAGCGAGGTCTCCGAGGCCTTGGAAGCGGCGTTGGGCGAGTCGACGGAATCGAAGCTGATCTGGAAGCCGCAAACCACGACTGAGGTTGATCTCGAGACCGCGCAAAAACTGATGAAGCTGATCGACGCGCTCGAGGAAGATGACGACGTGCAGACGGTGACGCATAACTTCGACGTCCCCGAGGATGTCGCCGCCCAGCTCTGAGCCGGGCAGCGGGTTTGAAAGGGCGCCCTCCGGGGCGCCTTTTTCATTTTGGGGCATGCGCCAAAGCAAAAAGCCCCGAAGAGGCTTCGGGGCTTTGCGTGTTTTGGGGCGGCTCGATCAGCCTTCCGAGGTTTCCTCGATCTCGGCCTCGGCCACTTCGGGCGCCTCGGTCACCGGCTTGGGGCTCGGACGAAAGGAGCGCATCAGGAAGTCGGGCACATGATCGCCCATGCCGACCACTGCCGGGCCGGTGTCGCGGTAGCGTCCGCTGCGGTCACCCCGCTCCCGGCGTTCCTCGCGCCGCGAAGGCTCGCGTCGGGCTTCCGGCACTTCGACGATCAGGCTGTCTTCCGCTTCCAAGGCCACCTCCTCGACAATGGCCTTCTCGGCCGGTTTCTCGCGCTCGGGGCGAGGCGTGCGTTTCTCGTCGCGATTGCGGTCGCGATCCCGGCCGCCCCGCGCAGAGCGCGATCGGCCCGAACGGCCGCCCTTCTCGTCATCGTATTTCTTCGGCTCGCGGTGTGCCGCCTCGGAGAGCGCAAAGCCCTCGGGCGCCTCGGTGCGCGGGATTTCCATCTTCACAAGGGCCTCGATCGCGGCGAGATACTTGCCATCCGCGGGCGTGCCGATCGAGATCGCGGTGCCCAGACGCCCGGCACGACCGGTGCGGCCGATGCGGTGGACGTAATCCTCGGCATGGCTCGGCAAGTCGTAGTTGAAGACATGGCTGACGGCCGGAATGTCGAGGCCGCGCGCGGCGACATCGGAGGCGACAAGCAATTGCAGCGTGCCATCGCGGAAGCTGTCAAGCGTGCGCATGCGCTGGCTCTGGTCGAGATCGCCATGAATCGGTGCCGCGTTGAACCCATGCGTTTTCAGCGATTTCGCGACGATATCCACGTCGGTCTTGCGGTTGCAGAAGATGATCGCGTTGGTGCAGCTTTCGCCCTCGGCCGAGATCAGCGCGCGCAGCAGTTCGCGTTTCGCCTTTGCCGTCTGGTCGCGGCGGGGCGGCGCAATCTCGACAAGCTTTTGTGTGATCGTTTCCGAGGTCGTCGCCTGCCGTGCCACTTCGATCCGGGCGGGCGAATGCAGGAAGGTGTTGGTGATCCGCTCGATCTCGGGCGCCATGGTGGCCGAGTAGAACATCGTCTGACGGGTGAAGGGGGTGAGCTGGAAGATCCGTTCGATATCCGGAATGAAGCCCATGTCGAGCATCCGGTCGGCCTCGTCCACCACCATGATCTGCACGCCGGTGAGCAAAAGCTTGCCGCGCTCGAAATGGTCAAGCAACCGGCCCGGCGTGGCGATCAGCACATCGACGCCGCGGTCGATCAGCTTGTCCTGTTCGCCAAAGCTTACGCCGCCAATCAGCAGTGCCTTGGTGAGCTTGGTGTATTTTGCATAGGTATCGAAATTCTCGGCCACCTGCGCGGCCAGCTCGCGGGTCGGGCAGAGCACGAGCGAGCGCGGCATCCGCGCCCGGGCGCGGCCTTTGGCGAGCATCGTCACCATCGGCAGCGTGAACGAGGCGGTCTTGCCGGTGCCGGTCTGGGCGATGCCGAGCACATCCTTGCCGTCGAGCGCATGGGGGATGGCCCCCGCCTGGATCGGCGTCGGCGTCTCGTAGCCCGCATCGGCGACGGCCTTGAGAACATCGGGGGACAGTTTGAGATCGGTAAACTTCGTCATGAGCGTCCTTGAGCGCACGGGCAGAGGCCTCGCGCGGAGTGGGGGGACGCTATGTCCGGGCGTCCCGGTCGATTGGTCGCACGGATTGCGACGGTTTTGCCCTACTCCATAGCGGGGCAGACGTCAACAAACTGCCAAAAAACCGGCTGATTCGGCCTGCGACGCAGGAACGCGGCCCGGTCTGTGTCGCGGCCCGTGTTGACGGAGCCGCGGCGCTCTGGCAGGGGAGAGGCAACGAAGGAAGCCGATCATGAACATTTTTGCCGATATCCGCCGTGCTGTCGTCGCGGCGCTCGAGGAAATGGGGGCCGAGGGCGCGCTGCCTGCGGGGCTCGATCTGTCGAACGTGGCGGTGGAGCCGCCGCGCGATGCCGCGCATGGCGACATGGCGACCAATGCCGCGATGGTGCTGGCCAAGCCCGCGGGGCAAAACCCGCGCGCCCTGGCCGAGGCGCTGGTGGCCAAGCTTGCCGCCGATCAGCGCATTGCCGAGGCCACAGTCGCCGGGCCGGGCTTCATCAACCTGCGCCTCGTGCCCGGCGTCTGGACCGAGGTTCTGCGTGCCGCGCTCGATGCGGGGCGCGATTTCGGCCGCTCTGACCTTGGCGCGGGCGTGAAGGTCAACGTCGAATATGTTTCCGCAAACCCGACCGGGCCGATGCATGTGGGCCATACCCGTGGCGCGGTTTTTGGCGATGCGCTGGCGAGCTTGCTCGATTTCGCGGGCTATGATGTCACGCGCGAATATTACATCAACGACGGCGGCGCGCAGGTCGATGTGCTCGCGCGCTCGGCCTATGAGCGTTACCGCGAGGCCAATGGCCTTGAGCCGGAGATCCGCGAGGGGCTCTACCCCGGCGATTACCTCATTCCCGTGGGCGAGGCGCTGAAAGCGAAATATGGTGCGGACCTGATCGACAAGCCCGAGGAAGACTGGCTTGCCGAGGTGCGCGACTTTGCGACCGAGGCGATGATGGCGATGATCCGCGAGGATCTGGCGCTTCTCAATGTGAAGATGGATGTCTTCTATTCGGAAAAATCGCTCTACGGCACGGGGCAGATCGAGGCGGCGCTAAAGCGGCTCGAAGACCTCGGCCTGATCTATGAGGGCGTGCTGGAGCCGCCGAAGGGCAAGCTTCCCGAAGACTGGGAAGAGCGCGAGCAAACGCTGTTCAAATCCACCCAATACGGCGACGATGTGGACCGGCCGGTGAAGAAATCGGATGGCGCCTGGACCTATTTCGCCCCCGATATTGCCTATCACTGGACCAAGATCGCGCGCGGCTTCGACCATCTGATCGACGTGTTCGGCGCCGATCACGGCGGTTACGTCAAACGCATGAAGGCCGCCGTGGCGGCGCTGAGCGAGAACAAGGTGAGCCTCGACATCAAGCTCATCCAGCTTGTGAAGCTTTTCAAGAACGGCGAGCCCTTCAAGATGTCGAAGCGCGCGGGCACTTTTGTCACCCTGCGCGATGTGGTCGAGCAGGCCGGTGCCGATGTCACCCGCTTCCATATGCTCACCCGCAAGAACGATGCGCCTTTGGACTTTGACTTCGACAAGGTGCTTGAGCAGTCGAAGGACAACCCGGTCTTTTACGTGCAATACGCCCATGCCCGCGTCGCCTCGGTGCTGCGCAAGGCCGCCGAGCTGGGCCTTGACGTGAGTGATGCCGCGCTGGCGGGAGCGGATCTGGCGCAAAACAGCCATGAGGCGGAGACGGCGCTGGCCAAGAAAATCGCGGAATGGCCGCGGCTCGTCGAGATTGCCGCGCGCGCGAACGAGCCGCACCGGGTCGCCTTTTTCCTCTATGAGATCGCCTCGGATCTGCACGCGCTCTGGCACCGTGGCAACGAGGAGCCCGCCCTGCGCTTCGTGCAGGAGGACGATCTTGCCCTGACATCGGCGAAAATCGCCCTCGCGCGGGCCTGTGCCGTTGTGATTTCGGCCGGTCTTGGTATTCTTGGCGTGACCCCGGCTGAAGAGATGCGCTGAACATCCGCCGGGCTGAGGGCAAAAGCCCGAACCCGAAGAGGCGAGCATGTATACTCCCGACCCCCGGATGGGCGGGGCCGATCACGATCAGGGCAGGGGACGGCAGAGCCCCGCCCCGGTGCTGCCGGTGCAGCGCTGGGTGCAATGGGCTGGCGCGGCCACCTCGGTGGCGCTGGTGCTTGGCGTCGTGATCTGGGGCTATCGGCTCGCGGTGCGCGATGTCTCGGGAGTTCCGGTGATCCGCGCGATCGAGGGGCCCGCGCGTATCGCGCCCGAGAACCCGGGCGGTGATCTGGCCGCCCATGTCGGTCTTGCGGTGAACGAGGTGGCAGGCTCGGGCCTTGCCGCGCCCGGGCCGGATCGGGTGGTGCTTGCCCCGGATCCGACCGGGCTCGCCCAGGAAGACACGCCGATGGCGGCGCTGCGCCCGCTTCCCGATCTCGCGGCGCCCGGAGAGGCGCCTGAAGGTGAGGGGGAAACGCCCGCCGCGGTTGCCGTGCCCGACAACGCCCGCGCACCCCGTCCCGATGCGCCTGCGGCGGCATTGCCTGAAAGCCCGCAGGCCGCGACGGCTGCCCTGCCTCCCGAGCCGCTGCCCGAGACGGCAGAAGACGCTGCGGAGGACGAGGTCGGCGCCGAGGCCGCGCCGGCCCCGGAAGGGACGGCGATTTCTCCAGATATTCCGGGGCTTGCACGCTCGCCGCGCCCGGCGGCGCGGCCCGACCGCGACCTTGAGGCAGAGGCGGCGGCGCTTGCTGTCGCGCGGGCGCTCGGGGGCGGAGCTGCGCCCTCTGCGCAGGCCACGGTGGTCGAACTCGACCCGAAAAATGTACCGAAGGGCACGCGCGTGGTGCAGCTTGGCGCCTTCGACAGCCCCGAGGTCGCGCGGGCCGAATGGGATCGCGTGGCCGTCCGGTTCGAAGCGCTGATGGCGGGCAAAAAGCGGATCGTGCAGGAGGCGGCCTCCGGCGGGCGCAGTTTCTGGCGGTTGCGCGTTGAAGGCTTCGAAAGCGTGGAGGCGGCGCGCCAGTTCTGCGCCGCGCTCGTTGCCGAGGGCACGAACTGCATTCCCACGGTCATCAAATGAGTGTTCCCGGAGCGGTGATCCTCGGCGTCGAGGGGCTGCGCCTCGGCGCCGACGAGGCGGCCTTTCTGCGCGCGGCCGACCCCTGGGGGCTGATCCTTTTTGCCCGCAACGTCGACGCGCCGGCGCAGCTTTCCCGTCTCACGGCGGATCTGCGCGCCGCGCTTGGCCGGGAGGCGCCGATCTTCATCGACCAGGAGGGCGGGCGGGTGCAGCGGCTGCGCGCGCCGCAGTGGCGAGACTGGCTGCCCCCGCGCGACGAGGCGCGCCTTTCGGGCGCGCGGGGCCTGTGGCTGCGCGCGCGACTTCAGGCGGCGGAGCTGCGCGCGATGGGCATCGACGCCAATTGCGCGCCCACCTGCGATATTGCGGGGCCCCGGACACATCCGTTTCTTTTCAACCGTTGCCTTGGCGAAAGCGTTGAAGAGGTGGTGAAAAACGCCCGCGCCACGGCGGATGGCCTGCTGGCGGGGGGCGTGCTGCCGGTGCTCAAGCACATGCCCGGACACGGCCGCGCCGAGGTGGACAGCCACAAGAACCTTCCTGTCGTCGAGGCCTCCGCCGAGGATCTGCGCGCGAGTGATTTTGCCGCTTTTGCCGCGCTTGCAGATCTGCCGATGGGCATGACTGCGCATATCCGCTTTCCGGCCTTTGACACGGCGCCCGCCACGCAAAGCGCGGCGATGATCCGGCTCATCCGCGAAGAGATCGGCTTTGCCGGGCTCTTGATGACCGATGACATCGGCATGGAGGCGCTTTCGGGCGATTATGCCGCCCGCGCCACGGCGTCGATCGCGGCGGGCTGTGATCTCGTGCTCCATTGCAACGGTACGCGCGCCGAATTCGAGCAGACGGTCGAAGCCGCGGGGCGCCTTGTGCCGGCGGCACAGCTGCGCGCCGCGGCGGCGCTGCGCTGGCGGCGTCCTCCCGCAGAGGTTGACTTGGCCCGGCTCATTGCCGAGTTTGAGACTCTCTCGCGCGGGGAGGCCCATGGCTGAGGAAACGAGCCTTTTTGAAAGCACGAGTGTCAGCGAGCGGCTTGCGGCCGAGGCGCTGATTGTCGATGTCGACGGGTTTGAAGGCCCGCTCGATCTGCTGCTCACGCTTTCGCGGATGCAAAAGGTCGATCTGCGGCGGATCTCGGTGCTGGCCTTGGCCGAGCAATATCTGCGCTTTGTCGAAGAGGCAAAGGCCCTGCGCATCGAGTTGGCCGCCGACTATCTGGTGATGGCGGCCTGGCTTGCATTCTTGAAATCACGCCTGCTGCTGCCGCCCGAACCGGGCGAAGAGGGGCCGTCGGCCGAAGACCTCGCCGCGCATCTCGCCTTCCAGCTTGAGCGGCTCGCGGCGATGCGCGAGGCGGCGGCAAGCCTGATGGCGCGCGACCAGCTCGGGCGCAACTTCTTTGCGCGCGGCCTTGAGGAGCAGGTCGAAAAGGTGCGCAGCGTGCGCTATTCCGCCTCGCTGCTTGAGCTGATTCAGGCCTATGCACGGATTCGCACTCGCGACGAGTTCCGCCCCTATGCCTTTGACCGCAAAGATATCTTCACGATGGAAGAAGCGCTTGAGCGGATCCGCGGGATGATCGGCTTTGCCGGGGACTGGACTGCGCTCACCCATTACATGCCCGAGGGCTGGGGGCGGGAGCCCGCGCGCCGCCGCTCTGCCACCGCCGCGACGTTCGCCGCCTCGCTCGAGCTGGCCAAACAGGGCCAGATCGAGATCCGCCAGAGCGAGACTTTCGCGCCGATCACGATCCGCGCGCGCACCACGCCGCGCGTGCCTGCGCCGAGGGAGAGCTGAGATGAGTGAAAGCCGGTACGATCCGAACGAAAAATCACTTTTCGACGCGCCCCCCTTGGCCGAACAGGAACGGATGGTGGAGGCGATCCTGTTTGCCTCCGCCGAGCCGGTGAGCTTGCGCGAGATGGCCGACCGCATGCCGCATGGCTCAGATGCCGCCGAGGCGCTGGCTTACCTGCGCCGGCGCTACGAGGGGCGCGGGGTCCATCTGGTGCAGGTGGGCGATGCCTGGGCCTTCCGCACCGCGCCCGATCTGGGCTTTTTGATGCAAAAGGACGTGGTGGAGCTGCGCAAGCTCTCCCGCGCGGCGATCGAAACGCTCGCGATCATCGCCTATCACCAGCCGGTGACACGGGCGGAAATCGAGGAAATCCGGGGCGTTGCGGTGAGCCGTGGCACCATCGACCAGCTTTTGGAGATGGAATGGGTGCGGCTCGGGCGGCGACGCATGACGCCGGGGCGGCCAGTGACCTTCATTGTCACGCCAACCTTTCTGGACCATTTCGGACTTGAATCCGCGCGCGACTTGCCGGGGCTGAAAGAGCTGCGCGCGGCAGGGCTGCTGGACAACCGGCCGATGCCGGGCGCCGAAGAGGAAGAAGGCGATATGGTGGGCCAGAGCGAACTTTTCGAAGAGGAATGAGCATGGATCTGGCGCAGCTCCTGCAGAGGATCGTTAACATGGTACTGCGACGGCTGTTGCGGATCGGTGTGAACAAGGGGATGGAGGGCCTCGCCCGCGGCGGCAGCGGAGGCGCCCAAAAGGGCAACACCCTGACGCCCGCCGAACGTCAGGCGGCGGCGCGGGCCCGGCAGGCCGTGAAACGCGCGCGTCAGGCGGCGCAGATCACCCGCCGGATGCGCTGAGCCCGCGGTGCCGCGCGAAAAAAGGGCGCAGGGACACCCTGCGCCCAGTCGGCGGTTTGGCTCGCGCCCTGAGACGCGCCGGGGAGGGGCAGTCGGCCGAGAGGCGGTCGGCCGACCGTTCCGCGAGTATGGCCCCGGACCGGCGGCAGCCGGTTGCGGCAAGACCGCCTCCTGCCCCGCGGCGCAAAACGGCCGGAGGCAGGGCCGGGAGCGGCGCGGAAGCCTCCAGCACGGGCGTGACGGGTCATTCCGGCGCCTCCCGGTTTGACGTGATGCAGGAAAAACTACGCTGCCGTGCGCCGGTTCCCGGGGGCGGGATCGGCTGGCGCAAACCCGCCGGGCTCAACTCCAGTCGGGTTTGCGCTTCTCAAGGAAGGCCTGCACTCCCTCGGCCGTGTCGCGCAGCAGCATGTTTTCCACCATCACCGCGCCCGCATGGGCATAGGCGGCAGCGAGGTGCATTTCGGCCTGTTCGTAAAAGGTGCGCTTGCCCATTGCCACCGCCGCGCCGAGTTTCGCCGCGAGGGTTTCGGCAAGCGCGGTCGTGGCGGTGTCGAGCGCGTCATGCGCAACGACGCGGTTGACGAGCCCCACCTCGCGCGCACTGGCGGCATCGATGAACTCCCCGGTGGTGAGCATTTCAAACGCCACCTTGCGCGGTACGACCCGGGACAGCGCCACCATCGGTGTCGAGCAGAAGAGCCCGATATTGACGCCGTTCACACCAAAGCGCGTGCCCTCGGCGGCAACGGCGAGATCGCAGGAGGCGACGAGCTGGCAGCCTGCCGCAGTGGCGATGCCATGCACCTGGGCGATCACCGGCTGCGGCAGGGCAGGGATCATCTGCATGACCTCGGCGCAGCGGGCGAAAAGGTCGGCGAAATAGGCCCGGCCCGCGTCTGGGCTGTCCCGCCCTGCCTGCATTTCCTTGAGGTCATGGCCAGCGCAGAACGCTTTTCCCGCGCCCTTGAGCACCACGACTTTCACGTTGCGGTCCTCGGCGAGCGCGTCGAACCTGGCCTTCAGCGCGGCCAGCATCGCGTCGGAGAGCGCATTGAGGCTTTGCGGCGCGTTCAGCGTCAGATGCGCGATGACGCCACGTTTTTCCATCTCCACCAGATCGGTCATTGAACTTCCTCCCTTTGGACGAAAGTCTGGGCGCGAGGAGGCTTTCGGGGAAGATGCCAGTGCTCATGGACGTTACGTCACTTTCATCCTTTCTCGCGGCGCATTTTCCGCAGGTGGCGGGGATGTTTGCTGTCGAGGTGGTGGGCGAGGAGACCGTGATCCGGCTCAAGGTGGACGAAAGCCACCTGCGCCCGGGCGGCACGGTCTCGGGGCCGAGCATGTTCGCGCTGGCCGATGTGGGGATTTATCTCGCGATCCTCGCGCGGATCGGGCCGGTGATGCTCGCGGTGACGACGAATGCGACGATCGATTTTTTGCGCAAGCCCGAGGCGGGGCGCGATCTGATCGCGAAGGTGCGGGTGCTCAAGCTTGGCCGCACGCTCGCAGTGGGCGACGCGCTGATCTATTCCGAAGGCGCGCCGGAACCGGTTGCCCGGGCGAGCATGACCTATGCGATTCCCCCCGAAAAGCGTTGACGCACCGAAAAGCGTTGACGCTAGGGCGGCCTGCCGGCTCCTGCCCGTGCGCTTGTTTCATGAGATCCGGACTCGTATAGCTGGATCGGGGTGAACATTTCTCCGCAACTTGGCAGGGGGTGCCAAATGAATTTGAAGATCGTTTTTGCGATGGTCGCCGGTCTGGGCGCGGCTTTCGCGGGCGTGGCGGGGCAGGCCGCAACGCTGGATGCGGCGCAGCTTCTCAACCAATACAACCTGATAAGCATCGGCAACGTTGTTGCCTATCAGGAGGTTGAGGGCAACGTTTACATTGGTGGCGACCTGAACGGCTCGACGATGCAGGCTGATTTCGTGCAAGGGGTCGAACCCGACCCTTCGCTGGCGGATGTGGTGATTCTCGGCGACCAGAATGCCATTCTCAACCTTGACAGTGACGCCGCCTCGACCGTGGTGATCGGGGGCAGCTCGAACAATTGGGTCAACAACCTCGGGGCGGGGTCGCTGACGGTCGGTTCGCTGCCCGCCGCGACGGTTCTGGACAGCTCGGAGGTTTTTGCCACTCTGACGGCCGCCTCGGCCGCGCTGGCCTCTCTTGCGCCGACGGCAACCTATACCGAGACCGAACAAGGCTATATTTTCGGGGCGGGCATCTTCACGGTGTCGTTGAATGATCTGACCAAGAATGAGATCACCTTCGCGCTGTCGGCGGGAGAGACCGCGATCATCAACGTGATCGGCGATGTGGTGAGCTTCTCGAAGAATTTCGTGAACACCGACTATGCGCTTGCCTCGCAGGTGATCTGGAACTTCGTCAATGCCACGGTGGTGGAGCTGAACAGCAAGCTGATCGGTGCGGTTCTGGCGCCGACGGCGACCGTGTCCGGGTTCAGCGGCTCGATGGAGGGCTCGCTTTTTGCCAGCTCCGTCAATCTTACAAACGGCGAGATCCATTATCAGGGGTTCACCGGCACGCTGCCGATTGTGGAGAATAACACGCCGCCCGCCGTCCCGCTTCCCGCCTCCCTGCCGCTGCTTTTTGGCGGGATCGGGCTGACGGCGTTTCTGCGCCGCAATCGCAAGACCTGCTGACCGACAGGCTTCCCAGACATCGATCTGTGCAGTTCTGCTGCGCCGGTTGACGTGTTGAACAGTTCCTGAGGCCCGGCCGCACGGTCGGGCCTGCCTGTTTCAAAGCCCGAACACGTAAGGCGCAAGCCCCATCACCGCGGCCCAGATCACGCCGATGCTGACAAGGTTCACCATAAAGCCTGCCCGCACCATGTCGGCGAGTTTCAAGCCTTTGTAGGTGAAGACGATCGCATTGGGGGGCGTGGCGACGGGCAGCATGAAGGCCATCGAGGCGGCAAGCGCCACCGGCACCATCAGCCATTCCACATCGAGCCCGCGCCCGACCGCGACCGCGCCGAGCACCGGCAGGAAGGTCGCCGCCGAGGCGGTGTTGGAGGTGATCCCGGTGAGGAACACCATCACCGCCGCCACGATCAGCACCAGCACCGAAAGCGGCACCGCCCCCACCGCGGCCACCTCGGCCCCGATCCAGCCCGCAAGGCCCGTGGCGTCAAAGGCGCCCGCGAGGGCGAGCCCGCCGCCAAAGAGGATCAGCACGCCCCAGGGCAGGCCGGGCGCCACGCTCCAGTCGAGCACGAAGCCCTTGCCGCGCCCGGCAGGCAGCGCAAAGAGCACGACCGCGGCGAGGATCGCGATGCCGCTGTCGGAGATCGGCAGGCCAAGCGCCTCGCGGAAGATCCACGCGAAGGCCGTGAGCGCAAAGACTATGGCAACGGTGATCTCGCCGCGTGACATCGGGCCGAGACGAGTGATTTCGTCGCCGATCACGCCGCGTACCGAGGCGAGGTCGAGGCCGCGCACGTCAAAGGCGATGCGGGTGAGGATGAGATGGGTGAGCGGCAGCATCACCAGAACGATGGGCACGCCCAGAAGCATCCAGCGGAAAAAGCCGATCTCGATGCCGTGGCCGGTTTCCAGCAGGCTCGCCATCAGCGCATTGGGGGGCGTGCCGATCAGCGTGCCCGCGCCGCCAATCGAGGCGGAAAAGGCGATCGAGAGCATCAGCGCCACGCCAAAGCGGCGCGCGCGGGGCTTGTCGACGCTCTCGCTCTCGACCACCTCGACGACAGAGGCGCCCACCGCCACCATCATCACCGCGGTCGCGGTGTTGGAGATCCACATCGACAAAAACGCCGTGGCCAGCATGAAGCCCGCGATGATGCCTTCGGGAGACCTTCCGAGCGCGGCAACCACATGCAGCGCAATGCGCCGGTGCAGCCCCCAGCGCTGCATCGCCGCGGCGAGGAGGAAACCGCCGAGAAAGAGGAAAATCAGATGGTTGCCATACTGCGCCGTGACCTTGGCGATGGGCAGGATATCCAGCACCGGCATCGCGACGATGGGCAAAAGCGCGGTGGCCGGCAGCGGCACCGCCTCGGCGAGCCACCAGATCACCATCCAGAGCGCCACACAGACGAGCCGCCACGCCTCCGGGGCAAGCCCCCATGGCGCGGGCACCACAAGGGCCGGGATCAGGCACAAGGGTCCCGCGATCAGCGCAAGGACATGAAGCGGCGCGAGCCCCTCGGCGCGCGCGGGATCTTGCACAGTCTCTTTGGTCATCTCTCTCCCCTTCCTCCGCCCTGAGCCTAGCATGCTCTTCCTGCCCTCGCGCCGCGACCCGATGCGCGCGGGAGGGCAGATTGTCAGAGGGCGGGCTGAATCAGCGGGATTGGGCACCTTGTGCGTGGGGTAAATAAATACCTATTTTGCAAGCTATTGAATTGCATAACGTAATTTCGCATCATCGCCCTTGATTTGAACGCGGAAATACCCGAAAAGCCCGCATCCGAATTCCACAACCCTTCAAAGGGCGATCGACAATGAAAACCTATACCGCGAAACCGGCGGAGATCGAGAAGAAGTGGATCCTGATTGACGCCGAGGGCGTCGTTCTGGGCCGCCTCGCCACGATCGTTGCCATGCGCCTGCGTGGCAAGCACAAGCCGACCTTCACCCCCCATATGGACATGGGCGACAACGTGATCATCATCAACGCCGACAAGGTGCAGATGACCGGCACGAAGCGTGAAGACAAACGTTACTACTGGCACACCAACCACCCGGGCGGGATCAAGTTCCGCACCGCGCGGCAGGTGCTCGAAGGGGCCCACCCCGAGCGCGTGGTGATCAAGGCGGTCGAGCGGATGATCTCGCGCAACCGTCTGGGCCGCGCCCAGATGTCGAACCTGCGCGTCTATGCCGGTGCCGAGCATCCGCATGAAGCCCAGCAGCCCGAAGTTCTGGACGTGAAGGTCCTGAACAAGAAGAACACCCGGAGCGCCTGATCATGTCCGATATCAAATCCCTCGACGATCTGAAGTCGGCCGTTTCGGGCACGCCCGCGGCCGTCACCACGACCGCCGAAGCGGCCCCCCGCACCCCGGTGCGTGACGCGCTCGGCCGCGCCTATGCCACCGGCAAGCGCAAGAACGCGGTTGCCCGCGTCTGGGTCAAGCCCGGCTCCGGCAAGATCACCGTGAACGGCAAGGCGATGAACGAATACTTCGCCCGCCCGGTGCTCCAGCTCATCGTCAACCAGCCCTTCGGTGTGGCCGGTGTCGAAGGCCAGTATGACGTGCTGGCGACGGTTGTCGGCGGTGGCCTCTCGGGTCAGGCCGGGGCGGTCAAGCACGGCATCTCGAAAGCGCTGCAACTGCACGAGCCGTCCTTGCGCGCCGCGCTCAAGGCCGCGGGCTTCCTGACCCGTGACTCGCGCGTCGTCGAACGGAAGAAATACGGCAAGGCGAAAGCCCGCCGCTCGTTCCAGTTCTCGAAACGCTGATCGGTTCGCCAGAGATTCGGAAAACGCGGTCCCTCTCGGGGCCGCGTTTTTCTTTGGCGCCTGCGCACAAAGAAAAGCCGCCCCGAAGGGCGGCTCCGGAAAGGCCCGGGTCTGGCCGGGGTCAGATCTGTTTTTCGGGCAGATGCACCACGAGTCCGTCGAGATCGGGCGTGACCCGGATCTGACAGGTCAGGCGCGATTTCACCGGATCGGGTTCCCAGGCGAAATCGAGCATGTCGGTTTCGGTCGGCAGCGGTTTGGGCAGCCGGTCGATCCAGGCCTCGTCGATATAGACATGGCAGGTCGAGCAAGCGCAGGCGCCGCCGCAATCGGCGTCGATGCCGGGCACGCCATTGTCGCGCGCGCCTTCCATCACCGTGAGCCCCGGTTTCACCTCGATCTCGTGGCGGGTGCCATTGTGTTCGACGTAAGTGATCTTTGCCATCTGGTACCTCATGCGTTGCCGCGTTGCGGGATGGACCCGGTTTAGGCGAAGGCGGAGGGTTTGGGAAGCGCTCGCTTGGCCGCATCCTTGCTCACGCAGGCGGGTGCGGTAGGTGCGGTATCAGTCTGACCCTAGGCGCGGGCAGGCAAAGCGGATAAGGTCGCGCCATTCACTCCGACGAGTTCCATGCCGCGCCTCTCCCTCTCTGCTCTCGCCCTGCCGTTCTTTCTTTGCGCCTGTGTCGAGCAGGCGGCGCAGGAGGCGGCGCCTCCCCCGTCACAGTCTGCGGTGGCCGCGGCGACGCGCGACGGCGCACCGATTGTCGCCACAGGGGCTGCCGTGGCGCGGCTGACGCTGGCGGGGGAGTGGCGCGACACCTCCCCCGGGGCACAGGCACCCGGCTGCTATCATGTGGAACGTCGCCCCGCTGTGGTCGAGACTGTGACCGAGCACGCGCTTGTCGCGCCCGAGAAACGCGATCCGGTGAGCGGGGTGGTGCTGGAGCCTGCGCGTTACAATACGATCACCGAGGCGCGGATCGTTGAAGGCGGCGAGCGGCTGTGGTTCCGCCGTGTCTGCGACGCGGATCTGACGCCCGAACACATCCAGACCCTGCAACGTGCGCTTGCGGCGCGGGGGCTTTATGCGGGCCCGGAGACCGGCCGGATTGATCGGGCCACCACCGCGGCGATCCGGGCCTATCAATCGCAACGCGGGCTGATCAGCCCGGTGCTGTCGCAGCGCGCGGCCGAGCAGATGGGCGTGATCTTGTGGCGAGAGCGCCCGGTGCCCTGACGCAAGGCGCGCGGCTGCCGCAGATCGCGCGCCCGGCCAGAACGGGAGCTTGCCTGGCCGGGCCGCTAGCGTGGCGCGGAGCCATGGCCCCGCACCACCCCGTTTCTTGCCTCAGTTCGCCAGCCAGGCGTTGAAGCGCTCGTTCAGTTCCGAGTCATTGTCGACCCAGAAGTCGAGGTTGGTCTCAAGCGCGTTCGTCATGTTCGCCGGATAGGTCGGCAGGTGCGGACCCATCACAGTCTTGCCGTCCTTGTAGAGGATCTCGCCCGCGTTCGAGGATTTCCGGGTCGGGCCGTAGGAGATGTATTGTGCCTGGCGGCGCAGCCCCTCGGTCGAGGTGGTGAACTGGATATACTTCATCGCGTCATCCAGATGCGGCGCCCCTTTCGGGATCACATACATCTCGTGCTCGTAGACTTGCCCGTCCCAGAGCACGACAAGCGGCTTGCCCTCTTCGATCGCGGCATTGAAGATCCGTCCGTTATAGGCGGTGGACATCGACACTTCGCCATCGGCCAGAAGCTGCGGCGGCTGCGCGCCCGCTTCCCACCAGATCACGTCGCTCTTGATCGTGTCGAGCTTGGCGAAGGCGCGGTCGAGCCCCTCGTCGGTGGAGAGCACGTCATAGACCTCCGCCGCCGGCACACCATCGGCCATCAGCGCCATTTCGAGCACGGTCTTGGGCGCCTTTTTCACGCCGCGCTTGCCGGGGAATTTTTGCAGATCGAAGAAATCGGCGATTTTCGTCGGTTTCTCGCCGGGGAATTGCGAGGCGTCATAAGCGATCACATTCGCCCAGAGGTCGGTCGAAATGCCACAATCCATCACCGCGCCGGGCAGGAAATCTTCCATCGCCGGGGTGCCGTCGGAGCCGGGCAGGAGCAGATCGGGGTCGATCTCCTCGAGCAGGCCCTCGTCGCACAGCCGCACCGCATCGGCATATTCGACGAGCGCGACATCGACCGAAACGTTGCCCGATTCCGCCTGTGCTTTCAGCGGCGTGGCGGGGTTGTCGGCATCGGTCATCGTGGTCTTGATGCCGGTGGCTTCCATGAAGGGTTTCACATGGGCCTCGACTTCGGCCGCGCCATAGGCGCCGCCCCAGCTCAGGACCACCACTTCGGCTTGGGCCGCCACCGCCATCGAGGAGGCGATGACCGTGGTGAGGAGGAGTGTCTTCATCTGTTCGGTTCCTTGTTCTGCCAGATGGTCCGGGGCCGGCCGCTTGTGTGGGCTGGGTCAGCGGCAGCGCGCCTGCCCACGTCTGGCCCCGTGCCTTTCCGGCTTAGGCGCCGCGGTGCGCCGACGGGCGGGCGCAAACCGACGCGAAATCATCCGTTTGCGCCGTTTGCCGAAACTCCCGCCCGGAACGGCTGCGCAAATTGCCGCGGTTGGCCTGCCGGGCCGCGGGCGGGCGGCGGACATCCGGCGCGACGAGAGGCCGAAGTGCCCGGGAGATGGGCGCCTTGCCTGCCTGGCAGGCAGAACGAAGACACGCCCGCGCCTTGATTCGGGGTCTTGCCCGGAGGGGAGCGGTTCAGCGCAGCGCAATGAGCCGGGTGCGGGCCTCGGCCACCACTTCTTTCGTCAGCCTCTCAAGAAGCGGGCTGCCGAGCCGCACATGCTGCCAGTGCAGCGGCACATCGAGATATCGCCCGCGCAGAAGCTCCACCAGCGCGCCGCTCTCGATCATCCCGGCGGCCAGCGGCAGGGGCTGAAGCGCCCAGCCAAGCCCGGCCTGGCAGGCGTCCAGAAAACCTTGTGTCGAGGGGACGCGATGCGCGGGCGCGGTGAGCGGCAGGTCGAACTGCTGGCGCAGCCAGCGCGCCTGCAGCCCGTCATTGGCGTCGAACTGCAAAACGGGCGCGCGCGCGAGTGCCTGCGGTGTCACGCCTTGCGCAAAATGGCGGCGCAGAAAGGCGGGGCTCGCGCAGGCGGCATAGCGCAGCGCGCCAAGCGGGCGGGTGCGACAGCCGGGCAGGGGGATCGGCTCGGTGGTGAGCGCGGCGAGCACCTCACCCCGGCGCAGCCGCCTTGCGGTGTGTTCCTCGTCTTCGCGCGTCAGATGCACAAGCGCTCCGGTGGCTTCGGCAAAGCGCGCCACCGCAGGCAGGAACCAGCTCCCGAGCGAGTCGGCATTCACAGCGACATTCAGGGTGACCGGTCCCGCCTCCGGCCCGCCAAGCCCCGGCAGATCGGCCGCGACCTCGCCCTCAAGAAGCCGCACCCGTTCCAGATGGGCACAAAGCCGCGCGCCTGCCTCGGTGGCCACGGGCGGCTGGCTGCGGACCACGAGCGTGGCCCCCACCCGTTCCTCGAGCGCGCGGATGCGTTGCGACACCGCCGAGGGCGTGATGCCGAGCCCGCGCGCGGCGCGCTCGAAACTGCCTTCGCGCAGCACTGCCGCCAGCGCGGCGAGGTGTGGATAATCAAACATCTTAAGCCATACTTCATCCACTTTAGCATCCTGAACTGGACTACATTACTCGCCGCGGTCAGAAAAGCGCCATGACCCAGCTTTCCCCCTTTTTCACGGGCTTCGCCCTCTCGCTCGGGCTGATCGTTGCGATCGGCGCGCAAAATGCCTTCGTGCTGCGCCAAGGGCTTCGGCGCGAGCATGTGGGGCCCGTTGTTGCCTTCTGTGCGCTCACGGATCTGGTGCTGATCGGCGCCGGGGTGGCGGGGCTCGGCGGCCTCCTCGGGGCGGCGCCGCGGCTTCTGTTCTGGCTCTCGCTTGGGGGGGCGGCGTTTCTTGGCTGGTATGGCCTCTCGGCGCTGCGCCGCGCGCTTGGGGCGGAGCGGCTTGTTGCCCAGGCCGGTGGCGCGGGGCTGACGCGGAGCGGAGCGCTCGCCCGCGTGGCCGGGTTCACGCTCCTCAACCCGCATGTCTATCTTGATACGGTATTGCTCGTTGGCTCGGTCGGGGCAGCCCAGCCCGCCGGGGCGCAACCGGCCTTTGTTCTGGGTGCGGGCGCAGCAAGCCTGATCTGGTTTGCCGCGCTCGGTTATGGTGCGCGCTTCCTTGCGCCTCTCTTCGCAAAGCCTCGCGCCTGGCGGCTGCTCGATCTTGTGGTCGGGGGGATGATGCTCGTCCTCGCAGCGGGGCTTGTGCGCGGGCTCTGATCCGCCCCGGTCTGAACCGTTTCAAGGCGGCCGTCCGGGCGGGAGGCAGCCTTGCATCCGATCCGCCTTGCGCTCCCCTCACAAAAACGTCACTTTTGCCGCAGGTCAGGCCGCGCCACCCGGCATGAGCCTGACCGCAGAAACGGACAGGGAGTCCCCTCATGAATTCACCCCTCACCCTTCCCAAGGCTTTCGCTCTGGCGGCGCTGATGGCCTGCACCGCGCCCGTGGCGCTGTTTGCGGGAACGCCGGCCGATACGCTGGTGCTGGCCGATGCGATCGACGATATCGTCTCCATCGACCCGGCCGAGGCCTTCGAATTTTCGGGCACCGACCTCAATAACAACCTCTATGACACGCTGGTGGAACTCGATCCGGCGGAATCGGGCAAGATGGTGCCGGGGCTCGCGGAGAGCTGGTCGCTCGCCGATGACGGCGTGACCTATACGTTCAAAATGCGCCCGGGCGTGACCTTCTCCTCGGGCAACCCGGTCACTGCCGAGGCTGCGGCCGCCTCGCTCAAGCGGGTGGTCATGATGGACAAGACCCCCGCCTTCATCCTCACCCAGTTCGGGCTCTCGAAGGATAATATCGAGGAAACGATCCGCGCCGAGGGCGACACGGTCATCCTCAAGACCGACAAACCCTATGCGCCGAGCTTCGTTTACAACTGCCTCACCGCGGGCGTGGCCGAAATCGTCGATGTGAAGACGGTGATGGAGCATGAAGTTGATGGCGACATGGGCAATGCCTGGCTGCAGTCGAACTCGGCGGGCACCGGCGCCTATGTGCTGAAGAGCTTCAAGCCGAGCGAAGGCTATGTGCTTGAGCGGCGCGAGGGCCACTGGCGCGGCGATGCGCCGATGAAATACGTCATGATGCGCCATATTCCCGAGGGCGCGACCGAGCGGCTGCTGATCGAGAAGGGCGATATCGACATCGGCCGTGAGATGACGCCGATCGACATCGCCGGTGTCGAGGGCAACCCCGATGTCACCGTGCAGGGGGACGTCGGCGGGCAGATCTACTACCTCGCGATGAACCAGAAAGTGCCGGAGCTGACCAACCCGAAAGTGCTTGAGGCGATGCGCTGGGCGGTGGATTACAAGGGCATGACCGACACGATCCTGAAGGGTCAGTGGGTGGTGCATCAGGCCTTCCTGCCGCAAGGCTTTTTGGGCGCGCTGGACGAGACGCCCTATCACCTCGATCTCGACAAGGCGAAGGCGCTTCTGGCCGAGTCGGGCGTGACGCTGCCGCTCAACCTCTCGCTCACCGTGCGCAACAACCAAGAACGCATGGATATTGCGCAATCGGTGCAGAACACCTTCGGCCAGATCGGCATCAACGTGACGCTCGATGTGGGCGACGGCAAGCAAGTGCTTGAAAAGTATCGCGCGCGTCAGCATCAGATCACGCTGCAGACCTGGGGCCCGGATTATCCCGACCCGCAGACCAACGCCTCGACCTTCGCGGAAAACCCCGACAACTCGGACGAGGCGAAGGCCACGGGCTATCTCGCCTGGCGTACCGCCTGGGATCCGGGTGCAATGGGCGCGATGGCGGAGGCCGCGGTGCGCGAAGTCGATACCGCCAAGCGTGCCGCGATGTATGAGGACATGCAGCGCACCCACCGCGACACTTCCGCTTTCGTGCTGATGTTCCAGCAGGCGCGGCAGGATGCGATGCGGGCGAACGTCAAGGGCTTCTATGCCGGTGGCGCGACCGATTCCGCCACCTACTGGACCGTGACGAAGTAAGATCCTCCCGCCGCGCGGTCTTTGGGCTGCGCGGCGGGGCCATCCCCTCATGGCAGTTTCCGAACTCTCCCTCCCCGCTCGCCTGACCGAGCTTTTCCGCCGCATCGCCGGCGGGCTCGTCACTCTTGCCATCACCCTTCTGGGCCTGTTGCTCGTCACCTTCATCATCGGCCGCGTCGTGCCGATCGACCCGGTTCTGTCGATCGTGGGCGAACGCGCGACCCAGGCGCAATATGACGCCGCGCGCGAGGCGCTTGGCCTCGATACGCCACTTTGGCAACAATTCTGGATCTATGTCCGCGATGCGGTGCAGGGCGATCTGGGCCGGTCGATCCGCACGCAACAGCCGGTCCTGACCGAGATCACCCGCCGCTTCCCCGCCACGCTCGAACTCGCCACGCTCGGCACGATCATCGGGGTCATTCTGGGCGTGCCCGCGGGCGTGCTTGCCGCCACCCGGCCGGGCTCGATCTCGGACCAGATCGTCCGCCTCGTCGGCCTTGTCGGCTATTCGATGCCGGTATTCTGGCTCGGTCTCATTGGCCTTCTTATCTTCTACGGCGAGCTTGGCTGGGTCGGCGGCCCGGGCCGTCTCGACCCCTCCTATGACATGATGCTCGAATTCACGATGACGCGCTACACCGGCGCGATCTTGATCGATTCCGCGCTCAACGGCGCCTGGGACGTATTTGCCAATGCGCTCACCCATATCGTGCTCCCGGCAGGGCTTCTGGGTTACGTTTCAATGGCCTACATCAGCCGGATGACGCGCAGTTTCATGCTGGGCGAGTTGAGCCAGGAATATATCACCACCGCCCGCGTCAAGGGTATGCCGGAATGGCGGGTGATCTGGGTGCATGCGAT
The DNA here is from genome assembly GCF_900217815.1 of Rhodobacter maris. GTDB lineage: Bacteria > Pseudomonadota > Alphaproteobacteria > Rhodobacterales > Rhodobacteraceae > Rhodobacter > Rhodobacter maris. The sequence continues at coordinate 109,033 of NZ_OBMT01000007.1, forward strand.
GCGCAACGTCTCGGTGCCGCTGATCACCGTTGTGGCGCTTTCCTATGCCTATCTGCTCGAAGGTTCGGTGCTGACCGAAACGATTTTCGCCTGGCCGGGGCTCGGCAGCTATATCACCGATGCGCTCTTTGCCGCAGATATGCCCGCGGTGCTGGGCGGCACGGTGGTGGTGGGCGTCGCCTTCGTGACGCTCAACATGGCGTCGGACCTGCTCTACCGCCTCGTTGATCCGAGGGCGCGCACATGACCCAGACCCTTTCGCAATGGCTCACCGATCCCTCGCCCTCGTCGCGGGCGCAGGCGCGCATCGGGCAGGCCTGGCTGGCCTGGCTCCGGCTCAGGCGCAACCATCTTGCAATGCTCGGGCTCGCCATCATTGTGCTTTTGTGCGCGATGGCCGCCTTCGCGCCGCTTTTTGCCACGCATGACCCGTTCACCCAGAACCTCGGCCAGCGGCTCTTGCCGCCGGGCACGCCGGGGCATTGGCTCGGCACCGATGATTTTGGCCGCGATATCTGGTCTCGCATCGTCTATGGCGCGCGCATCACGCTTTATATCATCGCCCTTGTGGCCGTGACCGCGCCGGTGATCGGCCTCGCCATCGGTACCGTGGCGGGCTATTTCGGCGGCATCGTCGATACCGTGCTGATGCGCATCACCGATATCTTCCTTGCCTTCCCGCGGCTCATTCTGGCGCTCGCGCTTGTCGCCGTGCTGGGGCCGGGGATCGTCAATGCCGTGCTTGCGATCGCGCTGACCGCATGGCCGCCCTATGCCCGTGTGGCACGCGCCGAAACGCTCACCGTGCGCAATTCGGACTATATCGCCGCGGTGCGGCTGCAGGGCGCCGGAGCCGGGCGGATCATCTGGGGCCATGTCATGCCGATGTGCCTGCCCTCGGTGATCATCCGCGTCACGCTCGACATGGCGGGGGTGATCCTGATCGCCGCGGGCCTTGGCTTTCTCGGCCTTGGCGTGCAGCCGCCGCTTCCCGAATGGGGTCTGATGATCTCTTCGGGGCGCAAGTTCCTGTTCGAGCAATGGTGGGTGGCCACCATGCCGGGCCTCGCGATCTTCCTTGTGTCGCTCGGCTTCAACCTTCTGGGCGATGGTCTGCGCGACGTGCTTGACCCGCGGAGTGCCTCGCGATGAGTTTGCTGGAAATCGAAAACCTCCGTGTCACCTTTGATACGGAGACGGGCCCGGTTCATGCTGTGCGTGGCGTAAGCTTCAGCCTCGGGCGTGAACGTCTTGGAATTGTGGGGGAAAGCGGCTCCGGCAAGACCATCACCGGGCGCTCGGTTCTGCGCCTCATCCGCCCGCCGGGGCGGATCGAGGCGGACCGGATGCGCTTTGACGGCATCGACCTCACGAAGGCCTCGGAAAAGCAGATGCGCGCGTTGCGCGGGCCGCGCCTTGCCATGGTGATGCAAGACCCGAAATACTCGCTCAACCCGGTGATGCGGGTGGGCGCGCAGCTCATGGAGGGCCTTTTGCGGCGCGACCGGCTTGGCCGGGCGGAGGCGCGCAAAAAGGCGATTGCCGCGCTGGAAGCGGTGCAGATCCGCGACCCCGAGCGGGTGATGGAGGCCTGGCCGCATGAGCTTTCCGGCGGGATGGGGCAGCGCGTGATGATCGCGATGATGCTGATCCCTGAGCCCGATCTGCTGATTGCCGACGAGCCCACCTCGGCGCTCGATGTGACGGTGCAGGCGGAGGTGATGGCGATCCTCGACGGGCTCGTGCGCGAGCGCGGCATGGGGCTCATCTTCATCAGTCACGATCTGCGCCTTGTGGCGCGGTTTTGCGACCGGGTGCTGGTGATGTATCGCGGCAAGATCGTCGAGGAACTGGCCGCGGGCGATCTGATGGAGGCCAAACACCCCTATACGCAGGGGCTTTTGAATTGCTTGCCGCGCATCGGGGGGCCGCGCAAACCCCTGCCGGGGCTCGACCGCACGGGGGACTGGGCCAATGCGTGATGTGATCGAATCTGATTTCATCGAGATCGACAACCTTTCCGTCACCTTCGAGGCGAAGGGGCGGCGCGTGCATGCGGTGCAGAATGTCAGCCTTTCGGTCGGCGCCAAGCAGAGCTTTGGCCTTGTGGGCGAAAGCGGCTCGGGCAAATCCACCATTCTGCGTGCGATCTGCGGGCTGGCGCCTGTGTCCGGCGGCGCGATCCGCATCGCTGGAGAGCCCGTGAATACGCGCAACGCCAAGGCCTTTGCGAGCCGGGTGCAGATGGTGTTCCAGGACCCCTATGCGAGCCTGCATCCGCGCCACACCATTGACCGCACGCTCTCCGAGCCGCTCGCGATCCATGGCATCAAGGGCACCGATGCCCGCGTTGTGCGCGCGCTTGAGGATGTGGGCCTGCCCGCCTCCTTCCGCTTCCGCTATCCGCACCAGCTTTCGGGCGGGCAGCGCCAGCGCGTGGCGATTGCCCGCGCGCTGATGCTTGAGCCCGAGATCCTGCTTCTGGACGAGCCCACCTCGGCGCTTGATGCCTCGGTGCAGGCAGAGGTGCTCAACCTGCTCAACCGGCTGCGCGCCGAGCATGGTTTGACATTTTTGATGGTCAGCCATGATCTTGCGGTTATCGACCATATGTGCGACCGCATCCTTGTCATGCAGCACGGCCGCGCCGTCGAAGAGCTGGCCCGCGAAGACCTCGCCTCCGCGCGCATGAAGACCGAGTATGCCCGCAACCTGTTCGCGGCTTCCGCCGACCGGATGTTGGGCGCCACTTCAAAGGACTGAAAATGATCCCCGTGTTCGACGGCCACAACGACCTTCTGTTGCGGCTTCTGGAGGCGCCCGAGCGGCGCGAAACGATCTGGCTCACCGGTGAGGGGAAAGGCCAGCTTGATCTGCCGCGGATGCAGGCGGGCGGCTTTGCGGGGGGCTTCTTCGCGATCTATCTGCCCTCGCCGGCGTCGCATGACGATGCCGATCTGATGGCGCAGATGGAAAACCCGCCCTATGCGCTGCCGCTGCCCGACGCGATTCCCTTCTCTGATGCGCTCGCGCCCGCCATCGCCGCGGCGGGTCACATGCTCTGGATGGAGCGCGCAGCCAAGGGCGCTTTCCGCATTTGCCGCACCGGGGCGGAGGTGCGCGCGGCACTCAAGGAGGGGGTGATCGCGGGCATCATGCATATGGAGGGCGCCGAGGCGATCGATGAAAGCCTTGATACGCTTCATGTGTTCCATGCGATGGGGCTGCGCTCGCTCGGGCCGGTCTGGTCGCGCCCGACGCTCTTTGGCCATGGCGTGCCCTTTGCCTACCCGTCCTCGCCCGATACCGGGCCGGGGCTCACCGATGCGGGCAAGCGGCTTGTGAAGGAATGCAACGCGCTCAAGGTGATGATCGACCTGAGCCATCTCAACGAGAAGGGCTTTGACGATGTGGCCGCGCTCTCCGATGCGCCGCTCGTGGCCACGCATTCGAACGTGCATGCGCTTTGCGCATCGTCGCGCAACCTCACCGACCGCCAGCTCGACATGATCCGCGAAAGCCGCGGCATGGTGGGGTTGAACTATGCGGTGGGCTTCCTGACCGAGACTGGCATCAAGGATCCGGCCTGCGGCTGGGCGCCGATGCTGCGCCACCTCGATTACCTGATCGAGCGGTTAGGCGAGGATCACGTCGGCCTTGGCTCGGATTTTGACGGCGCCGAAATTCCCGCGGTGCTGGGCGATGTCGCGGGGCTGCAGGGGCTTGTTGAGGCGATGCAGGCGCATGGCTATGGCGAGGCGCTGGTGCGCAAGATCGCGCATGAGAACTGGTGTTCGCTGATCGAGCGCACGCTCGGCGCCTGAGCCAAACCGCGCGCAAAGAAAAACCGCCGGTCTCGCAAAAGACCGGCGGTTTTGATTTTGCCAAGGCGCTCACTCGGCGGCGAGGCGGGGGCTTTCTTCCTGCATCGCCGCCACGCCGGGCCGGGTCAGGGCGACGGTGTCGATCGCGATCATCCGTTCTTCGTCTGTCGGCACGACCAGCGTGGCCACCCGCGCGCCCGCGGCGGAGATGTTCGGATCGCCGCCGCGCGCGGCGGCATTGAGCCGCGGGTCGATCTCGATCCCCAAAAAGCCTATGTCGGCACAGATACGCGCCCGGATCTCGGCGCTGTTCTCGCCGATGCCTGCGGTGAAGACGAGCGCATCTATACCGCCCATCGCGGCGGCATAGGCGCCAATCGTCTTGCGGATCTGATAGGTGAAGACCTCAAGCGCGAGCTGGCAGCGGGTGTTGCCTTTTTCGGCGGCGGTACAGATCTCGCGCATGTCATTGGAAAGGCCGGAAAGGCCCAGAAGCCCGCTCTTGCGATAGCAGATTTCCTCGACTTGATCGAGGCTCATGCCAAGCTCCTTGACAAGGTGGAAAATGATCGCCGGGTCAAAATCGCCCGCCCGCGTGCCCATCGCCACGCCGCTGAACGTGCCAAAGCCGATCGTCGTATCGACCGATTTGCCGCCATCGATTGCATCGAGTGTAACGCCGTTGCCAAGGTGGCACACGACCATCGACAGCGCCTCGATCGGACGGTTGAGCAGCTCGGCGGCGGTTTGGCTCACATAGCGGCAGGAAGTGCCGTGAAAGCCGTAGCGGCGGATACCATGAGCCGTGCTGAGCTCGAACGGCAGCGCATAGAGATGCGCCTTGGGCGGCACGGTCTGGTGAAAGGCAGTGTCGAAAACGGCGACATTGGGCGCGCCGGGGAAGGCGCGCCGGGCCTCTTCGATGCCGACAATATTGGCGGGGTTGTGGAGCGGTGCGAAATGGGCGCAATCGTGCAGCGCCTGGATGACGCAATCGTCCACAAGGACCGAACCGAAGAAAATCGCGCCGCCATGCACCACGCGGTGACCGATGGCGGTGATCGCGCCGGGGCATTCCAGCACGCCATATTCGGGCGACAGGAGCGCCTCCATCATCACCCCGAAGGCGTCATGGTGATTTGCGGTCTCGGAATGGCGCCGCTCGCCGCGGCGACCGACGAAATGCTCGGCATAGCCCTCGGGCTCACCGATCTTTGCAACGATGCCGGAGGCGAGAACCTTTGCCAGATCAGGGGTATAGAGCTGATATTTGAGGCTGGAACTGCCGCAGTTGATGATCAGGATCATGGGGATTTCCTTGTCGGTCGATGGGGTCGGTCGGTGGGGTCGGTCGGGGGGAGATGCGGCCGCGGGGGCGTCCGCCGGGAAGTCCTGGACGGCGCGGCACCGAAGCGTCGCGCCGTCTGGGGTCGGGTCGGGGCCGGCCGGAGGTCCGGCCCTGCCGGGTCAGACCGGAAGCGGGATCAGGGCCCAGAAGCCGAGGAAGCTCAGCAGGTTGACGGCAAAGGTCATGACCGCGATCGCGCAGGCCGGCGGGTCGATATGGGTGTCGCCATGGCACAGGAAGGCGCGGGCGAAGAACTCACCGAGGAAGGCCGAGAGGATGCCGATCACCGCGCCCCAGATCACGCTGCCGGAGGCGACGCCCGCGAGGGCTGCGGGCAGCATGATGTGGTGCGAGACGGGGGTAAGCACACCCAGCGTCAGGAACAGAAGGCTCGAGGCCGCGATGCCGAAGGCCAGAAGCGCGCCGGGCACACCATGGGTCACGCCGAGCCAGCCGCCAAGGAGCCCGCCGCCAAGCCCGATCACCACGATCTGCGCGAAGCTCGACTGGAACACCAGCCATTTGGTGGCGTCGGTCGGGTGGAAGAAGCCACGGCCCGGATCGGCCTTGCCGCAAAGCCCGCAGGTGCCCCACAGGAAGCGCGCGATAAAGGCGGAGATCACCACGCCAACGGCCGGAAGGTCGCTGAAGGCGAGGCCCGGGCCGAAGCTCGGAACAAAGGTGAGCGCCCAGAAGATCAGATAGCCGACCACGCCGAACACGCCGCCCACAAGGAGCACGTCCGGGCTGTTGAGCCCCATGCCCGCGGTGACGATGTTGCGCCCGCTATCAAGCTTGCCCTTCTTGGCGGCATAGGCGGCGGCGGCCACGCCCGCAGCAAAGCCGCCCGTGTGCGGGCCAAAGGCGCCAAAGGGGATGCCGAAGAAATCGGTGGCCTCGGGGGCGACTGCCATCTGGATCGCCACGCCGATCATCGTCAGGAAGCCGACGAAGGTGAAAGCCGGGAGCGCACCGATTGCGGCCCCGAATATACCGCCGCCAAAGGCGACGAGCAAACCGAGCAGTGTCATTCTGGTCTCCTTGTATATCCGGCCGAGCCTGTGGCAATTGAACCGGATGACTCTTGTTTATTACGAAACCGGATATTTATCCGGAGCCGTTTCCGGAGCGATTTTCCGCAAGGCAAAAGAAACCCGACCGCGAAAACGATGTTCCGCAGATAGTCTCACCCGGGCCCGATTTTGCGGGATTTCCTCCGATCGCGCCGATGTCGATCAGGCACCAAATTACGCGCGGGCGATCCGGGGGATCAAGATGAGCGGCTTGGCCTTCGCGGGTAGTTTCTTGACAGGAGGCCGAATCCGCACGGCAGGAATCCGCGCCAGTGGTCATCAAGTATTTGAAGTTAATATTCTAAATTTACAGCGATGCGAGTCGTCTGTACTCCCGCCGCAGGGCTTGGGGCGCATTTGAGCGCTTTGGAAGCCTCTGGCGCGGTGCGCGCTTGTCATCGCCGCGCGGCGCAGGGCAGGGCGCTCTTGCGCCGCGATGACAAGAAAACACCCGTTGGTGTCTTTTTTTGTCCTGCCGCGTTTTCGCCTTTTCAGACGACGCGTGCAAAACCCCTGTGTTGCAAGGAAAAAGCGGTCAAGGCTGGCGCTGGGCAAGTTATTCCCCCTGCTGGTCAAGCCCGTCTCGTTGACCATCCGCCACCCCGGGGCCTATTTCTTCCTCAGTCGCCGATAAAAGGCCGACACAGGAACGGAAAACCATGAAACCCCTCACTGGACATAAAATCTTGATGCTCGTCGGAGATTATTCCGAGGATTATGAGGTGATGGTTCCGTTTCAGGCGCTCGGCATGCTCGGTTTCACGGTCGATACGGTCTGCCCCGGCAAACGCAAGGGCGAAACGATCCGCACCGCGATCCATGATTTCGAGGGCGACCAGACCTATTCGGAAAAACCCGGCCATCTGTTCCGGCTCACCGCGCATTTTGCGACGGTCAGCCCGGACGACTACGCCGGTCTCTATCTCGTCGGTGGCCGTGCCTGCGAATACCTGCGTCTGGATGCGCAGGTGCTGGCCATCGTGCGGGCCTTCATGACGGAGAACCGGCCTGTGGCCGCGATCTGCCATGGCGCGCAGCTCCTGACCGCCGCCGATGTGGTGCGCGGGCGTCGGATGACGGCCTACCCGGCCGTCGAGCCGGAAGTGCGGGCGGCAGGAGCCCACTTCGTCGCAGTCGCGCCGGAGCAAACCGTGGTCGACGGAAATCTCGTGAGCGCACCGGCATGGCCGGGGCATCAGACCCTGATGCGCGCCTTCGTGAGCCTCGTCGCTCCGAACATTCTGACCTGACCGGCTCTCCGGGCATGCGCGCCCGGGAAGCTTTCACAGCCTGGAGGATGCAATGATTGAGAAGGGCTTCACCAAACCGACCGACCGTATCACGCGGTTGAAAAACCAGATCCTGAACGCCCGGCCCTATGTGGAGGCGGAACGCGCGGTGCTGGCCACCGAAGCGTACAAGGCGACCGAAGGTCTGCCGCCGATCCTGCGTCGTGCCCGGGTGGTGGAAAAAATCTTTGCGGAACTGCCGATCACGATCCGCGACGACGAACTTGTCGTGGGCTCGATCACCATCAACCCGCGTTCGACCGAAATCTGCCCCGAATTCAGCTTCGACTGGGTGGAAAAAGAGTTCGAAACGATGGCTGGCCGCGTTGCCGACCCGTTCGAGATCCCGAAGGAAACCGCCGCGGCGCTCCATGAAGCGTTCAAATACTGGCCCGGCCGCACCACTTCGGACCTTGCCTCCTCCTATATGTCGCAAAAGGCCAAGGACTGCATGGCCAACGGCGTCTTCACCGTCGGCAACTACTTCTACGGCGGCGTCGGCCACGTCTGCGTTGACTACGGCAAAATCCTGAAGATCGGCTTCTCCGGCGTCATCATGGAAGCGATCAAGCGTCGCGAATTCCTTGACGACAAAGACCCCGACGCGATCAAGAAAAACCAGTTCTACACCGCCGTCATCATCGCCTACAAAGCCGCGATCGATTTCGCGCATCGCTATGCGGACAAGGCCGAGGAACTGGCCAAAGCCTGCTCCAATCCGACCCGCAAGGCCGAGCTTGAGCAAATCGCCAAGAACTGCCGCCGCGTGCCCGAACATGGCGCCACCACCTTCTGGGAAGCCTGCCAGACAATGTGGTTCATCCAGTGCATGTTGCAGATCGAAAGCTCGGGCCACTCGATCTCGCCCGGTCGCTTCGACCAATACATGTATCCCTACCTGAAAGCCGATACCTCGATCAGCCGCGAAGCCGCGCAAGAGCTTGTCGACTGCATCTGGATCAAGCTCAACGACGTCAACAAGACGCGCGATGAAGTTTCGGCCCAGGCCTTCGCGGGCTATGCCGTGTTCCAGAACCTCTGCGTGGGCGGGCAAACCGAAGACGGGCTCGATGCCACGAACGACGTGTCTTACATGTGTATGGAAGCCGTCGCTCACGTTCGCCTTCCGGCGCCCTCGTTCTCGATCCGCGTCTGGCAAGGCACGCCCGACGAGTTCCTGCACCGCGCCGCCGAAGTGGTGCGCCTCGGGCTCGGCGTTCCGGCTGTCTACAACGACGAGGTAATCATCCCGTCGCTGCAAAACCGGGGTGTCTCGCTCGCTGATGCCCGCGATTACGGCATCGTCGGCTGCGTGGAACCGCAGGCGATCCACCGCACCGAAGGCTGGCACGACGCGGCCTTCTTCAACGTGGCGAAGGTGCTCGAGATCACGCTCAACAACGGCAAGGTGGGCGATCTGCAACTCGGCCCGGTCACCGGCGACGCGAAAGAGTGGAAATCGCTCGAAGATTTCTATGCCGCCTTCTCGGGGCAAATGGCCTTCTTCGTCAAATATCTGGCCGAAGCCGACAACTGTGTCGACATCGCCCATGCCGAACGGGCGCCGCTGCCCTTCCTCTCGGCGATGGTCGATGACTGCATGGGCCGCGGCAAGTCGGTGCAGGAAGGTGGGGCGATCTACAACTTCACCGGCCCGCAAGCCTTCGGCGTCGCCGACACCGGTGACTCGGTCTATGCGATGAAGAAATTCGTCTTCGACGGCAAGAAGCTGACGATGGCGGAACTGAAGGAAGCGCTCGACGCGAACTTCGGCATGGTGGCGAGCAGCAATGCTCCCTCGGGCGAAATGAGCGAAGCGCAGGTTTACGAAGCGGTGAAGAAAGTTCTCGCCTCGAATGCCTCGCTCGATGTCGCGGCGCTGAAAGACGAGGTCTATCGCACCCTCGCCACCGGGGCGGCCCCGGCCGGTGCGCCGAAATACGACGGCATCCGCCGCCTGCTCGACTCGGCCGAAGCCTTCGGCAACGACAATGACGATGTCGACCTGATCGCCCGCAAATGCGCTCAGATCTACTGCAAGGAAGTGGAAAAATACACCAACCCGCGGGGTGGCCAGTTCCAGGCCGGGATCTATCCGGTGTCTGCCAACGTGCTCTTCGGCAAGGATGTGGGCGCGCTGCCCGATGGCCGCCCGGCCAAGCTTCCGCTCGCCGATGGTGTGTCTCCGCGCCAGGGCAAGGACCGTCTCGGCCCGACCGCCGCTGCGAACTCCGTCGCCAAGCTGGACCACTTCATCGCCTCGAACGGCACGCTCTACAACCAGAAATTCCTGCCCTCCGCTCTGGCAGGCGATACCGGGTTGCAGAACTTCGCCTCGCTCGTGCGCTCCTACTTCGACCACAAGGGGATGCATGTGCAGTTCAACGTGATCGACCGCGAAACGCTGCTCAAGGCGCAGAAAAACCCCGAGGACTACAATGACCTCGTGGTGCGGGTGGCCGGTTACTCGGCGCAGTTCGTCGTGCTCGCGAAAGAAGTGCAGGACGACATCATCAGCCGGACGGAACAACAGTTCTGATCCTCTTCCCGCAGGCCCCGTCCGCCCAGGGCGGGACCTGACCTCCGGGGGGCATCGGCGCCTCTCCCCTCCCTGCCGATGCCCTCCGGGCCCTACCTCTCGCGCAACAGGTGTCCCGATGACCCGCTACCAAAGTTTCACGCCCCGCACCGAGATCGTTTTCGGCGAAGGGCTGCTGGAGCGCCTCGAAGCCTACCGTGGCCAGCGCGTCGGCATCGTGACCGATGAATTCATGGCTTGCTCCGGCCCGCTTGACCGGGTGATGGCCCATCTGGGGGGGTGCGAGGTCAAGGTCTTCGCTGAAGCCATTCCCGAACCGCCGCTGGCCACTGTCGCCGCCGGTGCGCGCCTCTTTGCCGACTTCCGCCCCGATGTGGTGCTCGCCCTTGGCGGAGGCTCGCCGATCGACGCGGCAAAGGCGATCCTCTCCGTGGTGCGCGGCATGGATACCTCGCGCCGGATCCGTCTCGTCGCGATCCCGACGACGAGCGGCACGGGCTCGGAAGTGACCTCCTTCGCGGTGATCTCCGACCCGGCCAACAATCGCAAGTTCCCGCTGATTTCCACCGATCTGATCCCGGATGTGGCGCTGCTCGACCCGGAATTCGTACGCACGGCGCCCCCCAAGGTGACCGCCGATACCGGCATGGATGTGATCACCCATGCGATCGAGGCGGTGGTGGCGCGCAATGCCTCGAACTTCACCGATGCCTTTGCCGAAAAGGCGCTTGAGCTGGCCTTTGCGGCGCTGCCGAAAGCTTACGAGAACGGCAATGATCTGGCCGCCCGCGATGCGATGCATCAGGCTTCCTGCCTTGCCGGTCTCGCCTTCAGCGAGGCGGGGCTCGGCATCAACCACGGCCTCGCCCATGCGCTGGGCGGGCGGTTCCATCTGGTGCACGGGCGCCTCAATGCGGTGCTTTTGCCGCATGTGATCGCCTGGAATGCCGGGCTCGTCGATGACGCGCCGGGCTGCCGCGAAACGGCGGGGCGCTATGCCCGCATCGCGCTGCGCGTCGGGCTCGACGTACCCGGCACCCGCGCGGGCGTGATCGCGCTGATCCGTGCCATCGAAGCGTTCAACGAGCGCTTCGCCATCCCTTCCACGTTGCGTGGCCTTGGCCTCGACATCGGGGAATATCGTCGGGCGATCCCCGACCTTGCGGCAGCCGCAATGGCGGATGCCTGCACCGCGGGTAACCCGCGCCGGCCCTCGCTTGCGGAGCTTGAGCAGCTCCTCGACCGGGCCGGGGGCTGAGTGGGGAGGACGCGCCGACATCGCATCATGAACCATCTATCCCCAATGAAACCAACGTTTTGCAGACCGGAAAGCAAGGAGTAAGTCATGCAACAAGAAGCTCTCGGAATGGTCGAGACCAAAGGTCTGGTCGCCGCCATCGAAGCCGCCGACGCCATGGTGAAATCGGCCAATGTGGCCATGGTCGGCTATGAAAAAATCGGGTCCGGCCTCGTCACCGTGATGGTGCGCGGCGATGTGGGTGCGGTGAAGGCCGCCACCGACGCCGGTGCCGTTGCCGCCGAAAAAGTGGGGTCGGTCGTTTCCGTCCACGTGATCCCGCGCCCCCACACCGAAGTGGAAAAAATCCTGCCGGCCGCGAAAGCCCTGTGAGCCCGACCCTAGGAAGGAGGATCGACGATGAAAGACGATCTTGTCGAAAAACTGATGGATGAGGTGATGCGGAAGATGAGCCCCGAGGCTCCCGCTGCGGCCCCCGTCGAAGCCGCCGCGCCCAAAGCCGCGCCGAAAAAAGCCTGCAACCTCACCGAATTCGTCGGCACTGCCATCGGCAACACCGTCGGTCTGGTGATCGCCAATGTCGATCCGCTGCTGCATGAGCAGATGAAGATCGACAAGAAATACCGCTCGATCGGTATTGTCGGTGCGCGCACCGGGGCAGGCCCGCATATCTTTGCCGCCGATGAAGCGGTGAAGGCGACCAACAGCGAAGTGGTGCTGATCGAACTGCCGCGCGACACCGAAGGCGGTGCCGGCCACGGCTCGCTGATCCTGTTTGGCGCGGAAGATGTCTCGGATGCGCGCCGCGCCGTCGAGGTTACGCTCTCCGAGCTTAACCGCACCTTTGGCGACGTCTACGGCAACTCGGCCGGTCACCTGGAATTCCAGTATACCGCCCGCGCGTCCTATGCGCTCAACAAGGCCTTCGGGGCGCCGCTTGGCCAGGCCTTCGGCATCACCGTGGGTGCGCCTGCCGCGATTGGTGTGCTGATGGCCGATACCGCCGCGAAAGCCGCGACGGTCGTGCCGGTGGCCTATTCGTCCCCCGGCAACGGCGGCACCAGCTTCTCGAACGAGGTGATCTTGTGCTTCACCGGCGACTCCGGCGCCGTGCGGCAAGCGATCATTGCCGCGCGCGATGTCGGCAAGCAGGTGCTGTCCACGCTCGACGGGGCGGAACTGGTCTCCTCGACCACCCCCTACATCTGAGCCCCCACATCTGAGACTGAAAGGAAATCGTCATGTCGGAACAAAGCCTTGGATTGATCGAGACGGCGGGTCTGGCGGCGGCTGTGACCGCGGCGGATGCGGCGGTCAAATCGGCCAATGTCACGCTTGTCGGCTATGAACTCACCAAGGGTGACGGCATGGCGGTGGTAAAACTGCGCGGCGATGTGGGGGCTGTGAAAGCCGCCATCGAGGCAGCGCAGGCGGCGGCGGGGCGCGTCGGACGGGTCGTGGCGACCCGGGTCATCGCACGCCCCGCCGACGGTCTCAAAGGGATCGTCGAGAGCCGCGAAACGATCGGGTGGGCCCGGAGCGGTGAAGGTTATCCCGCTGCCACAGCTCCGCACCCGGAGGCGCCCGCCGAGAAGGCGCCGAACCTGCCGGATGCGTCTTCCTCGGACGCATCCGGCACCCAGGCAACCGAGGAGGCGGCACCCGAGCCCGAACCCGAGCCGGCCGCACCCGAAGCCCCGGTTGACGGTGCGCCCGAACCGGCCGCCGTGGTCCTGGAAGACCCGGAACCGCAGCCCGAGGCTGAACCGGCCTCCGCATCTGCCCCGGCACCGAAATCCGCGCCCCAACCGAGCCCGCCGCGCCCGTCGCGGCCGGTCAAGGGACCGAAGAACCGTTGATCCGTGCCGACCCTGAAGGACAAGTAGAATGAACATCACCACCCCCCTGATCGAGCGCATCCTCGCCGAAGTTCTGGCCCAGGGGCAGGCCGCCGCGGCGACCCCCGTCGCGGCCGATCCGGCGCTGGTGCCGGTGGGGGTCTCGAACCGCCACATCCACCTGTCTCGCCCCGACATGGATATCCTGTTCGGGCCGGGCGCGAGCCTCACCCGGATGAAGGCGATGAAACAGCCCGGCCAATATGCCGCCGAGGAAACCGTGATCCTGCGCGGGCCGAAGGGCGAGATCGGCAAGGTCCGGGTGCTCGGCCCGCTCCGCAAGGAAACTCAGATCGAGGTCTCGGTCGCCGATGGTTTCGTGCTCGGCATCAAGCCGCCGATGCGGATGTCGGGCAAGCTTGAAGGCTCCGCGGGCCTCACCGTGGTTGGCCCGAAAGGCGCGGTGGTGAAAGACGCGGGCGTGATCGTTGCGCTGCGCCACATCCACATGGCGCCCGCCGATGCTTCCCGCCTTGGGCTGAAAAACGGCGACACGGTCGATGTGGACGTGACCGGCCCGCGCGGCGGCATCATGCGCAATGTGGCGATCCGTTCCGACGAGGTCTCGGCCACCGAGATGCATATCGACGTTGAGGAAGCCAATGCCTTCGGGCTGAAAAACGATGCGCTCGTGCGCATCCTGAAGGCCTGAGGAGAGCGCCATGCCCGGCCCGGACGACATCCTGCGCGACTTCGGCGCCCTTCTGCGGGAGGGCGCGATCCTGCCCCGCGAAGAGCGCGCCGCGGGCCCGCTCCGGGTCGGCGTCGATCTGGGCACGGCAAACCTCGTGCTTGCCGTCACCGATGCGGCGAGCCGCCCGGTGGCGGGACTGACCGAACGCTCGGGCGGCATCCGCGACGGGATCGTGGTCGATTACGCGGGCACGGTGCGTGCGGTGCGGCGAATGAAGGCGGAGCTTGAGGCGCGGCTGGGCGAGAAGCTCCTGCGCGCGGCGACCGCCATTCCCCCCGGCATCCACCCGGGCGCCGCCAAGGCGATCGGCAATGTGATCGAGGCTGCCGATTTCGAGCTTGCCTGCATCGTCGATGAGCCCGTTGCCGCGGCGCGGGTGCTTGGCGTCACCGATGGCGCCGTGGTCGATGTGGGCGGCGGCACCACCGGCATTTCGGTGCTGCGCGGCGGCACGGTGCTCGCCTCGGTCGACGAGGCGACGGGCGGCACGCATATGACCCTGGTGCTCGCGGGCGCGCTCCGGCTCGATCTGGCCGCGGCCGAGGCGATGAAGCTCGACCCGGCGCAGGCGCGGGACGTGTTCGCGCTGGTGCGCCCGGTGGTCGACAAGATGGCCGCGATCGTTGCCGGGGTGGTGGACCGCTATCCGACACTCGACACCGTCCATGTTGTGGGCGGGGCCTGCAGCTTTGAGGAATTTGGCGCGGTGTTCGCGGCGCGGCTCGGGCGCAGGGTGATCAAGCCCGCCGAACCGCTGCTCGTGACGCCGCTTGGTATCGCGCTTTTTGCCGGGGAGGGGCGGTGATGGATCTCGACCGCATCCTGATCGACGCGCTCTCGGACCGGATCGTGGCCGCGCTGAAGGCGCGTTCGCGCCGGGCGCTCGTCGTCTTTTCCGATACCGATCTGGGGCTTGAACCGGCGCTGGCCGGGCTCGAGACCCTCAGCGCGGCGGGCTGGACCGGCGACTGGCTCGCCGCGCCCGAGATGCGCGATGGGCTCGCGCCGCGGCTGCGGTTGCCCGAGGCGGAGGCCGCGCCGCGGCTCACGCGCTTTGGCCTTGTGCTGGTGCCTGCGCTGAGCCTTTCGACCGCGGCCAAACTCGCCACCGGCATTGCCGATGATCTGCCCTCGCGGGTGCTGGGCGAAGCGCTCGACCGCGGGCTGCGCGTGGTCGCGGCGCGCGATGGCGTCTGCCCGGCATCGCGCGAGCGCGCAGCGCGTGGGCTCACGCCCAAAAACGCCGCGCGCCGGGCGATGATGTCCGCCCATCTGGAGGAGATTGCGGCGCAGGGCGTGGAGTTGTGCTGGGCGACGCGGCTGGCCGCGACGGTTCAGGGCACGCCCGCCGCGATGGCGGCCCCGGCGCAGCAGACGGGCATTTTGGGCTGGCAGCAGGCGCGCGCCTGCCCCGGCCCCGAATTGCGGCTGGGCCGCGCGGTGCGGCTGACGCCGCTCGCCTCCGACATCCTGTCGGCGCGCGGCATCCGGCTGATCAGAGAGTGAGGAGCGATCATGTATCTGGCTAAAGTCATCGGACGGGTCGTCGCCACCACCAAGGACCAGAGCCTTGCGGGCGCGAAACTCCTGATCGTGTGCCGCCTCGACGCGCGGCTTGCGCCCTATGACGATACCGAGGTGGCGGTCGATACCGTTGGCGCGGGCGATGGCGAAACGGTGATCATCACCACGGGCTCGGCGGGGCGCTTTGCCGGCACCTTCGATCACTCCGTGGTCGACGCCTCGATCGTCGGCATTGTCGATACGGTCGAATGCCGGCCGGAAGTCGGGGTCTGAGCCATGGCGCTGATCGACCGCATTCTTGCTACCGAACTGGCCACGCGCCGCCCGCTCGTGCTGTTCGACGCCTGCCGGATCGCTGCGCGCGCCGAACTTGAGGCGCGGCATATGGGTGTTCCGGTCTGCGTGGCGCTGTGCGACGGGGCCGGCGAGGCGCTTCTCTTCCATCGGATGGAAGGCGCGCTGCCCGCCTCGAGCGTGCTCGCGCCCGCCAAGGCGCGCACCGCGGCGCGCTACCGGATGGGCACGGACGAACTTGGCCTTCTGTGTGCCCCGGGCGGGATGCTCGAAGGCCTCGGCGCGGCGGAAAGCGGGCTCGTGCTTTTTGGTGGCGGCCTGCCGATCCGGGCGGGTGCGGCGGTGCTTGGCGCCATCGGGATCAGCGGCGGCAGCGTCGCGGAAGACATGCAGATCGCCCGTGCGGCGATCGCAGGACATTGGGGCGCGGCCCTCGAGAAAGGACAAGGAAGATGAAAGACAGCGATATCGAAGACGCCGTGGCCCGCGTGCTGAGCGGCTATACCGGGGCGGCCGCGCCCGCCCCCGGTGCCTCCTCTCCGACGGCCCCCTCTCACAAACCCTCGATCGAAGGCTGCGTCTGGGAAGCGACGAAACCGGCCGATCCGATGGATGACATCATCGGCGGCATCCTCACCCGGGCGCTGAGCGAGCGCAACTGCTCCTGCTGCAAGACCGGCGATTGCAAGGGCGCTACCGGTTGCCTCTCGATCTCGGACGCCGAGGCGGTGGAGCTGGGCGACGGCATTTTCGAAACGATGGACGCGGCGATCAACGCCGCTGCCGAGGCGCAGAAGAAATACCTGTTCTGCTCGATGGCGGACCGCAAGCGCTTTGTGGACGGTATCCGGAGCATTTTCACCGACCCGGCGATCCTTGAGCGGATCTCGCGCCTCACCGTCGAGCAAACGGGCATGGGCAATGTCGAGCACAAGATCATCAAGAACCGGCTTGCGGCCGAAAACAGCCCCGGCATCGAGGATCTGGTGACCGAAGCGCAAAGCGGCGATGACGGGCTCACCCTCGTGGAACTCTCGCCCTATGGCGTGATCGGCGCGATCACTCCGACGACCAACCCGACCGAAACGATCATCTGCAACGGCATCGGCATGCTTGCGGCCGGCAATGCGGCGGTGTTCAGCCCGCATCCGCGCGCCCGCGGCGTCTCGCTCCTCGCGATCAAACTGATCAACCGCAAGCTGGCCGCGCTTGGCGCGCCCGCGAACCTTGTGGTCACGGTGCAGGCGCCCTCGATCGAGAACACCAATGCGATGATGGCGCATCCCAAGGTGCGGATGCTCGTGGCCACCGGCGGCCCGGCGATTGTGCGCACGGTGATGTCCACCGGCAAGAAAGCCATCGGGGCGGGCGCGGGCAACCCGCCGGTGGTGGTCGATGAGACCGCCGACATCCCGAAAGCGGCGCTCGACATCGTCAATGGCGCAAGCTTTGATCACAACATGCCCTGCATCGCCGAGAAGGAAGCGATCGTCGTCACCCAGGTGGCGGATTTCCTGATCTCCGAGATGTGCCGCAATGGCGCTTATCTGGTGAAAGACCCCGCGGTGATCGCCAAGCTTGAGGCGCGGGTTCTGACCGAGAAGGGCGGGCCGAAAACCGATTGCGTCGGCAAGAGCGCGGTCTGGCTGCTCGATCAGGTCGGCGTCAAGGTCGGCCCCGAAGTGCGGCTGGTGCTGATGGAAGCCACGAAGGATCACCCCTTCGTGCAGGAAGAGCTGATGATGCCGATCCTGCCGCTCGTGCGCGTGCCCGATGTCGACGAGGCCATTGATCTGGCTGTCGATCTTGAGCATGGCAACCGCCATACCGCGATCATGCACTCCACCAATGTGCGCAAGCTCACGAAGATGGCGAAGCTGATCCAGACCACGATCTTCGTGAAGAACGGCCCCTCCTACGCGGGCATTGGCGTGGGCGGCGAGGGCTATACCACCTTCACTATCGCCGGGCCGACCGGCGAGGGGCTCACCTCGGCGCGCTCCTTCGCGCGTCGCCGCAAATGCGTGATGGTCGAAGCGCTCAACGTGCGCTGAGGCCCCCAGTTCGAGGATACTCCCCATGCAGATCCGCATCATCAACGCCCCGCAGGAAAACCTGTTCGACATGCTGGCGCGCCGCGTCGCGCCGCATGTGCGCAAATGGGTGGAAGAGAACCCTGTCTCGTCGATCGGGTTTCTGCAGGTGAGTATCCCCGACATGTTCTATTTCGCCGATATCGCCGGCAAGGCGGCGAATGTGCTGACGGTGGAACTGTTCGGCACCTGCCCGCAGACCACCACCACCCTCGCCGTGCTGGGCGAGACCTCGGCCGTGCGCGCCGCGATCTCTGCCATCGAAGCGGCCAATGGCCCCGGTTTCTGAGCCACCGCACCGCGGCAGCCAGACTTAAGGCCCGACTTAAGGAAGGAATCCCCCATGTCCGAGCTCGATTTCACAGCCGAAGGCACGGTTTTCGACATCCAGCGCTATTCCATTCACGACGGGCCCGGGGTGCGCACCATCGTTTTCCTCAAAGGGTGCCCGCTGCGCTGCCGCTGGTGCTCCAACCCTGAATCGCAGGCGCCGGAACCGGAACTCTTCTTCCGCGCCTCGGCCTGCATCGGTTGCGGACAATGCGTGCCCGTCTGCCCGGTGCAGGCGCTATCGAAGGCCAATCCGGGCTTTGTCGACCGCTCCAAATGCATCAAATGCGGCGAATGCACCAAGGTCTGCCCGACCGAGGCGCTCAAACGTACCGGCAAGCGCATGAGCCTTGCCGAGGTGATGCAGGAGCTGCGCAAGGATGCGATCCATTACCGCCGCTCGGGCGGCGGGGTGACGCTCTCGGGCGGCGAGCCGCTGATGCAGCATGCCTTTGCGAAACAGATCCTGATGGCCTGCCACGAGCAGGGCTGGAACACTGCGATGGAAACCACGGGCTACACCACGCGCGAGATCATCCGCGACGTGATCCCCCATGTCGATCACCTGCTTATGGACATCAAGGCGGTCAACCCGGCGGTGCATCAGGCCAATACCGGCGTCGACAACCGCATCATCCTTGAGAACGCGCTGATCGCGGCCTCGCTGAGCCCCAATCCGGTGGTCCGCGTGCCGGTGGTGCCGGGGGTGAACGACAACGTCACCGAGATCGGCGCGATTGCCCATTTCGCGACGCTGATGCCGAAGGTGAGCACGGTGCATCTGCTGCCCTATCACAGCTTCGGCGAGAACAAATATACCCTGCTGGGCCGCAGCTATCCGCTCGACGGTATGAAGGATCTGCGCCCCGAAGCGGTTGCGCCGCTCAAGGCTGCGGTCGAGGCTGCGGGTCTCAAATGCATGATTGGCGGATAGTAAGTTTCCACCAATCTTTTAAATCGGTATCTTGGTGGACGGAAGGGGCGAAAAATATGCAATCCGGGCGCAAAAAATTGCGCTAAGTCAATTGCGAAAGCCTTGTTTGCGCTAATCTCCGGGGCAACGAAAACCGAGTCGGAACGGGGATCGGAGCATGCTTCGGAGGCGCCGGGGCATCGTGGCGACGGGGTTCCCGATCAAGGACGTCTGTCGGGCTCCGTGCCGGGTCGGCTCCGGGCTGCAACCTCGGAGCAGCCAGAGCGGAAGGGGTTGGCATGGGAAGTGGCATACCGTTCGGACATCCTGCCGGGTCGGTGCAGGAGGTTTTGTCTTTCGGTGCGGGCGGCGCGCGGCTCGCCTCGGAGAGCGGAGTGCCGGTTGATCCGGCGCGGCGGGCAGAGAAGGCGGCGCGCCGACGCAAGCTTGCCGATCTGATGAGCACCGAGATGCTGCAGAAGGTGCAGGACAATTTCTCTGCCGCTGTCGGCGTGGCGATGGTGATCGTCGACCCCGAAGGCGTTCCGGTGACCAAGCCCTCCGGCTTTTCGGCCTTTTGTCAGGCGGTGCGCTCGCGGCCCGAATGGCGTGAGCGCTGCTTTCATTGCGATGCGGTGGGCGGGCGCACCGCGCTTTCGACCGGCGATCCGGCGATCTACAAATGCCATTGTCGGCTTGTCGATTTTGCCGCTCCCATCATCATGCGCGGCGAATATCTGGGCGCAGTGATCTGCGGGCAGGTGAAGCTTGCTGAGAATGACAGCCCCGGTCTGGTCGATCTGTCCAATATCTTCCCCACCGAGGGCTCCTGGAGCGAGGATCCGGCGCTGCTCGACATGCATGGCAAGATCGGCGAGATCACCTATGAGCGGCTGCGCTCGGCGGCCTATTCGCTCTATTACATCGCCTCGCATATCGTCGAGGAGAGCTATTCCAACAATGTCACCCAGGAGCTTTACGCCAAGAACCTGCGGCTCGCTGAGGAATCGCAGCGCCGCGCGGAGCTGGAGCGGCTGTTGCGCGAGGCGGAACTGCAGGCGCTCTCCTATCAGGTGAACCCGCATTTCCTGTTCAATGTGCTCAACACGATCGGCCGTCTCGCGCTGGTTGAGGGCGCGCCCGAAACCGAGACCACGGTGCATGCCTTCGCCGATATGATGCGCTACATCCTCAAACGCTCGGGGTCGCAATTCGTGCCGCTGCGCACCGAGCTCGACCATGTGCGCAACTACCTTTATCTGCTCAAGATCCGGCTTGGCGACCGATTCAACTTTCATGTCGATCCGACAGAAGAATTCGACCGCGTGATGTGCCCCTTCATGGTGCTGCATCCGGTGGTGGAAAACTGCATCAACTATGCGATCGAGCCGATGGAAAGCGGCGGGTTGATCGAGGTTTCGCTCTACCGCGACGGTACCGATGTGATCGTCGATGTGGTCGATAACGGCCCCGGCATCAGTGCCGAACGCCGCATTGAGGTGTTGCGCGGTGAGGCCGACCATGGCGGGCGCAAGAGCATCGGGCTTTACAATATCCATGCGCGGATGGAGCATTACTTCGGCGACAGCCACGGGCTCGAGATCGTCAGCCCGTTCCGGCAGGGTCGCGGTACGCTGGTGCGGCTGCGCATCCCGCAGGATTTCGACCCCTGCGCGTTCTGACGGTTTCAGAGACGCGGGGCAAAGACCAAGGAAGACCGAATGTTCGACATCGCCATCGTCGAGGATGAAGAGCTGGAGCGGCGCGCGCTGCGCACCATTCTGGAGCGCAACCTGCCCGGCGTGAAGGTCGTGGGCGAGGCGAAGAACGGCGCCGAGGCGGTGCGGCTGATCGAGAGCCGCTCGATCGACCTGATGTTGCTCGACATCCGCATTCCGCGCCCGAGCGGGCTCGAAATTCTGGAGATGCTGCGCGAACGCGGGCTCGCCACAAAGGTGCTGATCGTCACCGCCTATGACCATTTCGAGATCATGCAGGCGGCAATCCAGCTGCGTGCAGACGGGTTTTTGCTCAAGCCGGTGCGCACCGAGGCGCTCCTGAAAGCGGTCGAGAATTGCTTGCGTGCGGTGCCCGCCGCGCCCGCCGCGGTGCCGCCGCTGTCCGAGCCTGCCGCGGGGGGCGGCGCCGAGGCGATGCGCGACCCGGAAGCGCTGCGGGCCGAGATCGAGCGGCTGGTCGAAACGCATGCTTATCGCGATTGCCTGATGCTGGTGCGCCGCCAGCTTGAGTCGCTCCATGCCCGCCGCGAGGCCGCGCCGCGACAGGGAGTGCTGGATCTGTCGCAGATTCTCACCGAACTCGTTGCCTGTTCCGGTCGGACACTGCCCGAGGCAATTGCGCGCAAGCTTGAGGCGCTCACCGCGCAGCGGCTTGAGGCGCGCAATCATTACAAGCTGCAGGAACTGTTCAGCGAGATCACCGATCTGCTGTTTGCCGACGACGAGGAGCCGGGCACCTCGGCCGCGGCGCGGATCGAGACGGTGCGCAACTATATCGAGCGGAACCTGCATAAATCGGTGACGCTTGAGGACGCGGCCGATCATGCCCATGTCAGCCCCTGCTATCTGAGCCGCCTGTTCCACAAGCAGATGAGCATGACCTTCATTACCTATCTGAAGCAACGCCGGATCGCGCGGGCCAAAGAGCTGCTCGAGGGCTCAAGCCTGCCGATCGTCAATGTGGCGCTCGATCTCGCCTATCAGGACGCGAATTATTTCTGCAAGGCGTTCAAGAAGGAAGTCGGCGTGTCTCCAAGCGAATACCGGCGCCAGTTTCCGCAGCCCAACAGTTGATCTGCCCGGGAAGGGACGTTCGCTCCAGCAGGGCCGAAGCGACCCGCCGGGGGCCTGCATCCTCCCGGCTCTGGCGCAAAGCCGGGAGCCCGCTCACGGATGAGTGTCGAGAGGGTAAGCCGTGGTGAAGGCGATCCGCTCAAGCGCGAGATGGGCATTGAGTCGGCGCAGCGGCACGCGAGTCTGGAGCCGGTGGCAGATCGCATCGAAGCTTGCGATATCGGGGGCGGCGATGCGCAGCAGGTAATCGTGTTCGCCCGCGATCCGCCAGATTTCCATCACCTCGGGCGTTTCCGCACGCAGGGCACAAAGCGCCGCCTGCGCCTCGGCCCCCTGCTCGGAAACTTCGATCAGCACGAAGGCTTCGACCTGGATGCCGAGCGCCGCTGGATCGGCAAGCGCCACCCGGCGGGGGATCACCCCGTTTTGCTCCAATCGGCGGATGCGCTTCCAGCAGGGCGTTTGCGACAGCCCCACCCGATCGGCGATCAGCGCCACCGGCAACGTTGCATCCTCCATCAACTGGACGATGATCTTGCGGTCGATCAAGTCGAGTTCCGGCATCTTCCCCTCCATCGCCGGGTCAGCATGACGATTTTTTTTAAAAAGTCTATCGTGATTATCGTGTATAAGCGGTGCAGTCGGGCAGGGCGCAATCTCGACCAGATCGACGTTGATTTGCGTCATCGCTGCCCGTAATGCTGGGCCATGATCACGCAGAAGATGAAATATGCGCTCAAGGCACTCTTGGTTCTGGCCGACGAACGCCGTGCCGAGACGCCGCAGCCGCTGACGATCGAGGAGATCGCCACCCGTTCTGGCACGCCGAAGCGGTTTCTGGAGCATATTCTTCTCGATCTGCGCAAGGCGGGCGTGGTCAGTTCGGTGCGTGGCCGGGCCGGGGGCTACAGCTTGCTCAAGGCGCCGCGTGAGGTGTCGATCTCGGAGCTTCTGCGCCGGATCGACGGGCCGATCGCGCCACTGCCCTGCCTCTCGCGGAGCGCCTATCAGCGCTGTGATGATTGCGAGAGCGAGGAGGATTGCCGGATTCGCAAGGTCTTTGCGGAGCTGTTCTGGTCCTATCTCGTGCTGATCGACTCACTCACGCTGGAAGACATGTTGCAGGCAGGCGGCGCCGGCGCAACCTTGCTCGAAAGCTAAAAAACAACTGAAAACAAATGGATAAGCCCCGCATTGCGGGGCTTTTGTGCATATCTTTCGAGCCCGCGGAGAAAAAAATCCTAAAATCACGACGGACAAAGGCGAGATTATTTTCTTGCTAACACGACAAATCCGATAGAGATTTATTGCATCGGATGGACCTGTCAGCAAGGAGACGCCCATGAGCCTGTTCGTCGCCCCCGCATCTGCCCGTATCGCGGCTTGCCCGCGGTTGGACGCGCTCTGCCCGATGCCGCGCCACCTCGGCCACCGGCCGATGCTCCGCGCGACGCTCCGAGCCTCGGGGAGGGGATGATGAGCCGCCCCCTGCTTGCGCTTTCGCTGATCGATATCGCCACCGGCCGACCGCATCGGATCGGTGGCGAGGTGCTCGTTCTCTTCACCCGTGCGCCCGAGGAGGCCGCAACTGCGCTGTTGCGCAATCGCGATCCCGGGCGCTGGCGCTTCGACGCGCGTCCCGTCTTCCCGGATTCTGCATTCTGAAAGGAATTCCAATGCTTGCCACGATCGAGCTGTCGCGCCACATCACCGCACAGGGGCGTCTGACCAAAACCCATGCCGATGGCCGTGTGACCATTTCCGATGGCGCGCTGCGACTCACCGGCTGGCCGATCACCCGGCTGATGCGCACGACGGCACTCATTCTGGCGCTGGGTCTCGGGGCGCTTGGCGCGACTGCGCCGCAGGCTTCGGCGGAGAAGCTGCTCAATGTTTCTTATGACCCGACGCGCGAGCTTTACCGCGATGTGAACGCCGCTTTCAGCGACTTCTGGGTCAAGCAAGGCCATGCGGCGCCCGAGCTCGAGACCTCGCATGGCGGCTCAGGGGCGCAGGCGCGTGCGGTGATCGAGGGGCTCGATGCCCAGGTCGTCACCCTCGCGCTCGCCTCCGACATCGACAAGATCGCCAAGGCCGGCAAGCTGCCCGCCGATTGGCAGGCGCGGTTGCCGCACAATTCCGCGCCCTATACCTCGACCATCGTTTTCCTTGTGCGCAAGGGCAACCCGAAGGAGATTTCCGACTGGGGCGATCTGGTGAAGGACGGGGTCGAGGTGATCACGCCGAACCCGAAAACCTCGGGTGGCGCACGCTGGAACTACCTGGCCGCCTGGGCCTGGGCCGAGAAGAACGGCAAGGATCCCAAGGCCTTCGAGCACGATCTTTTCGCGCATGTGCCGGTGCTTGATACCGGCGCGCGCGGCGCCACCACCACCTTTGCGCAGCGCGGCATCGGTGATGTGTTGCTCGCCTGGGAGAACGAGGCCTATCTTGCGCTTGAGGAGCTTGGCCCCGACCAATTCGAGATCGTCGTGCCTTCGATCTCGGTTCTGGCCGAGCCGCCGGTGGCGCTGGTGGATGAAAACCTGAAAACGCCCGAACAGCGCACCCTGGCCGAGGCTTATCTGACCTTCCTCTATACGCCCGAGGCGCAGGCGCTTGCCTTCAAGCATTACTACCGCGCCTGGGATACTTCGGCCGCCGACCCCGCGGATGTGGCCCGCTTCCCGCGCCTTGAGCTTGTCGACATCGCGCATTTCGGTGGCTGGGCGAAGGTGCAGCCCGAGCATTTCGGCGATGGCGGGATCTTCGACCAGATCTATGCCGCGAAGTGAGGGGATGATGCGCGAACCGCTGATCCATTCCTCGCCGATGCCGGGGCTCGGGCTGAGCATGGGCATCACGCTCACCATGCTCTCGCTCGTGGTGCTGGCGCCGATCGGCGCGCTGGTGGCGCAGGGCGCGGTGATGGGGCCCGAGGCGCTCTGGGCGGCGGTGAGCCGCCCGCGCGTGCTCGCGGCCCTCGGGCTCTCGTTCCGCCTCGCCTTTTTCGCGGCCACAGTGAACCTTGTGCTTGGCACCCTGCTTGCCTGGGTGTTGGCGCGCTACCGCTTTGCCGGGCGGCGCCTCCTTGATGCCGCGGTGGATCTGCCCTTCGCGCTCCCCACCGCGGTGGCGGGGATCGCGCTGACCGCGCTTTACGCGCCCTCGGGCCCGTTTGGCGCGGTGGCGGCCGGGTTCGGCGCAAAGATCGCCTATACCCAGGGAGGGATCTTTCTCGCGTTGATGTTCGTGGGGCTGCCCTTTGTCGCGCGCAGCGTGCAGCCGGTGATCGAGGAGATCGAACGCGAGGTCGAGGAGGCTTCGGCCACGCTTGGCGCCTCGCGGCTCACCACGCTCACCCGCGTGATCTGGCCGATGCTGATGCCTGCCGCACTCACCGGCTTTGCCCTCGCGCTCGCCCGCGCGGTGGGCGAATACGGCTCGGTGATCTTCATTGCCGGCAATATCCCGATGCGCACCGAAATCGCGCCGCTTCTGATCGTGATCGAGCTTGAGGAGTTCGACTACAAGGGCGCCGCGGCGATCGGGCTGGCGATGCTGGCGATCAGCTTTGCGATGCTGCTTGCCATCAATCTCGTGCAGATCTGGAGCCGCAGGAGGATCGGCGATGTCTGAGCTGACGCTTGTCCGCCACCCCGCTGTGACCGAGGCGCCGCCCGCGCGCCGCGTGCTGATCGGCCTTGCCTTCGCGACGCTGGCGCTTTTCGTTTTCGCGCCGCTGGCCGTGGTCTTTGCCGAGGCGCTCGCCAAGGGCGCGGGCGCAGCGCTCCAGAGCCTCGCAAGCCCCGATGCGCGCGCGGCAATCCGGCTCACCCTCACCGTGGCGGCCATCGCGGTGCCGGTGAACGCCGCCTTCGGTATTGCCGCCGCCTGGTTCCTGACGAAATTCGACTTTCCCGGCAAGGCCTTCCTGATCACGCTGATCGATCTGCCGTTTTCGGTCTCGCCGGTCGTGGCCGGGCTCTGCCTCGTGCTTCTCTTTGGTGCCAATGCAACCCTTGGCGGCTGGCTTGTTGCCTCGGGGCATCCGGTGATCTTCGCGCTGCCCGGCATCGTGCTCGCCACGCTTTTCGTCACTTTCCCCTTCGTTGCGCGCGAGTTGATCCCGGTGATGGTGGAGCAGGGCCGCGCCGAGGAGGAAGCGGCGCTGACCCTCGGCGCGGGCGGCTGGCGCGTCTTTCGCACCGTGACGCTGCCCAATATCCGCTGGGCGCTCCTTTACGGCGTGCTTCTGGCCAATGCCCGCGCAATGGGCGAGTTCGGCGCGGTGGCGGTGGTCTCGGGCAAGATCCGCGGCCAGACCGCGACAATGCCGATCACCATCGAGATGATGTATAACGAATATCTCTCGGTTTCCGCCTTCTCGCTCGCCGCCTGCCTGAGTGCGCTCGCCCTTCTCACCCTCCTTGTCAAGACGCTGCTCGAGCGGCTGCATGCGCGCCGCACACAGGGCTGAAAGGTTTCCCATGCATATCGACATCGACGAAATCGCCAAGGAATTCGGCCCCACCACGGCGCTGCATCCGGTCTCGCTTGCGATCCCTTCGGGGGCGCTGGTGGCCCTGCTCGGCCCCTCGGGCTCGGGCAAGACCACGCTTTTGCGCATTCTCGGCGGGCTCGAATTTCCCTCCTCGGGGCGCGTGCTTTTTGACGGTCAGGATGCGACCGGGCTCAGCGTGCAGGAGCGCCGTGCGGGCTTTGTGTTTCAGAGTTACGCGCTTTTCCGGCATATGACGGTGTTCGAGAACATCGCCTACGGGCTGAAGGCACGCCCGCGTGCGACCCGGCCGCCGAAAGCCGAGATCGCGCGCCGGGTGACGAAGCTGCTTGATCTGATCCAGCTTCCCCAAATCGCGCAGCGCTACCCTTCGCAGCTTTCGGGCGGGCAGCGCCAACGCGTTGCCCTGGCCCGCGCGCTCGCCATCGAGCCCAGGATGCTGCTCCTTGATGAACCTTTCGGCGCGCTCGATGCCAAGGTGCGCAAGGAGCTCAGGCAGGGGCTGCGCGACATCCATGACGAGACCGGGCTCACCACCGTCTTTGTCACCCATGATCAGGAAGAGGCGATGGAACTGGCCGATCTGGTCGTCGTCATGTCGATGGGCCGGATCGAGCAGATCGGTCGGCCACAGGACATCCGCGCCCATCCTTCCACCCCCTTCGTCAAAAGCTTCATCGCCGCCTGAGGAGGTGTCACGAAAGTGTCACATGGCGGGCGTATCGCGGGGTCATGTCCGCGCTCGTCTTCGAAAATCTGAGTCGTCGCTTTGGCGAAACCCTGGCCCTCGATGGCGTGAGCGCCGAGATCCCTTCAGGCACATTTCTGGCGCTTCTGGGCCCCTCGGGCTGCGGCAAGACCACGCTTTTGCGCCAGATCGCGGGGCTCGACCGCCCCGATGGTGGCCGGCTTTTCATTGGCACTGAAGAGGTTGCCGGGCCCGGGCGGTTCACGCCGCCGGAGGCGCGCGGCCTTGGCATGGTGTTTCAATCCTATGCGCTCTGGCCGCATATGAGCGTGGCGCAAAACATCGCCTTCGGGCTGAACCGGCTTGCAAAGGCCGAGCGGCTGACCCGGGTCGAGGAGGCGCTCTCCAAGGTTGGCCTTGCCGCGCTGGCCAACCGGCGCCCACATGAACTTTCGGGCGGGCAGCGCCAGCGGGTCGCGCTCGCGCGCAGCCTCGCCGCGCGGCCGCGCGTGCTTTTGCTCGACGAGCCGCTTGCCAATCTCGATGCCCATCTGCGCGCCGCGATGCTCGCCGAGTTCCGCCGCATCCATGCCGAAACCGGCTGCACCATGGTCTTTGTCACTCATGACCAGAACGAGGCGATGGCGGTGGCCGACATGATCGGCGTGATGGACCGCGGCCGGCTCGAACAGCTTGGCACGCCGCAGCAGGTGTTCGAGGAACCCGCAAGCCCGATGGTGGCGCGTTTCGTGGGGCAGGGGCGCACCTTGCCCGTTACTGTGTTGACCCGAGAGTCCGGCCGCTGCCGGATCCGCCTCGGCGGGCAGGAGATCACGCTTCCGGGCACTGCGCCGCCCGGGCCGGGCTGGCTCTGTGTGCATCCGCGCGACCTTGCGCAAAGCCGGGCGATGGGCTTGCCCGCGACCGTGCTCGAAAGTCGGTTCGAGGATGGCTATCACCTCGCCCAACTCATTTTCGACGACCTGCCCGATGTCGCCTCGCTGCCTTTGCGGCTCGACCGCGCCACGCCGCGCGGATCGCGCCTCAAGGTCGTGCTGCGCGGCGGCTTTGTGCTGCCGCGTGCCGAGGTAGCGCCCAAAGCCCTCGCCAGCGCCGCGCGGACCGTGCCCGCATGACCAGCCTCATCGCACTCGGGGGCTTCGATGCCAAGGGCCCGGCCTGTTTCCTGCTCGAGAGGAGCGGGACGCGGCTTCTGCTCGATCTTGGCCGCGGCCCCGATCATGCCGCACGCCCCGCGATCCCGCCTGCGGGGATCGGGCGGATCGACGCGGTGCTGATCTCGCATGGCCACGAAGATCATATCGGCGCGCTCGACTGGCTCGACCGGATCGGCCGCCCGCCGGTCTTTGCCTCCGCGCCGGTGCGTGCGCTCGCCCGCAACGCGGCTCTGGCGCAGGCCCTGCCGCTCGAAAGTCGGCAGGACATCGCCGGGCTCACGGTCGAGACCGGCCCCGCGGGCCATGCGCCCGGGGCCGTCTGGCTCCGCATCGGCGGCGTCGGGGGGCTTGTCTACAGCGGCGATTACTGCGCCGAGGGCGGGCTTTTCGCCGCCCGGCCGCTGCCTCCCGCGCGCGCTGCGGTGCTCGATTGTTCCTATGGTGCCGAGCCCGCCCGGCTCCGCGATCAGCGCGCGGCGCTTCTGGCCGCGATCGGCTCCGGCCCCTGCCTTTTGCCCGCGCCGACCGGCGGACGCGGCCTCGAGATCGCGCTTGCCTGCCTTGCCGCGGGGCATGAGGTGTCGCTTTGCCCCGAAACCTTGCGGGTGGCGGAGGTGATGGCGGCGCGACCCGGCTGGCTCGCCCCCGGCGCGGCGGCGGCTCTGAGCACGCTTTTGCACCGGGCGCGCCGGATCGGGCCCGATGACCCGCTCGTCGGGGTGATTGTCGCGGGCGGGCCCAATTGCGGCTCGGGGCTTTCCGAAACGCTCGGGCCGCGCGCGCTGGCCGAAAGTGTGCCCATTCTCTTCACCGGCCATCTCGCTGCGGGCGCCCCCGCGGCGGATTGGGTGTCCGAGGGGCGGGCGCAGGTTTTGCGCTGGAACGTGCATCCCGATCTTGCCACACTCCGCGCCATGCTCCGCGATACCGGCGCCGAGACCGTCTTGCCCGCTTTCGCCCCGCCCGCCGCGCGCGCGGCGCTTGCGGCTGCGCTTCCCGGCCCCTGGGGGGAGCAGGGGCGGCTCGCATGGTAGAGCGCCCGGCGATAGATCTTCCGCCCGGGGCCTTCCTTCTGATGCGCCACGGCGAGACCGAGGCGAATGCGGCCGATATCATCTGCGGCCAGACCGACCTGCCGCTCAGCCCGCGCGGCCATCTGCAGGCCGATCAGGCAGCAGCCTTCCTTGCCCATCTGCCGCTGACGCGCATTCTGACCTCGCCGCTTTTGCGCGCCCGCCAGAGCGCCGCGCCGCTTGCTGCGCGGCTCGACCTCGTGGCGCAGACGGTCGCCGGGTTCGCCGAGCGCGACTGGGGCGCCTGGGAGGGACAGCCGCGCGCGATCCTGAAACGCGAGGCGACGCCCCCGGAGGGCGAATCGCCAAAGGCCTTCCGCGCCCGCGTCCGCGCGGCGCTCGCCCGGATCGACCGCGCCGAGCCGCTCCTGATTGTCGCGCATTCCGGCACCGCGCGCGAGATCCACGCCGCACTTGCCCCCGCCACCCCGCATCGGCGGCTGACGAACGCCGAGGCCGTGCTCTGGGTGCCCGGTGCGCATGGCTGGCATTGTCACGAATGTTTCAAACCGGCGGGCTAAGCCGCGGGCACGGAACGACCCGACCTTTCAAGAACAGGAGCCCCTCATGACCTCTCTTCGCACTGTGACGCTCGCGCTGATGGCGCTCGCCGGTCCGGCCTTCGCCCAGCCCTCGGGCGAGATCACCGTCTATACCTCGCAGCCGCAGGAGCAGATGGCGAAAGTGGTCGAGGCCTTCAACAAGGATTATCCCGATGTGAAGGTGGAGGTGTTCCGAACTGGCACGACCGAGCTGATGACCAAACTGCAGGCCGAATTCGCGGCCGGAAAGACGCCCGCCGATGTGCTGCTGATTGCCGATGCGGTGGCGATGACGCAGCTGAAAAACGACGGCCGGCTGATGGCCTATGACGATGCGCCGGTGGCGGGCATTCCCGCCGACCTCATCGACCCGGATCACACCTTCTTCGGCACGAAGCTGATCACCACCGGCATCGTTTACAACACCGATCTGGTGAAAGAGGCGCCGAAGGGCTGGGACGATCTGCGCGCGCCCGAGGTGGCCGCGCAGACGATCATGCCGAGCCCGCTTTACTCGGGCGCCGCGGTGATCCATGTCGGCACGATGACGCAGCAGCCTCAATTCGGCTGGGACTATTACGAAGATCTCGCCAAGAACGGCGCCGTGGCGGGGCAGGGCAATGGCACGGTGATCGAGGCCGTGGCGCGCGGTGAAAAGGCCTATGGCATCATTATCGAATACATGGCGATGAACGCGAAGGCCAAGGGCTCGCCGGTCGATTTCGTCTGGCCCGAAACGGGCGTGAGTGCGATCACCCAGCCGGTGGCGATCGTCGCGGGCACCGACAACGCCGAGGGTGCCAAGGCCTTTGTCGACTGGCAGCTCTCGAAGACCGCGCAAGAACAATCGGTCGCGCAGGGCTATTTCCCGATCATCGAGGGGGTGGCCGCCCCCGCGGGCTATCCGGCGCTCGACAGCCTGCATATCCTGCCGCTCGATGCCACGAAGCTGATGGCGGAAGACCAGGCGAACAAGGAGCATTTCGCTGATCTCTTCGGTGGCTGATGTCAGGCGCAGAGCCTTTGGCGCGGGCGGCATCCGATGGATTGCCGCCCTCGTCGCCTTTTACCTTGCCGTGACCGCGCTCTATCCGCTCACGCGGCTCTTTGTGCTGGCGCTGGGGCCAGATGAGAGCGGCGCGGCTTTCGGGCTCTTGCGCGACACCTTTGCGAGCCGCGCCTTTCAGCGTGCGCTCTGGAACACGCTCTGGTCCTCTGCGGGCTCGGTCGTGGTTTCGGTTGTGCTGGGGCTCGGCCTCGCGCTTGCCACCGGGTTGATGCGACTCCCCGGGCGGGCGCTTGCCTCTTTCCTTGCGCTCTCGCCGGTGCTCATTCCTTCGCAGATCATGGCTCTGGGCTGGATCGAGCTGATGGGGCCGGGCTCGGCGCTCCTCTCCCCCCTCGGCCTTGCACCGCCGCCGGGGCGCCCGAACCCGCTCTATTCGGGGGGCGGCGTGGTCTGGCTGATGGGAATCGAGCATATGCCGCTTGTTTTCATCGCCGCGCGCGCGGCGCTGCAATCGGTCCCCGCCGATCTGGTGGAGGCCGCGCGCATTGCCGGCGCTGGCACGGCCCGGATCGTGGCGCGCGTGCTGATGCCGCTCACGCTGCCCGCCGTGGCCGCGGGGGCAATGCTCTCCTTTGCCGCCGCGGTCGGGAATTTCGGGGTGCCGGCGCTGCTCGGCATTCCGGGGCGGTTTTCGGTGCTCACCACGCTCATCTATCAGCGCCTGAACGGCTTTGGCCCCGCGGTGATCGGCAAGGTCGCGGCGATTGCGCTTGTGCTCGTTGCGCTTGCGCTCGCGGCGCTCATCGCGCGCCAGATCGTGCAAAAGCGCCTTTCGGTCCCGCTTGCCTCCGGGCCCGGCTTTACCGGATTTGGCTCCGGCCGCGCGGGGATCCCCCTCGCGCTTGCGCTCTGGGCCGTGCTGGGGGTGCTGGTGCTGGCGCCGCTCGCCGCGCTTCTTGCCACCGCACTCATACCAGCGCTCGGTGTGCCCCTGAGCGCGCAAACCGCCACGCTGGCCAATTTCGAGACCGTTCTCTCGAGCCCCGCCGTGCAGCGCGGCTTTGCCAATTCCTTCGCGCTTTCGCTCGCGGCCGCTATGCTCAGCGCACTGGTGGCAATCCTGCTTGGCTGGCTCGGCGGCGTGGCGAAAAGCCCGCTCGGGCGCGGCCTCGGCTGGCTTGCGGATGCGGGCTTTGTCGTGCCGGGCACGGTGCTTGGCCTTGCGATGATCCTCGTCTATCTGCGCCCGCTGCCGCTCGTCGGTGTCTCGCTTTACGGCTCCGCGGCGATCCTGCTCATGGCCTATCTCGGTCGCTTCCTGCCGCTCGTGCTGCGCCCGGTCGAGGCGGAGATCGCCCGTACCGATCCCGCGCTCGATGAGGCGGCGCGGATTGCCGGGGTGGGGGTGGTGCGCCGCGTCACCCGCATCGCCGCGCCGGTGCTTGCCCCCACCGCCGTGGCGGGAGCGGTGCTGATCTTCATGACCGCACTCAACGAACTCACCGTTTCAGCGCTGTTGTGGTCGGCGGGGCATGAGACGATCGGCGTGCAAATCTTCTCGATGCAATATGAGGGCAATTCGACCGCTGCGGCGGCGATTTCGGTGGTCGCCCTCGCGCTTGTGGCGGGGCTTGTGATGCTTGTGGACCGGTTCGGGAGGCGGTTGCCCGCCGGAACGCTGCCCTGGCGCGCGCCTTGAGGGGTGGGGCACGCAAGCGAAGCCTCTGAGCAGCCGTGTTTTTTGTCAGGGCGCACGTCTGGGTTGAAAATTCTTGGATGAAATTTCTGCAACGCAGCAGGTTTTTGTTGAAATGCTGCACTGCAGCATGTATATATTTCTCAAGCGACAGGGCCCCGCCGCCTCCAAGGGCCCCCCAAAACCCGGAGAACCCCAATGGCCAAGACCCAAGATTTCACCAAGATGATGCAAGACATGATGTCGGCGATGCCGATGGACATGTCGAAGATGCAAGACGCGTTCAAGGCGCAGACCGCGCTGAGCGAGAAAATGGCGAAAGTGGCGCTCGAAGCCGCTGAAAAATCGACCGATATCTCCGCCAAATGGGCCAAGGACACGCTTGGCAAGGTCGGCGCGCTGACCGCCTCGAAAGTCGAGCCCGCCGATTATGCCAAGGCGATGAGCGATTTCGCCTCCGCCTCGGCCGAGATGGCTGCGGAAAACCTCGCCGCCTTCGCCGAAGTGGCGAAGAAAGTGCAGATGGAGACCGTCGAGCTGATGCTCTCGGCCGGCAAGGAAATCTCGGAAGAGACCACCGCGGCGATGAAAAAGGCCACCGAAGAAGTGACCGCGGTTGCCAAGAAAGCCACCGCCACCGCCAGCGCGGCGAAATGAGCGTGACGCTCTGAGCAAAGGGGCGGTCCGGCCTCCTCCTCCCTGTCGGCCGCCCGGGGCGCACTTCGGTGCGCCCTTTTCTTTTGTTGCTTTTGCGGCAGCGCGGCTTAATCATTGCTGCAGCGCCAAAAAGAACGGACCAAACAAATTGGCCGATGACATTCTGGGGAGGAGAACGACATGGCCGAAGATGCAAAGCCGTTGCTGATCAAACGCTATGCCAGCCGACGGCTCTACAATACCGAGACAAGCGATTACGTGACGCTCGAGGATATCGCCGCCTTCATCCGGCAGGGCCGGGAAGTGCAGATCGTCGATCTGAAATCGGGCGATGACCTGACGCGGCAATATCTGCTGCAGATCATCGCCGAGCATGAAAGCCGGGGCGAGAATGTGCTGCCGGTCGATGTGCTCACCGATCTCGTGCGCAGCTATACGACACAGGCGCAATCGGTGGTGCCGCAATTTCTTGCTGCGAGCTTCGAGATGCTGCGCGAGGGGCAGTCGAAGATGATGGAGAATTTTTCGGCGATGCCCAATCCGATGGCGTCGATGCCGGGGTTCGAGGCGTTGCAACGCCAGCAGGAAGCGTTCCTGAAATCGATGATGGCGGGCTGGGGCGCTGCCGTGGGTGAGGGAGATGCCGAGGGCGCGAGCGGCCGCGAGGAGCTTGACGCGATCAAGAAGCAGCTTGCGGAATTGCAGTCGAAACTTTCCAAGCTTTGAGAGCTTGAGGTGCGGGGCCTAGTCCCCGCCCCCCAGCCCCCCGGTCCGGATCGGCTGCGCGGCGCATGCGACGGGCGCGCGGAGGGGCCGTAGCCCTCTCTTGACCAGAGGCAAATTCACCCCCGGGATATTTGTTCCAGGTCGAAGGCAGGGTTCTTGCGCGAAGACCCCTGCCTTTCACTCCGGCGCGTTGGTGCGGGACCTGTGCGGCAGCCCCCGTATCCATTGGCGGTGGGCACTGGGGCGGTCGGGCTTGCCAAGGCGGGCGGGGACCGCGCATTGTGGCGCCGGGTGTTGCGGCGCGAAAGGCGGAGATGTGAGCGGGCGGGGCGAAAAGATCAGCATCTGGGCGGTGGAAATGCTGGTGGCGACGGCGGAAGAGGGGGCAATCACCGCCGCCGCCCGCCGGCTTGGCGTTTCCGCCTCGGCGGTGAGCCAGCAGATCACCGCGCTTGAGGCTGCGCTTGGTGCCGAGCTTGTGGACCGCTCCGCGCGCCCCTTTGCCCTGACGGCGGCGGGGCGGGCCTTTCTGCCGCATGCCGAGGCGATGCTCGACGAACTGGCCAAAGGCCGGGCCGGTGTCGGCCTGGCGGATCCGGCCGGATTGCGCAGCTTCCGGCTCGGTATGATCGAGGATTTCGAGGCCGAGGTGACGCCCTTGCTGCTTGCAAGCATGGGGGTCGAGCTTACCGCCTGCCGGTTCCTGCTCGAAACCGGTCCGAGCCACCGGCTTGCCGCTCAGCTTGAGGCGCGCGCGCTCGACATGGTGGTGGCGGCGGAGCTCGACGGCGCGGGGGAGGGGCTTGAACGGCATCCGCTCCTGACCGAGCCTTTCATCGCGGTTTGGCCCGAGGGTCAGGTGGAGGCAGAGCTGCCACTTCTGCACTATTCGCAGCGCACCGTGATGGGCCGGCAGATCGCGGCGCATCTCGCGCGGGCGGGGGCGGCGCCTGGGCACCGGTTCGAGATCGACAGCACGCCCGCGATCCTCGCCATGGTGGCGGCGGGGCAGGGCTGGTCGATCCTGACGCCGACGGGGGTGCTGCATGGCAAGCGCCAGGGCGTTGCGCTTGCGCCGCTTCCCGGCGAGGCGCTCACGCGCCGCATCGTGCTGAGCGCGCGCGCAGGCGCGATGGGAGAGATGCCGGGTGCCGTCGCGGCGCGACTGCGGGGCCTGCTGGCCGAGCGCATCGTTGCCCCGGCGCGCGCCGAGGCGGCCTGGCTGGCAGGCCGTCTGAGGATCGAAGACTAGAAGCGGCCCTGTGCCGCGATCCGGGAGCGGAGATTTTCCTCACCGGGACGCCCGCGAGGCGGGCGCGGCCCGTGCGGGTCAGACCAGACGGCTCTGTTCGAGCGCCGCCTTCACGAAGCCCGCAAAGAGCGGATGCGGCGCGAAGGGTTTCGATTTCAGTTCCGGGTGGAATTGCACGCCGATGAACCAGGGATGATCGCGGTGCTCGACGATTTCGGGGAGCCGCCCGTCGGGACTCATCCCCGAGAACAAGAGCCCGCAGCCCTCAAGCGCCGCGCGGTATTTGATATCGACTTCATAGCGGTGGCGGTGGCGCTCCTCGATGTCGATGGCGCCGTAGACATCGGCAACTTTCGAGCCCTCCTTCAGCGCCGCCGAATAGGCGCCGAGCCGCATCGTGCCGCCCTTGTCATCGGTGACCTTGCGCTCGACGCGGTGGTTGCCCTGCACCCATTCCTTGAGGTGATAGACCACCGGCGTGAACCGCTTCTTGCCGGTTTCGTGGTCGAATTCCTCCGAGCCCGCATTGGCGACACCGGCGAGATTGCGCGCCGCCTCGATCACCGCCATCTGCATGCCCAGACAGATGCCGAGATAGGGCACGCCCTTCTCGCGCGCAAATTGCACCGCGCGGATCTTGCCCTCGGTACCGCGTTCGCCAAAGCCGCCGGGCACGAGGATCGCGTGGAAGCTTTCCAGATGCGGCCCCGGGTCTTCGCGCTCAAAGATCTCGGCGTCGATCCACTCGGCCTTCACCTTCACCCGGTTCGCCATGCCGCCATGCGTCAGCGCTTCGGCGATCGACTTGTAGGCATCTTCGAGCTGCACATATTTGCCGACGATCGCTACACGCACCTCGCCCTCGGCATTGGTCAGCCGGTCCATCACATCTTCCCAGCGGCTCATGTCGGGGCGCGGCGCGGGGGAGATGTTGAAAGCGTCGAGCACCGCCTGATCGAGGCCGGCACGGTGATAGGCGAGCGGCGCCTCATAGATCGAGCGCAGGTCATAGGCCGGGATCACCGCCTCGGGCCGCACGTTGCAGAACAGCGCGATCTTGGCGCGTTCCTTGTCCGGGATCGGATGTTCGGAGCGGCAGACGAGCACATCGGGTTGCAGGCCGATCGAGCGCAGCTCCTTGACCGAGTGCTGGGTGGGTTTGGTTTTCAATTCGCCCGAGGCGGCGAGATAAGGCAGCAGCGTCAGATGCATGAAGATGCATTGCCCGCGCGGGCGGTCTTGCGCGAATTGCCGGATCGCCTCGAAGAAGGGCAGCCCCTCGATATCGCCGACGGTGCCGCCGATCTCGCAGAGCATAAAATCAACCTCATCATCGCCGATTGCGATGAAGTCTTTGATTTCATTGGTAACGTGCGGGATCACCTGGATCGTTTTGCCAAGGTAGGCGCCCTTGCGCTCCTTTTCCAGCACGTTCGAATAGATCCGCCCGGAGGAGACCGAATCCGTTTTGCGCGCGCTCACCCCGGTGAAACGCTCGTAATGGCCAAGGTCGAGGTCAGTCTCGGCGCCATCATCGGTGACGAAAACCTCGCCGTGCTCGAAGGGCGACATCGTGCCGGGGTCGACGTTGAGATAGGGGTCAAGCTTGCGCAGGCGGACCGAAAAGCCGCGTGCCTGCAAAAGCGCGCCAAGCGCCGCCGAGGCCAGACCCTTGCCGAGCGAGGAAACCACGCCACCGGTGATGAAGACATAACGTGCCATGAGGCCCCCGTGATCAGCAAATTCCATAGCATTCCTGGTTCGGATGAACCGGGATCACGGGATTTGAGTGTTACATGATTCGCGGCTCGCCCGCAACCGGACCGCAACAGATTGAGTTAAGAAGGGCGGTTGCCCCTAAACATTGTGGAGAGATGAAGATGGGACGCGCGCCGAGGGCGCGCGGGACAGAGCTTCGGAGCGCCTCAGTTCGAGGCGGGGGCGTCCGAATAGGGCGAGACGCCCATCGGCAGCGCCGGAGTTTCCGCCGGGCTCTCGGCCGGCGTGTCGGTTGCGGCATCGGCCGCCGGAGCTTCCTCAGCGGGGGCTTCGTTCGCGGGCGCTTCGGCCGCAGGTGCCTCCGTCGCCGGGGCGTCCGCGGCAGGGGCCGCATCGGTTGCGGGTGCGGCCGGAACCGGCGGCAGCATCGGTTCATCGGCCGCCGGCGGCGGGGCGCCGACGAGCGGCGAGCCGGTTTCGGCGGGCGCCTCGGCGGGCGCGGTGATGCTCAGAGTGTCAAGCACCGACCCCTCTTTCGCGGCCCGCGCGGCAAAAACGGTGAGCGTGATCGAAGTGGCGAAGAACGCGGCCGCAAAGACCCAGGTGACCTTCGAGAGCGCATTGGCGGCCTGACGGCCGGTCATCACGCCGGTGCCACCGCCACCGCCCCCGCCGCCCATGCCGAGCCCGCCGCCCTCGGAGCGCTGCAAGAGCACCACCCCGATCAGCAGAAGCGCCAACACGAGGTGGACGACGAGAATGACGTTCTGGACGTTTTCCATGAGGGGCGCGCGCCTTCTTTCTATCGACGCGCCTATCTAGGCGGATGGGGCCTCGCGCGCAACCCCGTTTGCGGGGCGCTGAGGCGCGCAGTCGCATGATCGTGGGGGAAGTGGGGCCGATTGCGGCGAAAAAGCGGTTCCCCCCGCCCGCCCGGCTCGCTATATGTCGCACGGTTTCACACCAGCGGAGAAAGATGCATGGCCAACGTGGTGGTTGTCGGCGCCCAATGGGGCGACGAGGGCAAGGGCAAGATCGTGGACTGGCTCAGCGAGCGCGCCGATGTCGTGGCCCGGTTTCAGGGCGGCCATAACGCGGGCCACACGCTGGTGATCGGCGGCAAGGTCTACAAGCTCAACGCGCTGCCTTCGGGCGTGGTGCGGGGCGGCAAGCTCTCGGTGATCGGCAATGGCGTGGTGCTCGACCCCTGGCACCTCTTGAAAGAGATCGCCGCGATCCGCGAACAGGGCGTGCAGATCACCCCCGAGACGCTGATGGTGGCGGAGAACACGCCGATGATCATGCCGTTCCATGGCGAGCTGGACCGCGCCCGCGAGGCGCAGGCGGCGGGCTCTAACGCGAAGATCGGCACCACCGGGCGCGGCATCGGCCCCTGCTATGAAGACAAGGTGGGGCGGCGCGTGATCCGCGTGGCCGATCTCGCCGATGCGGCGACGCTGGCGACGCGGGTGGACCGCGCGCTCATCCACCACAATGCGCTGCGCGAGGGGCTGGGCCTGCCGCCGATCGACCGTGACGCTCTGATTGCCGATCTGCAGGCGATTGCTCCGGAGATCCTGCAATATGCCAAGCCGGTCTGGAAGGTGCTTGGAGAGCTGCGCAAGGCGGGCAAGCGGATCCTCTTTGAAGGCGCGCAGGGCTCGCTTCTGGACATCGACTTCGGCACCTATCCCTTTGTGACCTCCTCGAACGTGATCGCGGGGCAGGCGGCGACGGGCGTGGGGCTTGGCCCGAATGCCGTCGATTACTCGCTTGGCATCGTCAAGGCTTACACCACGCGGGTGGGCGAAGGCCCGTTCCCGACTGAGCTGAAGGACGAGGATGGCGAGCGTCTTGGCACGCGCGGGCATGAATTCGGCACGGTCACGGGGCGCAAGCGCCGCTGCGGCTGGTTCGATGCGGTACTGGTGCGCCAGACCTGCGCGATTTCGGGCATGAACGGCATCGCGCTGACCAAGCTCGACGTGCTCGACGGGTTCGAGGTGCTGAAAATCTGTGTGGGCTACGATGTCGATGGCGTGCGCTACGATTATCTGCCCACCCAGGCCGCGCTGCAGGCGAAAGCCGTGCCGGTTTATGAAGAGCTTGAGGGCTGGTCGGAAAGCACGCAAGGCGCGCGCTCGTGGAACGACCTCCCCGGTGCCGCGGTCAAATATGTGCGCCGCATCGAAGAGCTGATCGGCTGCCCGGTGGCGATGCTCTCGACGAGCCCCGAGCGCGATGACACGATCCTTGTCACCGACCCGTTCGAAGACTGATGGCGCTCTCTTATCGCACCCGTCGGCGGCTCTCGCTGCTCGTTCTCGTGCTGGGGCTGCCAGCCTATATCGTGGTGGCGGTCTCGGCCGTGGCCTGGGCCGAGACGCGCTGGGGCATGCTGCCCTGGTGGGGCTCGGTTCTGGTCTATGTCGTGCTGGGCTTCCTCTGGATCGTGCCGCTGAAACCGATCTTCATCGGTGTCGGCAAGGCCGACCCGGAAGCGCCTCCCCCTGAGCAAAAATG
Source organism: Rhodobacter maris (assembly GCF_900217815.1). Taxonomy (GTDB): domain Bacteria; phylum Pseudomonadota; class Alphaproteobacteria; order Rhodobacterales; family Rhodobacteraceae; genus Rhodobacter; species Rhodobacter maris. The sequence continues at coordinate 148,508 of NZ_OBMT01000007.1, forward strand.
AAAACGGAGGGGCTTTGCCCCTCCGTTTGCTGATTGGCCTCGGCGGGCGCAGGCGCGCCCGCCTCAGGGTCAGGCGCGCCGCTCGAAGAACCGGCTCGCCTCGGTGATCGCATATTGGCCGCGTTTGACCTTGGCGATCTTGCCCTGACGCAGCAGCGTACCGAACACCCGCAACCGGTCCTCGCGGCTGATGTCCTCGGTCTCGAGCGCGGTCACCTTGCGCATGATCTGCGGCGGCGAGAAATGCGGCCGTCCCTCGACCTGCGCAGTATAGGCCGCGGCGGCCTCGAGCAATTCGGCCAGACCTTGCGGCGCCCGCGCGCGGGCGAATTCGGCAAACCCCGTTGTGGTTTCATCTGCAGCGGTTGCTGAGCCGTCCTCCTCCGGATCGCAAAGGTCGTCCTCCGCGCGCAGGCGTTGCAGGCTCGCGGTGCTGACCCGGCGGGGACGCACCGCCTGGGCATGGGCTTCTTCGGTGCGCGGCAGGTGATCGACGCGTTGTTCGGAGACGAGCACGAGAGGGGCCGGACGCAATTCGGGCCGGGCGCCGGAGACGGCGGCGCGGGGCCCGGACTCGGCCAGCCCCAGCGGGCGGCGCGGGCGCACGGCCTGCCGCAGATCCTGACGATAGGGCTCGGTCTCGTCGGTCTCGATCTCGGCCCGTGCGCGGGCACCGGCGCGCCGGTCCGCCACTGTTGCGGCCACGGCGGCCTTGAGATGGGCAATCGCCGAGATCCGGCGCTTGCTTTCGCTGCCCGCCATCTGTGCATCGGTTTTCTCGAGGAGCCGCGACAGATCTCCTTCGGCAAGCGGCTGCGGAGCCCGGGTCGCTGCGGGGACGGGCGCGACGGAGGGCGCCACTCCCGGGGCGTCGGGCGTCTCTGCGGGCGTCTCTGCGGGTGTTTCTGCGAGCGTCTCGTCCGGTATCTCCGCTGCGCTGTTGGCTGTGCCTCCCGCGTCGAGATCTGTTTCGGTCTCTGCGGCGTCTGTTGCCGCATCCCATGCTTCGGGCGTATCCTCGGCCGGGGCGGCGGCGATCGGAGCGGGGGCATCTTCGGTCTGCGGCAGCAGCGCCGCCTCGTCCGGAATGGCCTCGGCCAGAGCATGTTGCACGGCGGCAAGGCTGCCCCAGTCGGAATCGTCGGGCAGGTCTTCGGCCAGCGTTGCGAGTTCCGCCATCAGCGTGTCATCGGCCTCCGGGACCTCCGCCGCGATCTCCGCTTCGGTGCGGGTCGCGCTGTCGGAGCCGAGCTGGGCGGTCACCGCGGCAAGCAGCGCCTCGGCATCTTCCGGCACTGGCGCGGCTTCGGTTGGCGCGGCGGCATCAATCGACGCGATCTCCTGTGCGACGGGGGGCGCCGGTTCGGCGCGGCGCAGCTTGATCACCCGGGCGCGGATGACCGGACGCGCCGCAGCGGGGGGAGGCACCACCTCTTCCGCTGTCACCTTGGCGTTGTCTTCGGTGTTGTCTTCCGCCGCTGTTTGCGCGGTCTGGCGTGCCTCGGCCTCGGCCTCGGCGCGCAGCTCGCGCGCTTTCTCCAGCTGCTCGACTTCGGCCATCGCCAGGCGCGCGGCGCGACGTTCGGCGCGCCGGCGCTGCCTCTCGCGCTGGATCCGCTCGGCCTCGTCAATCCGCTCTTCTTCCGGGGCATCCGCGGCTTGCGATTCGGTCGCCGGCGTGGCGGGGGGCTGCTCCGCACGCGCCGTCTCGATCCCTGCCTCGAGATCCGCCTCGATGCCCGCGTCATCCGCGAGCGCAGCCGTCTCGTCGGCGCTCAGCGGGCCGGAAATGTCGAGCGCGAAGCCGAAGTCAGCGACGCTTGCAACCGGTTCCTGCGGGGCGTCCGGTTCGACGTCGAAATCCGGGGTTTGGGCCGCGGGCGCCTCCGGTTTGCTCGCTTCGGGCGCGGGCGTCTCAGCGGGGAGCGGTTGCGGTTCGCTGGTGGATGCGGGCTCCGCGCGGGCATGGGCGACCGCGGCGCGGATCCGTTGCAGCTTGGCGGCCACCGAATCCGAGACCGGATCGGCGGCAGGCGGCGCCTCGGAAGAGGCGCCCGAGGCCGCGCCATAGACCGGCTCCGGATTCGGCACGGCCTCGGGGGCGATCACTTGCTGCGCCGAGGGCACCACGATGCCCGGGCCCTCTTCGCTGCCCGGTGCGCCGATGCGTGGGCGCAGCACCACGCCGTTTTTCTGGATCTTCGCCTCGACCCGGCGCTGGATCTCACGCTCGGCGATGCGGTGCAGCATCTCGGCATCGGGTTGCGGCGGCTCGGCGCCGAAGTAGCGGTCATCCGCCGCCAGATCGCGGAAATATTCCGCGATCGCCTTCATCGTGTTGAAAGGCTCGTCGAACCCCTCGAGCGTGCACGAGAAGGTCCCGTAGGACACGGTGAGAATCTTGCTCGCTCCAACCATTGACCGTCGCCTTCTACTGAACTCGTCACGTTCACCATGACCGCCCAAGTCGTTCTTTCGAGTGAACGAATTGGGGCAATATTGTGGAATCTTCGCGTTTGCGCTTGAGTTCTCTCGCCTTAATCGTAACCAATCATGCCATGTCGGAGATGATTGTCCAATCTGAAGGCGGGGTCACGCTTCTGGGGGGCGGGGTCGCGGAAGCGGCGGATGTCACGAAGGCGCTGGCGCTGGCTCCCGCCCTCGTGGCGGCCGATGGCGGGGCTCAAACCGCTTTATTTCATGGGTTTACGCCGCAAGCGGTGATCGGCGATCTCGACAGCCTCAGCGCAGAGGCGCAGGCAAGGCTTTCCGACCGGCTGCACCGGATCGAGGAGCAGGACAGCACCGATTTTGGTAAATGCCTCGATCGGGTGGCGGCGCGATTCTATCTCTGCCTCGGGTTTACGGGGTTGCGACTCGATCATACCCTTGCCGCGCTCAGTGAAATCGCCGCACGGCCCGCGCAGGCGGTCGTGCTGATCGCGGAAGACGAGGTGATCTTTCGCGCCCCGCCACGATTTCGACTTGATCTGCCCGCGACCACGCGGCTTTCCCTTTACCCTATGGGCCCGGCTTCGGGGCGGGCGGAGGGGCTTTTGTGGCCGCTTGAAGGGCTCGAGTTCACCCCCGCGGGCCGCGTTGGCACCTCGAATGAGGTGACCGGGCCGGTCACGCTCGAGATCACCGGGCCGATGCTGGTTCTGGTGCCGAAGGCGCATCTGGGCGCGGTGCTCGCAGCGCTCGTGCCGTGACCCGTTCGCGGTGGATCACATAAAGCCCGGAGCCGGTGATGATCGCCACGCCGACCCAGGTGAGCGCATTCGGAAAATCTCCGAAGACGAGATAACCAAAAAGCGTGGCGGTGAGCATCTCGAAATAATGGAGCGGTGCCAGGGTCGAGGAAGGGGCGAATTTCAGCGCATAGCTCATCGACATGTGGCTGATGGTGGAGGCGAGGCCAACACAGAAGCACCAGAGCCAGAAGATCCCTTCGGGCGCCTCAAAACGGAGCTGGCCAATCTCGAATGTCCCGCCAAGCGTCAGCACCGGGGCAAGGAGCACGATCGCCGCCCAGGCGGTATGAAGCTGCATCGGCACAGGATGCATGTGGCGCGAGAGCGCGCGGGTGAGCAGGATATAAAGCGCGAAACTCACCGCCGTGCCGAGCGGGTAAAGCGCCACCGCGCCGAAGGTGATGAAGGAGGGCTGGATCACGAACAGCGCGCCGATGAAGCCCACGACCGAGGCGCCAAGCCGCCGCGGCCCGACCTCTTCGCCCAGAAAGAACCGGCCGATGAACAGGATCACGAACGGCTCGACAAAGGCGATGGCGAGGGCATCGGCAATCGGCATCACCTGCACCGCGGCGACGAAACTGTAAGTGGCGGTGATCGAGACCGCGGCGCGCGCGAAGGTGATGGCGGCGGCGCGCCGCGTCATCCTGAAAGGATGCCGGAGCAGCACCACGATTGGCAGCATCAGAAGCGCCTGGGCCACATAGCGCCCGAGCGTGACGGTGCCCACCGGCACCGCCTGCGCAGCAAGTTTCGAGGCGACGTCGATGAGCGGCGCGATGGTGCAGAAGCCGAGCATCAAGACGATGCCGGGCAGGATGCGGTCCGTTGTGGTCATGCCTCCGCCTAGCCCGGCAGCAAGAAACCGTCCATCCCGAAAACGACGCCCCCCGCGGCGTTTCGCGCCGCTTGAGAAGGGCGGGGCAGGGGGCTAGGCTCGCCCCGCCAGCAAGGAGGACCCGATGACCGAATTCTTCACCACGCCCGAGGGCCACCGCATCGCCTATCAGAAGCGTTCGGGGAGCGGCCCCGGCGTGATGTTCCTGCACGGGCTGCATTCGGACATGTCGGGCGACAAGGCCGAGGCGCTCGACGCTTGGGCGGCCGCCAATGGCCGGGCCTTCGTACGCTTTGATTGCTCGGGCCATGGCCAATCCTCCGAGAGCTACCCCGAGACCTCGGTGAAGGACTGGTTTGCCGATGCCAAGGCCGTGCTCCACGAGATTGCCGAGGGGCCGCAGGTGCTTGTGGGCTCCTCGATGGGGGGCTGGCTTGCGCTTTTGCTCGCCCGAGAATGCCCCGAGAAGGTGGCGGCGCTCGTGACCGTGGCGGCGGCGCAGGATTTCACCGAGGACGGATACTTCGCCGCGCTGACCGACGAGCAGAAGACCGCGCTGATGGACCAAGGCTATGTCGATCTGCAATACGGGCCGCAACCCTACCGGATCATGAAAAAATTCATCGTCGACGGGCGCGATCACTTTGTCATGCGCGATCCGCTGCCGCTGCCCATGCCCACGCGGCTCTTGCAAGGCTCGCTCGACCGGTCGGTGCCGCCCGACTGGGCGGTGAAGCTCTTCAACCATGCCGAGGGGGAAGACATCCGCCTGACCATGGTGAAAGGCGCCGATCACCGCTTCTCGGCACCCGACAACATCGCGCTGATCAAGGCCACGCTTGAGGCTTTGCCGGTGTGAGCCTCAGCGGCGGGGCGGCGCATACCCGCCCAGCCGCGAGGTGGTGAGGCCAAGCCGCACCAGCGCCTCGGCCTGCGCCACGGCGCAGACGACGCCATCCAGCACCGGCAGGCCGTGGGTCTCGGAGAGCCTTTGCGCGAGGTCGGTCATGCCCGCGCAGCCCAGCACGATTGCCTCGGCGCGGTCATCGATGATGGCACGGCCAAGCTCGGCACCGATGCGCGCGCAGGCATCGCTGGCGGGGTCTTCAAGCTCCAGCACCGGGATCTCCGAGGCGCGCACCCGGCCACAGCGGGCCATCAGCCCGTAGCGCGTCAGGTTATGCTCGATGGCGGGCACCGAGCGGCCAAGCGTGGTGACGACAGAAAACCGGTTTGCGAGCATCGCCGCCATGTGGAACGCCGCCTCGCCGATGCCGAGCACGGGCTTTTCGGTCACGCAGCGCGCCGCATCGAGCCCGGTATCGTCAAAGCAGGCGATGATCACGGCGTCAAAATCATCCCGTCCCCGGATCAGGCCCAAAAGCCCAGCGAGGCTCATCGCCTCGTCGTAATAGCCCTCGATCGCGGCGGGGCCATGGGCCGGGTTCACCGCCACGATCTCGGTGCCGGGGCTTGCCACGCGGCGTGCGGCGGCGCCGATCTTTTCGGTCATCGCCGCGGTGGTGTTGGGGTTGATCACCAAAAGGCGCATCAGAGGTCTCCGCCGAGGTAAGCCGCCTTGATGCGCGGATCTGTCATCAGCTCTTTCGAGGCGCCGGTCAGCGCCACGGTGCCGGTTGAAAGCGCATAGGCGCGCGAGGAGATCGACAGCGCCATGCGGCTGTTTTGTTCGACCAGCAGCACCGAAACGCCCTCGTCGCGGCTGATCGCCACGATGGAGCGAGCGATGTCCTGCACGAGTTTGGGGGCAATGCCGAGCGAGGGTTCGTCGAGTAAAAGCAGCTTCGGCGCCGCCATCAGCGCGCGGCCAATCACCATCATCTGTTGCTCGCCGCCCGAAAGCGTGCCCGCCTGCTGGCCGTAGCGCTCCTTCAGCCGCGGAAAGCGGGTGAGCACCGAGTCGAGCGAGCGCGCGATCCCCGCCTTGTCGGAGCGCGAAAAGGCGCCCATCAAGAGGTTGTCCTTCACCGACATCAAGGGGAACACCCGCCGCCCCTCGGGCACCATGGCAATGCCCATTTTCACGATATCCGCCGGGGCGCGCCCGTCGATCCGTTCGCCGCGATAGGTGATCGTGCCCGCGCGCGGTTTGCGCAGCCCCGTGATGGCGCGCAAGATCGAGGATTTGCCCGCGCCATTGGCGCCAATCAACGCCACCGTCTCGCCCTCGGCCAGATGCAGCGACACGCCCTTGAGCGCATAGACGTGGTCATAATAAAGTTCAATGTTTTCGAGGCTTAAAAGCATGTCTTACATCCCGATGGCGGCATCTTCGGAGCCGAGATAAGCCTCGATCACCCGCTCGTTGGCCTGAATTTCAGCCGGCGTGCCCTCGGCGATCTTTTCGCCGAAATTGAGCACCACGATCCGGTCGGAGATCTTCATCACCGCGGGCATGTCATGCTCGACCAAAAGCACGGTGATGCCGCGCTCGTCGCGCAGCCGCCGCACCAGCGCCACCATCCGCATCGTCTCATCGTGGTTCATCCCCGCGAAGGGTTCGTCGAGCAGCAGCACCGTGGGATTGGTGGCGAGCCCGATTGCCATGCCAAGCGCGCGCAAATGCCCCTGCGGCAGGTTTGAGGCGAGCTCATCGGCAATCGCGCCAAGCCCGAGAAAGCCGATGATCTCGTCGGCAGAGGCCGCAAAAGCCGCCTCATCGGCGCGCGCCGCGCTGGAGCCGAAGAAAAAGCCCGCAAGCGAGGCCCGCGCACGCAGGTGGTGGGCAACGATCACATTTTCCCGCACCGTCATGGAGCGGAAGATTGTCGTTTCCTGAAAGGTGCGCACCACGCCTTTGCGCGCCACGGCATGCGGCGACAGGTTCGAGATCCGCGCGCCGCGGAACAACACCTCGCCCGAGGTCGTGCGCAGGAACGAGGAGATCATCTTGAAGAGCGTGGATTTGCCCGCGCCATTCGGGCCGATCACCGAGAGGATCTCGCGCTCGCCGACCTCAAAGGAGATGTCATTGTTCGCGACGAGCCCGTCAAAGCGCTTGGTCACATGGCGGATCTGCAGGATCGGGCTCATTTTTCACCCCCTTTGCCGCGCAGCATCGCAGGCAGGCTCAAAAGGCCGTTCGGCACCACCAGCATCGCCGCGATCAGGAGCGTCGAATAGATCAGCATCTGGTATTTCGCCGCCGCAAAAAGGAGCGACCAGCCGAAGTAGAGAACCAGCGTGCCGAGCATCGGGCCGAACACGAAGCCAAGCCCGCCGAGGAAGCAGTTGAGTATGAAGTTGACGCTGTCGGCGACCTGAAACGACGAGGGGTAGATGGATTGCGAGATCACCACGAAACCCGCCCCCGCAATGCCGCCCATGAACGACGAGATCGCATAGGCCAGCACCCGCAGGAAGGCGATGTTGACGCCGATCGAGGCGGCGAGGTCTTCATTCTGTTGCAGCGACCGGAACAGATGGCCAAGCCGTGAGCGGGTGATGCGCCAGAGCACAAGGTAGGCGAGGCACATCAACGTGACGGCCATCAGGTAAAAGGCGAGCTTCGGGTTTTCGAGCGTGGCGAAATCGGGCAGGAGCGTGATGCCGAAGAGCGACACTTCGCCGGGCAGCGGGATCGAGGTGATGCCGCGCGCGCCATTGGTGACGGGCAGCGCAAGCGCCGAGAGCCGCGCCACCTCCGTCAGCACCAGTGTCACCATCGAGAAGTAAACGCCCCGGAGCCGCAGGATCGGCAGGCCGATCAGCACCGCCAACGCGGCGCAAAAGAGCCCCGCGAGCGGCAGCGTTGCCCAGAAGTTGAAGCCGAGTTTGGTGATCAGCACCGCAGCGACGTAACCGCCCACCAGCGCATAGGCGCCTTGGCCGATGTTGATCCGCCCGATGTAGAAGGTGAGCCAGACCCCCGCCGAGCCGATGGAGAGAAGCGCCACCGAGGTGAGGGTGTAGTAGAAATCCCACCGGCCGGTGAGGGTGATCAGCACCGGCACGCCGATGAAGAGGGCGACGAGAAATGCCGCCACGGACAGAAAACGGATCATGGCTCAACCCCAGGGTTTGCCCATCAGCCCCTGCGGGCGGAAGGCGAGGAAGATCAGGAGCGACACGAAGATGACGAGATAGGTGATGTCGCCATAGGCTGCGAGAAGCGACAGGCCGACGCTTTCGAGCATGCCAAGGATGAAGCCGCCGGCGATGGCGCCCGAAATCACGCCCGCGCCGCCGATCATGATCATCATGAAGGCCTTGATCGAGGTGGGCCCGCCCATGCCGAGGTTGACGCCCACGATGGAAACCAAAAGCCCGCCCACGAGCCCCGCGAGCATGGCGCCAAGGGCAAAGCCGATCATCGAATAGCGCCCGACATCGACGCCCATCAGCTCGGCGGCCATCCGGTCTTGTGCAAGCGCGCGCATCGCGCGGCCCGTGCGTGAGAGGCGCATGAAGAGGATGAAGGCGGCGATCAGCGCCACCGCAAGGCAGCCGATCAGGATCCGGTCATAGGGCATGACGATGCGGAAATCCCAGTTGAACACGCCTTGCACGATCTTCGGGATGCCGCGTTGTTTTTCGCCAAAGACGAGAAGCGTCACCGCATCGAGGAAAAACGCGATCCCGGCGGCAAGCAGCATCGTGCTTTCTTCGCGTTTCGAGCGCCGGATCACGGGGGCAAACAGGAACCGCTCGGCAAAGGCGCCAAGGGCGGCAAGCGCCACAGCCGAGCAGATCAGCCCGACGACGAAGGGCAGATGGAACTGCGCCACCACCGTATAGGTGATGAACCCGCCCAGCACATACATTTGCCCATGCGCGAAATTGAGCACGTTCATCAGTGAAAAGATGAGCGTGAGGCCGAGCGCGATCAGCGCATAGGATGCGCCAAGAAAGAGCCCGTTGACGATGATCTGCTCCATTCCGTCCCTCTCCCCGGGGTGGAAAGACCCGGCCTTGGGCGGCCGGGTCCGGTGTTGGCAAGGCTCAGTTCAGTCGACCGTGGCCACGAAGAGCGTCTCGAAGCTGCCGCCCTGATATTCGTTCACCACGAGCGGCACCGAAAGCTGCCGCTTTTGGCCAAACGAGGTGGTGCCGACATAGGTCAGCTTTGCATCGCCCTTCATGAACGGGTTCGGCGCCTCGAACGTGTCCATCTCCGCCTTGAAGGCGGCGATATCGGTGATGGATGCCGGGGCGGCCTTCATCGTGTCGAGGATATATTCGAGCGCATAGACCTTGGTGTTCGACTCGTCGTTATATTCGCCGAACATCTCGGTGTATTTCGCCACGAACGCCTTCATGTAATCCGAGGCGATCTCGGGGGTGGAGGCGCCGCCCACGGAGATGAAGCCGTTCGCGGCATCGCCTGCGCCCTCTTCGATCACCTTGGCATCCTGTGCTGTTTCAGTCGAGATCAGCCCGGTATAGCCAAGATCCCGCGCCGAGCGGATCAGTTGCGGCGCGGCGGCGGGGGCCACACCCGAGAGGACAAGCAGATCGGGTTGCGTTTTCAGCACCGGCAGCAGCACCGGGGTGAAGTCGGTCGTGTCGACCTGATAGGTCACATCCGACGACGTCACTTCAAGGCCGAGCGCCGTGGCAGCCTCGACGCCGCTGTCGCGTTGGCTCAGCGGGTCGGATTCATTCGCAGCAACAAAGGCGACCTTCGCAACGCCCTTGTTTTCTTTCAGGTATTTGTAGATCGCCGGGCCCGATTGATAGCTCGCCACCATGCCGAGGATCGCGTTTTCGGCGGGCTTGGTGTACAGCTCTTTCGGGAAGGCATAGGGGACATACATGATGTCATTGGCCTCTGCCACCGGGCGCACTGCGGCGGCGCCGTCATCGACGTTCGGGCCAATCACGTAATGAATGCCCTGCTGCGCCATCTGCTCCATGCCGGCAATCGCGCGTTTGGGGTCTTTCTGGTCGTCGAAGGTGACGATCTCGATCTTGTAGGTGGTGCCGCCGATCTCGACGCCGCCCTTTTCGTTCAGCATCGCCGCCAGCGTCTGCATCGAACGCACGTTCGAGGTGCCCCAGGCCGCGGCCGGCCCGGAGGTGACGCCGACAAAGCCGATCTTCAGCGTGTCTTCGGCCTGAGCCGTGGCGGCAGAGAAGGTGAGGCCCGCCACGACCGCAAGCGCGGTGGTGCGAAGCATGGTGCGTCTGTTCATCGTGGATACTCCCTTGGGACCGTCGTTGTTCGGTGCGGTGGCCGGTTCCGGGCGCTTGGCGCGGCGGCTGAGAACAGGGAAAATATTGTTAACAATCCTGTCAACTTTCCTGTTAAGCTTGCGGTCACCACGCCGGGCGCTTGTTGAGCGGGCGCCCGCCATGTATTTCCCTGTTCTGACAGGCAGTTTCGAGATGGCTCCGATGACCGACGGCCCCGAGAGAGAAATCGATGATCCCGCTTCTGGTGAGGAAATCACCGAAGCGGAGATCGTGGAGCGTATTTTCGAGGCAGTGATGGAACGGCGGCTGGCGGCGGGGACCAAGCTTTCCGAATCGGAACTGTGCAAGGCCTTCGGGGTGGGGCGGATGCGGATCCGGCGCGCATTGTTGCTTTTGGCGGCGCGCGAGGTGGTGGAGCTGCGCTCGAACCGCGGCGCCTATGTGGCCTGCCCGAGCCCGGCGCAGGCGCGCGACGTGATCGAGGCGCGGGCCGCACTTGAGCCCGCCGTGGCACGGCTGGTGGCTGAGCGCGCTTCGCCCGAAACACTCGCGGCGCTTGCAGCGGTGCTGGAAGAGGAGGCGGCGGCGCATGCGCGCGGCAGCCGTCACGAGGCGATCCGGCTCTCGGGGCAGTTCCATCTGCGGCTTGCCGAGGCGAGCGGCAATGCCACGCTGGTGCGGATCCTCAAGGATCTGGTCACGCGCAGCTCGCTCATTGTGGCGATTTATGGTGCGGCCGGGCTCGAGACCTGCCGCGACCATGATCACGCCACGCTGCTCGCCGCGCTCCATGCCCGCGATGGCGCCGAGGCGGAGCGGGTGATGGCGGCGCATCTGGCCGATATTTTCGCCACGCTCGATCTGTCGGGGCGGATGCCCGCGGGGCTCGACCTCGCGCAATTGCTCGCGCGCCCCTGAGCGCTCAGCGCGCGAATTTGATCGCCAGCGAGAAGCTGTAGCCCGGTTTTGTGAGTTCTTTGGGGGCGGCGGGGAAGCTGCCCGCCTTGCGCACCGCCGCGAGCGCTGCCGCATCGAGCGCGGCATTGCCCGAAGAACGGGTGACGGAGGCGGCGGCGAGTGCGCCGGTGGGGCTGACCGTCAGCGCTACTGTCACCGTGCCCTCGGCGCGGCCCGCGGCGCTCGGGTAACTCTTGCGCCGCTCGACGCGCGCGCGGATTGCGGCCCCCCAGCGGCTGAGCAGCGATTTCTCGGCCCCCGCAGAAAGGTTTGCCTGCGCAGCTTGCCCGCCCGTGCCTGCACCGGTGGCCCCGCCCGCGCCCGCTGCCCGGCTCGCCGCGCGGCTCTCGGCGCGTTGCGGTGCCGGCTTTGCCTTCGGTTGCCGCTCCGGCGGCTTTTCGGCGCGTTCGGGTTTCGGCTTCGGCTTGGCTTCGGGCTTCACCTCGGGGGGCGGTGCCGGCTGCTCGATTTCGGGCGGCGCGATTTTCGGCGGTTCGGGCGGCAGCAGGATCGGATCGGGCAGAACCACCTGCGGGATTTCGATCACCGGGGCGGTGAGCGGCAGCGCCATCTGCGGCGGGGCAAGCTTCACCTCGGGCGGCGGCAGATCGACGAAAGCGGCCTCGATCGCCTCGAAGCTTTGCAGATCCTCGCCCCCCGCGCCCGCGGCGACAAGCGCCGTGGGGGCCGCCTCGGTGCGGGCGAAGACGGCGAGCGCCGTACCATGCAGCACGAGCGAGACCGCAAGCCCGGCGAGCACCACCCGCGCGCCGGACGGGGGGGCGGCACCCGCCTCCTGCAGGGCGAGCGAAAGGCTCACGGCGCGGCCCCGGCGCTGGGAGCAAGCGCGCCTGCGATTGCGTCAGCATCGGCTTGTTCGAGGCCGACGAGGCCAACCCGCAGATAGCCCGCCGCCCGCATCCGGTCGAGCAGCGCCATCATCTCGCCATAAGCCACGGCCTTGTCGGCGGAGACAAAGATCCGCGCCTCCCGGTCGCCCTTGGTGGCGGCCTCGATCGCCGGGCCAAGCGCCTCTGGCGTGACCGGATCGCGGCCCAGAAGCAGCGCGCCATCGGCCCGCAGCGTGACGACGACCGGATCGGCGGGCCGCGGCGAGGGCTTGCTGGAGGCCACCGGCAGATCGACCGGCACATCGACGGTCGACAGCGGAGCCGCGACCATGAAGATGATCAAAAGCACCAGCATCACATCGATGAAAGGGGTGATGTTGATCGACGCCTCGGGCGCGAGATCATCCTCTTCGGAGAGCCGCAGCGCCATTATTCCGCCACCAGATGCAGCGCGCGCGTGGCCTCGGGCTGATGGCGCGCGCGGTCAAGATCGCGCGAGAGCGTGCGCTCGACCAGCGCCGCCGCATCGGCAAGCGCGGCCCGGTAGCCGCCGATGGCGCGGGTCAGGTGGTTGTAAAGCAGCACCGCGGGAATGGCGGCAACAAGGCCAAGCGCGGTCGCCATCAGCGCCTCGGCAATGCCGGGCGCAACCACCGCAAGGTTCGAAGAGCCGCTCTCGGCAATGCCGACAAAGGCGTTCATGATCCCCCAGACGGTGCCGAAAAGCCCGACGAAAGGCGCGGTCGAGCCGACCGAGCCCACCGCCGTCACCCCGGATTGCATGGCGCGCGCGGCCCCTGCCTCGATCCGGCCAAGCTCGATTGCCACACGCTCCTTCACGCCGACATCGGGGAGCCCTTCGGAAGCGCGCACCTCGGCGCTTGCGGCGGCCGACATCTGTGCCACCACCCCCCGGGGCAAAATGGCGCCAAGACGCCCTTCGCGCGCCAGAAGCCGGTAATCGCGGCCAAGCGCCCGGCGCGCGCGTGCCAATTGCACCAGCTTGCCCGCCCAGATCGCCCAGGCCAGCACCGAGGCGGCCAGAAGCCCCAGCATCACTGCTTTCACCAGCGTATCGGCATCCATGAACATCGCCAGCGGTGTGAGCGCATCGGAGGCCGCCGCCTCGCGCAAGGCCTGCGCAAGGCCGGTGGCCCCCAGACGGTCGAGGAACAGGATCAACGCATCATCGCTCGGGGACATGGGGGCCTCTTCTAGCAGCTGCGGCGCGGGAGCGGAACAGGATTCGAATCCGCGCATATGCGCTCCGGTTCTCTCTGCATGAAGTTTATCCTTTTTGTCAACTTAACATCGGGACGCAGAGAGGCCGCGACAGCGGGACGGTCGTAGAGGGCGGACCCCGCACCGGGGGGGCGGGTCGCGGCAGGGGATTTGCAGGTGCAGGCCAGCGCCTGACACGCTAAGGAAGCGCCATGCGGGTGTAGTTCGATGGTAGAGCCCCAGCTTCCTAACTATCCGTTCAAATCACGAATTTCAATTGAAATTCAATCGGATGGCCGCGACAGAATCCCCAAATTGTAGGCAGTCTGTAGGCGTTTCAGGGATTGGCTGCACGCCATAGTTTCGTCTGCCGCACGGTCTCGATGGTCGTGTTAAACGGCGATATGGACGTTCCCAAGAACGCCCGATGCGTCCGGGCTCGCATATGGACCGTGTTGCGCTCAAGGCGCATTGCATGAAGGCGCCCTTGTAAGGCCGCATCAATGATCCCCTCTTCGGCAGCGACGTCAATATGCCAGAAGAAGTTTTGTAGGGTGAGTTGGGCGAGCCGGTCTTGGACGTTCCCGTTAATCGGCCTTAGCGATCTGACGAAGTCGGCATAACGATACTTCTGTCCGTGCATCAGATTTCCCGCCAATGCGTGATGAAGCGCATCAGGCAGCAATGCGCTGCCACGGCAAAGGGCTGGCCTTCACCCGGTCCAGCATGTGATCGCGGACGGCGCGGGCGTCTTCGCGGGTGATCGCGGTCAACAGAAGATCGCGCCCGATGGCGGCGATTGCGGCCTCCACGACGCGGCGCGCAAGCCCGACAACGCGGCTGTCCGTCTCTGCGCTGTCCACTTTCAGATGCTCTTTCAGGTAGAGCCGCAGCGCATCCCCCAAGGTGGGCTCCGGGGGCCTGTAGCGTTCCGGCCCGAGGCGCAGAAGGTTGACCGTGTGGCGCGCGACCGGGGGCGCTCCGAGGGGCTCATAGCCGTCTTGCGGGAAGCTGTCCGCCAGCGCATCGGCGGCCAGCTCAAGGGCCTCTTCCGTCGCCCCCTTGGTGATTAGATCGGCCCGACGCCGCAGCGCCTCGGCATAGGCTTCGCGCTCCGTTGCTCCCGGCCCCGATGCCGCCGCGGCCCCGGCAAGCCGCCGCTTCGCCGCCTCGATCTCGCGCTCCACTTGGGCCTGAAGCTGCGGATAGGCGGCAAGGGCCTCCTTCCGGGAATCGCCCAGTTTGCGTTTGAACTCGCGCTTGGTGATGACCTCGGAAACGTCTTTGGGAACGCGGCGGCGGTATTGCCAACTTCCCGATTTGGATTGCTCAAAGTGCTTCAAGACAAGTCCCATGGGTGCCCGAATGTGCACCGGAAGGGACGCAAGTGCCAGAAGATATTGAGAAAATTGACCGCAAAGGGGGTCTGATGGAGCGGGTGAAGGGAATCGAACCCTCGTCACTTGCTTGGGAAGCAAATGCTCTACCATTGAGCTACACCCGCAGCGTCCTCTTCGTTACCGTTTCGGCGTGCCGGCTTCAAGCTGAAAGTGGTCAAGCTACGCTGTTTCGCAGCGCCAAGCTGAGTGACCCTTGCCGCGATGGAAGCGTTCGATCTCTGCCTCTGCCAATTCGGCCAAATCGTTCTCATGCGCACAAAAGGCGATGGCATTTGCCCCGGCGTCGATCCCCGTTTCGCCGGTCCCGACCGCCAGCGCCCAGGAGACAGCCGGGGTGGACCCGCTCTTGAACTCCTTGGGGAAGGGCAGGGTGATGATGTCGGCGAAGGCAGTGCCCAGCGTGGTGATGCTCACCACGCTGGTGCAGGTCATCGTGCCATCGTCGCGCATGTGCCAGGAGCCATTCGCGTTGGCGCCGCTGTCCACAGTGATGACGGATGCGTCAAGGCTCATCTCAAACCCCCCATTGGTAGAAGCCGGTGAAGGCGGCTTGCGGGCGGATGTTCTCCACCGCAGCGCCCCCGGAATTGGCGACGACGACGGCAAGGATGCCGTCTTTCTTGCCCAGGTAATTCGCCGTCTTGAACTGGACGGTGCCGCCGCGCTGGCGGCGCACCGGACGGAATTGCAGCGTTGCGCCGTCGTAGATCAGCCGCCCGGTGATCACGTCATAGGAGGAGCCATCGCGCGCGTTGAGCCACAGTTGCAAGTCGCCGTCGATCCGCGTGCCCTGCTTGAAGATCTTCACCGTGGTCTCGCCCGGGACGAACGTGATTTCCGGCGTCTCCCACGTCCAGCCCTGCATGCCGGACGGCCCAGCCACGTCGCTCGCCGCAGCCATCGGCGCCGGATCCGCGTCGAGCGGGCGCATGTGCTGCGGCCCGATCACGCCGGGGCGCATGTGGTGCACCGCGGTGCCCACGCCAATGATCAGGTTATCGCGCATCCCGAGGCTGGGCCATTTGGTCTTGATGCCGGTCTGATCGCTCGCGCCCTTGAGCACGTTGCCCATGATCAGCACCCGGTTCAGGCGCTGATGGGTGTAGATCTGCGCGGCCCACCCCCGCGCTCACTGCGGCCATCGCGGCGGCGCGCGCGCGCACCCTTGCCGCTGCGGGCGGCACCGTCCGGCGCGAGGATCTGGCCGCCGCGGCCCTGATCTGGGATGACGTGGCCGCCGCGCCCTTCGTGGGCCCGGACGGAGAAGACCGCTTTCAGCGCCGATGGGCGACCCTGCGCCGCACCGCCGCAGCGGCTCTCGCCGCCGAAGGCGCGGCCGCGGCGGCCGAGGCGCTGGCAGGCCTCCAGTTCCGCGACCTGCGCCGCACCTTCGGCGCACTCTCCCGCGCGGGCGGCGCCACGAAAGACGACACCGCCGACGTGCTCGGCAACTCGGCCGCGGTCGATCAGCACCTCGCCGATATCTACATGGCGCCGCAGCTCGAAACCTCCGGCCGCGCCGTCACCGCCGTGCAGCGGCCCCAAAAGCAGGAAAGGAAGAAGGCATGAGCGAGCCCGCGCCGATGATCTTCGGCTTGGCCATTCACGTGGTCGAGGAGGGGACAGAGATCTCTGGCCCCGACGGAGCGAAATTGATCGTCACGAATACGAATGTCGTTCAGAGCGGAGGCAAGCTTTACTGCACCGCTCTGACAATAGAGGCACTCCGAGCCAACTCGGTGAAAAATTCCAAGGCCATGCTATGAGCGCCGCGGTCGAGATCCGGGGCAGCGGCGATAGCTGGGCGGTGTTTCACAGCGGCCATCAAGTTGGCCTGAGCCAAACCCACTGCGACAAAGCCTGCGCGGCCGCGAATGTGCTCGAGCGACGCCTGAACGAACGGCCGCGCGCCTGCCTATGTTGCGGTGCCAGCTTCATCAGCTCCGGCTTCGGCCATCGTCTCTGCACCACCTGCCGCGCAAAGGGGTAATGCCTCTTCGCGCCTGCCGATTACTTGACCTTCCAGCCTTTCAGCCCCTTGAAGGTGTCCTTTACCATTTTTTCGATTTCTTGTTTTCCGAGGCGCATGGCTTCCGCCTTGATATCCCCATAGCGCCCGAGCTCAGCGCCACATGCTTTGCACTTTGCCGTGTCGTTATCAGTGTAATTTTCAGGCAGTTCGAGCGTGGCCGGGTTGGCTCCGCACTGCTTGCAGACGAAAGTGAATTTGAGGTGATCTTGTGTCATGAAAACTCGCCCCCAAAACTTGTTGATCAAGCGATGATGGGGGCGAATCTGCCTTGGGTCAATAAAGCAAAAAGCCCCGCTTCGAGCGGGGCTTTTTCATGCGCGCGTGGTGGCTTCCGTACATCGTCCGAAGTCGGACAAGTTCGGACGTCGGACGATGACTGTTTTTGTCAGCAACTAAGCGCTTAATTTTATTGGGTTATTGGCTCCGGCGGTAGGGATCGAACCTACGACCAATTGATTAACAGTCTAATTTTTCGATCCAACATAGCCTAAATTTGTAAAACTATCCGTGCCCAATAATGACATAAAAATAAATGGAAAATCGCCAAGTGTTAGGTTAAGTTCCTAACTTGGGGTAACACCGAAAAACACCTTGATCTGTTACCCCAGTGTTACCCCAGAGGGCAAATTGGCCATGGCGAAAGCGTTGACGACCAAGGCGGTTGAAGCCGCGAAACCTGACCCGGCGAAGCGATACGAGGTGCCCGACCCGGCGCTGTCGGGGCTATATCTTGTGGTGCAGTCCAGTGGCGTGAAGTCCTGGGCGTTGCGCTATCGGTTCGGCGGCAAGCCCGCAAAGCTGACCCTAGCAGGTCGCTGAAATAGTCGGCCTCGACCTTGGATGCAGAACATGATTCACCCCTTCTCACGGCGAGAGGGGATCATGATGCGGGGCACGGACGAG
>NZ_OBMT01000018.1 GCF_900217815.1 Rhodobacter maris
CTCGTCCGTGCCCCGCATCATGATCCCCTCTCGCCGTGAGAAGGGGTGAATCATGTTCTGCATCCAAGGTCGAGGCCGACTATTTCAGCGACCTGCTAAGCTGCAGTTGCCACATCCCAACCGCCAGCGCTCCCTTGCCAAAGATCAGGCCAAACCGCCCCACCTCGGCGTCGATCATGTCAATGGATGCAGCGGCTCGCCTTTTGCCGCTGGCAGCGACCGCCTCAATGGTCGCTCCAGCCAGCGGCAATACCCCGCCGCTGCTACGCTCTACGGTAATAAGCATCCGGAAACTGTCGGCGCTATAGATAGTGTATTTCATGCTGCCCATGCGCCTTTAGCCTCCCGGTCTTGCCAGATGGCTTTGGCGACGAAAGCCCACGATCCCGCTCCGGTCTCGGCCCGCCCCTCTGCCGATCCGGAAATTTCGATCTCCCCCGAAGCCTGTCCGGAGACGGAGGAACGACCGATCGCCGTAGCCAAAAGATCGAGCGCGCCGCTTGCCTGCCCGACCGCTGCGCCGGCATCGGTCACGGAGCCGGCGGCGGCGCCCGTGACGTCTATCGTGCCGGATGCTGTGCCCTTGACCAAGGCACCGCCGCTCCCGGTGCCGGTGATGTCGATTGAACCGGATGCCTGTCCAGCTGCATCGACCCGGGCGCTTCCATCAGCTGCGATATCGAACACACCGGAAGATTGTGCACGCACATCTGCACGACCTGCACCTAATCCGCTGAAGTCCAGTGATCCTTCGCCCCGCCCGGAGACAGTCGCGGCACCGCTGCCGCTCCCCGCGATGTCGAGCGCGGCCGAGGCTTGCCCTTCGGCATCCGCATGTCCGGTGGCGGATCCCGTCAGCTCGAGCGCCCCGCTTGCCGATCCGGTCGCTCCGGCAGCAATCGGCGACGCGACGCGCAGGATGACCACGCCGGAGCCGCCGGAATAGCTGACAGCACCCGCGCTGCCACCCGCGCCGCCGCCAAGGCCATTTGTGCCGCCAGACCCAGTAAACGTTGTGCCAGACGAATTGACGTAGCCGCCAGCCCCACCGCCGCCAGCACCGCCCGCGGCGCCTGATGTGGCCTCGCGGCGCCCGCCAGCTCCACCGCCACCGTAATAAACCGCGGTGCCGGTGATGCCGATTGAGACGCCTGTACCGCCCTGAGACCCGGTGCCGCTCAGGCCGCTATCATAGCCTACAGCCCCTGCGCCACCGCCGCCGCCGCCACTGCGGTTTGCGGCGCTCACAAATACCCCGGCACCACCAGCATATCCCTGACCGGTCACGCCAGCGCCGCCAGTCATTGTGCCGCCGTTTCCCGGCGCCCCGCCACCGCCGCAACCGCCATCCGCGCCAGCGCCGTTGTAGTTAACCGCGCCGCCGCCGCCGTAAGCTGTAAGGCCTGCGAAAGACGAATTCTCGCCGTCGCCGCCGTAGACGCCACCTGCGGTAGCAGCCGCGCCGCCCGCGCCGACCGTGATTGGATACGCAGATGCAGTTGCGGATAGCAGCCCGCTCAGCACCCCACCGCCGCCGCCGCCGCCAGCGGCAGACCCAGACCCGGAACCACCTCCACCGCCGACAAGCAGGTAATCAACATCGCCACCAGCGCCGAACGTGATCGATCCGCCACCGGTGCTTGAGAACGTGTAGATATCGTAGGCCGTCCCGCCGATATTGACGGTCGTTTTTGCCGCTCCTGAATAAGCAGAGACAGCGGCGTATGCCATGCTCAGGCCCCCACTGCCTCGAATGCCGCGATCAACGCCGCGAGTTCAGGCGCGGCACGTAGGACAGCGGCATGCTCGTTCGGGATGTAACCGGGCCGCTCGATATGCCACGTGCCAGTGGTGCCGAGCGGACGATACACCATCCCGACCAGGCACGATTGCGGTAGGGTCGCCAGATATGCGGAGAGATAGACGCGCCACGCATCCGTGGCCGCGATGAACCCTGCGAGAGCGGCCTGAAACTCCGCAAGCGTGGTCGGGCCGCCGAGCGACGCCATGAAGGCAGATGCCGCTTCTGGCGCTTTGGCACCTTCCTCGATCGCCGCAAGCGACGCCTCGTAAGCCGGGCGCAGGCTGTCTTGCGCCAGCTCCAGCGCAAGCCAGGTCATGTCTCCTCCAGTATCGCGCAGATACCGGAGCGCTGCCGCCGCCGCGATGATCGCCGTAACCGCGCGCGGCATGACGGTTGGAAACTGCGAGAGCGGCATCACGCACCCCCAGCAGTGAGGGTGAACGCCGTGATCGTGACCTGTTGACCGACCGCCAGCACCGGGTTGTCGAGGGTCATGTCGCCGCCGCCACCGGTGATCGTCACAGTGCCCTGGATATCGCACGCTCCCGCGGCTTTGATGCGGTAGTGGCCGACGGTGCCCGCGGCATCGGCGGCACTGTCCTGCCAGGTGCCCAGGATTGTTTTTGCACCGGCGGCAGCATCGGCCATCCAGTCGGATGGCAGCGTCATCGATGCGAGGAGCGTGCCGGTGTCGGTTGCCGCGGCGCTGGCCGGAGGAGCGCCGGTGCGCAGTTCCAAAGTGGGTGCCGCGCCGATCGTGGTCTCAATCGCGTTGAGCGCGGCATTGCGCACCCGAGTGGAAAACTGAGTTGCCATGGGTCTCTCCTTGATTGTCGGGTCAAACCCCGAGAATTTGTGCTTTGATGGCCTCGGCGGTTTCGGCCGTCATGCCTTTGGCTTTCGCGACGGCGGTCACGGCCTGGTCGACTTTTTTCGCCATGTCGGCCTCGGCCTTCCGGCGCCGATCGGTCGAGATGTTCTGTGCCTGCACCGCATTCTTGAACCCGGCGGCGAGCTGCATGACGCCGAGCGGATCGACGCTGTCCTCGTCCGCCTCGGCCAGCATCTGCAGCACGAGCGCCTTGATCGTTTCGGCGGCCATCACGGTCAGGTTGTCGGCGTCGGCCGGATCGAACCGGTCGGCCAGTTGCGAGACGATCGCCCTGGTCTGATCGAGCCGCCGCGTCAGCCGCGCCATGCGGATGGCGTAGCGGTTGAACGAGCTGAAGGCCGGGATCTTGAATTCGAGCTCGCCACGATGCTCGCGCATCAGCGCTTCGCACTTCTCGACGAACTCGGCGTAGATGTCGGTCTGGGTACGCTCGCGGTTGCCCAGCTCCTGCGCCGCCCAGGCGATGATGCCGTCGCACTCGGACGGCATCAGATCGATCGAGGAGAGGCGCCCGCGCCCACGCGGTGTCTCGGCCATCTCAGCCCCCCGGCCGCGACGGGCGCTGGATGCCCTCGATCGCGATTTCGCGGTTGAGGTGGCGATGACCCTTTTCCGTGAGGGTCGCGACCAGCACGGAACCGACGGCGACGGTGGTGAGAGCTCCCATCTCGCGCAGATAACCGAGTTCCTCATGCACCCACTCGCGCGACTTGCGGATCCCGAACGGGCGCAGCTCGTGGATCAGAAGATCCGAGTTGAGCGTTTCGTCGATCTGCTGCAGCAGGGCCTTGAGAATGATCAGGCGTGCCTGCTCTCGGATCAGGGTTTCCATGTCGGCACTCATTTCCGCCCCTCTTTGGCTTGTTCGAGCATCAGCTCCTGCATCCGCTCGGCGATCGCCGCGACCGGGCGCAAGCGCTCGTCCATCCGGTCGATGTGGCCTTCCATGCGCACGAGGCTCAGTTCGAGCCGGTGCATCATCTCCTGATTGGGCAGCTGGTCGATCTTGTCGCCATGGGTCTGGACCAAGCGCTCCAGCTCATCGACGCGGGCGACCAAACGATCCAGCCGCTCATCGTTCTTGCGCGATCCGGACGTGAGCCAGGCGAAGATCGTCGTGCCGAGCGAGATCAGCGTGGAGAGCCCCGCCGCCCAGACCACGACCGGGCCAATGTCGAGCGCCCCGGTCATTTCGCCCCCGTCCATTTCGTGACGGCGTCCTTGATCGTGTGCCCGCCCATGTAGAGACCCATGTAGAGGCCCGAGATCTGCACGAGCTGATCGAGCGGCACAGGCGGCAACGTCGTGCCCGCCGCGGCGTTGACGATGTGGACCACGATCACCGACCAGAGCCAGAAGAGCCCGAGCAGATACATGCCGGCAGGTCGCCAGGCGCGCATCCAGGCCGGCTCGCCCGCCTCGGCGGCAAGCTGCGCTTTCTGCAGCTCCAGCCCGGCGGCATAGAGCGCGATCAGCTCGGGGCTGCGCGCCTCCACCGCCTGCAGGGCTTGGGTGACGACGGCGGGCTGATCCTCGGCCGCCTGATCGAGCTGATCGACCGGTACACCGACCTGATCGGCGATCGCGCCGAGCACATCGCCCGCCAGTTGCCCGGCGCCGTCTCCGAACTTGTTCGCGATGATTTTCTCGATGACTTTGAGACCGGCGGATCCGGCAAGTGCGGCGAGAGCGGACATTAGAAGCTCCTCAACAGGGCGGCGACGCGCGGCGCGCGGGGGGCGAGTTTGGTGGCGATCACGTCGCGGTATTGCCAGGCGCGCCAGAGCGCCCAGAGCGCGACCACACCTGCGGCGGCCGAGAGCGCCCAGGGCTGCGCGGCGAGCCAATCGGTGATCTCGGAGGTGCCCTCGGGCGCGCCGAGGGTGGAGGAGGCCCCTGCGGTGCTCACCGCAGTCAGAGCGACGGGCTTCGCTTTCGCCGCCGCGTCGATCCGGCGCTGCAGCGTCGAGAGCGTGGCGCGACCGATCACACCGTCGGGGGTGAGTGCGTGGTCGCTTTGGAAGCGGCGCACTTCACCCGCATTCAACGCATCGCCCACGGTGCCCACGTGGTAGCCGAGCGTCGTGAAGGCGGCGATCGCCGTCATTTTCTCGGCCGAGGTCATCTGCAGCGCCCAGCGTGCCGTGCCCACCGATTTCGACGTGGGCTCCGCCAGCGCGGGATATTGAGCATCAAACAGGATCTTCAGCTCGCGGTCGCGGCGCTTGACGAGACCGGGCAGCACCTTGCCGCCACCCTTGTTCCAGAGGCGGAATTTCGTCTCGATGGCAGACCGCGCGGCCTTGCGCGCCCAGAGCGGCACCCAGCTCGCCTTGTGAATCGCCCCGGTGTTCCAGTCGAAGCTGATGGCTGCGTCGAACTCGTGTTGCTTGGCAGACGGCATGACCAACGACACGCGCGGCTCGTAATTTTTCCGCAGCGCCGCCGCGGTCAGTTCGCGCGAGCACGCCTTGGTGATCACCATGCCCGAAACCGGCTTGACCACGCCCGAGGCGGCCGTCAGCCCCATGCCGATCGTCCATTTGCCCGCCGGGCACCGATAGGCCCGCAGCACTTCGCCCTCTTCAAGTGCGAGTGCCTCGATCCCTTTGTCGCTCGTCTGCATCCTGCCCCCAATCTGGATGAGGGCCGTTCGGCCCTCGGTTCGGGCTCAGAATGGGAGATCGCAAATGAGAAAACCGCCCACAACGGTGTGCGGGGCGGCTCTCAGAACAGGCGCAGCTGCCTGTCGTTTTCGTCGCGGGGAGAGTGGTGGCCAGACAGCCAGCGGCGAACAGAAACATCTGACGAATGCAATTTGCGGGCAATATCGGCTTTAGGCAAGCCCCTTGAGGCCAGCACCTGGGCGATCCAGGGCTTCGCCGTGGGAACGCGCTTGGGCAAGGTGTGCGCGATCGCGGCGAGCCGCTCGGCACCCTCACGCCCGATCTCAGCGACCAGACGAGACCGCCCATTCGGCGTGGCGGGGATATAGAGATCCGCACCCCCAAAGGCGAGCAGGAAGTCCAGGGCAGCATCAATGCCCAGGGCGCGCACATAGGGCTCGACATGGGCCGGAGGTCTGGGGCTCTCGGTCATGTCGATGCCTCGGCGAATTTTGTGGTCTCGTCGCCCCAGACGTCATGCCCCGGCCAGGGCTCGCGCGCGAAAAGCTCGCAGCAATAGGCCCGGGGGAGCAGCTGCTCGATCATCTCGCGCATCTCGGCCGGTTTGCGGGAATGCTCGCGCCGTAGCGCCTCGATCGTGTCGGGGATCTCGGCTGCGTCGATCAGGTTGGTGACAGAATGCGACCCCGGGGACGGGCGGCCGATCTTGCCCACCAGAAAGGGTTCGCAGCTGCTACGCAGAAAATAGCCCGTGCCGACCATCGCCTTGCCGGAACGGCCGCGCTTGTTCCAGGAGCCGCCCGTGATGTAGGCGAAACCCCAGTCTTCGAGCAGCTGCTGCGCGATCTTCATGTGCGGCCAGGTCGACCACATGAAGATCAGGCAATCCGGTCCCGCGAGCTGGCCGACCGGCAACGCCGCCAGTTCATCGGGACTCATCGTGCCATAATGCGCCTCGGGCGATTTGGCATGGCCCTTTTCCGAGCGCATCACATAGGCCCAGGGCGGATCGCAGAGGATCGCGCCGTATTTCATGGGCGTCAGGGTCTCGAAGGGCCAAAGACCCCCGAACTCAGACAGCATCGCCGGTCACCTCACTCCAGATGGTGCGGATCAACGCCTCATCCGCTCCGGTATGCGCGCGCACGGCGTTGACGATACCGCGTAGGTCGCTGGGCTGCGGCTCGCCGCCGATCCAGTGCGGGCGGCGGTTTTTCACCTCGACGAGGATCTCTGCGAGGATGGCGGTGCGGACATCATGCGATCCCGCAGGATAGACAACGGGCAGCGCGCGAAACGGAAGGATCGTCATTTCGCCCCCCGGATGATCTCGCCGAGGGCGTTGTTGACAGTGCGCCAGTCGGCGGCAGTCAGGGCGTCGAGATTGGCGCGCTGGCCGCCCATCACCTCCTGCAGCACCACCGCCGAAAACGGCTGCCACTGTGCCAGGCTGGCCTCGGGCCGGATCTTGCGCCATTGCGCCCAGGCAACGCGAGCGCCGGGCAGGCGCAGCCAGCTGAAGCCTTGCGTGTTGCCCCACATCACGCCGCCGTCGCGGGCGGTCCATGCCTTGAGCGCCTCGATCGCCTTGTCGGCCTGTTTCGGGTCGCGCAGCCAACGCGGATGATCGATCCCGGTCTGGCGCTTGATGAAAGCCAGAAGCGCCGCATCGTCGGCCGAGCGGATCAGGCCGAGGTTCCACCCGGCGATCCAGAGCGCCTGCAACTTCTTGGCAAAGGGGCCATCGAGCTGGCGGCGTGGCGAAGCCACCTTGAAGCCGAGGCGGCGAAGTTCGGACACTACGGCGTCCTTTTCGGCCGGGGTCATCTCGCGCAGGCGGCGCTTGCCGGTAATGCGCTGATAGAGGTCGCGGCGGTCATCCTCCTCCTCGATCCCGAGGGCACGGATTCCGGCGTAGATCATCTTGACGGCGCTCATGCTTCACCTCTGAAATACTGGGGACGGCGCGCGAGCTCGTCCGCGATGAACATTTCCGCAAAGAGCGGAAACCGTTTCTCGATCCGGCGGCGGAGGTTCAATTGTCTGACCCGCCCTTTTGCCTCGGCACTCCAGCGGCGGACAGGACGCTGGTCGATCCTTTCCCAGCCGACGGTCCAGCCGGTGCCGGGTGTGTATTCGGTGCCTGGACCAGACATCTGCAGGATCTCGTTCGGTATGGGATGCGGTCGGTCGCACAGCACCGAAAGGGCGATGCGCGGCATGCCATGCGGCGGAGACGTGTGCGGATTTCCCCAAAACAACCGGCAGCGCCATTTTTCGGTCATGCCTCACCGCCTTTCGGGAGCGGCAGCGACTTGGCGGAGGCGGGAAGTGACAAAAGCGCCTGGGCTTCAGCTTTGCGCGATTTCTGCTTGGCAGCCGCCGCCTTTGCCGCGCGCATCGCCTTCGTCTCAGTGTCGAGCTCCCTGAGGGATTGCAGCAGATAGTTGAATTCCCAGAGGTCGGTGCATTCGACCTCGATCTTGACGATCGAGACCGTGCCCTTGGTGGTCGCGGAATAGGACTTCAGACGCGTGTGCTCGGCTTTGGGAGTGATGATCAGCATCACGCCCGCCCTCCGGCTTCACCGCTGACCTCGATCGTCGTCGATTGAAAACCTTCTTCTTCGCGGTTGGTCGATCTGATGGCCTTGCGGGTCGCATCCCCCCTCGCGACACGAAGCTTCGCCATCGCCATCAGGACAGGCTTCACTTCCGGGGCAGCTTCGTCGTAGGCGAGACGACCGCGCTTCCCACCATTGAGCAACGGCAGCAATCGGCGCTCGATCACCTCCCAGTTCGTCGGGTCTGTGTTCTGGCGGTTGCCGTCACGACATTTCAGGCACATGCCGTCAGGGATAGGCCCGTACAGCGCTTCCCAGTTCAGAAGATGCACGAGGCGCCAGCGCGACTGCAACGGCAGGCCATCGTGGATCTTGCGTTCCACATAGCCATCGTGGCTGATCCGCTCGGTTCCGATCGGCTGATAATTACGCGCGGCGCTCGGGCCGCGACCGGGTTTGAACATCGTCGGTGCGCACTTGGCGCGCACTTCTGGGGCCAGCTTCTTGCCCTTGTTCTGCGACGGCGTGCCCTTCTCGAATTGCCCGGTTCGCCCGGTCAACCATCCTCGACGGCTGCAAAGAGCCTTCAAAGCTTCTTTCGTCACGTCCGTGCGGCCAAACCGAGAGCAAAAGCCCGCATACAAGGTGGCTCTGGGCCAGTCCTTATGCGCCTCGATCCACGCCAGTTCCTCCGGCAGCCATTTGATCCATCTGCCTTTCATTTCTCGATCGCCTTTCCAATGGCGGGCAGCATCGGGAGCACTGCGGGCCCGGCGGCATGGAAGAGCTTGGCCGCTTGCAACTGAAGGTTCGCGCCATCGGTAATCTGTTCCGCAACAGCGACGATCGCATTCGTCCGCGCGACCTCCGCCTCCAGCTGTTCGGGCGTAGCGGCATCCTTGAGGCGATCAAGCTGTGCAAACAAATGGTCGGTCAGGTCGGACAATTTTCCGGGCATCTTACGAACTCCCTCCAGCTGCTCATCAGGCCGGGGCCACAACACCCCGACGACGCGCCCGGTTGCCCGGGGGCGTTTCGCTCAGGGTTTCGATTTCGAGGGGCGGAAGGTCAGCTTGCGGCTCTCGGGGATCTGGACCGTCTCGCCAGTGCGGGGGTTGCGCCCGGTGCGGGCGGGCTTGGTTTTCACCTCGAAGCGGCCGAAGCCCGCGATGGCGACGGTCGTGCCCGCATCCGCCTGGGCGCGGATCGCGGACAGGGTGGCGTCGAGAATGTTCAGGACGTTGGTCTTGGCCGTGTCGGTCTTCGCGCTGACCGCGGCGACCAGGTCGGATTTCGAGAATGTCTGCGTTTTGCCCATAGGGGCCTCCTGTCTGTTTCGGTTTGGTCTTCTGGATGGTCCGCGAGTGGCGGGATGGCTCCGGCCGGGTGGGCGGCCGGGAATGGGGTCAGGCTTTGGCGAGGTCGATCGTGACCGAAGTCCAGGGCGCATCCGGCGCGTCGCGCATCTGGATGCGGTAATAGGTCTTCGAGCCGACGATCCGGATCGCTTCCCGGATCGCATCCATGGCGCGGTTCCAGCGCTCATCCTCGACATCGAGGCTAAGCAGCGTGAACAGGAGCGCCCGGTTCACCTGGCCTTCTTTGTCGGTGTTGAAGGTTTTGGTGATCAGCGCGCGGATCTCGGGGCGGCTCTCGGCGGCCCAGTCGTTCAGGCATTCGTCGAGCAGCGTCTTGCCGATCTGCAGCTCGGGGCCGAAATCGATCAGGTCGTTCACCCGGACCTCGATCTTCATCAGCCCGTTGAAGGTCTGGTAAGTGCGGTTGCCCTTCGGCCCGCCCTTGGTCGCGCCATATTCCTGCTCCAGCAGCGCATCGAAGGCGCCGAGATCCTCGTAGGTGTGTTCCTTGAACCGGGTCACCTGCGCCGAGAGCGCCAGTGCGAAGCCCATGATCTTGCGCACCGTCTCGTCCTCAAGGACATGCTGGGGTTTGATCAGCTCGACCGGCATGAGCGCGCCCTTCGCGTCGGTCATGTAGGCTTTGCCGTTGACGTCGATGATGCCCGTGGGCACCGCGGCGGGGGAGAAATCAGACATCTGTCCTGTCCTTGGTGTAGGTGGTGAGGAAGTGGGTTTTAGGGGCGTATCCGGGATAGATCGGAACGAGCCCGAGGCAGGCGAGCAGGCCCGCCATGGCCTCGATTTCTTCGAAGGAGACGAGGGTCACGCCGCGCGGGCCATGCTGATCGATCTTGCCGAGGCCGCGCGCGGCTCTCGTCATCAGCTCGTCGTTGGTCAGGCGCTCGGGAGACCGGATCATTGCCGCCTCCCGCGCGCGGGGCCGGTGCCGAACAAAAGCCAGTCGGCCGAGATCTTCAGGCCGATGCAGATCGCGGCGATCGCCTTGGTGCCGGGCAGGTTTTCGCCGGCGACGTAGCCCTCAAACGAAGTCTTGTTCATCTCGCAGCGGCGCGCGGCCTCCGTGACGGAGAGATTGCTCAGTTCGATCGCCGCGCGCAGGCGCTCCGCCAGACCATCGGTGCCGAGATGGGCAAACATCACGCGCCCTCCTTCTGGTTGCGCGCGCACATCGAACAGGCGCGGAACATCCGGACGCGATGATTGTTCGTGGGGGCGAATTTCTTCGCTCGGCGCCGCCATTCAAGGCAAGTGTCGGAAGGAATCGTGCCCATCGCCGGGCAGGTGACGGTGTCGCCCATCCAGGCGCCGCGCACAGCCTCCTCGACCGCAGCCATGTTGCCCGCATAGCTTTTGCGCAGGACATTGCTGACAAGCCCGGCGGAATAGCCCAGCCGCTCGGCCGCCTTGCGCTGCGTTCCGCCATCGCATTGGCGGGCAAGTTCGGCGATCCAGTCGGGCAGCGGTTTGCCCCAGGCTTTTTCCGCAGTGTCAGTGAAGGACATCAAACTGCCCCCCGTTGATAGACTTTGCCGGTGTTCGGGTCGAACACCTGCTTGACCCGCTGGATCTGCGGCGGCTTCGGGCCATCGTTGCGGATGAGCCGATAGACGGCGAGGCGACCCTTGACCGGATCGGCCTTCTGGATCACGCGCAGGAAACCCGTCGCGAGCAGCATCGCGCAGAAACTCTTTGCCGTTTCGTCGGTCACCGAGACCGTCGGCGTGGTGGAGTGCAGCGCGATGTCACGATAAGTGAACTGCGCCAGAACCCGCATCGAGCGCCACATGTTCAAGGTGCCTGCACCTTGCGTCACGGCCGTGCCGTCGCGCCGCAGGCGAGGAGCATGCACGCCACCATCCTTGCGCAGGATGAAGCGCGGCGGGGTGTCTTGGGTCTGTGCAAGATATTCGGCCGCCACGAGGCAGGCGAAATAGTCCGAGGTCGTCTTGCGATGCAGCCCGGTGCGGTCGACGACGTCCGTCACGGTGAAATGCTTCGCCAGATCCTCGCCTGCCAGCTCCCGGATTGCGTCCCAGATCGTCTGCCGCGGATTCGTCATGCCTTCCTTCTGCATGGTATCGACGCGCCGCCTCATTTCAGCCCCCGCGGGCGGGGCGGTTCGCCGGTGAAGAAGCTGCCGTGCCCCCAATCGGCAGTCGTGACGGTGTTCGAGCCGTTGCGCCGTGCGAGCAGCGAGATTTCGTTCAGGTTCACGCAGATCCGTCGGATCGAGTTGCGCGACTCGGTGAGCAGGCGCTCTTTCAGCGCGTCCTCGATCGCGACACCGGGGCAGTAGATTTCCTGCAGGAGCGTCACATCGGTGATCGTTCCCGGCTCGGCCGCCACCCAGGCGAGCATGCGCCCATGCACCCGCTCCCAGCGCATCAGCTTGCGCGGCAGATCCTCCTCGCCGATCAGAATGATGCTCGCCTCGGACTTCTCGTAGATGTCGCGCACGAGCTCGATCAGGCCGCGGGCGACGATGTGGTCGGCCTCATCGATCAAGAGCGGGCGCCCGGTGGCGCTGATCTCGCGGTAGATCGCCCGCACCATCTGATCGATCCGGCCCTGCGGTTCGATCCCGATTTCGAGCGAGATCGCCTCGCACAGGCTTTTCTTCGTCCAGGTGCTCTCGGCCTGGACGTAATAGGCGCTGAAGGTGTTCATCGCGTAGGTGGCGGCACTCGATTTGCCGTAACCGCTCGGGCCGTAGAAAACCGCCATGCCCGGCAAGGTGGGCGCGCGCGAAATCACGCGGTCCACCAGCTGCGCCATCGCCACCACATTGCGCAGCGGCGCGACGCTGTTGAATTGCCTGTTGCTCTCTGTCATCTTCTCCTCACTTCACTGCTCGCCGCCGCGGGGCCTGCACGCTCCCGGCGGCACCTTCCTCAGCCGAACATCCGTCGACCGTGGATCTCGAAAATCCGCTTTGCGCCCCGGTAATCGGGGTGCTGCTGATAGCTTTTCAGCCAAGCCGCATCGGCCTCGCTGATCGGATCGCCAGCCGCGATTGCCTCCTCAAGGTCGATCGCACGGCGGAACTGGTCCTGCATTTTGTCCTGCTGGATCGGGCGGCGCGGCGCGGGCATCCGCACCACCTCGGCCAGTTGGGTCTGCACCACGACCGGGTCATAAGGCGCCGCTGGCGCGGCCTTCGCGCCCTCGGCCGCTTCTCTGGCCGCTTCCAGCGCGGGCGTGGTGAAGGGCTGTGCCGGGCGCTCGATGAAGGCGAGGTTCGCTCCGCGTTTCTCGCCCTGACGCTGCAGCGCATCGGAAAAGTCGCGCGGCTTGATCTTGCGCATCTCGGCGCGGATCTTGTCGGTTTCCTCCTTGAGGAGGGCTTTCTGCGCCGCCTTGACCTGCATGGTGACCGCCACCGGATCTGCTCCCGCCAGGTGCGGGCAAATGGCATCGCCGAGGTAGGTCTCGCCATCGAGGGAGAATACGATGGCACGGCCAAGATCGGTCGGGTCCATGCGGACGAGCACATCCTGACCGACCGGCGCGGCACTTGTCTGGTAGTATTCGCCGTCGATCTTGATCCCCTGCTTGACCACGCGCCGCACACCGTCCTTGCCCGCGATCGGCGCGAGAAGGATGTCGAGCGCCTGCGGATGGGCGAGGCGCCGGATATCACCGAGCCAGCTCGCCGCGCGCATGAAGGGGGTCATCTTGCCCTTGAGCCCGGAATGGGGACGATGGGCATAGACCTTCTCCGCCCAGTCGTTGCACCACTTCTGGAACTCGGGCAGATCCATCTGCACGTCGAAGAGGTCGGCATCGGACATGCCAAGCCGTTTCGAGAAGGCTTTGCGGTTCTCGATCACCTTGCGGTCGGCAACCGAGTGCCCGATGAAACCCGGACAGGTGGCAAGGTCGCGCTGGAACGTGCCGATCGCGCGCTCGACATGGCCCTTGCTCTTTGGCTCGTAGGGAGCGGAAAGCTCGTGCTCGATGTCGAGCGCCGCGAGCAGGCGGCAGATGGCCCGTGCCTTGAAATCGCTGCCGTTGTCGGTCTTGACCCGCCGCGGAACACCCCAAGCCAGGATGCAGGCCCGCAGCAACATGGCGACGGCCTCGGCGCGCGGCGCCTGGGTGACGAGCACCATCACACGGCGGCTCCAGATGTCGATCGCCAGATAAATCGAATGGCGCCGCTTGCCCGCCAGCATGATGTCTGCCGGGGACGCATCGAACTGCCAGAGATCGTTGAGCCCTGCGGCAAAGGTCGCGTTGGTGGCACTGTGCTCAATCGTCGAGCGGAAGCGGTCGGGATCGCGGATCGCCATCAAGGCATTGCGATGCTCCGCTTCGAACCGGGCGCGTGTGCGCTGGATCGTGCGCTCGGTGATCTCGGGAAGCGCTTCGCCGAACCGATCCCGGAGGTAATCACCCAACTGCTGCGCCGAGAGGAAGCTCTGCTTGGCGATCGCGCCCAAGAGCGCATTGACCACTTCGCCGTCGGCGGCGGTTTCGAGCTTGGCGGGTCTGCCGCGGCGATCCATGCCGAGCGCGTCATCGCCGTCACGGCGGCGGATCGTCCGCCATTCGTACAGAGTTCGAGTGCTTACGGAAGGTATTTGTGAGCGAACGTCGATCGGAGCTTCGATAAGCTCAGAACGCCACGCGTCCGGAAACATGATTGCTGCATCAGACACAGAAAGCCCGTTTGCACTACGAAACTCTTCGAACGCCGCGAGCACATGCAGTCGCGCGTCGCGTCGATCCCGTTCGGCGCCGGTCAACGGGTCATCCTCGCGCAGCGTGATCACATTGACCGGCGCGCCCGGATCGACCTCGCGCCGGATCAATTCCGTCCGCGCGTCCTCCGGCAGGAGTTCGATCGAGAATTCCAGACCGCCGCCGCGACCTTGGCGCTTGCGCGCCTGGGTCGAGCGTTTCGCCCAGCCTTCCGCTTGCGCCCGCTTGGCCACGCCGCGGGGCGAGGCTGGCAGGCCGGGCAGTTTGGCCTCGGCAATTTCGGCGATGGTCATCCAGCGTTTCATGATCGTTCAACGGTGCTTGAAGGTCTCGCGAAGGGGGAATTCAGCGGCTGGAGGGCCAAGCCCCCACCAGGGCCATGCTCTCCTCGATCGCGTCGAGGTGCCCGAGTTCGAGCAGCGTGCCGAGATCCATCACCAGTGCTTCGGCGGCGAGCACATAGGCCTCCGCGGCAACATCCCGCGCGAGCTCATCGTGTCCGTCATAGTCCGTCATGATCGGCGCCTGGCGACGCGCGGCGCGCAGGCTCTCGATCGAGCGGCGCCACAACGCAACTGGGTTGGTCGGGGGCTCCGCATTCTGGCATGGGGCATAGTCGCGCATCGTTCGTCTCCTCAGGAAAGGCCCGGCTGGGCGTTGAAAACGGATCAGATCAGCGGTTCACCGGCACAGTTCGACGATGATCGGGAGAAACAATGGGATCAGGATCATGAAGGCGAGGATCGAGAGCGCGCCGAGCACATCGCCGATCCAGCAATTCTCGATCCGGTCCGCGAGGGACTTGAGGCGCCGGAGCAAGGGGAGGATGCTCCGGCGCCCGCCGCGCCGCCCGTTCGGGGTGGTGGCGTCTGCGGCGCGGTATTCGACGAAGTCGGTCATTGCAGCCACCCTGCGCGCCAGTGCCACAGGACGAACCAGACGCCCATGCCGAGCATCAGCATCGGCACGATCCACCAACCCGAGGGCCACACCCACCCCGGAGCGCGATGTTTCGCTT
The DNA here is from genome assembly GCF_900217815.1 of Rhodobacter maris. Lineage (GTDB taxonomy): Bacteria > Pseudomonadota > Alphaproteobacteria > Rhodobacterales > Rhodobacteraceae > Rhodobacter > Rhodobacter maris. The sequence continues at coordinate 14,991 of NZ_OBMT01000018.1, forward strand.
GCTCCGGGGCAGGGTCGCCCGCACCATCCGAAGCGCAAACAAACGGACGGAGAAGAGGAATGTCGGATATTGCGTCGATAATCGGGTTAGTGGGCACGGCGACCTCCAGCATTGTTGGCGCCACGGAAGCCACCAAGAACCTGAAGCAGATTTTTAGTCGCGCGGAAGTTGACCTCACCGCGTCCAAGCAGCTCATTCTCGAGCTGCTCGACAAGCTCATAGAGGCCAAGCACGATCAGATGGCGATAGAAGAGGGCGTTCTGGCGCTTCAGCGCGAATTGCAGCAGCGGGATGAGTTTCAGGCAGAGCTTGCGCGCTACATCCTGACGGACACCGGGCGCGGCGCTGCGGTGTACCGCCTCAAAGACGGCGATCAATCCGGCGAGCCGCCGCACCAGATATGTCCAAGCTGCGCAGCGAACGCTAAAAAATCTATTCTCCAGCCATCCCTGACAAGGCATAACTGCCTGTATTGTCCGGCTTGCCGGGCAGAGTTTCTCGCCAACATCGGCGACGCCAGCGCAATGATCGTCAGCGTTCAGCGCAGCAGGCGGGATTGGTCTGATTTCTGACCTCTTGTGCGCGGCAAGCCCGTGCTCAGCCAGAACAATCACATTGCTCCCAGCGGGATAGGCCATCACGCTGCCTCCTTCTTGTTCTTCGGGGGGCGGGGGATGTCGCGCGGCCATTCGAGGTCCGCAGGCCAGTTTTCGCTGAACCAGATCAAGACGCGCGCAGCGGTCGCAGTGCGGCAGTCACCGCCGCTCATCAGCTTCTTGAAGAAGTCCCCCTTGGCGAGGGCGCGCATCGAAATCGCATAGTGCGTCACGCCTTGATGGGTGGCGAGCTGTTCTGCGAGATGAATGAGGGCATGTTTCGTTTCCATGCCCGAAAACTAGCTTAGTTAAGCCATCACGGCAAGGCTTAACTAAGCTAATATTGCCGATTTAGCCTAATCTAGCTAACGTATGCCAATGGACCCGATTCTTGACGAGATAGACAAAGCGCTCATAAGAAAGCAGCTTAGCGCCGCGGCAGCATCAAAGCTTGCCGCTGGCCATTTCTCATTGATAAAGAACATGAAGGCGTCGAAAGCAGACGGCAAACGCTATAGCGTTGAAACGCTACAGAAATTGGCCGAAGTTCTCGATCTGGAGTTCTACTTCGGTCCGCCTAGAACATCTGGACCGGTCGAGGCGTTGATCATCGGTAACGAAGACTTTGCACCCGTTCCGCGGCTAGATGCTCGCGCTTCGGCCGGACCGGGGTCTGAGAATGGCGACGTTCAGGTCGTCGAAAAGCTGGCGTTTCGGCGTGATTGGCTGACCCGGATGGGCGTTGACCCGGCAAAGGCAGTTCTTGTTCAAGTGCAGGGTGACAGCATGACGCCCGGCTTGCATGATGGAGACCTCGCCCTGATCGATCAACGTCGCAACACGGTGCGCAGTGGTCAGGTTTACGCGCTGACCGATATCGACGGATCGACGCGCGTCAAGCGTGTGGATGTGCTTCCGACGGGCCTGATATTGCGCTCTGATGCGCCATCTTACCCAACCGAATTCCGGCCGTGTGACGACGCGAACCGCGTGAACATCATTGGCCAAGTCGTGTGGTCCGGTCATACTTGGTAGAGCGTGGTCTGTGGGTCGAGGTGATCACAAAATACCTAGGTCCGATCATAAGCATTTAGAGGAGGACATACTCATGGCTATCTGTGCCGGGTGCGGTGAAAAAGTCTCTCGATTTGATCTATTCCATGGGTATTGCCCGGCTTGCTACGATGCTAAGCGAAAAAAAGACGGGGCAGAACGTGCCGCGACCGAGGAGCGGGAACAGCTTGCTGCGATGGAACGGCAAGCACGTCTTGCTCGTATCATACTGACGACAGAGACCGCGCATGACCTGCCGGTGGTCGAGCGTCTCGGCATCGTGACGGCCGAATATGTCGTTGGGCTGAACATCTTTCGGGACATCGCCGCTGCATTTCGCGACACGTTCGGCGGCCGCAGCGAGACGATGCAACGCGGCCTTCGTGAGGCGCGCGAGGCGGCGCTTGATGATCTTCGCGCCCAAGCGGTGCAGCTCGGTGCCGATGCCGTTGTCGCGGTCGACCTGGACTATTCCGAGATCTCGGGCGGCGGCAAAAGCATGCTGTTTCTTGTCGCCAGCGGTACTGCCGTGAAGCTAAGCCAAGTCTGAGCTATGCACTGAGGGCATAGCGCTCCATCCTTGCTAGTGCAGTTTTTTTGTCGTTTTGCTGCAGTTTTTTTGTCGCGCTACACCCGGCCAGAGACCGCGCAGCTCCACCTTCACCGGGTTCAGCCGTTCCCCATACGATTCGCGATCACGGGGACTTTGGTTCGGCCCATGTCGGGCTGGATCATCGAGAGATACTGCGCCACAAGCCACACCACAAACTGCTACGCAAGTCGCGTGTCGCCTATATACAACTCATTGATTTACTGTGATTTCATGGTGGGTGATGAGAGACTCGAACTCCCGACATCCTCGGTGTAAACGAGGCGCTCTACCAACTGAGCTAATCACCCGACCGACGTTTTCTAGCCTGCCGTTGCAGGGGGCTGCAAGGCGCAAATGGCGCTGTCGGGCGCGCGTTGTGGCTTCTCCGTGCCGTGCTTGCGGCGATGCCCGATTTTCGCAGGGCTCGCTCGGCCATGCAGATCCCGTACGCGCCATCCCCCTGACGCCACGGTTCCCCCTCATTTCAAAAGACCTGTGCCGGATGTCACGCGCGAAGTTGGGTGGCGGGCCAGACGAACCGCTTCAAGATCTTCGGGGAACGGGTCATGTCACGGACCTTCACCGCCAGAGCGCTGAGGTTTAAACCTCGATCGCCCTCATCAACCGCGACCCGGCCCCTGGAAAGGCTGAGATCGAGGCCAAGGTCTGAAGCCACGGGGAGGGAGGCGCCATACGCAGCCCCCGATCAGCGCATCAAGGCCATTGTCAACCGAAGGATGTTCCAATACCTATACCCCTATAGCTATAAGAGAGCGAAAATGTCCCACCTGAACCAGCCCGAAGAAAAAGCCGCGCTTCTGGCGCGCGTCCGTCGTCTCAAGGGGCAGATCGAAGCGATTGAACGGGCCGTCGAGGCCGAGCGGGACTGCGGCAAGATCCTGCATCTGCTCGCCTCGGTGCGTGGTGCGGTCAGCGGTCTGACCGCTGAACTGTTCGAGAGCCACCTGACTCACCACATTCGCGAGATCGATGACCCCGAGGCGCGACGGTTGGGGGCTGAAGAGCTTTCCAGAGCCCTGCGTGTCTATCTGAAATAGAGGTTGCCCATGCATGACCACCCCCACCACGACACTCACGCCTCCCCCCGCCTTGCTGCGATGGACGGGCCTCATGAGCATGTTTTCCTTGGTGAAAACCATGATCGTAATGCGCGGCGCACATGGGCCGTGATCGGTATTACGGCCGCGATGATGGTGGTTGAAATCGCCGCCGGGACCGTCTTTGGCTCGATGGCACTGGTGGCGGATGGCTGGCATATGTCCACGCATGCTGCCGCTCTGCTGATCACGGCGCTGTCATATGGCTATGCGCGTGCCCATGCCCGTGATCCGGCCTTCAGCTTTGGGACCGGCAAGATTGGCGATTTGGCGGGTTTTGCCAGTGCGGTGGTCCTGGCGGTGGTGGCGCTGTTGATCGGGGCGGAAAGCCTGTGGCGGTTGCTTGACCCGGTTGCGATCGATTTCACGCAGGCCACGCTTGTTGCCGTGGTCGGGTTGGTCGTCAATCTTGGCTCCGCGCTTTTGCTGCACGAAGGGGATGAGCACCGGCATGATGATCACGCGCATGAGCATGGTCATGGTCATCACGGCCATTCTCATGCGCAGGACAATAACCTGCGCGCGGCCTATCTGCATGTGCTGGCCGATGCGCTCACCTCCGTTCTGGCGATTGTTGCGCTGATTGCGGGGCGGATCGGTGACTGGGTCTGGCTGGATCCGGCCATCGGCATCGTGGGAGCCTTGGTGATTTCGCGCTGGTCCTGGGGATTGATGCGACAGACGGGGAGCGTGTTGGTGGATCGCTTGCCCATAGGCACCCGCTTGCCGCAGGAGATCCGTGCGGCCCTTGGTCAGGCGGTGGAGATCACCGATCTGCATATCTGGCGGCTTGGGCCGGGCCAGCATGGTGCGATCATCGCCCTGCGCAGCGAAATCGCCGAGCCGGCTTCGGCCTATCGCGCAAAGCTTGCCCGGATCCATGAACTCGCTCATGTGACGATCGAGGTGAACCGGAACGCGGCGCCGGAGCATGGCAATCGCGCTGGTGGAGTTGTTTAGGGCCTTCGGTGTTTGAGGGTCCCCAAATCGGGTTCCGTTTGGTTCAAGCTTGCCAATAGGCAGGCAAGCTTGATCCGCACCGTTCTGAGTGACGTCCATTCGCCTGCGGGGAACGCCAACAGGCCCTCCTTTCCCCCTAAACCACCACCACCTCGCTCACATAGCTGCCCGGCGCGGGGCAGAGGGCGGGGTGATCGGCGTCGCCCACAGGGCGGGCCGGGATCTTCTTGCCGGAGCGCTCGGCGAGCCAAGAGCCCCAGCGCGGCCACCAGCTTCCCTCGTGGTATTCCGCCGCCGCTTTCCACTCCGCCGGATCATCGACCGGGACGGAGGAGGTGTAATGGCCGTATTTCTTTTTCGAGGGCGGGTTGACGATGCCGGCGATATGGCCCGATTCGGAGAGGATGAAGGTCTTGTCCTTCGATCCCATCTGCGCCACGCCGGTAAAGCTCGATACCCAGGGCGCGATATGGTCGGTTTCGCAGGCGATGGCACAGAGCGGCACCTTCACATCGCGCACATGCAGCATCTCGCCGAAAAGCTCGAAACCCGCGCCGGTGAAGGCATCTTCCTGGCAAAGGCCGCGCAGATATTGCATCGCCATCTTGCCCGGCAGGTTTGTGGAATCCCCGTTCCAGTAGAGCAGGTCGAAAGCGGGCGGAGACTCGCCCAGCATATAGGCCCGGATCGCAGGCTGGTAGATCAGGTCGTTCGCGCGCAAAAACGAGAACGTACGAGTCATGAAATAGCTCGAAAGCACTCCGTCGGCGCGGCATTGCGCGGCGATCCCGTTGACGAAATCATCCTGCAGGAAGGTCGTGAACTCGCCCTGATCGGAGAAATCGGTGAGCGTGGTGAAAAAGGTCGCGGAATTGATCGAGCGGTCCTTGCGCTTGTTGAGAAGCGAGAGCGTGAGGGAAAGCGTGGTGCCCGCGATGCAATAGCCCACCGCATTCACCTTCGGCTCGCCAGTGATCTTTTTCACCTCCTCGAGCGCGGTCAGATAGCCCTCGGTGATATAATCCTCCATGCCGACATCGGCATAGGAGGCGTCAGGGTTTTTCCAGCTCACCACAAAGAGGGTGAAACCCTGATCGACGATCCAGCGGATCAGGCTGTTTTGCGGTTTCAGATCAAGGATATAGAACTTGTTGATCCAGGGCGGGAAGATGATCAGGGGCGTTTTATGCACGGTCTCGGTGGTGGGCGCATATTGGATGAGCTCCATCATCCGGTTGCGGTAAACGACCGAGCCGACCGCCGTGCCGATATTCTCGCCCACCGCAAAAGCGTTCTTGTCTGAAAGCGTGACGATCAGATCGCCCTTGTTCGCCTCGATGTCGCGCACGAGGTTTTCAAGGCCGCGCACGAGGCTTTCGCCCTCTGTCGCCACCGCGCGTTCGAGCGCATCGGGGTTGGTGGCCAGAAAATTCGTTGGCGCCATCAGGTCGATAATCTGGCGGGTGAAATAGTCGAGCCGGCGGCGGTTCACCGGGTCTAGCCCCTCGATCTGTGCCGCGCCCTCCTCGATTGCCTTGGAGGCGATCAGATATTGCTGCTTGACGAAGTTGAAATAGGGGTGGCTGTCCCAGAGCGGATTGGCAAAGCGGCGATCCTTTGGCCCCGGGTCGGCGGGGGGCTGCATCGTGCCCTGTGCAAAGGCATGGGTGGCTTCAAGGTAATGCGTCATCGCCTCGCCCCAGTATTTCACCTGGGTCTCGAAGATCTTTGCGGGATGCTCGGCGAGCGCCTTCACATAGGCGGCGGAGGAGGCGACATAAAGATCCATCCCCGGCCCCTCGAGCGCGGGGTTGGGAGTGCGCTTGTGCGTGACGGCATCCAGAAGCCGCGTGGTCAGCGTTTCTATCCTGGCCAGATTGTCTCGCATTTGCTGCGATGCGGCAGATTCGACCTTCTCCGGCGTTGTCATGCGTGGCTTTCCTCCCTATCCTGAGAAATGAGCATAACGTCGCATGCATCAGGGGCAAGCGGGGTTCTGCGCGGTTGCGAGGGAGCGCCATGAAAGGGATGATGAATTACGACCTGATGGAGACCATCAGGAACACCAACGAGTGGATGGGGGCCTCCGCTCGCGCCATGGCCTCCTATCCGGTCTGGGGCCTCGCGCCGCATCCGATGTTCAAGCTGATGTCGGCCTGGGGGCGGGTGACCGAGCGCAGCTTTGCGCGGATGGTGATCAAACCTGACTGGGGGATCCGCTCGATCCCTGCGGCCGATGGCAAGGACCATCTGATCGAAGTCCAGACGCTGCTCGACAAGCCCTTCGGCGCGCTCGTCCATTTCAAGGTTCAAGGCCGCGCGCCGATGCCGCGGCGTGTGCTTCTGGTGGCGCCGATGTCGGGCCATTATGCGACTTTGCTCCGCTCCACGGTGGCCAGTCTGCTGCCCGATGCCGACGTTTACGTGACAGACTGGCACAATGCGCGTGACATTCCGGTCAGCGCGGGCAAATTCGATATTGAGGATTACACGCTCTATCTCGTCGAATTCATGCGCCATCTCGGCTCCGACATCCATGTGATCGCGGTGTGCCAGCCCGCGCCGCTGACGCTCGCGGCAACCGCTTACCTCGCCGAGGAAGACCCCGAGGCGCAGCCGCGCTCGCTCACGCTCATTGGCGGGCCGATCGACCCCGATGCGGCCGCGACCGAGGTGACCGATTTCGGGCGCCGGGTGACGATGGGGCAGCTCGAACATCTGGTGATCCAGCGCGTGGGCTTCAAGTACAAGGGCGCCGGGCGGCTCGTCTATCCGGGGCTGATGCAGCTCGCCTCCTTCATCTCGATGAACATGGACAAGCATGCCCAGGCCTTCTCCGACAAGATCATGGCCGAGGCGCAGGGCGAGGGCTCCGAGCACGATCACCACAACGTCTTTTATGACGAATATCTCGCGGTGATGGATATGACGGCGGAGTTCTATCTTTCGACCGTGGAGCGGATCTTCAAGGGGCTCGAGATCGCGCAGAACCGCTTTACCGTGGCGGGCAAGCGCGTTGACATCGGCAAGATCACCAAGGTGGCGGTGAAAACCGTCGAGGGCGCGAATGACGATATCTCGGCGCCGGGGCAATGTGTGGCCGCGCTCAGGCTCTGCACCGGCCTGCCCGAGGAGATGAAGGCGCAGCATCTGGAGCCGGGCGCCGGGCATTACGGCATTTTTGCGGGCCGGAGCTGGCGCAACAACATCCGCCCGCTGGTGCTCGACTTCATCGACGCGAATTCCGGCAACGGGCCGGGGCGCAACGCGGCGCAGGTCCGCGCGGTATAACGGCTTTCGCCTCGGCAGGCCGAGGCGATCCGGCGGGGGGCTGCCGCCCCCCGCACCCCCCGCCTTTCCGGGGGACTTCGCCCCCCAAGCCCCCCAACTTGTGGCCCAATTCTCAGGCGGACGGAAAAAGTCGTTCCGCCCGAATACGGGGCGGTTTTCCTTTCGCCTTGCTCTAAATATCCCGGGGGTCCGGGGGCGGAGCCCCCGGCGGGTCGCTTCGGCCTTGCCGAAGCGAAATCCTCTACACCATCAGCCCCAGCACGATGATCTGCGGGGCGAGAATGCGCAGGCACATCACCAGCGGGTAAACAGAGGCATAGCCCACCGCCGCCGCCGAAGAGTTCGACATGTTCGAGGCGAAGGCGAGCGCCGGCGGGTCGGTCATCGAACCTGCCAGCACGCCCGAGAGGCTCAGGTAATTCACCTTCCAGATCAGCCGTGCGGCAAAGCCCACGATCATCAGCGGGATCAGCGTGATGAACATGCCGTAGAACATCCAGGCGAGCCCCTCGCCATCGACGAGCGTTTCAAAGAACCGTCCACCCGCCTTCAACCCGACCGCGGCCAGAAACAGCACGATGCCAAGCTCGCGCAGCGCATGGTTCGCCACTGGCGGCATGAAGAACACGAAAGGTCCAAAAAAGCCAATGCGCGACAGGATGATGGCGGCGACAAGCGGGCCTCCTGCGAGGCCGAGTTTCAGCGGCGCGGGCAGGCCGGGCACGGCAATCGGGATCGAGCCGAGGCCGATGCCGATCAGGATGCCGAAGAACACGCCCGCAAATTGCACCAGTTCGAGGCTTTTGGTCTGGTCGCCGAAAAGCGGTTTCACCGCGTCGATATCGGTGGGCGCCCCCACCACGGTGAGAATGTCGCCGAATTGCAGGCTCAGTGCCGGTTCGACCGGCAGCTGTGTGCCCGCCCGCGTGCAACGCGAGATCGAGACCCCGCGCTCCTCCAGCCCGAACTCGCGCAGCCGTTTGCCGAGCGCCTTTTTCGTTGTCACCGCGATCCGCTGCCAGGTGAGTTGACTGCCCTTTGTCGTGGTGATGCTGTGATCGACTTCCTCGCCGAGGATCAGCACCATCGCATGCAGCTTCTCAGCCGGGCCGACGAGATGGAGTACATCGCCCAGATGCAACACCATCTTGCGCGAGGGATGCATCAGCACCTCGCCGCGCTTGAGCCGGGAAACCACCACACCCTGATCGTAGAGATCGGGCACTTCGCCGAGCGTCAGCCCCTCCAGATTGTCGTTGTGCACCAGAACGTTGATCGCCGGAAGCTCGGCGGCCCCCTTGGCGCGGGCGGATTCGTAGGCGGCTTCCTCGGCCTCGACGCGGATCCGCAGCACGGTCCGCACCGCGATCATCGTGAGCAGGATGCCGATGATCCCGAACGGATAGGCGACGGCATAGCCGAGCGAGGCTTCGGAGATGATTTCCGGCGCCACGCCCGCATCTTTCAACACCTGCGTTGCTGCCCCGAGGCCCGGCGTGTTGGTCACCGCCCCCGACATGAGGCCGACCAGCGCGGGCACCGGAATGCCAGCGATGAAGTGTAGCGCCACGGTGGTGGCGACGCCCAGCAGCACGATCGAGGCGGCGATCAGGTTGAATTGCAGCCCCGCCTTCTGCAGCGTGGCGAAAAAGCCCGGCCCGACCTGGATGCCGATCGTGAAAACAAAGATGATCAGGCCGAATTCGCGCACGAATTCGAGCATCTCGGTGGAGAGATGCAGCCCGGCGGACGCGGCAAAATGGCCCGCGAAGAGCCCGGCAAAAAGCACGCCGCCAATGCCGAGCCCGATGCCGCGCCAGTTCACGCCCCCCAGCAAAAGACCCAGTGCGCCCGCAAGCGCCAGCGCCGCCGAAGCGAGCGCCACTTCCGATAACGAATGCAGAAAATTCATCATACCCATGGTCACCCTTCTCCTCTTGGGTGCCCTCCCCGATGGCAGCCTGCGCCGAACCGGGGTATCAGGTCAAGCCTTTGTGAGGTGATGAAAAAAGGCGGCATGAGCCGCCTTTTCAAACCATTCTGCAAAGCGGCTGCGCTCGCGGGGGCTCAATCGAGATAGGGCATCGGATCGACCGAATCGTACCCTTTGCGCACCTCGAAATGGACAAAGCCCGGATCGCCCGTCCGCACCTTTGCGATGCTCTGGCCACGGCTCACACGGTCGCCCTTCTGCACCGCGATGCCCTCAAGATTGGCATAGACGGTGAGCAGCCCGTCGTCGTGGCGCAGCACGAGGATCGGCACCTGTTCGGTATCCTTGGTGATCGCCGCGACCACCCCCGCCTCGGCGGCTTTCACCGCGGTGCCGGGGGCGGCAGAGATGTCGACGCCGTCGTTCTTGCCCTTCACATAGGGGCGCAGGATGCTGCCCGAAACCGGCATCGCGAGCTTGCCCCCCGAGGAGGCGGCGGAGCGGCTCGCGCCCAGATCGGGTGCGGCGGATTTGTCGACCGGGGCAGAGGCCCGGGGCGTGTTGTCGGCGGGGAGCGGGGCGGCGGCCGAGGGCGGTTCCGGCGTGGGCGAGCCCTCGCCCGGTTGGGTCACCGCGGCCGTCGCCGGGGCAGGGGGCTTGCCCGAGGCGACCGGGATCAGAAGATACTGCCCCTCGCGCACGCTCAGATCGGCAGGCAGGCCGTTCCATTCGGCGAGCGCCTTGGCCGAAACATTGTAATAGCGCGCAATCGAATAGGCGGTCTCGCCGCGCGCGACGCGGTGGCGCACCGGTTCCGCGGTGGCGGGTTGGGTTCCACTCGCCGGTGCGGCGGGGCGCGCGACCGGGGCCGTCGCCGTGGCTGCGGGCGCGGCGCGGGGGGCGGCCGCGGGCGGTGCGGCTGGGCTGCTGCTCTGGCCGGCCGCGGCGCGGTCGATCGCGCCCGAGGCGAGCGAGGTGATGTCGATCCGCTCACTGCCTGCCGCGCCGGGAGCCGCGGCCGGTTCGGCGACCCGGTTGGGCAGCGACAGCACCTCGCCGCGGTTGAGAGAGGTGGTGGGTTTGAGCGCATTGTAACGCGCCAGCGCGTCCGGGTCGACACCGAGACGGGTGGCCACGGCGGCGACGGTATCGCCCTGCCGCGCCACGGCGACCTGATAATTGGGGTAGGAGATCACGCCGCGCGCATCGGGGGCGGGGCGGTTGGCCGTGGCCTGGCGGGCGGCGTCGGTGGTGTCGAAGCCAAGATTGCCGAAGCCGCGCAGATCGGCATCCATGCAGCCCGAAAGGGCCAGCGCGGCCACCCCGGTCAGCGCCAGTCGGGTCAGATTGCGGCGGGGGTCTGCCATTGCTCGATCCTCATCTCTCGCCCCGTTCCCCGGGGGCTTCCTCTCAATCGCCCGCCATCCCCTCGATCAGGGGCACGAAGCGCACCGGGCGCAGTTCCTCGTAGTCGAAACCCGTCTCTGTCCGCCGCACCCGGATCAGGCTCTGCACGGTATCGGACTGGCCAACAGGCAATACCATGATACCGCCGATCTTCAACTGCGACAACAGCGGCCCCGGCGGGTCTTCGGCGGCGGCGGTCACGAGAATGCGATCAAACGGCGCCTGATCGGGAAGCCCGCGTGAGCCATCGGCGGCCAGCGAGACGATGTTGGAGAGGTCAAGCGCCTCGAAAACGGCGTTCGCCTCGCGCACGAGCCGGCGGTGCCGGTCGATCGTGTAAACCCGGCGCGCAAGCACAGCGAGTACCGCCGCCTGATAGCCCGAGCCGGTGCCGATCTCAAGCACGGTATCGCGCGGACCCACTTCCAGCGCCTGGGTCATCAGCCCCACGACCGAGGGTTGCGAGATGGTCTGGCCGCAGGCGATGGGGAGCGGCATGTCTTCATAGGCGCGTTCGGCAAAGATCCCGCGCACGAAGGCGCCGCGGTCGATCCGTTCCATCGCCGCGAGCACCCGCGCTTCGGTCACGCCCTTGGAGCGCAGCGCGAAGAGAAAGCGCATCTTGCGCTGCGCGAGATCGTCTCCCTCGGTCATGCAAGACGCCCGGCGAGATCGGACAGCAGGTCATGCGCGGTAAGATCGGCGCGCATCGGCGTGATCGAGGTATAGCCCTCGAGGTTGACCATCGCATCGGTGCCGGGCGCGGTGGCGCTGTGTTGCGGCCCGCCCTTGATCCACAAAAAGCGCCGCCCATTGGGCGAGATCGCCGGGGCGACGGAAAAGAAGCTGTCGGTGCGGTAGCCCTGCGCGGCCACGCGCGCGCCCTTCACCGCCGCGGCGGGAAGCGGCGGAAAGTTCACGCTGTAAAACACGCGGTAGGGGCCGTCGTCCCAGATCCCGTGCTCCCAGATCTGACGCACGAGGCCGGGGCCATGCACCCGCGCGGCCTCGAACGGATCCAGCCCCGGGCCGATGCAGGCAGGGCCGAGAAACTGGCTCAGCGCGATCGCCGGAATGCCCTGAAGGGCCGCCTCCATCGCGCCACCGATCGTGCCGGAATAAAGCGCGTTCTCGGCCGAGTTGTTGCCCCGGTTGACGCCCGAGAGAACGAGATCGGGGCGCGCATCGGTGAGCACGTCGTAAAGCCCCGCGAGCACACAATCGGCGGGGCTCCCCTCGGCGGCGAAGCGGCGGGGGCTGAGTTCGGCGATCGAGAGCGGGCGGTTGAAGCTGATCGCATGGCCGACGCCCGATTGCTCGAAGGCGGGGGCGACGATGAAGACCTCGCCCTCGGGGCCGGCAAGCTCCGTGGCGATGGTCTCGAGCACGGCAAGCCCCGGTGCGTTGATCCCGTCGTCATTGGTGATGAGAATGCGCATCGCTCGTCCCTTTTCGGCCATGAGCCTGCTTAACAAGGCCCCGGCGTGACGACAAGCAAGCGGGGGAGATTGGCGGGCAGGTGTGCCCTTGAGGACTCGGTTGCGCGGATGCGGGCTTTTGTGTTCCATCTTCCCCGTACGCCAAGTCGATGTCGCGCGTTGCACGGTGGCCAGACGGATGCAGGGCGTGGGCCTTCAAGGCACCCTCGGGCAAGCCGCGCAGGGCAACGATCCTGCACAGATCGGCGCCGTGTCCCTTGGAGAAAGAGAACCGCGAGTTCCGCGTCCCGGCGCCCAACAGGCTCCGGGTGAGCGACGTCATCGACGTTGCCACCCGGCAGGCGTTTGGCAGTTTGCCTGCGTCAGCGATGCTTTCGGGGGCTGTCTCATGCTCAGCACTCTGCTGCATCTGAAATGAGCGGATCCGAAATTCTTCCGGCGCACCGGCACGAACCAGTTGCCTCGCATCATCGAAAACTACACATTAGGTTTCGGCGGAGACGATCAGACCTGCGCCGCATCATCTGAGCCTATCACCCAAAGTCATACCTAGCTCTTCGGGGAGCGACACGTGGTTATTTTAAGGCAATTGCGCGCGTCAAAAATGGTTCCAGGCCAAGTCACGGAAATCATCCGGGTGCCGAGACGTGGCGCGACAGATGGCGGATTACATGGATAAGCTGAGCATCCTGATCGTTGCGCCCAATACATCTTCTGCGCTTGGCGGAGAAGCATTCCTTCCGTTCAAGTATTTTCAACTTCTGCGGGCGCGGGGTGTCGACGTCCGGCTTGTGACCCACAGCCGCAATCGCGGAAATCTGCAAGCCGCCTTCCCGGATCATCAGCAGTTAATCCATTATATTGAAGATACTGCGCTGTTACGCACGATTGCCCGCTCTGGCAGAAAAGTTCCCGAGCCGGTGCGTAGCATCGTTTTCGGAACAGCATTGAATTTCGTCTACGAGAACATGCAATCGCGCATGATCCGAAGAGTTCTGGCCGAGAGTTCCGTCGATGTGATCCACCAGCCGATCCCTGTATCCCCTAGGATTCCTTCGTCTTTATATGGATTTGGTATTCCCGTTGTGATCGGCCCGATGAATGGCGGGATGAGCTATCCCGAGGGATATGACGAATTCGTATCCGCCCGGGCGCGAGGCTTCATTTCGGTGACGCGACTGCTCGCGATTGCGCTGAACCGCCTCATCCCCGGCAAACGCAGGGCCGCCGCATTGCTGGTCGCGAACGAAAGAACCCGCGCGGCACTCCCGGTTTCTCATCCAAATGTCATCGAGCTTGTCGAAAACGGGGTCGACCTGTCGATCTGGACGTCTGCGCCGGAGCATCACCGCCCGCGTTTGCCTTCCGATCCATTCCGGCTGGTCTATCTGGGTCGGCTGGTCGGCTGGAAAGCCGTCGATATCACCCTCAAAGCCGTCTTCCTCGCCCGCCAATCCGGGCGCGACGTGCGGCTCGACATTATCGGCAATGGCATCGAACGGGCGGCGCTGGAAGCTTTGACGCAATCCCTCTCGCTTGAAACTTCCGTCCGCTTTTGGGGATTTCAGACGCAAAACGCCTGCGCTTCGATTCTTGGCGAGAGCGACGCGTTGATTCTGAATTCGCTCTATGAATGCGGGGGGGCGGTTGTTCTGGAAGCCATGAGCCTTGGATTGCCCGTGATCGCAAGCGATTGGGGCGGTCCGGTGGATTACCTCGACAAGCGGTGTGGCATTCTGGTGGCGCCGGTACCGCGCGAGAGTTTCGCGCAACGGCTTGCCGATGCGATTGTGCATCTTGCCGATGATCCGGAGCGGGCAAGCGCGATGGGGGAGGCCGGGCGAACGAAGGCCGTCACGCAGTTTGACTGGGACAAGAAGGTCGATAAAATATTGAGCATCTATAATAGCTTGATGTCTTCTGTGTGAGTGTTGCGCGGAGTGTGCGGCGGCTCTGGGCTCTATCTTGTTCCATCAATAACGCTTGTTGCTTGGCATCGCCGGGGTGCTGAGCAAGACGGTCCCGCCGCCGCTGGGCTGTCGATGCGGTGGCGCAGGGCGCGTTTGCCGATGCGGCCACGGACGTTGAGAGGGAAGGTTTCGTGACGCGAAGGTGAGGGGGGGGATCACATCGCTTCGCCTGTGTGATCTGTGTCATGGCCGTGCTGATCTGGTCATGCGCAGATGCGCATAAGGGAGATCGTCGATGATTCTGTCCGTTCTGTCCGCCCTTGCCGAGCCGACGCGCCTTGGCGTGATAACACTGCTGGCAGATGGCTCGGAGCATTGCGTCTGCGAGTTGATGAAAACGCTTGGCGCCACGCAAAGCCGGATGTCGCGGCATATGCAGGTGCTCAGGCACGCCGGGCTGGTGGTGGATCGGCGTGATGCGCAATGGGTGCGATATCGCCTGAACCCGCAGATGCCGCCCGAGACCCATGCCGTGCTCAAGGCCGTTCTGGCCGCCGATGCGGCCGCGCGCGACGAAAGGAATGTTGCATGAGCATCGATACGTCTCATCCGGCCCGCCCCGTCCGCACCGGCGGGTACTGGCATCTGGGCCTTGCGGCTTTCCTCGCCCTCTGGTGGGGCGCCTATCACTACCTTGTGCCATTCTCGGAATGGGTCACGGCGCTGGTCCCGGTGGACCGACACGGCCCTGCCGGCGCGGCTATCGCCTTTTTTGTCTTCGATGTGCCCAAGGTGATGCTGCTGCTGGTGCTCATCGTCTTCGCCATGGGCGTCCTGCGCAGTTTCTTCAGCCCGGAAAAGACGCGGGCGCTCCTCTCGGGCAGGCGCGAGGGGGTGGGCAACCTCCTCTCCGCCGGGCTTGGCGTGCTGACACCGTTTTGTTCCTGCTCGGCAGTGCCGCTGTTCATCGGCTTCGTCTCGGCGGGTGTGCCGCTTGGCGTGACTTTTTCTTTTCTGATCGCCGCGCCGATGGTGAATGAGGTGGCCTTGGTTCTGCTTTTCGGACTTGTCGGCTGGCAGGTCGCGGTAAGCTATCTGGCCTTCGGCCTCGGCATCGCCATTCTCGCGGGTTTTATCATCGGCAAACTGCGGCTGGAGGGCTGGTTGCAAGACTGGGTGCGTGACCTCCATTCGGGCGCGAACATTCCCGCGATGGCCGATGGGGAACGCCTCACCATGCCAGACCGCTACCGGCTCGGGATCGAAGCGGTGCGCGAGATCTTCGGCAAGTTCTGGGTCTGGATCCTTCTGGGGATCGGCATGGGCGCGCTGATCCACGGCTATGTGCCCGAGGACCTGTTGGTCCGGATCATGGGGGCCGAAGCCTGGTGGTCGGTGCCCGCCGCCGTGATCATGGGAATTCCGATGTATACCAACGCCGCCGGGGTGATTCCGATCATCGAGGCGCTGCTGGGGAAGGGCGCGGCGCTCGGCACGGTGCTTGCCTTCATGATGAGCGTGATCGCACTTTCCCTGCCCGAGATGATCATCCTGCGGCAAGTCCTGACCCTGCGCCTGATCGCGGTGTTCATCGGCGTGGTGGCGAGCGGTATCCTTGCCGTGGGGTTCTTGTTCAACCTTATGTTCTGAAAGGATTATTATTATGAAAACCGTCAAGGTCTATGGCCCCGGCTGCAAACGTTGCGAAACCACAGCAATGCTGGTGCAGGAGGTGGCCACGAAACTCGGCATCGCGGTGGATGTCGAAAAGATCACCGACCCGAAGGCGATCGCAATGGCTGGCGTTCTCGCGACCCCCGGCATCGCGATCAATGGCAAGCTCGTTCATGCCGGCGGACTGCCCGACGCAACCAAGCTCGAATCCTGGTTGACGTGTTAAGCGTGCCCGCGGGGCGCAGGGATCCTCTCTTTGCCGGAACGATAGCGCCCAGATGTCGTGGCCGCGCGCCGCAGCCAAACCTGCCAGTTTCCGCCCCGCAGGATTTGGCACGGGATCCTTAACGGCCATAGAAGCGCCGACGCGCTTCCTGTTCGATGTCGAGGCGCAACTGAAGATCGGCGAGCTTCTGCGCCGCCTGCTTTCGGGTGTCCGCATCGGGAGCCGCGGCCAGAAGACGGGTCTGCGCTTCAACCGCTTTGCGCAGCTGGATTTCACGCGGTAATGTCCCGGCTTCGGCCATGATGCGAAAGCCGATGGCATCGGCGCTGCCATCGCCTGCCAGATTCAGAGGTTTTCCCGCCCCCTTGAGGTTGTCCAATTGCCCCTCGGCCTGTGCTTTCAGGATTTGTCGTTCGGCCAAGTCGGAAAATTTCATCATCCTTCTCCTCGGTGAGGGGGGGCGGCCAGGAAGCCGCGTTCAATCTCGTCGAAGACCGGCCAGAACATGGCCAGCCCGTCAGGAGCGCGGGGGCCAAAGGCCGTCAGCGCCCCGGTCAGCGCCAAAGCCGCGGGAAGGGGCTTCAGATCTGCGCGGAACACGCCTTGCGTCAGGCCAATGGTCAGGATTTCAACATAGCGCTGACACCATGCCTGCGTGAAAGTGTCGAGCAGTTCAGCGACTTCGGGCTCTGTCCCGGCAATCTGGCGAAGCTGCGCAAAGCAGGCTGCCAGCTCCGGATGATCCCGGAGGCTGTCATGATAAGCTGTCGTTTCCGCACGCAGCTGCACAAGCGCGGGCCTCGCGGGATCGGGCGCGGGCGGCAGCAAGGCCAGAAAGCTCTCCCGTGTCGTCTCGGCGACAAGTGCAACCAGGCTTGCCTTGGTGGGCACGTGAAAATGCAGCGTGGAGGGGTTGATGCCAACACGTGATGCGACATCGCGGGTGCGGAGCGCGGCATAGCCCTTTTCGAGGATGAGCCCCCGCGCCGCCTCGGCGATCATCGCCCGGCGTTCGTCTTTTCTGAGGTAGGGGTGCTTTTGTTCCATCATGAATCAACCATATGATTGATTTCTGGCGGAGGCAAGGAGAACCATGTCTGAAAGGTGCCGCTTGACCGAAATGAAAAAACCGTCCCCGAACATTTCCGGGAACGGTGCGGGGTCAAGGGTATGCTGTCAGGCTCAGTTGGGCGAGCAGAACTGGTCGTAAACCGTCTGCACCACCTGTGCGGCGCGCGGGTCGGAGAGCGAATAATAGATCGTCTTGCCCTCGCGGCGGCTGGTGACAAGCCCCTCAAGGCGCAGCCTTGCGAGCTGCTGGCTTACGGCCGCCTGCCGGGTCTCGAGCCGGTTTTCGAGCTCGGTCACTGATTTCTCGCCCGAGGCGAGGTAACACATGATCATCAACCGCCCCTCATGCGCGAGCGCCTTGAGCAGGTTCGAGGCAGCGCGGGCGCGGCCGATCATCTCCTCGGCATCGAGCGCGGCACAGCGCTCGTCGGGCAGATCGTCGCCGGTGCCGGGAAGGGGGGTATCGTTCATCTCGTCTTGCGGGCCCTCGCCCGGTTCCGTAACCACTGCAGGCCGTTCCTTGATTGCGCGCATGTCTTCCATAGTCCGGCAATAGCACGGCTGAACGGGGGAATCGAGAGCCGCAAGCCATGACGGACGGAGGGGCGGGCAATTCACCGCGCGCGAGGGCGGACGAAATGCGTTGCAGGGCCGATCAGGGCTTGGTCGCAAGCAGCGTGCCGCGGATCGCGCGGATCCGGCGCAGGCGCAGCAAGGCCTCGCGCAGGCTCGCATAAAGGAGGACGACAAGCGCGAGCGTGTCGAAACCGGGAATGTCCATCTGCCTCTCCTGAGCTTTCTGCCGAGCTGTTCCGGAGCCTACGCGCGAATATGGCCGAAACGAGGCGCGGGCAGGGCAAAACCTTGCTCTGGCCGCCCCGCCGGCGGGCCGGGGTGGGGGCGGCGTGGCGACAGGGCTTGACCTTGGCCCCCGCTCTGCGCTTGCTGGGCCAAAGCCGCAGGACCGCCTATGCTTCACGCCTATGTCACTACCTCGCCGGGTCTTGCCCGGCTCGGCCAGCAAAGCCCGACCGATCCGCGCCCGGATCTGGAGCGCGCGATCTGGGTCGATCTTTATCGCCCGCTCGACAGCCAGGTGGCTGCGGTGGTTGCTCTGGGTGTCGATGTGCCCTCGCTCGCCGACATGGAAGAGATCGAGATCTCGAACCGGCTCTATCGCGAGGAGGGCACCGATGTGATGACGGTGGTGCTGCCGGGCCACCTGCCCGACGGGCGCCAGATTGCCGGGCCGGTGAGTTTCATCCTGAACGGGCGGCGGCTCGTGACCGTGCGCCACCACGAGCCGCGCAGTTTTGCCACCTACCCGGAGCGCGCGGCGCGCACCACGCCCGGCTGCCGCTCGCCCGAGCGGATCTTTCTTGGCCTCGTCGAGGAGATCGTGGCGCGGCTGGCGGATTTGCTCGAAGGGGTGGGGCGCGGGCTCGACACGGTTTCGGCGCGGGTGCTGGGCGAGGCGGGACCGGCCGAGCTCAAGGCATCGCTGGGTGAGGTCGGGCGGCTTGGCGAACTTCTGGGGCAGATCCGGCTGGCGCTGCTGACGCTCGAACGGGCGCTGTCCTTCTATGATCAGACCCTTGCCGGGCATGCGCAGGGCCATGAGCTGCGCCCGATCGCCAAGGCGCTGATGCGCGACATCGCCGCGCTGGCGGTGCACAATGATTTCCTGTCCTCGCGGGTCTCGCTCAGCGTCGACGCCACGCTCGGCATGATCAACCTGCAACAGAACAACACCGTGCGGATCCTTTCGGTTGTCGCGGCGCTGTTCCTGCCGCCGACATTGATCGCCTCTGCCTATGGGATGAACTTTCCGAACATGCCCGAGCTGCGACAAAGCTGGGGGTATCCTTTCGCCCTGGCATTGATGCTCGCCTCTGCGGTGGGGACCTGGGCCTTCTTCAAATGGAAGAAGTGGCTCTGAGAGTGCCGCTTTCGCGGGGCGCCCGGACGGGGGCTTTCGCTTCCGTCAGATGGGGCGCCGCCTCCTCGGATCTCCATCCATAGCTGAGTTCGCGCGAGCCCGGCTTCGATCCGAGCGGTTTCCTTCGGTCCCGCCTCAGCCCCCTTGCGCCCGAGCCTCAGGATCTGCGCAAGGGCGCCGTACAGATCCCGGGCCGGTCGAGGGCGCTTTCCCGACCCGGGGACCGGATATATCGCGACCTTCTCCACGAGGCGTCGGATGTGCTCGCGCATCTCGCCCTCGTCGTCCGGATCGCTCACCGAGGCGACCAGCGCGCGGATGCGGTCGTGCCAGGCGTCGGCCAGATCCGGTCGGGTGGGATTTGCGGGCGGCGGCGTGACCTCGCGCGCCAATTCCGCTTCGAACCCCCTCGGACGGGCTGCGAGGCCCTTCCGAGGGGCCTTCACGCGTTTGGCCGGCACGCCGGAAAGGGGCGCTTCGACCAGCCGATCCTGATCCGCGATGACACCCGCCAACTCCCTCTTCCTGGCGGCGATGTCATCGGGCTTTCGCGCCTCGGAGAGCTTTTCCAATTCCTCCGCATAGGCTTTGAAAATCCGGATGACGATCGCGGCCTGTTTCGGCACGATCTCTCTTGTTCTCCGTTCGAACTCTCCACGCGCGACAATTTCACGGGCCACCCCCGTATCCGTAAGAAATTATCCGTAAGAAATACTGCCGACCGAGCGGCCATTTCGACGCGCCCAACCAATTCCCTGTGTGTCTTTTTCTTGAGATTCATCCAGAGTACCGCATTCATGGTTCCACCGCATGTCTTCTACGGCCGGGATTGGTGCGCGCCTGC
Organism: Rhodobacter maris; assembly: GCF_900217815.1. GTDB lineage: Bacteria > Pseudomonadota > Alphaproteobacteria > Rhodobacterales > Rhodobacteraceae > Rhodobacter > Rhodobacter maris. The sequence goes on from NZ_OBMT01000018.1 coordinate 35,044, forward strand.
ACAGATCCCGCGCGCGGGGGGCGCGGACACGCGCGGAATGCGCCCTATATTCTTCCCATCCCACGACAGGAGGCACGGATGAGCTGGAACCCCTCGCAAGCGCATGACGCCCCGGGCCTCGGGCGCGTCGAGACCCTGATCATCCCGCGCGCCCGCGACATCGGCGGCTTCGAGGTCAAGCGTGCGCTGCCCGCGCCCTCCCGACAGATGGTCGGCCCCTTCATCTTCTTCGATCAGGTCGGCCCGGCCGAATTCCTCACCGGCGGCGGCATCGACATCCGGCCTCATCCGCATATCGGCCTTGCCACCGTCACCTATCTTTACAAGGGCGCGTTCGAGCATCGCGACAGCACCGGCGCGCATCAGATCGTGCATCCGGGCGCCGTCAACTGGATGATCGCGGGGAGTGGCGTCACCCATTCCGAACGCACAAGCCTTGAGATGCGGGCGCGCCCCGGGTCGCTCTTCGGCATCCAGACCTGGGTGGCCCTGCCCGAAGCCGAGGAGGACCGCGCCGCGAGTTTCGAGCATCACGGCAAGGAGGCGCTGCCCTTTCTGGAAGACGAGGGCAAAGAGGTGCGGCTGATCCTGGGCCATGCCTGGGGCGCGCGGGCGCCGGTCAGGACCTTCTCAGAGACCTTCTACGCCGATGTCGCACTGGCGCCCGGTGCCCGGCTGCCCTTGCCCGACGAGCACGAGGATCGCGGCGTCTATGTCGTCGAAGGCGCGGTCACAGTGGCGGGGGATACGTTCGAGGCCGGGCGGATGATGGTTTTTCGCCCCGGCGACCGGATCAGCCTGAGCGCCGGTCCGCAGGGCGCGCGGCTGATGGCGCTGGGCGGCGCGACGCTGAACGGTCCGCGTTACATCTCGTGGAACTTCGTGGCCTCTTCGCGCGAGAAGATCGAGGCCGCGAAAGAGGCCTGGGACAAGGGCGACTGGGATCATGGCCGGTTCCGGCTTCCTCCCGGCGACGGGGCCGAATTCATCCCGCTACCGGACGCGCTCCGCCCCAAACCCGCGCCCTGACGGCTCAGGGCGCGCGCTCGAGGCCCTCATGTTCCGGGAGGACACCTGCCGCGCCGCAGGCCTGGAGCGCAGCATCGCGATGGCCTCCGGCGAGGCCCTCGATCTCGCGAGCGAGACCAATTGCGTGCCGACGCGGAGCGCGTCCGGCAGGATCGCCAAGACCCCGGCAGAGCCCAACCCCAAGGCGGCAGGCGACGATCCGCGTCGCCTGCCGCTTTTCTGAGCGAGGTTTGCGCTCGCGCGACTCCATCTCTTCCCGCCGGTCTGCGGCGCGGCGGGGAGAGACACGGGCGCGACCGCCGCTACCACCCCGGGCCTGCTCGCGTTGGGCGGATTGGCCGCAATCAGCGGTGCGGCGGTGTCCCGCCGTTTTTCGCCCGCTCAGGGCATCGAGCCGAAATCGCCGCGCCGGTGGCCCTCGACCAGCGCGCGCAGACCCTCGGGCGCCAGCACCTCGACCGCATCGCCCCATTGGTAGAGGTGCCACGCCATCTCCAGCCAGCCCGCCGCCTCGAAGCGCACGATCAGGCTGCCGTCCTCCTGCCGTTCGAGCACCTGCGAAGGGTGGAAGCGGAACCCCGCCGCGCGCTCGGCGGCGCGGGGGGCAAAGCGCCAGACCACCGGGCCGAATTGCGCCGGATCCTGCCAGACGCCGAAGGATTGCGCGGCAAAGCGTTGCATCGAGAACGCCGGGTCCATCGCGAAACTTTCGTCGAGCGCCTCGGCGGAGAGGATCTGATCGAGCCGGAAGCTGCGGATCAGATCGCCCTTGGCCGGATCGCGGGCCACCAGATAGGTGCGATGGCCAAGGAGCACCCCATGCGGTTCGAGCACCCGCGCGGGCGCATCGGCGGATTTATAGCGCACCCGCAGCCGAAAGGGGCCGCGCAGCGCCTCGGTGATGGTGTCGAGGATCTCGGGCCGGATCGAGACGCGCGGGCCGGGGCGCGTCACCTCGGCCAGGGCCGACAGCACCGCCTCGGCATCGGCCTCGGTGCGGGCGGCCTCGCGCCGCGACAGCCGCGCCAACAGCCCCTCGCGCAGATCGCTGAGCGCCCGGGCGTGACGCAGCCGCCCCTCGGCCCCGGCCTCGCGCGCGGCATAGTCGAGCGCCTCGATCGCGGTCTCGGGGCGCAGCATCAGGGTCTCCTCGCGCGGCCGGGTGATCCGCCAGCGCCGCTTGCGCTCGGCATCGTCGGAGGTGACGACATTGGCGAATGTCGCCTCCAGCGCATCGGTCATGCGCTGCGCAGTGCGGTGCGACACGCCGAATTCCGCAACGATTTCCGCAAGGCTGACACCGCCGTGCCGGGCCGCGGCAATCTCGGCCAGCCGGATCAATTCCTGCGCCTTGGCAAAGGACATCGCGCACCCCGACAGCAATTGACACCCCGCAAGGCTAAGACTGTCCTTGCGGTCTGTCGAGGCGATTCCCCCGAGATTATTTGGCGGAGGACGTCTGGCGAAGGACATCTGGCGGGGGTCTTTGGGGAAGGAGTGTTGGGTGATGGGGGATCGTGACGGCCGCGCCGCGCCGCTGCTGACGCGCCGTGCGCTCGGGGCAAAGCTTGCGGGCGCGGTTGTGGCGGGAGGTGTCGGGGGCGGGGCGGCGCAGGCGGCGGTTTCCGCGCCCGACCTCGATCTGCGCGATGCGGCGCTGCGCGGGCTGGCGCTGGCAGGGCACCGGGGCGATCCGGTGGCGGCGGCGGCGGCGCGGGCGGCGTTGCAGCGGCTGGGCGAAACCGACCCCGAGGCGGCGATCCTGGCGCGGCTTTATCACTTGCTCGACGTGCGCCCCGCCGCCTATTGGCAAGAGGGGATATCAAACGAGCCGTCTGCGCGGCCCGAGGATCTGGCCGTGCTGCACGAGGCGATCCGCGCGTGCCGGCCGGTCGCGTTCGATTACACCGACAGGGGCGGCACCGTGACGGCCCGCCGCGCGCGGCCCTTGGCGCTGGTGCATCCGGCGCAGGGGATCAAGCTTCTGGCCTGGTGCGAGACCCGCGCCGGGTTCCGGCAATTCTTCGTGCGCGCCATGGCCGGACTGCGCGTTCAGCCGGGAGATTTTACGGCGGATCGCCACGCGCTTTTGCAAGGCCTGCTGGCGAAGGAAGAGGGTGGGCCGCTCCAGCTTGGCACTCGAGCCGAGGGGCAGGAGGGCAGGATGTCGGAAAGGACCGGGGAGGGGCGATGACACATTACGCGCATTCGGGCACGCGGGCGGACCGGGCCGACTGGCAGAAACTGCCCGATCATCTGCTTTGGGTCGAGCGACTGGCGCAGGAGCGCAGAGCGGCCTTCGGGCACGGTGCGGCGGCAGGGCTGGCGGGGCGGTTGCACGATCTGGGCAAATAGGATCCCGCCTTCGACCGGGTGCTGCGTGGTGAAACGGGGCCGGTGGTCGATCATTCCGCGGCTGGAGGGCGGGTGCTGCTCGGCCCCGCCTCGGGCTGCCCCAAACCCGTGGCCGAGGCTTTGGCGCAGGCGATCCTTGGCCATCACGCGGGGCTGCCCGACACCGATGGCACGGACGGCGGCTCTCTGGTCACGCGGATCGCGCGGCCGGGGGCGGCGCTCGATGCACAATGGCGGGTGCATTTGCCCGATGATTTCCACGCCGTCGTGCAGGAGGTTTTGCACAAGTTGCGCAAGGTAAAAGCCGGGTTCGACTTTTCCGTCGCGACGCGGATAGTGTTTTCCTGCCTTGTCGATGCGGATTTTCGCGACACCGAAGCCTATTACGATGCGCTCGAAGGCCGGAGCCGCGACCGCGACTTGTCCGCCTTGCAAAGCCTTCTGATCGACAGCCCGATGGTGCCGGTGATCGTGGCGCGCGAGGATGTTGCCCGCGACTGGGTCGAAAAGCTCTCCAATGACTGTGAGAAATCCGGCCCGCTCGCCCGCGCGAGCAGCCCGGATGATCAACTGGTCGAGCAAGATTTTCCCAACCGGGAGACGCGTCAAAAGATAACTGTGACCCGCGAGATCCTCTGGGAGTCCACGACGGCAACCAAGGCTGAGGTTCTGGCGCTGGAGCGGCGGCTGATTGTGGAGCTGCGCGCGAATGACCCGAGCATCGGCTGTAACCGTCGTCCCGTTTTCCGAAGTGTGCCCCGGCAATCTTCCCCTTACGTGACTCAATCCAAGGGATAAGCTGACCGGAATTTCGAGGTGATGCTGGCTTATGGAATTCGTCTGCATCTGCGGGGGCGCAATGCGCTGTTCATCCGCCCGGAATTGACGATGGAGCGGGTCAGTTATGATGTGATGACCCCCTCGGCGGCGCGCGGTATTCTGGAGGCGTTCCACTGGAAGCCCGCGATTGCCTGGGTGATCGACCGCATCCATGTGCTCGAACCGATCCGCTTTCAGCAAATTCGACGCAACGAGGTCGGGCACAAGGCGCCTGCGGGGTCGATCAGGCAGGCGATGAACCGGGGCGATCTGGCGGGGCTGCAAATTCTGGTCGATGAGGACCGACAGCAACGCGCCTCGAGCGTGCTCGTCGCCCCCGCCTATGTGATCGAGGCGCATTTCACCCTGACCGCGAAGGCTGGCCCCTAGGACAGCGAAGGCAAGCATCTCGACATCTTCAACCGTCGCGCTGCGCGCGGCCAGTGTTTTCACCAGCCCTGTCTTGGCACCCGCGAATTCGCCGCCGATTTTGTGCTTCTCGCCCCCGGCGCGGCTTTGCCCGTGCGCAATCTGCTGGCCGAAACGGCGGAGCTGGGCTTTGGCACCCCGTGCGATCTGGGCTGATGCTGTGGGACATCGACCACGCCGCCCGGCCGCCCCTCGATGTTCTTTCGCGCCGACTGGTCGAGGGGGTGATGGAGGTGCCGCCCCCCGGATCGCCGGAAGTGCTGCGATGAGCCTGCTTGCGTCCCAGGTGCGGGCCTACAAATTGAAAGCCGTTCCCCTCGGGTTCCGCCCTCACCCCCGGGATATCTGGACCTGGCCGAAGGGGGCAATCCTGACGGGGCAGCGGGGTCAACGGGTGAGGATCATCCGGCTGCCGTCGAATTCGACCCTGGCGAAGCGGGTGAGGTAGCTCATGCCGAGCAGCGAGCCGCTCAGCTCGCCGCGGTTCACCACGGCGCGGACATTGTCATCCGTGAAGGGGCCGATGGCCACCTTGTCGAGCCGCACCGGCGCAATGGCAACCGTGCCGTTGGCGGTTTGCGCCTGACCGATATAGGCGAGGCGGGCGGTGTCGATGCCGGCGCGCTCGGCGTCGGCGCGGCTGAGCACAATCGAACTCGCGCCAGTGTCTACGACAAAGCGCAGGGGTGTGCCGTTCACCTCGGCGGTGAGATAATAATGCCCGTCGGCGGCAACCGGGGTCTCGATCCGGCCGTCTTCGAGCACCGCCTGCCGCCCGAGCAGCGTGCCGCGAAATTCGGGCCATAGCCCCGCCACGGCGACAAGGCCCAGAAAGATCAGCGCCCAGATCATCATCTGTTGCAGTGCTTCGCCGGGGCGGCGACGCAGGCTGGCCAGGACCGAACCGCCCACGACGAGCAGAAGCAATACGAGATAGATCAGCCGCGAGGTGTCATCGAACATGAGAACTCCTTTGCGTCGATGTGGGGCGCGGGCGCGGGCTTGTCAGCTCTCTGCAGATCACGCCATCGCGAGGAGACCCGCGCCCTTGAGACCGTCGAGGATGAACTGCACCGCAAGCGCGGCAAGGAGCATGCCCAGAAGCCGGGTGACGACCATCGTGCCGGTGCGCCCGAGCGCGCGTTCAAGTGGTGTGGAGAGCAGGAACAGCACGAAGACGCAGGCGAGAACCGCCACCATCACGCCCAAGACGGCAAGCATATGCACCGTGCCCGAGCCGGAGCCGGCGAGCAGGATCATCGTGGCCATCGCGCCCGGGCCTGCCAGAAGGGGCGTGGCGAGCGGAAAGACCGACGGGTCGGGCGGATGCTCGGCCGATTGCCCCTCGCGGCGCTGGGTGCGGCGCTCGAACAGCATGTCGAGCGCGGTGAGGAACAAAAGCACGCCGCCCGCGATACGGAAAGCGGGCATCGAGATGCCCACGCCGCGCAGAAGCGCATCGCCGAAAAGCCCGAAAAGCGTGAGCAGCAGTGCTGCAATGGCGAGTGCGCGCAGCCCCACCGTATGGCGCATCCGCGCGCCCATACCCTGCGTCAGCGCAAGGAAGAGCGGCACGAGGCCGATCGGATCGACCACGACGAAAAGCGTGACGAAGGCGGTGACGAGTTCTGCGGATCCCATGGCGCCAGACTAGCCGCTCGGGCCGGGCGGCGCCAGAGGGGGTGCGTCTTCCTCGGGCTCGGGCGGCATCACGGCGCGGATCTTTGCGGCAAGGCCGCGCGCGCCCGCGCCGATGCGGGTATCGGCATGGGCCTCGGCCAGGCGCAAAAGGTGATGCAGTGCCGCCATCTCATCGGCCGTCAACACCAGCGGCGGCAGCGCCACGGGGCGGCGCAGCACATAGCCAAGCCCGCGTTCCCCCTCGATCGGCACGCCGTAATCGACCAGCGTTTTCATGTCGCGCCAGATCGTGCGCTCGGACACCCCGAGTCGCCCCGCCACGTCACGCGCGCGGATCAGCTCGCCATCGCGCAGCAGCATCAGGATTTGCTCAAGCCTCTCGTTGCGGGTCATGCCGGCCTCCGCCCGCGATCCTAGCGGATCGGGGGGCAACTGACAAATAACTGTCAGTAATCTCGCGGGCCGGGCCGGAGCGCGCGGAAATGGCGCTTTGCCTGTGTCCGCGCGCTTCGTAAAACAGGGGAAACGCAACAGGCGCGGTTGGCGCGAGGAGTGAAAAGATGTTCAACAATATCGGTGTGCCCGGTCTGATCCTGATCGCGGTGGTGGTTCTGGTGCTCTTTGGCAAGGGCAAGGTGAGCTCGCTCATGGGCGAGGTGGGCAAAGGCATCACCTCGTTCAAGAAAGGCATGGCCGAGGGCACCAAGGAAATCGAAGAGGCCAAGGCCGACGAGGTCAAGCCCGAGACGAAAGACAAGGTCTGAGGCCGGCTCGGGGCGCATAGCACATGTTCGATATCGGTTGGAGCGAGCTTCTGGTGATTGGCGTCGTGGCGCTGATCGTGGTGGGTCCGAAGGATCTGCCGGTGATGTTTCGCAGCCTCGGGCGGGTGACGGCGAAGGCCCGCGCGATGGCGCGCGATTTCACCCGCGCGATGGAGGAGGCGGCGAAGGAAACCGGGCTGGAGGAGGCCTCCAAAGGGCTGACCGACATTGCCCGGGCGAAGGCGCCGGGGATTGCCGCGCTCGAACGCGCCACCGAGAAATTCGAGAAATGGGATCCGAAGTTGCCCGGAGGCGCGGCCAAGGCCGGGGCGGCAGCAGCGCCCTTCGTGCCGGACCCGGAGTTGCAGGCCGAGCTTGATGCCGCCGAGCTTGAGGGCGAGCCGGACGATCTGCCCGCACCCAAAACTCCTGCAAAGGCAGCCCCGAAGCCCGCCCCCAAAGGTGACGCATGAGTGCCGAAGACCTCGACGATACCGCCGCGCCGCTGATCGAGCATCTGGCGGAGTTGCGCACGCGCATCCTGATCTCGCTTGGCGCGTTTGTGGTGGCGATGGTGGCCTGCTATGCGGTCTGGCAGCCGGTGTTCAACTTCCTGACCCGGCCCATTTGCCATGCCCTCGCCGATCGTGGCCAGCAATGCGGGCTCTACCTGATCAAGCTGCAGGAAGGGTTCTTCGTTGCCGTCAATATCTCGTTTCTTGGCGGCTTCGCGCTTTCCTTCCCGGTGATCGCCTGGCAGCTCTGGCGCTTTGTGGCGCCGGGTCTTTACCGCAATGAAAAGCAGGCGTTTTTGCCGTTCTTGCTGGCCTCGCCGGTGATGTTCTTTGTCGGTGCTCTCTTTGCCTATTACGGCGTTTTGCCGATGGCATTCCGGTTCTTCCTGAGCTTTCAGCAGGGCGATCTGAGCAGCGCCAACGAGCTTGCCTCGATCGGTTTTCAGGGCTCGGTGCAGGAATATCTCTCGCTCACCACCAAATTCGTGCTCGCCTTCGGGATCTGCTTCCAGTTGCCGGTGCTGCTGACGCTGATGGGCAAGGCGGGGCTGGTTTCCTCTGCCGCACTTTCGGGGGTGCGCAAATATGCGATCGTGGTGATCTTGCTCGTCGCCGCCATCGCGACGCCGCCCGATGTGATCTCGCAGATGATGCTCTTTTGTGCCGTCTATCCGCTTTTCGAAGTGTCGATCCAGCTTGTGAAGCGCATCGAGAAGAAGCGCGAGGCGCGGATGCGGGCCGAGGGCACCTGGTTTGACGAGGATGACGACGAATGACCGATCCGCTGGACCGGATTGCGGCGGCGCTGGAGCGGTTGGCTCCGGAGCCTGCCCCCGTGCCCGATTTTGCCGCGGCAGATGCGTTTTTGTGGCATGCCGCGCCCGACCGGCTTGAGCCGGTCACCGAGGTGTCGCGGGTGGATCTGGCACTTCTGCGCGGTATCGACCGGGCGCGCGACACGCTTCTGGCCAATACGATGCAATTCGCGCAGGGCGCGGCCGCGAACAATGCGCTCTTGTGGGGCGCGCGCGGGATGGGAAAATCCTCGCTCGTCAAGGCCGTCCATGCCGAAGTCAGGGGGCGGGGGCTGGCGCTCAAGCTTGTCGAGCTTGCGCGCGAGGATCTGCCTTCTGTCGGGCGGCTTCTGAACTTCCTGCGCACCGCGCCGGAGGCCCGGTTCATCCTCTTTTGCGATGACCTGAGCTTCAGCCATGACGATCAGCATTACAAATCGCTCAAGGCTGTGCTTGATGGCGGCATCGCGGGGCGGCCCGCCAATGTGATCTTCTATGCCACCTCGAACCGCCGGCACCTGATGCCGCGCGACATGATCGAGAACGAGCGCTCAACCGCGATCAACCCTTCCGAAGCGGTCGAGGAGAAGGTCTCGCTCTCCGACCGGTTCGGGCTCTGGCTCGGCTTCCACCCCTGCGATCAGGACGAATATCTGGCGATGATCGAGGGCTATTGTGCGGCCCATGGGCTCGCGATCGACGCCGAGGTGCTGCGCGCCGAGGCGGTGGAATGGTATCGCACCCGCGGTTCGCGCTCGGGCCGGGTGGCCTGGCAGTTCTTCACCGATCTGGCCGGGCGGCACGGGCTCGCGGTCTGAGGGCTCAGCCCTCGGCCGGAGCGGCTTTTTTCCATGTCGCCTTGAGCGTCAGCGCCGCCTCGGCATCGGCCGAGGCGAGCACCACCCCGCTTGCGGCAGAAAACTTCAGCCCGAAAGTTAGCTCCATCGAATCCGGAGCCACGGTTTTCGCGAAGCCCTGCAAGATCTCCTGGACCGCATCCTGCACGCCCTGGAGTGCGTCGGAGAAGCGCTGCCCGGTCTCCTCGATCACGGCCCCCGGGAGCCGGTCACTGCGGCCGAAACTGTGCATCTGCATCTCGGCGGGCACCTCCACCGCCACCCGCGCGCCGCTTTTCAGCTCGAACAACTGGATATTCGTGGCCATCTCATCCTCCATTCGCTTCGGCATATCCCGTTTGGACAGAATAGCACGCTTTGCGCGTTGGCGAAGGAGCGGCTGGAACGAAAAGGGGGCGCCTAAGCGCCCCCCCGAACTGCTCTGATGTGAACTGCTCTGATGTCCGGTCAGAACCCGGCCTTGATCTTCTCGAACTCGGCCAGTTGCCGTTCGCGCATCACCGGATCGTTCGGCACCTGCGGCAGGATCGGGGCATTGACCGGGCCGACACCCGCCTCGATCTGTTCTTCCATCGGGATCGTTTCCATCGCCTTCAGGCTCGAGTGGCCATAGCCGATATTGTCCAGAAGTGCCCGCGCCGAGGTGGGGGCAAGCCATGAGTTGATGAAATCATAGGCTTTTTCTTCCGAGCCGGGGCCGTCCTTGAGGTTGACATAACCGCATACGAAGGTCGAGGAGCCCTCGACCGGCTCGCGCTGGAAGGCGACCGGATAATTGTCGGCGCGCAGGTTGGTGACACCGTCGTTCCAAGACCACGAAATCAGCACCTCGCCCGAGGCCATGGTCTGCGCCTGCTCGGCCGGATCGGCCCAGTAGCTGAGCACGTTCGGATGCACCTCGCGCAGCCAGGCGGCGGCGGCCTGGAACTGCTCTTCGCTCACATTGGTCCAGTCGGTCACGCCGGTGGCGAGATAGGCGAGCGCCCAGACATCGTCCGAGGAATTCGGCAGCGAGATCCGGCCAGCATATTTCGGATCCTTGAAGACCTGAAGCGTTGCCACATCCTCGGCGGGAACCTGCTCGGGGTTGTAGGCGATGGCGGCTGCGCCCCAGTCGGTCGGGATGAACCAGACCCCCTGGGCGTCCTTGAAGATCGGCGATTGCAGGTATTGCGGGTCGATATCGGCAATGGCCGGGATCTTCGAGGCGTCCCAGGGTTCGATCAGACCGGCGTCACGGTATTTCGACACCATCTGCGAGCAGGGGTGGGCGACGTCCGCCTTGAAGCCCGAAGCAAGCTTCTGATAGGCCTCGTCGTCATCGCCGTAGAAGGAATAGGTGGGTTTGTCGCCATTTTTGGCGACGTAACCGGTGAGCAGCCCGTCGATTTCGAAGCCGGCCCAGTCGAACACCAAAAGCCCCGGATCGGCCGCCCGCACGGGGGCGGAAAACGCCAGCGCAACGGCGGCGGAAGCAAGCAGGACTGAAGATTTCTTCATCTGGAGAGGTTCCCTGTTGGTTGGTTTTGGGCACGCTAGACCGGCCCCCGGGCTCGGACAAGTGAAACTTTGCCCTGCGGTCGCCCCTTGACCTTGCGGCAGGGTTTCGCAACCGGACCTCTTGCCGAACGCCTGCCACAGCCCCAGTTAGGCGCCATGATGACACCAGAACTTCATGCCGGGAAACCGATCCTGCTGTGGCTGCGCCGTGATCTGCGGCTCGCCGACCACCCGATGCTCAGCGCCGCAGCCAGTTCCGGCCGGCCGGTGGTGGCGGTCTTTGTGTGCGACGAAGTCGTCTCTGCCTATGGCGCGGCGCCGCGCTGGCGGCTCGATGCGGGCCTGCGGGCCTTCCTGCCGCGGCTTGAGGCGCTGGGCTGCCCGGTCACGCTCCGCCGCGGTCCGGCGCTCGAGACCCTGCGTGCCCTGATTGCGGAGACGGGAGCGGGGGCGGTCTGGTGGAGCCGCGACATCGATCCACAGGCGATCGCGCGGGACAGCGCGGTGAAATCCGCGCTGAAGGCCGCGGGGGTGGAGGCGCGCTCCTTTCCCGGGCAGGTGCTGTTTCCTCCCTGGGAGGTGCAGACGGGGCAGGGCGGACCCTACCGCGTTTACACGCCTTACTGGAAGGCGGTGCGCGGGCTTCCCGTTGCCCCGCCGCTTCCCGCGGTCACGCGCCTGCGCCCGGGGCCAGCCTTGCGCGGCGAAACGCTCGAAGATCTCGACCTTGGCCGCGCGATGCGCCGCGGCGGCGCCGTGGTGGCCAAATATGCCCGGATCGGCGAGGCCGAGGCCCAGGCGCGGCTGGCAGCCTTTCTTGATGGCCCGATCGCCGTTTACAGGGACCGGCGCGATTTTCTGGCGGAACAGGCAACCTCGGCGCTGTCCGAACATCTTGCCTGGGGCGAGATCTCCCCGGCACAGATCTGGCACGCGGGCGCGCGGGCGCTGGCAGAGGGCGCGGCGGGGGCCGAAACTTTCCTCAAGGAACTCGTCTGGCGCGAGTTCGCCTGGCATCTGATGTTCCACTTTCCCGATCTCGGGCGCGCGAACTGGCGCGCAGAATGGGACAGCTTCCCCTGGGCGGGAGAGAGCGCGTCGGCCGAGCGCTGGCGCCGCGGAATGACGGGGGAACCCGTCGTCGATGCGGCGATGCGCGAGCTTTATGTGACGGGGCGGATGCACAACCGCGCGCGAATGATTGCCGCCTCTTATCTCACCAAGCATCTGCTCACCGATTGGCGGATCGGGCTCGCATGGTTCGAGGACTGCCTGATTGACCACGACCCGGCCGCGAATGCGATGGGCTGGCAATGGGTTGCGGGTTGCGGCCCCGATGCGGCGCCCTATTTCCGCATTTTCAATCCGGCGAGCCAAGCGGAGAAATTCGACCCCGAAAGCGTCTATCGCCGCCGTTGGCTGGCCGAAGGCAACCGGCATGCGCCCGAGACGGCGCGCGATTTTTTCGAGGCGGTGCCGAAGGCCTGGGGGCTCGTCCCCGGGGCGCGCGCGCCCGAGCCGTTGATCGCGCTGGCCGAGGGGCGGGCGCGGGCGCTTGCGGCCTATGGCGCACGCGGGGCGAAAGAGGGCTGAAACAGAGCGTTTCCGTTCCGGCAACGATCCATCCTGATTCGTGCCACATTGCGGCCCGAGACTATCGATGAACGGAATATTGCCGGAGCCTGTGCAGGGTGGAGTAAGCGATGCAAAAGGTTGTTTTGCGCGATACGCAGGTGAAGCTGCCGACCACGGCGAAGCTTTTTGGCGCGCTTGGGCTGGCGGCGACCGGGTTTCTCGCCGCGTTGCTGACCGTGCCGAACCTCCCTTCGAGCGATTCGGTGAGCGGCTTTTTGGGCGTGGCGGCTTCGTTCGGGCTCCTGCTCGGCTGGCGGGTGATCGGCCTCAACCCCGGCCACGGCCTCGCCCGCGCCTGCGAGCGGGGCGTGCACGGGGCGCTTTACCTGCTGATCTGGACAGTGCTCTTTCTGGGCGCGGTGCAGGTGATGCATCGCATGATGCTTGGCCGCTATCACGACCCCCTTGATGCAGTGCTCGACGTGATCACGCAGGGGATGAAAAGCGCCGCGGCGGTGCTGCGTTTCGACGCGATCGCGCTGGTCTTCCTTGGCGGCATGGTTTCGGCTATCCTCTCCGAATGGGCGTGGCGCCGCTGGAAATAGCCTTGCACGCGCCCGCACAAAATGGGGCCAAGGCATTGACGGATCTTTATTTCTTCTATGGCACGCTGTGCCATGAACCGCTTCTGGCGGCGGTTCTGGGGGCGCCGAAACCCCTCGAACCGGCGCGGCTCTCCGCTTATGAAGTGCGCCACGCCCGCGATGCCGATGGCACCGATCTGGGCTATCCGTTGCTCGTCGAGGGGCCGGCGGGTGCCGAGGGCGGGCTGGCCGAGATCACCGAAGCCGAGGCGGAACTGCTTGACTGGTACGAGATTGGTTACGCCAAGGCGCGTCTTGCCGTCACCGATGCGCAGGGGCGGACGCGCGAGGCCTGGGTCTATTTGCCCGAGGCGGGGCGCTGGGGGGTGGGTCAGCTCTGGAGCCTCGCGGCCTGGGCCGCGGAGAAAGGCGCACTCGCCACGCTTGCGGTGGCGGAGGTGATCGCGCTGCGCGGGCAAGTGCCGATGGAGCAGGCGCTGGGCCGCTACCCGATGATCCGCGTGCGCGCTGCCTCGCGGCTGCGCGCGGGCGTGCCGCGCCCCGCGAAGCTGCGCTTTCAGCCCGGCGCTGACGATGTGGAAATCGAGAGCCTGCGCACGCCTTACGCGAAGTTCTTCGCGGTGGAAGATTACCGGCTGCGCCATCGCCGCTTTGATGGCTCGATGAGCGCGACCCTGGACCGCGCCGCTTTCATCTCGGGCGATGCGACGGTGGTCCTGCCCTATGACCAGAAACACGACCGCGTGCTTCTGGTCGAGCAATTCCGTACCGGCCCGCTTGCGCGCGGCGATGCAAACCCCTGGTCGCTCGAAGCGGTGGCGGGGCGCGTCGATGCGGGCGAGAGCCCGGAGGCGGCGGCACGGCGCGAGGCGGAGGAAGAGGCGGGGGTGACGCTCAGCCGCCTCATCGCTGCGCCTTCGCACTATCCATCGCCTGGGGCGAAGTCTGAATATCTCTATTGTTACATAGGTTTGTGCGATCTTCCTGAGGCGTCGCCGCGGCTTGGCGGGCTTCAGTGCGAGGGGGAAGACATCCGCAGCCATCGGCTTTCCTTCGACGAGATGATGGCGCTGATCGAGACGGGCGAAGTGGAGAACGGGCCGCTCATCGTGCTGGCGCTCTGGCTTGCACGGTTGCGCGAGGGGCTGCGGGCCGAAGCGCTCGGGGCTTGAGGGGGGCGGGGTTGCGCCCTAGTCTGGGCGTGACCCTTCCTGACCCAAGGACCGCCATGACCTTCTGCCCTGACCTCGCCGCGATGATCGGCAACACGCCCCTGATCCGGCTGCGCCGTGCCTCCGAGATCACCGGCTGCACGATCCTTGCCAAGGCCGAATTCATGAACCCGGGCCAGTCGGTCAAGGACCGCGCCGCGCTCTCGATCATCCGCGATGCGGTGGCGCGGGGGCAACTCGCGCCCGGCGGCACGATTGTCGAGGGCACGGCAGGCAACACCGGGATCGGGCTTGCACTCGTGGGCGCCTCGATGGGGTTTCGCACGGTGATCGTGATCCCGGTGACCCAGGCGCAGGAGAAAAAGGATATGCTGCGGCTTGCCGGCGCCGAACTCGTGGAAGTGCCCGCCGCGCCTTACAAGAACCCGAACAATTATGTCCATTACTCCCGCCGCCTCGCCGAGGCGCTGGCAAAAACCGAGCCCCGTGGCGCGATCTGGGCCAATCAGTTCGACAATCTGGCGAACCGGCAGGCCCATATCGAGACCACCGGCCCCGAGATCTGGGCGCAGACGCAGGGCGCGGTCGACGGCTTCGTTGCCGCCGTCGGGTCGGGCGGCACGCTCGCGGGCACGGCGATGGCGCTGCAACCGAAGGGCGTGAAAGTGGCGCTGGCCGACCCGGAAGGGGCGGCGCTGCACAGCTTCTACACCACGGGAGAGCTCAAATCCGAAGGCTCGTCGATCACCGAGGGGATCGGGCAGGGGCGGATCACCGCCAATCTCGAGGGTTTCACGCCGGACATGAGCTTCCGTATCCCCGATACCGAGGCGCTGCCGCTGATCTTCGATCTGCTCGCAGAAGAGGGGCTTTGTGTCGGCGGTTCCTCGGGGATCAACATCGCGGGGGCAATCCGCATGGCGCGCGAGATGGGGCCGGGGCACATGATCGTCACCCTGCTTTGCGATCACGGTGCGCGTTACCAGTCAAAACTCTTCAACCCCGCGTTCTTGCGCGAGAAGGGCCTGCCGCTGCCGGGAGGCGCGCCCGGCCCGGGCCGCGGCCTGCCGGAGGTTTTCGCATGAGCCGCACGATCCTGCGCGCGCTTGCGCTGATGCTTGCGCTTGCGCTGGCCCTGCCGGCAATGGCCGAGCTGTCGGCCAATGACATCAAGGCCTTCACCAAGGCCTCGCAGAAGGTCGAGGAAGCGGTTGCCAAGGCGAGCGCCAGCGATGCCACGCTGAGCGAGATGCGCGCCGAGATGGTCAAATGGCGCACCACCTTCACTGCCGAGCAGGATGCCAATGCCGACCAGATCGCCACGGTGAAAAGCCAGATCGCGGCCCTTGGGCCCGCCCCCGAGGACGGCGCCACGGAAGATGCGCTGATCGCCAAGCGCCGCACCGAACTCACCGAGCAACTCTCCAAGCTGCAAGCCCCCGGCATCACCGCGACCGAGGCAGCAAGCCGCGCCGACAGCATCATCCGCACCATCGACAAGCTCGTCCGCGAGCGTCAGGCGGACAAGCTGCTGCGGCTCTCGCCTTCGGTGGCGAACCCGGTGAACTGGCCCGCTGCCGCCTCGTTGATGCGCTGGATGGGGGCCTGGATCTACGACGAAACCCGCTGGCGCTTCACTCAGCCCGTCAATTATGACGAGCTGCGCACCAATGCGCCGCTGATCATCGGCCTCGTGCTCGCCGCGCTCGTGCTGCTCGCGCGCGGACGGCGCTGGATGATGCATGCGACCGACTGGCTTCTGGGCAAAACGGCGATGCGCGGGCGCAACCTGATCTCCGGCCTTGTCTCGCTCGGGCAGGTGGTGGTGCCGGTGCTGGGCGCGAACCTCCTTGTCATCGCGGTCGAGCAGACCTCGCTTTTCGGCCCGATCCTGACCGAGCTCTTCCGCGATGCGCCGGTGTTCCTTTTTACCGTGCTGATGGCCTGGTGGCTTGGCTCGCGGATCTTTCCGGCCCGGCCAGGGGTGGAAAGCGCGCTGAGCCTCGGCGAGGAGGGGCGCGCCGAAGGCCGGATCCATGCCGTTTCGCTCGGCCTCGCCTTCGCCGCGCATCAGCTTTTGCTGCTCTGGATTGCACCCCATGCCGAGGATTTTCTCGGCGGGGCAAGCGATCTGGCGGCAGATCAGGCGCAGGCGGTCGCCGAACGCGCCGATGCCGCGCTTTCGGTGTTGCAGGCGCCCTTGCAGATCTTTGCCGCGGTGGGGCTGTTCCGCATGGGGCAGCTTTTGCGCCGCAAGATCACCTCCAATATCGACGGGGAAGATGGCGCCTTCCGCCGTCAGCTCCTGCGCTGGCTCGGCACGGCGCTGCTGCTGATCGCACTCGCGGGCCCGGTGCTCGGCGTCATCGGCTATGTCAGCGCCGCCGATGCGCTGGTCTGGCCGGCGGTGGCCTCGCTCGGCCTCTTTGCCGCAGTGGCAACGGTGCAGAGCTTCCTCGCAGAGCTTTACGTCACGCTCGCGCGGGGCCAGGAGGCGCGGCGCGATGCGCTTTTGCCGGTGCTCGGGGGCTTTCTGATCGCGCTTGCCTCGCTGCCGATCCTCGCGCTGATCTGGGGCGCGCGCATCGAGGATCTGCTCGAACTTTGGACCTCGTTCCAGAACGGGATCGCGGTGGGGGGCGTGCGGATCTCGCCCACCTCCTTCATCACCTTTGCGGTGGTGTTCGGCATCGGCTACGCGCTCACCCGGCTTTTGCAGGGCGCCTTGAAATCGACGATCCTGCCCAAGACCACGCTCGACAAGGGCGGTCAGAATGCGATCACCTCGGGGATCGGCTATGTCGGCCTGGCGAGTGCCGCGCTGGTGGCGATTTCGACCGCGGGGATCGACCTGAGCTCCCTCGCGATCGTGGCCGGGGCCCTTTCCGTCGGGATTGGTTTTGGCCTGCAAACCATCGTGCAGAACTTCGTGTCCGGGATCATCCTCCTGATCGAGCGGCCGATTTCCGAGGGCGACTGGATCGAGGTCGGCGGCTATCAGGGCATCGTGAAGAACATCTCGGTGCGCTCGACGGTGGTGGAAACTTTTGACCGCACCGATGTGATCGTGCCCAATGCCGATCTGATTTCGGGGTCGGTGACGAACTGGACGCGCGGCAACAAGACCGGGCGGCTGGTGGTGCCGGTGGGGGTGGCTTACGGCTCCGACACGCGCAAGGTGGAAAAGATCCTTACCGAAATCGCCCAGGCGCATCCGCTGGTGATGATGACGCCCGCACCTTTCGCGCTCTTCATGGGGTTTGGTGCCGACAGCATGGATTTCGAGATCCGTGCGATCCTCTCGGATGTGAATTTCAAGCTGCGCGTGCTCTCGGAGATGAACCATCAGATCGCCGAGCGCTTTGCCGCGGAAGGCGTGGAGATCCCGTTCGCCCAGCGCGACATCTGGATCCGCAATCCCGAGACGCTGCTCTCCGGGGCAGGGGAGGGGGCCGCGAATGCCGCGCCTCGCGCCGATCCGCCCCCCGCCTCCGGGCTTGTTGCCGCCCGGCCCGAGCCGGGCGAAGGGATCGCACGGCTCTCGGACAATGATGGCCGCGAGGATGGCGACGAGGGGGACGATGGCGAGGGCGGCGGCGAGGCGCGCTGATCTGCCGGAGCGGCACGGCATGGCGACGGAGACGAATTGCGCTGCTTGCCCTCTTGCGAGCGCCCATCTTTGCCGCTAAACCCGCCGGTGGACGGGTGGCCGAGTGGTCGAAGGCGCACGCCTGGAAAGTGTGTAGGCGGGGAACCGTCTCGAGGGTTCGAATCCCTTCCCGTCCGCCACTTGCCCCCGCGAAAGCGTTCTCAGGGTCCGGCTGTGGCCGGATTTTTCCGTTGTTTTCGAGGGTTATGCGGGCGGGGCTGAGCACTGCCGCTGCCGCCAGGTGGCCCGAAAGCGGTCTCTCAGGGCCGATATTCTCCGGACCTGATGACTGCGCCGATTTGGTGCTTAGCCTCTAGGTGTCTGAAATCAGATGATTTTCGTGGAAAACGGGCTGAACACTTCGATGCCGGTGGCATTCGCTGCCTCGCCGAATAGCGAGGTTCCGAGGCCTCAAGGAGGCAGCAGCGCCCGTTCAGCAGAAACGAGCGCGTCGATCCGCGCCCTGGAGAGTTGGCGACAACCCGCGAGATCGACGAGAAATCGCACCCCTGACACGCCTGCCGGTAGTGGGCCCCTGATGGCCGGGATCGTACTCACGTCGAAAATCCGCATCGAGGAGGTTGCGCGCTGAAGGTCGAACGACCAACTGAGCGCCGACTGCATGTCGCGTCCCAGTGTATCGGCCACCACGGTGCGAAGTTTGAGGATCAGGTCGTGAACCTGAATGCGTGCCTCGATATCAGATAAAAGCTCTGAAATTGAGATGCCGCCTCCGGACGGCTGAACGATGAACGAAGCTAGGGTCCCCGTCGTGTCCGGTGGAGGATTAGCTTGCTCGAATGAAACTTCATGTGCTCGGCGGTCTTTGGTGGTGGCCTTCGCATCGAGACGGAGAGCTCCAACCGCAAAGTCGTAGCGCTCGTCTTGGTCGACTCGCCAGGCGCGGACGGCTGCGGCGGGATCAACGGCAGCCCGGATTACGAGCAGCTCGCCAACCAGGCCGACGACTTGCTTCCTTGGCGGCTGGGCAAGCCGCTGAAAGAGGTCCACAACGCGGTCCACCAACTCTGCAACTGCTGCCACCGTCGGATGCGCGCCGAGTGTCGAGGCGAGGAATTCCATTGTTGTAATAAAGTATTGCTCGACCGAGCGGTCCCGCGACCTGCAGGCGACGACCGTCAGATTCTCAGTACGTACGTCGCGGTGAGGCTCCTCAATCCGGCAGGCGACGCTGAATCGCGCCTCGATGCCTGCGAGGAGCAAAGGGACACGGTTTGAGACGCCCATGGTCCGGATCAGCAGTGCCGCGCCACCGGAGCTGTCTCGTCCAACATAGTATGCTGCTTCTGAAGAAGCTGGGATTACACTGAACGTGCCAGCCTGATCCGGCCGAGCCAACCGTTCAAGCAGGTCAGCGAGTCGATTGGTCAATCGGCATCCACCTGTCCAGCTTGCAGTTGAACTAGCCACTCCCTCGCTAGGTGCGAAGGAATATGCGTAGCAAGGAGCGGGGCTGAGCTAGCCTCAATCGGCCCTTGATCGGTGTAAGAAAGGTCGAAGCGGTGGAGTTGAATGGTCGGCCGATCATTCATGTTGAATGCGGTATCGCCCGGGTAGTTTACTCCTCCTCTCGCCAGACTTGTGGGACCCTGCAGGAAGCCTTTTTCGAGAGTTCCCGACGCGGAGATAGTACGACGAGAGCCGCTTGCGTTGGGTCGCATTCGATAGACCGCAACTACCGTGTCCGGAGCCTGGCGGAGAGCCTCGCCCAGCGTCACAAGCATGCCGGTGAACTGGGCGGTATCGCGTGGATCCTCCAGTCTGTACTCTGCAAGCATATCGATGACCGCAGCAATCGGGACTTCCCGTGCTACGAAGTGCCTTTGGCTGTCCTCCGCCGACTGATATGTCACGGTATCCTCCGTGAAGGTGAACGCCTGAGCAAAGGCTTCCAGCAGTTCGGCGTTTCTGTTGCGAAGGTCGCTAGAAATGAGCGCCCCCTTCTGCTGAGTCCACCCGCCCGCACGGGTCGCCCTGAAATAGGTGTCCGAAACAACGTTGCGCCTGCAGGGCTGGAGAGTGCTGTCGAGGATGAAGCGGCGTCGCCAGCTGTTCAGGCCGCCTTGCTTGGTCTCCAGGAGCTTCAGTTCCCGCCGCATCAGGTTCTCGTGCTCTACATATCCCTCGAATGCCGATCGTGTGACCGCTTCGAGCCAGATTCGGCAGATCCCTAGGTACTTGCGCTTGTATCCGAAGAAACGCGCCCGCTGCTGAAGTGTGTCGGCGTTCCCAACGCCGACACCACGGGGCATGTAGGTGACCGTGAGGAGGTCTACGGTGAAGCCTCGGTCGACGGCTTGCCCGCCGACCAAGATCCAGCCCTCGGCGTCACGCCAGTTGATCTCCGGCGTTCTTGGACGGCCATTCGTGTTGAACTCAATGATGGTCGTCTGCCGGAGTGCCCTAGGAAGCTTGGCGAGCACATCCTCGAACGAAGGCAGATCCGCGTCGGTTGTAGCCAAGTGTTCGTAAGCGGTCCGGAAATCGTCGACCAGTTCAATCATGTCAGGGTCTGTTTCCGGCAAGCGAAGCGCCGTAAGCCACGTCGTTTTCGCCTCAGTCACCCACTGCACGACCTGTCGATGGTCTGCGCGCAAGCGAGACGGATGAATGAGCATGGAGCGACGCCGCCGATCTCTTATCAGGCTGGCAGCGAGACCGACAAAGAAGACTCGCACCGCTTCAAGCATACTTTCCGGTGGGTCGTTGCCGGGGGCGATGTCTTGCGGGGGGATGTCCCTGATGTAGGGAGAGCCGGGAGCGAAGAACTCCTGGCCGCCGATGTAGTCCGCGCCGGGGTCAAGCACCTTGGGGAAATCCGGTGACAATACATCTGCAATGTTGATTAGGAGGGGTGCCTGCGGCGTGGCGGTGTATTGTAGGTAAGTGTGGCATGGCAGCGCGTCCCGGAGTTCGCGGAGCCTAGTATAGGTGGCGCTTTCGCCTCCCTGCTGAACACGTGTGTTCAGGCTAGCTTGGTCTGCCTCGTCGTCAATTACGAGGACTGGCACGCGTTGGAGATCCAGCCTTCGGAGCAGGTTTGTCAGGTTCTGAAGCCTCTGCCGCTGCTTTAGCACGGTCAGAATTAGTGTTGGCCGTTCATCATCCTCAAGCTCGTCGTCCTGCCATGCTTCGATGGCCTGCCTGATAGACTGCTCGTCATGAGCGTCAGTGGCCTGAACGTTCTTCTGTATTTTCCAAGACGGCAGTCCCTCACCTGCGTGGACATTCAGATCCTTTTCGAGCCTTTCGTGCGACTGATTTAGCAGGTTGCTGAAATAGTCAGGCGACGAGAAGGATCTTCCGTGATCGGGAGTTTCTGCGGCTGCGTGTCCCTCCGGGCCGCCACGCTTCCGCGTCA
>NZ_OBMT01000040.1 GCF_900217815.1 Rhodobacter maris
CTTGCACCACCGCCGGGCGCACCGCTTCGAGCACCGCATCGGGGATCGACTCAAGGCGTTTGGCAAGCCGGGCGGCCTGCGCGTTCAGATCGAAGCCCGCCATGTCAGACCACCCACGCCCGATGTGCTTGCAAGAGTTCATGAACGCCAAAGGGCACCGAGGCGGGCGACGTGCCGCTCAGCGCGGCCTCGCGGGTCTCATACCAGAAGGCGGCGAGCATGAGCACGGCTTGCCGGATCGTCGCCGGGAGAGGATCGGGAAGGCTCGCGCCGGTGAAGCTCGCGGCATAGGCTTCGGCGGCGTCGATCTGGTGCGACAAAAGCGCATCGTCGAGGTCATGATCAAGGTTGAGCTGGGCTTTCAGCTCGGGCAGCGTAACGGAAGACATACTCGAAAACTCGTCAAGAAAGGTATTTGTTACAATGTAACATATACGCTCAACGAGTTGAAGAGTCTCCGAAAAAGTTATTTAGCGCCCATCCTGCGCGGACCTCCCCCCGCCGGTCCGGGGAGACGTGGAAGTTGGGAGGTGGCCCGGCGTTGCGCTCACCAGTCATCACCTTTGGCCTGACATGTGGCTAAGCTTATAAAACGCAAAAAGCGCGCCTCTGGGGCGCGCTCAAGCAAACGATGAAGGGCGCCTCAGTTGGCACCCTCTTCCACTATGCCTTCAACAAGCTGTGTTCGAAGGAGAAGAGTTGCATGGCGGCTCAGTTCAGCCACCGAGCCCGGCACGCTCGAAGTGTTTGCGTAGAAGCTCTCACAGGCCGAGGATGTCCATGTTTTCCCAGCGTTCTCAAATGAATAGTTTGCTGGTGACACTTCATATGCCGATTTCATTTCATGCTACCTTTCTCCAACCCTCAAAGTTTCTAGAGTCCTGAATGCCGATTTGCGGTATGCCGTTCTGGGGGATCTGAACTTTTGAGATCACACCTTCAGACAAAAACTGATGGCTTCCATGCGCAACGCTCTCGATGAGCACGCGGCTGCATGAATAGTTACACTGAGCCGCCCCTGCAAGCTCAGTATCGGGGCTGAACGGACTTCGCGACTTCAGAGCGTCTGTCACATGATGATGCAATACTTTTAAGATTGCGTAAAGTTCCTCGGAAGCGTTCTCGATCGCCAGCCCCATGCTGCGAGCCTCTCGCCTGTTGATCGTGTGATCATGACTACCAGACTCGCTGCATAGAAAAGCAATGATTGCCTCCCGTTTTTCATCTTCAACTTGCTGATGCGCCAGCAATCTTTTTGCCAAGGTTCGAATCTGAGATCGCGTCCGGAAGATCTGCCCAAGAACTAGCGGATGGATCTTCTCAGACAAATTGTTCCAAACGGTTGCCAGAGCGGCCGCATCAGTCACTTTCAGCTGCTCTTGGACTACATCAAGAAAACCCTGCACAGCCTCAACGCTGACAGGAGCTCTGTGTGAAGGCCCTCCGCCGGGAATTAGTGGGTTAAGTGGCCCATTGAGGCTCGGGTCGATCGGCCCCAAAGATGCCTGCTTCGTCATTACAATGCGGTTGGCTCCGAGTGAGATCAGCGTTCCCGAACTGAGAGCTTTTCGGGGAACGATCACCTCCAAGTCATTGCAAAACGTGCGAAACAGGTTGACCAGTTGCCATGCGGCGGCCGTGTCGCCGCCATTCGTGTGAAGAATGAGGCTGATCTTCTCCGTAGGCCACATTGCGTCCAAATGATCGACAAAGAAGTCGATCACATCAGGCGCGATCTGAGCCTCCATGCCGGGCCTATCGCTTGTCGCGTATACTAAAACCTTCGACTCACGCGCTTTTTCGATCTTCTGATACAACGCCAAGCGATCCGCAAAATCCGGCAATGGTTCCTCCAATGCAAATTTTTACAACATTTAGTCCGATTTGCTTCTGGTTGTATAGCTGTTTTTATCACGTCCTAATTGTGCGCCGCATCGTGAGCTTGCCCCGTCCGAACGTCATGTGGAACCGATTCACCTCAGCCGCTAGCTGCTAGGCGATCCACCTTCTTCCGCACCCTCTCAATCACCGCCCACATGTCCACCCCGGCCAGTGCGCAGACCATCGCAAGGTCGGCGCTCGGCCGGGTCAGGTAGTCGCGGGCAGATTCCTTGATCCGCACCTTGTCATGTGCCGTTGGCGTGTGGCGTGGTCCCTTTGTCGCATCTTCAACAGTGCGATAAAGCACCTCACACCATAGGTTTCGCTCGGGGTTCCAGCGCGACGGCGCCTCAAACATTGCCCGCCCGCTCTTGCCTCTGCTTCACCCGATCATGGCAGGGCTTGCAGAGGGCTTGCCAGTTGTAACGGTCCCAAAAGAGCGCCTTGTTCCCCCTGTGCGGGGTGATGTGATCGACCACGCTCGCCACCGCCCCGCAGATCGCGCAACAGGGGTGGCAGATCAGGAACGCCGCGCGCTCTTTCTCCCAATCCGAGGTGTAACCCCGTTCGCGTGCCGAAGGGCGTTTCGCATCATGGCGGCGCTTGCGGGCGCGGTCGGCGTCTTTCTGACAGGTGCAGCGCTCGCCATGCGGCACAAGGCGGCCACAGGCGCAGATATGGGGTGGTCTCGGCATGATCAGCCTTTCGCTTTCAGCCGGTGCAGGCCCTCGCGGTCGAAAGCCGGGTCGAAGCCCAGCTCTTCGATTTCG
>NZ_OBMT01000008.1 GCF_900217815.1 Rhodobacter maris
GAAGCTAGAGCGCCGATATGTCTCGGTCCGCAGTCGCTTTCGCGCCCAAACCGCCCACATATCTCTTCAGATATCCATCAATGTCAAAGAGCAGGAGGCAAAAACAAACCAGAAGCGCCATTCTTACTATGGCGTTTCAGGCCGTTTAACCTCAGTCATTCTTCCCGCTTTGCTGCGCCGCCTTTCGTTGGCGCCGGTCCGCGTCCCGCTGCGGTGTGTGCCGCTTCGGTGAGGGGTGTTCTACGCATCTCGATCGGGGGCCGCAAGAGGGATTTTTGCGAAATCGTCATTTTTCTTCGTTAGGCTTCGTTTTCCTGAGGAAAACTTGGGCAATCTGAAAACGCGCCAGGTCCAGAACACGACCGGGGGCTGTGTTCGATCGCCCTTTCGGGGAAGATTTCGCGCCGAATCTCGATGCGTTGCGGCGATTCTGCCGAGTCGCGCCGGCGAACAGCCCCGTGATTCCGTCTTTCCCCCGGCACCGACAGACGCGGCGCATGAAAAAACCGGGATGGATCGCTCCACCCCGGCCCCAATTCCGCTCTCTTGCAGGCTCAACGCAGGATTCGCCCGCGCATCCGCCAGACCCCCGGCAGCAGAACGGCGATATAGATCAGATCGACGACGATCAGGAACAGCCAGAGCTTCGTGAGCAGAAGACCGACGCCGATCACCGTCCCCATCAGCGTGGCCACCACGCCCAACCCCTTGAGCTTGAGAGACTTCGGCGAGAAAGTGCGCAGCCGCGAGATCATCAAAAGCCCCACGACCCCGAGCCAGATCGCCGCCAGCATCGGCACCGCGCGCGCATCCACCCAGCCCTCGAAACTCAGGAACACCGGCAAAAGCGCCAGAAGCGCCCCTGCCGGGGCCGGAACGCCGGTAAAATGGGTCGTGCTCCCGCCATCCTCGCCACGCATCACATTGAAGCGCGCGAGCCTGAGGCAGGCCGCCGCGGCATAGACGAGCACGAAGACCCAGCCGAGCGCGTTCCCCTCTCCCATCGCGAAGCGGTAAACGAGTACGCCAGGCGCCACCCCGAAACAGAGAAAGTCGGACAGGCTGTCGAGCTCGGCGCCAAATTCGGATGTGGCCTTGAGCCGACGCGCGATCAGCCCGTCGAGCCCGTCGATCGCGGCGGAGAAGAGCAGCAGCAGCACTGCCGTCTCGAATTTACCCACCATCGCAAAACGGATCGAGGTAAGCCCGAGGCACATCCCCGCCAGCGTCACCAGATTGGGAAGAAGCATCAGGAACGGCATGCGTTCGCGGTCTTGCGGCTCAAGGCTCATCGGTCGTCCCGGATCACTGGGGTATTCATGGAATATTCAGTCCCTGCGGCCAAGCCGCGGACCCTCGCGGCTCAGGAGATCGGCGATCACCGTCTCGCCTGCAATCATTGTCTGCCCGATGCAGACCATCGGGTCCACCCCTTCCGGCAGATAGATGTCGAGCCGCGAGCCGAACCGAATGAGCCCGAAGCGCTCGCCGGTTTTCAGCACCGCCCCCTCTTGTACGAAACTGACGATCCGCCGCGCGACCAGCCCGGCGATCTGCACGACGCCATAGCGCAGCCCGTCGGCGGTTTCGACCGCGATGCCATTGCGCTCGTTATCGGTCGAGGCCTTGTCGAGCGAGGCATTCAGGAACAGCCCCTCGTGATAGGCGATCCTGGTGATCCGCCCCGCCATCGGCAAACGGTTCACATGGCAGTTGAACACCGACATGAAAACCGAGACCCGCATCAGCGGTTGATCGCCGAGGCCGAGCTCGGCGGGCGGCACTACGGGCTCGAGAAGCGACACCACCCCGTCGGCAGGCGACACCATGAGACCTTCGCGCGTGGGCGTCACGCGGGGCGGATCGCGAAAGAAATAATAGACCCAGATCGTCAGCCCGGTGCCGATCCAGCCGAGCGGCGCCCAGATCAGGAACAGCACCAGCGTCAGCGCAGCCCCGATTCCGACGAATTTCGCCCCCTCGGGATGCATCGGCTTGATGAAAGTGGAAAGCATGGAAACGGACATTGCGAGCCTTTCTCTTTGGTCTTTCCGTCGGCGCCTTCCTAACGCAACTTGCGGCCGAAGGAAACGGGGGCGCGGCCGCCGGACCGGGGTTGCGACAGAGCGCCCCGGATCCTTGAGCAAAAGACTCGGATTGACTTTTTCGACTCTTTTGCTCATGTTTTTCGGACAAGGAGCCCGCGATGATCATCTGTCACTGTCAGCATATCACCGACCGCGATATCCATGCCGCCATCGACTGGATGCGGGCATCTGACCGTTTTTCCCTCATCACGCCGGGCAAGATCTATCGCGCACTCGGCAAACGCGCCGATTGCGGCACCTGCATGCCGCTTTTCCTTGCCACGATGCAGAGAAATGCCAATCTTGCGGTTCCAGCAGAGGCAGCAGAGGTTCCGGCCGAGCTGCGCAACCTGCGGATCCGATGACACAGGAGAGGATACGGCATGAAAGGCGACGCGAAGGTCATTGATTACCTGAATGCAGCTCTGCGCTCCGAGCTGACGGCGATTTCGCAATACTGGGTGCATTTCCGGCTGCAGGAAGACTGGGGCCTGATGAAGATGGCCAAAAAAAGCCGCGAGGAATCGATCGAGGAAATGGGGCATGCCGACAAGCTGATCGCGCGGATCCTGTTCCTTGAGGGGCATCCGAATCTGCAAAAGCTTGACCCGCTCCGGATCGGCGAGGGCCCGCGCGAAACGCTCGAATGCGATCTGGCGGCGGAGCATGATGCGATCACCCTCTATCGCGAGGCGCGAGAATATTGCGCGGAAGTGGGCGACGTGGTGTCGAAGAACATTTTCGACGCCTTGATCACCGACGAAGAAGGGCATGTGGATTTTCTGGAAACCCAGATCGGTCTTTACGACCGGCTCGGCGCATCTGGCTATGCGCTTTTGAATGCCGCGCCGATGGACGAGGCGGAGTGATCTCTTCCTTCCAGCTCTGCGCGAAGGCTGTGGAAGACCCTTCCGTTTCGGCAGAGCCAAAACGGCCTGGTGGGGGCAACTCCCCCGCCAGGATCTCTTCGGAACTCGTTACTTTGCCTCGAAGGCACAACCGGTCTTGAAGCCGATCTTGCCCAGCACCATCGCCGCCGGGCAGAAACCGGTGAAGGCCGACTGGATCAGGTTCACCCCGATGAATACGGTAAACCACAGGAAATAGATGGAAACGGTCCAAGTCAGGATCACGCTGACAAGCACCATGATACCGGCGAATACGAGAACGGCGCGGTCGAGAGTCATGAGAAGGCTCCGGTTGTTGCAAAGAGAACGTTAACACGCCTTTCCAGCTACCACTCGCCCGCATCGAATTCAAGATCAGGAATATTTCGCAACCTTGACCTTCGTCCGTCCCGGCGCAAGTGAAGGTCAAAGGAGTGTCCCATGGCCAGCACGAAATTCATTGTCGAGGGAATGCATTGCGGCGCCTGCACCGGCCGGGTGGAACGGGCGCTCGCGGCCGAACCGGGCGTGACCGGGGCCAGCGCCAATCTGGTCGCGCGCGCGGTGCGGGTCGAGTTCGCCGCCCCCGCGAGCGCGGCAACACTCGCCGCGGCCCTCGAACGGGCGGGATACCCGGCCGCGGAAGCCGAGACACGGCTGACGATCGAGGGGATGAGCTGTGCAAGTTGCTCGGGCCGGGTGGAACGCGCCCTCGCCGCCACATCCGGCGTGCTCTCGGCTGCTGTCAACCTCGCCACCCACACCGCCACGGTGCGTTATGCGCAGGGGGCGATCGCTCCTTCCGAGCTTGCCCAGGTGGTGACCGAGGCGGGCTACCCGGCGCGCGTCGCAAGCGCCGGGACCGCGCCCGAACCGATGGCACAGCGTCAGGCCAACGAGGTGCGGGTGCTGGGCACCCATTTCCTGCTCGCGGCGCTGCTCACTGCGCCGGTCTTCTTCCTCGCGATGGGACCGCATCTTTACCCGCCGCTCCATCATGCGCTGGCGCGGATCCTGGGCGAAGGCGGCATGCAGGAAATCCAGTTCCTGTTTACCACGCTCGTGCTGGTCTTTCCGGGGCGGATGTTCTTCCGCCTCGGCCTGCCCGCCCTCCTCCGCCTCGCCCCGGAGATGAATTCGCTCGTCGCGCTTGGCGCTGGCGCAGCTTATCTCTATTCGGCAATGGTCGTGCTCACGCCCGCCTTGCTGCCACCGGGCAGTTTCGACGTCTATTTCGAGGCAGCCGCGGTGATCGTGACGCTGATCCTGCTCGGGCGCTGGCTCGAAGCCCGCGCCAAGGGGCAGGCAGGCGCGGCGATCTCCCGCCTGATCGGGCTGCGCCCCGCCACCGCGCGGGTGCTGCGGGACGGCACGGTCATCGAGCTGCCCATCGAGGAACTCGCCTCCGGCGATCTGGTCGAACTGGCGCCCGGCGCGCGCATCGCGGTGGATGGCGTCGTCACCGAAGGTTCCGGTTTCGTCGATGAGAGCATGCTTACCGGCGAGCCCGTCCCGGTAGAAAAAGTGCCGGGCAGCGCCGTCACCGGCGGCACAGTGAACGGCACCTCGGCCCTTCTCTTCCGTGTCACCGCCACCGGCACCGATACCGTGCTGGCCCGCATCATCGCGCTGGTGGAGGAGGCGCAGGGCCAGAAACTCCCGGTGCAGGCGCTCGTTGACAAGGTCACCCGCGTCTTCGTGCCCGCGGTGATGGCCCTTTCCACTGTCACCTTCCTGATCTGGTTCAGCCTCGGACAGGGCCTTTCCGCTGCGCTCGTCGCCGCAATTTCGGTGATGATCATTGCCTGCCCCTGCGCGATGGGGTTGGCCACGCCGGTCTCGATTCTCGTCGGCACCGGGCGCGGTGCGGAACTGGGCCTTCTCTTCCGCCGCGGTGACGCGCTGCAACGGCTCGCCGAGATCCAGACCGTCGCCTTCGACAAGACCGGCACGCTCACCGAGGGCCGCCCGGCGCTGACCGGGCTTTTCCGCGCGGCGCAGATGCCCGAAAACGAGATCTTGCGTCTTGCCGCGGGCGCCGAGTCGCGCTCCGAACATCCGCTCGCCCATGCGATCCTCGCCGCCGCCAAAGCGCGCGGGCTTCCGCCTGCCCGTGCCCGCAAGGTCACCGCCACCCCCGGACGGGGCCTTTCGGCCGAGGTCGAGGGGCGGCAGATCCTGCTGGGCAACTTGGCCGCGCTCCGCGAGGCGGGCATCGATACCACTCCCCTGAACGACGCGGCCGGAGCCTTTGCGCAAGAAGGCAAAACGCCGGTGCTTCTGGCGCTCGACGGAACCCCGGTCGCCGTGCTCGCCCTGTCTGACCCGCCCAAACCCCATGCCGCCGAAGCCGTCGCCGCGCTCGGGCGCGCGGGCGTCGCGGTCACGATGATCTCTGGGGATGCGCAGGCCACGGCCGAGGCTGTCGCGCGCGGGCTCGGCATCACGGAGGTCACGGCCGGGGTGCTCCCCGCAGGCAAGGTGGAGGCGATCACAGCCCTCAAGGCCCGCGGCGCGGTGGCTTTCGTGGGCGATGGCATCAATGATGCCCCCGCCCTCGCGGCCGCCGATGTCGGCCTTGCGCTCGGCTCGGGCACCGATGTGGCCATCGAGGCGGCCGAAGTGGTAATCACCGGCGCCGATCCGCGCGGCGCAGCACGGGCGGTGACGCTTTCGCGCGCGGTGATGCGCAATATCCGCCAAAACCTGTTCTGGGCCTTCGCTTATAACACCGCATTGATTCCTGTAGCGATGGGCGCCCTTGTTCCCTTCGGTGGCCCCGGCCTCTCGCCGATGCTTGCGGCGGGCGCGATGTCGCTTTCTTCGGTTTTCGTGGTCACCAACGCGCTCCGGCTGCGCCGCGCCGCCGGCTGAGCCCGGCCCCTGCCCTCGGGTCATCGGCAAGGCTCCGCCCATCGCGCTCGCGTGAGGGAAAATCTTTTTGCCCGGGCCTTCACGGCTCTGTATCAGGGGTGAAACGAGCCCGTGAAGTCCAGAACCGATGCCCGGAGGCACAATGCTTTCTCGCCGTTCCCTTCTGCTCGGCGCCGCCGCGCTGACCGGCCTTTCGGCCTGTGGCAATGCCAGAATGTCCTCGAAGAGCCCGCCCGACGGGATTGATCTGCACGCCGGGGAAACGCCCGAACTGCGCCACAAGATCAACACCTGGGCTGATCATTACGAAGTGCCGCGCAGCCTCGTGCATCGCGTCGTGCAGCGCGAGAGCGGCTACAACCCCGGCGCGCGCAACGGCCCCTATTACGGGCTGATGCAGATCCTGCCGCAAACGGCGCGTGGCATGGGTTTCTCGGGAGCCCCCGAGAAGCTGCTCGAGGCGGATATGAACCTGCGCTATGGCGTCAAATATCTGCGCGGCGCCTGGCTTTGTGCCGATGGCAATGAAGCCGCCGCAGTCATGTGGTATGCGCGCGGCTATTATTACGAGGCCAAACGGCGCGGCATCCTCGACCAGGTCAGGAGCGTCTGACCCGATCCCTCATGCGCCACCTGCCCCGCCCTTTTCCGGCGGGGTCTTTATTCGGCAGAGCGCAGCACCCGGGCCGGGCGCGCCGCGAGCGGGCCAAGCGCGAAAAGCGTGCCCGCAATCAGTACCGCCGCCATACCGCCCGCAATCACCAGCCCGGCCGCGAGCAGATCGAAGCGGAAGCTGCTCTCCATCACCAGCGTAAGCACCGCCCATCCGGCGAGCGCCCCGACGCCGACAGCGATCCCTCCTGCCGCGGCCCCGAGAATCGCGGCGCGCAGGGCGAAAGAGCGCAGAATGAGCCCGCGCGTGCCGCCGAGCACTTTCAGAAGGGCGGCTTCGCGCGCCCGCGCCTCTTCTCCCGCCGCAGCCGCTCCCAAAAGCACGGCAAAGCCGGTCAACAACGTTACCGAGGCCGCGACAGAAACCGCCGTGGCAATCGCACCGAGCGCCTCGCTCACCCGCGCCAGCGCCTCGCGCACCGGCACCGCGGTCACGGTCGGAAATTCCCGCGCCATCAGCCGCAACAGCTCCGCCTCGGCTGCAGGCGGCGCATAGACGGTGGCCAGGTCGGTATGGGGCGCGCCCGCGAGTGCGGCCGGGTCGAAGGTGAGCACGAAGCCGATCCCCATGGTCGAGAAATCGACATTGCGGAAGGAGGAGATGCTGGCAATGATGTCGCGCCCGAGGATGTTGACGGTGAGCCTGTCGCCGAGCTTGAGCCCCAGCTCCTCCCCTTCCTTGGCCGACACGGAAACCAGGGGCGGGCCGGCATAATCCTGCGGCCACCATTGCCCGGCAGTCAGCGGCTCGCGCGGGGTCTCGGCGAAGGTCACGCCCCGGTCGCCCCGCAAAACCCAGTGCTCGCCAGCCACTTTGCGCGCTTCGGTCCCGTTGATTTCGGTGACGATGCCGCGCAGCATCGGCACGGTGTCGACGCGGCTCACGCCTTCCTGCCCCATCAGCCGCGCCACGAGCGCAGCGCGTTCGGGCGGCGGGATGTCGAGGAGGAAAAAGGCGGGGGCCTCGCGTGGAAGTTCCTCGGCGATGGCGCCCCTGAGCCCGCTTTGCACCTGCGCCACGGCGGAGAGCACCGAAAGGCCAAGACCGAGCGCAAGGATCACCGCCGTCGCTTCCGAACGGCGCGCCCCGATGGCGGCGAGTGCGGCATGAAGTGCAGGGCGGCGGCACGTGCGGGGGGCAAGGTGACGGGCAAGCTTGCGGATGCCCATGGCGGCAAGCGCAAGCAGGGCGAGCGCCACGGCCACGCCTCCGAGTGTTGAAAGCGTCAGCATCACGAGGCCCGAGAACAGCACCGCCGCCAGCACCAGCGCCGCGGTCAGCACGGCGATCAGAACGAGCGTGCCTCTGGGCGGCAGGCCGCGACGGTTGGCTTCACTTTCACGGTAAAGCGTTGCGGCGCGCAATTCACTCAGCTTTGCCAAAGGCCAGAGCGCGAAGATCGCCGCCGTCAACGCACCATAAAGGGCCGCTTCGATCAGCGGGCGGGCCGTCAGCGTGACCTCGACCGGCACCGGCATCACCGCAGCGATCGGCCCCGCGAAGGCCAATACAGCCCCCGCGCCGAAGACAAGCCCGGCACTGACGCCCAGAAGCGTGAGCGCGGCGAGCTGGATCAGGAAGGCCGCGCGGATCGTGGCGCCCGAGGCGCCAAGCGCGCGCAGCGTGGCGATGGTGGCGGATTTGCGCGTGATCCAGGCCTGCACCGTGGCAAAGATGCCAACCCCGCCGACCGCAAGCCCCGCAAGACCGACAAGCACGAGGAAAGAGCCGAGCCGATCGGTGAACCGCTCGACCGAGGGGGCGGCGCGGGTTTCATCGGCCCATTTCATGCCCGCGCCCTTGAACCGCGCGCGCGCCGCAGATTGGAGCGCCGCGACGCTGGTCCCCTCCGGCAGCAGAACCCGATATTTCGTTTCATAAAGTGTGCCCGGCGCCAGAAGCGGCGTGCCCTCAAGCGCGGCAAGCGCCACCACCGAGCGCGCGCCAAAGGACATGCCCGCGCTCGCCGCATCGGGTTCGCGCATCAACCGCGCCATCAATACGAAGGTTTCACCACCGAGCTTGAACCGGTCCCCCACCTTCAGTCCGAGCCGGTCGGCAAGCACCGGGTCTAGAAAGGCACCGGGCGTTCCATCCACGCCGGCGAGTGCTTCGACCCCGACGGGCGGGTCCAGCATGGCCGCACCCAGAAGCGGCCACCCCCCGTCGACGGCCTTGAGCTGGGTCAGCGCGGTCTCACCACCGTCTTCGGTTGTGGCCATCGAGCGCAGATCGACGATTTCGGAGACTCGCGCCGCATGATCAGAGATCCAGCGGCGCTCCTCCGCGCTGGCACGGCGATAGCTAAAGCCGAATTCCGCCTGACCGCCGAGCATCACCGCGCCTTCGGAGGCGAGCCCGGCCTTGATCGCCTCACGCACTTCGCCCACCGCAGCAATCGCGGCAACACCCAGCATCAGGCACAGCAGGAAGATGCGAAAGCCGTTCAGGCCGCCCCGCAATTCGGCGCGCGCGATGCGCAGCGCAAGCCTCATGCCGGTGCCCCTTCGGCCAGAACGCCATCCGCCAGATGCACGAGCCGCCCGCACCGCGCCGCCAGATCGGGCGCATGGGTGACAAGCACCAGCGTCGCCCCGGTCTGCGCCTGAAGGTCAAAGAGCAGATCGATGATCGCGGCGCCGTTCTTGGCATCAAGGTTGCCGGTCGGCTCATCGGCGAGCAAAATCGCCGGGCGCGGCGCCACGGCGCGCGCCAGCGCCACGCGCTGCTGCTCGCCGCCCGACATCTCGGCCGGGTAATGGCCGTGGCGATGGCCGAGCCCGACCCGGTCCAGCTCCGCCTTCGCCCGTGCCTGCGCATCCGCCGCCCCCGCAATTTCGAGCGGCAAAGCGACGTTTTCGAGCGCCGTCATCGTCGGAACAAGGTGGAAAGACTGGAACACGATGCCCATATTCCCTCTACGGAAGCGCGCCAGATCATCCTCGCCCAGCGCGGTGAGATCCCGGCCCAGCGCCGTGACCTGCCCCCCAGTGGCGCGCTCAAGCCCGCCCATCAGCATCAGGAGCGACGACTTGCCCGAGCCCGAAGGCCCCACCAGCCCCACGCTTTCCCCCTTTGTGATGTCGAGCGTGATGCCGCGCAGGATCTCGACCGGGCCCGCGTTTCCCGCAAGCGTCAACCGTGCATCCTTGAGGGAGAGAACCGTGTCGGTCATGCAAACCTGCCTGTCAGTCGTTTCAAAGGGATATGGGGTCTTGCGCGCCCCGGGCAAGGTATTGGTCGCGGGGTTTGCAACGTTTTCGCTCACGCTTTCGGGGGCAATGGCGGAACCGCTCACCCTGTTGGCGGTGGGCGACAGCCTCACGCAGGGCTACGGGCTCCCCCCGGAAGACGGGCTGGTCCCGCAGCTCGAGAGCTGGCTGAACGCCCATGGTGCCGAAGTGACGGTGATCAATGCGGGCGTCTCCGGCGATACGACTTCGGGCGGGCGGGCGCGCCTTTCCTGGTCGCTCACGCCCGAGGTGGACGCGGTGATGATCGAGCTTGGCGGCAATGACATGCTGCGCGGCCAGCCGCCCGAACAGGCACGCGCAAACCTCGATGCGATGCTCGCCGAAGTGACGGCAAAGGGGCTGCCCGTGGCGCTCGTGGGACTCGCTGTGCCGGGGAATTACGGCGCGGACTATCAGATGAAATTCAACGCGATCTGGCCGGAACTCGGCGCGACATACGAGGCCGTGGTGGTGGAGAACCTGCTCGCCCCCATCGCGGCAAAGACGCCCGAGGAACGGGCAAGCGCGGGGCTGATGCAGGCCGATGGCATTCACCCTTCCGCGGCGGGGGTGAAACTCGTGGTCGAGGCGCTCGGCCCGAAAGTGCTGGAAGTGCTCGCGCAGGCGAACCCCGCGCGCTGATCAGCGGCGCCGGTCGAGCGCGACAAGGAGCCCCGCGCCCAGAAGGCTGAGCCCGGCGCCGAGGAAAGCCGCGAGCCCATAGCCCGCAAGCGCCGCGCCGATGGCGAAGACCGCTGCGGAGACACCGTCGCCCGCGAGCTTTTGCAGCGCCATGAGCGAGGCCCCCGCGCCGGGGCGCTCTGCCATCAACTCCTGCAAATAGGCCATCGGCTGGGTCAGCACGATCGCACCACCGATCGCGCCCGAGAGCGTAAGCGCCCAGACCGCGGGGCTTTCGGCGAGGATCGGGATGCCGGCAAGGTGGATGGCGTAAAGCACCGCGCCGATGAAGATCAGCCAGGTCTGGCGGATGCGGCTAATCACGAAGGGTAGCGCCAGCATGAAGGGCACCTCAAGCCCCGCCATGATGCCCGCATAAAGCGCCGTGTCGGAGGGGCCACGGAACGGGATCTGCGCGAACACAAGGCCGACGACGACCATATAAAGCATCACTGCGCCGTTGATCGTGCCGAGTGCGAGCACTCGCACCAGCACTGCGGGATGGGAGATCTCGCGCAAAGCGGCGCGGAAGCTCAGCCCCGAGGGCGCATCGGCCCAGGCCGTCGCCCCGTCGCGCGGCCAGAAAAGCCAGGTCAACGCCAGCATCAGCCCGGCGAAGACAAGACAGGCCGGATAGACCACGGTGAGCGGCGTGCCGGTACGAAACACCACCGACCAGATCGGCAACACCACGACCCAGGGCAGCGCGAACAGCGCGCGCAGGGTGGAAAGCACCGCCGGGCGTTCCTCGGGCGGGCAGGTCGAGGCGGCAAGGCGCGCGAGCGCGAAGACCTGACCGAAGATCGCCCCCGAGATCGGCAGCAAGAGCGCATGCGCCAGCACGAAGACCGGCGTGGTCGGAAACAGCGTCACGAGCGCTGTGCCGAAGGTGAGCGCGCCAATCGCGGTCAGCGCGATCTGGCGACGGTTGGCGCGCTGATCGGCGCGGATGCCGAAAATCACCGAGGCCGAAACGGCGACACAGGCTGCCGCGACGAGAAGCCCGGAAAACGCGCGATCAGAGAGCCCGAAGCGGGTCACCGCGAGCGAGGAGACATAGGGCGCGAGCGTCGCCGCATGGGCACCGAAGAGCACAAGAAGCACCGCGGCAAGGCGCAGCGCAGGGAGCCGCATCAGCGGGCGGAAGGGCGTGGAGAGCGTCATGATGCCGCGATCCATGCGCCGCAGCCGCGCGAAGTTCAAGAGCTTACGGCAGCACCTTGCCGGGGTTCAGGATCCCCTTCGGATCGAGCGCCGTCTTGATCGCCGCCATCATCTCGAGCGCCACCGGATCCTTGTGCGCGGCCATCGTTGCGCGTTTCGAGATCCCCACCCCGTGCTCGGCCGAGAAACTGCCGCCAAGTGCGACGGCTTCTTCGGTCACCGCCGCCCGGATCGCCGCGCCAAGCGCCGGATCGGAGCGCGAAGGATAGGCGGTGTAATGCAGATTGCCATCTCCCAGATGGCCGATCACCAGTTCTTCGGCCTCCGGATCGAGTGCCGCAAGACGCGGTGTCATCCGCACGAGAAACGTCTCCAGCCGGTCGAGCGGCAAGGCAATGTCGCAATCGACGATATCGGGCGTGGTGAAGGTGATTTCGGCGGCTGATTCGCGCATCTCCCAGAGCTTGCTGCGCTGCGCAGTGGATTGCGCGATCACCGCATCCTGAATCCGCCCCGCGGCTAGCGCCGCCCCCAAAAGCGCTTCGAGCCGGGACACGGGATCGATCGCCGCGCCGGTATCGGTGGGCGTGGTGCTGGCGATTTCGACGAGCAGGTTCACCGGCGCGGGCGGGAACGGGCAGGCCAGCCCCGGGCGGGCGGAGGCGAGCCGGTCCATATAGCGTTCGGGCATGAACTCGAACGCCTCGACCGCACCGCCGGTGGCCGCCTGAATCGCATTGAGGAGAGCAAGCGCATCGGCCAGAGTCTCAAGCCCGACAAGCGCGGTGGCATAGGCCGTGGGCGCCGGGGTGAGCCTGAGCACCGCGGCGGTGATGATGCCGAGCGTCCCCTCGGCGCCGATGACCAGATCGCGCAGATCATAGCCGGTGTTGTCCTTGTGCAGACCGGTCAGTCCGTGCCAGATCCGCCCGTCGGCCAGCACCACTTCCAGCCCGAGGCAGAGTGCGCGCGCCGATCCGTAACGCACCACATTCGACCCCCCCGCATTGGTGGACAAAAAACCCCCCACCATCGCGGACCCCTTAGAGCCGAAGGTAAGCGGGAAGGCGAGCCCGTGCCCCCCGGCAAGATCGTGGAGCGTTTCGAGCACCACGCCCGCCTCGGCCACAACGGTTCGCGCCTGCACGTTGATCTCGCGCACCTTGTTGAGCCGCGCGAGCGAAAGCATCAGCGCCCCTTCGGCATAGGTTCCGCCATTCAGCCCGGTATTGCCTGCCACCGGCACCACTTTCGTGCCGGTCAGATGGGCGAGACGCAGCACGGCGGCCACTTCTGCGGTGTGTGCGGGGCGCACCACGGCGAGCGGGGTCCAGCGGTAATGACCGGTCCATTCGCGGCCGAAACGCGCAGCGTCGGCGCCGGTGAGCACGTGGTCAGGGCCGAGAATTTCGGCAAGCTTGGCGATCAGGTCCATCGCAGTTCCGCACGATATGGAAGGGCCGGAAAGAAGTCTGCGCTTCTTCCCGGCCCGGTGTCTAGAAGGGCTCAGCGGTTCAGCACCGCCAACTGAAGAAATCAGCGGGCGCTGCTGCCAGCATACGCTTGGCGAGTTCCTCGCCCAGCCGTTCACCATCGGTGGCAGGGCCGCGAATCGCATCGGCGATCGCTTCCGAACCATCGGGGCGCAGGATCTCGCCGCGCAGCCAGATCTCGTCGCCATCGATGATCGACAGACCCGCAATCGGGGTCTCGCACGAGCCATCGAGCGTGCGCAGGAAGGCGCGTTCGCAGGCGAGCCGCAGCCCCGAGGGGCCATCCATCAAGGGCAAGAGCAGTTCGGCGCAACGTTCGTCAGCGATCCGGCGCTCGATGCCGATGCAACCCTGCGCCACGGCGGGCAGCATGTCTTCGGGCTCGATCGAGGATTTCGCCACATCCGACATGCCCAGACGGTTCAGGCCGGCGCGCGCAAGGAAGGTGGCATCGGCCACGCCGTCTTGCAGTTTTTTCATCCGGGTCTGCACGTTGCCGCGGAACTCGACCATCTTCAGATCGGGGCGGCGATAGGCGAGCTGCGCGCGACGACGAAGCGAAGAGGTGCCGACCACAGCGCCCTCGGGCAGGGCATCCAGCGAGTCGTATTTCAGCGAAACGAAGGCGTCGCGGGTGTCTTCGCGCGGCAGGTAGCAGTTGAGGATCAGTCCCTCAGGCTGCACCGTCGGCATGTCCTTCATGGAATGCACGGCAATATCGATGCCGCCGGAGATCATCGCCTCTTCGATCTCTTTGGTGAAGAGGCCTTTGCCCCCCACCTCTTTCAGAGGCTTGTCGGCGGCGATCAGGGCCGCGTTGTCGCCCGAGGTCTTGATCACGACGATCTCGAAGGCGTCTTCGGGCAGATCATGCGCGGCCATGAGCCGCGAACGGGTCTCAAAGGCTTGCGCGAGCGCCAGAGGGCTGCCGCGGGTGCCGATCTTCAGCGGGGCTTTGGGCGAGGGCATCTGTTCCATACGCTTGGCATATCCGCGTCAGATTGCCCGCGCAAGCTTTACAAGTGTCAACAAGACTTGACATTCAGCCGCAGGGGACGATGAAAGAGAGCAAGTAAGGAGGCCTCCATGACCGACAAGACGATGCTGCGCGCCCTCAAGGGTGAAGTTCTTCCCACGCCCCCGGTTTGGCTGATGCGGCAGGCGGGCCGCTATCTGCCCGAATACCGGGCCACGCGCGCGCAGGCGGGCGACTTCCTTTCGCTGTGCTACACGCCCGATCTGGCGGCGGAAGTGACGCTGCAACCGATCCGCCGCTATGGCTTTGACGCGGCGATCCTGTTTGCCGATATCCTGCTTTTGCCGCAAGCGCTCGGGCTCGACCTCTGGTTCGAAACCGGCGAAGGGCCGCGCATGTCCACCGTCACCTCGATGGAGGGCGTGAAGGCGCTCAAGGGCAAGGATGACATCCACGACAAGCTCGCCCCGGTCTATGAGACCTGCAAGATCCTCTCGCGCGAGCTGCCGAAGGAAACCACCTTCATCGGCTTTGCCGGCATGCCCTGGACCGTGGCGACCTACATGATCGCGGGCCGTGGCTCGAAAGATCAGGCCGCTGCGCACAAGTTCAAAGACACCGACCGCGCCGCCTTCTCGGCGCTGATCGATGCGGTCACCGATGCGACGATCGAATATCTCTCCAAACAGGTCGAAGCGGGCTGCGAAGTCGTCAAGCTCTTCGACAGCTGGGCGGGCTCGCTCAAAGGGCAGGATTTCGAAGATTTCGCGGTCGCACCGGCCAAGCGCATCACCGCCGAGCTGAAAGCCCGCTTCCCCGGCCTGCCGGTCATCGCCTTCCCGCGCGAGGCGGGCGAGGGCTACATCGGCTTTGCGAAAAAGACCGGCGCCGATTGCGTGGCGATCGACAATTCGGTCTCGCCCGAATGGGCCGCCGCGAATGTGCAAAAAGACGGCTGCGTGCAGGGCAACCTCGACCCGTCCTATATGGTGACGGGCGGGCAGGCGCTGGTCGAGGCGACGCAGAAGGTGGTGGCGGCGTTCAAGAACGGGCCGCATATCTTCA
Source organism: Rhodobacter maris (assembly GCF_900217815.1). Classification (GTDB taxonomy): domain Bacteria; phylum Pseudomonadota; class Alphaproteobacteria; order Rhodobacterales; family Rhodobacteraceae; genus Rhodobacter; species Rhodobacter maris. The sequence continues at coordinate 15,134 of NZ_OBMT01000008.1, forward strand.
ACCTCGGCCATGGCATCACCCCCGAGGCCGACCCGGAAAACGTCACGCTGCTGATGGAAACCATCCGCAAGGGGTAAGCTGCGGTTGGGAGACCAAAGCAAAAGGGGGCCGCAAGGCCCCCTTTTCTTATGTCGGTTTTCAGGCCTTGCGCGGCTTTTTCGGTCCGGGCTTGCCGGGTTTCGGCCCGGGCCCCGGCTTCGCGCCATATTTCGCCTTCGGCTTGCCGTCCTTTGCCGCGGCACCATGGCCCCCTTCGCGCGCCCAGGGCGCGGCCTTGCGGCCCTTGGGCGCCGCGCCATCGGGTTTGCGGGCCGGGCGCTCGGCGGGCTCGAAGCGCGCCTCACCCTCGGCACGCTCCTCGCGCGGCGGGCCCTTGCGATGCGGCTTCGGGGCCGGTTTGTCCCCATAGCTGCGCGCGGCATAAGGCTTTTTCTCGTAGGGCTTGCGCTCGGCGCGCTCGCCCCCCTTGTTGCCCCAGCGCGCGGGCTTCGGCGCCGGACGGTCGAGCCCCTCGGGCATGCCCGGCAGCGTCTCGACGGTGCATTTGCCCTCCATCACCCGGTCGGGCCCGAGCCCCGCCTCGAACCGCGCCGCCATGCTTTCATGGATCTGCACGAAGGTCGCGTCCTGCATCACCCGGATCATGCCGATGTCGCGGCGCGTCAGGTCCCCCGCACGGCACAGCATCGGCAAGAGCCATTTCGGATCGACCCATTGGTCATGCCCCATCGAGAGCCGATACCAGCGCGCAGCGCCAAATTCTTCGCGCGCCCGCGGCTTCGGCCCCTCGCCCACCGTCATCGGCACGATATCTTCGGGCGGGGTGCGCGCGGCGCGGAACTGGCGCAGCACCGCTGCCGCCAGTTGCTTGGCCGGAAACGCCGCCAGCAACCGCTCGACAGCGTCGAATTCCTCGGCCGTCACCGGCTCGGTGAGGCCGGGCTCGGTCAGCATCCGCTCTTCGTCGCGCGCGAGAATCGCCTCGGGCGTGGGCGCGGTATCCCAGGTGACCGCCACTCCCGCCTCACGGATCAGCCGTTCGGCCTTGGCGCGAATGTTCACCGGCACGACAATCGCCGAAAGCCCCTTGCGCCCGGCCCGACCGGTCCGGCCCGACCGGTGCAAAAGCCCCTCGCGGTTCATCGGCAGATCGGCATGGATCACCAGTTCAAGCCCCGGCAGGTCGATGCCGCGCGCCGCCACATCGGTGGCAATGCACACCCGCGCCCGCCCGTCGCGCATCATCTGCAGCGCACGCGAGCGTTCGTCCTGTGTGAGTTCCCCCGACAGCGCGACGACCGAGAAGCCGCGGTTCAGCAGCCGCCCGGTGAGATGGGCAACAGCCGCGCGGGTCGAGCAGAACACGATCGCGCGTTCGGCCTCATGAAAGCGCAAGAGGTTGACGATCGCATTCTCGCGGTCGCCCCTGTCCACCAGAAAGGCGCGGTAGTCGATATCGGCATGGCTTTCGCGCGCGGTGATGGTGGAGATCCGCTCCGCCTCGCGCTGGAACGTGCCCGCCAGCCGCTCGATCTCGCGCGGCACGGTGGCCGAGAACATCAGCGTGCGACGGCTCTCGGGCGCCGATTCCAGAATGAATTCGAGGTCTTCGCGGAAGCCGAGGTCGAGCATCTCGTCGGCCTCGTCGAGCACCACCGCTGAAAGCGCGGCCAGATCAAGCGCGCCGCGCCGGATATGGTCGCAAATCCGCCCCGGCGTGCCGACAACGATATGCGCGCCGCGCTCGAGCGCGCGGCGCTCGGCGCGCGCATCCATGCCGCCCACGGCGCCCGCGATCACCGCCCCCGCGCCGGCATAAAGCCAGCCCAGCTCGCGGCTCACCTGCATCGCCAGCTCGCGCGTCGGCGCCACCACAAGCGCGCGCGGCAGATCGGGGTAAGGCGAAATCCCGGACTCGCCGATCAACTCGCCCGCCATCGCCAGGCCGAAGGCCACGGTCTTGCCTGACCCCGTCTGCGCAGAAACGAGCAGGTCGCGCCCCGCGATCTCGGGTTTTGTCACCGCCTCCTGCACCGGCGTGAGGGCTTCATAGCCTCGCGCGACCAGCGCCTGTGCGAGCGCTGCGGGAAGATGGGGAAACTCGGTCATGGGGGCGCTTTCATATGGCGGAAAGCGCGGCTTCTACGCCCCTTCCGCCCAAAAAGAAAGCCCAGACTGCACCGCGGCGCAAAATACTGGCCCTTCGACTTTGCCCCAATATCCCGGGGGAGTCACGGCACGCAACAGGGGGCCGCGCCCCCTCCCCCGCTTGTCAACTGCGCCGCCGCAGTCGAGAATGCGCCAAATCAGGAGGCCCCGATGCGCCAGCTCGCCCTTTTCGCCCTCATTGCCCTTGCTGCCTGCGGCACGCCGCAGGAACGCTGCATCCACCGCGAGACCCGCGAGTTGCGCAACCTGCAATCGTTGCTCGGAGAAGTCGAGGGGAACCTGGCACGTGGCTATGCCTATGAGGAATACGAGGTGCCGATGACGCGCTGGGAGGTCTGCGGGCAGGATCGCATCACCCGCGCCGACGGCACGGTGATCGAGAAATCGCGCATGTGCCTTGAGGATTATTCGGTCACCCGCACCCGTCAGGTGGCCATCGACCCCGCCACCGAGGCGCGCAAGCGCGACGGCCTGCGCGCAAAGATCAAGGCGCTCACGCCCGCGGCCGAAAATGCGGTGGCGGCCTGCAAGGCCACCTATCCCGAATGATCAATAGGCGGGCACGCAGACCGGATCGAGCAGGCCCCGCCCGCCGTCGATAGTGACGATCTGGCCCGTCACGAAGCCCGCGCCCGGCGAGGCGAGATATTGCACCGTGTCGACAAGCTCGGAGGCGGCGGCGATCCGGCCGAGCGGCGTGCCCTCGGCAATCGCGCCGCGCCAGGGCGTGTTTTCCTTCAGCGCCACTTGCAGAGAGGCGCTCATCAGCGAGGCGAAGGCCACCCCGTTGACCCGGATCCGGTGCGGCGCCAGCGCCACGGCCAGCGCCCGTGTCGCCTGGTCCTGCGCGGCGCAGGCGATGGAATAGTTGAGCAGTTGCGGCTGGTTGCGGCAACCGGCAAGGGTCGAGACGTTGATGATAGAACCAAGCTCCCCCGTTGTCCGCTCTTCCTTCTCTGCCTGGGCGATCATCCGCTTTGCCGTCATCTGCGCGAGCCTCAGGCTCGATTTCATGTTCTGCGCCAGCATCTCATCGAGCCCGGTATCGGAATAATCGAGCGGATCGGGGGTCGGCGCAAAGACGCGCGCGGCATTGACCAGAACATCGATCCGTTCGAAGGCATCGACCGCGGCCGAAAGCAGATTGGCGGCGGTGAGCTTTTCACAGAGATTGCCGGTGAAGAGCCGCACCGGGCCGTTTTCGTCACGCGCCGCATCGCCCCATTCGGCCTGCAGCCGCGCCTCGTCGATATCGGCGCAAATCACATGCGCGCCGCGGTCGAGGAAATGGCGCGCGATGGCGAGGCCGATGCCGTTGGCGGCACCGGTGACAATAGCGGTCTTGCCGGAAATGGCGAGCGTCATGAAGGCTCCTTTGGCTGGTCGGGGCGGCGCTCTCAGCGCCGGGCACGCACGACGCGACGGGGTTTCGCGGGTTCGGCGGCGGGGGCGGCCGGGGTCTTCGCGGCATGGGCAATCGGCCGGGCGGCATGGAAGATACGGAAGGCGCCATCGCGCCCGGAGGGGGGCGTGATCTCGGTCACCTCGTGAAAGCGCTCGCGCAGCACCGCCTCATAGGGCAGATGCCGGTTCGCCACCATCCAAAGACTGCCCGAGAGCGATAGCATGCCCGCCGCGGCGCGGATGAAGGCGGCGCCGAGTGCCGGATCGGCGGCGCGGGTGGTGTGGAAGGGCGGGTTCATCACCACGCAAAGCGGCCGCGGATCGGGCGCGAAGGCGCGCGCATCGGCCCAATGGAACACTGCGCGCGGGTCGGTCACGTTCTGGCGCGCGCACTCGAGCGCGGCGGCCTCGGCCTCCACCAGATCGAGCCGTTCGACGCCGGGCCGCGCGAGGATCTGCGCCGAGAGCCAGCCCCAGCCGGCGCCAAGATCGACCACGCGGGCGGGCAGATGCTCGGGCAGGCAGGCGGCCAGAAGCGCCGAGCCGCGATCGACGCCCTCGGCCGAAAACACGCCGGGGCGCGTGGTGAACCCCGGCGCTGGCGTGATCGGCTGCGCCTCCCATCCCGCCAGCGCGCCGGGCGCGGCGGTAAAGGAAAAGATCTTTCCATGCGCCTTGGCGATCGGGTCGGTGACAGCGATCCGGGCGCGCAGATCCTTCAGGATCGAGTCGATCCCGTCGGTCTTCTGGCCATCGACGAAGACCGGCCCGCCGGGCAGAACCGCTTCACAGGCGGCGGCCAGAAGCGCGCGCGCCTCGGCCTTGGCGCGCGGCACGAAGACCACGGCGGCCGCATAGGCCCCCTGCCCCTCGGCCGACACCTCGAAGCCGCGCGCGCGCAGCGCATCGTGATCGGGGCGGAAGCCTTGAAGGACATGGAGCCGCGCTTTGGGCAGCGCGGAAAGGTCAGTTTCCGCCGTGGGGCGGAACAGGGCAATGCGCCCCTCGGGTGGCAGGGCAGCCGGCGCGTCAAGCGCAAGCGACAGGCGGGACTGGCTCATGACGGGCTCAGAGGGCGGGCGCCCTCACTCCTTTTCCATCGTGCATTGCAGCGGATGCTGGTGGCGGCGGGCGAAATCCATCACCTGGCCCACCTTGGTCTCGGCCACCTCGAAGGAATAGACGCCCACAACGGCAAGCCCCTTCTTGTGCACCGTCAGCATGATCTCGAAGGCCTGGGCATGGGTCATGCCGAAGAACCGCTCGAGAATATGCACGACGAATTCCATCGGTGTGTAATCGTCGTTCAGAAGCAGCACCTTGTACATCGGCGGGCGCTGCGTGCGGGTCTTGGTCTTGGTGGCAAGCCCGGCATCGCCCTCGGACTCGCCATCATCTCCGGCGCTGGCCATAAGGGGGTGAAGCACGGGGTCCTCCGGGGGCAGGGAATCGTTGCGCATGGGGCGCAATATAGGAACATGGTGTCAGAAAAAAAGCCTTTGCGGAACAGTTGCCAAACGGCAGCCCTCGCGGCAGGCTGCCGCGGCGCCGGTCACAGCCGTGCGCGGGCCAAGGAGGCAGCATGGCACTGACCACGATCGGCTTCGATGCCGATGACACGCTGTGGCACAACGAGCGGTTCTTCCGCCTCACCCAGGCGCGGTTCGAGGAGATGCTCGCAGGCCATGCGGAGCCCGCACATCTGCATGAGAGCTTGCTTGCCGCAGAGAAGCGCAATGTCGGCGCCTATGGCTTTGGCGTGAAGGGGTTCACGCTGTCGATGATCGAGACCGCGATCGAGGTGAGCGAGGGTCGGGTGCCCGCAACGGTGATCGGCGAAATCCTGGCCGCGGGGCGCGAGATGCTCGCCCATCCGATCGAACTCCTGCCCGCGGCGCGCCGCGCGGTGGAGGCGCTTTCGGGCCAGTTCCGACTCGTTTTGGTGACGAAGGGCGATCTGCTCGATCAGGAACGCAAGCTTGCGCAATCGGGGCTCGGGGAGCTTTTCGACGCGGTCGAGATCGTCTCCGACAAACACGCAGAGACTTACGCGCGCGTGTTCTCCCGCCATGGCACCGGGCCGGCCGAGGCGATGATGGTGGGCAATTCGCTCAAGTCCGACGTGCTGCCGATGCTCGAGGCGGGCGGATGGGGCGTGCATGTGCCCCATGAGATGACCTGGGCGCTCGAACACGCGCCGCGCCCCGAAGGCCATCCACGCTTCGCGGAACTCACGGACCTGGGGGGGCTCGAGGCCCTGATCACAAGAATAGGATGAACGTCCCGAGGCACGCGTCTGCTCTCTTTGACCACGCGGAAAGGTGCAACCAACACTACAGGATGAGGGGTCATCGCTTACGCCCGCAACATATAGTATCAACCCCTGATCCGTTGCCTTAAGGCCGCAATTGAACCCTTTGAATCTTGATGGTTTTCAGCGCGTGAAAGCCGTGTTAGGCTTGTTCTAAGCCCCCGGGATAAAAGGGGGTATCCAGAGGCAGATCAAGGGCAGTGCCGTGACCAGGCTTTCGTGCTGGGTCCGTTCAGGGCTAGCGGTAATTCTTCTCATTATGGCGCCGGTGGCGCTCTGGGCGGCGCCTTTTGCCGCCTATGTGATGGACGCGCGCACCGGCGAGGTGCTCTATCAGCAAAACGCCGACACAAGGCTCCATCCCGCCTCGCTCACCAAGATGATGACGCTTTACATCACTTTTCAGGAGATCGAGTCCGGTCGGCTCAGCCTCAACACGATGGTGACGGTCTCCGCCAATGCGGCCGGTCAGGCGCCCTCGCGCCTCGGGCTGAAAACGGGGCAGAAGATCGCCGTGCGTTATTTGATCCGCGGCGCCGCGATCAAATCCGCAAACGACGCCGCCGCGGCGCTTGGCGATTACATCGGCGGCAACGAGGCGAATTTTGCCGCCCGCATGACCGCGACAGCCAAGCAGCTCGGCATGAAGAACACCACGTTCAAGAACGCCAACGGTCTCACCCGTGCCGGTCACCTTTCGACCGCGCATGACATGGCGATCCTCGGGCGGCATGTTCTCTACGATTTCCCGCAGTACTATAACCTGTTCTCGCGCCGCACCGCCGATGCGGGGGTGATGCGCGTGGCCAATACCAACCGCCGCTTCCTCGACGCTTACGAGGGTGCCGACGGCATCAAGACGGGCTATACCGTACCCGCGGGCTTCAACCTCGTCGCCTCAGCCAAGCGCGGCAACAAGCGCATCATCGCGGTGGTCTTCGGCGGCACGTCGACCGCAAGCCGCAATGCGAAAGTGGCCGAACTTCTGGATCTCGGCTTCGCCCGCGCCCCCGATCGCGCCCGCACCGAAAAACCCGAACCGCCGATGCTGCTGGCCAGTGCGGCAAACGATATTGCCGGGCCGCAAGTCGGCGCCACTCCCGACGCTCCCGATGAAGGCGAAGAGGCGCGCATCGCCGGGCTTGCCCGCAGCCCGCGCCCGCTTGCCCGCCCGGCCCCGGTGGCGCTGGCTGCGGCCCCCGAACCGGTCGCCATGCCGCAGATCGATGCCGATGCCATCGCGGCCGCCGTGGCGCTTGCCGCCGCCGCCCCGGTTGTAACCGTCCCGGTTTCGGCTGCCCCCGCGGTGACCGTCGCCGCGGCCAACACGGCGAGCGCGCGGCCGGCGGCGAAACCTGCCGCGCCAGCTCCCGAGGTGGAGATCGCCAGTGCCGATCCGGACGAGGATCTGGCCGGGCCGGAACCGCCGGTGACCCTGGCGCAGGTGACGAGCCCGCAGCCCGAAACGCTGGCGATGATGGATGAGGGCGTGATCGAACAGGGCGATACCGATGCCGGCGCACCGATCTTCATCCAGACCGCGACCCCGCAACCCGAAACACTGGCGATGGACCGCCGTCACCGCAACGACACGGTGATCCTTGCCGCGCTCGGCCCGCCCGCTCCCGCGCCGCAGGCCCGCCGCGAGGTGGTGGCCCGCGCCTCGAGTGCCGGGGGGCGGCAATATGGCGTCAGCCTCGGCAAATACAATTCCCAATACGCCGCCGAACAAGCGCTTCTGAAAACAGCCTTGATGGAAAGCACCGCACTTGGCGAGGGGCTGCGCAAGGTTGCCGCGCGCCCCACCGGGCATGAGGCGCTGTTTGTGGGCCTGACCCGCGCCGATGCGGACCTTGCCTGCGCCCGTCTTGCGGCCAGATCGGTCACCTGCTCGGTGATCGGGCCCTGACGCCCTGCCCCGCTTCAATACAAAAGGCCCGGGCAACGCGCCCGGGCCTTTTGTATCTTTGAGATGTCAGCGCATTCAGGCCTTGGGGTGATCGTCATACTGGCCCGAGAGGATGCGCTCGGCATCGCCCTTCGGGTCTTCATATTGACGGTTCTTCAGCGCCCAGATGAAGGCGACAAGGCCGAAGCCCCCCAAAAACAGCGAGATCGGAATGAGATAAGTCAGCACCGACATGGACGGTCTCCTTAGCGCAGCCGCAGCGAATTGAGCGACACGGTGATCGACGAGGCCGACATCGCAAGCGCAGCCATGAGCGGCGTGGCAAAGCCTACGAGCGCGAGCGGCACAGCGACGACGTTGTAAAGCGCCGAGACCGCGAAATTCTGCTTGATCCGGGCGCGGGCTTGGTGCGCGATGCGCAGCGCGTCGCCGACCGGCGCCAGATCCTGACCCAAAAGCACGATGTCGGAGGCGGTGCGGGCCGCATCGAGCGCAGAGGCGGGAGAGATCGAGACATGGGCTGCGGCAAGAGCGGCGGTGTCGTTGAGCCCGTCGCCCACCATCAGCACCCGCGCGCCCTGCCCCATCCGTTCGGCCACGAGCGCCGCCTTTTCGGCGGGCAGCGTGCCAGAGCGCCAGTCGCGAATGCCGAGCCGCTGTGCGAGCGCCGCCACCGCCGCCTCGACATCGCCGGAAACGAGAAGCACCTCTTTGCCCTGCGCCTGCAAAAGCGCCACCGCCTCGGCGGCACCGGGGCGCAGATGATCGGTGAAGCGGAAGGAAACAGAAGCCTCCGTGCCGATGCGCAGATGGGTCGCGGTGGTTTCTGCGGGCATCGCGCCAACCCAGTCCGACCGGCCCAGCCGCAGCAGGCGCGCCCCAAGCCGCCCCTCGACGCCAAAGCCCGGCACTTCGCGCAGCGCATCAAGCCGCGCGGGCACAATGCCTTGCGCCAAGGCCGCGCCGTGCAGCGCCTTGGCGAGCGGATGCGCCGAAGCCGCGGCCAACGCCGCGGCAATCGACAATGTCTCGGTGTCGAAATTGGCAAGGTTTTCGGGCACCGGCGCGCCCATCGTCAGCGTGCCGGTCTTGTCGAAAACGACAGTGTCCACCTCGGCAAGCCGCTCAAGCGCGGTGCCGTCCTTGATCAGCAGCCCCTTGCGGAAAAGCTTGCCGCTCGCCGCGGTCACCACGGCGGGCACGGCAAGGCCGAGCGCGCAGGGGCAGGTGATGATCAGCACCGAAGCCGCGATGTTGACGGCAAGGCGCAGATCTCCCCCGCTCGCCCAGAGCCAGAAGCCGAAGGCCGAAAAGGAGAGCAGATGCACGAGCGGCGAATAGAGCCGCGCGGCACGTTCGGCCAAGGTCGTGTAGCGGGTCTTGGCGCTCTCGGCCATGGCGACAAGGTCGGCCATGCGATGAAGCGAGCTGTCTTTCCCCGCCGCTGTCACGCGCAAGGTGAGCGGGCCGGTGAGGTTCACCTCGCCCGCCGAGAGCATCGTGCCGGGGCCGACGTAAACGGGGAGCGTCTCGCCGGTCAAAAGCGAACGGTCAGTCTCAGAGCTGCCCTCGATCACCTCGCCATCGGCCGGGATACGCCCGCCCGGGCGCAGCCGGATCAGGTCACCGGGGCGCAGATCGGCCACCGGCACCACCTGCTCCACCCCGCCCCGCCAGAGCGTCGCGCGCGGCACTTCCAGCGCGGCAAGCTCCTCGGCGGCAGAGCGCGCCACGGCGCGGGTGCGGTAATCGAGATAACGCCCGACAAGGAGGAAGAAGGCGAGCATCACCGCCGCGTCGAAATAGGCGTGATGGCCGTGGTGCATGGTCTCGAAGATCGAGATCCCGGAGGCCAGCACGAGGGCGAGCGAGATCGGCACATCCATGTTGAGCCGGCCATGGCGCAGCGCGCCCCAAGCGGAGGCAAAGAACGGCTTGCCGGCAAAAACGACGGTGGGCAGCGCAATCGCCGCCGAGATCCAGTGGAACATGTCGCGCGTGGCGGCCTCTGCCCCCGACCAAACAGCGATCGACAGAAGCATGATGTTCATCATCGCGAAACCAGCCACGCCGATCCGCATCAGAAGGTCACGACCGCGCTTGTCGGTCTCGGTGGCCGAAAGCATGCCGGGGTCAAGCTCATAGGCTTCATAGCCGATGCGGTCGAGCCGGGCGATCAGGTCTTCCGCCGCCACCCCCGCCTCGGCATCGACCGAAACCCGCTTGAGCGTCAGGTTTACTCGCGCCGAGCGCACGCCGGGGGTGGCCTCCATCTCGCGCTCGACATCGGTGATGCAAACGGCGCAATGCGCTGTGGGCAACGAGAGCATGATCCGCGCGCCCTTGATATCGCCCGATCTGGCGAGGTCTTCCGCCGAGGGCGCGGCCAGGCAGGCCGGGCAGGCAGAGGCAGAAACATGGTCCTCGCCCGCCTCCGCGGCGAGATCATATTCGGGCGCTTGGCGCGCGGGCGCGAGGGGGGCAACAGTCATCTGGGCTCAGCCCTCGACGAAGAAATCGAGCCTCTGGCGGAAGAGCGTGCCATCGGCGGCTTTTGCGGTGAGATGGATCAGCCAGGCGCCGGGCGCGAGCGCCATCGGCGCGGCAAAAACGCCATCGGTCAGCATCATCTCGGGTTTCTGGTCGTCGGCCGACATGGTGGTGCGGCCGACGAGAATATCCAGATCCGCGACCGGGGCGGGCGCGCCCGCCCGGTCGTGAATGGCGATGGTGAGAACGCCGTTTTCATAGCGCGGCGCAACCGTCCAGCCGAGCCGCTCCTGCGCGTCGCGGTCGATATCGAAGGTCTGCGAGGCGACGTATGAATTGGCCACCTCAAGGCCGGGGAAGGTCTTGATGGCGTTATAGGCCATCGTCACGTTGACCGCGATGATCAGACCGAAAAAGCCCACGAACATCGCCAGAACCTTGCGCCCGGTCAGAGGTTTTGCCATCTCACTTGCCCTTGCCGTTGAACACCGTGTTGGCCGAGTCCTGCACGGGCTCGCCCTCGCCAACCTGCTCGACCCAGATCCGGATGTCGGTGCGGTTGGTTCCGGCCAGTTTCGACCCGGGACCAGCATCGAGATAAAGACGCTGATTGTAAAGCTGATCGGCGGGAACGGTGACGGTATCGCCCTCCTGCCCCTCAAGTGTCAGCTTCAACGCCTGTGTCTCCGCGGCATCCTCTGTGGTGGCCGAGATCCGGTATTCGACCGTCTCGCCATGCTTGTTGCGGATCCGCATGGTGTAGATGTTGCGGATCGTGCCGTCGGGCTGAAGCACATAGAGCGGGTCGCGGTTCGGCGTGACGTTGAAGTCCAGCGGCGAGCGCATCACCAGCGCGACAACAAGCGCAACGCCGATCCCGCCCCAGAGGGTGAAATAAAGCAGCGTGCGGGGCCGCAGCACATGCTTCCAGATATTCGTCACCTTGTTGCCGGCGCGCTCGTTCGCCTCGTCCTTCAACGCCATATAGCCGACAAGGCCACGCGGCTTGCCGATCTTGTCCATGATCTCGTTGCAGGCGTCGATGCAGAGCCCGCAGGTGATGCATTCCAGCTGCTGGCCGTTGCGGATGTCGATCCCCATCGGGCAGACGTTGAAACAGGCCATGCAATCGATGCAATCCCCCTGCCCCTCGGCCACCTGCCCCTTGTGCAGCTTGCCGCGCGGCTCGCCGCGCCATTCGCGGTAGGCAATGGTGATCGTGTCTTCATCCATCATCGCTGCCTGAATCCGCGGCCAGGGGCAGGCATAGATGCACATCTGCTCGCGCGCGAAGCCGCCGAAGGCGAAAGTGGTGGCGGTGGCCACCGCGATCGTCGTGTAGGCAACGGGCGAAGCCTCGCCGGTGAAGAGGTCATGTACCAGCGTCGGCGCATCGGTGAAATAGAACACCCAGGCGCCGCCGGTGGCGAGGCCGATCAAGAGCCAGAGACCCCATTTGGTGAGCCGCTTGCGGATCTTTTCGGCATTCCAGGGCTGGCGGTGCAGCCGGATGCGGTTGTTGCGATCCCCTTCAACCCAACGCTCGACGAGAATGTAAAGATCGGTCCAGACCGTCTGCGGGCAGGCATAGCCGCACCATACCCGGCCGAGCGCCGAGGTGAAAAGGAAGAGCCCGAGCCCGGCCATGATCAGCAGGCCCGCGACGAAGTAGAACTCATGCGGCCAGATCTCGAGCCCGAAAAAGAAGAAGCGACGATTCGCAAGATCGAGAAGCACCGCCTGATCGGGCAGCGCCGGGCCGCGGTTGTAGCGGATCAGCGGCAGCACGTAGTAGATGCCAAGCATCAGCGCCATCAGGATCCATTTCAGGGAACGGAACTTGCCGGAAATTCGTTTCGGAAAAACGGGTTCGCGCGCGGCATAAAGCGGCGCGTCGTCAGTCGGTTCGGTGGAGCTCACGGGTTCATCTCCGTTGGCATGTCGCTTGCGTCCGGGCCGCTGCATCGGGTCCGGGAGGATGCCTCGATGCGCAAATTTCGATATGTGCATGCAAAGACAGGTTTGCGATACACGAATGCGCCGGGGCTGTCATCGTGCCGCGCCTGAGTGCCACATGGGACGGAATGTCGCAAGGGCCCAGAGGTGGAGGGCAAGCGTAAAACACCGACGCCCCAAGAAACGCGCGAACAGGACGGGGCGTCGGTGCACATCGGGGCAGCCCGGAAGCTGCCCCGAATATCAAGAGATTACTCGCCGCCGCCGAGGCTGTGGACGTAGGACGCCACGGCGCGGATCTGCACTTCGCTCAAGCGCGCGGTGCCTTCCGAAGAGCCGTAGCTCCAGGAGGGCATCACACCGGCGCGACCATGTTCGACCGTTTTGGTGATCGTCGCCGCGTCGCCGCCATAAAGCCAGATCGCGTCGGTGAGGTTCGGCGCGCCGGTCTCATGCATGCCCTTGGCATCTTCGCCATGGCAGGCGGTGCAGTTGTCGGCAAAGACTTCCGCCCCGGCCGAAGCCTTCTCGGCATCCGCCTCCTGCCCCGAAATCTGCAGCACATATTGCACCACATCGGCGATCTGCTCGGGTTCGAGCAACTCGTCGTCCAGATGCGCGGGCATCTGGGCAGAGGGGTTGGTGTCCGGGTCGTTCGGATCGCGGATCCCGTGCTGGATGTCGGTATAGATCTGTTCGATCGTGCCGCCATGCAGCCAGTCGCTGTCGATCAGGCTCGGAAAGCCGGCGTTGCCGCCCGCCCCCGCGCCATGGCATTGCGCACACCAGGTGCGGAACACCGCGCCCCCCGCATTGCGGGTGTAATCGACGAGTTCCGGATCTTTCGCGATCTCGGTCAGATCGGTCGCCACCAGCTTCTCTTCCACCGCCTTGTTCATCGCCGCGAACTTGTCGATCTCGGCTTGAACATCGGCGCGGGTCGAGGAGCCGAGAATCCCCGGCGTCGCCCCCGAAGCGAAGATCGGCCAGGCCGGCATCGCGATCGAATAGGCCACACCCCAGATGATGCAGATGTAGAAGGTCCACAGCCACCAGCGCGGCAGCGGCGTGTTCAGTTCCTCGATGCCATCCCACTGGTGACCCGTGGTCTGCACCTCTTTTTTGGTCGTCGGTTTTTTGCTCATCTCCACGCCTCCTTACCGCGTGGCGCCGTCGTCCGGGCGCGGGGCTCTGCCCGCGCCGGGATCGGCGGGTTTGTCTTCATGCCGGAAAGGGATGTTCGCGGTATCGGCGTGAGTGCCCCGCGCGCCGGGGCGGAACGCCCAGACCACGGCTCCGATGAAGACGATCAGCATCGCTGCCGCCGCCCAGCTGTCGGCGAATTCACGCAAGATATGATAGTCCATCCCCGCTCTCCTCAGCGACTGGCCACGGGCTGGAAGGTCGAGAAGTCGACCATGGTCCCCAGAACCTGCAGATAGGCGATCAGCGCATCCATTTCGGTGAGGCCGGGCTGGCCGTCGAAATTGCGGATGTTCACTTTCTCGCCGTAATGCTCGACGAGCGACTCGCTGTCTTCGTCCGGGTTCGCCTGAGCGACGAAATCGGCTTTCGCGGTCGCGATCATCTCCGAAGTATAGGGCACCCCCACGAGAGCGTCCGTGCTCAGACGGTCCTCGATGTAGGTGTTATCGAGCGGCACATGCGACAGGTAGCTGTAGCTCGGCATCACCGATTCCGGCACCACCGATTGCGGGTTCGTCAGGTGTTCGACATGCCACGCATCCGAATAGCGGCCGCCGACGCGGGCGAGGTCGGGCCCCGTCCGCTTCGAGCCCCACTGGAACGGGTGGTCGTACATCGACTCCGCCGCAAGCGAATAGTGACCGTAGCGTTCCACCTCGTCGCGCATCGGCCGGATCATCTGCGAGTGGCAGACATAGCAGCCCTCGCGGATGTAGATATCGCGGCCGGTGAGTTCGAGCGGCGTGTAGGGACGCATCCCGTCCACCTTCTCGATCGTGTTTTCGAGGTAGAACAGCGGCGCGATCTCGACGATCCCGCCGATGGTGACGACGAGGAAGGAGAAGATCAGCAGCAGCGTCGCGTTCTTTTCCAGAACGTGGTGTTTGTCCAGAATTGCCATCTGCGTCTCTCCTTATTCCGCCGGAACCGCAATCGAAGCGGAAGTGGTCTTCGGTTGCTTCGCCACGGTGGCCCAGAGGTTGTAGGCCATGATGATGCCGCCGGTGAGGTAGAGCACCCCGCCCAGACCACGCACCACGAACATCGGATGCATCGCCGCGACGGTGTCGGCAAAGGCGTTCACGAGGAAGCCCTGGCTGTCCACTTCACGCCACATCAGGCCCTGCATGATCCCCGACACCCACATCGAGGCGGCGTAGAGCACGATCCCGATGGTGGCGAGCCAGAAGTGCCAGCTCACGAGTTTCAGCGAGTAGAGGCCAGACCGACCCCAGAGCCGCGGCGTCAGGAAGTAGAGCGTGCCGAAGGTGATCATGCCGTTCCAGCCGAGCGCACCGGAGTGCACGTGGCCAATGGTCCAGTCGGTGTAGTGCGAGAGCGAGTTCACCGCCTTGATCGACATCATCGGGCCTTCGAAGGTCGACATGCCGTAGAAGCCGATGGACACCACCATCATGCGGATCACCGGATCGGTGCGGAGTTTGTCCCAGGCGCCCGAGAGCGTCATCAGACCGTTGATCATGCCCCCCCAGGACGGCATCCACAGGATCACCGACATCACCATGCCGAGCGTCGAGGCCCAGTCAGGCAGCGCGGTATAGTGCAGGTGGTGCGGACCGGCCCAGATGTAGAGGAAGATCAGCGCCCAGAAGTGCACGATCGAGAGCTTGTAGGAATAGACCGGGCGTTCCGCTTGCTTGGGCACGAAATAGTACATCATGCCAAGGAAGCCCGCGGTCAGGAAGAAGCCCACCGCGTTGTGGCCATACCACCATTGCGTCATCGCATCCTGCACGCCCGACATCACCGCGACCGATTTCGAGCCGAAGATCGACACCGGGATGGCGAGGTTGTTGATCAGGTGCAGCATCGCGATCGTCACGATGAAGGAGAGGTAGAACCAGTTCGCCACGTAGATGTGGGGTTCTTTGCGCTTGAAGATCGTGCCGAGGAAGGCGAGCAGGTAGGCCACCCAGACAACGGTGATCCACACGTCGATATGCCAGGTCGGTTCGGCATATTCCTTGCCCTGCGAGCCGCCGAGCAGATAGGAGGAGGCGGCCATCACGATCATCAGCTGCCAGCCCCAGAACACGAACCAGCCGAGCGCCGAGCCGCCAAAGAGCCGCGCCGCCGAGGTGCGTTGCACCACGTAGAAGGCCGAAGCGATCAGCGCGTTGCCCCCGAAGGCGAAAATCACCGCCGAGGTGTGCAGCGGCCGCATCCGGCCGAAGTTGAACATCCCGTTACCGAGCTCGATATTCAGTTGCGGAAAGGCGAGCTGGAAGGCGATGATCACGGCGACGAGGAAACCGACCACACCCCAGAAGGTCGTGGCGATGACACCCGCGCGGATCACGCTGTCGAAATACTCGTTTTGCGAGGGTTTCGGATCCCCCATGGTGCGCAGCACCCAGATGAACGCGATCGCGGCCGCGAGCATGGCCTCGATCATGTTCACCATATACGGCAGGTCCCGCGCCTGGCTGGCGGCGTATGCCGCCACCGCCGCCGCGAGACCAAGCGCGATCAGCTTGATATAATCCCACATATTGTGCGTCCCTTTGTCTTGTTTTTCCGCCGTCCCACCCGAGTCGGTCAGGGCGGCAGCGTCTCGACTTGTCTGTTGTGTTTTGAGGGTATGACACCCGCCTTGATTTCGATCAAACTCTTGACAAGAGGGTGCGTTGTTTCGCCGCACGATGACGACACGCCCAGCACAACTATCCGTGAGGATTGATCCGCGTCAATGTGCAAACCCCTTCGAATCGCTAGGTATTACGGAGATTCCGAGATTCAGGGGGCATGAGATGGCCTATAAGACGGTTTTGACGATTGTGACGGAAGTCTCACAGACACAGGGGCAGATAGACTCGGCGGTGGCGGTCGCCCGCGCCGAGGATGCGCACCTCGAGGTGCTCTGTCTGGGCGTCGATCGGACCCAGACTGGGTACTATTATGCCGGAGCAACGGCTTTTGTGCAGCAAGAAGTTCTCGACCGGGCGCAAGATGAGGCTCGCGAGACGGAAAAGGCCGTGAACGACCGGCTCTCGCGCGAGGATATCCGCTGGAGCACCGAAGCGGTGGTGGCGCAGATCGGCGCCATTGCCACAGTGGTGGGGCTGCGCGCGCGCTTTGCCGATATCGTGGTGATGGGCCATCCCTATGGCTCCGGGCGTGGCCAGGAGCTCGAAGCGGCGGTCGAGGCAGCCCTTTTCGAGGGGCAGGCGCCGGTCCTGATCGTGCCCGACGGGCAAAAGGTGAACCTGACGCCGCGCCGCGTCGTGGTGGCCTGGAATCAGTCGGACGAGGCGATGAGCGCGATCCGCGAAGCGCTGCCGCTGTTGCAACGCGCGCAACTCGTCGACATCACCGTGATCGACCCGCCGGCGCATGGGCCGGAACGCTCCGACCCGGGCGGGCAGCTTTCGCAATGGCTGGCGCGGCACGGGGTGAAGGTGGAGGTTTCGGTGCTGGCGAAAACGCTGCCGCGGATCTCCGATGTGATCAACCGCCATGTGCGCGACAGCTCGGCGCAGATGGTGGTGATGGGCGCCTATGGCCATTCGCGCTTCCGCGAAGCGATCCTCGGTGGCGCCACGCGCAACATGCTCGAACAGGCGGAAGTGCCGATCCTGATGGCGCATTAAGCGCCTGACACCTCTCGTCTCGCTTCCGCGAGGAGCCCCGGGCGGGGGGATGCCCCCCGCCGGTCTTGATTGATGAGGATCAGAGCCCCTCGGCGCGCGGGGGAGGGTATTGCGCTTTGGCAGGGCCAAAGCGTTCCCCTTATTCCGCCATCAACCGGCTGACGACAACCGTCACTTCGGGCTTTTTGCCGATCTCTTCCATCGCCACCTGCCGCGCGATCCGCCGCAGGGCCTCGTCAAGCTTGTCGTCGTTGCGGATCACCTTGTCGGGCGCGCTCTCGAGAAAAGCCGACAGCTCGTCCTCGACGATCCGCATCAGATCACCACCGGATTTGCCACGCTCGGGCAGGCCCATCAGCTCCACCCAGGCATCACCGAGCGGCGCATCGTCCTCGTCGATGATCACCGTGATCAGCACATGGCCATTGAGCGCCATCCGGATCCGGTCCCGGACCACCCCGTCCAGCGCGCCGATCAGCACCGTGCCATCCAGATAGACACGCCCGGTTTCGATATATTCCACAACCTTCGGCGCGACGCCGGTCAGGTCGATCATCGTGCCATTGGTCGCCACCTCGGTGGCAATCCCTTTTGCCGCCGCGATCTTGGCATGTTCCCGCAGATGCCGGTGCTCGCCATGCATCGGAATGAGGATCTGCGGCCTGAGCAGGTCATGGACGGCATCGAGATCGGGCCGGTTTGCATGGCCCGAGACGTGGTAGAGCCCGCCGCGGTCATCGACCACATCAACCCCCATCTCGGAGAGCGCGTTCATGATGCGGATCACCGAGCGCTCGTTGCCCGGGATCGTCTTCGAGGAAAAGAGGAAGGTATCCCCCTCCTTCATCTCGAAGCCGAGATATTTGCCGCGGCTGAGCTGGGCTGTGGCGGCGCGACGCTCGCCCTGGCTGCCGGTGACAATCAGCATCAGCTTCTCGCGCCCGACCTCGACCCCGTCCTCGGGGCTCAGCGTCGCTGGGAACCCCTTGAGAACATTCGTCTCCTCGGCCACCTGAACCATCTTGCGCATGGCCCGACCCAAAAGGCAGACGGAACGGCCCGCGGCCCGCCCCGCTTCGGCCAAAGTCTTCAGCCGCGCCACGTTCGAGGCAAAGGTGGTGGCCACCACCATCCCCTTCTGCGCCGCGATCAGATCCTTGAGCGGCGCCACCAGCGTCGATTCCGAGCGCCCCGGCGTATGGGTGAACACGTTTGTCGAATCGCAGCAGAGCACTTTCACGCCGGTGCCTTCATGCGCGATCTCGTGCCATTCGAGCGGGTCAAAAGGCTCGCCCACCACCGGGTTGCCATCGAGCTTGAAATCGCCGGTATGCACCACGCGCCCCGCGGGCGTGTCGATCACAAGCGCAGAGCTTTCCGGGATGGAATGGCTGACGGGCACGAATTGCACCCGGAACGGGCCGATCTCCACCGCTTTCGGGCGCGGCTCGACGATGCGGATCATGTCCGAGGGGAGCCCCGCCTCTTCCATCTTCAGCTGCGCCAGATGCGCGGTGAAGCGGCGGGCGTAAACGGGGGCCTTCAGCTTCGGCCACAGATGCGCCATCGCGCCGATGTGGTCCTCATGCCCGTGGGTGAGGAAGATCCCGTCGATCCGGTTCACATTGGCCTCAAGCCAGGCGGCATCGGCCATGATCAGATCGACCCCGGGAGAGCCCTCCATATCCGGGAAGGTCACGCCCAGATCGACGACGATCAGCCGTTCCTTCCCCTCCGGCCCGTAGCCGTAGACATAGGTGTTCATGCCGATCTCGCCGGCACCCCCCAGAGGAAGATAGATCAGTCTGTCGCTCACGCCCCAAGCCCCTTGTTATAATCGAAGATGAGCCGCAACCCATGCATGGTCAGGTCATCCTCGACCTTGTCGAACAGATCGAACCCCAGATCGAAGAGCGGCGCAAGCCCGCCCGTCGCAATCACCTTCATCGGGCGGTCTCGCTCCATCCGGATCTGCCGCACAATGCCTTCGACAAGGCCGATATAGCCCCAATACACCCCCGATTGTATGCAGGCCACCGTATTCGTTCCGATCACGCCTTGCGGTTTTGTGACATCGACATGCGGCAACGCCGCCGCCGCCATATGCAGCGCCTCGAGGCTGAGGTTCACACCCGGCGCGATCACGCCACCAATATAGGCACCGTCGGTGTCGACCACGTCGAAGGTGGTGGCCGTGCCGAAATCGACGACGATCAGGTCGCCGCCATGCCGCTCGAACCCCGCGACCGTGTTCACCAGCCGGTCCGGGCCGACGGTCGTGCCCTCGTCGACGCGCGGCGCGACGGGCAGCCCGCAATCGGGCTTGCCGACAACGAGCGGGCGGCAATCGAAATAGCGGTTGCAGAGCACGCGCAGGTTGAACACGACGCGCGGCGCGGTGGAGGAGATGATCGCCTCACGGATCTGCCCGCCCACGCCAAGGCCCTTGAGCGCCATCAGCGTCGAGAGCCAGACGAAATATTCATCGGCGGTGCGGCGGTGATCGGTGGCGATGCGCCATGTGGCGCGGAAAGTGCTGCCGTCCCAGACCGAAAAGACCGTGTTGGTATTCCCGCAGTCGATGCACAGAAGCATGTCGCCCCCTCAAAAGAAGATATCCGCCGCCGAAATGGCGTGGCGCGTGGCCCCGGTGTTGAGGATCAAGGCGCCGGTCTCGTCGATCGTCTCGAAAATGCCGTCCCGGCTCTCGGTTCCGGTGCGGGCGGTGATCCTTTGCCCGATCCTTGCGGCGCGGGCAAGCCATGCGGCGCGAATGGGGGCGAAACCGTCGCGCTCAAACACCGCCGCATGACGGGCAAAGGCGCAGGCAAGCGGGGGCAAAAAGTCGAGCGGCACGACGTTCAGCCCGGTTTCCCCGGAAAGCGAGACGGCGCACATGGCTTGCGGCTCAAGCGTCCCGACCGGGGGCGCGGCGGCGAGGTTCACGCCGATGCCGATGGCGAGATGACCAACCGCGCCCCCCGCAGAAACGCTCTCAAGCAAGATCCCCGCGACCTTGCCGCCGTTCAGGAGCACATCATTGGGCCATTTGATCGAAAGCACCGGGCCGGGTCCGCCGACCCTGCGCAGCGCCTCTTCGAGCGCCAGCGCCGCCACGAAGGAATAAAGCGCTGCTGTTGGCGGGGCGACGGCGGGGCGAAACACACAGGTGGCGGCAAAATTGCCCTCGGGCGCGATCCAGTCGCGCCCCCGCCTGCCCCGCCCCGCGGTTTGCCTGTGGGCAAAAACCCAAGCCGGGCCGCTCAGATGCGGCGCGAGCCTTGCGGCTTCGGACATTGTTGAATCGGTTTGCCCGAGGACGTGGCGTGCCACCCCCTCGGGCCAGTCTGCATCCGCCGACATGGTCTCAGTGAACGAGCGCGGCTGCCGCGGCCTGCGCCGCACCATCGAGCCCGAAGAGGCTGAACGACCCCGCCACCATCACGACCGCAGACCCGACAAGCAAGATCCATTGCACCGCGGGCATGCGGGCATCGAGCGGATCGGTCTCGGAGCCGAAATACATGAAGTAGACGAGGCGCAGGTAGTAGAAGGCGCCGATCACCGAGGCGATCACCGCCGCCACGGCCACCCAGAGATAGCCGCCATCGACCGCGGCCTTGAGCACCGAGAACTTGGCCCAGAAGCCAAGCATCGGCGGCACGCCCGCGAGCGAGAAAAGCAGCACCATCAGCGCGAGCGCTTTCAGCGGTTCGGCCTTCGAAAGGAGGTTGAGCGCCGAGATCTCGGTCACCGGGGCGCCATCGCGCTCCATCGAGAGGATGAAGGCGAAGGTGCCGACGTTCATCACGGTGTAGATCGTCATGTAGATCAGCATCGCCTGCACACCCTCAGCGGTGCCCGCCATCAGGCCCAGGAGCGCAAAGCCCATATGCGAGATCGAGGAATAGGCCATCAGCCGCTTGATGTTGCGCTGCCCGATCCCGGCAATCGCGCCCAGATACATCGACAGGATCGCAAGCGCGCCCAGCACCTGCCCCCATTCGCCCGGCACCTGACCAAAGGCGTCATGCACAACGCGCGCAATCAGCCCCATCGCGGCAAGTTTCGGCGCGGTGGCGAAGAAGGCGGTGACCGGCGTGGGCGAGCCCTCGTAAACGTCGGGCGTCCACATGTGGAAGGGCACGGCCGAGACCTTGAAGGCGAGCCCCGCTATGAGGAACACAAGCCCGAAGAGAAGCCCGATCGGCAGGTGGCCCTGCTCGACGACGGTGATGATGCCCGCGAAAGAGGTGGTGCCGGCAAAGCCGTAAACAAGCGAGGCGCCGTAGAGGAGAAGCCCCGAGGAGAGCGAGCCGAGCACGAAGTATTTCAGGCCCGCCTCGGAGGAGCGCGCGGAATCGCGGCGCAGCGCCGCCACCACATAGAGCGCGAGCGATTGCAGCTCGAGCCCGATGTAGAGCGACATCAGATCGCCCGCCGAGACCATCATCATCATGCCCGTGACGGCCAGCACGATCAGCACCGGGAATTCGAAGCGCAAGAGCCCGCGCCGGTTCAGGTAATCGGCGCTCATCGCCAGCACCGCCGCCGCCGAGACGAGGATGATCACCTTGGCAAAGCGGGCGAAGCCGTCACTGATGAAGAGCCCGCCAAAGGCGGTATCAGCACCGCCGCCCGCCACGCCGATGGTGAGGCCGAGTACCAGCATCACGCCCACGGTGACCCAGAGGATCGGCATCGCCACCTTGTCCTTGCCGGTCCAGACCCCGGCGAGGAGCGCCGCCATCGCATAGAGCGCGAGCAGGAACTCGGGCAGGACGAGGGAGAAATCGTTGGAGGTCATCTCAGGTTCTCCTCAATTGCCCGCAAGCGCCGCGGCTGCGTTCAGCTCGGCATGGTAGTTTTGCACCAGATTGGCGACGGAAGGCCCGATCAACCCGGTCACAAGGCTCGGATAGATCCCGAGGATCAGTGTCATCGCGACGAGCGGCGCGAAGATCGCTTTTTCGCGCAGGCTCATGTCGGTGATCGTCTTCAGGCTTTCCTTGATCAGCTCGCCAAAGACGACGCGGCGGTAGAGCCAGAGCGCATAGGCCGCCGAAAGGATCACGCCCGAGGTGGCGAACAAAGCCACCCAGGTGTTGACCTGGAAGATACCGATCAGCGTCAGGAATTCCCCGATGAAGCCCGAGGTGCCCGGCAGCCCGACGTTCGCCATGGTGAAGAACATGAAGACGAGCGCATAGGCCGGCATCCGGTTCACGAGGCCGCCGTAAGCATCGATCTCGCGGGTGTGCATGCGGTCATAGATCACGCCAACGCAGAGAAAGAGCGCGCCGGAGATGAAGCCGTGGCTCAGCATCTGGAAGATCGCGCCGTCGATACCCTGCTGGTTGCCGGTGAAGATCCCCATCGTCACATATCCCATGTGCGCGACCGAGGAATAGGCGATCAGCTTTTTCATGTCTGCCTGTGCCAGCGCCACGAGCGAGGTGTAGACGATGGCGATGGCCGAGAGGGTGAAGACAAAGCCCGTCATCACCTCCGAGCCGACCGGGAACATCGGCAGGCTGAACCGCAGGAAACCGTAACCGCCCATCTTCAGAAGCACGGCCGCCAGCACCACCGAGCCCGCGGTCGGCGCCTGAACGTGGGCATCGGGCAGCCAGGTGTGCACCGGCCACATCGGCATTTTGACCGCGAAGGAGGCGAAAAAGGCGAGGAACAGGAGCGTTTGAACACCGCCCGGCAGCAGGTAGCGCAGATAGGGCAGATCGTCATGCGGGAAGTCGAAGGCCATCAGCTGCACGATGTCGGTGGTGCCGGCCATCATGTACATTGCCACCATCGCCACCAGCATCAGCACCGAGCCGAGGAAGGTGTAGAGGAAGAACTTGAAGGTGGCGTAGATCCGGTCCTTGCCGCCCCAGATGCCGATGATCAGGAACATCGGGATGAGGCCCGCCTCGAAGAAGAGGTAGAAGAGCACGAGATCGAGCGCCACGAAAACGCCGATCATCAGCGTTTCAAGGACAAGGAAGGCGATCATGTATTCCTTGACGCGGCTTTCCACATGCCAGGCCGAGGCGATGGTGAGCGGCATCAGGAAGGTCGTGAGCAGCACGAAGAGGATCGAGATCCCGTCCACCCCGAGCTTGTAATGCAGCCCCATGATCCAGTCGCGGTCCTCGACGAACTGCATCCCCGTATCGTTGGCATCAAAGCCCGCAAGCAGGAAGAGCGAGACGAGGAAGGTCACCGAAGTGGCGGTGAGCGCGAGCCATTTCGCGTTGCGATCCGCCGCCTCGGAGCCCGAGCGGGAGACAACGGCGAGAATGAGCGCCGCGGCAAGCGGCATGAAGGTGATGATCGAAAGGAGGTTTTCCATCAGTTCATCCCCCCGGCGGTCTGCATCACCCAGGCCATGAGCGCGACGATGCCGAGCACCATGGCGAGCGCGTAGTGGAACAGGTAGCCCGATTGCACGCGGGCCGCGACACGGGTGAAGAACGGGATCCAGCCGAGCGCCAACCCGTTGATCGCACCATCGATCACCGCACCGTCACCGCCTTTCCACAACATCCGGCCAAGCGCCTTGGCAGGGTTCACGAAGATCATGTCGTAAAGCTCGTCGAAGTACCATTTGTTGAGCACGAACCGATAGAGCACCGGAACGGCATTGGCGGTGCGGGCGGGCAGGCTCGGCGCCGCGATGTAGTAGAGCCAGGCGAGCGCAAAGCCCGCGACCATGGCGATGAAGGGCGAAACCTTGACCCAGGCGGGCACGCCATGGGCTTCGTGCATCACATGGTTTGTGGGCGCCATGAAGATCGCGCCTTGAGGCGCCACCGCCACGGGATTGGCCGCATCGGCGCTGTGATCCGCCTCGGCGATCTCCGCGGTTTGCGCTTCCGTGGCGTGCCCGGAGGTACCGGCCATAGCCGCTTCCTGGTTCTCCATCGCCTCGGAAGGTTCAACCGCAGTATGCTCGAGCGCCACCGCAGCATGCTCGCTGCCGTGCTCGGTGGCATGAGCGGCCACCGGCAGGTTGAAGAAGGCGTTCACCTTCTCGCCGAAGAAGGAGGGGTAGAACACCATCCCCGAGAGCACCGCCCCCACCGCGAGCGCGCCAAGCGGAACGAGCATCACGGGCGGGCTTTCATGGGCATGGTCATGGGCATGATGATCGCCGCGCGCCTTGCCGTAGAAGGTCAGGAAAATGAGCCGCCAGGAGTAGAAAGAGGTCATCCCCGCCGCGATCACGAGCGCCCAGAAGGCAAAGCCCGAGCCCGAGGCGAAGGCGCTCTCGATGATCGCGTCTTTCGAGAGATACCCCGCAAAGCCGAGCGGCACATCGAAAAGCGTCACGAAGGGCACACCCACGCCGGTGATGGCCAGAGTGCCGATCATCATGATCGCGAAGGTGAAGGGAATTTTCTTCCGCAGGCCGCCATAGTTGCGCATGTCCTGCTCATGGTGCATCGCATGGATCACCGAGCCCGCGCCGAGAAACAGCATTGCCTTGAAGAAGGCATGCGTCAGCAGGTGGAACATCGCCGCGGAGTAAACGCCAACCCCTGCCGCCACGAACATGTAGCCGAGCTGCGAGCAGGTCGAATAGGCGATCACGCGCTTGATGTCGTTTTGCACAAGCCCCACGGTCGCGGCAAAGAAGGCCGTGGCCGCGCCGACGTACACCACCATCATCTTGGCTTCAGGCGCATATTCGAAAATCGGCGACATCCGGCAGACGAGGAACACCCCCGCCGTCACCATCGTCGCGGCGTGGATGAGGGCCGAAACCGGGGTCGGGCCTTCCATCGCGTCCGGCAGCCAGGTGTGCAGGAAGAGCTGCGCCGATTTGCCCATCGCGCCGATGAAGAGCAGGATCGCGATCAGGTTGGCGGCGTTGAAATCAGCCCAGAGGAAGTGGAGTTGCGTCTGCGCAAGCTCCGGCCCGGCCGCAAAGACCGTGTCCATCGAGATGCTGTCGGTCAGGAAGAAAAGCCCGAAGATGCCGAGCGAGAAACCGAAGTCACCGATCCGGTTGACGACGAAAGCCTTGATCGCCGCGGCATTGGCCGAGGGTTTCTTGTAGTAAAAGCCGATCAGCAGGTAGGAGGCGAGACCCACGCCCTCCCAGCCAAAGAACATCTGAACGAGGTTGTCTGCCGTCACCAGCATCAGCATGGCGAAGGTGAAGAAGCTCAGATAGGCGAAGAACCGGGCCTTGTAGCTCTCATGGTGGCCCCAGTTGTCGTCATGCGCCATGTAGCCCCAAGAGTAGAGGTGCACGAAGGCGGAGACGGTGGTGACCACGATCAGCATGATCGCGGTGAGCCGATCAAGCCGGATCGCCCAGGCGGTGTCGAGCGTGCCGGACTGGATCCAGTCGAGCAGATGGATATGCTGGGTCTCCGGCCCGAGGGTCAGGAACACATACCAGCTCATGAGGCAGGAGAGGAACAGCAGGCCCGTGGTGAGCACCATCGCGCCCTTCTCGCCGATGAAGCGCCAGCCGAAGCCGCCGAGGATGGCGCCGAGAAGGGGGGCCAGAAGAATGATCGTGGTCATCGGTCCTTATCCCTTCATCACGTTGACATCGTCGACCGCGATCGAGCCGCGGTTGCGGAAGAAGACCACAAGGATCGCAAGGCCGATCGCGGCCTCGGCGGCCGCCACGGTCAGCACGAACATGGTGAAGACCTGCCCCACCAGATCACCCATATGGGTCGAGAAGGCGACGAAGTTGATGTTGACGGCGAGCAGCATGAGTTCGATCGACATCAGGATGACGATCACGTTCTTGCGGTTGACGAAGATGCCGAAGATGCCGGTGACGAACAGGATCGCCGCCACGCTCAGGTAATGTTCCAATCCGATCGTCATCGCTTTCCCTCCGGGCCCGACCCCGTTTTCGCTTGTTCTTTTCTCACAGCCCCTGCCCCGGTTTGACGTCGATCATCTCCAGCGCCTGCGCCGGGTCACGGTGCATTTGCGCGATCACGTTCTGACGCTTGATGTCGGTGCGGTGGCGCAACGTGAGCAGGATCGCCCCGATCATCGCCACGAGGAGCACCAGCCCCGCGCCCTGGAAGAGGAAGAGGTATTGGTCATAAAGGATCATGCCGAGCGCGCGGCTGTTTTCCACATCCGTGGCAATCGGCGCAGCATGGAGCGCTGCGGCCTTGCCCGCGGTCTGCCAGGCGGCAAAGCCGGTGCCGAGTTCGGCGAGCATCACCACCGCGATCAGCGCGCCGAAGGGCGCATAGCGCACCATCTGCCCGCGCAGTGCCGCAAAATCGACATCGAGCATCATCACGACGAAGAGGAAGAGCACCGCGACCGCGCCGACATAGACGATGATCAGGAGCATGGCGACGAACTCTGCCCCCATCAGCACGAAGAGCCCCGCCGCCGAGAGGAAGGTGAGAATGAGCCAGAGCACCGAATGCACGGGGTTCTTCGAGAGAACCACCATCAGCCCGGCCACCACCGCCACCATGGCGAAGAGGTAGAAGGCGAATACGAACACCGTCATGTGTTTTCTCCCGATTTCTCGTCGAAGACCTCGCGCGCGATCTCCAGCGCCTTGGTCATGGCGGGCACGCCGCCGAACATGCTCATCTGGAAGATCACCTCGGCGATCTCCCGCTCGGTCGCGCCAGCCTCAAGCGCGTGGCGAATGGTCATCCGCATCGGCGCCTCCGCCTGCGCGCCGAGCGTCACCTGCCCGGCCAGCGTGACCAGAAGCCGGGTGCGGGCATCGAGCCCGTCCCGGTTGAAGGTCTTGCCAAACCACATTTCCAGCATCTCGGCCGGCATGGTCGGAAAGAGCTTCTCGAAAGCCTTGGGATTGAAGCTCTCCAAAGCCGGGTTGAACAGCCGGGCCATCTCCGCCCCCTGTTCGAGCATCGCGCTGAAAAGCTTCTGGAAATCCGCGGTCATCTGTAGGGCGCATCCATCTCGATGTTGCGGGCGATCTCGGCCTCCCAGCGCGCGCCGTTTTCAAGGAGCTTCGCCTTGTCGTAAAACAGCTCTTCGCGCGTCTCGGTGGCATATTCGAAGTTCGGCCCCTCGACGATCGCATCGACCGGGCAGGCCTCCTGGCAGTAGCCGCAGTAGATGCATTTCGTCATGTCGATGTCATAGCGCGTGGTGCGGCGCGAACCGTCTTCCCGCGGCTCGGCGTCGATGGTGATCGCCTGCGCCGGGCAGATCGCCTCGCAGAGCTTGCAGGCGATGCAGCGTTCCTCGCCATTGGGATAACGGCGCAGCGCATGCTCGCCCCGGAAGCGGGGCGAGAGCGGGCCTTTTTCATGGGGATAGTTCAGCGTCGGCTTGGGCGCCACGAAGTAGCGCATCCCCAGCGCAAAGCCTTTGATGAAGTCCCACAGGACGAAATATTTCGCTGCGCGAACATAATCGAAAGCCATCACTTTTTCTCCGCCGGTTTGTCCGAACCGCCCGAAAGAACCCATTTCTTGCGGTCGGACGCCAGTTCCAGATCGCCCACCCCAAACGTGCCATGGGCCTCGAGCGCGGCGACCGCGCGCAGCATCGGCGGCGAATGCGACAGGAAGGAGGTGATGTTGCGCCGGTCGATCTCAAGCTCGTAGCCTTCGATGATCGTCGGCACCAACCGCACCTCGCGCCCGTCGAGCATCAGCGTCAGCGTTTCCCGTTTCGGATCGTGCATCTGTCAGCCCCCAATCACCCAGCGCGCCCAGAAGCCGCCGAAAAGTTCGAATTTTGCAAGGAACGCCACGACCACGACCCAGCCGAGCGAGAGCGGCAGGAACACTTTCCAGCCGATCCGCATCAGCTGGTCATAGCGGTAGCGCGGCACGATGGCCTTCACCATCGCGAAGGCGAAGAACACCAGCACCATCTTGCCGAACATCCACAGAGCGCCATCGGGGATGCCGGGGATGGGCGAGAGCCAGCCGCCGAAGAAGAGCACGGTGGTGAGCGCACACATCAGCCACATGGCGATATATTCGCCCGCCATGAAGAGCAGATAGGGAGTGGAGCTGTATTCCACCATGAAGCCCGCGACGAGTTCGGATTCCGCCTCCGGCAAGTCGAAGGGCGGACGGTTGGTTTCCGCCAGCGCCGAGATGAAGAACATGAACACCATCGGCAGATGCGGGATCCAGTACCAGTTCAGAAGGCCGAAGGAACCGCGCTGCGCCTCGACGATGGCGGAGAGGTTCATCGAGCCGGTGGACAGGATCACCCCGATGATGATCAGGCCCATCGAGACCTCATAGGAGATCATCTGCGCGGCCGAGCGCAACGAGCCGAGGAACGGGTATTTCGAGTTCGAGGCCCAGCCGCCCATGATCACGCCGTAGACCTCAAGCGAGGAAGCGGCGAAGACGAAGAGCACGGCGACGTTGATATCCGCCATCACCCAGCCGTCGTTGAACGGAATGACGACCCAGGCGAGAAGCGCGAGCACGAGGCTCAGCATCGGCGCAAGAAAATAGACGAACTTGTCCGAGCCCGCCGGAACCACGATCTCCTTGAAGACGTATTTCGCGGCATCGGCCACCGATTGCAGCAGGCCGAAGGCGCCCACCACGTTCGGGCCGCGGCGCAACTGCACGGCGGCCCAGATCTTGCGGTCCCCCCAGACGAGGAACAGAAGCCCGATCATCACGAAAGCGATGATCGCGAGGCCCTGCAAGACCATCAGCAAGGCCGTCCCCAGCGATGTTGCGAAAAACTCAGCCATGTTGTCCCTCAGCCCGTCTTGCTCTCATCGTTTCAAACCGTCGGAATGCCGCGCTCGCGGCAATCGGCGACCGTCACTTCTGCATCGATCGTCCGCAGCCCTTCGGGCAGTGCGGAAGAAATCAGGTAGATGGCATCGGCCCTCAGGCCGGTGCCCGCGCGCGTCACATTGGTGCGCACATGGCGCGCGAAGCCATAGCCGCGGATCAGCGCATATTGCGCCGCGGCACAGGTGGCATAGGCGGTGACCTGGGCGCGGTTGCGGCTGCCCCCAATCGCCACGTCGAAGCCCACCAGATCATTGTCGAGAAGCCGGGTCTCGACCCCCTCGTAACTGATCTCCGCCCCCGCCCCGGCGCCCGCGGGCGCGCAGGCGCCCAGCCCGGCCAGAAGGCCGGGAACGCAGGCTGCAAGGATCAGGGCACGCGGCATTCTCGTTTACTCCGCCGCCATCGCAGGCGCGCGGCGCGATTTCACCAGCGCCGAGCAGTCCGCCATCACCACCGAAGCCCGCGCGATCGGGTTCGTGAAGTAGTAATCGCCAAGCGCCAACCGGAACGTCGCCTTGCCCATCTCGCGCCGCTCGATCGGTTGCCAGGCGTTCTCCACCACCTGATCGACCTGGCCCAGATGCGGCACGGCGGCGAGCATCGCCCGGCGCAGCCCGGCGAGGCTGTCCCAGCCCTGCGCGGCACCAAGCTCGGCCGAAAGCGCGCGCAGGATCGCCCAGTTCTCCTTCGCCTCGCCCGGCGGGAAGGTGGCGCGGAAGGCCAATTGCGGCCGCCCCTCGGTATTGACGAAAAGCCCGTGTTCCTCGGTGTAGGCGGCGCCTGGCAGGATGATGTCGGCGCGGCTCGCGCCGCGGTCGCCATGGCTGCCCTGATAGATCACGAAAGGGCCGCCCTCAGCGGCGGGCGTAATCTCCACCTCGTCGGCGCCCATATTGTAGATCACCTCGACGCCGTCTTCGAGCGCGGCGAGCAGGCCGCCGTTCGTCACGGCGCCCACATCCATCGCGCCGACACGCCCGGCGGCGGTATGCAGCATCAGCATCCGCCCCGAAAGCGCCATCGCATGAGCGATCACCGCATCGCCATCGGCCTCGGAGACCGCGCCCTGCCCGACGATCACGATCGCCCCTTCGGAGGCTTGCAGATGCGCAAGGCTTTCGCGGTCGGTGCCGACATGCTCATAGTCATAGGTCAGATCGACCGCCGGGCCGACCACGCGCACGAGCGCGCCATGCGCCCAGGCCTTGCGGATGCGGGCATTGAGCACCGGCGCCTCGGTGCGCGGATCGGTGCCGATCAGGATGATTTCCTCGGCCCGGTCGATCTCCTCGATCGCCACATTGCCAACGTAACCAGAGCGGTTGCCAATCGGGAGCCGCGCGCCATCGGTGCGGCATTCGACCTTGCCGCCCTGCCCTTCGATCAGGGTCTTCAGGCTGAAGGCGGCTTCGGTCGAGGCGAGATCGCCGACAAGGCCGAGCAGCTTCTTGCCCTTCATCGCGCGGGCCGCGGCGGCGAGCGCCTCGCCCCAGCTTGCCTTGCGCAGCTTGCCATTCTCGCGAATGTAAGGCGTATCAAGGCGTTGGCGGCGCAGGCCGTCCCAGATGAAGCGGCCCTTGTCGGAGAGCCATTCCTCGTTCACGCCGTCATGGTTGCGCGGCACGATCCGCTTCACTTCGCGGCCTTTGGCGTCGATGCGGATGTTGGAGCCGAGTGCATCCATCACGTCGATGCTCTCGGTCTTCGTCAGCTCCCACGGGCGCGCGGTGAACGCATAGGGTTTCGAGGTCAGCGCGCCGACCGGGCAGAGGTCGATGATGTTGCCCTGCAGGTTGCTGTCCAGCGTCATGTTCAGATAGCTGGTGATCTCGCTGTCGGCGCCGCGACCGGTCTGGCCCATCTGGCTGATCCCCGCCACCTCGGAGGTGAAGCGCACGCAGCGCGTGCAGGAGATGCAGCGCGTCATGCAGGTGGCGACGAGCGGGCCGAGGTTGAGGTTTTCGGAGGCGCGCTTGGGCTCGCGGTAACGCGAGAAATCGGCGCCATAGGCCACCGCCTGATCTTGCAAGTCACATTCCCCGCCCTGATCGCAGATCGGGCAGTCGAGCGGGTGGTTGATGAGCAAAAACTCCATCACCCCCTCGCGCGCCTTTTTCACCATCGGCGAATTGGTCTTGATCACGCTCGGCTCGCCATTGGGGCCGGGGCGCAAGTCCTTGATCTGCATCGCGCAGCTTGCGGTCGGCTTGGGCGGGCCGCCCACCACCTCGACAAGGCAC
Source organism: Rhodobacter maris (assembly GCF_900217815.1). GTDB lineage: Bacteria > Pseudomonadota > Alphaproteobacteria > Rhodobacterales > Rhodobacteraceae > Rhodobacter > Rhodobacter maris. The sequence continues at coordinate 46,183 of NZ_OBMT01000008.1, forward strand.
ATGCGGCAGTTTCCGGCGATCGAGAGCCGTTCGTGGTAGCAAAACCGCGGCACTTCGATCCCGGCCTGCTCGCAGGCCTGAATCAGCGTCAGGCTGGGATCGACCTCGACCTCGATACCGTCGATGATGATCTTGCGCTTGTTCGACATGGTCTCGTCCGTCACTTGGCTCGGGCACGGCAGGGCGCCGCGCGGTGAATTCTGGTTTCGGGGCTCATGCGCAGCCCCCCGGGAAGATCCATTGCCCCTCCCTGAAATTGTCTTCCGGCCCGGAGGCCACGGCGCCGCGGCAGAGCGCCTGCGCCGCGCGTTTCGCTTCCGCCCCCTCGTCATAGCTGAAGGGGGGGGCATTCCGGCGCACCCGCAGTTCGTTCTGCGGACCAAAGCTGCCCGTATAGCCCGCCACGGCGGCAAGCGGGCCCACCGCATCGGAACCCACGGGCGGGCTGGCGCAGGCCGCGAGCGGCAGGATCAAGAGGGCAGCGCGCATCAGTTGCCCCTCCGCGTTTCGATCGCCGGGCAGAATGCCTCGATCCGGTAGAAATGCGGCGCCATCTCGGCCACGTCGCTTGCCTTCAGGCCAAGCCCCTTCGCCGAGGGGCAGACCGCCTCGATCGCCGAGATCACGCCTTTTTTCAGCTCCAGCGCATCGGTCTCTGTCACCCCTTCGAGCGTCACTTCAAAATAGGCGGTAAACCCGTCCCAGTAGAGGCAGCCCGCGTTGCCGACCGCACCTTCGGGACATTCCACGCCACCGGTCATGATGTCGTTGAAATAGGCCACGACCGCCCCGGACGCACCTTCCATCATCCGGATATGGCGCGAAAGCGCGGGGACATACCCCTCATGGACGAGGCTGTTGGCCTGCGGTTCGGCAAAAGCCGGCACAAGCCCGAACGCCAGCGCCGCGGCGCCGCCCCCGATCTTGCCAATGCTGCCCGAAACCGCTGCCATCTCAGCTCACTCCGCCGCCATCGCGCCCATGCGCCCGCTCTTGCGCGCCTTGATCCGGTCTTCGATCTCCTCGCGGTAATGCCGGATCAACCCCTGGATCGGCCAGGCCGCGGCATCGCCCAAGGCGCAGATCGTGTGGCCCTCGACCTGTTTCGTCACGTCAAAGAGCATGTCGATTTCTTCGATCTCGGCCTCGCCCCGCACGAGACGGTCCATCACCCGCATCATCCACGAGGTGCCCTCGCGGCAGGGTGTGCATTGGCCGCAGCTCTCGTGCTTGAAGAATTTGGAAAGCCGCCAGATCGCCTTGATCACATCGGTCTGCTGATCCATCACGATCAGGCAGGCGGTGCCGAAGCTCGATTTCAGCTCCCGCATGCCGTCGTAATCCATGATCGCATCCTCGCACAGATGTGCGGGAAGCACCGGGCAGCTTGCGCCACCGGGGATCACCGCCTTCAGGTTGGACCAGCCGCCGCGCACGCCGCCGCCATGTTTCTCGATCAGTTCCTTCATCGAGATCGACATGCTCTCCTCGATCACGCAGGGCGTGTTCACATGCCCCGACATGGCGAAGAGCTTGACGCCGGTGTTGTTCGGCCGTCCGAAGGAGGCATACCAATCCGCGCCGCGGCGCAGGATCGTGGGGACGACGGCAATCGACTCGACGTTGTTCACCGTGGTCGGGCAGCCATAAAGCCCCGAGCCCGCCGGGAACGGCGGTTTCATCCGCGGCATGCCCTTCTTGCCTTCGAGGCTCTCGAGCAGCGCCGTTTCCTCGCCACAGATATAGGCGCCCGCGCCGTGATGCAGATAAACGTTGAAATCATAGCCCGACTTGCAGGCGTTCTTGCCGATCAGCCCGGCGTCGTAGCATTCGTCGATGGCGCGTTGCAGCGCTTCCTTTTCACGCACATATTCGCCGCGAATGTAGATATAGGCCGCGCAGGCGCCCATCGCGAAGCCCGCGATCAATGCGCCTTCAATCAGCGTATGCGGATCGTGGCGCATCACCTCGCGGTCCTTGCAGGTGCCGGGTTCGGATTCATCGGCGTTGATCACCAGATAGGCGGGCCGTCCGTCCGATTGCTTGGGCATGAAGGACCATTTCAGCCCGGTCGGGAAGCCAGCGCCGCCGCGGCCGCGCAGACCCGAGGCCTTGACCTGCTCGATGATCCAGTCCCGGCCATTGGCAAGGAGGGCCGCGGTCCCATCCCAGTGCCCACGCGCCATCGCGCCCTTCAGCGAGCGGTCGTGCATCCCGTAGATATTGGTGAAGATCCGGTCCTGATCTTTCAGCATGTCTGCTCCCTCGGTTGTCGCACAGGCCGGGGCCCGGCCTGTGCCGCACCGGCGCACCGATGCGAATATATCCCCCCGGAGCGGATCAGATCCGACCGGAACCGGGCCACAGCCCGGGTTTTGCGCCCCACCGTGCCGGGACCGGCCCGGTGGGTCTTATTGCGCGCCAGAGGCTCTGGCGCTCAGTGCTTGCGGCCGCGCCGCTTCCCCCCTCCGCCCGGAGCGGGTTTGGGCGCAACCGGTGCCGTGGGGGCCGCGCCGACCGTCTCGACCGGCTTCGCTTCCGCAGGTTTGGCGGCAGCGACGGGGGCGGCAGGCGCAGCGGGCTTGGCCGCGGGCGTCACCGGTTTCGGAACCGATGTCGCCGCGACCGGCGCAGCCGACGCAGGTTTTGCCGCGCTCGGCGCGGGGGCAGGTTCCAGTTTCGGCGCCGGTGCTGGGGCCGGGGCCGGTTTTGCGGCCATCGGAGCCGGAGCGGCCATGGCCTTCGGCGCGGGCGCCGGAGCAGGCTTCGCCGCCGGGGTGGGGGCGGGCTGCGGCGTTGGCGCGGGTTTCACCGCGGCGCTCGGCGCAGCCACCGGCTTCGCGGCGGCCGGAGAAGCCGCTGGTTTCGCGGCGACGGGCGGGGCCGCCGGGGTGGCCGTGCGCAATGCGCGCGCCTCCTCGGGGCTGAGAACTTTCGGTTCGGGCAAACAGCCCATCACATAGCAGGCGGTGCGTGCCAGGATCAGTGCGGAAACCACACCGGCCACAAGGGCAACACCGATTCCGGTCGAGCCGAGCAGCCACAGCGCAAAAAACGCAACGGCTCCGAGGATTGCTCCCAATTTGCGGGCTTTCGTCTGGCATTCAGCGTCGTTCATCGACATTTTGCCTTTCCTTTCCCTCATTCCGGACCGGGAGGGCGCTCCTCACGCCGACCCCGGCCCGATGTGTTGATCTGATTGTCTCAGTCTGTCGTCAGTCCGGTCTTTCCACTCAGTAATCGTTGGTCCTTGCCCGTTCGCGGAAGCGCGCGAGCCCCTCCGCGACGATAATCTTCGCCTGCGCCACCCATTTGTCACGGCTGACGCGGCCGCGGAACCCTTTCAGGTTCGTGTCCATCCAGGCCACTTCCTCGGCCCCCCATTGCGCGATCTGGTCAAAATGGAACACGCCCAGATCGTGGCAGATCCGCTCAAGAACCGGGCCGATCCCCTCGATCTGCTTCAAATCATCGGCCATGCCGCCCCGCGGCGCATCAAGACCCTGCGGCGGCACCCCTTCGCCCGCCTCAACCTCGACCATCACCGGGCCTTTGGCTTTGCGCGCGGGCGCGAAAGCCGGTTCGGAAGGCATCTCCGGTTCGGGCGTCTCGGGGGCAGGCTCAGGCTCCAGCGCTGTGCCGGTCTGCGCGGCCACCATCGCCTTGCTGATCGCTTCAGCCTCGGCCGCTTCGGCGGCGGCTTTCTCGGCAAAGGCTTTTTCCGCAGCCGCTTTTTCCGCCGCAGCCTGCTCGGCTGCCGCCTTTTCCGCCGCGGCTTTTTCAGCGGCGCGCTGCTCGGCTTGCGCCTTTTCTGCCGCAGCAAGCTCAGCAGCGGCTTTCTCGGCCGCCGCTTTTTCGGCCGCGGCTTTCTCCGCCGCCGCTTTCTCCGCTGCGGCTTTTTCGGACGCGGCTTTTTCCGCCGCCGCTTTTTCTGCCGCAGCCTTTTCCGCGGCGCGTTGCGCGGCCGTCATTGGACGGGTGCCCATCATGCCGATCGGGCCGAGCCGCCCGCCGGATTGCCAGGGCGCGCTGAGCGGCACTTCACTGCCGTCGATGCGCTTGATCCCGTCACCAAAGGCGAGCGCGCGCGCAACCGAGCCGTTCGCCGCTTCCTTCTCGCCCGCGGTTTCTGCGCAGGAGGTGAGGCCCGCCGCCGGTTCCGACGAGAACCGCCCCGCTTGCGAGCCCGGTCGCGGCGCCTGGCCTGTGGCGAGCGCGTCGATCAGGGTCTCGAGGTTTTCCTCGGTCAGATCCTCGAAATAATCCTTGCCGATCTGTGCCATCGGCGCATTGGCGCAGGCACCAAGGCATTCGACCTCTTCCCAGGAGAACTTGCCATCCGCCGAAAGCGCGAAGGGCTCCGCGGCGATCTTGCGTTTGCAAACCGCAATCAGGTCTTCGGCGCCGCAGATCATGCACGAGGTGGTGCCGCAGACCTGAATATGCGCGACCGAGCCCACCGGGGCGAGCTGGAACATGAAGTAGAAGGTCGCCACTTCCAGCGCGCGGATATAGGGCAGGCCCAGCATATCGGCGACATGTTCGATCGCGGGTTTCGTCAGCCAGCCTTCCTGTTCTTGTGCCCGGAACAGGAGCGGAATGATTGCCGAGGCCTGGCGACCCTCGGGGTATTTCGTCATCTGCGCTTCGGCCCAGGCGCGGTTCGCGGGCGTGAAGGCGAAAGACGCGGGTTGTTCATGATGCAAGCGGCGCAGCATTAGCGGTCGACCTCCCCGAACACGATATCCATCGTGCCGATGATGGCCGAAACGTCGGCCAGTTGGTGCCCTTTCGAAACCGCATCCATCGAATGCAGATGCGCATAGCCCGGGGCGCGGATCTTGGCCCGGTAGGGCTTGTTGGTGCCATCGGAGACGAGATAGACGCCGAACTCGCCCTTGGGCGCCTCGACGGCGGCATAAACCTCGCCCGCGGGCACCTTGAAGCCCTCGGTATAGAGCTTGAAGTGGTGGATCAGCGCTTCCATCGAGGTCTTCATCTCGCCCCGCTTCGGCGGCGTCATCTTGCCGCGCGCGAGAATATCCCCCTGCCCTTCGGGCGCGCGGAGCTTTTCCACCGCCTGGAGGATGATCTTGGTCGACTCGCGCATCTCGGCCATCCGCACAAGATACCGATCATAGCAGTCGCCGTTCTTGCCCACGGCCACTTTGAAATCAAATTCGTCGTAGCATTCATAGGGTTGCGAGCGCCGCAGATCCCACGCCAGACCCGAGCCGCGCACCATCACCCCGGAATAGCCCCATTGGGTGATTTCTTTCTCGGTGATGATGCAGATATCGGCATTGCGCTGCTTGAAGATCCGGTTTTCGGTCAGCAGCCCCTCGATGTCATCGAGCTTTTGCGGGAATTCATGCGCCCAGGCCTCAATGTCGTCGATCAAGGCGGGGGGCAGATCCTGATGCACCCCCCCGGGACGGAAATAGTTCGCGTGCAGACGCGCGCCGCAAGCCCGTTCGTAGAAGATCATCAGCTTCTCGCGTTCCTCAAAGCCCCAGACCGGCGGGGTGAGCGCGCCCACGTCCATCGCCTGCGTGGTGACGTTGAGAAGGTGGTTCAGAACCCGCCCGATCTCCGAGAAGAGCACCCGAATGAGCGAGGCGCGGCGCGGCACCGGCGTGCCGGTGAGCCGCTCGATCGCCATGCACCAGGCATGCTCCTGGTTCATCGGCGCCACATAATCGAGCCGGTCGAAATAGGGCGTGTTCTGCAGATAGGTGCGGCTTTCCATCAGCTTTTCGGTGCCGCGATGCAAAAGGCCGATATGCGGGTCGGCCCGTTCGACGATCTCGCCGTCAAGCTCCAGCACCATCCGCAACACCCCGTGCGCCGCAGGGTGCTGCGGGCCGAAGTTGATGTTGAAATTGCGGATGCGCTGCTCGCCGGTCAGCACGTCATGCGAACCGTCGTCGTAGGTATTCTGCCGGATGTCGCCGTCCATGCTCCTCACCTTTCTCCGTCACCGCCCGGGCGTTGCCGCGGCTCAGCCCTGTTTCTCGTCACCGGGAAGCACATAATGCGCGCCTTCCCAGGGGCTCAGGAAATCGAATTGCCGGTATTCCTGCGTCAGCTTCACCGGCTCGTAGACCACCCGCTTGAGCATCTCGTCATAGCGCAGCTCGACATAGCCGGTGGTGGGGAAATCCTTCCGCAGCGGATGGCCGCGGAAGCCGTAATCGGTCAACAGACGGCGCAGATCCGGGTGGCCCGAGAACAGGATCCCGAACATGTCGAAGATCTCGCGCTCATACCAGTTTGCCACCGAGAAGGCATCGGTGATCGAGGGGCACATCTCATCCTCGCGCACCGCCGCTTTCACGCGGATGCGCTGGTTGCGCCACATCGACAGGAAATGCCAGACGACCTCGAACCGCGCCGGGCGCTCGGGCCAGTCCACCGCGGTGATGTCGATCAGCGTTGAGAACCGGCAGGTCGGATCGTCGCGCAGAAATTCGACAAACCGCAGGATCCCCGCCGGGGTCACGGTCACGGTCAGCTCGCCATGTGCCACCACGCTCGACACGACATCATCGCCGCGCCGATGCTCGATATGCGCCGCGAGTTCTTGCAGCAGTTCGCTCATTCTCCGTCCTCCTCAGCGCACCAGCGTGCCGGTGCGGCGGATCTTGCGCTGCAACTGCAGGATACCATACATCAACGCCTCTGCCGAGGGCGGGCAGCCGGGCACGTAGATATCGACCGGGACGACCCGGTCGCAGCCGCGCACCACCGAATAGCTGTAGTGGTAATAGCCGCCGCCATTGGCGCAGGAGCCCATCGAGATCACGTAACGCGGCTCGGGCATCTGGTCGTAGACCTTGCGCAGCGCGGGCGCCATCTTGTTGGTGAGCGTGCCCGCGACGATCATCACGTCGGATTGGCGGGGCGAGGCGCGCGGCGCAAAGCCGTAACGCTCCACATCATAGCGCGGCATCGCGGTATGCATCATCTCGACCGCGCAGCAAGCCAGACCAAAGGTCATCCAGTGCAGCGAGCCGTTCCTCGCCCAGTTGATGATGTCTTCGGCGGTGGTGAGCAGGAAGCCCTTGTCCTGCAGGTCGCGGTTGAGCGCCGCGGCGGCCACGTCCATATCGGCTGCGGCCGTGTTCGGCCCGGTCATCACGCCCATTCCAGCGCCCCCTTCTTCCATTCATAGGCGAAGCCTACCGTCAGCACGCCCAGAAACACCATCATCGACCAGAAGGCGGTCATCGAAATTTCCCCGAAGGAGACCGCCCAGGGGAACAGGAAGGCCACCTCAAGGTCGAAGATGATGAACAGGATCGACACCAGATAGAACCGTACGTCGAACTTCATCCGCGCGTCGTCGAAGGCGTTGAAGCCGCATTCATAGGCCGAGACCTTTTCCGGGTCCGGGTTGCGCACCGCGATCACTGCCGCCGCGAGGATCAGAACGAGCCCGAGCGCGATCGCCATGGCCAACAGAACGAGGATGGGAAGATATTCGCGCAACATGGAAGGCAGGGTCACGTCGTGCATCAATTTGCTCCCTCTGGGCGCGACAAGCGCGCGGGTTCTGGCTCAGCGAGGAATAGCCTTCCCCCATATGCCGGTCAACCGAGCGAAGCCCGTTTTCGGGGCGAAAAGCGTAATTTGTATACCGATGCACACTGTTTTTCGCATCGGCTGCGGGCGCGGCATCCTGTTGCCGCAATGCGGCATCATGTCTCGGCTTCCTGCCGCTGCGGAAACCGCACAGAATCACCCGGTTTTGAAAATAATATTGCTTATAAAGAGCTTCCCCGAGTCACAGCGCCCAGGGCGGGGGGGTGCGTTCGAAGAAAGCAGAGATCCCGTCCCGCGCCTCGTCGCTTTCCCAACGTTTCACCAGCGCCGCAATCGTCGCCTCCTGAAGGCCCGAGTCGGGGTGTGAAGAAAGCAGGCGCAGCAACGCTTTTGCCTCTGCCACGGCGCCGGGCGCGCAGGCCAGATAGGGGGCGACCTCGGCCTCGATCGCCGCGTCGAGCGCCTCGGGCGGAACCACCCGCGCGATGAGATCGAGCGCCACCGCTTCCGCCGCATCGAAGAGCCGCGACGACATGAACACCCGCCGCGCCTTTGCCGCGCCCATCCGCGCGACGACGTAAGGAGAAATCGTCGCCGGCGTCAGGCCGAGCTTCGTTTCGGTGAGCCCGAAGCGTGCCGCGGGCACCGCAATGGCGACATCGCAGACCGAAATCATGCCCACCCCGCCCCCGAAGGCATTGCCCTGCACCCGCCCGATCACCGGTTTCGGGCAGGCATCTACTGCGGCGAGCATCTCCGCCAGCGCCCGCGCCGAGGCGCCGCGTTCTTCGGAACTTGCGGTCATATTCGCCTGCATCCAGCGCAGATCGCCCCCCGCGCAGAAGCTTTTCCCCTCCGCGGCCAGCACGACTGCCCGCACCTTTTGCTCCTGACCGAGATGCCGGATCACCTGGGTGATCTCCGAGATCATCTGCGCATCAAGCGCATTGTGCTTTTCTGAGCGCGCAAGCCAGAGCGTCACAACGCCCCGCCCGTCGCGGTCCAGCCGGATCGTCTCGGTCATTCCGAACCTCCTTTGAGCGCGCGCGCGCAGGTTGCGGCCCGCTCCAGCTTCGCCGCATTAATCCCGGTTGCATAGCCCAGCTTTTGCAGATGCGCGGCGACTCGCTCGCTTGCCACATTGCCGGCGGCGCCGGGCGCATAGGGGCAGCCGCCCAACCCGCCCACCGCGGCATCGAAGATCCGCAGGCCAAAAGCGAGGCTTGCCTCGATGTTCTCGAGCGCGCGGCCACCGGTGTCATGAAAATGCCCGGCCAGCTGCGCGGGCTCCATTTCCTGCACCACGGCCGCGAGCATCGCGATCACGCTTTCCGGCCGGGCACGGCCGACCGTATCGCCCAAGCTGACCTCCCGGCACCCGATCACCCGCAGATGCGCCACCACGCGCGCCACCTGCGCAGGGGCCGTCGGCCCGTCGAACGGGCAGTCCGTGACCATCGAAACATAGCCGCGAACGGGAATACCGGCGGCATCCGCAGCCCGCATCACCGGGTCGAACCGCTCAAGACTTTCCGCAATCGAACAATTGAGGTTCGCGCGCGAAAACCCCTCAGACGCTGAGGCAAAGATCGCCACTTCGTCGACGCCCGCCGCCCGTGCGGCCTCGAAGCCGCGCAGATTGGGGGTGAGCGCGGTATAGCGCACGCCCGGCACCCGGCGGATCCCGGCGAGAACCTCCGCGCCATCGGCCATCTGCGGCACCCATTTGGGCGAGACGAAGGACGCCACCTCGATACGGCCGAACCCCGCTTCGGAAAGCGCGTCGACGAGCGCGATCTTGTCCGCCGTGGGGATCAGGCGCTTTTCGTTCTGCAACCCGTCCCGCGGCGCCATTTCCACGATTTCGACGAAATCAGCCATCGGGGAGCTCATAGAAGGCTTGCGCATAGAGGCTCGCGCCGCCCCTTTCGACAGCGCGCGCATGCGCGGGCCGGGCCTGCGCCCGCTCTATCCAGGCGAGGATCGCCGGAAAATCCGGTCGCGGCACGAAACGGAACATCGCATCCATGTTGAAGCCGAACATGCACTCCGCAGCCGAGAAAGAGGAAAGCAACCAGTCCCGCCCCTCGAGATGCGCCTCAAGCGCCTGCATCGTCAGCATCAGCCGCTTCGTGTCGAGCTTCATCAAGGGCACCGAGCGCGCGCTTTCGGGCCGCAGGAAGATATGCTGGATATTGAGCGATTGCAGGATATTGGCCTGCGTCTCGGCAAAATTCACCCATTCAAGAAAGGCGATCCGCTCTGCGGTTCCGGGCGCGGGGGCGAGCCGTCCCCGGCTCTCGGCCAGATATTGCACGATCGCACCCGATTCAAAGATCACCTGCCCGTCGATCTCCAGCGCGGGCACCCGCCCGGCGGGGCTGAGCGCGCGAAACTCCGGGCTGCGCAGCCCGCCATCGGTGAGCGACCAAGTTCGAATGTCCACCGGCTCGCCCAGTTCCTCCAGCAGCCAGAGCACGCGATGCGACCGCGAGCCCGGGGTGTGATGCAATACCGTCATGCGGCCTCCTCCTCTGCCAGCCGAATGAGCGCCGCCCCCGCCTCGATCTGAGCGCCCGCGGCCACAAGCACTTCCGCCACCTCTCCCGCGCGCGCTGCACAAAGGGTATGCTCCATCTTCATCGCCTCAAGCACCGCCAGCCGGTCGCCCGGTGCAACCACTTGCCCCGGCAGAACGAAAACCGCTTTCACCAGCCCCGGCATCGGCGCGAGCGTCAGATCCGATGCGGGTGCATGCGCGATACGATCAAGCGGGTCAGGGCGCGCGAAGCGATGGGCGCCTTGCAGGAAAACCGTTATTTCCTCAGGTTTCACATGGAACCGCGCAGAGGTTTTGAGGCCATCGACCCACCAGCCGTCCGGCGCGAGCCGGCACTCATGCGCGGTGCCTGCAATTTCGACGCAAACGCGGTTCGGCCCAGTGATCTGAAGCTGCGCGGGGCATTCGAAATCCACCGCGCGGCGCAAGGGCGCCCAGAGCGTGAACCCCGCGCCCGTGCCCTCATGGAGGCCCGCGGCGGCAATCACCGCCAGCACGCGGGCGGCCGCAGGCACCGGCGGGGCGACGGCAAGGCCGTCGATCTCGCGCCCGATCAGCCCGGTGTCGACCGCGCCCGCCGCAAAGCCCCCGTGCCGGGCCAGCCGGGCGAGAAAGGCCAGATTGGTGGTGGTGCCCGCCACCTCAGCCGCCTCGAGCGCGCGTGCGAGGCGATTGAGCGCCGCGGCACGGGTCGGGCCATGGGTGACGATTTTCGCAATCATCGGGTCATACCAAGGAGAGATCGTGTCGCCCGGCCGCACTCCGGTTTCGACCCGCACACCGGGCGGAAACACCAGATGCGACAGCGTGCCGATGGCGGGCAAAAAGCCTGCCGGAACATCCTCGGCGTAAAGTCGCGCCTCGAACGCATGCCCCTTGATGCCGATCTCTTCCTGCGCGAGCGGCAGCGGCTCACCCGCAGCGACGCGAAGTTGCCATTCGACGAGATCGATGCCGGTGATTGCCTCGGTCACCGGATGTTCAACCTGAAGCCGGGTGTTCATCTCCATGAACCAGAACCGGTCGGGGCGCAGCCCGTCAGAGCCATCGACGATGAATTCAATCGTGCCGGCGCCCGCATAACCAATCGCTTCGGCGGCGCGCACGGCGGCCTGCCCCATTGCCGCGCGCATCTGATCGGTCATGCCCGGCGCCGGAGCCTCCTCGATCACTTTCTGATGGCGACGCTGCAGCGAACAATCGCGCTCAAAGAGATGCACGGCGCGGGTGCCGTCGCCGAACACCTGCACTTCGATGTGGCGGGGCATTTCAACATATTTTTCAATTAGAACCGCGGGGTTGCTAAAGGCCGTGCGGGCCTCGGCGCAGGCACTTTCGAGCCCGGTGGCAAAGTCTTGCGCGCGGTCCACGCGCCGCATCCCCTTGCCGCCGCCGCCCGCCACCGCCTTGATCAGCACCGGGTAGCCCACCGCCTCGGCCGCAGCCGCAAGATGTTCGGGATCCTGATTGTCTCCGTGATAGCCGGGCACGACGGGCACGCCGGCCTTTGCCATCAACACCTTGGCGGCATCCTTCAGCCCCATGGCGCGGATCGCCGCCTGTGAGGGGCCGATGAAAGTGAGCCCCGCCGCTTCGACCGCGGCGACGAAGTCAGGATTTTCGCTCAGAAACCCATAGCCCGGGTGGATCGCCTCGGCGCCGGTCGCGAGCGCCGCTTCGATGATCGCATCGCCGCGAAGGTAACTCTCGGCCGGGCGCGGGCCGCCGATATGCACCGCCTCGTCGGCCATCGCCACATGGCGCGCACCGGCATCGGCTTCGGAATAGACCGCGACCGTGGCCACGCCGAGTCGGCGGGCCGTGTCGATCACCCGGCAGGCGATCTCGCCGCGATTGGCGATCAGGATCTTCTGAAACATCGCACTCTCCTGTTGGTGAAGGCGGGGGGCGCCGCCCCCCGTGCCCCCCGGGATATTTGCGGCAAGATGAAAGAGCTGGAGGTTCATCTTGCCACACATATCGCCGCCGGAGGCCTTGAACGTCACATGCGGAAGACCCCGAAGCGGGTCGGCTCGATCGGCGCGTTGAGACTTGCCCTGAGGCTCAGGGCCAGCACGTCGCGGCTCTTGCGCGGGTCGATGATGCCATCATCCCAAAGCCGGGCGGAGGCGAAAAGCGGGTGGCTTTGCCGCTCGAACATCTCGATCGTCGGGCGTTTGAATTCCGCCTCCTCCGCGGCCGACCATGTGCCGCCCTTGCGCTCGATCCCCTCGCGTTTGACGGTGGCCAGCACGCCCGCCGCCTGCTCGCCGCCCATCACCGAGATGCGCGCATTGGGCCATGTCCACAGGAACCGGGGCGAATAGGCGCGCCCGGCCATGCCGTAATTGCCCGCACCGAAAGAGCCGCCCACCAGCATGGTGATTTTCGGCACATTGGTGGTGGCGACGGCGGTGACCATTTTCGCCCCATGCCGCGCGATGCCCTCGTTTTCATATTTGCGCCCGACCATGAAGCCGGTGATGTTTTGCAAGAAGACCAACGGGATGGCGCGCGCCGAGCAAAGCTCGATGAAATGCGCGGCCTTTTGCGCGGCCTCGGAGAAGAGCACCCCGTTGTTCGCCACGATCCCCACCGGGCACCCCATCACATGGGCAAAACCGGTGACGATGGTCTCGCCAAACCGCGCCTTGAACTCGTCGAACCGCGAGCCATCGACGGTGCGGGCGATCACCTCGCGGATGTCATAGGGGGTGCGCAGATCGGCGGGCACCACGCCCAGAATCTCTTCGGGGTCGAAGGCCGGGTCTTCGGGGCTTTGCCATTGCACGGTCGCGGGCTTGGCGCGATTGAGGTTGCTGACCGCGCGGCGCGCTAAGGCCAAGGCGTGCGCATCGTCCTCGGCCAGATAATCGGCGACGCCCGAAAGCCGGGTGTGGACATCGCCGCCGCCGAGATCTTCGGCGCTGACCACCTCGCCCGTTGCCGCCTTCACCAGGGGGGGACCGGCGAGGAAGATCGTGCCCTGATCGCGCACGATGATCGTCACATCCGACATCGCGGGTACATAGGCGCCGCCCGCGGTGCACGACCCCATCACCACCGCGATCTGGGGGATGCCCTTCGCCGACATCCGCGCCTGATTGTAAAAGATGCGGCCGAAATGGTCGCGGTCGGGGAAGACCTCGTCCTGATTGGGCAGGTTCGCGCCGCCTGAATCGACCAGGTAGACGCAGGGCAGCGCGCAATGCTCGGCGATCTCCTGCGCACGCAGGTGCTTTTTCACCGTCATCGGGTAATAGGTGCCGCCCTTCACGGTGGCATCATTGGCCACCACCATCACCTCCTGCCCCATCACCCGGCCGACCCCGGCGATCACCCCCGCGCAGGGGGCCGCGCCGTGGTAGAGCCCATGCGCGGCGGTGGCGCCGATCTCGAGAAACGGGCAGCCGGGGTCAAGCAGCGCCGCGACGCGCTCGCGCGGCGCCATCTTGCCGCGCGCGACATGGCGCTTGAGGGCCTCCGCCCCGCCCCCCGCCGCGGCATGGTCAGCAGCCTCCCGCACCTGATCGAGCAGCGCCAGATGCGCCTCACGGTTCTTTCGGAACGTCTCCGAAGACGGGATCGCGGTGGAGGAAAGCCTCATTGCCCACCCACCAGTTCGCGCCCGATCAGCATCCGCCGGATTTCCGAAGTGCCCGCCCCGATTTCCATCAACTTCGCATCGCGAAAGAGCCGCGAGACGACGGAATCATTGAGAAATCCAGCGCCGCCAAGGGCTTGCACCGCCTGATGCGCCTGCACCATCGCCTGCTCGGAGGCATAGAGCACCGTCGCGGCGGCATCCTGACGGGTCACCCGGCCGCGGTCGCAGGCCTTCGCCACCTCATAAGTATAAGCCCGCGCGGTGTTCATCGCGACATACATATCGGCGATTTTCGCCTGCATAAGCTGGAAATTCCCGATCGGTTGGCCGAATTGCTGGCGTTCCTGAGCATAGGGCACGACTTCATCCAGACAGGCCATCATGATGCCGGTGCCGATCCCCGAGAGCACCACGCGCTCGTAATCGAGCCCGGACATCAGCACCCGCACGCCCTTGCCCTCAAGGCCCAGAACGTTCTCTGACGGCACCTCGCAATTGTCGAAAAAGAGCTGCGCGGTGTTTGATCCGCGCATGCCGAGCTTGTCGAAATGCTGGCTGGTGGAAAAGCCCTTGAACCCCTTCTCGACGATGAACGCGGTAATCCCCTTGGAGCCCACCTCGGGGTCGGTCTTCGCATAAACCACGAGCGTGTCCGCGTCGCAGCCGTTGGTGATCCAGTATTTGTGGCCGTTGAGAAGATAATGGCCGTCACGCTTCTCGGCGCGCAGCTTCATGCCGACGACATCGGAGCCCGCGCCGCTCTCGCTCATCGCCAGCGCGCCGATCTGCGTGCCCGCAACAAGGCCGGGCAGGTATTTGCGCTTCTGTTCCTCGGAGCCGTTGAGCTTGAGCTGGTTCACACACAAGTTCGAATGCGCGCCGTAAGAGAGCGAGATCGATGCGGAGACGCGGGCGATCTCCTCGGTAGCGACAACATGGGCGAGATAGCCCATCCCCGCACCGCCAAATTCCTCGGGAACGGTGACACCAAGAAGGCCGAGCGCGCCCATCTCGGGCCAGAGCTCGTTCGGAAAGGCGTTTTCCGCGTCGACACGCGCGGCGATCGGGCCAAGCCGGTCGCGCGCCCACCCCCGCACCATCTCGCGCAAGGCGGCGATATCCTCGCCCAGATCGAAATCCATCGAGCCTGCGAACATCCTTTCCTCCCCCATTATTGAACGAACGTTCATTTCATTGCGCACAAAAATTGACAGGTCAAGCCGGAACGGAAAATGCCGTAGCGTCGCACGCCTTTCGGTCAGGGCCATCACTTTTGCGTCATCGCGCTAGCCTCCCGGCAAAGTGCCCGGCAGGAGGAATTTGGTAAATAGACTTGGGGAGGCAACTTAAGGGCCGAGGACGCAGTGAGCACAATCGCCACAGCCAGTCAGCACGCATGGATGTACGCCGTGCTGATCGAGATGAATGATTATTGCCGCAACGAGGGCTTGGAAGACGTGTCCGCTTCGCTTCAGCAAGCGATCGAGCGCATGGAGCCGGTCGTCTTCCCCCGCATGCCTCTGGGCCGGGTTGCGGCGGATCCCCATCCGCTCTACTCAGCCGAAGTGGTACAATTCCCCTCGCAGCGCGGTTTTTAAACCCGTCCCGCTCCGAAACCATACCGGATCAGGCGCGATCGCTGTTGCCGATGTCGCGTGCAGGTCGTTTCTCTCTATCGTCGGCTTCAGTCTTCCGTGGGCTTTAGCCTGCGTGGCAAAAGCCCGCGAGCCTTCGCGCATGGCGCTTGCGCGCCCCCAAATGTCCACATGTCAACACACCAAGACCCGCTTGAGGGTGTGGAAACGCTGCGCTCGGCACCGGTTCAGAACCAGTGGTTTTCGCGCGCGATCATCGCGGCATGGGTTCGGTTGCGCGCTCCGATCTTGCGTGTCAGCGTGCGCACATGCAGCTTCACCGTGACTTCCTGCAGGTCCATCTCGCGCGCGATTTCCTTGTTGGTCTGACCCGCGCAGATCCCGCGCAGCACCTCGGTTTCGCGTTGCGAAAGCCCGCCCATCGTCGGCGCATCGACCTGTTTGAGGAAATCGAAGGGCGCAAAGACCGAGCCTGAGGCCATCAGCGTCACTGCACCGATGATCGACCGGGCGGGCAGCGCTTTCGGCACGAATCCGATCGCCCCTTCGTCGAGCGCCTCGCGCGCCGCGGCCGGGCGCGCCACGCCCGAGATAATCGCAACCGCCTGATCCGGGTAGCGCCGCTTCATTTCGCTCAGCCCGACCAATCCATCCATACCGGGCATATCGTAATCGAGCAGAACGAGGTCGAACGGACCGAGCTGTTCAACCTGGCTCAAGGCCTCGGAAAGATCGCCTGCCACCGCGACATCCTCGCAGCCTCCCGCCCGCAGCAGCGCCGCGATGGCGTCGCGCACGAGCGCATGATCGTCGGCAATCAATAGCTTCACACATTCCTCCGAAATTCCATTCGCCCCGCCCCGCTCTGGTTTTCCGCTTACCAAGGGTAATCCGCAAGAAGCCGCGGCAATGCAAGGGTGGCCCGGATACGTTTCCGGTTACCTCTTCCAAAGCACCATGCACACCCCAATAAGCAGTGCAACCCGTATCCCTCCGAATAGGATAATATACGTCTTCGCAGATGGCTGACCTTGCGCGCTGTGCAAGACTGCGAGCGATAATGCCAGTTCGGGAGGAAAGGCCGTGCAACAGCTCAGACTGACGGCCCGCTTCCTGACTTTGCGCGCCGTTGCCGTGGCGGCGATCGCCTTGCCGGTCACATTGGTCAATGCCGACGCACCGCCCCGCATCACCCCGATGCTTCCTTCCGCGACGCCTTTCGCGGCGGAAAATGTGTCGATGAGACCCACCAATGTGTTTTCCCCTGATCCGGTGGCACCGCTCGGCGCGCCCAAAGGCAAGATTCTCCTCACAGTGACCGGAGCTCTCGGTACCGGAAATGCTCCTGCGCTGGCGGATCCCGTGGATAAATCCGGCGCAACCCAGGTGGTGCAGTTCGACGATGCGATGCTCGGGGCGTTGCCGCGCGCGGAATTTGCCACTTCGACGATCTGGACCAGCGGCGAATCCCGCTTTTCCGGCGTGCCACTGCGCGAAGTCCTCGCGCGGCTCGGCGTACACGCGGGCCAGATCCGGGTGATCGCGCTCAACGATTATGCGGTGGAAATCCCGCTGGCCGAACTTGCCGACGAGGCCCCGCTGCTCGCCGACCGGCGCAACGGTCAGCCGATGTCGATCCGCGAGAAGGGACCGCTCTGGATCGTCTACCCCTATGACGCCGATCCTTCCTATCGAAACGAGGTAATTTACGCGCGCTCCGTATGGCAGGTGGACCGGATCGAGGTTCTGCCGTAACATCCGGGGCAACGTTTTTTCAAGTTGCGTAAATGTACAATCGTTCGACTCCGTTTCGTGCCCCATCCCAGCCGTTGCGCCATCTGCTCTTTGCCGGGCTGGTGGCTCTTCTCCTGACGGCCGGGGTCTCGCTTTACCACTATGGCGCCGCCGTACGTGTCGATATCGACAATCTCGCGATCGCCAATTCCGACAGCCTGCAATGGACCCTCGCCCAACTCGAAGTGGAATATTACCAGTTCGAGGAGACGCTTGTCCGTGGCAGCGCCGACAGCCGCGTCGATCTTGAGGATTTCTCTCGTAAATTCGATATTTTCTACAGCCGCGCCCAGACCATCCGCGATGGGGCCGGGTTCCGTGTCGTCACCGAGACCGAAGCCGCCTCGGCGGCGCTTTCCCGGCTTGATCGCTATCTGATCGAGACCGCGGCGCAGATCGACGCCGGGCCCGAGACGTTGAAACAGGCACTGCCGCGGTTGCGCCAGACAACGCGCGAAATGGCGTCTGAAGTGCGCACGATCTCGAGCTATGGCGTGAACGCGCTGGCCGAACGCGCAAAGGACCAGCGCGAACAGGTGTTCGATTCGCTCATCCGCCTCGCCTCGCTCACCGCCGCGCTCCTCGCCACGGTATCGGCGGGGTTCATCATCACCTGGTGGCTGTGGCGCTACGGGCGCAACCAGACCCAGTCGCTCGTCTTCGCCAAGGCCCGGCTCGAGGCGGTGATCGGAACTTCGATCGACGCGGTGATCGTGGTCGACCAGACCGGCCGGGTGATCGAGTTCAACGGCGCCGCCGAAAAGGTCTTTGGCTATACCCGCGCCGAGGCGCAAGGCACGCTGATGCACGATCTGATCGTGCCCCATCACATGAAGGCCGCGCATGACGCGGGTTTTCGCCGCTACCGCGCCGGGGGCGTGCCGCGCATCGCCGGGCACGGGCTGATCGGGCTACAAGCGCGTCGCAAGAACGGCAGCGTCTTTCCGGCCGAGCTTTCCGTTACGGCAACGCGGATCGGCAAGAAAGAAATCTTCGTCGGCTATCTGCGCGACATCACCGACCGGGTCGCCGCCGAGCAGGAACTGATCGACGCGCGCGATTCCGCAATGGCAGGCGAGCGCGCGCAATCGGAATTCGTCGCCGTGATGAGCCACGAGATGCGCACGCCGCTCAACGGGCTGCTGGGCACGCTCGATCTGCTGGTGGAAACGCCGCTTGATGCCACGCAGCGCCGCTTTGTCGAATCGATGCAGAAGGCGGGCGAGATCCTGCTCAGCCATGTCAACAACACGCTCGATGTCGAGCGGCTCGATGCCGGCAAGTTTTCTCTGGTGCGCGAGCCTTTCGCACCGATGGAAGTGGCCGACGAGATCGTGCAAACCCAGGCAGGCGCGGCCGCGGCGCGCGGCAACCAGCTCGTCGCTGTGGCCGAGGGGCGCCTGCCCGAAGCGGTGGAAGGCGATGCGCTCCGGATCCGCCAGGTGCTGATCAACCTCGTGGGCAATGCGATCAAATTCACACGCAACGGCAAGATTTCCGTCGAGGTGGAATACCACCGCGACCAGGGCCAGCTCGAATACCGGGTGATCGACACCGGCATCGGCATTCCAGCCGATCAGGCGGAGCGGATCTTCGACGATTTCGTCACCCTCGATCCGGAACTCTCGCGCGAGGCGACAGGCTCCGGTCTCGGCCTCTCGATCGCGCGGCGGCTGATGCGGGCGATGCGGGGCGAGATCGGTGTCGAAAGCGATGTCGGCAAAGGCTCGGCGTTCTGGATCACGCTGCCCGCGCCGGTGGTCCTGCCGATACCTGCGCCGCGCGCGCCGCTGCGGCTGACGCCGAAGCCGCAAGCGCCCGAGCCCGTGATGGCAAGTGCCGAGGTTGAGGCTTCCGGGGGCGGAGCGGTCCGCCTCTCCGCCAATGCGCCGCTTCTGCTCACCCCTGGGAGTGCCCCCCCCCGCGCGGCAGCGGCCAACCGCCGCCTGCGCCGGACGATGCCTCCGGGATGTCGCCGCCGCACGCGCCGATCGATGTGCTGGTGGTGGAAGACAACGACATCAACCGCGTCGTCCTGTGCGAGATGCTGCGCCGCGGCGGACACCGTTTCAACGAGGCGCGCGACGGGTTCGAGGGCGTGGAAATCGCCTCCCGGCGCCGCTTCGACGTGATCCTGATCGATCTCAACATGCCACGAATGAACGGCATCGAAGCGACCGAAGCGATCCGCGCGGGCCAGGGGCCGAACCGGGCAACGCCCATTATCGCCATCACCGCGAACGTGCTGCCCGAAGCGCGCGCCCGGCTTGAGGCGGCCGGGGTCTGCCGCGTGATCTCGAAACCGATCACGCGGCGCATCCTCGAACAGGTGCTGGCCGATGAACTGGCCCGAGCCGGCACAGGTTCTGCGCCGCGGTCCGCAACAGTTCAAATCGGTGCCGCCACCCCGCATCTGGCGCAGAGCGCGCCTAAACTTTCGGCCGAGACTGCGCCGCACCGCGCGGTCAGCGCCTTCTCGCCCGGCGGCGCCCCTCTGATGGCGACGCGCGAGGCTCCGCTGATCAATCTGGCGACCCACACTGATCTGGCGCAGTCGCTCGGACCCGATCTGATGGCGCAGACGCTTGCGCAATTTCTCGCGGAAGGCGAGTCGATGCTGCCACGCCTGACCACTGTCGCCGCCCAGGCCGACCCCGCTGCCACCGCAGCCCTTGCGCATAAATTCGCCGGTTCTGCCGCACTTCTGGGGGCAGACAGGCTGCATCGCCTGCTCAAGGCGATTGATACCCCCCTGCGCCACCTCCCGGCAGGTGCGCCTCCGGGTGATTCGGCCGCCGCCGCGCTGGCGGCGCTTCCGACCGTCTGGACGGCCACTCGCGCGATGGTTGCAACGCGAATTTCCCCGACACAGACCCCGGATGGGACGAGCACCTGACACAAGCGGACACAAATACACCACTTTCGCGCCAAAATTGTGCCCAAAACTATACCTAAGATTGCGTTTAGTGCCGTCCGACATATTGCCGAGGTTTACGAAGGGCAATTAACCTAGCATTTAGGTTAAGGAACGGAGGCATTGATGGTCTGGTCACACATCCTGCCGCATCCGGCACACCAGGTTACCCCCGGGCCTTGGTTCGTGCGGGCACTGGCGCGGTTGCGCCTGTCTTTTTCGAAACCGGCGCCGGAAGCGGAGCCCAGGCGCACAGCGCAAGCTGATCTGACCGCGCAACCGGAGATGCAGGATATCTTTGCCGAGGGCTTCACCCGCGTGGCGCCGCTGCATCAACTGCCGATGGCACCGCATGTGAGTTCGGTTCCGACACCGATCTCTGCCTTGACCGCGTTTCCTGCAGAGCCTCCGCCTCACACCGAAGCGGCATCTGCGTCCCGCCGCACGATCAGCGCCGCCAATGCCGCCGCCGCCCCCACTACGCGCCCGGCCGCGGCGTTCCACGCAGTCGAGGTCGAGAATATCGCGCTGGTCATGGTGCTTTCGCGGCGTTCCGGGGCACCTATTCCCTGCCTCGAATGGCTCGGCGATCACGGGCTGCCGTTCCGCCGCATTGCCGCATTGGCTCCGACCTCGCCGATCTGGTCGGCGCCGCATGGCGCGCTTCTGATCGTCGATCTGGATACTCTGGGCGGGGTGACCGCCATGGCCGAGGGGTTGATGCGGCTGCGTCAGGGCCGCCCGGACATTTCCGTCGTGCTGCTGTCGGAAGAGGTGGCCGGGCATGATTTCGGCATCGAACGGCTCGCACTCGCCGATGTCACGCTGCGCCTGCCCTGTGCTTTCGCCAGTTTCGAATTCGCCCTCGCCGAGGCGCCGATCAACAACGCGATCTGGCAGGAACGCATGGCAGAGGTCCAGCCTGAATTCTAGCTCCGCCGCAGTTCCGCATCGAGGATCCTGGCGATTGCCACCGCATCGGCTTCGTGGAACGTGAGCGGCAGACGCAGATCAAGCAGAGCCGACAACAACCGGTCGGTGCGCGGCAGATTTTGTGCGGGCGCGTAACGCCAGCTCTGATGACGTGAGGTGAATGCAACGGGTTCGGCAGCGCCAAACCATTTCAACTCTACCCCCCGCGCGGCGCAGCGCGCAACAAGGCCCTGAATACGCGCGGCTTCCCAGCCGGGCAACAGGAACTGGAAGGACGAGCCCACGAAGGCCTCGTCCTGGGGCCGCGGGATCAACCGCAGACCCGGCGCGGCAGAAAGCCCCGCCTCCAGCGCGCGATAAAGCCCGTTCCAACGCGCCGCCCGATCCGGCAGTTCGGCGATTTGCGGCCTCAGGATCGCGGCGCGCAGATTGTCCATCCGGCCCGAAACATTCGGCATCTGGTATTTCGCGGTTTCGAAATAGTCCGGCCCCGGCGCGGCGCGATGCCGATGGTAAAGCATGTAGCTGCCCGAGATCAGAATCATCCGCGCCATCAGCACCGGGTCGTCGGAGACGATGAGCCCCCCCTCGCCCGAGTTCATGTGCTTGTAGGTTTGCGTCGAATAGCAGCCCACAGCGCCGAAGCGCCCCGAAGGCGTGCCACGCCAGGCGGCCCCCATCGTATGTGCGCAATCCTCCACCACAGTGATCCCGGCCGCGCTGGCGATCTCCATCAGCCGATCCATGTCGCAGATATGGCCGCGCATATGCGACAAAAGGAGCACCTTCGCCCCCGCTGTTGTCGCCTTGTCGGCGAAATCCTCCAGGTCAATCACCAGATCCTCGGTGGTCTCGACGAGAACCGGTTCGGCACCGAGCGCCGCAATCGCGCCGGGCACCGGGGCGAGGGTGAAAGCATTGGTCAGCACCCGCTCGCCCGGGGCAACGCCAAGCGCGCGCAAGGCGCAGCGCATCGCATAGCCTCCAGAGGCAACAGCCAAACAATAGCGCGCCCCGGTGTATGTTGCAAAATCAACTTCCAGAGCCGCAGTTTCGTCAATTTCGCCGGGGGCAATGTTGTATCTGTGCAAGCGGCCCGAGCGCATCACCGCCACCGCCGCGGCAATCCCGGCTTCGGAAATCGGCTCCTGCTGGGTGAAATTACCGGTAAAGACCTCAAGCGTCTCATCCATCATCGTCCCGCCTCCTCAGGCATGCAAAGAGCGCGCCAGCCGCCACAAGCACGGCTGCGGCCACGAAAAAGGCCACATCAGGGCTCTGCACCGGCGCCGCGTCGGAGAGGAAATAGCCGAAGAGCCCGGCGAAGAACAGCGTGCCCGCCAGCGTTGCGAGGCTTTCCACCGCGGCGAGCCCCCCCTGCAGGGCGCCCTGCTCGCTCTCCGCCACCGCCCGCGACATCATTGCGGCAAGGCTCGGCTGCGCGAACCCCTCGGGGCCGTGGAAAAGCAAAAGCACGATCACCGCGCCAAGCCCTCCGGCAAAGCCATAACCCGTCGCGACGAGACCGGCGACGATGAGCCCGAGCAGCACTGCGCGCCGTTCGCCGATCCGCGCCACCACCGGGCCGGTCAGCAGCCCCTGAGCGAGTGCCCAGACCAGCCCGAACCCCGCAAGCGTGAGCCCGATCACCGCCTCCGACCAGCCGAATTTCGCAATCCCCCAGAATGACCAGATCGCCGGATAGACCGCCGAGCCAAAGGTATAAAGGGTGATCACCGCCACGAGCGGCAGCACGCCGCGGGCACGCGCGAAAACCGCAAACATGCCAAAGGGATTCGCCTCGCGCCAATGCGGGCGGCGCCGTTTTTCCGGCGCAAGGGTTTCGGGAAGCGCGAAAAAACCCCAGATCAGATTGGCTCCGGCAAGCCCTGCCGCGGCCCAGAACGGCACCCTTGGCCCGAATGTCCCAAGCAGCCCGCCCAGCGCCGGGCCCAGCACGAAGCCAAGCCCCAGCGCCGCGCCGAGCCAGCCGAAAACGCGGGCGCGTCGCTCGGGCGCGGTGACATCGGCGACATAGGCATGGGCGATCACCGGCGTTGCACCGCAGATCCCGGCAACAAGGCGCGCGGCGAAAAGCCAGCCAAGGCTAGGGGCAAGCGCATAAAGAAGATAATCGATGCAGAGCCCCCCGAGCGCGAGGAGCAGAAGCGGCCGCCGCCCGAACCGGTCCGAGAGAACCCCCATGAGCGGCGCAGCGATAAATTGCGCCAGCGCATAGCTCGCGTAGAGCGCGCCGCCCACCTTCACTGCATCGGAAAGCGCAACGCCCCCGACCTCCTCGATCAGTCGTGGCACCACCGGCACGATCAGGCCGAGCCCCGCCATGTCGAGAAAGACGACGAGCAGGATGAAGACAATCGCGCGCGGCGGCAGTTCAGCCATGACGCGGCAGGAACCGGCCGACACAGCCGGGCAAATCGGCGTAGCTTTCAAGCATCGCTTCGGGAGCAAGGCGAGAAATCGCCGCCCCTTCGGGCCCGAAGCCGACGAGAATGCATGGCACGCCCACCGCGCGCGCGGTGACACGATCGGTTTCGGTATCGCCAATCATCACCGAATGCGCCACCGTGCCACCCGCGCGTTCGACCGCCGCCAGATAGGGCGCAGGATCGGGCTTGCGGGTGGGCAGCGTATCGGCGCCGATCAGCGCGTCGAAAAGCGACGAGACCCCCAGCGCATCGAGCAGGCTCACCGCCAGCGCCTCGGGCTTGTTGGTGCAGATCGCGGTCCGGTAGCCAGCGGTCCGCAACGCCGCGACCGCGCCGCTCGCCCCAGCGTAAAGCCTTGAGTGCACACAAATATGATCTGCGTAATGCGCGAGCAGCCGCAAATAATCCTGTTCCACCAGCGCCGCTGCCCCGGCGCGGTCAGCTCGCGCATATCCCAAAGCCAGCATCGCCCGCCCGCCATGGAAGGCGGTGAGCGCATCGGCCACCGGATCGAGCGCGACCTCCAGACCGCGTGCCGCAAAACAGGCATTCGCCGCGGCGATCAGATCGGCGGAGGTGTCCACCAACGTGCCATCGAGATCGAAAACCACCGTCGCCGCCGTCCCCGTCACTGTTACGCCCCCGAAAGATTGTGTGATGCTCGCCCTCTTGCGAGCCGGTAGCACATCGGTAAAACAGGCTGACGCAGAAGAAAAGGCGCTCTCATGGCTATTGCCCTCGTTGTCCTTGCCGCCGGTCAAGGCACCCGCATGAATTCAGAGCTGCCCAAGGTGTTGCACCGGCTCGGCGGCGCGCCCCTCCTCGCCCATGCGCTTGCAGCAGGGCAAAGGCTCGACCCGGAGCGTGTCGTCGTCGTGGTGGGCCACGGCGCAGCGGAGGTGCAGAGAACGGTCAGCCGGATCGCCCCCGAGGCGGATTGCGCGCTTCAGGCCGAGCAGCTCGGTACCGGCCATGCGGTGGCCCAGGCGCTTCTGCAAATGGCAAGCTTCGAGGGCAAGGTCGTGGTCCTCTACGGCGACACGCCCTTCATCCGGCCCGAAACGCTTGAAAATCTCGTCGAATGCACGGCAGATGTCGTGGTTCTGGGCTTTGAGGCCGCCGATCCGGGCCGTTACGGGCGCTTGATCGTCACGGGCGACCGGCTCGAACGGATCGTCGAATTCAAGGATGCGACCGAGGCCGAGCGCGCGCTTACCCTGTGCAACTCGGGCGTGATCTGCTGCGATGCCAGCTTGCTTGCGCGGCTCGTGCGGGCGCTCGGCAATGACAACGCGGCCGGGGAGTATTACCTCACCGATATTGTCGCCGCGGCCCGCGCCGAAGGTTATTCGGCCGCGGTGGTGCGCTGCGCCGAGGAAGAGACGCTCGGCATCAACACCCGCGCCGAGCTTGCCCGCGCCGAAGCGCTGTTTCAGGCCCGCTCCCGCACCGAGGCGCTCGAAAACGGGGTGACCATGGTTGACCCCGCAACCGTCTGGTTCGCCCTTGACACCTGGGTCGGGCGCGATGTGGTGCTTGGCCCCAATGTCGTCTTCGGCCCCGGGGTGACGATCGAAAGCGGCGCCACGATCGAGGCTTTCTGCCATCTCGAGGGCTGCCATATCTCGCGCGGTGCCACCATCGGTCCCTTCGCGCGGCTGCGCCCGGGGGCGGAACTTGCGGAAGATGTCCATATTGGCAATTTCGTCGAGGTGAAGAATTCGATCCTCGGCGAGGGGGTCAAGGTTGGCCATCTGACCTATCTGGGCGATGCCGATGTCGGCGAGCACACGAATATTGGCGCGGGCACGGTGACCTGCAATTATGACGGCGTTTTCAAACACCGCACGACGATTGGCAGCAATGTTTTCATCGGCTCGGATACGATGCTGGTGGCGCCGGTGACGGTGGGCGACGGCGCGCTCACGGGCTCGGGCTCGACTGTTACCGAGGATGTGCCGGCAGGTGCGCTGGCCCTTGGCCGTGCGAAACAGGTGAACCGTCCGGGGGTGGCGACAAAGCTTTTCGAGATCCTGCGCGCGAAGAAGGCCGCGCAGAAAAAGGGGGTCTGAATGTGTGGCATCATTGGAATTCTGGGCAAGCACGAAGTGGCTCCGTTGCTTGTCGAGTCGCTCAAGCGGCTCGAATACCGCGGCTATGACAGCGCCGGCATCGCCACGGTGAATGCAGGCCAGCTCGACCGCCGCCGCGCCGTGGGCAAGCTCGTCAATCTCTCCGATCTTCTGGTGCATCAACCGCTGGCCGGACGCGCGGGGATCGGCCACACCCGCTGGGCAACGCATGGCGCCGCCACCACAGGCAACGCCCATCCACATCGCTCTGGCCCGGTTGCGGTGGTGCATAACGGCATCATCGAAAACTTTCGCGACCTTCGCGCCGAGCTTGCCGAAGCCGGGATCACCCCCGAGACCGAAACCGACAGCGAAACCGTGGCCCTGCTCACGCGGATGTTCATGGAGCGCGGCATGGGCCCGCATAACGCCGCTGTGGCCGCGCTTCACAAGCTGGAGGGCGCCTTCGCGCTGTTGTGGCTGTTCGAGGGGCAGGACGATCTGATGATCGCCGCGCGCAAGGGGTCGCCGCTCGCCATCGGTCATGGCATGGGCGAGATGTTCGTGGGCTCCGATGCGATCGCGCTTTCTCCCTTCACCGACCGTATCACCTATCTGGCCGAGGGGGATTATGCTTTCGTCACCCGCGCCGGCGTCGAGATCTTCGATGCCGATGGCGTGCAGGCCAGCCGCGAAACGACCCGCATAGACCTGAGTGCAACACAGGTCGAGAAGGGCGGCTACAAGCATTTCATGGCCAAGGAGATCGCCGAGCAACCCGTGGTGTTGGGCGATGCCTTGCGACATTATCTCAAGGCAGACCACATCAATCTGCCTGAAGAACTGGACTTTTCGAACATCGAGCGGCTCACACTTGTGGCCTGCGGCACCGCTTTCTACGCTTGTTCGGTGGCGAAATACTGGTTCGAGAGCCTGGCCGGTCTGCCCTGCGAAATCGATGTCGCCTCCGAATTCCGCTACCGCGAACCGCCGCTGCCGAAAAACAGTTTCGCCCTGTTCGTCAGCCAATCGGGGGAGACCGCCGACACGCTGGCAGCCTTGCGGTACTGCAAGGGCAAGGTCGCGCACACGGTCGCAGTGGTGAACGTGCCCACCTCCTCGATTGCGCGGGAGGCGGATCTGGCGCTGCCGATCCTCGCAGGCATCGAGGTCGGTGTCGCCTCGACCAAGGCCTTCAGTTGCCAGCTTCTGGCGCTGGCGGTGATGGCGCTGAAAGCCGGGCGCGACCGCGGCCATCTGAGCGCCGCGCAGGCCGCCGCACATATGGACACGCTGCGCGCGCTGCCCGGGCTGATGAATGCCGCGCTGGCCACTTCGGATGAGATCGCCCGGCTGGCCGCCCAGCTTGCCGAGGCGCAGGACATCCTCTTTCTCGGGCGCGGGGCGATGTATCCGCTCGCCCTTGAAGGTGCTCTGAAACTCAAGGAAATCAGCTATATCCATGCGGAGGGCTATGCTTCGGGCGAGCTCAAGCACGGGCCCATCGCGCTCATCGACCGCACCGTGCCGGTGATCGTGATGGCGCCGCATGACCGGCTGTTCGACAAGACCGTCTCGAACATGCAGGAGGTGATGGCGCGGCACGGCAAGGTGCTGCTTGTCACCGATGCGAAGGGCGCCACCACAGCCGCCGAAGGCACCTGGGCCCATCTGCGCATGCCGGAGGTGGCCGAGCCTTTCGCGCCGATCCTCTACGCCTTGCCCGCGCAGCTTCTCGCCTATCACACCGCCATCGCCAAGGGGACTGATGTCGACCAACCGCGCAATCTGGCAAAATCAGTGACGGTGGAATGAGCCGCAAACGCCGCGCCAGGGTGATCATCGCCGAAGACCGGCCGATGACCGAGGAAGAGCTGCGGCTTTCCGCCGAGGCCGCGGCCTATGCCGCCTCTGAGGCCGAGTATACGCAATACCACGAGGTGGAAGCGGAAGATCTCGGCCCGCCGCCCGGCATCGAGGAAGCGCTTGCCGCGCTTGCAGCCTGCGGCGATGCCGAGCGCGCGGCAGAGGCGGCCTCCTATCACAAGGTCGCGCGGCGTTATCTGGGCGTTCCGGTGCCCCTGATCGAGGACAGTGCGCGGCTGTGGCGCGCGCAATGCACGCTTGAGGAGCGGGTCGCGCTCGCAGACGCGCTCTGGCGCACCGATGTGCACGAGGCGATGATCGCGGCGGCCAAACTGCTCACCCAGGCGCGGATCCGCCCCGATCAAGCGGTCTGGGATCTGATTGCCGGCTGGGCGCCGGGGTTCAACGGCTGGGCCGTTTCCGACCATGCCTGCAACGCGGGCGGTCGGCGGCTTGCGGCGGCCCCGGAACGGCTCGACGAGGTCGAGACCTGGTTGCACAATCCCAACATGTGGACCCGGCGTGCGGCGCTGGTGATCACTTTGCCCTTTACGAAATCAAACATTCCAACGGCTGAAGAGCGCGCAATCCGTGCCCGAATCCTCAGCTGGTGCGAAAGCCTCGCCCCCGAACGCGACTGGTTCCTTCAGAAGGCAATCGGCGGGTGGTTGCGCGAGCTTTCCAAGCATGACGCCGCACCCGTCGCAGACTGGCTCGCCGCGCATGGGGCGACGCTCAAGCCCTTCGCGCGCAAGGAAGCCACAAAATATCTGCGCTGAGCCTTATCTCTTCGCGGCCGCCCAGTCCCGCACCGCCGCACCGAAGGCCTGAAACAGCGGCCGCGACACCGGGTCGTGTTCGGCATTCCATTCCGGATGCCATTGCACGGCGAGCGTGAAGCCGGGCGCATCCTTCACATAGATCGCCTCCGGCGTGCCATCCTCGGCGCGGCCCTCAATCACGATGCGGGGCCCGGGCTGGCAGATCCCCTGACCGTGCAGCGTATTGGTCAGAACCTCCTCGGCGCCAAAAAGTGCGGCAAACCGCCCGCCCGGGGCGAGACGGACCTTGTGGCGCAGCGCGAAGGCCTCTTCGAGCGTGCCCTCGGGCGGCATGCGGTGGTTCATCCGTCCGGGCAATTCGCGGATCTCGGGGTAAAGCGTGCCCCCCATCGCCACATTCACCTCCTGAAAGCCACGGCAGATCCCCAGAAACGGCTGGCCGCGCTCTACGCAGGCTCGCACCAGCGGCAAGGTGATCGCATCGCGGGCGCGATCGAAGGCGCCATGTTTCTCTGTCGGCTCCTCGCCATATTCATGCGGATGAATGTTGGGACGCCCGCCGGTGAGCAGGAAACCATCGCACACTTCCAGCAACTCGGAAACGCTGACCATCTCCGGATCGGCCGGAATCAGAAGCGGCAGGCAATCCGACACATGCGCGACCGCGCAGGAATTCATCTGCCCCCCCTCATGCACCGGGTAACGGTCATTGACGAGGCCTCGGTTGCCGATCACGCCGACCACCGGGCGATGTGCGAATATGCTCATGGCGCGCTCCTTTGCCATCAAGCTAGCGCCGGTGCGGCGTGGCGCAAAGGCTTTCGCACGCGCAACTTCTGTGCGTCAGTGCAAGGTTCAGGCCGCCGAAGCCTCGGCGGCGAGCTTGCGGATCCGCTCCACCATCGCGGCGAGCCCGTTCGAGCGTTGCGCACTCAGATGCGCGTCGAGCCCGAGCCGCCCCATCTCGCCCCTCGCATCGACGGCGCTCACCTCGCTGACGCTGAGCCCGGCATAAAGCGCATGCAAAAGCGCGATCAGCCCCTGCACGATCATCGCATCCGAGGCGCCCTCGAAATTGAATACCGCTTGCGGCCCCTGCCCCTCGATGCGCGGCATCAGCCAGACCTGGCTTGCACAGCCCTCGACTTTTGTGGCGGGCACCTTGAGCGCTTCGTCGAGCGGGGGCAGAGCCTTGCCCAGTTCGATCACATGGCGGTAACGGTCCTCCCAGTCGTCGAGGAAGTCGAAGGTCTCGGCAATCTCTTCAAAGGCAGGGCTGGCCATGGCGGACTCCGGGGATTTCATGCGCTTGCCCATGGGTAGCGCGCAGGGGCGCGAGCGTCCAGAGGGGCAGAGGCCGCTTTTCAAAGTCTGTGTGATCGGCTACCCAAGGCGAGACCTGTTGCCGTCCGACCGGAGTAGCCATGACCCTGATCCGCCGTTCCGTCCCCCTTCCGCTGCTGCTGGCGACTTCCCTGGCTCTCACGGGCTGCGGCTGGATGAACCCGTTCAACTGGTTCCGCCATCAGGAAGTTGCGCAGACGCTGGCACCGCCCGGCGGCTATCCCGATATCGAGAATGACAAGCGCCGTCTCATCGCCGATGTGGTCGGGCTGGAGGTGAAGCCCAGCCAGGGCGGCGCAATCGTCGCCGCAACCGGGCTGCCGCCGACTCAGGGCTGGTGGGGAACAGCGCTTCTGGCGGAAAACGATGGCGAGCCGGTCGAGGGCGAGATGCGGTATCGTTTCGTCGCGGTCTGGCCCGAACCGGGCAGCCTTGCGGCCCAGCGGGTGGGAACGCCCAATTCGCGGGAAGTGACGGCCACCGCCTATATCAACAGCGTCAAACTCGCCCGGGTGAAGCGGATCGTGGTGATCGGCGCTACCAACCAGCGCGCGATCAGCCGCTGAGCGTTACGGATCGGCGGGCGGGATCCTCTTCTCCTTCCCCGAAATCGCCCTGCCGGAGCTTCAGAGATCGGTCAGCGGCGTGGGCGGAGATGCGCGCTTCAGCCCCTCCGGAAGGGGCGGCGGCGCGGGCGCGCCCGGAAGGCGGCGGATCAGGATATCACCGTTTCCGAGCCGTTCTGGCGGCAGATAATTGCGCACATCGTCGATCAGCGCGAGCAGCTGCGCGAGCTTGGGCCCGAGGCTCTCGGCCGCAGCGCCCAGCCCGTCCTGCATCTCGTCGAGTTGCGGCCCCAGCTCGTCTATCAGGCCGCGGAGAAAAAGCTCTGCTCCACGCTCAACGAGCGACCGCCCTGCCACCATGTCGTCGCGCCCGGACGGCTCGGCCACTTCGGGCCCCGGCTCCGGCGGCAGAAGCTGGCGCGGCACGGGCGTGGGTTCTTCCGCAGGGGCGAACACGGCCCAGCCCCCGAACCCGAGAGCAGCCACAAGAACAGCTACGGCAAGAAGGATGCGCTGGCTCATGAGGCGATCATAGCCCGGTCAGAGCGCAAGATCCACCGAGACCGGAAAATGATCCGACGCCTGCAGCAGCGCTTCGCGCAGCTCCGGGGTGCGATAGCAGGCGGGATCGTCGAACGGATGCCAGATCCGCCATTTCGGCCCGCGCCGGCACAGATCGGGGGAAAGAAGGATATAATCGAGCATCGCCGAGAAATATTGCCCCGGCGGGGGGTCGGGAATGAAGAACCGCGCCGAGGCAGGTTGCGCGGCGGTCTGCCCTTTGCTCGGCCGGGCATGCGGATCATGCAGGCGCCGCTCCTGCGGCAGGCCATGCCCCAGCACGATCTCAAGCCCGGAGCGGCCAAAAAGCTTTTCATATTCGTCAAGCCCCGGCCCGTCGTTGAAGTCGCCCAGCACGATCAGGCTCTCGCCCCGGTCGAGCATCGCATCGACCCGGCGCCGCAGCCAGAGGCATTGCGCAAGCTGCTTGCGGCGGTTTTCGATCGCGACCCGCACTTCGCTGTCGAGATCGGTAGCGCCATGCGGCGCCTTTGATTTGATATGCACACCGATGAGCCGAACCTGCACCCCCGTGCGGGTTTCCAGCGTCGCTTCGAGCGGCGGTTTGGAGAAGATGACCATATCGAGCCGGTCGTCGATATCGAGATCGATCTGCAACTGACCGTCGAACCGCGGCGCGAACTCGTTGCCCTCGGCAGGCTCATGCACCGCGCGGATCACATCGGGGTCGTAAAGCAGCGCAATTTCCTGCTGCGTCTCGTTCGCGAACCCAATCAATGCGCGGCGCTGGCGGAGCGCGAATTTTGCGGCAAAAGCCTCGAGCATCGGCACGGTCTTGCGCCGGGTGTTGTTGTCGGGCGCCTCGACAATCAGGATGGCATCGGCCTCGAGCGCAGTGAAAACGATGCCGAGCGCGCCGAGCTGTTCGGCCCGGCTCACCCCCCAACGAGCGGAGCGCTCGGTATCGTCAAGGATCCGCCCGCGTCGGTCGAAGAGCGAGGTGAACCATTCGACGTTATAGGTGGCGATCCGCATCAGAGCGCCGCCCGCTTCGCGGAAGATTCGATCTCGGCCCAGGCGGCATTGAGCGCCACCACGCGTTCCTCTGCGAGCTTGACCGCCTCGGGTGGCAGGCCGCGGGCAATCGCCCGGTCGGGGTGGGCATCGCGCACCAAAGTGCGCCAGCGCGCCTTGGCAGTCTGCAAATCGGTGCCGGGGGCAAGTTCAAGCACCGACCAGGGGTCGAGCGGTGCACCGGGCACAAAGGCCGCACGCACTGAACGAAAATTCACATCGTCGATGCCAAAGATCGCAGCCACCTCGGAGAGAAAGGCATCCTCGTTTTCGTGATATTCGCCATCCGCCATGGCGATGGCAAAGAGCCCCTCGAGCAGATCCTTCAGCATCGGATCGCCCCTCCCGAACATGGCCGCGATCTTGTGGGCATAGGCGTCAAACCCCGCCACATCGG
The DNA here is from genome assembly GCF_900217815.1 of Rhodobacter maris. Lineage (GTDB taxonomy): Bacteria > Pseudomonadota > Alphaproteobacteria > Rhodobacterales > Rhodobacteraceae > Rhodobacter > Rhodobacter maris. The sequence goes on from NZ_OBMT01000008.1 coordinate 78,204, forward strand.
TGCGCGCCATGTCGAAAACGCGTGCGGCATTGGCCTCCTCGCCGGGCGGGATCTGGAAAATCGCGCGGAAGGCGGAGACCTCGTCGCGCGTCACCTGCCCGTCGGCCTTGGAAAGCTTCGCGCCGAGTGCGATGATGGCAATGGTGAAGGCGACCGAGCGCTCGGGCGGGGTACGCTCAAAGATCCCCGCGAGCCCCTCGGCGCGGGTCAGCGAGGAAACGGCCTCGCCGATGCGGGCCCAGAGGGAAGGCTTGCGCTCCATGGCGCCACTCTATCGCCTCACAAAATCTTTTGCATCAACACAAGATCAATGAATCGTTCGAATTTTCGTCCGGCCTCGGCGACGCGCCCGGCTTCGACGTAGCCCACCGCCGCATGAAAGGCGAGGCCCGGCGCATTCTCTGCCGAGATCCCGCCAACCATCAGATGCGCCCCAGCCTGGCGGGCGTGATCCTCCGCCGCCGCCATCAGCGCACGCCCCACCCCCTGCCCCCGTGCCGCCGGCGCGAGAATGATCGTATGTTCCATCGCCGCGGCATAGCCGAGCCCCTTGCGGAACTGGTCATAGCTGACGAAGCCCGCCACCTCCCCCAGGCTCTCGGCCACGAGAAAGGCCCGCCCCGCCGCCTGCCGCTCCGAAATGAGCTGCCCGAGGCTCTCGGCGCTGTGCAGCGTGGGCGAGAAGGTGATCGTCGTCTCGGCAATCACCGGATTCCAGAAAGCGAGAAGGGCGGGGATATCTTCGGGCGTGGCGGGGCGGATCATGGCGGGCTCCTTTGGCGGCACCCTGCCCCAGCCGCGCCCCGGGTGCAAGCGCAGCAAAAAGCGACATGAGCACCGTCGATTCTGGCTTGAAACGCGGGCGTGAGGGCCCATTTCCAAGGGGATACCAGAGAAAGGATACCTGCCCGTGCTGAAGCGGATCGAGAAACTGTTCCAACACGAGGCGGCGGCCGGCGTGGTCTTGATGATCGCCACCGCGATGGCACTGGCACTGGCGAATTCGTCCTATGCGGATCTTTACACCCAGGCTCTGCATCTGAAATTCACAGTCTCCCTGGGCGAGACCGGCCTCTCCAAACCGCTGATTCTCTGGATCAATGACGGGTTGATGGCGGTGTTTTTCCTGCTCGTCGGGCTGGAACTGAAATACGAGATCCGCGAAGGCGCCTTGCGCAATCCTGCCAATGTGGCACTGCCCGGCGTGGCGGCGCTCGGCGGCATGGCGATGCCGGCCCTGATCTATCTGGCGCTGAACTGGTCCGATCCGCTCCATGTCACCGGCTGGGCGATCCCGACCGCCACCGATATCGCCTTTGCGGTGGGTGTGGTGGCGCTTCTGGGCAAACGCGTGCCGCCCGCGTTGAAGGTCTTCCTGCTCACGCTCGCGATTCTCGACGATCTTGGCGCTATCATCGTGATCGCGCTTTTCTACACCGCCGAGCTGAAGCCGGTCTATCTGGCGCTCGGGCTGATCCCGATGGCGCTGATGGCGCTGCGCCTCTTCACCGGCGCGCACCGGATCGCGCCGACGCTGATCCTTGGTGTCGTGCTTTGGGTACTGGTGCTGAAATCGGGCGTGCATGCGACGCTCGCGGGCGTGATCACCGCCTTTTTCATTCCTCTCAAGGACCGCTACGGCAAATCGCCGCTCCACGCGCTCGAACATGCGCTCAACCCCTATGTGATGTTCCTCATCGTGCCGGTCTTCGCGCTTGCCAATGCCGGTGTGAACCTCGGCGGCATCGGGATTTCGGATCTCTTCGCGCCGCTGCCGCTCGGGATCGCCGCGGGGCTCGTGATCGGCAAACAGATCGGCGTTTTCGGCGCAAGCTTCGCGCTGGTGAAATCGGGGGTCGCGCGGCTCCCCGAGGCGACGACATGGCTTCAGCTTTACGGCATAGCTGCCCTCGCCGGGATCGGTTTTACCATGTCTCTCTTCATCGGTTCGCTGAATTTCGAGGAAGACGAACAGATGAACGCGGTCCGGCTCGGCGTTCTCGCGGGCTCGCTCGTCTCGGCATTGATCGGCTTTGCCGTGCTGCGACTGGCCCCGCAGGGAGACGCCGCGCGAGAGGCGGTGGCCACGCCGCAGGCGGCCAGCTGAGGCCTGGCCCGCCCCCTCCTTCGCCCTCGGGAAGATCTCGACCCGCCCGAAAACAGAAAAGGGCGCCCGCAGCGGCGCCCTTTCTTCTTGGCCCTTCGACTCGGAGCAAACATCCCAGAGGGTGAATTGGCCCGGCCAAGAGGGGGGCAGCGCCCCCTGCCCGGCCAGTCAGCCGCGCGTCGCGCGGATCAGATCGAGGATCTCGCGGGCCGCGAACGGAATGTTGGTGCCCGGCCCAAAGATCGCCTTCACCCCCGCTTTCTCCAGGAAATCATAGTCCTGCTGCGGGATCACCCCGCCGCAAATGACGAGGATATCCTCAGCGCCCTTCTCCTTCAGCGCGGCGATGAGTTTGGGCGCCAGCGTCTTGTGCCCCGCCGCCAGCGAGGAAATGCCCACCACGTGCACGTCGTTGTCGACCGCGTCCTGCGCGGCTTCTTCGGGGGTCTGGAACAACGTGCCCACATCGACATCAAAGCCGATATCGGCGAAGGCCGTGGCAATCACCTTGGCCCCGCGGTCGTGCCCGTCCTGCCCCATCTTCACCACCAGCATCCGCGGGCGGCGGCCCTCGGCCTCGGCAAAGGCCTCGACATCGCGCTGGATCTGCGCGAAGCCCTCATCGCCCTCGTAAGCCGCACCATAAACCCCGGAAAGGGTCCGCACCTCGGCGCGATGGCGCCCGAACGTCGCTTCCATGGCGAGCGAAATCTCCCCGACCGAAGCCCGGGCGCGGGCGCATTCGACCGCCGCCTCGAGCAGATTGCCCCCTTCCACCGTGCGCCGCCCCAGTTCGAGCAGCGCCGCCTGACAGGCTGCCTCATCGCGGCTCGCGCGCATCTTCGTCAGCCGCGCGATCTGCGCTTCCCGCACCGCGACGTTGTCGATGTCGAGAATGTCGAGCGGGTCTTCCTTCGCGAGGCGGTATTTGTTGACGCCGACAATCACTTCCTCGCCGCGGTCGATCATCGCCTGCCGCCGCGCCGCGGTCTCTTCCACCCGCAGCTTCGGCATACCGGTGGCCACGGCCTTGGTCATGCCGCCCATCGCCTCGACTTCCTCGATCAGCTCCCAGGCCTTCGCGGCGAGCTCATGGGTCAGGCTCTCAACGTAATAGCTGCCCGCGAGCGGATCGACGACATGGGTGATGCCGGTCTCTTCTTGCAAGATCAACTGCGTGTTGCGCGCGATCCGCGCCGAGAAGTCGGTCGGCAGCGCGATCGCCTCGTCGAGCGCGTTGGTATGGAGCGACTGCGTGCCGCCCAGCGCCGCCGCCATCGCCTCATAGGCGGTACGCACGACGTTGTTGTAGGGATCCTGCTCCTGCAAGCTCACACCCGAAGTCTGGCAGTGGGTGCGCAGCATCAGCGAGCTGGATTTCTTCGGGTTGAACTCGGACATGATGCGATGCCACAAAAGCCGCGCCGCGCGCAGTTTCGCCGCCTCCATGAAGAAGTTCATGCCGATCGCGAAGAAGAACGAGAGCCTTCCCGCGAAAGCATCGACATCCATCCCCCGGGCAAGCGCCGCACGCACATATTCGCGCCCGTCGGCGAGGGTGTAGGCGAGTTCCTGCACCAGGTTCGCGCCTGCTTCCTGCAGGTGATAGCCCGAAATCGAGATCGAGTTGAACTTCGGCATCTCTTTCGAGGTGTATTCGATGATATCCGCAATGATCCGCATCGAGGGTTCGGGCGGATAGATATAGGTGTTGCGGACCATGAACTCCTTGAGGATGTCGTTCTGGATCGTGCCCGAAAGGAGCTTGCGCTCCACCCCCTGCTCTTCGCCCGTGACAATGAAGTTCGCCAGCACCGGGATCACCGCGCCGTTCATCGTCATCGAGACCGAGACCTTTTCGAGCGGGATGCCGTCGAACAGGATCTTCATGTCCTCGACCGAGTCGATCGCCACACCGGCCTTGCCGACATCGCCGACCACGCGCGGGTGGTCGCTGTCATAGCCGCGGTGCGTGGCGAGGTCGAAGGCCACGGAAACGCCCTGTTGACCGGCGGCAAGCGCCTTGCGGTAAAAGGCGTTGCTCTCCTCGGCGGTGGAAAAGCCCGCATATTGGCGGATTGTCCAGGGGCGGCCGGCATACATCGTGGCACGTGGGCCGCGGGTGAAGGGGGCGATGCCGGGAAGCGAGCCCATATGGGGCAGGCCCTGCACGTCCTCTTCTGTGTAGAGCGGCTTGACCGCGATCCCCTCGAGCGTGTTCCAGGTGAGCGTGTCGAGCGGCTTGTCACGCAGTTCCTTCTGCGCGAGCGTGGCCCAATCCTCTTTCTTCGTCGTCATAGCCTCTTCCTCTCTCGGCCCGGCCGGATGCGCGCCCCGGATCGCCTCTGTTCGTGTTGCCGCCCGGGGCCCCGTGGCGCCCCGGGCGGCAAGGCTCATTCGAATTCCATGATGATGTCATCGACCTTCAGCGAGGCTCCGACCGCGCAGTTGATCTTCGCCACCACACCCTTGCGCTCGGCCTTGAGGATGTTTTCCATCTTCATCGCCTCGACCGTGGCCAGCGCCTGACCTTCCTGCACTTCCTGCCCCTCCTCGACCGCGATCTTCACGATCAGCCCCGGCATCGGGCAGAGCAGGAACTTGGAGGTATCGGGCGGCAGTTTCTCGGGCATGAGCAGGCTCAGCTCATGGGCGCGGGGCGTGCGCACATGCACCTTGAGATCCGCACCGCGCACGCGGATCCGGAAGCCCATCGGGATCTCGTCAACCTTGAGCACCAACGGCACGCTTTCGACAAGAAGCTGCGCCAGCGAGCGCCCCGGGGTCCAGTCGCTCTCCACCCGCAGATGCGTGCCATCGGCGAATTTCACCGTCGAGCCCGCCTTGTCGGCCGCGATCTTGAGCGGGAAGGCCTCGCCCTGCAGGCTCACCACCCAATCCTCGCCCACATGGCGTTCATGGTTGCCGAGCGTGCCAGAGATGCGGGCGCGGCGGATCTCCGCCACCCGGTTCATCGCCGCCGTCGCCGCGGCCACGCGCTTGAGCGTCATCGCATCGAGCGTCACACCCTGGAAGCCCTCGGGATATTCCTCGGCGATGAAGGCCGTGGAGATATTGCCCGAGATGAAGCGCTCATGGTCCATCACCGCGGCGCAAAACGGCAGGTTGTGGCCGATCCCTTCCACTTCGAACGTGTCGAGCGCGAGCCGCATCTCCTCGATCGCCTCGGCGCGCGTCGCCCCCCAGGTGCAGAGCTTGGCGATCATCGGGTCGTAGAACATCGAGATCTCGCCGCCCTCGTAAACGCCGGTATCGTTGCGCACGATGCCGCCGCGGGTGGTGTGGCCCTCAACCGGCGGGCGGTAGCGGGTGAGCCGCCCGATCGAGGGCAGGAAGTTGCGATAGGGGTCTTCGGCATAAAGGCGGCTTTCCATCGCCCAGCCGTTGATCTTGATGTCGTCTTGCGCAAACGGCAGCTTCTCGCCCGCGGCGACGCGGATCATCTGCTCGACAAGGTCGATGCCGGTGATGAGTTCCGTGACCGGATGCTCCACCTGCAAGCGCGTGTTCATTTCAAGGAAGTAGAAGTTGCGGTTGCCGTCGACGATGAATTCGACGGTGCCCGCCGAAGTATAGCCCACGGCCTTGGCCAGTGCGCAGGCCTGCTCGCCCATCGCCTTGCGGGTCTCGGCATCAAGGAAGGGCGAGGGCGCCTCTTCGATGACCTTCTGGTTGCGGCGCTGGATCGAGCATTCGCGCTCGTTCAGATAAAGGCAGTTGCCATGCGCGTCTGCCAGCACCTGAATTTCGATGTGGCGCGGTTGCGTGACGAATTTCTCGATGAAGATCCGGTCATCTCCGAAGCTGTTGGCGGCCTCGTTCTTCGAGGATTGGAAGCCTTCGCGCGCCTCCTCGGCGTTCCAGGCGATGCGCATACCCTTGCCGCCGCCGCCCGCAGAGGCCTTGATCATCACCGGATAGCCGATCTCGTCGGAGATCTTCACCGCTTCCTCGGCATCGGCGATAAGGCCCATGTAGCCCGGAACGGTGCTCACGCCCGCCTCTTTCGCAAGGCGCTTGGAAGTGATCTTGTCGCCCATCGCCTCGATCGCGCCCGAGGGCGGGCCGATGAAGGCAACGCCCTCTTTTTCCAGCGCGGCGGCAAAATCCATCCGCTCGGAGAGGAAGCCATAGCCCGGATGCACCGCTTCGGCGCCGGTCTTGCGGATCGCCTCCATGATCTTGTCGATCACGATATAGGACTGGTTCGCCGGCGGCGGGCCGATATGCACCGCCTCGTCGGCCATTTTTACATGCAGCGCATGGGCGTCGGCGTCGGAATAAACCGCCACCGTCTTGATACCCATCTTGCGCGCAGTCTTGATCACGCGGCAAGCAATTTCGCCGCGGTTGGCGATCAGGATTTTCTTGAACATTGTCAGTCCCTTCCTCCAGGCACAGCGGAAACCGTGCCCCCTTTCTTCATGGCGATGTCAATGACGGAAACAAAACGGCCACCGGAGCGGGAGGCTCCGGTGGCACGCAAAAAAGGCTCGGCCGCGCGATACGCGGCGAGCAGAAGATCAGTAGCAGGGGCCGCCGATACCGGCGTTGCAGCTCGCCCCGCCAGCGAGCGCACCGATCGCCGCCCCCGTGAGGGCGTTGTTGTCGGTCGCATCGGCGAGCACGGCGCCAGCCGCGGCCCCGGCAAGCGCCCGCCCGCCCTGGGTTTGAAGCACGCCAGTGCCGTTTTGGTTTTCCATGCATCCGGCGAGGGATGCGACGGCGAGTGCCGCAACAAGAAGGGATGATTTGCGCATGTTGATCTGCCTCCGTCAGGGGTTGTTGTTACCCCGGAATCTAGCGCGGAAGCGTCGGTCGACAAAGGGATTTCGCCAGATTTTGCCTGCTGCGGCGCGGCATCGGCAAGACCTTGCGCATCATAGGGAGCGACAGCGGGGAAAAATGCGTGCCGCGGCCCGACCGGATGGCCGGGCCGCAGACGAAGAGCATGGACTTTGGCTATGAGCGTCGCGGCTTCGAAACGCGGCGCTCTGGGATTGATGTGGGGTACGCTGGCGCAATTGCAAAAGCGCAAATGCGTTTTTTTGCTGGAATCGGCCATTTTTTGCCGAAAATCTCGCGCCGCGCCCAGCATCACTCCCAATCCTCGTCATCGTCCGCATCTGGATCCTCCCATTGGAAGGCTTCGGGCTCGGCAAAAACTTCCGGAAAGGCGGCCTCGGCGCGCTTGCGGTCAATGCGCAGAAGCTGGTCGTAGGCAGCGGGATCGGCGGGTTCCTCGGCCCAGACAACTTCTCGACCGATGAGCCAGCTCAGCCGGCCGGCATCAAGATTGCCGCGCTCGAACGGCTCTTCCCCGAAATGGTTCCAGAGCGCGGCCATGAACCCCGCATCAGCGCGCCGGTCAGGCGCGGCGCGGTCCTTGTAGCGTTCGCGGCGGATGATCTTGGTGGCGCCTTGTTTGTTGGCGCGCCGGATCGTGAACTGGAAGTCGGTTCCCGGCAGGCGCGACGGGAACCCTCTGTGTTTCAGCATGATGTGCCTCCTTTGAGCGCGGCATGTCTGCGCGCGCCATGGCACATCGCAGCCGCGCCCTGCAAGGCGGGCGCGGCGCCGGGGGTCGGGGTCAGACCCCGCCCCCGGATCGGATCACTTGTATTTGCCGGTTTGCACGGGCTCGACCGTAACCGGCTCGACCGGAGCGGGTTTCGGCGCGCAAGCGGCGACAAACGCGAGCAGAGCGAGGGCAGCGAAAGCTTTTTTCGACATGAGAGTCTCCTGACCGAGAGGCTTGCGTGACGCGGCTTCTGACCGGTTCTGCCCCACGGCATGTTGATACAACGGGAACGATTCCCGCCGGTTGCGAGAATATCGCGGTGTGCGGCGGCGCAGAAGAGGGGATCGCACGGTTCCCCCCGCCACCCCGCGCAGATGTGATCGGCCGCGCCCTTGACGCTCCGCCCCATCCTCGCTGTTCCCGCGCCAGCGCGCATCAGTAGAACTCCCAGACACAGGCCCCGTCGGCGACGGAATACGCCTCGAAAAATTGTACGGCCGCCTCGTTCGCCTCGCCGAAGGGGACCACCCGGTCGGCCAGGTCAAGCACCAGCTCCGCCGGTTGCGGCCCCATCATCGGCACCCGCGGCAGCACATAGCCGTCGCAAAGCGCCTGAAGGTCAGCGGCGGCCTTGTCGGGATCATAGCCCGGCGCCGCCACCTCCGGCGCGACGAAGCGGAACCGCAGGGTGAGCCCCGCAGATCCCTGACTGTCGCGCAGGGTCTCGAACCAGCGCACCGTAACCCCCGAAGGCACCGGGATCGGCTCGCCCGAAGGCCCGGTCTCTTGCGAAAATCCGGGCCGGGCAGTCAGGCTCAAAGCGAGGGCGACCAGAGCCACCCCCCGCAAGGCTTTGACAGACTGCCCGGCCCCACGCCCCATTCCGCGCCCCTCAGAGCGGAATGTTGTCGTGTTTCTTCCACGGGTTGGAAAGCGTCTTCGAGCGCAGGCTCGCAAAGGCGCGCCCCACCCGGCGGCGGGTCGAGGAGGGTTTGATCACCTCGTCGATGAAGCCGCGCTCGGCCGCCACGAAGGGGTTGGCAAAGCGACCCTCGTAATCCTTGGTGCGGGCCGCGATCTTTTCCACATCGCCAAGCTCGGAGCGATAAAGGATCTCGACCGCCCCTTTCGCGCCCATCACCGCGATCTCGGCCGAGGGCCACGCATAGTTGATGTCGCCGCGCAGGTGCTTGGAGGCCATGACGTCATAGGCGCCACCGTAGGCCTTGCGGGTGATCACCGTCACCTTCGGCACTGTCGCCTCGCCATAGGCGAAGAGCAGCTTCGCGCCGTGCTTGATCACGCCGCCATATTCCTGCCCGGTCCCCGGCAGGAAGCCGGGCACGTCGACCAGCGTGAGAATCGGGATCGAGAACGCATCGCAGAAGCGGACGAACCGCGCCGCCTTGCGCGAGCTGTCGATGTCGAGACACCCCGCCAGCACCATCGGCTGGTTCGCCACCACGCCAATCGTCCGCCCCTCGATGCGGATGAAGCCGGTGATGATATTGCCTGCGAACGCCGCCTGGATCTCGAAGAAATCGCCCTCATCGGCAATCTTCGTGATCAGTTCCTTCATGTCATAGGGCATGTTGGGGTTGGCCGGAATGAGCGTATCGAGGCTTTCGTCGATCCGGCCGACATCGTCAAAGAAGGGCCGCACCGGCGATTTCTCGCGGTTCGAGAGCGGCAGGAAGTCGATCAGACGCCGGGTCTCGTAAATCGCTTCGACATCGTTCTCATAGGCGCCGTCGGCCACCGAGCTTTTCTTGGTATGAGTGCCCGCACCGCCCAGTTCCTCGGCGGTGACGATCTCGTTGGTCACCGTTTTCACCACGTCGGGGCCGGTGACGAACATGTAGGAGCTGTCTTTCACCATGAAGATGAAATCGGTCATGGCGGGCGAATAGACCGCGCCGCCCGCGCAGGGCCCCATGATGAGCGAGATCTGCGGCACCACGCCCGAGGCCATGATGTTGCGCTGGAACACCTCGGCATAGCCCGCGAGCGAGGCCACGCCTTCCTGAATGCGCGCGCCGCCCGAATCGTTCATGCCAATGACCGGCGCGCCGTTTTGCACCGCCATATCCATGATCTTGCAGATCTTCTCGGCATGGGTTTCGGAAAGCGAGCCGCCGAACACCGTGAAATCCTGCGAGAACACATAGACCATGCGGCCGTTCACCGTGCCCCAGCCGGTCACCACGCCATCGCCCGAGATATGGTCTTGCTCCATGCCGAATTCGGTACAGCGATGGGTTTTGAACATGTCGAATTCTTCGAACGACCCCTCGTCAAGCAACAGCTCGATGCGTTCGCGCGCGGTCAGTTTGCCCTTCTTGTGCTGGGCATCGATGCGGCGTTCGCCGCCACCCAGGCGCGCGGCCGCCCGGCGGCTTTCCAGCTCGCTCAGAATATCTTTCATGGGGTCCCCTCCGAGAATTTCCGCGCAACCTAATTCAGCGCAAGATTATTACCAAGCGGATTTGCGAAAATTTGCAAATTATTCCCAGCGGCACGATTGCGAATTGCAAATCCGCAAATTCGCGGCTCTGGTGTGGCGTCCGGCCCTGCGCTAGAGCGGTTCCCGGAGATCATCATGCAACTGCCCGCCCCGCTCGTCACCTTTCTTCTGCTTTCGGCGTCGAATGTTTTCATGACCTTCGCCTGGTACGGGCATCTGCGCTTCAAATCCGCGCCGCTTCTCGTCGCGATCCTCGTCTCCTGGGGCATCGCCTTTTTCGAATACCTGCTGATGGTGCCCGCAAACCGGATCGGTTACGGCACGCTAACGGCGGCACAACTGAAAGTGATGCAGGAGGTCATTTCGCTCAGCGTCTTCGTCGCCTTCAACACCTGGTGGCTGGGCGAGGCGCCAAGCTGGCGCACCGCGCTTGGCTTTGGGCTGATCGTGGCGGGGGCGGGGCTTGTATTCTCCAACCGCGGCTAGCGATCTTGTGCGGCATACAACTGCCCCATGGACAAAAAGCCGCGCAACGCCTAGCGCCTTGCCATGGCCTTTCTTGACCGCTCCACGCCGCCCCATATCCTGACCCTGGTGCTGTCGACCGGGGTGGCGGCGCTTGCGCTCAATATCTTCCTGCCCTCGCTGCCCGGCATGGCGCGCCATTTCGGGGTGGATTACGGCGTGATGCAGCTTGCGATCTCGGCCTATCTCGCAGTCTCGGCGCTCGCGCAATTCGTGATCGGCCCGATCTCGGACCGGTTCGGCCGCCGGCCGGTGACGCTTGGCGTGGTGGCGATCTTCACGCTCGCCTCGTTCACGGCGCTTTTCGCCCCCACGGCCGAGAGCTTCCTCGCCGCGCGCTTCGTGCAGGCGGTGGTGGCGACCACATTCGTTCTGTCGCGCGCTGCGGTCCGTGACGTGGTGCCCGGCCCAGAAGCCGCCTCAAAAATCGGCTATGTCACCATGGGCATGTCGCTTGTGCCGATGGTGGGCCCGGTGATCGGCGGGCTGCTCGACGCGGGCTTTGGCTGGCGGGCGAACCTCTGGGTGCTCGCCGCCTCCGGGATCGGCCTGTTCTGTCTGGTGTGGGCCGATATGGGCGAGACGGTGGCGGGCGGCGGGCTCGGCTTCCGCGCTCAGGCCCGCGCCTATCCGGTGCTTGTCCGCTCCCAGCGCTTCTGGGGGTATTCGCTCTCCGCCGCCTCTGCCGCAGGGCTCTTTTATGCCTATCTCGGCGGTGCGCCTTTGGTGGGCGAGAAGGCATTCGGGTTGAGCCCGGCGGAGGTCGGCTATTATTTCGCCCTGCCGTCGCTCGGCTATCTGATCGGGAACTGGGTCTCGGGCCGCTTCGCCACGCGCCTCGGAATGGACAAGATGGTGCTCGCGGGCACTGCGCTGGCCACCCTCGCCCTCGCGGCGGCGCTTCTGGCGAGCCTCGCCGGGCTTCTGGGTCCGCTCCTTTTCTTCTCCCTCGTCGGCGTGACCGGGATCGGCAACGGCCTGTCGCTGCCTTCGGCCAATGCCGGGATGATGTCGGTACGCCCCGACCTTGCGGGCACGGCCTCCGGCCTTGGCGCCACGCTCACAATCGGCTGTGGCGCTGCGCTCTCGAGCCTCACCGCGGCGCTGATCGGGGTTGAGGTCTCCGTTTTCAACCTCACCCTCGTGATGTTCGCTTCCTCGGCGCTCTCGGTCTGCGCGATCCTCTGGGTGTTTCACCGCCGTCGCGCGCTCGGCATTTGACGCCTGAGCTTTGCAAAGACTACAATCGCTTTGCAAAAGCGCGGGGAGGCGCCGATGACAACCCAGAAACTCTATGCTGGCGTCAAGCTGCGTGAGACCCGTGCGCGGCTCGGGCTGACGCAAAAGGCTTTTGCCGACCGGCTCGGCGTCTCGCTGCCCTATCTCAACCAGATGGAAAACAACCACCGTCCGGTGTCCGCCGCAGTGGTTCTGGCACTGGCAGGCGAATTCGGCCTCGACGTGACCGAACTTTCGGCGGGCGATGCCGAACGGCTCGTCAGCGACATGCGCGAGGCGCTGGCCGATCCGGTCTTTGCCGATGGCGGCGCCCCTCCGCTCGCCGATCTGCGCCTGGCCGCCTCGAATGCGCCCGCGCTCGCACGCGCATTTCTCGAACTGCACCGCGCCTATCGGCAAGTACACGAAAGGCTCGCCTCACTCGACGAGGCGCTGGGGCGCGAAGGCGCGCAAACGGTCGTCAGCCCTTGGGAAGAAGTGCGCGACTTCTTTCACTATTGCGACAATTACATCGATGCCGTCGACCGTGCTGCCGAGCAGTTTTCAAGCCCGAATGGAAAGCGTCTTGACCCTATGGCCCGGGCTATCGAAGTGCTCGCGATGCATGGGGTAAAAGTGCAGTTTTCCGATATTTCAGAGCTGCGCCTGCGACAGGGAGACAGCCTGCATCTGGCCAACCATGCGCACCGCGCGACCCAGGCCTTCCAGCTCCTGCATCAGGTCGCGCTGATCACCCAGAACCCGCTTCTGGATGCGACCCTCGATCTTGCACGGTTCCAGTCCGAGACCTCGCGCGCGATCGCCAAGATCGGGCTTGCGAATTATTTCGCCGGGGCGGCATTGCTTCCCTACCGCGCCTTTCTCGAGGCCGCGCAGGAAACGCGCCATGACCTCGAGCGCCTTGCCGACCATTTCGGCGCCAGCATCGAGCAGGTGGCCCATCGGCTCTCGACCCTGCAGCGCCCCGGTGCCAAGGGCATCCCGTTCTTCTTCGTGCGCGTCGACCAGGCTGGCACGATCACCAAGCGCCATTCCGCCACCCGGCTGCAATTCGCCCGGTTCGGCGGCGCCTGCCCGCTCTGGAACGTGCATCAGGCCTTTGAAACGCCGACTAAATTTCTACGGCAACTGGCCGAGACGCCGGATGGGGTGCGGTATCTCTGCCTCGCCCGCGATGTCTCGAAATCTGGCGGGAGTTTCACCGCCCCGGTGCGGCGCTATGCGATCTGCCTGGGCTGCGAAGTGTCGCATGCGCGCGGACTTGTCTATGCCGATGACATGGAACTGAGCAACCCGCGCGCCTATCAGCCGATCGGCATTTCCTGCCGGATCTGCGAGCGCAGAGAATGCCACCAACGCTCCGTGCCGCCGCTGGAGCGCCGCCTGATCGTCACCCCCAACCGCCGCGGCCTGCTGCCCTATGACATCGCGTGAGCCTAGCGTCTCGCCGGACGCCAACCGGCCGCGCGCGCTTCGGCTTCCGAGCAGAACCAGCGCTCGCCCTTGCGCGTGTCAATCTGCGTGCGCTGATAATCCGGCGCGCCAAAAACATGAAAAATCTTGCCGTTTTTTGAAATATTTCCTTTGATAAGGCAGCCGGACACCCGTTCTGGGCGATGGGCCGCGCCATGCCGGAACGCCTCCGGCGCCAGATGCGCACCACGCCAGATGCCTCGCCGGGCCGCGCGGGCAGCCTCTTCCTGCTGCACATAAGTGAGCGCGTAGCGGCGATAGGCCTCGGCCAGCCCTTCGGACACAAGCACGGCGTTGATCACCTGCCCACCGGCGCGGCAGGTTCCAAGAAGCCGGTGATAGCGGTCGCGTTCCTTGCCTTCACAGAGAATCTCGCCCTGTCCGACCAGCGTTTCGAGCCGCTTCGTGGCGGCCGCGCCGCAGGGCCAGGCCCGCCCCAGCGCATCCTCACAAGTCTGGTCATGTTCGGGGGCGTCGATCCCCTGAAGCCGAACTTTTTCCGCGCCGATCGCGAGCGTATCGCCATCAATCACCCGGGCCCTGCCCTCCACCTCCCCGGCCGCGGCCGGGCAGGCCAGAGCCACGAATATCAAAACCCACTTCATCATGGGGCGAACCTAGCGCAGAGCCGCCGGAGCGCAAGCAGATTATGTGGGCCGATTAAGAATACGCACCATATATTGCGTCAGCGCTGCGCGGTCTTCCAGGTCGGATTGATCCAGGGCACCACATTCTCGGAGGGCAGGCGACGCCCCAGAATATGGTCCGCCACCTTCTCGCCGACCATGATCGAGGGGCCGTTGAGGTTGCCATTCGTCACCCGCGGGAAGATCGAACTGTCGGCCACGCGCAGCCCCTCGACGCCGATCACCCGCGCTTCGGGGTCAACCACTGCCATCGGATCGTCCGCACGCCCCATCCGCGCGGTGCCACAGGGGTGATAGGCGCTTTCCGCATGATCGCGGATGAACAGATCAATCTCGGAATCGCTCTGAACTCCGGCGCCGGGCTGGATCTCATGCTTCACATGGCCTGTCATCGGCGCCTGGTCAAAGATCTCGCGCGTGAGCCGCACCACTTTGCGGAACTCCGCCCAATCGTCGGGATGGGACATGTAATTGAACCGGATCACCGGGTTCTCCTTCGGATCGGCAGAGCGCAGCGTGACGGTGCCACGCGATTTCGAGCGCATCGGCCCCGTGTGGACCTGGAAGCCATGCCCCTCCGCGGCGGCCTTGCCATCGTAGCGCACGGCGATCGGCAGGAAGTGATACTGGATGTCGGGATATTCGACCCCGGCATCGGAGCGGATGAAGCCGCAAGCCTCGAACTGGTTCGAGGCGCCGAGCCCGCTGCGGGTAAAGAGCCATTGCGCGCCCACCGTCAACTTGCCCCAGAGGTTCCAGTATTTGTAGAGCGTCACCGGCTCTTGCGCCGCAAATTGCATATAGATTTCAAGGTGATCTTGCAGGTTCGCGCCAACCCCGGGGCGATGCGCCACTACCTCGATCCCATGCGATTGCAGATGCTCCGCATCGCCGATACCCGACAGCATCAAAAGCTTCGGCGTGTTGAGAGAGGACGCAGAGAGCACCACCTCGGCGCGCGCGCGCGCGACCTTGATCACCCCGTCGCGCTCGTATTCCACGCCCACCGCGCGGCCCGCCTCGATCACCACCTTGCGGGCGAGCCCGCGCAAAATCTGAAGGTTGCCGCGTTTGAGCGCGGGGCGCAGATAGGCATTGGCCACCGACCAGCGCCGGCCCTTCCAGATCGTCGCCTCCATCGGGCCGAAGCCCTCCTGCTGCTCGCCATTGTAATCCATCGTCACCGGGTAGCCCGCGGCGGCGCCCGCCTGAATGAAATGTTCGAAAAGAACATTTTTACGCGGGCCGCGCGTGACATGGAGCGGGCCGGAATGGCCGCGCCAGGCGGCATCGGCGCCATCATGGCTGCCGTGCCAGTTCTCCTGCCGCTTGAAATAGGGCAGCACATCCGCATAGGCCCAGCCGGTTGCCCCCTGCTCCGCCCAATGGTCGAAATCCCGTGCATGGCCACGCACATAGACCATGCCATTGATCGAGGAAGAGCCGCCAATCACCTTGCCACGCGGCGTGACAAGGCGCCGACCGCCGAGGTTCGGCTCGGGCTCGGTCGACATGCCCCAGTCATACCGGCCCATGTTCATCGGGTAGGAGAGCGCCGCCGGCATCTGGATGAACGGCCCCCAATCGGTACCGCCATGTTCGATAATGACAACCTTATGTCCGGCTTCCGCGAGCCGGTAGCCCAGCGCAGACCCGCCCGAACCCGAACCCATGATCACATAATCCGCATCCATGCCGTGCTCTTTCATCTTGCCGTAAATATCCCGGGGGTCCGGGGGCAGCGCCCCCGGCGTGATGTTCAATAGGGGCTTTCAACCGGCCCCATGCCGACATAGACGGCCTTGAGCTGGGTGTAGTGCTCGACCGCCGCCTTGGAATTCTCCCGCCCGAGGCCCGAGGCCTTGACCGCGCCAAACGGCATTTCGACGGGCGTCAGGTTATAGGCGTTGATCCAGCAGGTGCCGGCTTCGAGCGCGCCGATCACCCGGTGGCCGCGCGCCAGATCGCCGGTAAAGACCCCGGCGGCGAGGCCGAACTGCGTGCCGTTGGCGCGCGCAACCACCTCTTCCTCGGTCTCGAACTCCAGAACCGCCATCACGGGGCCGAAAATCTCTTCCCGCGCGATGGTCATGTCGTCAGTCACATCGGCGAAAACAGTGGGCTGCACGAACAAGGGCCCCTCGTTGCCGGCGCCGCCGCAAACAAGCCGCGCCCCCTCTTCCTTGCCTTTCGCGATATAGCCCAACACCTTCGCGTGTTGATCGGCACTCACCAGCGGGCCAAATTGCGTCGCCGGATCGAGCGGGTCGCCCGCCACGATGGCCGCCGTGCGCGCGGCAAGGCGCGCCAGAAACCGCTCCTTGATCCCTTTTTGCACAAAAACGCGGGTGCCGTTCGAGCAGATCTGCCCCGAGGAATAGAAGTTGCCGAGCATCGCCGCGCCGATCGCGCTTTCCAGATCGGCATCGTCAAAAACGATGAGCGGCGACTTGCCGCCAAGCTCCATCGTCACATGCTTCATGCCCGCCCCCGCGGCGGCATAGACCTTCGCGCCCGTCGGCACCGAACCGGTGAGCGAGACCTTCGCCACCCGCGGATCGGTCGAGAGCGCTGCGCCTGCGGCCCCGCGCCCCTGCACCACGTTGAAAACGCCGGGCGGCATCCCCGCCTCGATGAAGATCGCGGCCAGCTGCAACGCGCCGAGCGGCGTGATCTCGGAGGGTTTGAACACCATCGCATTGCCGGTTGAAAGCGCGGGCGCGGCCTTCCAGCAGGCGATCTGGCTCGGATAGTTCCAGGCGCCGATCCCCACGCACACGCCGAGCGGCTCGCGAATCGTATAGGCAAAATCGCCGCCCAGCGGGATGGTCTCGCCCGTCAGCGTGGGCGCGAGGCCCGCGAAATATTCGAGCGCATCGGCGCCCGAGGGCCAGTCGGCCACTTCGGTCTCCTGAATCGGCTTGCCGGTGTCGAGGGTCTCGAGCTGCGCCAGCTCCGCCGCGCGCGCATGAATAAGATCGACCGCGCGGCGCAGGATTCGCGCACGCGCGACAGGCTTCATCGCAGCCCATACTTTTTGCGCCCGCGTGGCAGAGGCAAGCGCCGCGTCGATCACGGCGGGCGTCGCCTCGTGGAGCCGCGCGATCACCTCGCCCGTGCCGGGATAAATCACCTCGATCTCGGCGCCAGCAGCGTCTTCGAGCCAGGTGCCATCCACAAAATGGCTTGCTTGCGGTTGAGCCTTCATGGCGTTCCCTCCAGTTCACGATCGAGATATTCTGTCACGATATCAAGTGCATAGCGGCGATCCGGCGCACCATCGGCAAGGGCGGCACGAATATAGACGCCGTCGATCATCGCGCCGAGGCCCCGGGCCACCGCCTCGGCCCGCGGCCCGACCAGCACGCGCAGATCGTGGCGCAGGTTGGAGCGCAGCCGCCGCTGGTAGACCCGCAGGAGCCGGTGCGCCTCTGCATTCGTCTGCGCGAGCACGTAAAAGTTCAGCCAGGCCGAAATCGTCTCGCGCCGGAAGCTGCCCGCCGCAAAAGAGGCCGCAACAATCGCCCGAAGCCGCGACTCGGGATCCTGTGCCGTCGCCAGAGCGCCGCGCACTTCTGCCCCGTAGAGGGTCAGAATCGAGCGCATCGCGGCAAGAAAAATCTGTTCCTTCGAGCCGAAATAATGATGCGCGAGCGCAGAAGACATGCCTGCACGCCGCGCGATCTGCGCGACAGTCACTTCAAGCGACCCGGCCTCCCCCACGGTCTCAATCGTGGCTTTCACCAAGGCTGCCCGTCGAATAGGCTCTGCCCCAAGCTTCGGCATGGCTTTTGCGTCCCTGCGACAAAAAGGTCTTGCTTTCTGGAGCTACAGGCAAGTTTATTGACTCGTCAATCAACAAAAAGCCTGACCACCAAACCGGGCAACCAACGGGAGACCAAAATGACCCTTCGTTCGTTCCTTCTTGCCGGGGCTGCGACACTTTCGCTCGCCCTTCCCGCCAGCGCCAATTGCGACAAGGTCGTGTTCTCGGATGTCGGCTGGACCGATATCACCGCGACCACCGCCGCCACCTCGGTCGTGCTCGAAGCGCTCGGCTACGAGACCGACGTGAAAGTGCTCTCGGTGCCGGTGACCTATACCGCGCTTGCGGGCGGCGATGTCGATGTGTTCCTCGGCAACTGGATGCCGACGATGGAGGCCGATCTTGCGCCCTACCGCGACGAGGGCTCGGTGGAAACGGTGCGGGTGAACCTGACGGGCGCCAAATACACGCTCGCCACCAACGCCGCGGGCGCGGCGCTCGGGATCAAGGATTTTGCCGATATCGCCACGCACAAGGATGCGCTCAACGGGCAGATCTACGGCATCGAGCCGGGCAATGACGGCAACCGGCTGATCATGGACATGATCACGGCAAACGCCTTCGGGCTCGAGGGCTTCGAAGTGGTCGAAAGCTCCGAGCAAGGCATGCTCGCGCAGGTCGCGCGCGCCGACAAGTCGAACGAGCCGGTCGTGTTCCTCGGCTGGGAACCGCATCCGATGAACGCCAATTTCGACCTCACCTATCTTGCGGGTGGTGACGATTTCTTCGGCCCGAACTATGGCGGCGCGGAAGTGGCGACGAACGTCCGCAAAGGCTATGTGGCCGAGTGCCCGAACACCGGCAAGCTGCTCGAAAACCTTGAGTTCTCGCTTGCGATGGAAAACGAGATCATGGGCAAGATCCTCGACGATGGCGAGGAGCCGAAAGTGGCCGCGAAGGCCTGGCTCGCGGCGCATACCGAGGTGCTCGCGCCCTGGCTTGCGGGCGTGACCACCAAGGATGGTGGCGACGGGCTCGCCGCCGTGACCGAAGCGCTGAAATAAGCACCATTCCGCCCCTCGCCCGCAAGGCTGCGGGGGGCGATGCAGGCCCGATACCGGGCGCGACTTGAGGGGAAAGATGTAGATGGAGTGGCTTACGGCCCAGAAGATCCCGGTCGGCAAGACGGCGAAATTCGTCTTCGACTGGTTCAAGGAGAATGCCTCGGGCATTTTCGACATGCTTTCGGCACTGATGCAGGCGCTGATCGACGGCATCCTGTGGCTGTTGCAGACACCGCCGCCGCTGGTGATCATCGCGATCTTCTGCGCGCTCACATGGGCCACGCAGCGCAACTGGAAGATGGTCGCACTGGTCTTCGTGGGCTTTCTCTACATCCTCAACCAGGGCTACTGGAAACCGACGACCGAAAGCCTGACGCTGGTGCTTTCGGCCTGTGTCGTGTGCATGGTGGTGGGCGTGCCGATCGGCATTGCCGCGGCGCACCGCCCAAGGCTTTTCATGGCGATGCAGCCGGTTCTGGACCTCATGCAGACCCTGCCGACCTTCGTCTATCTCATTCCGGCCATCGTGTTTTTTGGCATCGGCATGGTGCCCGGCCTGATCGCCACGGTGATCTTCGTGCTGCCCGCGCCGATCCGGCTCACGCATCTGGGCGTGTCCTCCACGCCGCAGGCCCTGCTTGAGGCCGCCCGCGCCTTTGGGGCCACGCCGCGGCAGGTGCTGTGGAAAGTGGAGCTTCCCTATGCCCTGCCGCAGATCATGGCAGGGATGAACCAGACCATCATGCTCTCGCTCTCGATGGTGGTGATCGCGGCGCTTGTCGGCGCCAACGGGCTCGGCGTGCCGGTGGTGCGCGCGCTCAACTCGGTCAATACCGCGCTCGGCTTCGAGGCCGGGATGATCATCGTCGTTGTCGCCATCATCCTTGACCGGATGCTGCGTCTGGGAGGCAAGAAATGACCCGGATCATGACCCCGAAGGAGACCGCGGGCGTTGCGGTGCGGTTCGACAATGTCTCGATCGTGTTCGGCGACCAGCCGGGGCGGGCGCTGCCGCTGATGGATCAGGGCCAGAGCCGGAGCGAGATTCAGGAGGCGACGGGCCAGGTTCTGGGCGTGCACAATTGCTCGCTCGAGGTGGCCGAGGGCGAAATCCTCGTGCTGATGGGGCTCTCGGGCTCGGGCAAATCAACGCTTCTGCGCGCGGTGAACGGGCTCAACCCGGTTTGCCGTGGCAAGGTGGAGGTCTGTGACGGCAACGGGCTTGTGGATGTCACCCATGCCGATCCGCAAACCCTGCGCCGCATTCGCCTCTCTCGCGTGGCCATGGTGTTCCAGCAGTTCGGCCTGCTGCCCTGGCGCACGGTGCGCGAAAACGTCGGCCTCGGGCTTGAACTCGGCGGCATGTCGAAGGCGGAGCGGCGTGACCGAGTGGATGCGCAGCTGCAACTGGTTCATCTTGAGGACTGGGCAGATCGCAAGGTGGGCGAGCTTTCGGGCGGCATGCAGCAGCGCGTGGGCCTTGCGCGCGCCTTTGCCACCGAGGCGCCGATCCTTTTGATGGACGAGCCCTTCTCGGCGCTTGACCCGCTCATTCGCGCCAAGCTGCAAGACGAGTTGCTCGAGCTGCAATCCACGCTCAAACGCACTATCGTTTTCGTGTCCCATGACCTTGATGAGGCTTTCAAGATCGGCAACCGGATCGCGCTCATGGAGGGCGGGCGGATCGTGCAGATGGGCACGGCGCGCGACATCATCGCCAATCCGGTCGACGATTATGTCGAGGATTTCGTGGCGCATATGAACCCGCTTGGCGTGCTCACGGCGGCAGATGTTTCCGAGCCGGGCAGCGCCGAGGGCACGCCTCTCTCGCCCGATCTGCCGGTGAAAGAGGTGATGGCGCTCCTGCGCGACGTGCCCGCCGTGGCGCTCACCGGCGGGCGCCGCGTCACCCGCGAGGGGGTGATTGCGCGGCTGATCGACCCGCGCGGTGCCGAGGCGGCACGCTGACACGCCCGAAAGGCCCCTCCGCGAGGGGCCTTTCAGCTTTGGCGGCGGCGGGCCTGCGCTTCGCGCCATGTGATATAGCTCACTGCGCCAACGATCATCCCGCCGCCAAGGAAGACGAAGGGGTCGATCGCCTCCCCAAACAGCAAGAGCCCGGCGGTCGAGGCCCAGACAAGCTGCAAAAACACCACCGGCTGAGTGACGGTGACCGGCGCGCAGGCAAAGGCGCGTGTCATGCAATAATGGCCGAGCGTGGCGAAAAGCGCCGTGGTGCCGAGCATCAGGTTTTCCGAAAGCGTCATCGGCTGCCATTGCAAAAGCGCGAGTGGCGCAAGGCAGATCGTCACCACCACCGTCATCATCGCCACCACAACGGCGGCGGGCGCGAGCACAGAAAGGCGCTTCATCACCAGATAGGAGAGCCCGAAGAAGAGCGCCGCGCCAAGCTGGGCGACATGGCCCGAGGTAATCTCGCGCAGGCCCGGCCGCAAGATCACCAGCGCCCCAAGGAGCGCGACCGCAATCGCCACGCCCCGGCGCCAGGCGAAGGCCTCGCCCAAAAGCAGCGCCGCCCCGATCGAGACGACAATCGGGTTGAGATAGCCGATCGCCGTCACATCGGCGATCGAGATCCGCGCCATGGCGTAAAACCACAAGATCACGCCCACCGCATGCAACAGCCCGCGCAGACCAAAGAGCGCCCAGACCTTTGGCGCAAAGCGCAATCGCACAAGCTGCCAGAGCGCCGGGGCAACGAAAAGCCAGCCCCAGAGGAAGCGCACGAAAGAGGTCTGGGTCGCGGGGAGGCCCGCCCCCAGATAATGCACGCTCACATTCACGGCGGTAAAGCTGAGCGTGGTGGCAAGCATCCAGGCGATGCCCGCAAGCGGGCGATCCTTGCTCGGGACAAAAGAGGGGGCACGGGTCATGATGGCCCGTTGTGCGGGCAGAGGCCGCCATTGGCAAGCGCGCGATTGTGCCGATTACAGCATCGGCAGGCCGGAGCCGCCGGGCGCACAAAATGTCGCAGCCGCCAGCCCGGAAGCGCCGGAAGAGTGTTGCTTTTTTGACCATCTGAGGCGAGGCTGCGGCGACCCATTGCACGCAGGCCCATGTCGCTCACCCCCGCTCTTCCAGCCCGACCGCTTCGCCACGCGCTGCCGCGCGCGCTGGCGATCCTTGCGATGCTGGTGCAGGTGCTGTTCTTTGCCGAGCATCTGGGGGCGGCAGCCGTGCATGAGATGGGCGCGGCCCAACCCGGCGCCCGGCTCGGCTTTTTGCAAATTTGCACGGGCGAGGGGGTCGCGCTTTATGACCCCGCCTCGGGCCGCATCGTCGCCCAACCCGGCGCGCCCGCCCCCACAGGGCACGGTGATTGCGCCGTCTGCGCCTCGGCGGGCGTGTGCAGCTTTGATGCGCCGGTTGCAAGCCTTGCGCCCGCGCCGATTGTCACCCTGATTGCCGCGCTCGCACCCACGCTGTTTGTCCCCTTTGGCTTCATCGCTCCGCTTTCCCGCTCCGGCCAGATCCGCGCGCCGCCGCGCGCCTGACGACCCCGCGTCCGGGCCGGAGGGGCAGCGTCCCGCACCTCCGGCGCCGGTCGGGTGTCTTGCCGTGTTCGCGCCATGATCCGGGGCCGCCTTCGGGCGCTTGCCCCACGCCAATGACCGGAGATTTCCATGAACCGTCGCAATTTTCTGATCACCACCACCACCGGCGCCGCATTCGCGGGGCTGGCAGGCACCGCCGCGCACGCCGAAATGGCGATGGCGCCCACCGAAAAGCCCGTGAGCCCGATGCAATGGACCGACGAGAACGGGCTGACGCGGTTTTTGAAGGTCGATACCGACCCGCTCACCGATGAATTCGAAAAATACCCCCGCTGCCCCTATTGCGGCATGATGCGGCAGATGTATTCCCACACCCGTCACCTCATCGTCTATGCCAATGACACGGTCGATGCCACTTGCTCGCTCCACTGCGCGGCGATTTCGCTCGCGCTCAACATGGATGCCGGGCCGAAGGCGATCTATGCGGGCGATGCCGGGGCCGAGGGCGAGGTGAAGCCGCTCGCCGAAACGGGCGCGATGACCTATGTGATCGACCCGGGCAAACCCGGCACGATGACAGCCGTGTCAAAATGGGCCTATGCCGATGCAGCCAAGGCCGAGGCCGCCGCCAGCGCCGCGGGGGCCAAGACCACAGCTTTTGACGAGGCGCTGACCCTCGCCTATCTCGATATGGCCAAGGATACGCTCGCCATTCGGGCCCGCCGCGGGGAGAAACGCAAGCAAATGGGCATGGCTATGCCCGCCGGCAATTGACCTTTTGCAACATTTTGGCCGCGCCTCACTGCGCGGCCTGACTTGGAGTTGACCATGTGCAATATCTCGCAGCAATCCCGGCGGAGCACGCTGGCGCTGCTGCTCGGCGCGGCAGCGCTACCGCTCGCGCCCGGCTTTGCCTCTGCCGCGGCGGCAAAAATCACGCTGCCACCGCCCGGCCCCCGCGACACCTGCCCGGTCTGCGGCATGTTCGTCGCGCGCTACCCGGACTGGATCGCGACGATCCAGTTTTCCGACGGCACAGCGGTGCATTTCGACGGGCCGAAGGATTTCTTCAAGTTCCTGCACGACCCCGGCAAATATGCCCGCGGCCGCAGCCGCGCGCAGATCACCGGCATGGGGGTGAGCGATTATTACGAGGTCGCGATGGTCGATGCCCGCGAAGCGCTTTATGCGGTGGGCTCGGATGTGCTCGGGCCGATGGGCCATGAGTTCGTGCCGCTCGCGACCCCGGCCGATGCCGAGGATTTCATGCGCGACCACAAGGGCAAGCGGCTCGTGAGCTTTGCCGAGGTCACGCCCGAGCTGCCCTTCGCGCTTGATGAGGGCCGCTTCGAGTGACCGCCCTGCCCCGATATCGCCGCCCCGCCACGCCGGTCTTCGGGGCACTGGGCCTGCTCGTGGCGCTTGGCATGGCCGAGGCCGCCGATGCGCTTTGGCGCGCCCCGCAAGAGCGCCTGCGCATCGCGCGCGAGCGTCAGATCGTGGCCGATCTCGGCCTGAGCGATCTCGCCCTTTTCACCGAGGCACGCTACACCCGCCACCCCGCGCTCGCCGATCATGCCGCCGCCTTTCAAGATGCGCCCGGCAGTTTCGAACATTTCCCCTCCGGCAGTTTCGTGCCCCCTGCGGGGCCATGGGGCGCGGCAAGGCTCGGCTTTTCGGAAGCGGAGGTCACACGATGAACGCGCTGCGCCGCCAACGCGCACTCGCTGATTACACGATCGCCGCGCTTTCCCGCCGCAAGGTCAAGAACCTTGCCCTCGTCGCGGTCTTCTCGCTTGTGGTGTTTTTGCTGGCCTCGGCGATGTTCTTCGCCTCGGCTCTGCGGCAAGAGGCGGATGCCGCGCTTGAGGGTGCGCCGGATCTGATCGTGCAGCAGCTTTCGCTTGGCCGTCAGGCGATGATTTCTGCCGATCTGATCGACGATCTCGCCAGCATCCGCGGCGTGCGCGATGTGCGTGGTCGGCTTTGGGGCTATTATTATGACCGGGTGAGCGGCGCGAATTACACCGTGATGGTGCCCGAAGCGGGGCAGATGCCCCCCCCCGGGCAGGTGATCATTGGCGAGGGCATCGCGCGGGCGCGCGGGCTTGAATGGCAGGGCGCCCCGCTCTTTCTCTCCCGCAAGCAGGGGGATTTGAACCGCTTCGACGTGGCGCAAACCTTTGAAAGCGACTCTGCCCTGCTGACCGCCGATCTGCTCTTGATGAACGCGGCGGATTTCCGCGCCTTTTTCTCGGTGCCCGAGGACATGTTCACCGACCTTGCCGCCAGCGTGCGCAACCCGCGCGAACGCGCCACCGTGGTCGACAAGGCCAGCCGCGCGATGCCCGATGCCCGCTTCGTCACCCGCGACGACATTGCCCGCACCTATATGAAGCTCTTTGACTGGCGCGAGGGGATGATGGTGGCCCTTGCCGCGGTTGCCATGCTCGCCTTCGCGATTTTTGCCGCCGACAAAGCCTCGGGCCTCTCCGCCGAGGAAGCGCGCGAGATCGGCATATTGAAGGCGATCGGCTGGGATACGCGCGATGTGATCGCGATGAAGCTCTGGGAAGGCGGCTTTGTCTCGCTTGGCGCGTTCCTCCTTGGCACAACAGCAGCTTACGCCCATGTTTTCTGGGCTGGCGCGCCACTCTTTGCGCCGGTGCTGAAAGGCTGGGCCGTGATCTACCCCGCGTTCAGGCTCGCCCCCGGGGTGGATCTTTCCGAGCTTGTGGTGCTTTTGCTGCTCACCACGCTGCCCTATGCGGCGGCAACGGTGGTGCCGGTCTGGCGCGCGGCAAGTGCCGACCCCGATGCGGTGATGCGATGATAACCCTCTCCGATGTATCGAAAATTTATAACGAGGGCCGCCCGAACGCGGTCACGGCACTCCACGCCGTCACCCTGACCATCGCCCGGGGCGGGGTCACGGTGTTCATGGGGCCCTCGGGCTCGGGCAAGACCACGCTTTTGAGCCTTGTGGGCTGCATGGCGCGCCCCAGCACCGGGCGCATCACCCTCGATGGCGCGCCGGTCTCCGGCCTGCCCGAGCGGTTTCTGACCGATCTGCGGCGCCGGCACTTCGGCTTCGTGTTCCAGCGCTTCAACCTGATCCGCGGTCTGACGGTGCTCGACAACGTGATGCTGCCCGCCGCCCCCTTGGGCGAAGACCCGCGCGCCGTGCAAGCGCGCGCGCTGGCCCGGCTCGAGGCTCTGGGGCTCGGCCCGAAGGCCTTGATGCCTGTCGAAGTGCTCTCGGGCGGTGAAACGCAGCGCGCCGCCATCGCCCGCGCGCTCGTGAACGATGCGCCGGTGCTGATCGCCGATGAACCAACCGCCAACCTCGATACCGCGCTCACGCACCGCTTTCTCGATATTGTGGCCGCGCTGCGCGATCAGGGCAAAACGGTCCTGCTGACAAGCCATGACCCGCGCATCATCGCGGCAGCCCCCGTAAGCGCTGTGGTCGAGATGCGTGACGGGCAGGTGGTTGAGGTGCGTTCGTGATCTTCCGCACCCCGATCCTGACCCTGCTCCTCGTCTCCTTTCTCGCGCTTCTGGTGGCGCTGGGCGCCGCCTGGTTCGGGCAACGGCTGGTGCGGCACTGGGATCTGGCCTCGGGAAGCCGCGCGCAGCTTGAGATGGAACGGCGCACCGAGCTTGTCTCGACCCTCTTTGCGATGGTGATGCTGGCGGAGGCGGTGGCGCTGTTTCTGTTCGTGTTCAACGCAGACCGGATGGCGGCGCTGTTCGTGGGGGCGATGTGCGCGGTCGGCACGCTCAATGTGAATGGCTACGGTTTCCCGGCGCTTTATGCCAAGATCGCGGTGTTCTTCGCCGCAGCGGTCTGGCTGATCGTGGATCATGTGGACCGGCTTGGGCGCGACTACCCGCTCACCCGCGTGAAATATGCGCTCATCCTTGGGATCGCGCCGCTCGTGATCCTCGCGGGGGGGCTGGAACTCGCCTATTATCTCAACCTGCGCACCGATGTGATCACCTCCTGCTGCTCGAAGCTCTTCACCCCGGCAAATGAAGGGATCGGCAACGAGATGGCGGGCCTCGCCCCGGGGCTCTCGCTCTGGGCTTTGGCACTGGCGGAGCTGGTGGTGTTGGGGCTCGGCGCCTATGCCGTCAGGACCGGGCGCGGCCATGCTCTCTTCGCGCTGGCGGGGGCGGTGTTCTTTGCGGTGGCGCTGACGGCGATGGTCTCGGTGATTTCGCTCTATGTCTATGAGAACC
This sequence comes from Rhodobacter maris, assembly GCF_900217815.1. Taxonomy (GTDB): domain Bacteria; phylum Pseudomonadota; class Alphaproteobacteria; order Rhodobacterales; family Rhodobacteraceae; genus Rhodobacter; species Rhodobacter maris. Next base: position 104,791 of record NZ_OBMT01000008.1, read on the forward strand.
CCAATCATCACTGCCCGTTCTGCATTCTGCAGCGGGAGTATTTCTATATCGGCTATGCCTTCTACGTGCCGCTGTTCGGCGCAACGGCGCTGGCGCTCGGGCTTGGCGCCACCGCCCCGTTCCAGCGCCGTGCGAGCCTTGAAGCGGTCCTGCCGCCGGTTGCGCGCCGGTTCACGCTCTGGGCGATGGCGGGCTTTGCCACCTATGGCGCAGTAACGCTTCTGGTGATCGCCCGCTCACATCTGATCCTCTTCGGCTGAAAGTCGTTCGCCTCGGCAGAGCCGAGCCGACCCAAGATCCCCGTCTTTCGAACTTGCGCAAATATCCCGGGGGTCCGGGGGCGGAGCCCCCGGCGGGTCGCTCCGCGCCAGCGGAGCGAAACAGCCTCCTGCAAACATCACGCACGACTTAAGGCGCATCAATCGGGGGGCGCGGGGGGCTTTGCCCCCCGCGCGGGTCGCCTCGGCCCTGCCGAGGCGAAAGCAAAAGCCCCGCCGAAGGCGGGGCTTTCCAATGCCGTAAGATCAGACTCAGCGCCGGATCAGATGCAGCAGTTCCTCGATCGACTTCTTCGCGTCGCCATAGAACATCCGCGTATTTTCCTTGTAGAAAAGCGGGTTTTCGATGCCCGAATAGCCCGTGCCCTGACCGCGTTTGGAAACAAAGACCTGCTTCGCCTTCCACACTTCCAGAACCGGCATCCCGGCGATCGGCGAGTTCGGATCGTCTTGCGCCGCCGGGTTCACGATGTCGTTCGAGCCGATCACGATCGCCACGTCGGTTTCAGGGAAGTCCTCGTTGATCTCGTCCATCTCAAGGACGATGTCATAAGGCACTTTCGCCTCGGCGAGCAGCACGTTCATGTGCCCCGGCAAGCGCCCCGCCACCGGGTGAATGGCAAAGCGAACCGACTTGCCGCGCGAGCGCAGCAGCGTGGTGAGTTCGCTCACCGCCATCTGCGCCTGCGCCACCGCCATGCCATAACCCGGGATGATGATGATGCTTTCGGCTTCATTCAGCGCATCGGCCACGCTTTGCGCATCAATCGCCACCATCTCGCCTTCCACCGCCTGCGCGGGGCCCGAGGTGTTGCCAAAGCCGCCGAGGATCACTGAGACAAACGAGCGGTTCATCGCCTTGCACATGATGTAGCTCAGGATCGCGCCCGAAGAGCCCACCAGCGCCCCGGTCACGATCAGAAGATCGTTGCCGAGCGAGAAGCCGATCGCCGCCGCGGCCCAGCCCGAATAGGAGTTGAGCATCGAGACGACCACCGGCATATCGGCGCCGCCGATGCCCATGATCAGGTGATAGCCGATGAAAAGCGCCAGAAGCGTCATCACGATGAGCGGCCAGGTGCCATAGCCGAGCATGAAGAGCACGAGCATCGCCACCGAGCCAAGCGCGGCAACGGCGTTGAGAATATGGCCGCCCGGAAGCTTCTTGGCCTTGCTGTCGACCTTGCCCGCGAGCTTGCCGAAGGCGATGATCGAACCGGTGAAGGTCACGGCCCCGATGAACACGCCGAGGAACAGCTCGACATGCAGGATGGTGAGCTCGGTCGGCGTTTTATGCGCCACAACCGCGCCAAAGCCGCGCAGCAGCGCCTTCGCCGCCTCGTTCATTTCCGGCACGGTGACCGACTCGATATAGGCGTTATAGCCCACAAGCACGGCCGCAAGGCCAACGAGCGAGTGCATCGCCGCAACGAGTTGCGGCATCTCGGTCATCTGCACCTTCTTGGCGACTTTGACGCCATAAAAGCCGCCCCAGCCGAGCAGGATGATCGACAGCAGCCAGTAGCCCTGACCGGGGCCGACCAGTGTTGCCGCGACGGCAAGCGCCATCCCGACAATGCCGTACCAGACCGCCCGCTTGGCGCTTTCCTGGCCCGAGAGCCCGCCCAGCGAGAGGATGAAAAGAACCGCCGCAACAACGTAAGCGGCCGTGGTGAAACCGAAATCCATTATGTTCCCCTCCGCTTACGACTTCTGGAACATCGCCAGCATGCGCCGGGTGACCATGAAACCGCCGAAGATGTTGATGCCCGCAAGGAAGACCGAGACGGCCGAAAGCAGCACCACCAGATAGTTGGTCGAGCCCACCTGCATCAGCGCGCCCAGAATGATGATCGAGGAGATCGCGTTCGTGACGGCCATCAAGGGCGTGTGCAGCGAATGCGAGACGTTCCAGATCACCTGGAAGCCGACGAAGCACGAGAGCGCAAAAACGATGAAGTGCGCCATGAAGCTCGCCGGCGCGACAAGGCCGATACCAAGGAGGAAGGCCCCACCCGCCCCGAGCATGATCAGCTGATCGCGGGTCTGCTTGCGGAAGGCGGCTTTTTCAGCGGCGCGGATTTCCTCAGGCGTCAGCGCTTTGGGCTTTTCCTTCGGCTTTTGCGCGGCAATCGCGGCCACTTTCGGCGGCGGCGGCGGGAAAGTGATCTCGCCCTGATAAGCGACCGTCGCGCCGCGGATCACATCGTCTTCCATGTTGTGCACGACAACGCCGTCCTTGCCCGGGGTCAGGTCGGTCATCATGTGACGGATGTTGGTCGCGTAAAGCTGGCTCGATTGCTGCGCCATCCGGGACGGGAAATCGGTGTAGCCAATCACGGTCACGCCGTTCTCGGTGACGACCTTCTCGTCCTTTTTGGTCAGCTCGCAGTTGCCGCCGCGCTCGGCGGCAAGGTCAACGATCACCGAGCCGCGCTTCATCGCCGCGACCATATCCTTGGTCCAGAGGATCGGCGCATCGCGGCCGGGGATCAGCGCCGTGGTGATGACGATGTCCATCTCGGGCGCAAGCTCGCGGAATTTCTTCAGTTGCGCTTCGCGGAACTCAGGGCTCGAGGGGGCGGCATAGCCCCCCGTCGCGGCGCCGTCCTGCTGCGTTTCCTCGAAATCGAGATAGACGAATTCAGCGCCCATCGATTCGATCTGCTCGGCCACTTCGGGGCGCACATCAAAGGCATAGGTGATCGCACCGAGCGCGGTCGAGGCGCCGATCGCGGCAAGCCCCGCAACACCCGCACCGACGATCAGCACCTTCGCGGGCGGCACCTTGCCCGCCGCCGTCACCTGACCGGTGAAGAAGCGGCCGAAATTGTTGCCCGCCTCGATCACCGCGCGGTAGCCGGAGATGTTCGCCATCGACGACAGCGCATCCATCTTTTGGGCGCGCGAGATCCGCGGCACCATATCCATCGCAACGACATTGGCGCCGGTGGCCTTCGCAGCCTCCAGAAGCGCCTTGTTCTGACCGGGATAGAAGAAGGAAATCAGCGTTTTACCGGGTTTGAGACGCGCCATCTCGGCATCGACCGGCGGGCGCACCTTGACGATGAAATCGACGGTGTCGAAGAGTGTGGCGGCGCCCTTCACCACGGTCACGCCCGCAGCCTCATAGGCACTGTCTTCGAAGCCTGCCGCATGACCGGCCCCGGCCTCGACGTAGCATTCATGTCCGAGCTTCTGGAGCTGGACCGCAGAGTCGGGGGTGAGTGCGACGCGCGCTTCCCCCTCGAAAATCTCCTTCGGAGCGCCGATTTTCACTTCTCTCTCTCCCAATGCTGCCCCCGGACGATTTCAGCCGGGGGACAAAACGTGGCGACAGCCTCTTAACACCGCGTAAGAAAGTTTCACAAGCGAATGATCACAGGAAACAGATGGGAATCTGACGCAGTCTTTGGGCCGCAGTGCGGCATACCGTTGCATACCATGTTACCGCTCCCATTTACCAAAATGTTTCAAGGGTTTGCTGAAGTACCGGGCAATCCGGCAAATTCCCGCGCGTGACGCGGAGACACGAGGCTGCGACGATTTTTCTGCGCCGCAGCATCACTTCAAAGCCAGCGCCGGGTGCGGGCGCGGTAACGGGCATAATCCTCGCCATGCGCCGCTGCGATCCAGGCCTCTTCGCCCCTGATGTAACGATGCGTGATCCAGAGCATGAAGGCGGGCACAAGCGGCGCGGCAAAGAGCGCGTTCCAGATCAGCAAAAGCCCCGAGAGGATGACGGCATCGGCCAGATAGATCGGGTTGCGCGAGAGCGCGAAGATACCGTTGGTCACGAGCCTTGCGGGCTGGCGACGGGGAATGAAGGTGGTGCGGGCGCGCACCATCTGCGCCGCAGCGAGCCCCGAGATCGCAAGGCCCAGCCCGACCAGCGCCCAGCCGAGGGCGGGCGCGTAAGGGATCGGCAGCGGGGCGAGCTGCCCCACCGCCCAGCCCAGCGCTGCAAAAACCGCGAGCCACATCGGCGGGAGTTCCATTTCTTGCAGCGCAAGTTTCAGTGTCGTTGCCAGGTTCATCGCTCTCTCCCCTGCCCTGATCCGCATTTTGGGGCTCGCGCCGGGGCTGGCAAGCCCCGCCCGGCGGGTCACTTGCGCGCAGGTGCACAGCCGCCCCCCCTTGCACTCGCCGCCCGCCCCGGGCAGGCTCCGCCCGAGGGAGGCTCCGATGCGCACAGATTTCACCGCCACCAGGGCGCTGTTCGATATCCCCGAAGGGGTGATCTATCTTGATGGCAATTCGCTTGGGCCGCTGCCGCGCGCGGTGCCCGCCCGGGTGGCCAAGGCGATGACCGCGGAATGGGGTCAGATGCTGATCACCGCCTGGAACCGCGCCGGCTGGATGGGTCTGCCCGAGCGGCTCGGCGACAGGATCGGTCGGCTGATCGGTGCCGAGCCCGGCACCGTGACGCTCGGCGACACGCTCTCGATCAAGGTGTTTCAGGCCGTCTCCGCCGCACTCGCAGCCCGGCCCGAACGGCGCGTAATTCTGACCGACAGCGGCAATTTCCCGACCGATCTCTATATTGCGCAGGGGCTGGCCGATCTGCTCGCCGCCGGGCATGAGCTGCGCATTGTCGCCCCCGAAGAGGTGGAAGCCGCGATCGACGAAAGCATCGCCGTGACGATGCTGACCGAGGTCGATTACCGCACCGGGCGCAAACACGACATGAAGGCGCTGACCGCGAGGGCCCATGTGGCCGGCGCGCTCGCCTTCTGGGATCTGGCGCATTCCGCGGGCGCGCTGCCGGTCGACCTTGCCGGTGCAGGGGCAGATTTTGCTGCGGGCTGCACCTATAAATACCTCAATGCCGGACCGGGCGCGCCCGCCTTCCTCTATGTCGCGCCCCGCCATGCGGAGACGGCCCGCCCCGCGCTTTGCGGTTGGCTCGGCCATGAGGCCCCCTTCGCCTTCGAGCCGGGCTACCGCCCCGCCCCGGGCACGCAACGGATGCGCGTCGGCACGCCCCCGGTGTTGCAACTCGCCGCACTCGAGGCGGCACTCGATGTCTGGGAGGGCGTCGAGATGGCCGATGTCCGGGCACAATCGCTGATGCTGGCGGACCGGTTCATTGCCGCAGTAGAAGCGATCTGCCCGGATCTGCGGCTCGTGACCCCGCGCGATCCCGCGCAACGCGGCTCTCAGGCCAGCTTTGCGCATCCGCAGGGCTATGCGATCATGCAAGCGCTCATCGCCGAAGGGGTGATCGGCGATTTCCGCGCGCCCGACATCTTGCGCTTCGGCTTCACGCCGCTCTATCTCGGCGCCGATGAGGTCGACCGTGCCGCCGCGATTCTCGCCGACATTCTCAAAACCGGCCGGTGGGACCGCCCGGACTTCCACGCCCGCGCGCGCGTCACATGAACGTTCCGCCGCTTGCCGGGGGACCGCCGCCACACTACCCTTGAAAGATGACGAGCCCCGCCCTCACCGACGCTTTCGCGCGCCCGATCACCTATCTGCGGCTGTCGGTCACCGACCGCTGCGATTTCCGTTGCGCCTATTGCATGTCGGAGGACACGACATTTCTGCCGCGGCGCGATGTTCTCTCGCTCGAAGAACTCGACCGGCTCGCCTCCGCCTTCATCGGCCTTGGCGTGCGCAAGCTGCGCCTGACCGGGGGCGAACCCCTGATGCGGCGCAACATGATGAGCCTCGTGCGCGCGCTCTCGCGCCATCTTGCGAGCGGAGCGCTGGACGAGCTCACCCTCACCACCAATGGCTCGCAACTTGCCCGCCATGCCGCGGCCCTTGCAGAGCACGGGGTGCGGCGGATCAATGTCTCGCTCGACAGCCTCGATCCCGCCCGCTTTGTCGAAATCACCCGGCGCGGCGATCTCGCCAAGGTGCTGGAGGGCATCGCGGCCGCAAAGGCCGCGGGGCTGAAGATAAAAATCAACACCGTCGCGCTCAAGGGCTTCAACGAGGACGAACTCTTTGATCTCGTGGCCTGGGCGGGCGATGCGGGCCATGATCTCAGCTTCATCGAGGTGATGCCGCTCGGCGATCTGCCCGGCCAGGCGCGGCGCGACCAGTTCTGGCCGCTCACCGATCTGCGCGCACGGCTGGCGGAGCGCTTCACGCTCGAAGATCTTGCCGAAACGACGGGCGGCCCGGCGCGTTATCTGCGCCTGCGCGAGACCGGGCAGAAGATCGGCCTGATCACACCGCTGAGCCATAATTTCTGCGAGGGCTGCAATCGAGTGCGGGTGAGTGCGACCGGTACGCTTTACCCCTGCCTCGGCCAGATCGGCAAGGTCGAGCTGCGCGCGCCCCTGCGCGCCTCCGAGGGGAACGAGCCGCTCCTCGCCGCGATCCGCGCAGGGCTCTCCAGCAAGCCGCGCGGACATGATTTCCTTTACACCGACACCGCCACCGAAGGCGCTGTGGCACGGCCGATGAACCGGACCGGCGGATGAGAACCCCGGCCACGGCGCGCCCGCCGGACGTGACCTGCATCAATGCACCGGCGCCGCGAAGCGCCGAAACTGAGCCATAAACCGGTCTCCAGAGGAGGGGAGTTCGTCATGTATTCCAATATCATCGTTCCCGTGGCTTTTGACGAGAGCCATGACCCGGCCGCCGCGCTTGAGGCCGCGCGGGTGCTTGCCGGTCCCGGCGCACGGGTCACGCTCGTGCATGTGATGGCCGATGTCCCCGGCTATGCAATCTCCTACATGCCCGAGGGCTATGACATCGAGCTGCGCAACACGCTGCAAAGCCAGCTCGACCAGCTTGCCAACAGTTTCGAAAACGGCGCCGGGGTGATCCGCCAAGGCCATGCTGCCAACGAGATCCTCGACCTGATCGACGAGATCGGTGCCGATTGCGTGGTGATTGCAGGGCATCGACCGGGCTTTGGCGATTATCTGATCGGTTCGACCGCGGCGCGGGTGGTGCGCCATGCGCCGTGCTCCGTGATGGTGCTGCGCTAAAGCGTTTGCCGGGCCGGCGCCAAGGCCGGCCCCCGCCCGTCAATGAACGGTGCAGACCATGCAGGGGTCGAAGCTGCGCACGATATGCTGTACCGACACCGGGCTTTCGTCGCCCGGTCCTACCGGCGCGCCCACCAGCGCCGCCTCGAGCGGCCCCGGCTGGCCTGCCGCATCGCGCGGGGAAAAATTCCAGGTCGTTGGCGCGATGATCTGATAAGCGGCGATGCGTCCGCCCTCGATCCGGATCCAGTGTCCGAGCGCCCCCCGCGCCGCCTCGGCGAGCCCGGCGCCCCGCCCGTCTTTCGGAAGCTCCACCGCCGCCATGAAGGCCGCCTCGGGCCGTATCTCCGCTGCCCAGCGCTCCATCAGGATCTGCGTGCGCGCAATCTCCAGAAGTCGTGCGGCCACGCGCGCAAGCACCCCGCCCCCCGCGAGCGAGCGCGCCAGAGGATGACCATCCACCACCTGCCGCGCGAGCGCGCCAACCTCGACCGTTTCACCGCCGAGCCGTGGCGCCTTGCACCAGCTGTAGGCCTCGGCCCGCATCGTCTGGTCGGGCTCGGTGATGCCCTCATAGGGATGGGCGCCCGGGCCGAGCATCCAGGCATGGCTCAGATCCTCGACAATCGCGCCCGGATCAACCGGGGCCCGCGCCCCCGCACGCCAGAGCCCCGGTGCAAAACCATGCGCTCCGGCAAGGGAATAGGCGCCAAAGCTCAAATACCGCCCCGTGCCACGGCCAAGATCGGCGAGCCCGGTATCGGCAGCGATCTCAAGAAACAGGCCGACATCGCCACGCCCCCAGCCCGCCAGCGCCTCGGGCGTGGCGAGGGCGACAAAATCTTCGAGCCGCCCCCCAAAGAGCTCTGCTTCGAGATAGCGGCGGAACTGGCGCAACCCGGTCTCGATGCGCAGCTTGTCGCGCGGACCCGGCGTGCGGGTGACGCCGCCGGGCTGGATCGCGAGCGTATGCGGCCATTTCCCGGCCATCAGGCCAAGGATATGCATCAGCCGCGCGCGCGCTTCCACGGCCCCCCGCCCCGCCGCGCCGGTCATCGCGGCAAAGCGCTCCACCGCATGCAGATACCACGGCCGGCCGGAGTAACAGGGGCGGGTGAAATCGGGCATGAAGAAGAGGGTGAAGTGGAAGAGATGGTCCGAGACATTCTCGACCGCATGGATCAGCGCGGCCATCGCGGCGCCCTGTGGGGTCGGGCCCGCCCCCGCGACCGCGGCGAGCGCCTGCGCCGCAGCCGTCGATTGCGAGATCGAGCAGATACCGCAGATCCGCGGCGTGAGCGTCAGCGCGTCGCGCGGATCACGCCCTTCGAGCATGCGCTCGAAGCCGCGGAAAAGCGGCGCATTGACCCGTGCCGAGGCCACCTGCCCCGCGGCGATCTCGAGTTGCACTTCGAGATCGCCCTCGACCCGGTTGAACGGCCCGACCACGAGCCTTGGTGCGTCGCTCATCTGCGGTCCTTCGGCTTGCGGATCGTCGGCAGCACTTCGATGCGGGAGGCCGTGGCATTTTTCGCGATCCGTTCGGGGGTGGCGGCCTTGGAAAGCGAGGCCAACGCCATGAACCAGGCCTTGGGCATGTCGGCCGGAAGCCCCACCGGGATCCCCGCGACCTTCGGCGTTTCGGTGAAGGGGTGGCGCGGTTCCTCGAATTCGGGCGCGGTACAGGCAATGCAGGGGTAGCCCCCCCTTGTGCAGGAGCCCTCGCCGTTCCAGGGCCGGATATTGCAATCTCCCACGGCCTGTGTGCCGACGCAGCCCAGATGCTCCATCATGCAGCCCAGATCGGAGAGCACCACAGCCGAGGCCTTGTATTCATAATATTCATTTTTGGGGCAGCCATGATGCACGAGATGCTGCGCATAAAAGAGCGGCCTCCCCAGAGGGTCGAGGTCTTCTGCCCCGAGCCGCCCGGCGGCGAGCAGCATCAGTGTTTCCGTCACCCAGCCCGGATGGGTCGGGCAACCGGCGATATTGATCACCGGAAGGCCCGCGCGGGCCCGAAAGGAAGCACTCAGAACGCCGCCCGGATGCGCGCCCTCACAGGCGAGCCCGACCGCATCGGAGGGGTTGCCACCCGCCGATGTCACGCCGCCATAGGCGGCGCAGCTTCCCACGGCAACCACATGGGCAGCCATAGGCGCAAGCGCCTGCACCCAATCGAGCATCGCGCGCCCGGTGCCCGAGAGCATCTGGAACCGACCCGTGCCCCGCGGCCCCCGCGCCACCGCGCCCTCGATCGCAAGAATGTCGAGCGCGGTCTCGCCGCATTCGATCGACTTCAGCAGCGCAAGCACTTCGGCCCCGCTCGCCAGGCTGAGCGCGGGATGCCAGAGAAATGCAAGCCCCGCCCCCGCGAGCGTGTCGAGAAAGTCGGGATCTTCGGCGCAAAGCGCCGACATCGTGCAGCCGCCGCAGCCCGAGGCCTGAAGCCAGAGAATGTTCATGCCCCCTCTCCCAGCACGTCTGCGCTCGCGCCGAGCGCCAGATCGAAGCCGAAACAGGCGCCGCCAAGATCACCCGAAGGCAGCAGCCGGAGCCGACCTCCGTGTTCCTCCACGATCTTGTGGCTGATCGACAGGCCGAGCCCGGTGCCCTTGCCCACCGCCTTGGTGGTGAAGAACGGATCAAAGATCGTGGCTGCCACGGCCTCCGGCACACCGGGGCCATTGTCGCTGACCCGGAGTTCTCCGCGTCCGCCGTTTTGACCGGCCTCGATCACCACCCGTGCGCCGCCCATGTCCTCAAGCGCGTCGAGCGCATTCTGCACGAGGTTCATCACCACCTGCTGGATATGCCCGGGCCGCCCCCGAACGATCAGCGCGGGCACCCCCGCAAAACGGATGTCGGCAAGCGTCTTGGTGCCCCGGCTCACCCAGTCGGCCGCGACATGAGCCACTTCGACAAGGTCGAAATCCACCATCTCACCGCTCCCTTCAGCCGAGAGACGGCGCAGATCCTCGACAATGTCGCGCACCCGCTCGGCGCCGTCGCGCGCGCCCTCGATCGCGGTGCGCAGATTGGTCACGGCGCGGTCGAGCTTGAGGTCGTCGCGCAGGGAAATCAGCGCGTCCCGGCTCGCCCCCTGCTGCACGGCGGCGAAATAAGTCTCGAATTTGCCCGCATAGCGCTCCAGCGCATGGGCATTGGCGTACACGAAGGAGATCGGATTGTTGAGCTCATGCGCAACCCCGGCCAGGAGCCGGCCGAGCGAGGCCAGCTTTTCGTTGCGCACAAGCTGCGCCTGCGCGGCGATAAGCGCGGCATGGCTCGCCGCGAGCTGCGAATAGGCCTGGCGCAACTCGCCGAGCGGGCGGCCGGTGAGCACGAAGCCGACGATCCGGCCGCGCTCGTCGCGCCGGGGCGAGATCGAAAGCTCAAGCGGCGCCGGCCCGTCGCGCCCGTTCAGCGCCGCCTCAAGCGTGACCGGCGCGCGCCCCGCCGTTGCCTCGGCCATCGCCTGCTCGATCCGTGGCCCCGCAGCCGGTTCGAACATCTGCACGAGCGCCGCGCCGGTCCAGCCGCCGGACGGGCGGCCGGTGAGCGCATCGACCGAGGCCGAGGTTTCGAGCACCGCCCCGGCGCGGGAGGCGACAATCAGCGCATCGGAAACCGAGGCGAGGATCGAGCCGAGAAAAGAACGAAGCCCCTCGAGTTCGTGGTTCTGCCGTTCGAGCCGTTCCTGATAATCAACCAGTTCCACCCAGGTGCGATCGACGGCCGAGAGCACATCGGCCCAGACGGCGTCGCCGGTCTCGGGCGCAAGCATCCCGAGCCGGGCCGGGTCGTGGCGGGGAAGGCTGTCCTTGCCGGTCATGTTTTGCACTCGGGGGTCTGGGGGGCCGGGCGGGTTCGTCCGGGCGCGGGCGGCCGCGGGCGTCGGCTCAGTGTAACCCAGAGCGGGGCTCAGGCAAGGGGCGGTTCGGCGGCGCAGGCAAGCGCGAGTGCGGCGCGGATCTCGGCGGCCTCTTCCGGGGGGACACGTTCCCAGGCGATCCCGGCATGAACGATCACCCAGTCGCCCGGCCGCGCCGCCTCGATCATCGCCAGCGAGACCGGCCGTGTCACGCCCTCGAGCGTGACAAGGGCGCAGCCGTTTTCCAGCATCTCCTCGATCTGTACCGGAACGCCCAGACACATTCCCGCCCCCTATTCCGCCGCCGGGCGCGGCGACGCGGGCAGAGGCTCCGCAACGGCGACCGGACCAGTCTGGACCGCTTGCCAATGCGCGAGATCGGGCCAGGACAGCAGCGGCACAAGAAACCCCCAGGCCTCGGCCAGATGGGTAACCGCCCGCCGGCTCAGCCCCTCGCCCAGATCGAAGCGCTCGCCCGCCATGCAAAGCACGAAAGCGGGCGGCGGCTCGGCATTCATCACCTGCCGATAGGCTTCGAGCACGGCTTCGGGCCCGACGCCATGGCTCGAATGCGTCATCAGCCGGCGCGGCGCGGTCTGGCGAAAAAAGAACGGCGCCGGAGTGCCCTGCCCGCCATCGGCGAAGAGCACGAAATCCTGCCCGACGAGGTCGAGCCCGTGTTCGACCTGCAGCTGGAAATCCTCGACGAGCGTGACATGCGGCCAGCCCGCGGCATGGATGCGCGCCGCGAGCCGCGGCCCGAGCCCGTCATCGCCGCGGCTTTCGTTGCCCCAGGCGAAAACCACCACCCGCGGGCTCAGCCGGGGATTGCGCATGAGACCTCCCCGCGGATGCCGCGCCGGATCTCCGAGAGCAGATGGCCGGATGCATCGCGCAGTTCCACCTCAAGCGGCATCTGCCCCAGCGCGTGGGTGGCACAGGAGAGGCAGGGGTCGTAGGCACGGATCGCCCGCTCGATATGGCCGAGCAATGTCTCGGTGATCCGGCGCCCCCTAAGATGCCGGCGCACCACCTGACCGAGTGCGGCATTCAGCGCATGGGTGTTCTGGGTGGTCGGCACGATCAACTGACAACTGCGGATCCGCCCGGCATCATCACAGCTGTAGCGATGGAACAACATCCCGCGCGGCGCCTCGATCATCGTCGCCGCCTGCATCGGCCGCTCTGCGCTGCGCTCCGCAATGAGGTCGTGCCCGCACAGGCCGCTGTCCTCAAGCAGATCGCGGATCACTTCGGCGGCATGCAGAAGCTCGACGAGCCGCGCCCAGTGATGGAACAGCACGCCATGCAGCATCCGCCCCTCCCCCATGGCCAGGAGCCGCTGGCGTTCAGCCTCTGCTCTCTCGGAGGTCAGAAGATCACAGGCCTGAATCCGTGCCAGCGGCCCCACGCGGTACCAGTCCTCCTCCGGACCGATCCCTTTGAGGTGCGGAAATTCGGTGTCGCTCCAGGGCACCGGTCGGGTCTCGATCACATCATCGAAGCGTTCCGGAGCAATCTGGTCGAACAGGGGAGCGCCGGTCGCGCTGCGCGCGCGCAGCGCCCCGGTGTAGAAATCAGCCCCGCCCGCGGCGGTGACGAGCCCGACCACGGGCCCCGAAACCGTGCCGAAACCGGCATAGAAGGCAGGGTTCGTCTCGTGCAGCCGCGCGATCATGCCGAGCGCGGCTTCGGTCCAGTCGATCACCTGATCGACATCTCCGCGCAGCATCTCGCGCGTTTCGGGGGTAAGCGGACGGCTCATCCCGCCCGGCACCGCGCCCCCGCCCAGACCGCGCTTTCCCGCGACAGCGCGCACCACCTCCTGACCGAAGCGGCGCACCAGAACCCCCTGAGTCGCGATCTCCGGAAAGGCCTCGGACACCTCTGCAACGGCACGCCGATTTGCCGCGCCATCATCGCCAAAGAGCAGATCGGGCGCGGCGAGATGATAAAAATGCACGGCATGGCTCTGCACCATCTGACCGTAATGCATCAGCCGGCGCAGCTTTTCGGCGGTGGGGGTGAGCGCCTGATAGCCCGCCAGCCGGTCCATCGCGCGCGCCGCGGCAAGATGATGAGAGACCGGGCAGATGCCGCAGAGACGCTGCACCACATGCGCGATCTCCGCAATCGGGCGCCCCTCCAGATAACGTTCGAACCCGCGCAACTCGACCATGTGCAGCCGCGCCTGATCGACCTCGCCCGCGGCATCGAGCGTGATCGTCACCCGTCCCTGATCGCCGAGCGGCGCGGGCGCCTCGAGCGTGATCTGCCGGCCCGGACCCTGCGGCGCCACGCTTTCGGGGCGGGCGCTGTCGGGTTCCAGAGGGCGAGACGCATACATGAGGGGGCTTTCAGGGGGGCAATGTCAGGCGGAAGCGGGCAGCGCGGCGGCGTTCATCGGCGCGGCGGCACCGGCCCCGCCCACCACGACCGCGCGGTGCAAGGCTCGACCCGGACGGCCACGGCGACTCTCTGCCCCCCGACCCTGGGGGATGAGGGTTCTGGGCCGTCCGGGACGTTGACCCGCCCCCCGGTCGCCCCACAGACAGGGGCACCGGGCATCTCGCCCACATCGAGATGCGCGACTGGCGCGGACAGGTCTGCGGTCACCGCGCAGGCACCGGGCGCGATGATCGTATGAGACATGGCCCGGGCGCAGGGTCGGGCCGGGCCGAAAAAGACGCCGAGATCGATGGTGCCGTGCCCTCCACAAAAGCGGGGCGCAGCCTTGCGCTCGGCTCTGGTGGCGATCCTCGCAGCGGATCTGATCTCGGGGCAGTGCATCACCAGTCTCCGTCTGGAATAAGGAAAATCTGGCGCGCGACGGAGGACGGGTCAAACGAATTGCCGCCCCCAGCCGATCGGTTTTTTCGCACCGCGCCGCGCCGGTTCCGGGCGGTCTGTGTGGCCGGCGAAGGTTAGTCACAAATGCTGACCAATTTCCGCCTGCCCGCGCGTCGTCCCGGTCAAGCGACCTGCCCGAAAAGACAGGCCTCCGCTTTTCCCGCGTCACACCGGAGATGAGCCCCGGCCCCTTGCCACCTTTCTTTTGCAGGCATTTCCCCCGGCAGGCGGCGCAGCCCGGCGATTGGGTCCGCCCCGGCCGCATCGCCGGAGATCTCATCGCGCGATCCGCGGTAAAATCCCGCCCGCGAAACAGGTCTTCGCGCATGTTTTTGACGAAGATCGCGCCAGAGATGTGCCGCCCCTCATCAATACCCGCAACCGGTGCAAAACTGGGGTGGTTCAAAAATGACCGCCTTAGCGGAATTGTGGAAGCCTGGCTTTCACTCGCCGCAAATCAGGCAGAGTCGCGGTCGGATTCGCCCGCCCCGGCACGCCGCGCGGGCCTTTTTGACGCTCAGACCGGGTGGATATGCGGATGGGCGTGAAAATGCGGATGGCTGTGGATTTCGGCGGCGCGCAGCACGCCTTCGCGCAGCACCATCGCCCGGCTCGCAAACTCGGACACAAAGCCGTCGTCATGTGAAACGAGGATCATCGCGCCTGCAAATCCGGCCAGCGCCGCCCGCAGCCGCGCGCCGTTTTCAGCGTCGATGCCATTCGTCGGCTCGTCGAGCAAGAGCACATCGGGGCGCATCGCGAAAAGCCCGGCGAGGCAGACGAGCCGCTTCTCGCCGCCAGAAAGTTTGTGGGTGAAGCGTTCGGCCAGATGCGCGAGGCCGAGCGCAGCGAGCGCCTCGAGCGCGACTTCGCGCGCCGCCTCTTCGGAGGCGCCGAGGTTGAGCGGGCCGAAGGCCACATCCTCGACAACGCTCGGGCAAAACAACTGATCGTCGCTGTCCTGAAACAGAAAGCCGATGCGACGCCGCCCCTTGCGAAAGGCCGCTTCGGTCCCGCAGGTCTCGCCAAACAGCGTCACGCGCCCCGCGCTCGCACGCTCGAGCCCGACGATGGCGCGCAGAAGCGTTGTCTTGCCCGCGCCATTCGGGCCGACGATGGCCAGCTTTTCCCCGGCTCTCAGGGTGAGCGCCGCATGGGAAATCACGGCGCGACCGTCGCGGCGGATCTCCAGATCCGTCAGGGTGACGAGCGGGATCATCGGGCAAGCTCCCAGATCAGGATCGCAAGGAAAGGGGCGCAAAGGGCCAGCGCGCGGGCGTGGTCTGCGGCGCCGACAGGCGGCAGGAGCGGGCGCGGCAGGCGCCCGGTATAACTGCGCAGGCGCATCGCTTCTTCCACCCGGTCGGCGCGGGCGAGCGCGCGCATCAGCATCCGCCCGATCAGCCAGCCAAAGGCGCGCCAGCTGTGGCGGTTCGTGCCGGGGTGGAAGGCGCGCGCCCGCATCGCCTCTTGCGCGCGCGCCATCTCGGCGCGGATCAGCGCGAGGTAGCGCACGAGGCCAAGGAAGATGCGCACGAGCGGTTCGGGCAGGCGCGCGGCGCGCATTGCGCCGCCCAGATGTTCGGGGGCGGTGTCGGCGAAAAGTGCCGAAAGCAGCAGCACCGAGGCGGTCACCTTCGCGGCGAGCGTGAGGGTGCGGGCGAGGCCTGCATCGGTAAGGGCAAGCGGACCGAGGCGCAGGAGCGCGGTGCCCGGAACGGTGAACGGCAGGGTGAGGAAGAGAAGCGCCAGAAAAGCCTCGAGATGGATCAGGCGTCGCCAGGGCAACGCGCGACCCTCGAGCGCATAAAGCGCGAGCACGAGGGCGAGCGCCACCAGCGCCGGGCCGGGCCGGGCAAGCGGCGCGATCAGCACGAGCACCAGACCCCCGGCGCCGAGCCGGGGGCGCAGATCGGCGGGCGCGAACCTCACCGGCGCAGCCCCCGGACCCAGAGGCCGATGCCCGCAAGGCCAATGATCAGGAAGATCCCCGACATCAGATCGGTGAGCCGCATCCGGTCGTCCATCTGTTCGATCCGCTCGGTGAGCGGCGCGACTTCGCGCGCCACTGCCGTCGCGACGATCTGGTCGAGCGGCGGAGCGCCGGGCACGCGCGGGGAGGCGGGCTCCGGCAGGGCGGGCGCACCGGGCGCCGCCCCGAAGCGCTCGGGCGAAAGCGCCGTATGCGCGATATGGCCGTCCCCGGTGTTGATCGTTACGGTGACGGGACCGGTGATCGGGCCCGGCACCGGGAAGGCAAAGCCGCCCCCGGTATCGGTCTTGCCGCTTGCGACGGGGGCTCCGGCCATCTCGGCCATCCAATCCACCCCTTCGGGTCGCCCACCGCCGATGAAAAAGCCGTAACCGCTCACTTGATCGCCGATCACTCTCGCAAAGACCTTCATCCCATGCGCATTGGCAGGCATTGCGGCACACAGGAACAAAAGCAGCGCGAAGGGGCGGATCATGCCGACTCGCCCTCCTCTCGCAGCACCGGGTGCAGCGCGCGCGGCTCGACCCGCGTGAGGAAAGCCGTGATCGTGCCAGTGATTGCGGCCTCGGCGAGCGCGAGCGGCAGATAGGTGAGGCCAAGGATTTTGGCCACGGGAGCAAATTCCGGGGCCGAAAGGAAAAGCGCGAGCACCACGCCTCCGGCCGTGCCGGCAACGGCCAGCACCGCCCCCAGCGCCGCCAGTCCCCCGGCGCGGGCGGGGCTGCGCGCGGCGCGGATCATCGGGCCGAGCACGAGGCCAACCAGCGCCCCGGGCAGCGCGATATTGACCGTATTCACCCCCAGCGTCGTCATCCCGCCGATGCCGAACAATGCCGCCTGAAGCGCAAGCGCCACCAGCACCGCCGGAAAGATCCCCCAGCCGAGCATCACCCCCATGAGCCCTGAGAGCATAAGATGTACGCTCGACGGGCCGACCGGCACAGCGACAAGCGAAGCCGCAAAGAACACGGCGGCCAGAAGCGCCACCCGCGGGATCGCGCGATCATCAAGCGCGCGCAGGCCAACCGCCACCCCCGCCGCCGCGCACAGGCCGCCGCCGATCAGCACAGGCAACGTCAGGATTCCGTCGGGAATATGCGCCATCTCGCGACCTTTCCGCTCACGGCCCGGGCGCGGTGGCCCGCACCCAGATCAGGGCGCCCTCTTCGACCGGAGCCTCCCTGCCGTCGGGCGACCGCATCGGCGTATCAGCTTCGGTCAACGCCGCAAAGCCCCACCAGCCGGCGAAGGGCATGGTATAGGAGAAGGTGCCATTCGCATCCGCCGTGATCACCTGGGTGATGAAGGCCTCGTTTGGCGCCGCAAGCTGCAGCGTGTTGACAAGCTCCACCTCCACCTCGGCGAAGGGCAGCGGCGCGCCCGCCTTCATCACCACGCCCGAAAAGGCATTGCCCGCCCAGAGCCCGGTCGGGCGCGTGAGCGGGCGGATTTCCACCGGCAGACCCACCATGGCATCCCAGCCCGCGCCCGAGGCCCAACTGTCGACCACGACCTTGGCGTGATGCACGATATATTTTCCCTCGGCGGGCTCCCAGTAAGGTTCCGGCGTGACCCAGAACACCGCGGCACCCGGCTCGGGCAGATCAGCGCGGAGGGTCCAGGCACTCTTGCCGTCCTTCGGCGCTTCAGTGAGTGCGGCGGAAAGATCGGTCTTCACACCGCCCGCGAGCATGCCGACCGCGGCCGGGCGCGCCATCTCCATCACCGGCCCCCCCTCGAACGGATGGGTGAAGGTCAGATCCAGCGTGACAGTGCCACCTTCAGGCAACACATCGGCCGAGGGCAGGATTTCCTGAAAATGCGCGACGGCCGGAGCGGCAAAAAGGACGAGCACGGCAGCGCCGAGAAACGGGGCAAAGCGAGAAAGCAACGGGGTCTCCCTGAGCGACATGGATTGTGTGATTTATTTTAAAATTGATCATACACTCACAAACCGCAAGCGAAAATCATTGCACGCGCATAAAAAGCGTTGGAAAATCAGATGGTAAGAGCATGACCACCGGAAAGGACAAGTTTCCATGCAGCGCGTGACGATCACCCTGACCGAGGATCTGGCGACGGAACTTGACCTGTTCATGGCGAAAAGCGGGGCGGGCAACCGCTCCGAGGCGATCCGCGATCTGGTGCGGCGCGCGCTTTTGACCCGCACCGATGTCCCCGCCGAGGCGCCCTGCCTTGCGGTGATGTCCTGCACCGTCGATCAGGGCGTGCGCAACCTTGGCGCAAGGCTCGCCCAGCGCCGGCTTGACACGCATGACCACACGCTGGCCACCCTGTCGGTGCCGCTTGACCATACCACGTCGCTTGAGATCGAAGTGACACGCGGCACGGTCGACAGCGTCACCCGCGCCGCGGAAGCGCAATTTCTTGAACGCGGCGTGGCGCATGGCGCGCTTGCGCTCATTCCGGTGGGCGAGGATGCCGCGCGCCACAGCCACGAGCACAGCCACGGCGCACCGGGGCACGAACATAGCCACATCCGCGTGCAGGCCGGCTTCGGGCCGGTCGAAGGCTGAGCAGCGGAACTCGTCACAGGAACGTTACACAGACGTCAACGACACGTCGCACAGCGGGCCTAGCAGGAGGGCACCCCAACCTTAAACAGGATCAGGTGTCCGACATGACTTTCAAATCCGCCCTGCTGGGCGCCACGGCCCTCGTGCTGCTGCCCGGCCTCGCGCTCGCCCATGAGATCAGCTTCGCCCCGGTGCCCTTCGCTGCCGATGATGCGGCCAAGCGTCAGGTTCTCGCCTCCGACAAGATCGTCATCGACGGTCAGGAATATGCGATCGGTTACAACATCCTCGCCCGCACCGGCGACAAGATCGGCGATGGCGTCTTTGGCGCGCTCGTCGATGAGAACGGCAAGGTCGTGACTGCGGAAGACGGCTCGGAAGCGCTCTCGGTCGATGCTGACTTCTCCTCGCTCCTCCCCGTCGGCGACAAGCTCTATTCGATCAGCCATTTCGAATCGCGCCCCGGTGCGATGTATGTGAGCGAGCTCAAGCAAGATGCCGATGGCAAGCTGACCCCGGTTTCGACCAAACCGGTCGAATTCAAGGATCTGGGCGGGCTCTGGGTGCCCTGCGCGGGCTCCGTGACGCCCTGGGGCACGCATCTGGGCTCGGAAGAGTATCCGCCGGATGCCGAAGCGATCGAAAAAGCCGCCGCACTCTCGGATATCGACGATTACTACTTCCCGATGGTGCGCTTCTTCGGCGTTGACCCGGCAAAGATGGACCTCGCGACGTTCCGCTCGGTGTTCAACCCCTATGCCTATGGCTATCCGACCGAGATCACCGTCTCGGAAGATGGCTCGGCCAAGGCCGACAAGCATTATGCGATGGGCCGCGTTGCGGTGGAACTCGCCTATGTTCTGCCCGACCAGAAAACCGCCTATATCTCGGATGACGGTACCAACGTCGGGCTGTTCAAATTCGTCGCCGACACGGCGGGCGATTTGAGCGCCGGCACGCTTTATGCCGCGAAATGGGTGCAGACCTCGGCCGAGAACGGCGGTGCGGCGAACCTCGAATGGATCGACCTCGGCCATGCGACCGAAGCCGAGATCGCCGCGGCGATCGCCAAGAAGCCGATCTTTTCCGACATCTTCGAAGCGACCGATCTGGGCGAGGGCGGCACCTGCGCCATGGATTTCGCGCCTTCGAACGCCGAGGGCGTTCTGGAATGCCTGAAGGTGAAACCGGGCATGGAAGTGGTGGCCTCGCGCATCGAGACCCGCCGCTATGCCTCGATGATGGGCGCCTCGACCGAGTTTCGGAAGATGGAAGGCATCACCTTCAACCCGGAGACGAACCAGCTCTACATCTCGATGTCGGAAGTCGGCAAGGGCATGACCGCGGGCGACAAGAAGGATCTGCCGAGCCGCGACCTGATCCAGCTGCCGAAAAACGCCTGCGGCACCGTCTTCGCGCTCGATCTGGACGAGAACTTCAACGCCACGACGATGAAGGCGCTGATCTCGGGCAAACCGATGAGCGATGAACAGGTGGCCGCTGCGGCCGATCCGAACTGCGACCCCGCGCATAACATGTGTGGCGCCGCGGCCGAGGTGAACACCTGCGATATCAACGGCATCGCGAACCCCGACAACATCACCTACATGCCGGGCACGAACACGCTGATCATCGGCGAAGACACCGGCGAAGGCCACCAGAACGACGCGATCTGGGCGATGAACCTCGGCTCGGGCGAACTCACCCGGATCTTCTCGACCCCCTACGGCTCGGAAACCACCTCGCCCTACTTCTACCCGAATGTGGGCGGCCATGCCTATCTGATGGCCGTGGTGCAGCACCCCTACGGGGAATCGGATGAAGACAAGCTGCAAGACGCCGCCGATGCGCGCGCCTATGTCGGCTACATCGGCCCGATGCCCGCGCTCGACGCGAAGTAAGCAAAGCCAAAGCACGACGGGGAGGGTCCGCCCTCCCCGTCTTTTTTGCAGGAGACGAAGATGCCCCACCCCGCCGCCCGCATGGGCCTCGTGTTTCTGGTTCTGGCCGGTCTGGCCCTGCCCGCGGGCGCCGAATCCCCGGTGGTGGATCTCAAGACCACGGTGCTGAAAAACCGCACCGCCTATATCCCGCCGCAATGCTACACGAAGACCGAGGATGCCGCGGGCGCGGTGCATAATCCGTGCTTCACCTGCCATGCCGAGAGCCGCGCGCCGCATTTCATCAACGATGATGACCTGCAAACCGCCTACAGCCTGCCCGGTCCGGCGCTGAAAAACCCTTGGACGAACCTTTTTGTCGACCGCCGCGCCGAGGTGGCCAAGGTGAGCGATGACGAGATCCTCGCCTATATCCGCACCGGCAATTATCTCGATGAAAACGGGCAGAATCTGCTCGCCGCGAAGCTCGCCGATCTGCCCCCCGAATGGGATGTGAACGGGAATGGCCGTTGGGACGGCTTCACCCCCGACGTGACCTACAATTTCGATGCGGACGGCTTCGACATCGGCGCCGATGGGCGCATGACCGGCTGGCGGGCGTTCGCCTATTATCCGCTCAATGGCGCCTTCTGGCCCACCAATGGCGCCACCGATGACGTGATGATCCGCCTGCCCGCCGCCTACCGCGAAACCGCGGATGGCACCGAGAGCCGGCTCGTTTACGAGACCAACCTCGCCATCGTCGAGGCGCTGATCCGCCGTGCCCCGGTGCCGATCGCGCCGACCGACGAGACCGCGCTCGGCGTTGACCTCGACCACGATGGCAGGCTCGCTCAGGCGCTCTTCGTCGCTTTTGACTGGGCGCCGAAGGAGGGGCAGAACATGAGCTGGGTGGGGCTTGCGCAAAGCCTGCAGGCGGCGGGCTCGGCGCCCTTGGCCGCCGGGCTCTACCCGCTCGGCACAGAATTTTTGCACACCGTGCGCTACATCGACGTGGAGGAGAAGAGCGGCCAAATCGCCATGGCACCGCGTCTGAAAGAGTTGCGTTACATGCGCAAGACCCGTTGGCAGACCTATTTCGACCGGCAGGAGGGCGCGCTCGCCGAAGCCAAGGAACGGGTCGATTTTCCGGACCGGATCTCGCTCTTCTTCGGCTCCTCGGAAGAGGGGGTGACGAATGGCACCGGCTGGCGGCTGCAGGGGTTCATCGAGGATGCGCAGGGCGATCTGCGCCCGCAGAGCTTTGAAGAAACGGTGTTTTGCATCGGCTGCCACGGCGGGGTCGGCACCAATGACGACGACACTTTCGCCTTCCCGCGCAAAGTGCCCGCCACGCTCGGCAATGGCGGCTGGTGGCACTGGAGCCAAAAGGCGCTTTACGGCATCCCGGAGATGATCCGCGCCGATGGCGCGCCCGAATATGCCCATTACCTGCAAGCCAATGGCGCGGGCGACGAGCTGCGCGGCAATACCGAGGTGATCGAACGCTATCTGACAGAGACTGGCGCGCTGCGCCCCGCGCCGGTGGCGGGGTTCCGCGCCGATGTCTCCCGGCTTCTTTACCCTTCGCCCGCCCGCGCACTTGCGCTCGACAAGGCCTACCGCGAGATCGTGCGCGACCAGAGCTTTGCGAAGGGGCGCGATGCGACCGTGGAGGTGCAGGAAAATGTCCACCGCGAAGTGGAGCAGGACCAGCCCACCGGCATCACGAAACCGCTCGCCGCCTGGTATCAATGACACAGGGCCGGGGGCGGCGCCCGGCAGTGGCGCAAATGCTCAGGCGGCGCGGGCTTCGAGCGCGCGCAGGAAGCTCTTGATCCGCGCATCATAGCGCCGGTCGAGATTAGCGCGCCCGAGCCGCGCCGATTGCAGCAGCAGCCGCGCACCC
Source organism: Rhodobacter maris (assembly GCF_900217815.1). Classification (GTDB taxonomy): domain Bacteria; phylum Pseudomonadota; class Alphaproteobacteria; order Rhodobacterales; family Rhodobacteraceae; genus Rhodobacter; species Rhodobacter maris. The sequence continues at coordinate 127,065 of NZ_OBMT01000008.1, forward strand.
AGCGTGCGCGGGCGCAGCTCCAGCACCGTGCTCAGCCGCGTGCGCCCCGCCTCAAGCGCGGTAAATTCGAGCAGGAGTGTCAGCTGGAAGCTTGAGGACGTACCAGCATATTCGGTGCAGCGGGCCGGTTCGAACCGCGCGAGGTCGACGATCATCTCCCGTGGCTTGCCGCGCAGCATGAACCCCACCTCCCAGGACATTCCCGCGCCAATCTCGCGCAGACTGTCGAGCCGGCGCATCGTCACCCCCTTGCGCCGCGCGACCTGCTCGATCGCGGCCACGTCTGTGAGATGCGAAAACAGATGATCCGGCGCCAGAGCCACGTCGACGCGGTTGGAAAACTTCATGTCTGCCTCCAGATGCCCCGCATGGGAGCGCTCTTCTGTGCTTGCCCAAGCGCGGCCAGCCTGTCAATTGCCCTGTCACACCGAAGCCGAAAGCCAGTCCGCCAACATCCAGCGTGCGACAGTTCCGGGCCGCGCCGCGCGGATTTCAGAATCCTCGCCCGCAAAGATCCGGGCAAGCCGCGCCCGCGGCACCCAGAGCGCGGCCTCGATCTCGACCGGATCGAGAGTGAGCGCGGTGCTTGATGCCGCGCCCGCGCAACCGAGCATCAGCGAGGCCGGGAAAGGCCAGGGCTGGGCGGTGAGAAACCGCACTGCGCCGACCTGCACCCCGGTCTCTTCCGCCACTTCGCGGCGCACCGCCGCCTCGGGCGTTTCCCCCGGTTCCATGAAGCCCGCCGGGCAGGAATAAAGCCCCTCGGGCCAGCCCGGCGACCTTGCCAGAAGCACGTGGTCGTCATGCGTGATGCGCATGATCACCACCGGATCCATGCGTGGAAAATGGCTCGCCCCGCAGGCCGCACAGGCGCGTTGCCAGCCAGCCAGAACTATAGCACTCGGTGCCCCGCACGCCGGGCAGAAGCGATGCGTGCCGTGCCAGGTGATCAAAGCCCGTGCCGTAGCCGCAATCTCGCCCGAGCGCGCATCAAGCCGCGCCAGCGCGCCACGCAGATCGGCGCATTCAGCCCCCTCGGGCAGGGACTGCGCCATTTCGGGCGGCAGATCGAACGCGAAGACCGGCGCGGCGTCGCACAGCCCCAGAAAAATCGGCTCGAGGCCCGCGCAGCGCGGATCGCGCAGCGTCAGCGCAAAGAGCCCGGCCCCCAACACCGGATCGGGGGCCGCGCCCGACGCGGTCAGAAGCGCCTGCCCGCCGCAAAAAGCAACCGCACGGGCTTGTTGATCCGCCCGCATCTGCGCTTGAGCCTGCGCATCGGCGCGCAGATGCGCCGCGCGCGCCAGGCCCGCGGCCGTGCCCGATCCGGTGAACGCCATGGTCTCGATCATCGCCTGTCCTTTCCCGCCCGACTGGCCCGGTTGTGGCATGCCCCCGCGCGGCTGACCAGAGCCCGGACCGGCGACCTGTCCTGCGCAACCCGCAGACCTCGCCTCGGGATTCGCCCGTGTTTCGAACCCGAGTTTTGCCATTCAGCCCAAATTGCAGGCATCTGCGCCTTTTCCGCCCATGTCCCGCTCATCTGCATCGTTCTCGGGCGCCGCGTGCAAAGACATCCTCTTCCCTGCCGCGCGGCCCCGCCGCAGCATGAAGAAAAGAGAAAGAACGACAGGGGATTGACCATGTTCCTTCGCCTTGGCCGCCGTTTCGGGATCAGCGCGGCCCTGCTTGTGAGCGCATCGCCGCTGGCCGCCGAAACCGCGATGCCCTTCGCGCTCGACTGGAAATTCGAGGGACCGTCTGCGCCCTATGTGCTCGCCGTCGATCAGGGGCTTTACGCGGCCGAGGGGCTCACGGTCACCGTGACCGAGGGCGCGGGCTCGCTTGATGCGATCCCGAAAGTGGCGACCGGCGCCTATCCGGTGGGCTTCACCGACATCAACAGCTTGATGAAATTTCTCGACCAGAACCCCGACGCGCCGGTGCGTGCGGTGATGATGATCTACGATAAGCCACCCTTTGCCGTGGTCGGGCGCAAGTCGCTGGGCGTGGAAAGCCCGAAGGATCTCGAAGGCAAGGTTCTCGGCGCGCCGCCCCCCGATGGCGCTTGGGCGCAATTTCCGATCTTTGCCGCCGAGAACGGGCTCGACATGAGCAAGATCACCGTGGAGCCGGTGGGCTTTCCGGTGCGCGAACCGATGCTGGCCGAGGGCAAGGTCGCCGCGATTACGGGCTTTTCCTTCACTTCCACGCTCAATGCCGAGCGCCTTGGCGTGCCCGCGGAGGATCTCAGCGTGATCCTGATGGCCGATTACGGTGTCGCACTTTACGGCAATGCGATCATTGTGAACACCGACTTCGCCACCGCGCATCCCGCCGAGGTGACGGGCTTCCTGCGGGCCACCGCCGAGGGGTGGAAGGCAGCCATTGCCGATCCGGCCTCTGCCGTTGCCGCGCTTGCGGCCAAGAACCCGGCGGCCGATGCAACGCTTGAGGAAAAACGCCTCAAACTCGCGATCGACGGCAATGTGGCGACCGATTGGGTCAAGGCGCATGGGCTCGGCAATGTTGACCCGGAGCGTTTTGCCAAAGCCATCGACCAGTTGGCGATGACCTATGCGTTCAAGACCAAGCCGACGATGGGCGATGTATTTGACGCAACCTACCTGCCCACGGATGGCAGCATGACCCTGCAATAGGCCACGCGAGGTGGCCAGAGGGGCGACGCGGTTATGTTCCTTCCGCCGTGTCGCCCCGACGACTTGGGGAAACCATTGAGCAAGTTCATTGATATCAAGGGCGTGCGTCACGCCTATCGTACCAAGCACGGGCCGCTGCCGGTGCTGGACGGGCTCGACATCGAAGTGCCCGAGGGCACGTTTTGCGCCGTGGTCGGCCCCTCGGGCTGCGGAAAATCCACCCTGACGCGGCTCATTTCCGGGCTGATGAAGCCCGATACCGGCGCTGTGGTTCTGGCGGGCGAAGAGGTGGCGAGCCCGCGCAAGACTGTGGGGATGGCGTTCCAGAACCCGGTGATGCTGGAATGGCGGACGATCTTGCAAAACGTCATGCTGCCTTTGGAGATCGTCGCGCCGCGGATGCCGCGCGCCGAGGCCGAGGCGCGGGCGGCGCATCTGCTCGACATGGTCGGGCTCAAAGGGTTCGAGGGCAAGAAACCGTCCGAGCTTTCGGGCGGGATGCGGCAACGCGCGAGCCTGTGCCGCGCGCTCGTGCATCGCCCCCAGGTGCTGATCATGGATGAACCCTTTGGCGCGCTTGACAATTTCACCCGCGAGGATCTGTGGCAGACGATGCGCGATCTGCGCGCCGCCGAGCCCTTCACCTGTGTGCTGATCACCCATGACCTGCGCGAAAGCGTGTTTTTGGGTGATCAGGTCGTCGTGCTTTCGGGGCGGCCCGCGCGCACGCAATATGTGCTCGATGTCGATCTGCCCGCGGATCGGCGCATCGACATCCTTTACGAGCCGAAGGCGGGCGAGATGCTGCACCTGCTGCGCGATCAGATCCGCATTGCGCAGGGCCGCACCGGGGAGATGCACTGATGGAGCTTGCGCAAAAGATCCTCGTGCCGCTGCTGGCGATGCTGATTTTCCTCGGCCTCTGGGAAGGCGTGGTCTGGATCAACGATTGGCCCGATTACAAGATGGCCTCGCCCTCCGACCTGCCCCCCGCCTTTGTCAAATACCACGCGCTCTTTCTCTCGGGCGGCTGGGAAACGCTCTGGCGCACCGTGGCGGGGCTGGTGCTGGCGGTCATCTTTGGCACCGGGCTTGGCATGGTGATGGGGTTTTCGCGCATCGCGCGCGCCGGGCTCTACCCCCTCCTCGTGGGCTTCAACGCGATCCCGAAGGCGACGCTCGTGCCCGTGATCGCGCTCGTGTTCATTGGCCAGTATGATTTCAACACCGTCTTGATGGCGTTTCTGATCTCGTTCTTCCCGATTGCCGTTTCGGTGGGGATTGGCCTCTCCACGCTTGAGCCCGAATACCGCGATATTCTGGCCGCGCTTGGCGCCTCGAAATTCACTATCTTCCGCAAGATCGCCCTGCCAAAGACCCTGCCCGAATTCTTTGGCGCGCTGAAGGTCTCGGTCACGCTCGCCTTCATCGGCACGAACCTTGTGGAAATCGTCTCGCCGCATGGCAAGGGGCTGGGCGCGCTGTTCCTGTCTGGCCAGACCAACTCTGATTATCCGCTGATGTTTGCGGTGCTGATCGCGCTCGCCGCACTCGGGATCGTGCTTTATTACGCCGTCGTTGCGCTGGAGCGGATCTTTGCCGGCTGGGCAGAGCGCAGCCCGGGCTGAGCCTCACCGTTTCGCGGCAAAGAACTCCTTCAGCAACCGCTCCGCCTCCAGCGCGGCGATCCCGTCGTAGACATCGGGCACATGGTGGCATTGGGTATGGGCAAAGATGCGCGGCCCCTGCGCCACGCCGCCCGATTTCGGGTCTGACGCGCCATAATACAGCCGCGCGATCCGGGCATTGGCAATCGCCGCCGCGCACATCGGACAAGGCTCAAGCGTGACATAAAGATCATGCCCCAAAAGCCGCTCTGAGCCCGCCGCCGCGCAGGCCGCGCGCAGGGCCAGAACTTCGGCATGGGCGGTCGGGTCGCAAAGCTCGCGCGTGCGGTTGCCCGCCCGGGCCACCACCTCCCCCGAGGGCGCCACGACAACCGCGCCCACCGGCACCTCGCCGCGCGCGGCGGCGACCCGCGCCTCGATGAGCGCCTGATCCATATAGCTGCGAAACTCCATGCCCCTTCATCGCGCGCAAACCTTCCCCCATCAAGCCGCTTTCCAAGCCCGCACAACAGGTGTAGGGAGGAGCCTTCGCCCGCGATGGTCGCGCGCCCCCTCCCCCCGAAGGACCAGATATGGCTGATACGCCCGAATCCCCCGCCCCCGAATCCTCCAACACCGCTGAACGTATTGCCAAGGTGATCGCCCGCTCCGGCGTGGCCTCCCGCCGCGATGCGGAAAAGATGATCCTTGCGGGCCGCGTTGCGGTGAACGGCAAGCGGGTGGACACGCCCGCACTCGATGTGCGCCCCACCGACAAGGTGACGATCGACGGCACCGCGATTGATGCGCCACAGGAAACCCGGGTCTGGCTTTATTACAAGCCGCTCGGCCTTGTGACGACCGAGAAGGACGAACAGGGCCGCCGCACGATCTTTGACGAAATGCCCGAAGGCATGCCGCGCGTGCTCAACATCGGTCGGCTCGACCTCAACTCCGAGGGGCTGCTTTTGCTGACGAACGATGGCGGGCTCAAGCGCCGCCTCGAACTGCCCGAAACCGGCTGGCTGCGCAAATACCGCGTGCGCGTAAACGGTCGCCCGATGAACGACACGTTCAACCCGCTGCGCGAGGGGATCACCATCGAGGGCGAAGACTTCCAGCCGATGGAAGTGACGCTGGACCGCCAACAAGGCGCGAATGCCTGGCTGACGGTCGGCATCCGCGAGGGCAAGAACCGCGAGATCCGCCGCGCCATGGCCGCGGTGGGCATGGTGGTGAACCGGCTCATTCGCGTGAGCTACGGCCCGTTCCGGCTCAATGACATGCAGCCCGGAGACGTGATGGAAGTGAAACGCAAGCTCCTGCGCGACCAGCTCGGCGACCGGCTCCTGTTTGGCGTCGAGGATGGCAAGCCTTCGCGCGCCGAGCGCATGGCACCGCGCCCGCCCCGCGAAGGGGGCAAGAGCTTTGACAAGGGGGGGGTTGATAAAGATCGCCCCGAACGCGCGAGACGCGGCCCTCGCCCCGAGGGCGACGACGCGCCGAAAAAGGGCTTCGGGCGGCAGCGTGACTTTTCCTCCGGAAGCGAGGGCGGCGCCCGCAAGCCGCGCGCCTTCGGCATGAAGTCGCATCATGAGGACGACGCGGGGCGCAAACCCTTTGCCCGGCGCGAGGATGGGGACCGCAAACCGTTCGGGCGTCGCGACGACGGGGAGCGCAAGCCCTTTGCCCGGCGTGAAGACGGCGACAAAAAACCTTGGGCGCGCCGCGAGGACGGGGACCGTAAACCCTATGCCCGCCGCGAAGAGGGCGACAAAAAACCCTACGCCCGCCGCGAAGACGGGGACCGCAAGCCCTATGCCCGCCGCGAAGAGGGCGACAAAAAACCCTACGCCCGCCGCGAGGACGGGGACCGCAAACCCTATGCCCGCCGCGAGGATGGCGACAAAAAACCCTATGCGCGTCGCGAGGACGGGGACCGAAAACCCTACGCTCGCCGCGAGGATGGCGACAAAAAACCCTATGCGCGCCGCGAGGACGGGGATCGCAAGCCCTATCCCCGCCGCGAGGACGGCGACAAGAAGCCCTTCGCCCGGCGCGAAGACGGCGGCAAGCCCGGCTTCAAATCCTCGGGCTTCAAAAGCCATGGGAGCAAACCCGGAGGCAAACCGCGTTCGGAAGGTTTCAAGAGCCACGGCGGCAAACCGGGCGGCAAACCCGGGGGGAAACCGGGCGGCAGCTTCAAGGGCGGCCCGAAGCGCGGCTGAGCGAGAGTTTCTGGCGGGGCGCCGAAAATGCCGCCCTGCCCGTGCCAAATGCGCCCGCCCCCTTTTCTCGGCGGCCCCGCGCACCTAGCTTGACCATGTGACCCCGACCCGGAGGCCCCATGTCCCGCAAGACGCTCCAGAGCATCGCCTTCTATCTGCTTTTGGCACTGACCGTCTCGGTCGCGCTGAAGGGCACGGTCTGAAATGGCGAAACGATACGGCGGCAAATATTCCCCTTCCCCCAATGCCGAATCGCGCGGCTACGCCGGGGTTGCGCCTGACAGGCTGCCGGAAACCGGCCCCGCGCACCCGATGACCCGCCGCCTGGTATGGCTTGTCGTTGCGGCACTGCCGTTCCTGTTCAACGCTTTCGGCGCGGGCCCGCTCACGCTTGCCCGAAGCCTTGGCAGCTTCGCACTGATTGCGGGGGCGGTCTTTCTGATCCGTGAGGGGCTGAAGGCCGAGGCCGCCTGGCAGGCCCGCAAGGTCGCCCGCCGCCCCGTGCTGCCGCGCAAGGCCTTCGGCGCTCTCGGCATCGGGCTCGGCCTCGGGCTGGGTGCCCAGGCGCCCGAGATCGGCGCCCTCGGCGCCGGTCTGATCGGTCTGATCGGCGCCGCGCTCTCCCTGTTCGCTTTCGGTCTCGATCCGATGCGCGACAAGGGGCTGGAGGGCGTTGACCCGTTCCAGCAAGATCGGGTGTCGAAAGTGGTGACCGAAGGCGAGCGCGAACTCGCCGCGATGGCGGAAGCGATCGCGCGGGCGGATGATGCGCGGCTCACCGCCCGGGTCGCAGCCTTTGCCGAGACCGCGCACGAACTCTTCCGCGCCGTCGAGGAAGACCCGGGCGATCTGGGCGCGGCGCGGCGCTATCTCACCGTCTATCTTTCGGGCGCGCGCGCGGCGAGCGAGAAATACGCCGGTCTCACCGGAGCGCTGCGCGACGCCAAAGCGCGCGCTGAATATGAAGCGCTGCTGGACGATCTGGAGGCGAATTACGCCGCCCGGACCCGTGCCTTGCGCGAAAACGACCGTGTGGCGCTTGAGATCGAGGTGGAGGTGCTGCGGGAACGGCTCGCCCGCGAGGGGCTGCGGGAGCCGCGCTGAGCGCTCTTGCCCGCCATTTTCCTTACGGCACCAAAGGCTCTGACTCCCGCAAGTTTTCTCCTCCGCGCAGCCATAATCTGGCCCCGCTTCCCCGCGAGAGTGGCATAAACTTTCGTAGGTCTTTCATGTCTTCACGCTTCTCGATCCTCGCTCTGTCACTCGGCGGAGGGGGCATCGCGGCCCTCGCCACGATTACTTTCGCGGCCGAACCGCGCGCAATCGCCCCCTTGCCTGGCGCGCTCTTCGCCTTCGGGGCTCTGGCGCTCGCGCTCGCCCTCGCCGCCCTGCTCCGGCAGCGGCAGATTGCGGCGCGCTCGCAAGCAAGGGGCCCGCATTCTGCGCCCTGCCCTGCCGCTGCGCCGCCCGCCCTCGCCCCGGCCAAACATCTTGCCCAGGGGCGCGGGCTCGACGCGGAGGTGAAGCTGCGCATGACCGAGGTGCACCGGCTCCTGCGCGCGCGTGCCCCTGAACTTTTGCCGGTGTTTGCCGATTGCCGCGCGGCGCAGATGCGCTTGCTGTCCGAATTGCGTCGCGCTCCCGCGCAGCGCATACAGATCGAGGCAGAGCTGATCGGCGGGCTGGTGCAGATCGAGACTGCAACGCGCAAACTTTCACTTGTCCTTGGCAGCGCGACGAACGAACATACGCTTGGCAACTTCGCGGATACGCTCGAAAAACTGACGAGCGAAACTCTCGATTGCCTGGTATCGCTGCGCGCCCGCTCGCGGGGGGCGCAGCACGGACGAGAGATCGGGGGCAGGGCCGAGCACGCCTGAATGTGCCCCTTTGGGACGCAATGGGGGACTGCATGACGGAGACCGTCCGCACCGAAGCGGCAAAAGCCGTGGCCGAAATCGAATCCGTGGCCGCGCTGACCTTGCCCGAGCCCACCGCCGAGCTGGTGCCGCTGACCACTGCCCCCGCGCCCGTTGCCGCCGAGATCCGCACCCGCATGGCCGAAATCAACCTGCGCGACACCGGCTCGATCGTGCAATTCGGTGCACGCGCGCAAAGCGATCTGCAGGCGATCAGTCAGGAAATGCTTGCAGATGTGAAAACGAAAGATCTGGGTGCGGCGGGCGACAGCCTCGCGGCCATGGTCACCGCGTTGCGCGGCTTTTCCGAGGGCGAACTCGATGTGCGCCGCGAGCGCAGCCTGTGGGAAAAACTCAGCGGCCGCGCCGCCCCTTTCGCGCGCTTCCTCGCCCGCTATGAGGAAGTGCAGGGGCAGATCGACTCGATCACGGACCGGCTTCTGAACCACGAACAGCGGCTTCTCGTGGATATCAAGGCGCTCGACCGGCTCTATGACAAGACACTCGGCTTTTATGACGAGCTTGCGCTTTACATCGCCGCGGGCGAGGCCAAGCTTGCCGAGGTGGATGCGGCGGACATCCCCGCGCTTGAAACCGCTGTGAATGCGGCGCCCGAGGCAGAAAAGATCCTGCGCGCGCAAGAGCTGCGCGACTTGCGCGCCGCGCGCGACGACCTTGAACGGCGGGTGCATGATCTCAAGCTCACCCGGCAGGTAACGATGCAGTCCCTGCCCTCGATCCGGCTCGTGCAGGAAAACGACAAGAGCCTGATCACCAAGATCAATTCGACGCTCGTCAATACCGTGCCGCTGTGGGAGACGCAGCTTGCCCAGGCGGTCACGATCCAGCGCTCCGCCGAGGCGGCGAAAGCGGTGAAGGCGGCCTCCGACCTCACGAACGAACTCCTTTCCGCCAATGCCAGGACGCTCCGGGCGGCCAATGCCACGGTTCGCAGCGAAATGGAGCGCGGTGTGTTCGACATTGCCGCGGTGAAGGCCGCGAACGAAGAGCTGATCGCGACGATCGAGGACAGCCTGCGTATCGCCGACGAGGGCAAGCGCAAGCGCGCCGAAGCCGCGCAGGAGTTGGTCCGGCTCGAAACGGCTTTGCGTGAGACCCTCGCCTCGGCGCGGGCCAAACCGGCCGAGGGCTGAGATGCGCCGCCTCGGTCTGGCGGGCGTCGCGCTCGCCTGCCTCGCCCTGTCGGGCTGTCTCGACCGGCCGCTGGGCGAGCGCGGCCTCGCCCATTCGCCCCGCCCGAGCCCTGCGCCCGTGGCCGAGGAGGCCGTAGCCCCGCGCAGCGCCGAAAGCCTGGCGATCGAAAGCTATTACCGCCAGATCGAGGAGACGCTGAAGGGCCGCGGCCTGCTGCGGACCGATCTGGCGCCGCGCGATGCGCCCTTTGCGACGCATCAACTGATTGACGATTTCATCCATATCGCGCTTTACGACGAATATTCCGAGCTTGGCGGAATTTACGTAGCCAAAACAGCACCTTCGCGGCTGCGCCGCTGGGAGAGTCCGGTGCGCCTTGCCGTGGAGTTCGGCGCTTCGGTGCCCAGCGCCACGCGGGAGGCAGACCGCGCCGAAATCGCCGCCTATGCTGGCCGGCTCGCGACGACCACCCGCCATCCGGTTTCCACCGTGCCCGCGGGGGGCAATTACACCGTCTTCGTCGTCAACGAGGACGAGCGCCGCGCGCTGGCGCCCCGGCTCGAGCGGCTGGTGCCCGGGATCGACCCGGCCTCGATCAATGCGATCACCAATCTCTCTCCCTCGACCTTCTGCGTTGTTTTCGCCTTTTCCGAGGGCCATTCGCCAGCCTATTCGCGCGCCGTGGCGGTGATCCGGGCCGAGCATCCGCCGCTTCTGCGCCGCTCCTGCCTGCATGAAGAACTCGCGCAGGGCATGGGGCTCGCCAATGACTACCCCAGCGCCCGGCCCTCGATTTTCAACGACGACGAGGAATTCGCGCTGCTCACCCGCCATGACGAGCTTTTGCTGCGCATGCTGTACGACCCGCGACTGCGCCCGGGCATGACCGAGGCGGAGGCGCGGCCGATCATCACCACGATCGCCACCGAAATGACCGGTGGCAGCTAGGAGGGTATGCGCATGGGCATTTTAGATTTTCTCGCCGGCGAATTCATCGATGTCATCCACTGGACCGATGACAGCCGCGACACCATGGTCTGGCGCTTCGAACGCGAGGGACATGCGATCAAATATGGTGCGAAGCTCACTGTGCGAGAGGGGCAAGCGGCTGTTTTCGTGCATGAGGGGCAGATCGCCGATGTGTTCGGCCCCGGGCTCTACATGCTCGAGACGAACAACATGCCTCTGCTCACCACCTTGCAACACTGGGACCACGGCTTCCGCTCTCCCTTCAAATCCGAGATCTATTTCCTCAACACCACCCGCTTCACCGATCAGAAATGGGGCACGAAGAACCCGGTGATCTGTCGTGATCCGGAGTTCGGCCCGGTGCGGCTGCGCGCATTCGGCACTTATGTGATGCGGATCACCGATCCCGCAAAATTCATGGCCGAGATCGTCGGAACGGATGGCGAATTCACCGCCGACGAGATTTCGTTCCAGATCCGCAACGTGATCGTTCAGGAAGTTTCGCGGGTGCTCGCCGGGGCGGGCGTGCCAGTGCTCGACATGGCCGCCAATACCACCGACATGGGCAAGCTCGTGGTGCGGGCGATCGAGCCGGTGATTGCGGCCTATGGCCTTTCGATCCCGGAATTCTACATCGAAAACATAAGCTTGCCAGAGGCGGTGGAAGCCGTTCTGGACCAGCGCAGCTCGATGGGCGTGGTAGGCGATCTCAACCGCTACCTGCAGTTCACCGCCGCCCAGGCGCTTGGCCAGCCGGGTTCGGCCGCGGTGACGACGCTGGGGGCAACGATGGGCGCCGGACTGGCCGCCGGAATGGGAGCCGGGATGGGGCTCGGCATCGCCCCTGGCCCCTGGGGCGCCCCTGCCCCAGCCACCGCGCAAGCCGTGCCTCCGCCCCCGCCGCCGCCCGTCGAAAAGGTCTGGCATCTGGCCGTAAACGGGCAAACGCTTGGCCCATATGGCCGCGGCCATCTGGGGCGGATGGTGAGCGAGGGCACTTTCAGCCGCGAGTCCCTTGTGTGGTCGCCCGGACAGGATGGCTGGAAAGCCGCGGGCGAGATCATGGAACTTGCGCAGCTTTTCACAATTGCGCCGCCCCCGCCGCCACTCTGATCCGCCCCCCGAAGCCCCAATCGAACCACCCCCGATTTCGCAGCGCAGCGGAGGGAGACGACAATGACTCTGGTGCCCAAGATCGGCCGCAAGGGCAATGCCCCTGCGGAGCGCCATTACCCTTGCGAGGCTTGCGGTGCGGACCTGCGCTTCGCGCCCGGAATGGATCAGCTCATCTGCGACCATTGCGGTCATACGCAGGAGATCCCCCGCGCGCTTGGACGCGGCCGCTCGGGGTTGCGCGAGATGGCGTTGTCGGAGGGTCTCTCGGAAGGCGGGGCCCCTGCGGAGATTGAAGAGGTTCGAACGCTGAAATGCCCGAATTGCGCCGCAAATATCGAAATGAGAGGCGCTGTTCACGCCTCTGAATGTCCGTTTTGTGCAACTCCGGTCGTTGCCGACACGGGCCCGTCGCGACGCCTCAAACCGCAGGGACTGGTGCCCTTCGCCGTGACGGAGGCCGAGGCGCGCGCCGCCGTGGGCAAATGGCTCGGGGGGCTCTGGTTCGCCCCGAACGGGCTCGTCGACTATGCTCGCCGGGGCCGCAAGCTGACCGGGGTCTACGCGCCCTTCTGGACCTTCGACGCCGACACGCAGAGCGCCTATACCGGCCAGCGCGGCGATGCCTATTACGTCAGCAAGGAGGTCCGGGTTCAGGTCGACGGACGCTGGGAAACCCGGACGCAACAGGAGCGCCGCATCCGCTGGAGCACGGTTTCGGGGCGCGTTGCCCGCACATTCGACGATGTGCTGATCTATGCGGCCCGCTCGCTTCCGCCCGCCTATCTGCGCGCGCTCCAGCCCTGGGATCTCTCGGCGCTCATCGCCTACAGCCCCGATTATCTCTCCGGCTTTGAGGCGGAAGGCTACACGGTCGCACTGGCCGAGGGGCATCGCGAGGGCCGCGCCGAGATGGCGCGCGTGATCGAGAGCGACGTGCGCCGCGCGATCGGTGGCGACGAGCAGCGCATCGGCGCGATAGAAACCGATTTCGCCGCCGAGACCTTCAAACATGTGCTGTTGCCGGTCTGGACCGCCGCCTACAAGTTCCGCGGTCGTTCCTATCGGTTCGTCGTCAATGCGCAAACCGGCCAAGTCCGCGGCGACCGGCCCTGGTCCGCGTGGAAGATCGCCTTTGCGGTATTGCTCGTGGCCGTGTTGGTCGGCGGGCTCGTCTGGCTCGGCAATCTCCAGCAAGGCTGAGCGATTGCACCCTGCCCCGCCAGCCGTTATGTCTCGGCAAAACGGGGGACGCGATGATCCTGAGTTGTGGCGAGGCACTGATCGACATGCTGCCGCGGGTCGGCCCGGGAGGGGAGACGCTGTTCGCGCCGCACCCGGGCGGTGCGGTCTTCAATACGGCAATCGCGCTTGGGCGGCTTGGGGCCGATGCGGGCTTCCTGTCCGGGATCTCGACCGATCTCTTCGGGGGGGTTCTGATGCGCACGCTTGCGGCATCGGGGGTCGACTGCAGCCTCACCCTCCGTTCCGACCGCCCGACGACGCTGGCCTTCGTGACGCTCGTCGACGGCCAGGCGAACTACGCCTTTTATGACGAGAATACCGCCGGGCGCATGCTTGTTCCGGACATGATGCCCGCTCTGCCCGCCGCGGTGCGCGCACTCTTTTTTGGCGGCATCTCGCTCCTGGCGGAGCCCTGCGGCGCGGCCTATGAAGCGCTGATGCTGCGCGCGACGAAGACGCGCCTCGTGATGATTGACCCCAATATCCGCGCCGGTTTCATCCAAGATGAAGCCGCCTATCGCGCGCGGCTCGCGCGGATGATTGCGGCGGCCGATATCGTGAAGCTCTCCGATGAGGATCTGCACTGGCTCGAAGGCCCGGGTGAGATCGCGGCGCAGGCCCGCCAGATCCTGCACCGCGGCCCGAAGCTCGTTTTCATCACCAAGGGCGCCGAAGGGGCCTATGCCTTCACGGCAGAGCTTTCACTTTTCGAACCGTCGCGCGAAGTTGCGGTGATCGATACCGTCGGCGCAGGCGATACGTTCAATGCGGGTATTCTGGCGGCCCTCGACCGCGCCGGCGCGCTGACGAAAGCGGCGGTGACCAGTGCCGATGCGGATCTTCTCGGCGCCTGTCTGAAATTGGGCGTGAGCGCGGCCGCTGTCACCGTATCCCGCGCGGGGGCTAACCCACCTTGGGCGGAGGAGCTCGCATGAGAGCGCTGATCCAGCGTGTTTCCCGCGCGAAAGTGGAAGTGGGAGAACGCGTCACCGGCGAAATTGGGCAAGGGCTGCTGATCCTTGTTTGCGCCATGCAGGGCGACACCGAGATCGCGGCGGAAAAGCTCGCCGCCCGCATCGCCAAACTGCGCATTTTCAAGGACGCCGCAGGCAAGATGAATCGCTCAGTGGCCGAGATTGGCGGCGCCTGCCTCGTAGTGAGCCAGTTCACCCTCGCCGCGGATACCTCCCGCGGCAATCGCCCCGGCTTTTCCACGGCTGCGCCCCCCGAAGAGGGAAACCGGCTTTACGTGCATTTTTCAAATATATTGCAAGACCTTGGCCTATCAGTGGCGAATGGAGAATTCGGCGCCGACATGGCGGTGAGCCTCGTCAATGATGGCCCTGTCACGATCTGGATGGACAGTGCCGACCGGGCTTGAATCACCAGGACTTGCCGGTTTCCCTTGACTTTTCGGCGCCAAGCCCCCAAGTGCTGCTCAATCCGGGTTTGTTGCCGCGTGAGCAGCCGCGCTTTTCTTCCGAGCGCCCGAACCGGATGATTGGCCTCACATTCACGCGGGGGGCCGGGTGCAGGGATTGCACCGCCCGCCCGCCCGCCCCCGCTTCGCCGGGGGCCAGAATTTTTTGCGCCTGCGCAATCTGAAAGACAAACGTTTGGAAAACTTCGACAATCTCGGCCTCGCGCCGATGCTTCTGCAAAATCTCGAAGGCCTCGGCCTGATCAAGCCGACGCCGATCCAGTCCCGCGCCATTCCCCATATCGTGCGCGGGCGCGACATCCTCGGCCTCGCCCAGACCGGCACCGGCAAGACCGCCGCTTTTGGCCTCCCGATGCTCACCCGCATCATCGCCTATGGCAAGCGTCCGGCGCCCAAAACCGTGCGCGCCCTTGTGCTTGCCCCGACGCGCGAACTGGCAAGCCAGATCCACGACAACCTCGCCGCCTATGCCAAGGATGCACCGGTGCGGATTCAGCGCGTCGTCGGCGGTGCTTCGCTCAACCTGCAGGCAGAACGGCTCCTGAAGGGCTGCGACGTGCTGATCGCCACCCCGGGCCGGCTGATCGACCTGATCGAACGTCGTGCCGTGGTGCTGAGCGAGACGAAATATCTCGTGCTCGACGAGGCCGACCAGATGCTGGACATCGGCTTTATCCATGCGCTGCGCCGCATCGCCACGCTGATCCCGGCGAAACGGCAGACCCTCCTCTTCTCCGCAACGATGCCGAAACTGATGGAGGAACTGGCGGCAAGCTACCTCTCCGACCCGGTGCGCATTGAGGTCGCCCCCCCCGGCAAGGCGGCCGAAAAGATCGACCAGGGCGTGCATTTCACTACGCAGGGCGAGAAGGCAGCGCTGCTCGCGGAATATGTCTCGCGCCATCCGGGCGAGCTTGCGGTGGTGTTCAACCGCACCAAGCACGGCTCGGACAAGCTCGCGAAGCTTCTGGAAAAATGGGGTTTTTCGGTCACCGCCATCCATGGCAACAAAAGCCAGGGGCAGCGGGAGCGGGCGCTTGCCGCGTTCCGCGCGGGCGAGGTTCAGGTGCTGGTGGCGACCGATGTCGCCGCGCGCGGGCTCGACATTCCGCTCGTCGCCCATGTCTATAATTACGACCTGCCGAATGTGCCGGAAAACTATGTGCACCGGATCGGTCGTACCGCGCGCGCCGGTCGCGACGGGCGCGCCGTGGCTTTTTGCGGCCCGCTCGAAATGAGCGATCTGCGCGCGATCGAGGCCGCGATGGGAGCAAAGATCCCGGTCATCGGCGGCGAGGCCCATGCCGAGGGCGGCACGCGCCCCGCGCCGGGGCAACAACCTCGCGGCGGCGCCAAGAAGCCGCATCGCGGGCGCGGTCCGAAACCGGCCCCGGCCGAGGCAACCGCAACCAAGGCTCCGGCGCCGACAAAGCACGAGGGCAAGCGCGGTGGCCCCCGGAGCAAGACGCAGTCGGGCACGGGCGGGACGGCGATGCCAAAGCGCCCGTCGCGCGCGCAGCGCGGCCACTGAACCGCGCGCTTGCAAGGCGCGCGGCTGTAGCGCAAAAGGCGCCATGGCCAAGCTCTACTTCCATTACTCGACGATGAATGCCGGCAAGAGCACGATCCTCCTGCAGGCCTCGCACAATTATGTCGAGCGCGGCATGCAGACGCTGCTCGTCACGGCACAACTCGATAGCCGTGCCGGCCCCGGGCGGATCGCCAGCCGGATCGGCATCAGCGCGCCCGCGACCAGTTTCACGGAAACCACCGATATGTTCGAATTGATCAAGGATCAGCTCGAATCCGGGCCCTGCGCCTGCATATTTGTTGATGAAGCGCAATTTCTGACCGAGGCGCAGGTCTGGCAACTGGCCCGGGCGGTCGACGATTTGCGCGTGCCGGTGATGTGTTACGGGCTGCGCACGGATTTTCGCGGGCAACTCTTTCCGGGCTCGGCCGCGCTTCTCGCTCTGGCCGACGAGATGCGCGAGGTGCGCACGATCTGCCATTGTGGCAAGAAGGCGACGATGGTGGTGCGCCTGGGCTCCGATGGGCGCGCTGCTCACGACGGCGCCCAGGTTCAGATCGGCGGCAACGAGACTTATGTCGCGCTCTGCCGTCGCCACTGGCGCGCGGCAATGGGCGAGCCTCTCCCTGCAGGCGATTGAGTTCGCCCGAAAGCTCTCGGTCAGCCGTCCGTGTCCGCAGGCCGCCGCCGCTGAAACGGATCCTTGGCCGTTGCCTGACATGCGGCGGGCCGCGCGTCAGGACATCAAGCGGCTCACCCGTGACGCCTTGCAAACCCGGCCCTCGCCTCCAATATATTCTACAAAGCGAATATTATGGAGGCCAACATGGCTGAAGGTTTGCGGCTCACATGTCTGTCCTGCGGGCAGGCGAACCGGGTTCCGGCAGGAAAACTCAGCGACGGGCCCAAATGCGGCATCTGCGGCGCGACGCTGATGGCGGCCAAGGTGAGCGAAATCGATTCCGACATCTTGCGCAAGGCCGCACAGGACGATGTGCCGCTGCTGGTCGATTTCTGGGCTCCCTGGTGTGGCCCGTGCCGGCAGATGGCGCCACAATTCCAGACTGCCGCGGGGATGCTGGCAGGCGAAGTACGGCTGGCGAAACTCGACACGCAGAGCCATCCGGAAGCCGCGCAACATTATGGAATTCAAGGTATTCCGGCGTTCATCCTGTTCAAGAAGGGGCGCGAGCAAGCCCGCGCCGCCGGCGTGCGACCGGCCGCCGATCTGGTCGTCTTCGCGCGCGGCAAGCTGGGTGCAAAGGCGTAAAGCGCGCGCCTCGAAACATGTGACGGAAAACCGAAAATTTTGTCACCCGTCGGCATGAGAGCCGCTTGACAATACCTGCGTCTTAGGCGAAACAGCCCCCCACGGCGAGGGGCTGTAGCTCAGTTGGGAGAGCGCATCGTTCGCAATGATGAGGTCAGGGGTTCGATCCCCCTCAGCTCCACCATGCCGTTCCCCTAAAGCATTGAAATAAAGCGAAAAATCGCAGTCATGCTTTTGAACTTCCCCCATTTCATCCCCCAATTCATTCGAGAACAAGGCGGTTCTGAGCGGAACAAGTCGGACATCTGGCTTTGACAGAAACGACGCCTCAAAGCATGATCGGCGCAGAATTGTTCACCGAGGAATTTCCCCATGAGTCTCGTCACAGAACTATTCCGCGTCATCATCGGCATCGCGTTCAGCTTGGCTGCAACAAAGTCACTCAGGGACCATGCGAGGCATGGTCGCACTGGGGGGAGTCTGCACGCATGATCTACACCGCAATAATGGGCGCGATTGCCGGAGCGGTTGCCTCGATTTGGATGGCCGGACCGTTTGGGCGCGGGCTTGTTGTGGGGGTTATTCTCGGCATTATTGGGACGTTGAAGTTCGGATCGTGAAGCCAGCTTCACATTTCCGTATCTGCATGCCGTCAGTCGAGAGGGAGGTAGCCGAATTGTGCGACACAAGCCTGCCGAGAGCGTTTCGGCCTGTCAGCCTCGTATTCATTTCTCCAATCGTCTCCCCAGCGACCAAACGGGTTGCGTCGGATCGGTTGCAAAATGTGACCTATTCACTCGACCTCGCAGCGCAGACCTGCACTTGCCCTGATTTTGTTGAGGTTCGCGGCAACCTAGCAAAATCAGGGGAACTCGGCCGATTGTGCAAACACTTGGTCAGAGCGTTGAATGAACGCCACGCCTTCGACTCCGCCAACAACTGGGTGCGCGCAATCGTTAATGCGGGGCATGGTGCCCCTTACATCGCTTGGGAAGTCAGCTTGCCAACTGCGAAACCCATGCTCGTCACAGTCGGCAACTCCCGCGAATGGCTCAATGTATTCGCGCACATGAAGCGCAATGGGGAACGTTACAGCGAGGCGAGCGGCCCAATAGAACAGTTTGGTTGGTCGCTTGGCGGGCATCGTTGGTCATACGGACAAGGCCCTGCGGGCGCGAGTGAAATACGCCCATTTCTTAAGCAACTTGATGGCGTCGATTTCGATGCTCTCTTGCGTGGTGACAATCGATCAAGACCACCACAATCCGCAACAACTTTCGTTGTTGGAACGGCGCCGAGCTTTCCGGTTCCAACTGCGAAAACAGCCGTAAGCAGCGCCGCCCCCTCGGCGCGCCCGCAGACTCCGGGCAAACCGCGTAGCGCGCTAGGTCGCCTGATTGGCTTGCTTCATCGTTGACGTTCTTCTCAATTTATCAAGCTCAGCGATGCGCGGACTGGGGCTAAGAAGTCGTCAAACAATCCCGGGTCCTGTCAGCGCCAAGGCCGCGCGGGGAACGCGCGACCTCGGGCGTTTTCTAGCGACAGGAATATTTGGCAAATCTGTTACTTGCCGCAGGATGTGACCGTTCTCCGAGCAATTAGCGCCCGAATTGATAATCACAGGGGAGGAAGCACCTTCGGGGGTGCTTCTCCCTCCAGGGGTATTAGGGGAGTGGAAGGCACCCAATCGGAAGGGGAGGTGAAGGGGGAATGGAAGGGGAGGTGGAAGCCGCTTCGCCGTCGCTATTTAACGGCAGTTCCCGATAAATAGCGTTCTCCGCAAGGTATTTGCTGCGCTTCGAGGGCGGGCCTTCTTCTTTGAGGCAAATGCGGCCGCTCGCCAGAAGGCTTTCCATCGCTTGCTTGAAGGCCTTTTTCGTCATGCCCTCACTCTCGGGGTGTTCCGCCATCAGCTTTGGCGCGTGATTTGAACCGCTGTTTGGATTCAAGTTCCGCCCCTGCCCTGTGAACAACCGCAGCAGCTTGAGAAACACCCGCTCCGCATCGGCGTTGCGCGCCTCTCGCCCCGTCCCAGCGTCGGGCACGAAAACCCCCGCTTGCCAGATCATCTCAATCTCGTTGCCCGTTTCGCTGTAGTTCGCCTTCTTGATCGACAGGACACGCCTGCGGGGATCGGCCTCGTAACCGTCAACAATGATCCGTTCCAGATAAAGGCGCGACCGAACCGAATTGTGCCACGCGGTCGAGCCGCTTGTGCCGCTGCGGCTGTTGAGGCCGGTCAAGGACGGGTGCGACAGCAAGATCACGGCGCAGCGGTGCCGGATCGCCAACTTGCTCAAAAGTCCGATGAATTGGCGGGCCTTTGCCCGGTCGTTTTCGTTCGACGGGAAAACATCGGCCAGTGTGTCGATCACGATGCAAACCGGCGCGTCCTGCCCAGCGCGCTTGTCGAGTTCCTTGAACAGGTCGGACTCGATCAACGCATATTGCCCTTCGGTCGCAAGCAAGGCGTCCCTGCCCGCAAGGCTGCGCAGCGTCAGGCGTTCGCAGGCGCCATAGGTGAGGCCCTGCACCCGAAGAATATCGGAAAGGCGGCGGTGCAATTCGGCCTCGTCATCTTCCGCAGATGTGAAGATCACGCCGCCCGATCGAACCGGCTTTCCCAGCCAAGGGGTCGCCGTCGCCACCGCAACGGCCAGTTGCAGCGCGAGAAGCGATTTGCCGGTGCCCCCATCGCCCCCGAGAAGGGTGACAGTTCCACCGGGCACAAGCCCGTTCACCAGCCATTGCCGTTCGGGAACGGGCCTGCCGTCAAGGATTGCGGCGCTGTAGAAGCCGCTTTCTTCATCTTCCGGCGCGATCGGCTGCGCCATTTCGCGGCGCGGGTGGTCATAGACGCTCTTGCAGAGCCTTGCCGCCTTCTGAATCGTCTCGCGCCGGTAATCCTCGCGCGCCTCGTATTTGTCGCGCATCAGCGCGGAGCGGCGAAACAGGCGATCCATGCGCGGCATATCCTTGCCGGTCCAGAATGCGAGCAAGGTCATCAGGGCCATATCGGCAGAGGAATGATCGAAACCCCCGTTGCCATCGAAGGCGGGGTAACGCGCGCCCAGCGCAGCGGCGTTTGCGGTCCAGAGGTCCGAGAAGGTGACGCCCGCCCCGAACGATGCGGCGGCGCTACTCGATCGCATGGCGGTGGCAATCAACGCCTCGTCATCTTCCGGCCCGGTGTATTCCGGCGCGCGTCCCTCGGGTAATTCGCCCAGGTGTTCGCGCTTCGGCACGAGGTGGCGCAACTGTTCTGTCCAGTCAAACTCGCGCCACGCCCCGCCGATCGGCTGCGGGCCTTCGCGCGACAGGGCGATGAACCGCCCTGCCTGATACCATTCCTTGTCACCGCCCCACTTGTTGCGCAGATCGCCAAGCTGGGCCGGGTCACAACGCCCGAAGATGTGAAGCCCCTTGCCGCTTGTGCTGACCTCGCCCAGCGCGCCGGGGAAGCTTTGCCAGATCGCCTGCGCTTCATCGGACCATCCCGTCTCGGTGCCGCAGTTGTCGAGGTCGAGGCAGAATATCCCGTCACCGTTGAGCACGAAGCCGACGCCATAAGGCGCGGCTGGCGTGTGTTCATCCCAGCGCGCATATTGCGCCCGATCGGCGCGACTGTGCCACTGGGCCGGGTCGTGTGCGTCAATGGCGGCGCCAGAGGCGTCAACGGGGATCTTGTTGAACTTGCCCCGCCCGGCGTCCCATTCGCGGCGGTAGAGAATGAACCTGTCAGGAAACTGCATTTTCAGCCTCACGCGCGGCGGCAAGAAGCTTCTCGCCAATGATCCGGGCATCTTCGACCGAGAGGAAGAAGCTGACGCGCTGGGCGCTGTAACGCTGTTCTGCACCGAACAGGACGCCCTCGGGGAAAGGGATCGCCACGATTTGCGCGGGCGTTTCTCTCCATGCGCGCTTGCCCCATTTGCGGGCGAGTTCTTTCGGGGTATATTGCTTCATGACGATGTATGCCATCGTTTCACCTATTTGCTTGAGGGTGAGTTTTCGGCCCGGACCTAGCCCGTCCGGGCCATTTCCGTTTCAGGCGCTTTGCCGATCTGCCAGCCATGCGGCCACGGCGCTTTCGGGCCATGCCACGGCCTTTCCCGTGATCTTCACAGGGCGGGGAAACTCCCCCCGGCTCATGAGGTCGTAAAGTGTCGAGCGCGCGAGGCCCGTCAGGGCTTCAACGTCGCGGCGGCGATAGTGTTTTTCGATTGTCACGTCCGTTCTCCATGTTGCGTTGCGGCTCAGGAAGGACGGTGCCGGAAAACTCGTTATTTTACAAAAGATTACGGGAGGACATATTTCCGCAAGCCGCTCATAGCTTGGAGCAGATAGGGCATCTCTGGATTACTTTTCTCACACTCGCGCAATAGCTTGCCGATGGATTGCTCTGTTCCGCAACCACCCGCCTGACGAACTCGACAAAGGCCGTTTCGGGCGCGTCTTTCGATCTGGCTTCGGGACTCATTCCGTCTTTGCCGTATAAGGTTCCCGCCGATCCAAGCGACACATTCATGCCGTGGCGATGGAACATTTCGCAGAGAACGCGCGTAAACAGGGTTTCTGGCCGGGCGCGCTCCATCAAATAATCTTCTGGCGCTTCTGTGAACCCGCCGAGAATTTGGCTGGCTTT
The DNA here is from genome assembly GCF_900217815.1 of Rhodobacter maris. Classification (GTDB taxonomy): domain Bacteria; phylum Pseudomonadota; class Alphaproteobacteria; order Rhodobacterales; family Rhodobacteraceae; genus Rhodobacter; species Rhodobacter maris. The sequence goes on from NZ_OBMT01000008.1 coordinate 148,848, forward strand.
CTCGGCCACGCTTGCAAACGGCGAATCTGTGCTGTGCAGCACGACGAACCGGGCAATAGTTTGGCTGGGATATGAACCGTTTTTTATCGCTTTCTTCAACGCGCGTTTGATCTCACCTGCGTCAAGCCTTCGGCCATTTTCCGTGACGGCGGGTGCGTCATAGTTTTTCCGATAGGTCCGCAGGTCTGTCATCGCCAACGCGATCGCGTTACGCAGTTTTAGTGCGAACGCTTGCCCAAACCTGCCCTCCCAATACTCCCAGCTTTCCACCGGGCAATCGTAATTGATCCAATCGTCACCGAGTTGCGAAGGAACATCGTGCCTGTTGCTGCCTCGCGTCATCCCCTCACCCCCGCGCCAGCTTGACGATTTCAGCCGATCCGCCTGCGACATGGCCCGCCCAAGCGTCCATCATCTCGCGGCGCTTCTCGAACACGTCCGATCGGGCATAGGCGCGCTCAACTGCATCGCCTGAAAGGTGCGCCAAGGCCGCCTCGGCCACTTCGCGCGGGAAATTGGTGCGTTCCTGCGCCCATGTGCGGAAGGAGGTGCGGAAGCCGTGAACATCGGCCTCAAAGCCCAATTCCTTCACCAGTTTGGAAAGCGTCATGTCGGAAAGCGGGCGGCCCGGTTTGGTGCCGGGAAAGACAAAGCCATCCCTGCCGCCCAGCGCCTCGGCCTCGCGCAGGATCGCCACGGCGCGCGGTGAGAGCGGCACCCGATGCGGGCGCTTCATCTTCATGCGCTGGGCGGAAATCTCCCAGACCTTCGCCTTCAGGTCGATTTCATCCCAGCGCGCTTCCCGCACCTCGCCCGAGCGCGCCGCAGTCAACACCAGAAATTCCAGCGCCAGCTTGGTTGCAAGCCCAGCGCGCGAGGCGGCCACGGCGTCAAGACACTTCGGCACCTCAGCGTATGGCAACGCCTTGCGGTGAATTTGCGACTTGTCCACCTTGGGCAATGCCTTGTCGATATTTTCCGCAGGGTTGTCTTGGCGCCAGCCCTGCGCGATCGCCCATTTCATCACCGAGCCGATGCGCTGGCGCACCCGGCGCGCAGTTTCGGCCTTCTCGGTCCAGATCGGCATCAGGACGCCAAGAACATCCGCCGTGGTCACATCGGCCACCCGCAGCTTGCCCAGCTTCGGGAAGGCGTAGGTTTCCAGCGAAATGATGAAGTCGCGGGCGTGTTTTTCGTTGCGCCATGTCGGCAGGTGCAACTCATGCACCTTGCGCGCGGCTTGCTCGAAACTGAGCACCGCCAAGGCTTCGCGCTTGCTTTGCAGCGGGTCGCCCCCGGCACGGGCTATCTTGCGGTTCTCCAAAGCTGCGGCGCGGGCCTCGGCCAAGGACACCAGCGCGGGAGAGCCCAGCCCCAACTCGCACCGCTTGCCGCGAATGGTGATGCGCTGCACCCAGAACTTCGAGCCGTTCGCATCGACGCGCAGGAACAGCCCGTGGCCGTCAAAATACTTGCCCGGCTGGGCGGCGTTCTTCACCGCCTGCGCGGTCAGGGCCTTTTCGGGTCGGCGGGTTAGATAAGCTGCCATCGGCTTCCCCCAAGCTTTCCCCCTTTAAGTGGGGGAATAGGGCGTATTATGCCGGAACATGCGGGATCGTGAAAGCGAAATTATCCGTTATTTTACAATGACATTGCGGCGCATCGCGGAACCAAGCGGAACCCATTATGGCAGACCTCAGCTCCACCAAGCCGTAAAATTTCCTGAAAATTGAAGCAATATCAGCGGGTTACGGGAAATGTCCCAGGCCCCTCCGACCAAGTTCCGACCAATCATTCCGACCAAGTTTTGAGGCCCGACCGACTCAGGCCCAAGCCGCCCGATTTTGGCGAAAAAATCTGAGGCGACACCTCGACCGAAATGCTCAGGCGAGCAGCCCCACATCGACCGACGCGGTTTCGAGCACGGTCGTATACCCTGAGATCGTGAACCGCGCTTGCACTCCTTCGGCCGCTGCAAGCCCTTTGTAATGCGGGGAAAGCCGCGTCACCCGGGGGGCGCGATAAAGCTGGGCATAGGCCATCATCTGATAAACATCGGCCTGCGACACGCCCTGTTTCGGGTCGTCGATCCGCGCCGCGATGCGCTTCCACTTCGTGTCGATCACCTGCACCACCTGGCCCGCGCGCCGGATCAGAATGTCGGGTCTGGTGCGAAAGAGCCCCCGCCCCGCGTCCTCAAGGCAATAAAGACCACCGCCCTGCAGGGCCACCTGATGGCCGCTGCCCTGCACAGCCCGACGGATCAGCCGCCCGATACACTGTTCAAACAGCGCATCCATCTCGAACAGAAGCGCCGTGCCCTCGTCCTCGGCCCGATTGCTCGCCCCGCGAGGCTTCACCTTAAAGATCGATCGTCCCGTGCCACCGTCCCGCACCGGAAAATACATCTCTCCCTCTGCGTCGTAAAACACAAGGCGGCGGGTGTCGGTCAACCCGGTCACACAAACTCCTCCACAGCAGAAAGCCCCCGCGCCGAACACATCGGTCTGGTGACGAGAGAATGGGTGCGACTGCCGAGAAAACGCATAGGTGCTCCAAAGGTCTGGTGATGGCCCCCCAAGGGAATCCCCTCGACAGATCGCAGGATCATTCCTAACGTCGAGGGGTGTCAATTGCTGTCGGGGAGCGAATGTCCTTTTCCAAAGCCAAGACTTGATCCGGCTGGCGCAGATGGCGGCGGCGCGGCGTTCGGGCGTCAACCTTGATGAAATCGTTGCGAAATTTTCTATCTCCCACCGCACGGCACAGCGGATGACAAAGGCGCTCGAGACGACCTTCGCCAATGTCGCCGCCGAGGACGGTGCGGATCACAAGCGGCGCTGGCGGATCGAGCCCGGCGCGCTCGACCGACCGCAGCTGCCCCCCCGAGACCGCGATCGAGGCCTCGAGATCGCGGGGCGCGAGGCCGGTGCCGAGGGGCAGCTGCGTCACGCCCGGGCGCTCGCGGGGCTGCGCGAGGGCCTTCTGGCGCGGCTGAGCAATCGCGATGCCGCCCGCGCCGAAGCCGATGCCGATGCCGAGGCGGTGCTGCAGGCGCTGGCCACGGTAACCCGGCCGGGGCCGCGGGTCAGCTTGGCGCCCAAAATCCTTGACGCGGTGACCGAGGCGCTGCGTGGCCCCTTCCAGCTCAGGGTACGCTACAAATCCGAAGATGCGCCCGAACGAGTGCTGGAACCTTATGGGGTGCTGCTTGGCCATCGCACCTATCTCGTGGCCCGCGATACGGCGAAAGGCGATCTGATCCGCAGCTTCCGGCTCGATCAGATCCTTTCCGCCGAGGCGCTCGACGAAAGTTTCGCGATGGACACGGCGTTCTCGATGCAACGCTTCGCAGCGCAATCCTTCGGCGTCTGGCAGGACCCGGCGCAATTCGGCCCGGTGGTCTGACGCTTTGCCCCCCGCGCCGCCGAGCGCGCGGCGGGGTTTCGGTTCCACCCCTCGCAGCGGCTGGAATGGCAGGACGACAGCAGTCTGCTCGTGCGCTTCGAGGCGGCGGGCGGACTGGAGATGGCCTGGCACCTCTACCAATGGGGCGATGCGGTCGAGGTGCTGGAACCCGAAGGCCTGCATGCGATGGTCGAAGGCCACAGGCGCGATGATTTCAGCTCTATGCCCTGAGGCGGGGTGAAACGGCGGTTAACCGTCGCAATACCCTGCACTGGAACAGCGACGAAAAAATCCGTTCTGAAACAGGATGACACACGGGCGTCCGGGCAATCGCGGGTGGGGACTGGCCACGTCGTCGACGGGATCGAGGGCACCAGAAACTTCGCATCGAAGGAAGTTCGGAATATGTGGATTTCGGATCGACAGCTGACGACAGGACGAAAATCCTGCTTAATATGGGGGTCACCGTTAACAACCCGAGGTGACCCTGGATACTCACGAAAACTCTGTTGCGCAATTCGGCTGATGATCGAGGCTCCCCTATCCACGGACAGACTTATCCCACGACCTCAGTGACAGGCGTGCTGAGCGCGGTGTAGCCATTCAGGATGGCTATGCGGATCTGGAATTCAGCGACCTGACGGTCGAAGTCCCGCGCCATGAGGCGCTGCCCCAGCAATTTCACACAGTGCATCTTCGTTTCGACGCGGCTTCGGCGGTGATAACCGCTCCAGTTTCGCCTGAGCACCCGACCGAGATACTTCTACGCCCGCAAAACTCCGTTTCGTGCGACCGCTCCGAGGGTGTTCGGCTTCCACGGTTTTGCGTTCTTGCGGGGTCGGATGACGGCGGCGGCGCCTCGATCCGCAATGGCATCATGGCACTTACGCGTGTCATAGGCGCCGTATGCGGTGACGCTACCGATCTCCTGTTCGGGTGGGATCTGATCGAGCAATTCCGGCAGCATGGGCGCGTTGCCGATGCCACGGCTGGTGAACGCAACGGCTCGGATCTCCAACGTTTGCGCGCCGATCCCGAGGTGGATCTTGCGCCAGACCCGCCGTTTGGAACCGCCATGCTCGCGCGCATTCCACTCACCTTCCCCCTCGACCTTGATGCCCTTCGCCATGGGACTCGGACCAGTGGCGGCGCCATGGCTCAGTGTCGATCAGCAGGTGCAAAGGCTCCTTTGAGCCGCGATACGGGATGTTCACGGCCAGGGTCTTCTGGCGGCGGGACAGCGTGCTGAAGTCGGGCACAGACCAGTCAAAGCCAATCAGCTTCAACAGGCTCTCGACAAACCCGGTCGTCAGCCGAAGCGCCATACCGAACAAGACCTTCATTGAAAGGCACGTCTGGATTTCAGCATCATGGTCGGTTTGACTGCAGGTTTGCTGGCGGCCACAATAGCCTGTCGGCACGGCATCGCAGGTCAAGCCAGATCGTCAGCGAGTCCCGGCGCTTGAGCGCTTCATTCTGGGCCGGCCAGTTCTTGGCCTTGTAGGTCGGGGGTGTGGGTATGCTCATGACGTCCAGCTACCATACCGGTTTCACGAGATGAATCCCTGCAGGGATTTGCGCAATAGAGCCCGACGCCTCTCCGGTTCATCCCCGCGTTGGCGGGGAACAGGGCTGACGGATCGTGCAACCGGTTGCAGGTACCGGTTCATCCCCGCGTGGGCGGGGAACAGGGCGCACCCTCTCCGCCCTCGCGGAACTGTCCTGGTTCATCCCCGCGTGGGCGGGGAACAGCGTGGTCGATCAAGGACAAGGCGCAGGTCAAGCGGTTCATCCCCGCGTGGGCGGGGAACAGTTCGCCATGTTGGCGATCACCCACCCATCCGCCGGTTCATCCCCGCGTGGGCGGGGAACAGCAATTTTCGTCCCAGCCGTGGCATCCGGGTCGCGGTTCATCCCCGCGTGGGCGGGGAACAGGCGCAGCGAGACGTGATCTTTCGCCCGTGGCGCGGTTCATCCCCGCGTGGGCGGGGAACAGGTCTCGATCGGGTTTGACGACAGCACCGGCAGCGGTTCATCCCCGCGTGGGCGGGGAACAGTCGCTCACATCGAGCCGCATCTTTGCGGTCAGTGGTTCATCCCCGCGTGGGCGGGGAACAGAACATGCGCTGCCCAACGGTAATAGCTGCGGCCGGTTCATCCCCGCGTGGGCGGGGAACAGCGCCGACGCCGCGGGTTTTTCGATAAAGGCGGCGGTTCATCCCCGCGTGGGCGGGGAACAGGAGACCCCATGGTTCCCCACCTTGGAGGAGTGCGGTTCATCCCCGCGTGGGCGGGGAACAGTATCGGCCAAGGTCTGACCTTGCCGATAAAGTCGGTTCATCCCCGCGTGGGCGGGGAACAGTGCCATCGAAGCACGTGCGGGGCGGGCTGGCGCGGTTCATCCCCGCGTGGGCGGGGAACAGCCCCGCACCGATGAGGATTACGACGCGGCGATCGGTTCATCCCCGCGTGGGCGGGGAACAGAGCCTCTTCGCACCAAGCGCGATGGAACCCCTCGGTTCATCCCCGCGTGGGCGGGGAACAGCCCGACCACACCCACGATCACCGCCCACCATTCGGTTCATCCCCGCGTGGGCGGGGAACAGCGTCCACCTGGGCATGGTCTGCCAATCAGGCGCGGTTCATCCCCGCGTGGGCGGGGAACAGACGGTCCGAAGCCTTCACGGCGCTGACACGGGCGGTTCATCCCCGCGTGGGCGGGGAACAGTACCTCGTGATGGGCGAGCGGCAGCAGGAGATCGGTTCATCCCCGCGTGGGCGGGGAACAGGACGACGCGAACGGGATTTCCGTTTCAATCTGCGGTTCATCCCCGCGTGGGCGGGGAACAGTTGATTAGCGGAAGCATGATCATAGCGCGTTCCGGTTCATCCCCGCGTGGGCGGGGAACAGACTTCCTGCAGACCATTGATCTACCGAGATTTTCACAATGTCAAAGAGCGCACCGAGTTCCAACGCGATTTTCGTTCTGGCCCGGCCTCACCTGTCCGGCCTGAAACTCACCAGCTTCAGCCCGTCGAAATCCACCGGCATCCGGCGGTTCTTTCCCGCAGTGCGGAAGTCGTAGCCCTGATCGGTGGGTGCCTTCCAGACCATCACTGCATCGCCCGTCTCAAGCCCCGCCAGAACCTGATCCCAGATCATTTCCCGGGTTTTCGCCGAATAATCGCCCACATAAACGCCCGCCCGCACCTCGACGAGCCAGGCGGCCAGCCGCCCGCGCAATCGGGGCGGCGCGTTCGAGATCACGACCACCATCATCCGCGATGCCCCGCATCGCCCGACTGCCCCTCTTCGAAGGCCACCGGCATCGCCTCGGGCGGCGGGTCCGGGCGGGGCAAGTCACCCGCGCTCAGCACCTCTTCGATGGCGGGGATGATTCGGCCCAGAAGTCCGGTGCGGCGGAAGGCATCGCGGCAGGCCAGCCGCACAGCGCGGTCGGGCGACATCTCCAGCTTGCCCTTGGCGGCCTGTCCCGCGATGCGAAAGGCCTCGGGCACCACAGTCTCCAGTTTGAACAGATCCGCGATGTCATAAACGAAGGACAGCGGCTTGCCCGAATGCAGAAAGCCGATGGCAGGGGCATAGCCTGCGGCCAGAACCGCCGCCTCGGAAAGCCCGTGCAGGCAGGCGGTGGCGGCGGAAAGACAGCGGTTCGGGATGTCCCCCGCCGCCCAATCGGCCGGGTCGTAGTTGCGCCGTTTCCAGTCGACGCCATGCTGGCGCGCCAACATCGCATAGGTTTCGCGCACCCGAACCCCCTCGATCCCGCGCAACTGGTCTATGGAGCGGCGCGAGGGCGGCTCCTCGGCAAAGCGCATCGCAAACATCTTGCGCACGACGCGCAGCCGCGCCGCATCGTCGAGTGCGATCCGCGCCTGCCAGAGCAGCCGATCCGCCCGCGCCCCGCCCGGCTGGCCCGCCGAGTAAAGCCGCACGTCGCCCTCGCCCACCCAGGTGATCAGCGTGCCGACCCGGGCGGCCAGGGCGACGGCGGCATGGCTGATCCGCGCGCCGGGTTCGAGCATGATGCCGGCAAGACCGCCGACCGGGATCTGGGTGCGGGTGCCATCGGCATTCACCGCGACAAAGGCGCCATCAAGCACATCGAGTTTCGCGTGTTCGACGAACACCAGCGAGGCGCGGTCCTTGAGCGGGATCGGTTTGGGCGGCGCCAGACCGGGCAGAGCGGAATGGGGCAAAGCAGAATGGGGAGGGTCAGAGCCGGGCGGGGCCGCGTCGGGCGGGGCGGGACCGCCCGGCCCTTTTTCGCCTTCCCCGCTCACGTCGCCCGCCGGATCAGCATCAGCCCGCAGCCGAAGGCCTTGGCGCGCCCGAACCCTTGCCCAAGCTGAGCGACAAAGGCCGCGGGGTCGGTCACTTCGATCTGGCCGGTCAGATCGAGGATACCGAATTGCTTCTGGCCCCTGCGCGGGCCGCGATGGCCCGGCAGCACCTCGACCGAATAGTCCTCGATCTGCGCGCGGATCAGCCGGAACCCGGCCTTTTCCCCTTGCCGCGCGAGCCACGCCGCCCCCTCGGTCTGCGCAAGGGCTACGCGTTCCCCGGCGCGGGCCGCCGTGGGCACCGACCGCAGCGCGTCCATCACCACATCGACCCGCGCACCGCCGCGCTTCATCCGCGTGGCATTAGCGCGCAAGGACAGATCGAGCCGGTCGCCGGGGTTCAAATCGGGAGCGAAGTCCTTGACCCGATGCGGCGCGAAGAGGTCGGTCTGCGCCGGCGGGCGGGCCGAGAGGGTCAGAAACTGCCCCTCGGCTTCCTCGCGCCACAGAAAATCGCGGCGCCGGTCATGGCCGTCGGAAAAGATCGACCAGAGCAGATTATGCGCGGCCGAGCGGCGATGCCCCGCGCCCGAGGGCAGCAAAAGCGGCGCAAGCGCCTGCGCGGCGGGGCTGCGCGCGAGGCGGATCTGGCTCAGATAGAGGCTCATGACGTGGCCTCCAGCGCGATCTCGACCGGCTGGCGGGCGAATGTGCGGGGGGCGAAGTGCCACAGGCCGCGGTCGATGGCGCGGTCGTGGACCTGCTCGCCCACCTCGGCATCGACGATCAGCATGCGGGCCAGCGGAGCGCCGCCACGGCACAGCCAGGGCGGCGGGGTGAGATGGGCCAGGGCCTCGGCGGGGGTTTCGGCCTGCACGATCTTTGCGCCGGGGGGCGCCGAAAGGGGGCAGGATTTGCGGCCCAGATAAAGCGTGAAATGCGGGCGGGTCAGTGCCGCTTGCAGGGTCTCGAGCCCCGCGCCCTGCACCGCCACGCCGTAAAACACCCCCGCGCGGTAGTCGCGCAGGGTGATCGTGGTGTTGGTGCGCCCCTTCGCGTCGCGCAGCGCCTCGGGGCGGGAATTGGGGCGTTTGGCGGCCGCCGAGGGCACCGTTTCGATGGTGTGATAATCGCGCAGCGGCACCCCGGCCTCGAAGATCGCCACCGAGATCGACAAGGCGTCGAGAGCGGAGAAATCGCCCTCGCGCCGGATCCCCAAAGCCGCACCCAGAAGCCCGAGGATGGCCGAGCGGGCGGGCCAGATCAGCGAGCCGCGCCGCTCGTGCCCCGCCAGCTCCCCCATTGCGGCAAGGCTCGCCGAAAGCCCAAAAATGAGAACGGGTTGCATCACGCGCCCCGCAGCGCATCAGCGACGAAGCGGGTGATCTCGCCCAGCGTGCCCTCGCCCGACAGCGTATCGAGGCTGCGGAAGTCCTCGGGCTGGCCGTCGAAATAGCAGGCGTCGATGTTCGCAGCCGTGCTTTCCAGCGCCTTCACCGAGGCCGATTGCAGGTCGTTCGCGCCAAGCTCCTTCAGCTTGCGATCGACCGGGGTGAAGAAGGCCCCCGACAGATCGCGGGGCGCGCGCGACCCGCGTTCGGCACGGATATGGAACGCCATCGGGTGATGGGCGAAGCTGTTTTGCTTGCCGCGCGGCGTCGCCTGCGCCAGCGCCCGCGTCAGCGCCTCGGCCCCCTTCACCGCCAGATCGCGGTCGCCCGCAAGGTTTTCGATCAGCAGATCGCAATTGATGCAGACATAAAGGTAATAGATGCCCGATCCGAAGGCGGTCTCGCCCAGATGCCCGGCGCCGGTATCCTCGGCCTTGTTCAGATCATCGACCGCCGAATACCAGTCTTCCTCGGCATGGGCGGCGTGGGTGGTGATCGCATGGCCCACCTGCACCGCCGCATCGCGGTTGAAATCCGGATCATCGGCCAGCATCCGCCCGAACATGGCGATGTCGATGGCGCCATCGGCGCGGCGCAGCACCTCTTTCTTCAGATCCTTCTCGGCGGGCAGCGCCTCGCCCGCCACGATCTTTTCGGCCAGTTCCTCGGCCAGTTTGCGTTCGACGGGCGAAATGAAGGCCAAGGTGGTGCCCTTGGTTTCCTCCGTGCCGTCTTTCTTTTTGGTTTTTTCCAGCTTGCCAAAGATCGCCGCCACCTTGTCGGCGGCCTCCTGCGCGGCCTTGTCGGAGGCTCCCTTGCCGGTCAGATAGGTGAACAGTTCGCCGTGCAGAAGCTTGGTGCGCTCGCCCATGTGCCCCTTGAGATCAAGCGCAAAGAAGCTGCTTTCGCGCAGCGCGCGCTTGAGCGATTGCGACGAAAGCCGCAACCGGGGCACACCGCCCACCATCGCCTGTTTCGGGCGGCCCTGATCGTCGCGGTTCGGGTTCGAGGGGCCGTAGCTGGTCAGCAGGTGAAATTGCACGAAGGTGGTCATCGGGTTTGCTCCTCAAGGTCTTTGGCCGGCGCCTCGGCGCCGAAATAATCGAAACACCAGCGCGGCCGGGCGGCCTCCCAGTGCAGCAGGTCAGCGGCAAGCGCGGCGACGTTGCATTTGCGGTCGGCCATCGCAATCGCGCGGCGCAGAAGGTCGGTCAGCTCGTCGCCTTCGGCGCGGATCAGGCGCTGAAACCGAAGCTGCGACAGAACGGGTTCGGCCCCGCCCAGGCGCCGCGCCAACCGCGCGCCGGTGTGCTCGCGCAGCTCGGCCAGAAGCACGGCCAGTTGCACGAGGCGATCGGCCTGCGCCGGGCCAAGGTTCAGCGCCCGCGCCAGATCCTGCACCGCCGGTTCGCAGAGCACGGCAAGCGGCGCGGCCCGGCGTAACCGGGCCGAGAGCGCCTTGGCGGCGGGCATGTCGCGCGGGCCGATATGCGTGCTCCACCAGCCCAGCGCCACCGCGCCCGGCCCTTTGGGATCCTCACTCATGCTGCTTTCCCTTTCTTTCTCTCGGGCGGGGGCAGGGTCAACGCCTCGAAGATCTCCCTGCCCTGCTTGCCGTAACCGGCAAAGGCGAGGCCAAGAAACTTCCAGGCGTCGAACACGCGCTGCATCTGATCAGTCTCGCGGGTTTCGATGCCGTCGAAGGCGAGCTTCTCGAACTGCCCCATCGCCTGACGCCGCAGGTCGGAGAGCCAGTCCGCCGCCGGATCGCCGCCCGCCCGGATCGTATCGAGATGCGCCAGAAACCGGGCCTCGGTCTCGGCAAAGAAGGTCTCGCGTTCCGCCTCGCGCGCCTCGCCGCCCGCAAGCACGGGTTCAAGCGCACCGCGCAGAGCCAACGCCGCCGCCTCGGCCGCCGCGATCAGCCCGGCAAGGCAGGCCCAGCCGTCGTCGGCAAGATCCAGCACCGGCTGCACCGACAGGGTGAAATCGCGCGGTTTCATGTTGTCCATCGCCCAACCGGCGACGATCACCGACCCGCCGCCCTGCCGCCCGTTCCAGTCGCGCAAGCAAAGCGCCAGCTCGGAAAGCTCGTCCTTGCTCTGCTCGGCAATGATCCCAAGCCAGTTGCGATAGCCGAACCGCCCGGCGCGGGGGTGTTTGGGCAGCCATTCCGTGCCCGGTTTCATGCGGTAATAGGGGCTGAGCGGATGTTTCCAGAGCGCGTAATTGGTGCCATAGGGCCGCTGGATCACCCCCGTGACGCGCCCTCCCTCGGCCACCAGCCGCAGCCGGCGGGGCTGGCCAAAGAACGCCTCTGGGGCGAACGGCGCGCCCTCGGGCGGCAGGGTCTGCTGGCCGGTATCGGAAACGCGCGTGGGGCGCATCCACGGCAGATCCTCGGCCCGGCCGGGCTGACCGCAGGGCACATTGGCCCAGATCAGATCCCACAGGCTGCCCTGCCTCTCGTACGGATCGACCAGCGTCACCAAGGGCCCGCCGCCGCGCATCGAGGTGCGGTTGCCCGCGCCCCCCGAGGGCGCAAAGGCCTGAAAAGTATAAAGCGCCATAGCCGCTTCGGGCAGATCGAGCGCCGGGTAGCGACCCCGATGCACGATCACATCTGCATTGTTACGCGCGGTATTCGCCCCGGCGCTGTCGATGAAGAGCATGTCGGGGGGGCTATCCTCGCCCTTGATCGGCTCGAAATCCTGCAAGAACCTCGGGCCATCCCCAAGCAGGTTGAACGCGGGGGCAAAGGCGGCCAGGCTTTCGCGCAGACGCGCCGAATCGGCGGCCCTGCGGCGTTTCCAGTCGGCCCTGTCGGCGGGCGGATCGGCCAGATAAACCAGCCCGATCAGCAGCTCGAGGCAGGCAATGTCGAAATCGGGGCGGTGCCAGTCGGGCGCCACAATCTCCGGTTCCGCCATCTGCCAGGGCGCGATGGTGCGGCGCGCCCCATCCCGACACCGCACCGCAATCCATGGGTCTGCAATCAAATTGAGCGTCATCAACACCTCCGCTCAGAACCAATGCAGGCAGTAAATCCCCCGCATCGACACCCGTAAAGAGGGTTAATTTCATCGGATGTCAGGAAGTGACGCCCTCGAAGACAAGCCCGCACTCGCGGTCGTAACGCAAGCCCTTACAGATCGTGCCGTCGTCAGCCACCGGGCAGAGCCGGACCTCGGCGCGTCTCCAGTCGGGCCAGTCGCGGGTGGCGGCGACGATCTGCGGGGTGGTCTGATCGGGCAAGGGCAGCGCGTCGAGCCGCGCCGCGCGGGCCGAGACCTCGGAGAGCGCCCAGGCCTCGGCAGGCGAGAGATCGGCGCCCTCGGCCCAGGGCGCAAGGCCCGAAGCGGTGTGCCGCGCCAGAACCAGCGTGCGGGTGGGACCGCCCAGCCGCGTCGGATAACTTGTATCGGGGGAGGCCCCGCCGCCGTCACGATAGCCGCGCGACAGATCGACAAGGTTGTGAACCGCCTGCGTTCGGGCGGCGGCTGCCTTGCCCAGAGCCTCGGTTTCGGCGCGGGTCAGGGCCTCGGGCACCGGTTCGGCCGCCTCGCCATGCACCGCCTCGATCAGGGCGCGCAGGCCCTGCGGAGCCTCGATCCGGCCCGCGGCAGAGAGCACCCTCGCCGTGCGCCAGACATCGGCCAGATCATAGACAAAAGCCCCGCGCCCGAGCGTGCCCCGCAGCCAGCGGTCATCGGCGACGACGGCGGGATCGGGGGAGAGCACATGAAGCACGGGCGCGGCAACCGGGCGGGCGGCGGCAGGACGTTCCTCCATGTGCCGCCAAAGCCTGCCTGCGCGCTGGATCAGCGCGGCGATGGGGGCGAGGTCCGAGATCATCACGTCGAAATCGAGATCGAGCGAGGATTCCAGCACCTGCGTGCCCACCAGCACGAAGCCCGCCCGCCCCTGCCCGGTCTTGCCGACCGTGGCCAACACCTCGGCCTCGATCCGCTTGCGGTCGCACAGCGCAAAACGGGCGTGCAGAAGCCTTGCGGGGATGCCCCGCGCCAAAAGCGCCTCGCGCGCCGCAATCGCCTCATCGACCGAGTTGCGCACGAAGACGCAGGCCGCGCCCTGCCCCGCCGCCGTCACCAGATGATCGACCGCCGCCGCGACCGTCTCGATCCGGGCAACCGTGACCGGCCCCTTGACCGGGCGCGGATCGGCGGCAAAGTCGCTGACCGCCGGGCCGCCCGCCACCGTCAGCGCCGGATAGGCGGGGCTGACGCCCTTCCCGCCGTAAGTCGCGAGCAGCTTTTCGCGCAGCGCCAGTGGCAAGGTTGCGGTGAGCACGATCGCCGAGCCCCCCGCCGCGCGGTGCATCTGCAACAGCCGTTCGAGTTCCTTGGCAATGTAGGCCTCGCCCATCTCATGGACCTCGTCGACGATCAGGATCTTCGACGAAAGGCCGAAGTGGCGCAGGGTTTGATGCTTGACCGGCAGCACTGCCATCAGCGCCTGATCAATGGTGCCCACCCCCACATCGGCCAAGAGCGCGCGGCGGCGGCTTTCGGCCAACCAGTCTGTGCAGGAGGGATCGTCCTCGCCCCGCGCGTCCCCCGAAACCAGATCGCGGAAATCGGCCGAGAGCCCTGCCCGCCCATGCGCCAGGGTCAACGTCGGCGCGGCAAAGATCCGACCTACAATCTGTGCGGAACGGCGAAACATCGCATCCGCCGTCGCCATTGTCGGCAGGGCGAAGTAAAGCCCCCGCCCCTTGCCCGCCAACGCCATCCGATGCGCCAGGATCAGTGCGGCCTCGGTCTTGCCTGCGCCGGTTTCATCCTCGATCACCGCCAGCATCGGGCCGTCTGGCAAGGGCAGCGCGGTGCAGGCCGCCTGCATCGGGCGTAGCGCAAAATCGAAAAGCGGGCCGGGTTGCGCCACGGTGCCGCCAAGCCCCGCTTCGGCCACCGCGACCGTCGAAACCTGCCGGGCCTGCGCCAGATAGTCGAAGAGCGGCAGGTCCGGGGTCTGCGCCGTGAACCAGCGCGTGTTCGAGCCGACCCAGTCGGCGCAGGCACAAAGCCCGGGCAACCACCATGAAAGCCGGGTGGCATCGACCAGATCAAGCACATCAAGCGAAGCCCCGGGCCAGAGGTCGCAAAAGGCCTCGATCACCTCGGCGGCAGGGGCCGCGCCAGAGCCGACACGGTGCATCGCGAGACCAAATTCCCGCACCCTTGCGGGCTTGGGCAGCGCACCGATGGCCAGATCGGGCGGCCTTCCGTGATGCCCCGCCACGGCGGCATAAAGCTGCCAGCGCAGATCGGGGTCGCCGCCCAGTCGCTCGGCGAGATGCGCGTCGTTTTGGTGCAGCAACACCTCGGTCAATTCCCAATGCCGCGGGCCCTGCGCAGGCGCGCCCGCAAGCATCGCCCGAAAGCTGTCGCTGATCTTGCCCAGATCATGCAGCGCCACCAGCAGCACCAGCGCCGCCCTCAGCGGCGGGACCAGGGCGAAAGGCTCGATCAAATGCTCGGCCACGGCCGCCACATCCAACATGTGATAGACGGCAGGATGGGCGGGCAACTCATCGCCCACAGGGCTTTTGCCGGGCCAGTCCCAAAAGCTCATCAGAAAACTCCACAGGTTTAAAAACAGGCCATCCCGGATCTGACGCGCCCGAGGCTACACCGCGTCGTCTTCCTGCGCCAACAGACCTCGCAGAAACGCCCCCCCTTGCGTCGAAAAATGTCGCGGGGGCGTAGACAATCAACCTGAGCGTGATCGGTCCCTGCTCGCTGGATCTGCTCAGACTGGAGGCTTTTGGTTTAGAGAAAATCCTGACGCAGTTCCTCCGAAGCGGCAGGTCATTAGGCTCCAGACCCATTGATTTCAGGCTTCTGGCGTGTTTCAGGCCCCGCAAGGAGACCTGATCTATGAGCAATCTTTACTGGCTGACCGAGGCGCAGATGGAGCGTCTGAAACCGTTCTTTCCGAAGAGCCATGGCAAGC
>NZ_OBMT01000024.1 GCF_900217815.1 Rhodobacter maris
CGCTACGCGCAGACAGTCGCGGGGTGGAGCAGCCCGGTAGCTCGTCAGGCTCATAACCTGAAGGTCGTAGGTTCAAATCCTACCCCCGCAACCAAAAAAATCAGCAATAACAGCTATTTAAGCGGCTCCTCCGAGGGGCTGTTTTGCTATTGTGCGGCCCGATATAGCGCCCAGCTAGCGGCACAGGGCGCCAGCACCAGCAGCTAGCGGGATTCGTTCACGAAAGCGCCCCCGCAACCCATGCTGCGAGGCCGCCTACCGTTGCGAGGGGCAAAGGAGGTCCGCTGACGGCTGCGGTCGTTGGATTAACGAGGGACGAACCGCTGTGCCTCGCGCGGGTGGCAAGTCCGCGTGCTGTAGCTCTGCCGTCCTTTGGCTCTACAGCTAGGGTGTCCGTCGCCGCCCACGGGGCGGCAGCTTGAAGTCGTCGCACATCCTGACCCTGACCACATCGTCAGACCAGAAGGGTGCGGCGCATCTCATGCAGACAGGTCAGCCTCAAGGCTGGCGATGGTCGTACCAAAGCGCGCTACGGTTGCGTCGAACTTGCGGGTGACGCCCGCCAGCTTCGCCTGAGCGTGGTCATCCGCTTTCAGCAGCGCCGCTTCCTTCGTCAGCGTCGGGTCGGCGACCCGACTATGAAGACCATAAAGACGCTCACCCCCACCCTCGCCGCCCTGCTGCTGATCGGCACGCTCTCCCCGGCGCTGGCCGCCGACACGGATACCGACGGCGACGGCATCCCCGACATCTCGGAACCCTTGCTGCACACCGACCCGATGAACGCCGACACCGATGGCGACGGCGCTAACGACCTCGCCGACAGCGACCCGGTGAATGCGCCCAGCCCGATCGTGGCGGACGGCGCGGCGGCGACCTATCGCATCGGCGAGACGCTGGTCGAGAACAACATCGACCCGGTGGCGCACAAGGACGCGCCCGACCACCTCGAGATCCAGGTGTTCAACGACGGCCCCACCGACCTGACCGGCTACACGCTGTTCTACACCTTCACCGACAATGACAGCGGCGCGACCGAGGCCACCATCCTCCACCCCGACGTGACCATCCCCGCAGGCAGCGAGGCGCGCATCCACATCGACGAGGGCACCGCGCCGGGCCACCTGCGGGCCAATCCGAACTCGATCTATGTCACCTCGATGGCGGGCAAGCATGTTACCGCGACGCTCCAGGCCGATGGCATGGCGGCGGTGACCGCGACGGTGGAAAAGGGCCCGGGAGGCGCGGAGCAGGCCGACTGACCCAAGCAGGACGGCACCTGACACCCCTCCCGGAGGACGCCCGGCGGACACTCACCCGCCAGGCCTTTTCCACGGCACGGACACGTCCCGCCGACCGGACACAAGTCCGGCATCCCGCCCGGTTTGCGGATGCAAAATACCGCAACCGGGCATACAGATTCACCCGGGCCGGGAGCGAGGCACGCCCTCTTGCCGGAAACCGAAAGGCAGGCCATGGACGCCGCGATCACCCATTGTATCAACTCGCTGGCCGGGCAGGTCCCGCTTGTCGACGGGGCGATGATCGCCCTGACGCAGGCCGGGATACCGCTGATGGTGGCCATCGTCGCCCTGCACTGGTGGGGCCGCGACGACCGGCGCCACGCCGCGCTCTGCGCCGGACTGGCCTTCCTGCTGGGACTGGCGATCAACCAGGCGCTCCTGCTGGAGATCCACCGCCTGCGCCCCTACGAGACCGGCGTCACCCGGCTGCTGATCGCACCCAGCGCCGATTGGTCGTTTCCGTCGGATCATGCCACCGCCGCCTTTGCCATCGCCGTCTCCTTTGCCCTGCAGGCCCTGCCGCGCCGCGCGCTGGCCTTCCTGGCCGTCGCGGTGCTGGTCAGCCTGTCGCGCGTCTATGTCGGCACCCATTACCTGGGCGACGTGTCGGGCGGCGCGGCCACGGGCGCCCTCGCGGCGCTGCTGGTCCGCATGACCTGGCGCGAGGGCAACCGCCTCGACCGCCTTGCCACCAGCCTGCTGTGAGGGAGCGCTGCCATGCCTGACTGGACCACCGCCGGACCCGCCGTGGGGGCGGCCTTCCTCGCCTCGCTGGTCGAGGTCGTCGAGGCCTTTACCATCGTGCTGGTCGTCGCCACCCTGCGCGGCTGGAAACCTGCCGTCGCCGGGACCGGCGCGGCGCTGGCGCTGCTGGCGCTGATCGTGGTGACGCTGGGGCCGCTGCTGGCGCTGGTGCCGCTGGCAGCGCTGCAACTGGTCATCGGGGTCCTGCTGCTGCTCTTCGGTATCGGCTGGCTGCGCAAGGCCGCCCTGCGCACCGCCGGTGTCATTCCCCTGCATGACGAGGATGCGATCTTTGCCCGCGAGACGGCGCAGTTGGGCGCCGAGGTGGCGCGCAGCAAGACCGCGCAGGACTGGATCGCGGGCATCGCCGCCTTCAAGGCGGTGCTGCTCGAAGGGCTGGAGGTCGTGTTCATCGTGATTGCGGTCGGCGCGGGCAAGGGTCTGCTGGGGCCCGCGAGCCTCGGTGCACTGGCCGCCTGCGCGCTGGTGCTGGTCGCGGGCGCGCTGGCCCACCGGCCGCTGACCCGGGTGCCCGAGAACACGCTGAAGTTCGGCGTCGGCGTCATGCTCTCCGCCTTCGGCGTGTTCTGGACCGGCGAAGGGCTGGGCATCGACTGGCCCGGCGGCGACCTGGCGCTGCTGGTCTTCGCCGCGCTGTTCCTGCTGACCGGGCTGGGCGCCGCGCGCATGGTCCGCCCTGTCCCCACGGAGGTCACCTCATGAGCATCCTCAAGGATGTCCTGGCCGATCTGGCCAGCATGTTCGTCGCCGATGCCCGACTGACGGGCGCGATCCTGGCGCTGGTCGCTGTGGCTGCGATGCTGGTTTGGGCGGGATTGCCGTCGCTGGTGGGCGGCGCGGTGCTGTTGGTGGGCTGCCTCGCCGTCCTCGTCCTCGCGGTCCGGCGCGAGGCAGCGCGACGGGCGCGGCGCTAGGCGGGGAAGTCGACGGTCACCATCAGGCCGGGCGCCGCATCCCCCAGCGTGAGCCGCGCGCCATGCAGGTCGGCGATGGCCTTGACCATGGCCAGGCCCAGCCCCGACCCGGGGGTCGAGCGGCTGGCCTCCAGCCGTGCAAGGCGGCGCAGCACCACCTCACGCTGCCCCTCCGGGATGCCCGGCCCGCCGTCGCTCACCGTCAGCACCCGCCCCGTCAGCGACAACCGGATATCGGTCCCCGGCGCATGGCGCAGCGCGTTTTCCAGAAGGTTCGCAATCAGCCGCGACAGCAGGTTCCGGTCCCCGACGACGGGCAGCGGTCCGGCCACCATGCAGGTCAGCCGCGCGCCGGCATCCTCCGCCGATGTCTCGTAGATCTCCGCCATGTCGGCCACCAGAGCGCCAATGTCCACGGGGGCAAAGCCGTCGCGCCCCTGCCCACCTTCCAGCTGGGCGATCTGCAACAGCGACTGAAAGGTGGCAATGATCTGCTCCGTCTCCTCCTGCGCCTGGTCCAGCAAGGCGCGCGCCGCGTCGGGCAGTTCCGTGTCCGCAAGACGTTCCAGCCGCACGGCGACCCGCTGGATCGGTGTCTTCAGGTCATGCGCGATATCCGCCCCGATCTGGCGCAGCGCGCCTGTGGCCGCCTCCTGCGCCTCGGCCATGCGGTCCACATCGCGGGAGATGTCGCCGAGGTCGGTGTCGGGATGCGGGCTGCCCACGCGGGCGTCCAGCGAGCCCTGGCTCAGCCGGTGCAGCGTGGACCGGATCGCCTCGACCCGCGCCGCCGTGCGCCGCACTACCACGATGCCGATGGCCGAGGTCAGCATCAGCGCGGGCAGCAGGGCAAATCCGAGGATGGCGATGAAGGTCTCGTGCAGTTCCGCCATGCTGTCGCGGCCCACCGCCACCGTCAGCGCGCCGGGCGCAAGGTCGGCGTGGCGCACGAGGTAGCTGTCCGCCACCGGTTCCGGCAACCCGGTGGCCTCGCTGTCGATCACGCCGTCGGGCAGCGCCCCGACGCTGGCCAACGTCTCGCCGCCCAGCTCCAGCCGCAGCAGCAGCGCGCGCGGATCCGAGGCCGAGACGATCTCGCGCGCCCGTTCGATGCGCTCGACAGGTTCGGGAATGGCTCGCAGGTCCTCGATCACCTGATCGGCGCGCAGGTCGATGTCGGATTTCAGCGCGCCATGCATCAGCCCGTAGGCCACGGCCAGTCCGGCCGAGATGAACAGGGTGAAGACGGCGATCAGGATCACCGAGAGCTTCAGCGGCGTCGAGCGCATCCTCATTCCGCGATCCGGTAGCCCGAGCCGCGCACCGTCTCGATCAAGGTATGGTCAAAGGGCTTGTCCACCTTGGTCCGAAGGCGACTCATGTGGCTTTCCACCACGTTGGTCTGCGGGTCGAAGTGGATGTCCCAGACGCCCTCCAGCAACATGGTCCGCGTCTGCACCCGCCCCTTGCGGCGCAACAGATGCTCCAGCAGGGCAAACTCGCGCGGTTGCAGGTCGATGACCTGCCCGGCGCGGGTGACCTTGCGGGTCAGCAGGTTCATTTCCAGGTCGCGCGCCTTCAGCACCGTGGGTTCGTCCGAGGGCGGCGGGCGGCGCGACAGGGCGGTCAGCCGCGCCGAGAGTTCGCCAAAGGCGAAGGGCTTCACCAGGTAGTCATCCGCCCCGGCGTTCAGCCCGTCGATGCGGTCCTCCACCCCGCCAAGCGCGGTCAGCAGGATCACCGGCGTCGGGTTCCGCGACGCGCGCAGCGTGCGCAGGATCGACATGCCGTCGACGTCGGGCACCATGCGGTCCAGCACCATCACGTCATAGGCCCCGGTCATCGCCTGCATTAGCCCGTCGCGGCCATTGTCGATCAGGTCGACCACGTGGCCCTCGGCGCGCAGGCCGGAGGCGATGTAATCGCCGGTGGTGGGATCGTCTTCGATCACGAGGATATGCATCGGGGGCCTCAGGGGTAGGGAAATGGCATGAGGGCGGCAGGGATGACCTGCCGCCCGAAGGGTTTAGCGGATACGGGCCCCGGAGTCAGGTCCGCAGTCAGGTCCAGGCTCGGTCCGGGCCTCAGTCGTTGTCGTCCTGCTCACCGCTCTCGCCCTGTTCGTCCTGCGCGCCGGACTGTTCATGATCGTCCTGCGTCTCCATGACCTTGGTCACGGTGCCGTCGGCGGGGTTCACGAACCAGGTCTGCATGGTGCTGGCCGCATCGGCGATCTCGACCTCGTAGCCCCAGGACCCGTTGTCGTTGTTCTCCCAGCCCGCCGAGAGCGCCGTGCCGCCGGTCTGTTTCTGGGCCGTGTCCACGGCCTGCGTCAGCGTCATGCCGCTCTGCATCGCGGCCTGCACCTCCTGCGCGTCCGACATCTCGGTGCCTGCGCCATTCGTTCCGGCCCATGCGGCACCGGCGACACCGGCGGCGAGGGTGACGGGGATCAGCGAGAGGGCGATGGTGCGTTTCATGGTCAGTCTCCTGTGTGGGGCCGGGCGGGATGCCGTGGCCTCGTGAACAGGAGATGTGAACCGCGGATTGGCATCGCCTGACGAACACATTGATTATCCGTAACCGCCCGGACCGTCACATTACGCTTTCCCAACCTCGGCGTCAGGCGGGGGAGATCTGCGGCGATAATACCCACCGCATCGAAACTCTTCGGGTGAGGCTCACACCATGAAACAGCTCCTCCTTGCCACCGCGCTGATCGCCGTGCCGGTCATCGTCTTCTCCGGCGTCGAACATTACGTCATCGGCCCCAAGGCCGCCGACACCACGGTGCAGGCCGCGACCCTGCCGCCCGCCGCGTCGCTGGGCGACATGTCGGCCTTCGCCACGATTGTCAGCGACACGCAGAAGATCGCCGCGTCGGGGGATCTCAAGGCCGCAGAGGCGCGCATCACCGACCTGGAAACCGCCTGGGACGAACAGGCCACGGCGCTGCGGGCGCAGGCCCCGGTCCTCTGGGGCAACGTCGATGCCAGCGCCGATGCGGCCTTTTCCGCGCTGCGGGCCAAGGCGCCCGACGCCGCCCGCGTCGACACTGCGCTGAACGACCTCGCCGCAACGCTGGCCGATCCGTCGCTCGGTGCCGCCGAAGGCGGCGCCGCCCAGACCCAGCACGGCATCGCCGTGACCGACGCGGCGGGCCACCCGCTGCCCTGCGAGGTCATGCTCTCCGACCTGCGCGACGGCATCGCCGCCGGTCGCGCCTCCGGCGCCGCCCAACAGGTCACCGACCTGCAAACCAAGGCGCTTGAGCGCTGCAACGCCGATGACGACCGCCGCGCCGATGATTTCTCCGCCCAGGCGCTCGCCCTGCTGACCCCCGCAACCGCTTCCGCTCAGGTGACCAAATGACCTCTCTCGATGCCCGCTTCGACCTTGTTGACGGTCGGCAGACCAACCCGCTCAACAAGGTGCCCGAAGTCACCGCCGCCTTCTGGCTGATCAAGCTGATGGCCGTGACCATGGGCGAGACCGCCGCCGACTACCTGAACGTCAACCTCGGGCTGGGGCTATCCACCACCTCGATGATGATGACCGCCATCCTCGTCGGCACGCTGGCGCTGCAATTCTCGCGCGACCGCTACGTGCCCTGGACCTACTGGCTTAACGTGGTGCTGATCTCGGTCGTCGGCACGCTCTTGACCGACAACCTCGTCGACAACCTCGGTGTCAGCCTGGTGACCTGCACGGTGGGCTTCAGTGCGCTGCTCGCCGCGACCTTTGCCATCTGGTACAAGATGGAGGGCACGCTCTCGATCCACGACGTCGACAACCCGCTGCGCGAAGCCTTCTACTGGCTGGCGATCCTGTTCACCTTTGCCCTTGGCACCGCCGCAGGTGACCTCGTCGCCGAACACTTCGCGCTTGGCTACCTGGCATCCGGCGTGCTCTTCGGCTCGGTCATCGCCTCGCTGGCACTGGGGTACTTCTTTCTCGGACTCAACGGCATCCTGGCCTTCTGGCTGGTCTACATCCTGACCCGTCCGCTCGGCGCGTCGTTTGGCGACCTGCTGTCGCAGCCGGTGGACTACGGCGGCATGGGCTACGGCACCATCAAGACCTCGCTGGGCTTCCTCGCCGTCATCGCGGTGACCGTCGCCGCAATGACCGTGATGCAGAAGCGGCAGGACTGATAAGATTACAGCAACAATCCGGGGCCGCGGTCAACGCCGCCCCTCATGACTTCAGGCCCGACGACCCGACGAGACCATGACCAGCTTCACCTCCCAGATCCTCCCCACACTCGATGCCGCAGGCTTCTGGTCCTACTGGATCATCGGCCTTGCCTCGCTGCTCGAAGGCTGGTGGCTCACCTCGATCATCGTGCCCGGCACGCTGATCGTCGACGTGGGCGGGGCGCTGGCGCGGCTCGGACACCTCAGCGCCATCGACCTGACCTGGTTCGTTGCCCTCGGCGCGATCCTCGGTGGCGAGATCAGCTGGCACAGCGGCAGGTGGCTGGGCGAGCGGTTGCGGATGCCGACCTCCAATGCCTTCCTCAAGGCGCATAACCTGACCCGCAGACGCGGCGGTCTGGCGCTGGTGATCGGGCGCTTCTTCGGGCCGGTGGCTGGGTTCGTCCCATTGGCGGCGGCGCTGGCGGGGATGGAGCGCAGGCGCTTCGTCCGGTGGAACATCGCCAGCGGCACGATCTACGGCGCGGGCCATGTCGCCATAGGCTACCTCGCCGGGGACATCATGGCGCGGGTCGGCCCCTACCTGCCGCGCCTCGCGCTGCCGCTTGCCCTGCTGGCCGCCCTGATCGTGGTGACATGGGTCGTGACCCGGCACCTGAAACGCGGCCTGCCCGCGCTGCGCTCCGGGGCCTCGGCGCTGCGCAAGCGGTTGCTGATCTGGCCGCCCGCGCTGGCCTTTGTCGCGCGTCACCCGCAGACGGCAACCTTCCTCGCAGACCGGCTGCACCCGGATCGCGGGCTGCTGTTGACCGCCACTGTGGCGCTGGTCCTGTATCTTGTGGGGGTCTTCGTCGACGGCGCGCTGGACCTCGCCTTCGTCCCCGGGGCCGAGGCCCTGGATCAACGCATCGCCAACCTCGCCCATGCCTACTGGACGCCGGGCGGGCTGTCGCTCGCCACGGGGATCACGCAACTCGGCCACGTCCCGGTCGCAGCGCTGGTGGCCTTTGGGTCGGTCGCGGCACTTGCCCTCTGGGGTCGCCGCGCCTCGGCCATCGGGCTGGCAGTCGCGGTGATCGGCAACGCGGCGAACGTGACCGTGTTGAAGATCGCCTTTGGCCGCGCCCGCCCGACGCTGGCCTATGTTCTGGAGACCTCGAACAGCTTCCCCTCGGGCCACGCGGCGATCTCGGTCGCCCTCTACGGTACGCTGGCCGTGGTGCTCTGGCGCGAGAGGGTCATCGGCTCCACCACAGCCATCGTGAGCGGCGTCGCCATGGCGGCGGGCATCGGCTTCACCCGGCTCTACCTCGTGGAGCACTACCTGTCAGACGTCTTGAACGGCTGGGTGGTGGGGACGATCTGGCTGGTTATCGGGCTGACGATGGCTTCAGGTCTGCAGCGCCATGTCGCGCCCGGCCAGCCAAGGCGCGCGTCGGCGGCGCTGGCCATGGTCCTGTGCCTCGCCGGAGCGGGCTGGTTTGGCGTCCATGACGTGAAACCGCCGCAGCCCCGCGGCCCGATGTCGGCGCTGCCCGGCGCCCGGATCGCAAGTCAGGTCGTGGACATCGCCGGAACCCCCTCGCCATCCGTGTCGCTGATCCTTGATGGCACCACGGTATCCGGCGCGATGGCGGCGCTGGAACAGCACAGCTGGACAACTGTACCCGAGCCGAACCTCTCCTCGGTTGCCGTGGCGCTCTGGTCCGACCTCGTCGGTCACCCGTCCCCTGCCGCCACGGTCCCCCCGGCATTCTTCGGCACCGAACCCGCGCAAGCGACGCTCCTGTCGCCGGATGGCAGCGTGATCCTGAGGTTATGGCCGCGCGCTCGCGGCGACGTCGGCCCGGGGCTGGCGCTGGTCTTTGCCGCGGTCGAAGACACCCCTGAAGGCCATGTCGCGGCAGTCGCCAAAGACACGCAAGGCGTCCTGTCGACCATTGGCGGCATTGTTCAGGGCGGATAGCCGGTCAACCGGCCCGGATTGCACTCCTTCCAGTAGCAACCGGCCCGGATTGCACTCCTTCCAGTAGATCGACCCGTCGATCTCATCCGGCACTGGCTCAGGGTGGCAGTCAAAATGGGCTGGGACCGGTAATACGCTGCGCCCAGAACGAATGTCCGGAGAGGGCCGGATACATCGTCCGGGGGAGGCGCGACGGCCCGACCGTAGCGTCTGCTCCCTGCGCGCCTTGCGAGTGGCCGTTTTCTCCAATTGGCCTGCCTGGTTTGACCTTCTCCCCCTCAACTCTCGCGCCACAACGGACGTCGACCGATGAAACTCACCTCCGGTTCGCGGGTGACGCGTCCCTCGACCAGACCCCAGAACCCGGATTTCCGGCCATGGTTTGCCTTCAACCCCGTCCGATAGGTCGCATGTATCTCGATCTCCGGCGGCCGCGCGGGATCGGCATCGCTGGCCGGGCCAAGGCGGTCGAGGATCTGCAGGTATTTCGCCCCATGCGGATAGGCTTTCGAGCGGGCTCGGGCGAGGATGTCGTCGAGAAGTACCCTATAGAGCAGTGTCGCGGCGAGGGGCTGGTCTGCCTCCAGCGCCTCGGCGATGGCCGGCAGGATGTGCCAATCCGACCCCGACCAGGCGCCCCGATGCGCGATCACCTCCCGGGCGGCCAGATCGCGCCGCTTCCAGTCGAGGAAAAACCGCAGCGCGGTAAGCGGCACGGGGTGGTCGAGCGCCACCGCCATCGCCTGTTCCTCGGCCGCGACATCCTCGAAATCCGGCAGCGCCCGCAGATGGGCGCGTAGGATCGGCGGCGCGAGGGTGTCGCGGAACCGATCCCAGAGGATCCCGCGCGCTTCTTCGCGCCGATCAAGGCGTTTCAGGATGTCGGCCTCCAGCAGGGCCTGCCGCACCGCGGGGCTGTCGCTTTCGTCTTCATCGTCGAGAAAATCGCACAAGGTGGAATGCGCGCGCGGCCCGCCCTTGCGCACCCAGTCGAGCGCCTCGGAAAGCCGACCGGCATCGCGCAACGTCTCGGCAAGGCCAAGCGCGTCCTGTCCGCGCTCGGATTTTTCGCCCTCCAGCGCGATGAGGTGATCGAGATCGCCCCGGGCCCGCGCGATCGACTGCCGGATCTGCCGCCACTGATCGGTCATCGAATAGAACCACCGGCCGGTTGCGCGTTGCGGCGCCTCCTCGGCATGGCGCTCAGTCGAGCGGCGGGCCAGATCCTCCTCTCAGGCTGAAAGCACGTCGAGGGCCAGATGCGGGATCACCTGATCGGCGACGCGCGGCAGATAGCCGTGCTCAAGCTCGCCCAGCCGGTCCATGATCCGGTCGGGCAAATGGCGAGAAACGTCAGGCGAAAGCCGGGCCGCGATCGGGCCAAGGGCGGCGATGCCGTCTTCTTAGATGTCCTGAAGCTCTCCCGAGGAATCGTCGATCCGCTCGAAGACGGATTTGTGCGTGGCGAGAAATCGCAACAGCCGGTCGGTGCCGAGGGCGGGATCGGCGGGGGCAAGCTCATCGCGAATGCTGGCCAGAAGGGCGGCGAGATCGTCGCGGAATGCCTTGGCCTTTTCCCAGTCAACGAAGGCGCGGGCGCGTTCGAGGCCCGAAAGGCGGCGGTCGATCAGCTTGGCGATGGCCTCGGGGCCGGACTGCCCGGCCAGCGCCGCCGCGACGCGGCGCTTGAAGGCCGCGTTCGCGATCGCCTCATCGAAGACGGGGGCGGCGAGTTTCGCGGCGCCAAGCGCCTCAAGCGCATCGGGGGAGAGGGTCGGTTTGCGGGCCATGTCGAGCGTCCGGGAAAACGGGTCAAACGACTTTGCCCGAGGCCAAGGCGGGCGGCAAGGGTGGGGCAAAGCCGTCTCTGCGAAAAGAATGGCACCCCAAAATCCGGAAAAAGGCACATCCGAAGAAAACAGAAATACCCGATTCAGGAAAAATGAGCTCGGGTCCAGCAGCATGCTGGTCGCAGCACTTCCGGCTTGTCCGGGAGTGCGAGAAGGGGTCTCGGGGGTATCCCCTGAGCGAACGGGTATTTTGAAATCTGCGCCAGCGGATTGCAAAATGTCTAGTGAGTACGACGAGTGAAAAATTCACGAGCTTTTGATTAAAAAGGGTTCGCCGATTTTCGGGTGCAAGTTGGACAATTTCCTCACAGCAAGATGCCCGAGGAAACCATGTCCGTCCAGCAAAAAATTGAAAATGTATTTCCTATTACGGAAAACAGGTTTCCCATCGTCTTTCGGCTTGAGGGGCTGCATCCACGGGATATCTGGCGCATTCTGATGCATGATCGGCGGCCCGGCGGAGATCTGTCACATGTTGATCCAGAAGCGACGCGTTTCAACGAGAGATTTTTTGGGGAGCCGGATTGGGACATGAAACTCAAATCCGAAATCAGAGCGGCTCAAGAAGGAAATTTTGCGGAAAAAATCCGCGCACTGGAGGCGAAATCTCGAAAAAAAGACGCCGAAAAATTCAGACGGCTTGGCCTTTCCGATCCGTGGAACGCCTGCAGTGTGGGGCCGCTCAGGGAGGGCATTATCACGGTCAACAAAACCTGGTTTGGTGGGGCCGGAATTGCGGAATGGGATATGCAGAAAGTTTCGGATTTCAAGGCGGCCGCGATGGAATTCTTGCAGGAAAATTTTCCGGATGGGCAATTGCGCTATGCCTCGGGGCACGCGGATGAAGAAGCGTATCACATCCATTTTGTCGTCGCAGTCTGGCGCGAAAAGGTCTCGAAAAACAGCGGGCGGCAGCTCTTGTTGCAGGCCTCGGCCAATCTGTTGATCGCGCGGTACGAGACGGCGCAGGATCTGGCGGGCGAAGCCTTCGCGTCACTTGGCATCACGCGAGGGGAGCGCCGGGCCGAGGCTGCCCGTGCGGCGAAAGCGGCGGGACAACAGTCGCAGGAGAGGCGGACGCACGTTCCGCCCTCACAATGGCGGACGAAGCTTCTGGCGGACGCGCAGGCTGAGGCCGCGCAAGTGCTTGCTGGCGCGCAAGAGGGAGCGCGAGAGGCAGTCAATGAGGCGCGGGACCTTGGCGAAAAGGCGATCCGGAAGTCGCGCAAACGGGCGATCAAGGAGGCGAGGCTTCGGAAAGAAGCGGCGGATCGTGACGTGAAACGGCTGGAGCGGGGCAAGCTGGCGTTGACCGAAACGGTCACGCATCTGCGCGACGAGGCCGACGCGGCGCGGGACGCATGTCAGCAGACTTGGGGAGAGGTGGCGGCGTGGCAGGACAGGGCTGCGGAGGTGGCTGAGGAAATTGAAAGGGCGACCGTGGAATTGCGTCTGGTGCGGTCGGAGATTGGGGAAGAAGTGGCGCGTCGGGACAGAGTCCGAGAGGAGAACGAGGAGGCGGAGAAAGCGCGAGACAAGGCCCGGACGGAGGCGCTGGTGGCTGAGGGTGATTCCTTGAAGAAGAAGCAAATGGCTCGGGAGTTGCGCGAAAAACTGAGGTTGGTTCAAGAACGGGCGTTGGAGGAAGAACGGGGCTGGGAGCTGAAACGGGAACGGGTGGGATCAGAGCTGGCGTTGGAGGAAGAAAAACTGGGGTTGGTCTAGGCTCTGGTGGTGAAGGAACAAAAAAATCTGGCATTGGTCCGTCAGGAGGTCGGGGTCATAACCGACCGGATGACGGTAGAAAAAAACACGCTTCGGGCGGTCGTGAGCGACCGGGAGGTGGAGGAAAATCGTTTGGCGGAGGCGCGGCGCCAGGCAGACGCGGCGACGGTTGTCGTTGCTGCAATCGACGAGGGGCTTGAGGCGGTGTGCTCTGGGGCTCTGGCGTTCTCTGAACAAGAGGACAAGGTGAAATGGGGTGAAAACGCGCCTCAGGACGTGGAGGAGCGCAAGCGACTGGGCGCGCGGCTGAAACCGGGGCTACCGCTGATCACAAAGATCGCGGCTATGGCCGCGCGGGTGGTGAAAAAATTTCTGGCGATGGAGCGGGAGCGGCTGCGGGAGGATCTCGCGTTTGTTTCGGGGCTGCGGGCGCAATTGAGTGAGGCGCAGGCGGAAACACTGTCTAGCATCGAAGATCGGAACGGTTTTGACAAGGGGACCAAGTGAGGCATCGTCTTGATTGCAATGCTATCATCGCTTACCTTTGCACCGTAACCGGAGGGTCCGATGGCCAGCATTACGATCCGCAATCTCGATGATGATGTGAAGCGCCGCTTGCGGGTGCGTGCGGCCGAACATGGGCGCTCTATGGAAGAAGAGGTGCGTGACATCCTGCGCCTGAGCGTTTCTGCGCCCGAGGCGCCGCGCAATCTGGGGCAGGCCATCCACGCTCGTTTCGCGGCGCTAGGTGGGGTCGATCTGGAGCCGCCCTCGCGCGGCTCGATGCGGGACCTGCCGGATTTTGGCTGACCGATGATCCTGCTCGACACCAACGTCATCTCTGAACTGATGCGGGCGGAACCTTCGCCCGAGGTGCTCGCGTGGTTCGCGGCCCGCGATGCCGCGGATCTGTTTCTCACCGCGGTGACCGAGGCGGAGTTGCGCACGGGTATCGCGATCCTGCCCGAAGGTCAGCGCCGCGACCGGCTTCAGGCGGCGCTCGATGCGATGATCGCCGAGGATTTCGCGGGCCGGGTGCTGCCCTTCGACAGCCCCGCCGCCCGCGCCTATGCGCGCATCGCCGCCAGCCGCCGCGCGGTCGGACGTCCGATCGCCGAGGCCGATTGCCAGATCGCCGCCATCGCCGCGGCCACCGGCGCCGCAGTGGCGACCCGCAACACCAAGGATTTCGAGGGCTGCGGCCCGACGATCATCAACCCGTGGGTTGTTGCGCAAGCGTGACCGAAAGCGACGGGATTGGGGGCGCGCCGCCTTCTCAGTGTGTGCCATACACTGCGAGAGGACGGGGCTTACCTTCAAAGGGTCGGCCAAAAGTCAGACTCGGTCCTGTTCTGCTGGTCGCTCTGCTCGGCGCGCATCTTCGAAGCGGCCAGACAACGGCGCAGCAGCGAGATGGCCGGGCAGGACCCTCGTTTGCGGCGCAGCGCATGACGTAGCTCCGTCGCAGAGGGCGGATTGCCGACCGTGAGGTCGCGGCATTGCAAGCGCAGAAACCGGCGATAGCCGCCGTTCGCGCTACGCCCCGGGGCGGCAAGATGCGAAGGTTGCGGGCGTTGGAATTGGGGCGGTGCGCAACCGATGCCGTCGACGTCAATATGCTTGTCGTTGCCTCGATCTTCAGCGACGCCGCAGCACCAGACCAGACATTCGCGAGCTTTCCAGAAAGGGCGGTTCAGCCGTCTGCGGGCGCCCGAACGGGTTTGTGCCATCCCGCCGCAGATCGGATTCGGTCTTTTCCCAAGGGATCGTGACGCTGCGGGCTGCGGGTGCTACGAACGGGGCCTTGCGCGTTGCCTTTGTAGCGCGGAGGCCCGAACCCGATGCAGTGGATCTTGCAGCACTTCGACGACATGGAGAAACTGGCTCACGCGCTTGACCGGTTGGGGATAGCCTATTCCTGGCACAAGGTCATGCCCTTCGTGGGCGATCTGATTCCCGAACCCGAGGTGCGCGATCCACAGGCGGTGGTGATGTTTGGCGCCTATACGCTCTGGCGGTATGCGAGGGCCAAGGGGCTCTCTCCGGGCGTCTTCACGATCCGCCCTTTCGTCGAGGAAGCTCTCTGGCTCCCGCATCTGCTCAACGGGCCGGGGGCGAAGTTCTTCACCATGCGCGAAATCGCGGAGGGGTTGGACGACGATGGGTGACTCTGGTTCATCCGCCCTGTCGCGGATGGCAAGGAACAGGCGGGCAAGGTCCGCCCCGCGTCCGAGATCCTCGAGATTGCCCGCAAGGTGATGACGCTTGACCCCGAGGAGATCCCGCATGGTTCGCTGCGCCCCGAGACGCGGATGATGCTGACGCAACCGGTGCGCATTTTGACGGAATGGCGGATCTGGGTCGTCGCGGGCGAGGTCGTCACCTTTTTGCTTTACAAGGAAGGCGACCGGGTGACCTATCGGTCCGAGATCGACGCGGATGCGTTGGCCTTTGCCCAAGGACTTGCGCGGCTGAACCCGGGCTATGCGACGGCCTATGTCATGGATATCTGCCGCACCGAAAGCGGCTTGAAACTGCTGGAAACGAACTGCATCAATGCCGCCGGGTTCTATGCGGCCGATGTGATGACGCTGGCGGCGGCAATTGACGCGCTTGGCTGAGCGGTCCGGGGGCAAGATGGGTTTTGTCTTTCGACATCTGCTGCTGTTCTTCCTGCCGATCGCGCTGGCGGTTGGGCTTCACCTTGCCACTGCCCCCTTGCGGCGGGAGCTTTATCAGCAATCGAGCGTGTTTCTGCGCGATCAATTCTCCAATGACCCGGAGCGGGTTCGGACCACGCTGGAAAACGTGGGCACTGGCGGCGTCAGCCTGTCGGAGGGTCTTGACTGGGGCCTGCGCGCCGCTGTCGTGATCGGGTTTCTGGCCTTTTCACTGCTGATCCCGAAATCGGCCTCGTCACAA
>NZ_OBMT01000031.1 GCF_900217815.1 Rhodobacter maris
GCGTCGCCATGATCGGGTCGTAGGCTGACTGTGTCGGCGGCCTCTACTGCGGCATTCTCGATTCGAGGTTGTGCTGTAGCAGTCAAGGCCGGCCCATTGCGGACGGTCGAGCCAATCGCAGCGACCGGAGGCCCGTGAGCCCAGCGATCAGTCGTAGCGGCGGTTCGCTTGTCTACGACTTGGCACCCTGGCCATCATTGTCGCCGGTCACTGAACGCCTCAACCTCGTCCCGGATCGCGACATCGGAGTTCAAGAACAACTCCGCAACCCGATGTCCCGCCCCTTCCGCCAACGCCCTGGCCACTGGCGGCATGTCCACCAAAGCGCGTGCGACATCATCCATGCCTATGCGGCGGGCAACTTCAGGGGCATCGAGGCGAACCATGTTGGACCGACCGATCAGCAGGCCGGCCTGCCCCAAAGCGTTGTGCGACTGAGCCCGCATGGCAGATGAAACGAAGAGACCCGCCCAGACCAGCTTTCCTCCAATGCGGTGCCACCAGCGCATCCGGTAGGTCTCCTGCCCGCATCCCAGGCTCAGGAGCCTGATCTGGGTCCGATCAATGTCATAGCAGGTCATCGCGTCTACCACGCCGATCATTGAGGGATTGTTGGCCCAGATACCGCCGTCGGCAAACACGTAGCCGTTCCTTTCCACCGCTGCGAAGATGGTGGGCGCTGCTGCCGTCGAGAGCCCCACATCCACGAGACGTTCGAACTGATCCTTCTTGTAATCTGGATGGTGAGGGGTCTTGAACACGTAGGGTTCGCCATACCGTCCCTCGAAGGAGGGGATGCAAGTTGGGGTAGACGATGACCCGAACAGGCCATCACCGAATCCCCGGCGAAGTTCCCGTTCCAGATTCCGCCGATCGTATGGGGTGAAGGCCCAACCGGCCCAGCCACGGAGCACCCGCTTCCACCGACCCCCGGGGAAGATATACCGGCCACGTTCGGTATAGAGTTTCGAGATTTCTTGGGCCGACTTACCCTGACCGAGACCCAGCGCGATGATCCCACCGGTGGAGGTGCCCACGATCATGTCGAAATGCTGTCCGATTGGTTCGCCGTTGAGGAAGCGTTTCTCGATCTCAGCGAGGATCATGCATGGAAGGATGCCCAGGATGCCGCCGCCATCAATCGAGAGTATCTTGAACGGCTTTCCTGTCGGCCATGGCTGCACCTCACGCAGCGTCTGCCGGGTACCATCTGAACGACGCGGAACGGTATGGTCGTAGTCACGATCACGCGGCATTCTCCGGCTCCTTCTCTACCCCGGCGTCTTCGTGCCGTCCCCCGCCGATCCAACGACCTGTCATCTCCCAGAATTCGTAGGCAGCGAGCCATCGAATCGTCCAACCGACTGTGGTCCGGCTGATCAGCATTGAGGCGTCCCACTCACCCGCCTTGGGATCGAAGAGACACAACGGCGACAACCTGATGTCCGGGGGTTCGAAGTAGACATGAGGGAGCGGCGCTTCCTCCTCGGCCTCCCAGTTTGGCGCAAGGCTGGGCCGGAGCACCCGCACGACCGGCATTACGCGGTAAAGGTCTTGCCGTCCCTTATCCGGTAGGCCGTACTCGATGCGGATGTGAAACGTTCTACCCAGGCCCCTTAGGTCACCAAACCAAATGACCGACCGTGGCCCCATCCCTCGCAGGGGTTGAAAGTGCGGCCAGTCCCTGGTCATCGCCCGGACCTGGGCTTCCAGGGATTTCACCGACGCGGCCATGTCGAACCGTAGAAGGTTGACGGCTTCACCGCCGGTTTTGCTTTGGCGATAGCCGGGCTCATCGCGATACCACCGGTTGCACCGAAGGCATGCTTACCCGTGCGGATGGCCTCGCCGTAGTCGCGTTCAAGCTCGTCCATCACTTCCTCGCCGATGCTCTCACCGAACATCGACTTCAGGACATCACGGCGTTCACGCAACGAACGTCGGTCGTCCAGGAGAATGTCGAGTTGGTTCAGAAACAGCCGCATGTCTGCAATCAGGGTATCCTGTGCCGCGTGGTCCTCCGGCCAGCGATCCGTGAACACATCCCCTGGGCAACGCGGGTTCTCAACGTGAATCAACTGGCCGACGCTCTTGGCCTGCGAGAGCCGGTCCAGGATGTGCTGAACGATGATCCTGAGGTTCTGACCGATGGTCCGACCTGCCTCGGCCACTTCCAGAGTTAGACAGCTATACATCACCGACGCGGGCATGCGCCCATCCCGGGTCGCCCAACGGATGTTCCGGTTCCTCTTGAGAAGCTGAAGCGCGGCCGTAACGGCGGATTTGCCCCCTACGACGCTGGAATGAGCGGGGACCGGAAGTGAGTCGGCATCCTTCTGCATCGCGATGAGACCTTGGTCGGCCCGCAGCGCCCGCCGTGCGTATTCCTGCTGGAAGGACAGATCGACCGGGCAGGTCGCGTTGTATTCCTCGGCGAACCCGAAGCTGTTGGTCAGCACCTTCCGGTCGCGGCTGCGGGGTTCTTCCGGCTTGGAGTGATAGATGTAGCTGCGACGCGGATCGAATTCGTCGATCATTTCAGCGGGCGAGAGGTCCAGGTGCATCCCATCCGCATAGTGGATCGTAACACACCGTGTCTGGCGCTCCGTCATGTCGTAGTACCGCGACCCGCGCTCCCCACGCATCGCCTCATAGAGAAGCTCCAGCGCCTGCCACGGAGTCATGCCAGGCGTCGTGAGTTCGACGATGATGTCGATGTCGAACCCCTCAAACCGGAACTTGGCCCGGATCGTCGCCCCGATTGCCACCGATCCTTGCTGGTAGAACAACCTGACCTTGCCCTTCAGCGGACTTCCGTCACGTTCAAGGTGCTTTTCGATGGCCGCTTTCCGCTCGGCCAGGAGCGCATGCATGCTCGGCGGAAGCTCGATCTTGATGGCGACCGCAGCCAGCATCTGCTCGGCTACGCTGTCCCACGGCGACGTTGGTTTTCCCAGAAATGCGTTCATGCTCGGCCTCGCTGTCCCGATTCGTCGCAGTTGACGAGTGTCCCGCGACGTGATTCAAGTGTTTCACAGGCTGGACATTAACTGGACGGACATCGTCTGTCCAGCATGTGAAACACTAATATCAGTCGGTGGCACGCTGGGGAGAGAGCATGGATATCGAAGACCTGGGCAACCTGGTCGCCCGACGCCGTGGAAACATGGGGGTAAGGGCTGCGGCGAAAGAAATCGGGATCAGCCCCACCACGTTGTCCCGGATCGAGAACGGGCATGTGCCGGATATCGGAACGCTAGACAAAGTCTGCTCCTGGCTTGGTGAAGACACGTCAAAGTTCACTGGAGTGGGCAATCTTCAGATCGCCTTCAAGAACCGGAAGGCCGTACCAAGGGCGACTGCCAGATCGCTGGCTAGCCTAATCGAGAAGGCATCGAAGCAGTTCGCTGACGAGGTCGAGGCCAGGGGGCACTAGGTGGCGTTCAGGCGGGGCTTCAAATCGCAATGTGAACGGCGGTCTGTTGAATTCCGCCGCAACCTCGGGCTGCAACCCGCCGACGCTCTTTCGGCTGACAAGCTGGCTGAGCACCTAGGTGTTACGGTTTGGTCAGTGAGCGACGTGGCTGGCCTTGCACCCGAAGACCAAAAGGTCCTGACAGATCACAGTGATGATTCCTGGGCTGCTATGACGATGCGGATCGCAACCGATGATCTAGTGATCTACAAGCCGGTGCAGTCCCCTGGGCGTCGAAACAACGTAGTCATGCACGAGTTGGCCCATATCGTGTTGGGACATGAACTGGCCGATGCCTGCATGTTGGAAGACGGGTCGTTGGTGCCTGGCAACTTCAGTCAGGACCAAGAGGATGAAGCGGACTGGCTCGCCGGGACACTGCTCTTGCCACGACCTGCACTGTTGGCCATCAGGGAACGGCGGCTTTCTGACACAGATGCTTGCTCTGCCTACCTGGTGAGCCGCGACATGCTGAACTGGCGCATCAGGATGACAGGCGTGGACTACCAGCTTTCGCGACGGCGTGCGTAGGTCCGCAACGTTTTCGGGCGCAGCGATGGTCCGCTCTCCGCCCGGTTACGCGGGCGCACCCAGACCAGTGCCCGGGAACAACCCGGGCTCATCGGGATGGCATCGCCGATCACGCGGTCGGCGATAGGCGCGGCGGCGTACCGGCACCGCGCCCGGGCCATCAAGAGGTGAGGCCAAGGCATCACCCGAAGGGATCGTATTCCGAGACGATCAAGACCTCGTCGCCGTCGATCTCATCGGCGGGGACGGCGCCAAAGGTTCCATCCCCTGCCTGAAAGACGACGATCGAAACCATGAGCGTGGCGGCGAGGGAGGCGGCGAAGGCGTGAGCATCTTTGCGGGACATCTGTTTGGCTCCTGTCTGGAGGCGGGGGACCGTCCCCCGCGCGACAGGGCCCCGCAGGCCCGAAGACTGGCTGACATCACCGGGTGCGTTCGGCCCCTCTTGTGAAACAGGGCCGAATCCGCCCGGCGGCACGGGCTTGCCCGTAGTCCGACCCCTTGCGGGTTGATCTCGAAGACGGGATTCGGGGCAAGGAAGGGAATGGCGAGCGGGGGATGGTACCCCAACGACAGGAGCCGGTTGTCCCGCTGATGCTTGATACGCCGCCAGCCTCCCGGCCAGGCTCTTGGTTGAAGACCTCCGTTTTGGGGGATGGACTATTGGCGCCCGCGACATCGCGGCACGAGGTTAGGGTCGGTGAGGTGAGAGGCCCGCCGATTGGCGAGCCCCTCACGCCTTGTCAGGGCTCAGGCGGCCAGGTCCGCGCCCCCTGCCCTATCGCTGTCCGCAGTGCCGACGATTTCGAGCCGGGCGTTGCGACAACCCTCGCGCGCAATCCAGAGCTCGGCCGCGGTGATCGACTCCGCCAGATGCAACAGTTCGGTGTTGCCACCGAAGTCCAGCAACACGCGCACCTGCCCGGGCTTCGGTTCCTCCGCCACTTCGAACACGAGCGGACTATCCGCCGAATGACTGCGCATGATGGTGACGAGGATGACCCCGTCGGACGAGAAGTTCCCCTCATGCAGCGTGAAGGAGGCAGGCGCGGTCCAGGTCTGATAGGCGCGGGGCGGTTCTTTCTTCACGAGACGGCCAACGCCGTTCGATCGCTCCCAGGCGGCAAGCTTCTTGGTGAAGCGCGCAGGCGGTTTGGGACTGCCGTCGGTGTAGCGGATCAATGCCCCGAGCGGGGCGCTGTCGATGATGGTGGTTGCGGACATGGTTCCTCATCCCGAATGCAAGATTTTGCATTCATCATATTGATATTTAATGGTTTTACGGAAAGAGGGCGGGTTTCCCCGCCCTCGAATGGCCTCGATCACTCCGCAGCGATCAACGGCGCGGCGCTGTCGGGCAGATCGGCGCTCAGGAAGGCCGGAAGATCGACCTCCGCAGAACCATCCGTGTCATCCCTCTGCCCTTCCGCGATCGCGTCATCGTCCAGAGCGATCAGATCGGCGCGGCGCAGGACCTCGGGCAGCCAGCCGCTGCCCTTGAGCAACCGCTCGGCCTCGGCGGCCATTTCGCCCTTCTTCAGATGGTCGAGAAGCTGAGCGGACCCCTCCCCTTTCGCCTCGCGCACGGCCTCGAGGATGCGAGCCTTGGGCACGCGGCCCAGATAGCCATCGACCGTGGGCTCCCAACCCGCTTCGACCATGTCGAGATCCGTCGCGCGCGCCACAAGATCGGCATGCGCCATGCGCCGCGTCAGGCCACTGGCCGAGATGCCCGCGCCATAGGGGTT
>NZ_OBMT01000021.1 GCF_900217815.1 Rhodobacter maris
TGACGCGGAAGCGTGGCGGCCCGGAGGGACACGCAGCCGCAGAAACTCCCGATCACGGAAGATCCTTCTCGTCGCCTGACTATTTCAGCAACCTGTTAGCGGTGGCGCAGGAGACGACTTCCTCGCTGGCGGCGGCCGCAATGATGTGATCGATGGCGGCGCAGGCAATGATGTGATCAACGGCGGTTCGGGCGACGATACGATGACCGGCGGCGCTGGTGCCGATATCTTCGTGTTCAACGAAATGATCGACGGGGATGAAGATTTGATCCTTGATTTCGAGGATGGGCTGGACCTGATCCGGGTCTCGGGCATCGATAATGCTCCGGGTTCGGGCCTCAACGGCTACGTCGCGGCCCTAAATATTACCGACGCTATGATAGGTGATGAAGCGGGCGTGTCGATGACTTACCACGGGCAGGTGATCTCGCTCGTCGGGATAAGCGCAACTGACTTCACGAAGGATGATTTCTTCTTCGCATAAAATTGGCGAAAAACTAAAACGCGGGATGAACCTGATCGGAGCGAAAAGCCGATCTATTGGCAAGCTCGCCGTGATTGTCGAAACCCCTCAGAAGCGGATCAGTTATTTAGGGAATTTTCGACGACCCAAGGCAACGCACCGGAGTAGCAGCATTGCGACGGAGGGCCTGTTAGGGGGGGGCCATACCGGTCGAACCAGGCTCCAGACCCATCATGATCCGCGCGAAGACGCCAGTGTCACTCCAGCGCTTCCAGCGGTTGTAGAGGGTCTTGGCCGGGCCATATTCCTTGGGCGCATCACACCAACGCAAGTCATTGTAATTGATGAATATTATGCCGCTCAAAACGCGCCGATCGTCGCGGCGGGGCTTGCCATGGCTCTTCGGAAAGAACGGTTTCAGACGCTCCATCTGCGCCTCGGTCAGCCAGTAAATATTGCTCATAGATCAGGTCTCCTTGCGGGGCCTGCAACACGCCAGAAGCCTGAAATCAATGGGTCTGGAGCCTACATTGGGCTCGGCAAGCTAATGGGTGGAATCAAGAGCCACTTCGAGAATTCGCTGTTTGACTTCATGCAGAGTCTATCGGGGACAAATTTTGATTTCTATTTCTCCCTACCAAAGCACGATGACCATCCTGACTACTACAAGCGTGTAGAGTGGCAGATGCTTGAAGCATTCTCGAAGAAATTCGGGGGAAATGGAAATGGCGTTTATCCAATCCTCAATAATAATGCTGGCTCGAAGCGCCAGATAGAAGACAAGACCGACTGGTGGTTCAAGCCTCTCAAGGATTCTGGCACCACACCGAGATGGAAACTTGAACCAACAGCCAGGTCGCAATTTGCAAGGCTTGATTGATGGATTTCCGCATCGTCGATACCTTCACCGACAGCCTCGGTCGCCTGACGGCCGAGGCTGTGTCAAAACTCGGTGGCATGCTATGCTTTCTCGGTAGCGGGAGATCGGCATGGCGGGGTTCATCGAGGGGGTTCAGCGCAGCCAGACGGTGCTTTTCCCTGAGCGCCTGGAAGACTGGATCGGTGAGGATGATCTTGTTCGCGTCGTCGATTTGTTCGTCGATGAGCTCGATCTGTCTGCCCTCGGCTTTGAGCACGCGACCTCTGCGCGCACTGGCCGACCGGGATACCATCCCGCCGTTTTGCTGAAGCTGTTCATCTATGGTTATGTGAACCGGATCCTGTCGAGCCGCCGGCTGGAACGGGAAGCGGGGCGCAATGTCGAGGTGATGTGGCTGACCGACGGCCTCAAGATCGAGCGAGACCATCGCCGAATTCCGCCGCACGAATGGTCGCGCGATCCGCAGGACCTGCGCGCAGTTCGTGGAGCTTTGCCGGCGGATCGGGGTGCTCAAGGGCGATTGCGTGGCCATCGACGGCAGCAAGTTCAAAGCCGTCAACAACCGTGACGGGAGCTTCACGAAGAACAAGATCGCCAACCGCCTCGCCCATCTGGAGGCCGATGTTGAACGTTATATCAACGAGATGGTCCGCATCGACCGGCAGGAAGACGGCGAGGCCCGGGCCGAAAAGGTCGCCCATCTCGCCCGCCGCTATGGGCGCATCCAGCAGGAGATTGCGCGGCTGAAGGCGATGGACAGGGCTCTGGCCGACGCCCCGGATAGGCCGATTTCCCTGACCGACCCCGATGCCCGCGCCATGGCGACCAGCGCCCGACACGGCGGCATGGTTGGCTAAAACGTCCAAACCGCTGTCGATACCGAGCGCCACATCATTGTCACGCACGAGGTCACGAACCAGGGCTTCGACCGCGACCAGCTCAGCCCGATGGCGATCGCAGCCAGGAATGCCCTCCACCGCGAAGACCTGCATGCCATCGCCGACAAGGGCTATTTCAGCGGCCCCGAGATTCTCGCCTGCCATAAGGCGGGCATTACCACGACCGTGCCGCGACCGGCCACCTCGGGCAATACGGCCATGTTCCACCCGAGCATGAAGGCGAAGATGGACGGGCTGGAAGCAGAGCGCACGCAACTTGAAGCACCGCTTGCGGCCACCCCTGCCCCGGATCCCATCGCGCTGCATCCGGGCCTGGCGGATGTCTATCGCCAGAAAGTCTCGACCCTTGCTGCCAGCCTGTCCGATGACGCGACCCGTCCGGAGGCGATCGCTCTTCTACGCGGTCTGATTTCGGAGATCCGCCTTCATCCTGACGCGGGCACGCCTGGCGGTCATGTGATTGAGCTCTATGGGGAGTTGGGTTCGATTTTGTCTTTGGGGGCGGGTACAAAAGCAAAACCCCGCCTTGGCGTTGGCGGGGTGTCGGGTTCTATGGTTGCGGGGGCAGGCAACCGTCGTCAATTGCCTCTGCCCCGGTGCCGGGTCTGACCTGCGGCCTTCAAGCCATGAGGCGGACCAAAAGGAGAACATCGCCCCTTGAATTCTAACCACTTACACGCCAACCCGTTGACCTCGCTTTATTACATCGCCGCTCTCAACCGCACCCGACGGAAGCGACCGTAGCCCAAACCGTGGACGAGGTAGGTCGGCAGGTTGACCTATTGTTGACCCGTCAAACTTGTTCCGTTCGAGAAATCACCCGATCGATCAACTTCGGCAAGTAAGTTGGGCCACCATCCTCCATGAACAAAACGTTCTGATCTTCAGGACCAGACTTCGTAGTTGAACCTGCGAGGTTGAGCAGGTCGTTGATTGTCGTGACCGACAGAATGAATGAGTTAAGACTTGTCGTCATGTCGCCGAGCTGTTTCTCGACCTCTTTGATAGCCTTATACA
Source organism: Rhodobacter maris (assembly GCF_900217815.1). Taxonomy (GTDB): domain Bacteria; phylum Pseudomonadota; class Alphaproteobacteria; order Rhodobacterales; family Rhodobacteraceae; genus Rhodobacter; species Rhodobacter maris. The sequence continues at coordinate 3,260 of NZ_OBMT01000021.1, forward strand.
AACCGAATTTTGGGTCCGTTAGGCTCAGGTTCCAGCGCGGCACGCACACGAACTGGCAATTGGTCAGCAATGACGCAACCGGCGCGCCGACCCTCGTGGATCTCGGTGCTGGGTTCCCGGTCGTAATAATAGCCGAAGACCAGATCGGGGAAGAGCTCACCTTTGCTGTCCAGAAACCTGCCCATAGGCATCGGCTCGCCGTCGACCGTCACTTTGGTTGACCCGTCGCGGTTGCTCGCACGCACGTTGCGGCCCTTGATGATGTAGTCGACCTCGAAGGTGAAGCGCAGCTTGCCGCCGTGCTTGCTGTTGGGGGGATCAAGATGGCGGAAAATCTCGACGATCGCTTCGATCAGGTTCGATTTACCAGCGCCGTTCTGGCCGATGATCACTGTGGTCAGGCAGCCTTCGTCAAAGTCCGCTTCAACGTCCTTCAGGTTGCTGAAGCCGTCGATGTATACCCGATCGATCCGCATCAGAGCGCTTCCAGCTTTTCATCGTCATCGCGGATGTGCTTTTGGGCGATTTCCCAGGCAAGCTGCTTGTAGAAATCGGCAACAGGCAGATCAGCCGCCTTGAACAGATCCTGCGCAGATGCGCAGCGACCCCGGTGAAGGCGTAGATGTTCTGATCTTCGTCTCCCACGGCGAAAAGGCTCAGCCGCTGGTCCGGGTCGTCCAGCGAGCGCCCGGCCACGGCGGCAATCAGCGCATATTCGCCGGGGCCGATGTCCTGATACTCATCCACCAAAATCCAGCGATAGCCCTGAATGAGCGCCTCGCGCTGCGCCTCGGCCTCGGAGCGGCTCAGTCTGCGCCTCTCTACCGTGATCTGCGCGGCCTGTCCGCGTCTCAGTGGTGCTCGACCACACGAAGACGGAGAGGATTGTGCGCCACCTCTGCGTCCAGCTCGCAGATGCGCTCGCCATCGTGGAAGCGCTGGAACTCTAAGAAGTCGGGCGGGTCGGTAGCGGTCGGCCCCATCTGCTTTCGTCAAAGAGCCGCGGCCTCACATGCCGCGTTCCGCCCGGCCCGCAGAACGGCTTTCCTGCCTTGTTGACTACTCAAAACAATTCGAACCGCGGCAGATCTTCCGAGGGCTGGGCCGCGGCCATGCCAGTGACGCCCTGATGAACGTCGTGCTGGATCTTCATCACATAAGAATTGGCGATGCTCTCCATCAATGCGCCGAGCTGAACATCCACGGTCGTATTGTCGGGTGCGGTTTGCGCGATGGCGCGCATCTGGCCAATCACATCGATGATCAATTCAATCTGCTGACGAATGATATCGCCCGTTTGTGCCGAGGCCAAAGCCGAGCGGATTTCGTCTTCCAATTGCTCCCCGGCCTTGCGCGAGGCCGCATTGCGCTGACGCTTCACGTCGATCAAATCAGCGTAACTCGTCGACATGCCCGCCATTTTCTGCGCCACCTCGGAGAGCAATGCCCCTTGGTCCGTCAGTTGATCCGCAAGTTTGGAGCCGGAGGCATCTAGAGCACTGCGCCCGGCTTCGAATCCGTTTGCCTGAACCTCGGAATGCATTTTGTGCACCAGCGGACGGAGCCGCTCGGTGATGGACTGGGTGTCGTTCGCCAGCCCGCGAATGCTCTGAGCGATCACCGAAAAGCCAAGGCCAGCGTCTCCCGCCCGCGCGGATTCGATCGACGCATTGACCGAGAGGATGCCGATTTCCTTGCTGATCCGGCCGATCCGCACCAATTCGCCATTCATCTGCTCGATCGCCCCGGAGATCGACCGCAATGCGTGATGCGAGGCCAGAATATCCGCGCGCACCCGCGCGCCGAAGTCAATTGCCTCATGCAGCGCACGATCGAGCATCTGGCGCTCCTGCTCTTGCCCTGCGGCGAGTTTGTCGATGTCGCCAAGCCGCTCCAGAAAGGCCGCCGTGCCCTGATTGGCGGCCAGAACCCGATCCTCGATCTGGCGCAGATGGTTCAGGAACCCCAGACTGGTGGCATTCGTGTCATTCACCGCATTGCGGGCCAGCCCGTCGAGCAGATCCAAAAGCGCCGGAAGGTGGCTGGCCCAAGGGTTGCTCGCGGGGCTGATCTCATATGGATCGTGCTCTGCTGCCAATACTCTGCCCATCGCGTCTTGATCTCCGTAAATCCCGTAGCTGCTGCTCAAGCCGCAGGCAGAAGTTGCGCCAGCGCCGCTTCAAGCTGTTTCGGGTCAACCGGCTTCACAAGCCAGCCCGTTGCGCCTGCGGCTTTTGCCTCATTGCGCCGTTCGCGTTGCGATTCCGTGGTCAGCACCAGCATCGGCGTAAAACGCAGCGAGCCTTTGCTACGCAGCGCCGCAATCAGTTCGGCGCCGTTCTTGCCCGGCATGTGAAAATCGGTGATCACCAGCTTCGGCGCCAGCCCCCCCGCGACCTTGCTCAGCGCCTCTTCAGCGCTATTGGCCCGGATCGCCCGATGGCCAAAGCGGCGCAGCAGGTCTTCCATGCTCATCAAGACGGTCGGACTGTCATCCACGATCAGAATATCGGCCATCACTCACTCCTCAGACATTCGGTTGAAACACATGGGGCGGGGCCAGAAGCGCGCGCCAGTCCCGCGCGCCCGTCACCCCTTCAAGGCGCGGCTTGGCCAGCACCAGCACCTGCAAGACGGCCAGATGCATCGAGCTACACGGCCCGACATCCACCACGGGGTCATCGGTCTCCCGCAGCCACTCAAGCAGCGTTTCCGCCTCGTGGATCTCGACATGATCGGCCAGCACCGCCCGGCCCGGGCTCAGTTCAAGTGGCATTCGAGGATCTCCGGCAAATCGAGGGCCAAAAGCACCGATCCGTCGCCCAGAAGCGCGGTGCCGGCATAGCCGCTGGTCTGGGCCAAAAGCCCGCTCAGGGGTTTGACGATGGTGTCGACCCCGGGGTGGAAACGATCGACCGCAAGGCCGATCTCGTTGCCATCGACATTGACCACCATCACGTTCACCGTCTCTTCCCCCGCCACCCCGGGCAGGCCGAAGACCCGGCGCAACCGCACCAGCGGAATCATCCGGTCGCGCAGGACGAACATTTCACTGTCGCGGTGGCGGCGGATGCGCGCGGTAGGGATTTTCTGGCTTTCGACCACGGTGTCGATCGGAATGCCGAACAGGTTGCGGTCCACCTCGATCATCATCAGCCGTTGCACCGCCATCGACAGCGGCAGGGTGATGCGCACCGTGGTGCCCGCACCCGGCGTGCTTTCAACCAGCACGGCACCGCCAAGCCGGCGCACCATCGACGCGACGACATCCATCCCGACGCCCCGCCCTGAAAGGTCGGAGATTTCCTCCTTGGTCGAAAGCCCGGGCGCCAGGATCAGTTGCAACGCCGCGTCGTCGCTCATCCGCTCGAGCGTGTCGGCATCCACTACGCCGCGTTCAAGCGCCTTCGCCTTCACTCGCACAAGGTCGATGCCCCGACCATCATCGGCAACTTCAATCACCACGGAATCGTCGCGCTGAAACGCATGCAGACGAAGGGTGCCAACTTCGGGCTTGCCCGCTGCGCGACGGTCTTGCGGCGGCTCGAACCCGTGGTCGATGGCGTTGCGGATCAGATGCACGAGCGGATCGGCCAGTTCCTCGACCACGGTCTTGTCGGCCTCGGTCTCCTCGCCGGTGGTGCGCAGGTCGATCTGCTTGCCAAGCTTGCGCGACAGATCCCGCACCAGCCGGTTGAACCGCCCCAGCACCGAGCCCACCGGCACCATGCGGATCTGCATCACCGCGCTTTGCAGTTCTTCGGTGATGCGGTTGAGCATGTCGTATTGCGTCTTGATTTCGCGCAAAAGCTCGCGCGCGCCCTCGATCTCCTCGGCCTTGCGGGCCAGAAACGGCATCGCGTTCTTGGCGACGATCAATTCGCCGGTCAGGTTCATCAACTGGTCGATGCGCTCGGCATCGACGCGCAGCACGGCCGATTTGCGCGGCGCCGCCTCGAGGCTCGCAGGGGCCTCGGTCACCGGGTCTTCCGATGCGGTGGTCTCGTTCAAGGGCGAAACATCCGCCTCGGCGGCCATTGGCGCGGCTTGAGGGGGCGCAAGGCTTTGCAGCAATTGCGCGGCAAGGGCGTCAAGCGCTTCGGCTTGCAACGGCGCGCCGCCCAGATCATGCCCGGTGGGCGCATCGGGCAAATGGGCCGCAACGCGCGCCAATACTTGTTGCGCCGAAGCAAGGCTCGGGGCGCGGATTTCCTTATGTTCGGGGCAGGCGATCAGGCGTTGCTGCGAAGTGATGAGGGCTTGCGCCACCCCCAGCATCTCGTCACCCATGTTCACAGCGCCATGCTGCGGTGGCGGCGACTGCGGCGCGAGTTCGGCAAGAATTTCAACCTGATCGACCACATAGCGGAAATGCTCTTCCAGCACCGCAAGGGGGGCGCTGCTCAAAAGCTCCATCCCCACCGCGACGAGGAACGGATCATAGCTGTCAACTGCGGGGATGGTCTCGGGCATCAAGAGGCTGACAGAGCGCAGTTCCGGCGTGCTCAGCGCCATGCGCAGCGGATCACCACCACTGAAAAACACCGCCTCATGCGGGCGGTAAAGCACACGATGCCAGCTGGCTTCAACACAGGTGCCAACGCCGTTGGTGGGCTCGACAGGGGCCTCTTGCGCGCCGCCGATCCGTTCGCGCAGCCGCGCGCTGAGGCTGTCACCCTGCGCCTCGGCCCCCGGCCCCAAAGCGCCGCTATCGGCCAGATCATCCAGCCAACCGCTCACGCGGTCGAGCATTTCAAGGATCAGATCGGCCAGCTCGGGGGTGAAGGCCACATCGCCCGCGCGGATCGCATCCATCAAGTCCTCGCCCGCATGGACGGTGCGGGTGAAGGGCAGGAAGTCAAACAGCCCCGAGGCGCCCTTGATCGTATGCACGGCGCGGAACAGCGCATCGAGCCGCGAGGTGTCCCCCGGGTTGCGCTCCAGCTCCAGAAGCGCGCTCGACGCCTGTTCCAGCAGGTCACGCCCTTCGGTGACGAATTGGGTCAGCAAGGCGCTCATGTGCGGACCTCCGGGGTCAGAAGCGCAAGGATCGGGCGCAACTGCTCGGGCCGCGCGGGTTTGATGAGGTAGTGATTGCCGCCCGAGACGAAGGCCTTGTCGGCATCGCTCAACTGCGCCTCGGTCGAAATCATCACGCAGGGCACGGCCGCCAGATCGGCGCTGGCCCGCGCCGCGCGCAGGAAACTGTAGCCATCCATCACCGGCATGTTCACATCGACCAGCAGCAGGTCCACGACCTGCCCGGCGGCGCGTTCAAGCGCCTCCATGCCGTTTTCGGCCTCGATCACATCCCAGCCGCAGTCCTCGACCAGCTTGCGGTGATACATCCGCACCGTGGTCGCATCATCGACGATCATCGCCAGCGGGCGGGTTTTCGGTTCATGGGTCATGTGTGTGGCCTTTGATAGACGATGGCCTCGGGGAAACGGCGCAGGGCAAACAGCGCCGAGGTGCGGCTGATGCTTTCGGAATGGCCCAAAAACAGGAAGCCGCCGGGCACAAGCGCGTCGTAGATCGCTTCAATCGCCAGACGGCGGGACTGGTCATCAAAGTAAATCAGCATGTTGCGGCAAAACACGACGTCATAGTCGCGCAGCTTGCGGGTGTCGGCAGGTTCCGAAATGTTGACGCGGAAGAAATGCACCGCCTCGCGAATGTCGTCGGAAAGCTGGAACTTGCCATCGGACAGCGCGGTGAAATGCGTCGCCAGAACGTTGGCGGGCAGATTTTGCACCGAGCGGCGCGAAAACACCCCGGCGCGCGCGCGACGCAGCACCTCGGTGTCGATATCGGCGCCCGAGATTTCGACATCATGCTGCGCAAGGCCGGGCCAATGCGCGATCAGATGCAGCGCGATCGAATAGGGCTCTTCCCCGGTCGAGGAGGGCAACGACAGGATGCGGATCGGCTTGCCGCTCTGCTCGCGCCGCGCCACGATCTCGGGCAGAACATGCTGGCTCAGCGTGCGAAACTGATGGTCTTCGCGGTTGAAATAGGTCTCGTTCACCGTCATCAGGTTGACGATGTTCTGAAACTCCTTCTGGCTCGCCTCAAAGCGCATGCCGACGAAATATTCGCGAAACGAGCCCGCCCCGGTGGCCGCAATCCGGGTCAGAATCCGCTTGTCGACGAAATAGCGTTTGCTTTCCTCGAATTCGATGCCGGTCTTCTTGTAGAAATAATCGCGAAAGACCCGGAAGTCCTCGGCGCTCAGCGCGGTGACACTCATCCAGAGGCCTCGCGTGCCAGCGTGACGATGCGCTCGATCACCAGATCGGTGGCAAAGGCCAGATAGGGGTCATCGGCAAAGCGCGACCGCACCGCCTGAAGCGCGGGCAGATCGTCGGCGCCGCCAATTTCGGCGAGCCGGTCGACGGCCACGCCGACGACATTGGGATGGGTTTCCTTGGACAGCAGATCGCGCAACCAGACAGGGGCATCGGCATGCGGCAAGAGCCGGATCACATCGACCGCCATGATCCGCAGGTCGGCGTCTTCGGCGTGCAGCAGGCCGACGATCACCTGCGCGGCGGTTTCGGGCAATTGTTGCAGTGCGCTCACCGCCTCGGAGCGGTGGCTGGCCTCCTCGCTGCGGAGCATTTCAGCGAAAAGCTCCACCACCGTGTCATCGGCCACTGAGACAAGCGCCGAGAGCAGCGCTTGCCGCACCGCAGGGTCAGTCTCCAAGCGCAAGGCCGCCTCAAGTGCGCCGCGCGCCGCTGTGGTGCCCAAGAGCGCGCGGGCTGCCGTCCGGCGGGAGCCGGGATCGGGAGCGCGCAGATCGTCGAGCGGGCTTTTGGGCGCGCGTGAGGCGCGCGGGGCGCGGTTCGATTTCGGGGCAATCAGCGGCATTGGCTTGTCCTTTGCGGGGCTGGGACGACGAGCCAGTGCCGCAATTGTTCGGCGACCCGATCGCAGGGCAGCACCACCGAGGCCCCGTCATAGGCTATCAGTTGCTGCGGCATGCCCCAGACCACGGCGGTTTCCTCGGATTCCGCGATGGTGCGCCCGCCATTTTGGTGGATCCGCGCCATCTCGGCGGCACCATCATCCCCCATGCCGGTCAGCATCACCCCCACCAGCCGCTCCGGCGCGAGGGTTTCCAACGCCGAGGCAACCATGCGCGACACGCTCGGATGCCATGTCAGGCCGCCGTCAAGCGGCATCGGCTCGGCGCACAGCCGCCGCATCTTGCGCGTGACGATCACATCCTTCGCGCCTTGCGCGATATAGGCCGTGCCCGGTTGCAGCGGCTGCGCGCGGTCAAGCTCGCGGATCTTGATCCGGCAGATCCCCGCGAGCCGCTCGGCATAGATGCGGGTGAAGCGCGGCGGCATATGCTGCGCGATCAGGATCGGCGCAGGAAAATCGGCAGGCAGCGCCGCCAGAATGTCGCCAAGGGTCTTCGGCCCGCCGGTGGAGCTGCCGATCACCACCAGTTCGACCGGCTCGCTGCCTGCCCGGTTGCGACCGATCTGCACCACCCGCGCTGCGGGCGCGGCGGGGGGCGCTTTCGGGGCGAGGCGCGCCGGGGCGGGCCGCGCGGCATTGCGCGCTTTGGCCCGCTTGCCGGCAAAGGCCGCGCGCACCTTGGCGCGCAGCTCGTCATAGACCAGATCGAGGCTGAGCGAGACCGTGCCATCGGGCTTGGCGACGTAATCCACCGCCCCCAGTTCGAGCGCCTCGAACGTGGCCAAAGCGCCGCGTTCTGTCAGCGACGACACCATCACCACCGGGCAGGGGCGCTCTTCCATGATCCGCGCAAGACAGCTCAGCCCATCCATCTTCGGCATGTTGATGTCGAGCGTGATCACATCGGGCGCGAAACTGTGCAGCTTCGCCAGCGCATCCTCGCCGTCGCGGGCGGCGAGAAGCTCGATATCGGGTTCGCCCGCAAAGCATTCCTGCAACATGCGGCGCATCAATGCGGAATCATCGACAACCAGAAGTCGCATCTCCGATAGCCTTCCAAGTCCTTTTCGTTCACGCGCCGGGGGTGGGTTCGGAGGCAAGCCGCCCGGCCGCTTGCGTCGCGGCCCGTGCTTCGCCTTCCTCGACCAGCGCGCCCGCTTCCAGCAGCAGCACCATGCGCTTGCCGCCGTCGAAATTCGCCACCCGGCCCACCAGCCGGTCGGCCTCGGGCGACAGGCGCGGCGGCACTTCCAGCGCGGCTTCCGGCACCCGCAGCACCTCGGAGACGCTGTCCACGATATAGCCGGTGCGGACATCATCGACGCTGAGCACCAAAATCCGCTGCCGGTCATTGCGCGCGATCGAGCCAAGGCCGAAGCGGCGGCGCATCTCCACCACCGGCAGCACCGAGCCGCGCAGGTTGATTACCCCCTCGACGCTGGCGGGCGCCTTGGGCACTTTCACCAGTTGCTCGGGCACACGAATGATTTCCTGCACCTGATGAATGTCGATGCCGAATTCCTCGTCGCCCAGCCGGTAGACCACCATCTGAATCTCGTCACTGTCGCGCCCGGTCATCGTGTCCTCGTCCTCTTCTTGCTGCGCGGCGGCGCTGTCGAGCACCTCGGAAAGGCTGTCGTGCAGGCCCTGACGGTCAAAAAGCGCGCCCGCCGAAAGCACCGAAACCAGCCGGCGCCCGTCCTCGAGGCGGCAGATCGTCTGAATTTCATCGGCATGCTGGCGGCGCAGCCCGGCGGGCACCTTTTCTTGCGCGGCGGCCGGCACGCGCAGCACCTCGCGCACATGGTCCACCACCACGCCCACCCGCATCTCGGCCCCGACGCTTTCGCCCAGCCGCACCACCACGACGCGGTGGCTGTCGGAATGGGGCAGCGGCGGCAGGCCAAAAATCCCACGCAGGCTCAGAAGTGGGAGCAAGCGGTTGCGCAGATTGATCAACCCAACGATCTCAGCTGCGGCCCCCGGCACTTTGGTGACCCGGCTCGGCACCCGCACGATCTCGTCCACCTCGGCGATCGGGAAGGCGTATTCCTCTTCCTCCACGCTCAGCGAGACGAGTTGGATCACGTCTTCCTCTTCCTCCGCCTCGGCGCTGTCGCTGCGCAAAGCCGCCGCCATGGCACTGGCTTTGTGCGCGCGCGCTTGCCCGTTTTGTGGGAAGTGCTGCCCGATGAGCGCCACCGGATCAATCAACTGGATCAGATCGCGGTCGGCGAAGTTTTTTACCACGCCGGTCAGCATATCGGTGCGCAAGGTGCGCTCGACCGTGGCCGCAGGTTCGATCCGCTCTGCGGGAACGGACAGAACCTGCGCCACCTGATCGACCAAAACGCCGTAGGTATCGCCTGCATGAATCACCATCACGCGGGAGGCATCGGTCACCGGCACAGCCGCCAGCCCCATCACGGCGCGCAAATCAACGATTGGCAGCACCGTGCCGCGCAGGTTGGTGAGCCCGATCAGCGCCGAGGGCGTGAGCGGCACTTTCACCGTGGCGGGCACGCGGATGATTTCTTGCACCAACTCAATCGGGAAGGCGAAGGTCTCGCCATCGAGCGCAAAGCTCACGCATTGAAAAATGGTCGTGTCAGAGGCGACACGCGTGGTGTCATCGTCGGCAAGATCGGCGGCGATGTCGTGCTCTATCAGGGTCATGGCACTGGCTTTCGTGCTGGGGAGGCCGGAGCCGGCGCGGGCAAACCCCACGCCGGTTCTGCGGATCAGGCGCTTTGCAGCTCGTCGGCGATCGAGGCGATATTCTCGATGGCCACGGAAAGCTCCTTGCCGCCCTGGCTTTGCTGATTGGCCGCGCTCGACGCCTGACCGGCGGCGTTTTGCGCCTGTTCGGCGGCGGCGGCGATCTGCTCCATGCCTTGTTTCGCATTCACCACCGCGGCGGCAATTTCCTGCGCGCCGGTCTGGATCGTGCGGTTGCCCTCCAGCACCTTGCCCATATCGGCACTGATCCGGCCCAGCTGATCGGTGGTGGCCTTGGCGCGCTCCACCTCGTTGCGCGAGGCTTCGGCGGTTTGCAGCAGGTCGGCGCGCACCACCACGATCTGATCCTGAATGCCTTTGACCATGTCCTTGATCTGCTCGGCGTTTTGCGCCGCATCATCGGCAAGGTTCTGAATATCGGTCGAAACCACCGCGAAGCCCTTGCCGTATTCGCCCGCGCGCGCGGCTTCCACCGCACCGTTCACGGCAAGCATGCTGGTCTGGATCGCCACATTGGCGATGGCATCGACGATCTTGTCGATCTGACGGCTGATCTGCTCGAGCCCCTGAATTTCCGAGGCCGATTTGCGCCCGGTCTCCATCGCCGTGGTGATGCCGCCGATGATCTCGTCGATGCTGGAGCGGTTTTGCACCAGAAGCGTGCTGATCGCCTCGCCCTTGCGCAGCGCCTCGCCCGCATTTTCCTCGGCGGTGCGGGCGTTCGCTTCGATCTGGCCGATACCCGCCACGCCTTGTTCAACCGCCGTGGCTTGCGCCGTGGCCGTGGTGGAGATCTGATCAATCGCCCCCACGATTTCGGAACTTGCGCGGTTCAACTCTTCGATCGTCGCGGCAAGCTCTTCCGCCGCCGCCGCCACTTCCTCGGCCGATTTCGCAATGTCGGTGGAGTTCTTCAGCTCGTCCGACAGATCATCAAGATCGGTCGAGGCGCGTTCGGCTTCCGCCAGCGCCTTGGCCTGCATTTCCACGGCCTTGCGCGCCTGTTCGGCAGCGGCGGCCTGTTCCTCGGCCGCCGTGGCGACCTCTTCCGCCCCGGTCAGGGCGAGCGTCGCGGCTTTCCCCATCTCTTCGGCATTCGCCGCAATCGCCCGCGCCCCGCCCATGATCGTTTCCATGTCGGATTTGATCTCGGCCAATTGCTCGGTAATGGTTTTGCCCTTCTCGACCTCGCTCGCCGCCGTCGCGGCCGAGGCGCGCACGCTTTCGGAAATATCGCGCGCGCCGGTCTGGATTTGCTTGATCAGCGTTTCGATGTTGGTCGCGTTCTTTTCCGAGGCTTCGGCGAGTTTGCGCACGGTATCGGCCACGACGGCAAAACCCTTGCCATGCTTGCCCGCGCGCGCCGCTTCAATCGCCGCGTTCAGCGCCAGAAGGTTGGTCTGATCCGCGATCCGGATCACCTGATTGACCGCCTCGATGATGCCCTGCGCCTGCGATTCCAGCTCTTGCATCATCTCCACCGAGGCCTCTTGCCGCGACGAGGCCTTGCTGACGTTCTCGATCAGGGTGGCCACGTTGCCATTGGTGGAATCGAGCAGCCGTTGCAGCGTGGAAGAAATCTCGCGCGAGGCGATCGCCGCTTCGGATTGCAGCTTCACGCGCTGGTTGATCTGCACCATCGCCGCGGCGCTTTCTTCGCTGGCCGAGGCGGCTTCTTCCGCCCCGCCCGAGATTTGCTGCATCGCTTTCGAAAGCTCTTCAGTCGCGGCCCCCGCTTCGGCAACACCGCTGCTCAGATCGGTGGCTGCCGCGGCGATCCGCTCTGCCGCGTGTTGCTGACGCGCAAGGGTGCGAGCGCGCTGGCGCTTTTGATCTGTCGCCGAGGCGCTCGGGCGGCGCACGGCGGTTTTGCCGAAGTCGGCATCAAGATCTTCTTCGTTACGCTCAGGTTTTTGCGCAGTGGAACGTTTGACGAGCGCCATATGGTAATCTCCGGGCTAGCAGTCACGAAAGGGAACCGCGCACAAGACGACAAAGGGGCATCGGAGAGCGGCGTTTGGTCGCAAATTGATCAGGATAAGTGAAAAAAACGTCAAAAAAAGCCACTGCGACGAACGGTTTTATCGAGTTTGGAGTGCATAGCTAAATTTCGCTGGATGGATGGTTTCCGCCTTTGCTGTGCGCCCGATCATTTGGTTTTCAGTTATCGCATTCATCGGGCGGGCATGAGCAGTGTCATGCAATGTGAGTCGATAACATCTGGCTGAGGCGCAGAGTTGTGATCAGGTGCGGTAACCATGGATGTAGTCGGATGTTACACAATCCATGACGCGGCTGGAGCGACACCGCTTAATATTTGCGTCATGGGTGCTGATCGCGCAACGCCTGTTCTAGCGGGCGGTCAGATCAAGGCCGATGGCCCCCGAGGCGGCTCTGCCCCCACCCGTCTATTGCAGCACAGGGGGCATCGCTCCCGAAATCCTTCGCGCGCGCAACCGCAAACCGGTGATCGTGCCGCACGTGATGCCCGCCCTGGAACCAGAGTGTTGCGGCTCGATCTGGCGCAGAAGCCTGCGGGATGCGCTGACCTGAGGGCGGTCCCTTCAATCCTCCGGCGGAAGCAGGTCCGGATTCCAGACGATTTGCCACAGATGTCCTTCGGGGTCACGGAAATAGCCCGCATAGCTGCCGTAAAACGTTTCCTGCGCGGGCTTGATCACTTCGGCCGCGGCCCGCGCGGCGGCCTCTAAGCACGCATCAGGGCCGAGCACTTCGATACGATCACACCGGCATCGAGAAAGGTCGGCCGGGTTGCCGCATGGCTGCGTTGAGCCCTCTGCGATGCGGCGAAACGACGGATGGATCGGTGCTACACTTTTGGGTCGGCGGAGCCGAGGGCGTGGGGAGAGACCTATTGCGCGGGTGCGTCGCAGCGCCAATCAAAGCCCCGGTCAATCAGTTGCGTGGCCGGCCAGTCGCAGGTCGGCACGGCATCCGCGATCACCCGCAATGGGCGGCGGTTCCGGTCGAGCCCGCTGAGTGCCAGCGCGTGACGTGAAGGTACGATCGGCACGCCGTCCACGCGCGGCAGGCGCACCTGCGCATAGGCCTGAAGCTGTAAGTCAGAGAGCCGCGCAAAAGCGTCGAAGCTCAGCCCCAACGCGCCTTCGATCAGATGCGCATCGCCCTGCGCCGCTTGCGTCACTTCGCGCAGGAAGGGCTCGGGGTAGACCGGGACGAAAGAGGCGGAACCCGCCTCGGGGCGCAGCAGCGCATAGCCCTCCTCACCGCGCCATAGCATCGGAAAGTCGGGGTCGAAACTGCGCTGCGTCCAAAGCCAAAATTCCCCGTCGATGTCACGGTGCAACTGGAAGAATCCGGTGTCGAGATAGCCAAGATTCGCCTTGATCGTGTAGCGCGCGGCGAGAACCGTGCCGAAGAGATAGCGCAGTGTGTCGGCCTCGGTGTCGGTACCGAAGGCCTCGGGGGTGAACGCGCCATTGGCATAAGCCTCGAGCGCAAGGCGCAGTTTGTGCAGCAGGGGCGCAAGATCTTCCGCCCCCGCAAGCCCTTGTTCGCGCATCAGATCGCGCAAGAAGGCCCGCGTGCCCTCGGAGGGTTCGGGGGCGCCTGGCAGCGGGGTTAGGAAATTCTGGTCCTGTGTTTTCTCGTTCACCATTCGTGAGAGTTCAGCGGCGATTTTTCCGTCGATCAGCGGGCGCGGCTTGTGCGTGAACTCGCCAAACATCCGCAGACCCGCCACGACTGCGATGCACAAGATCCAGATGCCAAGGCTGCTCCAGACGCGCGGCCGACGCAACTGCTTGCGGAAGCTGCGGTCGGGGCTCAGGTCGGCCGCGGCATCGACGAGGCGGGGGTAGTCGGGAAAGGCGCGCCCCATCCGCACCGCATCGGAAAACCAGCCGAATTGCCGGTTCAGATGCACCATCTGCTCGGAGAGCGTGGCGGGGTTGCCGTGAAACAGCGCGTCGCCCGCGTGAAACATGCGCCCAAGATCGGCAAAGCGGAACTGCGCGCTGCCCCCGGGGCTAGTTTCGATACGGGCAAGGATGAAGTGGTAAAGCGCGGCCTCAATCTCGCGCGCGACCTCGGGGTCGGCAAGCGCAGAGTCGCGCAGCACCGCCGCAATCGCCGCGATCTCGCAGCGCTCCTGCTCGCCCCGCCAAAGCACACCCTGAAGCCGCGTAAGCGCCTCGGACGCCTGCTGCTGCGATTCGGCGCGCGCTTCGGCTTGCGGGTCGGGCTCGGGGGGAGGAAAGTCGAGCCTCTCGGACGGGGCCTCGGCCGCGGGCTCAGCTTCGCCCCCCCCCCCGCCCTCCCTTTCTCGCGCCACTCAAGCGCCGCCAGCGCACCCTCGTAATCGGCGCGCAGGGCCTCGAAACCGGCGCGATCCGTGTCGGGGTCGATCTCCTTGAGGCGTCGCGCATAGGCGCGGCGTAGATCAGCCTTGCTGGCATCGGCATCGGTGATCCCGAGACGGCGGAAACTGGGCGGCACCCTAGCGGACATAGCGCGCCTCGAAGGCATCGAGATCGGCACTTATCGCGGTGCGGGCCTGCGCGATGTCGCTCAGGTTCTGCCCCTCGAGCAGGTCTTGAAACGCCGCCAGCATCGCCTGCAACCAGTCGCGATCGCCCCCGCGCGCCATCGCATACCACCGCTCGATCCGCGCCATCAGCGCGATATTGGCCTCCTCGTCGCGCGGATGCACCTTGAGCGCGGCCAGCGCTTTGCGCCGCGCCTCGCGCTCAGCGGCACTCATCTCGCCCGCCAGCGCCTCTATCACTAGCGAGGTCTGAAGCCCGCTCGATAGCACCCTTGCATCGACCTCGATCAGCCCCGAGGTATCGTAAGACAGCCGCACCGAAATCTGTTCGTTTACGCTCGCCCCGGGCGGCAGCCGCACCTCCAGATGGCCGAGCGCGATATTGTCTTTCACCAGCGGCGCCTCGCCCTGATAAAGCGCCAGCTTGACCATCTTTTGCCGCTCATTCGCGGGGGAAAACCGATGCTCGCGCGAGACCGGAATCACCGTGTTGCGCTCGATCACCGGCTGGAAATAGCCGCTGATCTGGGTGTTGCCCTGTCGCCGCGCCACCTCGAAACCCAGCGAAAAGGCTGAGACATCGGTCATCATCACATCGTCAAAGGCAGCGTCGCGCGCGATCAGCGCGGCTTGCGTGGCAGCGCCCAGAGCCACCACCAGATCGGGGTCGAGCCCCGCCTCGGGCAGCTTGCCCAGAAGCCGCGCCACCAGCGCGCGCACCACCGGCATCCGGGTCGCGCCGCCCACAAGAACCACCCGGTCGATCTGCTCCCGCCCGAGTTTGGCGTCGTAAAGCGCGCGCTCGACCGGCAGGCGCAGGCGTTGAACGAGTGGGCTGACCACCTCGGCAAAACCCTCGCGGGTAATCGCCAGCTCGACCTCCCCCTTGCGCGGATGAAAGCTGCACCGCGCCGCATGGGCGGTGGAAAGCTGATGCTTGAGCGCCTCGCAAGCGCCCCAAAGCTGCGCGCGCTCCTCGGACGAAAGCGCCCTGAGGCCCAGCGTGTCGATGAAATGCGCGACCAGTGCCTCGGTGAAATCCTCACCGCCGAGATAGGCATCGCCGCTCGTCGCCTTGACCTCGATCACCCGCTCGAAAATCTCGACGATCGAGACGTCAAAGGTGCCGCCGCCCAGATCGAAGACCAGAATATGCCCCTCACCGTCGATATCTTGCAGCCCATAGGCGAGCGCGGCGGCGGTGGGTTCGTTGACCAGCCGGATCGGGTTCAGATCGGCGCTCAGCGCCGCCTGCCGCACCGCCCTGCGCTGGATCTGGTTGAAATAGGCGGGCACCGAAATCACCACGTCGCGCACCGGCACGCCCAGCTCCGCCTCGGCGCGCTCGCGCAAAGCGCGCAGCACCAGCGCCGAAAGGTCGGGCGCGCTGAGGCTAGTCTTGCCGAGCCGGAAGCTTTTTTGCGTGCCCATCGCGCGTTTGAACGCGGCCACCGTCGCCTCGGGATGCGCAACAAGGCGTTCCTTCGCCACCGGCCCCACCACCAGTGCGCAGTCGAGCACCGAGACCACCGAGGGAAAGAGCGGTGCCTCGCCACCGATCAGCCGCGCCTGCCCGTTCTCGAACACGCTGATCAGCGAATTCGTGGTGCCCAGATCAATCCCGAAATGCATCTTGTGCTCAAACCCTTGCATGGCGCGCGCGCCCTCGTCCGCAAGCTGTCGGACAGAACAACGAGGTGGTCTAGCCTTTCGCGGCCCCGACGCAGCCGCGCTAACGCCCCGCACCCTGAAGCAGATTTCCCGTCTTAGTCTCGAGCCTGTAACCGCACCATGCATCACTTGCGGGATCATAGGGCTTGCCAAGAAATTCTATACCGACTTCGGAAACAGCACGGATACCGCCCCAACACCCTGTATGGGCGACGTCCTATTGCCGTCGCCCCTTTCCCCCCACAGGGTGACCGGATACTCTCGCCGCATGACGAAGAAATATGGCCGCACCTTTCATTTGCCGATCTCGCCCGGCGCCAGCAGCGACGACAAGATCATGACCTCGCTCGAGGGGCTGATCTGCGACGATCTGGTGATCACCGAAAAGATGGACGGCGAGAACACGACGCTGCACCGTGGCGGGTGCCATGCCCGCAGCCCCGACAGCCGCAACCACCCCTCGCGCGACTGGCTCAAGGCCTTTGCCGCGGGTATCGCGCCGCTACTGGCCGA
>NZ_OBMT01000002.1 GCF_900217815.1 Rhodobacter maris
TCCGCCCTCGGCATGATCTGAGATCCCCGCGCACCTCCCCCGCGCGGGGTAACGCTGCGGCGCGCCTTCCCCTTTGCAGCGCGCCGCAGCTCCCCAATATGAGAGACCCAAATGACATTCCCTGTCTGCGTTCAAACGATTGATCCCGAACTGGAAGAAGTGATCCGCGAGGATGGCACCCGCGAGATCGACTATGATACCCCCGGTGGCCGCGGCTGGCTGCAAGGTCACATCACGCGCAGCCTGTTGTCCGGCCTCGCCGTGAAGCTCACGCCACTCGAAGGCCCGCGCCCCGCATGGAGCGAACTCACGACAGGAGCACCCCGATGAGCCCCCTGTGCCTCGCCCTTGGCCTCGCCACGCTCTGCGCCGCCGCTGCGGGCTTTCATCAAGCCTATGCAACGGCAACTGCGCGCGAGCTCGCCGATGAACCGGGCCGCGGCGCCCGCCTCGGCATCCTCATTCACGGCTCGGCAGGGCTTCTCGCCGCGGGGGCCGCACTGTTTCTGGAAGCGCTCGCGTGACGCGCGGGCTGCCCGCGTTGATGTCGACAATGAAACTCGCCCCGCCCACGCCCGGCGCCACCGTGGCCTGTGCCGAGCAATGGGGCGGACAAAACGAACAGCAACAGGAGGCCCGCAGCGGGTGACGCGATGAGCAAGCATGACCTCTTAACCATTGATGCTGCAGCCGCGGAGCTTGGCGTGCCAAAGCGCAGCCTGCGCACCGCTGCGGAGAAGCACGGATACCTCGTGCGCATGGGGCGCGCGATCCGCATCGAAAGATATCGCCTCGGGGAGTTGATCGAAAAATGCCGAGACCAGCAAAAGGCCCCCGCCTCCACAAGTTTGCCCACCGTCCGTACTGGTATATCCGAGACACCGGATGCCCTGACCAGTCAACGGGCTGCATCAGCCGCGCAGATGCTGAAAAAGCCCTCGCGGCTTACATCGCCACAAAGGGGCGCAGCAGTGTTGCCCTTGCCGCGCACGAGATAACCATCGCCGAGATCCTGACGATCTACGCCGAGGAATACGCCCCAACTGTCGCAGCTCCTGAGCGTATCGGTTATGCGATCGAGGCCCTGCTCCCCTTCTGGGGCCCGCTCAAAGTGGCGCATGTCAAAGGCGAGACCTGCCGCAGATACGCCAAAACCCGGCGCACAACGGCAGGCTGCCCGGAAGGGGAAAGCCGCCCTGTGTCACCCGCAACAGTCCGGCGGGAGCTCGGCACGCTGCAGGCTGCGCTGAACTACTGTCATCACGAGGGACATGTGTTGTCCGTGCCTGCCGTGACGCTCCCCGAGAAAACAGCGCCGCGAGAAAGATACTTGACCCGATCCGAGGCCGCCAGGCTGATCTGGGACGCCTATCGCGGGCACAAGGCGAGCCACATCGCCCGGTTTATCCTGATTGGCCTCTACACCGGCACACGCAAGGACGCCCTATTGCGCATGGGATTCGAGCCGAACACGGTCGGGGGATGGTTCGATCTCTCCAACGGCATCATGTATCGCATGGCCGAGGGCGAGCGCACCACCAACAAGCGGCGCAGCCCCGCGCCAATTCCGCGCAAGCTTCTCGCGCATCTCAAACGCTGGCGCGCCGCGGGCGCACGGTGGGCTGTCGAATATCAAGGCGCTCGCGTCGGGAATATCAAACGCGGGTTCGCCAAGGCCGCGGCATCGGCAGGGCTTGAAGATGTGACCCCGCACACCCTCAAGCATACCGCGATCACCTGGGCGCTCCAGGGCGGCGCCGACAAATGGCATGTCGCAGGCTTCTTCTCGACCTCGATCGAGACGATCGAGCGGGTCTATGGGCACCACGCCCCGGACCATATGGAATCGGCACGCGATGCGCTCGACGGGGTGTCAAGGGCGGCAAACCGTTACAAGTAACAGATACGCGCACTTTTCGAGCGCAAAAGAACGGCAGTTAACTTCTTGATTTGATTGGCGCACCCGACAGGATTCGAACCTGTGACCCCTGCCTTCGGAGGGCAGTACTCTATCCAGCTGAGCTACGGGTGCAGCTTGGCGGTTGATAGCGGGAAAATCCGGGGGCTGCAACCGCTCTGTGTGCCCCCGGCGCGGGATTTCGGCTCAGCCCAGAAGATCGTGGCAAAGCTCGAGCGCGGAGACGAGCGCATCCACCTCGGCGCGGGTGTTGTACATCGCGAAGGAAGCGCGCGCGGTGGCGCTCAGCCCGAGCGATTGCAAAAGCGGCATCGCGCAATGGCTGCCTGCGCGCACCGCAACCCCGCGCTGATCGAGGATGGTCGAGATGTCATGGGCATGCGCGGTGCCTTCGAGGGTGAAGGAGAAGATCGCCCCCTTCTCTGCCGCCATGCCCTGAATGTTGAGCCAGTTCAGACCCTTGAGGCGGCTCTCTGCATAGGCGCGCAAATCGGCCTCGTGCCGCGCGACATTCTCCATGCCGATACGCATCAGATAGTCGAGTGCCACGCCAAGGCCGATCTGCTGCACGATCCCGGGCGTGCCCGCCTCAAACCGCATCGGCGGTTTGGCATAGCTGACCGCGTCGCGGGTGACGGTGTCGATCATGTCGCCGCCGCCAATAAAGGGGCGCATCTCTGCCATCCGCTCATGCGTGATATAGATCGCGCCCGAGCCGCTCGGCCCGTAAAGCTTGTGGCCGGTGATGGCGTAAAAATCGCAGCCGATGTCCTTCACATCCACCGGGCCATGCACCGAGCCTTGCGAGCCATCGACCAGCACCGGCACGCCCTTCTCGCGTGCGCCGGCGCAAATGGTCTTCACATCGACCAGTGTGCCCAGCACGTTCGACATATGAGTAATGGCGACAAGCTTGGTGCGCGGCCCGATCGCCTCCAGCACCTTTTCGGCCGGCAGGCTGCCATCGGGCTCGATCTCGACCCATTTCAGCACCACCCCCTGCCGCTCGCGCAAAAAGTGCCAGGGCACGATATTGGCGTGATGCTCCATGATCGAGAGCACGATCTCGTCGCCCGGCTCAAGGCGCGGCGCGGCCCAGGCATAGGAGACGAGGTTGATGCCCTCGGTCGAGCCCGTGGTGAAGACGATCTCATGTTCGTCGGGCGCGTTGAGGAACTTGGCCACGGTCGCCCGCACGCCCTCATAGCGCTCGGTCGAGATATTCGAGAGCGTGTGCAAGCCCCTGTGCACATTGGCATAATCTTCGCGATACATCTGATCCATCGCCTCGATCACGCAGAGCGGCTTTTGCGCCGAGGCGCCGTTGTCGAGATAGACCAGCGGTTTGCCGTGCACCTGGCGCGACAGGATCGGGAAATCGGCGCGGATCTTTTCGACATCGAACATCATCAAGCCCTTTCAGCTTTCCGCCAGAAACGACGGGGAGATCCCCAGCCCGAGGATCAGCGCGCCCAGCACCATCGCCGAGCCGAAGAACACCGCAAGCACCCCTGCCGCCGTCAGGAACAGGTTTTCAAAGCCATGGAGCGTGGCGGTGAAGCGCACCAGAAGCCAGAGCATCAGCGCGAAGAGCGCAAGCGTGAGCACCACGGACACCAGCGGAAACAGCACCATCAAGAGAAGCTGCAAGATCTGCCCGCCAACCATCACCGCCTCGATCCAGACCACGAGGCTCAGCGCATCGCCAAAGCGCCCGGTGCCGCCGAACTGACGTCCAAACAGCGTCATCGCCCCTGCGGCATAGATCAGCAAGACCGCCTGCACGATGCCGAGCTTGACCGGCGAGGCGGCGGGACCGAGATCGGTTCCGGTCATGAAGGAGAAGAGCAGTTCCGCAAAGGCGCCAAGCGCGGCACCGGTGGTGACCACGGCGGCCAGAGCCAGCCAGCGCGCCTTGGCCGTGTCGAGCAATGTCGTCACCCGGAAGGCAGCGGCATTCGGATCCGTCAGGCTGAGCCGCACCAGTTGGAGGTAAAGCGCAAGGTTCATGCGGGCGCCCCGGCGGCGTCGAACTGGGTCACTTTCAACCCGAAAGCCCAGAAGAGCGCGAAGACGGCAAAGACGATGCCGCCAATCACATTCGCCTGCAACCCCGGCCCGATCAGACCCAGAACGAGGCCCTGCAAGAGCATGAGCGGCGAGACGGCGAGCAGCGCCCAGAAGAGCGCAAGTCGGCTGCCGTAATTGTCCCCCCTGCCGCGGAAGATCCGCAGTCCCTGCCCCACGAGCCACGCAAGAAGGTAAATGAAGGGCGTGACGGCAGCGAGCGCCATCGCCGTGCCCAGAAGAAGCCCCGGCAACGGCACATCGGGGGTTTCAAACGCCTGACGCGCGAGCCGCGGCCATTGGCCCACAAAGATCACCACCAGCGCCGAAAAGAGGAGCGTGAAGAGCCGCGGCTCGGAGCGGGCGCGGCCAAGATGCGCGCGCACCACCTCTCCCGGTCTGCGGTAGCTACGCAATATATCGTCGACGGCGGCCATGTGGGCTCCTCAGCTGCGGTGCCGCGCCAGCCAGTCTTCGAGCCGCGCGACAATCTCCTCTTTCAGCGCCGCGTCTTCAATCTCGTCGATCGCATCGGCGAGAAAGCTCAGGACCAGCAGGCCCTTCGCGTCTTCCTCGGGAACGCCGCGCGAGCGCAAGTAAAACAGCGCCGTCTCGTCAATGGCGCCGGTGGTGGAGCCATGCGAACATTTCACGTCGTCGGCATAGATCTCGAGCTCGGGCTTGGCAAGGAACTGACTGTCGTCATCGAGCAGAAGCGACTGGCTGATTTGATAACCATCGGTTTTCTGCGCACCGGGCTTGACGAGGATCTTGCCCTGAAACGTGCCGATCGCGCCGCCTTTGAGCACTTTCTTGAACACCTGGCGGCTTTCGCCGCGCAGGCCATCGTGGGTGACAAAAACGGTGTCGTCATGGTGGAAGGCGCCATCGCGGCCATCTCCCAGAGCCGCGCCCGCGACATGGGCCATAGCATCATCGCCCAGCATCTCGACAAAGGCCTCGTTGCGGGTGAGCACGCCGTTGAAGGTCAGCGTGAAGCTCTTGAAGAGCGCCGCATCCGCCAGCCGTGCAAAGATATGCGTGACCGCGCGGCGTTCCTGATCGGGGCCCTGAATGCGGATATGATGGAAGCGCGCGCCCTTGGCGAGGTCAACCTCCATCGCCTTGTTGAACCGCGCGCCCGCCGGGCCGGTTTCCAGAAGTGTGAGTTCTGCCCCTTCTTCAAGCCGGATCAGATGGTGCAGGATCGGATCAGAAGTCTCTGATTTATGAACATAAATAAGGTTGATCGGCTTTGCCGCCGCGGCCGTGACGCGGATCAAAAGCCCGTCCGTCGCCTGTGCGGTGTTGAGCGCGGCAAAGGGGCGTTTCACCGGCACCTGCCCGGTGGCTTCGAGCGTGCCGTAAAGCCCCTCTGCCCAACCCGGCGCGGATGTGGCAAGCCGCGTGATCTCGACGCCCGCAAGGCTCAGATCGTCCGAGGCCCCCGCATCGAACACACCATCGACGAACACGACCTTGAGCCGGTCGAGCGCATCGAAGAGTGGCGCTTCCGCCTCGCCCGCCTGTGCGGGCTTAGGGTCCGGCGCGTTGAGCGTGGCCGGATCGGTCCAGCGCCAGTATTCGTCGCGCCGGCCAGGCAGGCCCATTGCGCCGAGCCGCTCGGCGGCCGCCTTCCGTTCCGGGACGAAGCCCGGCCCTGCCGTCAGAGCATCCGCCATCACTTCGCCTCCGTCAGCCCATGCGCCGCGAGGATCTCGGCATAGCCGTTGTTCTCGACTTCAAGTGCCAGCTCCGGCCCGCCGGTCTGCAAGATCCGGCCATCGGCCATGATATGCACGACATCGGGTTTGATGTGGTCGAGAAGCCGCTGGTAGTGCGTGATCACGAGGAAGGAGCGGTCGGGCGCGCGCAGCGCGTTCACCCCATCGGCGACAAGCCGCATCGCATCGACATCGAGGCCCGAGTCGGTCTCGTCGAGAATGCACATCTTCGGCTCGAGCATCGCCATCTGCAGGATCTCGTTGCGCTTCTTCTCGCCGCCCGAAAAGCCTACATTGACCGGGCGCTTGAGCATGTCGGCGTCGATCTTCAGCGTTTTCGCTTTTTCCCGCACGAGCTTGAGGAACTCGCCGGCCGAAAGCTCCTCTTCACCGCGCGCCTTCCGTTGCGCATTGAGCGCGGTGCGCAGGAAGGTCATGTTGCCCACGCCCGGGATCTCCACCGGATACTGGAAGGCCAGAAAGAGGCCGGCGGCGGCGCGCTCTTCGGGCTCCATGTCGAGGAGTTCCTTGCCGCCGAGCGTGGCGGACCCCTCGGTCACCTCATAGCCGTCTCTGCCCGAGAGCACATAGCTCATGGTGGATTTGCCCGAGCCGTTCGGCCCCATGATCGCATGCACCTTGCCCGTTTCAACCGTGAGGTTCATCCCCTTGAGGATCACCTTGTCCTCATCTTGAAGTTTGACGTGCAGATTCTTGATTTCAAGCATTTTTTCGTCCTTGGGTCAGCGGTGCGAAAGACCGGGCGGGAAAGGTTTGGAAAGCGCGGCGGGGCTCAGCCCACCGAGCCTTCAAGCGAGATGGCCACGAGCGATTGCGCTTCCATGGCAAATTCCATCGGCAGCGCCTGCAACACGTCGCGGCAGAACCCGTTGACGACCAGCGCCACCGCCTCCTCCTCGCCCACGCCGCGGGCGCGGCAGTAAAAGAGCTGATCGTCATCGACCTTTGAGGTGGTGGCCTCATGCTCGACGCGGGAAGAATTGTTCTTCACCTCGATGTAAGGCACGGTATGGGCGCCGCATTTGTCGCCGATCAGCAGGCTGTCGCATTGGGTGTAGTTGCGCGAATTCTTGGCGCGCGGGTGCATGCTGACAAGCCCGCGATAGGTGTTTTGCGCCTGCCCCGCCGAGATGCCTTTCGACACGATGCGCGAGCGGGTGTTCTTGCCCAGATGCACCATTTTCGTGCCGGTATCGGCCTGCTGGAAATTGTTGGCAATGGCGATCGAGTAGAATTCGCCCGAGCTTTCGTCGCCGCGCAGGATGCAGGAGGGGTATTTCCAGGTGATCGCCGAGCCGGTCTCGACCTGCGTCCACATCACCTTGGCGCGGGCCTCGCGGCAATCGGCGCGTTTGGTGACGAAGTTGTAGATCCCGCCCTTGCCCTCCTCGTCGCCGGGGAACCAGTTCTGCACCGTGGAATATTTCACCTCGGCATCTTCCAGAACGACGATTTCCACAACCGCCGCATGGAGTTGCGCGGTGTCGCGCTTGGGGGCGGTGCAGCCTTCGAGGTAGCTCACATAGGCGCCCCGGTCGCAGATGATCAGCGTGCGCTCGAACTGCCCGGTGTTTTCGGCATTGATGCGGAAATAGGTCGAAAGCTCCATCGGGCAGCGCGTGCCCGGCGGCACATAGACGAAGGAGCCATCGGAGAACACGGCCGAATTGAGCGTGGCGAAGTAATTGTCCGTCTGCGGCACAACCGATCCGAGGTATTTTTGCACGAGCTCCGGGTGTTCCTTGATCGCCTCGGAGATGGAGCAGAAAATCACGCCGGCTTCGGCAAGCTTCGCTTTGAAGGTTGTGCCGACCGAGACCGAGTCAAAGACCGCATCGACAGCGACCTGACGCTCTTCGAGATTGATGTTCTCGGCCCCCTCAACGCCCGCAAGGATCATCTGCTCCTTCAGCGGAATGCCGAGTTTTTCGTAGGTTGCCAGAAGCTTCGGGTCCACCTCGTCGAGCGACTTCGGCTTTTCCACCATGCTTTTCGGGCGCGCGTAATAATAGAGATCCTGATAGTCGATCTTCGGCAGATCGAGGAGCGCCCAGTCCGGCTCGGTCATGCCGACCCAGCGCGCATAGGCCTGAAGACGCCAGTCCAGCATCCATTCGGGCTCGTCGTTCTTTTTCGAAATCAGCCGCACGATCTCTTCGGAGATGCCCTTGGGGGCATATTCCATCTCGATCTCGGTCTCCCAGCCGTATTTGTAGGAGCCCATGTTCTGCACCGTTTCGACCGTTTCGCGGTCCACGCCCTCGCGGATGTCTGCGTCCTGCATCACCATCGTTCCTTTCCGCGTTCCCTCCGCGTCACTGTCTGGCGCGGTGCTTCTGAAAGGCGGCGCGCCAAACATCGGCAAAGCGCAACACCTCGTCCCCTGTCACACCCGGCCCGAGCGATACCCGCATCGCCGAACCGGCCTCATCTTCTCCCCATCCCATCGCGGCCAGCACGCGGCTCGCGCGCACCTTGCCCGAAGAACAGGCCGAGCCCGCCGAGATGGCAAAGCCGGCAAGGTCCATCCGCATCACCTGCGTCTCCCCTTTCCAGCCCGGCGCAATCACCGAAAGCGTGTTGGGCAGAACCGCAAGCGGCCCATCCTCCAACGCTTCGCACTCTAGCGGCGTCTCCCTGCCCGGAAAATAGACTTCTTTCGTCGGGATTTCCAGAGCATCTTTTAGAATATTTCTAACTTGGGCGACTTCCTCCCAGATCCCGGCCGCCAGATCGCGTGCCGCAGCCTCTGCCGCAGCGCCGAAACCGGCGATTCCGATCAGGTTTTCCGTGCCCGCGCGCCGCCCCATCTCCTGCCCGCCGCCTTTCAGCAGCGCCGCAATTTCCGTGCCACGCCGGACCACCAGCGCCCCGATGCCCTTGGGCCCGCCCAATTTATGGGCGGAAATGAAACCGCAAGTCACGCCCAGCCAGTTGAAGGCAAAAGGAATCTTGCCAAAAGCCTGAGTCAGGTCCGCCGCCCAGAGCCCCTCGGGGAGGCTCTGAATCGCCCCGGTTTCGGAATTGGCGAGTTGCAGCGTGGCCCGCGCAGGTTCGGTCACAAAGACCCGCCCCCAGCCATCGACGGGCAGCGACGCCGCGCACCAGGCCGCAACGGCATCATGCTCGACCGCACCACAAAGGATACCGCGCCCCGCCAGCGCCAGCGCCGCGGCCTCCGTCGCCCCGGAGGTGAAAATGATATCCGCGCCCTCGGCACCAAGTGCGGCGGCAATCTGGCCGCGCGCGCGCTCGATCAGCGCCTTCGCCGCCCGCCCTTCGGCATGGACCGAGGAAGGGTTTCCCCACAGATCCATCGCCTGCCCCATCGCCGCCTTCGCCTCGGGGCGCAAGGGCGTTGTGGCGTTCCAGTCGAGGTAGAGGCGTTTCATGTCAGGCGGGCCGATCTGTGCGAGGGTCTTGCCCTTTCTTCCGGCAAAAGCCGAGCGGTTTCAACCACGGCCCCTCAGTCGTCGACAACCGAGAACAGGCTCGGCACCGCCGGGCAGGGTTTGAGTGTGTTCTTCACCACATCCTCGAGCGTGGTCTGGTGCAAAAACACGAAGACCTGCGCCGAGAGGCTCTCCCAGAGCCGGTTGGCGAGCGATTGCGCGCGCGAGCCCGAAATCCCCCCCGAGGCGCCCGCCCCGACGTGAAGCGCCGAGACGGTTTCGTCCACCGCCTCAAACACATCGGAGATGCGGATCTCGGCGGGATCGCGGGCGAGCTTGTAGCCGCCGCCCGGGCCGCGCACCGAGGCGACAAGCCCGGCGCGGCGCAGCCGCACGAAAAGCTGCTCCAGATAAGGCAGCGAGATATCCTGCCGTTTCGAAATCTCGGCGAGCGAGGTCATCTGCGTCGGCCCGACCGTGGCCAGATCGACCAGCGCCACCATCGCGTAGCGCCCCTTTGTCGAAAGTTTCATGCGTTCCTCCCGGCAGTCCGCCCCGGCCCCCTCGGTTTTCGCGCCACACTCGCTTTTACATCCAGAACGAGAGTGGGCGAAGCATTGACGCCGCGCCCCGGGCCGCTTAACTCGGGAGCATCCGAAACCCCGGCATCGTGCCGGACCGTTTTCGTCCTAGGGGCTCGGCGCGAGAGCGTCAAGTTCGCGCACCGCCGCAGCCCCCAAGCAAAACGGCGAAGCCGAGCGAGCGAGCATGCCCGAAGTCATTTTTCCTGGTCCCGAAGGCCGCCTTGAAGGCCGTTACCATCCCCAACCCGCCCCCGATGCGCCGATCGCGATTTTTTTGCATCCCGATCCGCAATATGGCGGCACGATGAACAACCGGGTCGTCTACAACCTGCATTACGCCTTTCACAAACTCGGCTTCACCGTGCTGCGCTTCAATTTCCGGGGCGTGGGGCGCAGCCAGGGCGAATATGATCAGGGGATCGGCGAGCTGTCCGATGCCGCCTCCGCGCTCGATTACCTGCAGGCGATGAACCCGAACTCCAAGCATTGCTGGGTTGCGGGTTTCTCCTTTGGCGCCTGGATCGGCATGCAGCTTCTGATGCGCCGCCCCGAGATCACCGGCTTCATCTCGGTTGCTCCGCCCGCGAACATGTATGATTTTTCGTTCCTCGCGCCCTGCCCTTCGTCTGGGCTGATCATCAACGGCACCGCCGACCGGATCGCCCCGCCGAAGGATACCCATGCGCTGGTCTCCAAGCTGCGCGAGCAGAAGGGGATCACCATTACGCACGAGGAGATCGAAGGCGCGGATCACTTCTTCAAGGATGACGAGGCGCATATGAAGCCGATGATCGACACGGTGCAGTCTTACGTGAAGCGCCGCCTGACCGAGGGCTCGCGCTGATGGCGCTGCTCGACGATCTCGCCGAAGCGCTCGCCGCCGATGTGATGGCGGCGCAACGCGAACTCGGCGAGAAAGGCGAGCGGCTCTTCATGGAGGTGGGGAACTACATCGGCACCTCCTCTCCCTCGCTGCAGGAGGCCTTCATGACGGCGTGCCGGCTGCACATGGCCGCCGACCGCGGCCGGACGTTCTTCGAGACCCGCGTGAAGGCGCTGAAGGGCGAATGACGGAAAGACTGG
Source organism: Rhodobacter maris (assembly GCF_900217815.1). Taxonomy (GTDB): domain Bacteria; phylum Pseudomonadota; class Alphaproteobacteria; order Rhodobacterales; family Rhodobacteraceae; genus Rhodobacter; species Rhodobacter maris. Next base: position 10,790 of record NZ_OBMT01000002.1, read on the forward strand.
CCACGCAATTCGCTTTTCTGGCCGAAGTCGAAAAGCTGAAGTCGGTGACACGGGCCACACCGATCCACGATGCCTCCCGCCCCGAAAACTCGGCCGAGCACAGCTGGACCTTGGCGCTTTATGCGCTCGTGCTCGCCGATCAGGCCGCGCCCGGCGTTGATGTGCTGCGCGCGGTGAGGATGCTCCTGATCCACGACATTGTCGAAATCGATGTCGGAGACGTGCCGATCCATCTGGCAAATGGCACGGCGCATGGCTCCGCCGAGATCCAGGCCGCCGAGCTTGCTGCTGCAAAACGCATTTTTGGCATTCTGCCCAAGGACATGGCGGACGAATTTCAAGCACTCTGGGAAGAGTTTGAGGCCAATGAGACGCCGACGGCCATTTACGCCAAATCGCTCGACCGCACCCAGCCGGTGCTTTTGAACGAACAGGCGGGTGGCGGCTCCTGGGTCGATTACGATGTGCAATGGGAGGAACTCGAAACCCGCGTGGGCACCAAGATCGCCCGCGGCCTGCCCGGTGTGTGGGACTGGGTGCAGGCCCGCATCCGCCCCTGGTTTGACGCCCGCGGACGCTGAGCGCTGCGCCGCAGCGGTATACAACCGCATACAAGGCTAGCCAAGCCCCTCGGAACAGGGTAAAAGACGGCCAACGAGTCACCAACCGTGAGGCCCCCATGACCAAGATCAAGGTAGACAATCCCATCGTCGAGATGGACGGCGACGAGATGACCCGGATCATCTGGGATTTCATCAAGAAAAAACTGATCCTGCCCTATCTTGATGTCGATCTGCTCTACTACGATCTGGGCATCGAGGAGCGTGACCGCACCAACGACCAGATCACCATCGATTCCGCGCTGAAGACCAAAGAGGTCGGCGTGGCGGTGAAATGCGCCACGATCACGCCCGACGAGGCGCGGGTGCAGGAATTCAACCTCAAGCAGATGTGGAAATCGCCGAACGGCACGATCCGCAACATTCTGGGCGGCGTGATCTTCCGCGAGCCGATCATCTGCAAAAACGTGCCGCGCCTCGTGCCGGGCTGGACCCAGCCGATCGTCGTGGGCCGTCACGCCTTTGGCGACCAGTATCGCGCCACCGATTTCCGCTTCCCCGGCAAGGGCAAGCTCACGCTCAAATTCGTCGGCGAAGACGGCGAGGTGATCGAACGCGAGGTGTTTGACGCGCCCGGTTCGGGCGTGGTGATGGGAATGTATAACCTCGACCAGTCGATCATCGACTTCGCACGCTCGTCGATGAACTATGGCCTCATGAAGGGCTGGCCGGTTTACCTCTCCACCAAGAACACCATCCTGAAAGCCTATGACGGCCGCTTCAAGGATCTGTTCCAGAAAGTCTATGAGGAAGAATTCGAGGCCGAATTCAAGAAGGCGGGCATCCATTACGAGCACCGGCTGATCGACGACATGGTGGCCTCGGCGCTGAAATGGTCGGGCGGCTATATCTGGGCCTGCAAGAACTACGATGGCGACGTGCAATCGGATACCGTGGCGCAGGGCTTTGGCTCGCTGGGCCTCATGACCTCGGTGCTGATGACGCCCGACGGAAAGACCGTCGAAGCCGAGGCCGCGCATGGCACGGTGACGCGCCACTACCGCCAGCATCAGGCGGGCAAGGAAACCTCGACGAACTCGATCGCCTCGATCTTCGCCTGGACCGGGGGCCTCAAGCACCGCGCCAAACTCGACGGCAACGAGGCGCTGGCGAAATTCGCCACCACGCTCGAAAAAGTCTGCGTGCAGACGGTGGAAGATGGCTTCATGACGAAAGACCTCGCGCTGCTCGTCGGCCCCGATCAGAAATGGCTCACCACGATGGGCTATCTTGAGAAGGTGGACGAATATCTCGGCAAGGCGCTGGCCGGCTGAGGCTGAACCAGATTTCGGAAAGGGCCGGGTTTTTCCGGCCCTTTTCATTTGCTTGCAGGGCAAACTTCACCAGCCGAAGTAACTCCAGTGCGGCATCGGCGGCGAGTGGCCCCGCGGCGGCAAGCCGATGTCGCGCCGCATGTGGTCGTCCATCTCGGCAAAGCTTTGGGCGAGCGGCCGGGTCGCATGCGGGCGCAGCAGCGCCCCGAGCGCGGCCAGAACCACGCGCCGCGCGCCATGCAGCGCAATCAGGGTTTCCAGGTGCAGATGAAGCGAAAGCTCCGGGTCGTCAGTCCGTGTCATGGGGTTTCCGGTGCGAGACCGGCCTCTGGTTGAGATGGAATGAACCGGACCCGGCCATTGGCCATGCGCATCAGGCGCGAGGAAGGGAAAGATCCGGTCGAAGGTCAGACGTGGTGCAGTGGCACCGGGGTTCGCGGGGGTCAGGCGTGGAAGCGCTGGCCTGCGGGCGCGGTAGGATATGCGCCGACGACCACGGCATGGGCCGCAATCGAAAACCCACCGGTTCGGAGAGTGGTTGCATGGTTTGTCATGATCCGCCCTCCTGTCTGAAATTGCCGGATAACGGGAGAATGCATGGCCCGGCGAGTCGGGCCAGAAAAATATCCCCGGCAGCGCCACCGCCCCCCTTGAACGTTGCGCACACGCCACAGGTGCGCCCCCCGGGGGGTGGTTCGGAGACACGCACCGGACCGGGCCAGAATGGCGCGCGTTCCAGCCCTTACCCCGGACCCGGCCAACGCTGCCAGACGCCCTGTCCTTTTGACGGCTTGAACAAATAAACAATTGATATATAATGATAAATATCACATATACATTTCGTTTATTCGAATCGATTTTTAGACTAACTTTAGAGATACGGGAGATATTTTAGGGGACATCCATGAAACAGACAGCTTTCGCACTTGCGATCGCCGTGACAGCTTTGGGCGCGATCTCGGCACAGGCTTCCACGATCACTGACGGGTTCACTTTCTCGGTGGCGACGAGCGGCACCGGGACGGGCGTCGGAAGCCATTTCCACTCGTCCACCGGGGGAGATTTCGGCAATCCCTCGGGCAAGGCAGAGGTCGGCGCGTTCTCTTCCGAGGACGTTCGCGGCCTTTCCGAATACAACCTGACCGGGCTCGCGACGAGCGCGACCGCCTTCGTGACGTTCGGCGTTTACCAACTCGCGGGGCTGTTCAGCGGCGTGAACGACTTCCTTTATGGCGGAACGATCACCGTCGACGCCTATCTCGGCAATAACCTGGAGAATATTTCGGACTTTCAGGCCGCCTCGATCGGGACGATCGGGACGTTCAGCACGAGCGGGCTCAGTGTCGGCGACACGCTGAGCTTCAGCATCGCCTCGATCTACAACTCAGCCATCGGCAGCTCGGCCTCCTCGCTCGGGATCCGGTTGAGCGCCAACAGCCGCGATGGCGGAGCGGTGACTTTCGACAACTTCCGCCTGACCACCGATGACCAGTCGACGAACAACACGAACGTGGTGCCTCTGATGGGGGCATTGCCGCTGACCCTCAGCGGCCTTGCGGCCCTCGGGCTGGTCCGCCGCCGGAAAAGGGCGGCCGCCTGAACCGTAAAATAGTTTGCAAACCCGGGCAGGGAATGATGTGAACGCATCGTTCCCTGCCCTTCTTTGGGCCCCCACTCACGATGCGAGATAACCCGTGGCCGCTGCCCAAAACGATCCCGCCGATCTGTCCCACAGCCCTTTCGAAGATGTTCAGGGGATCGCCTATGGCGCCACTATGGCCGCCTTCGGCATCGTGCTGCTGACCCATCTTGGCCTTGTGACCGGGCAGACAGCGGGGCTTGCCGTTCTCATTTCCTACGCGACCGGCTGGGGCTTCGGGCCGGTTTTCTTCGCGCTCAACCTGCCCTTCTACTGGTTCGGCTATCGGCGGATGGGGCTCACATTCGTGATCAAGACCTTCCTCTCGGTGGCCGCGCTCTCGTTGCTGGCGGCCTATCTTCCGGAGTATGTGAGTTTTGCGAATGTGAACCCGGTGGTCGGTGCGGTGATCTTCGGCTTCCTCTCGGGTTCGGCCCTGCTCGCGCTCTTCCGCCATGGCGCCTCGCTCGGCGGAGTGGGCATCATGGCGCTTTATCTGCAGGACAAAACGGGTTTCCGCGCCGGCTGGACGCAGTTGATCTTCGATGCCTGCGTCTTTGCTCTCGCGCTGACCCTGCGCGACTGGAAGACGGTCGCTGTCTCGGCGCTTGGGGCGCTGGTGATCAACCTCGTGATCGCGATGAACCACCGCCGCGACCGCTATATCGCGACCTGATCAGAGCGCATAGCCGCCATGCACTTATTGCATTGGACGGATCCGCCCTCCGGCCCCATCATTGGGTCATGAATGCTGACATTCTTCCGACCCGCCGCTACACTGTCTTCGAGGATCTCCAGGGCCTCGTGATCGCCTCGGCGCAGGCGGCGCTCGGCATTCATCTGCTGCGCGCCGCAGGGCTCGTGACGGGCGGCACCGCGGGCACGGCGCTGATCCTTTCCTATGCGACGGGGCTCAACTTCTCCGCCCTCTTCTTCGCCCTCAACATCCCCTTCTATGCACTCGCCTGGTGGGCGCGGGGGCCCGTCTTCTGCGTCAAATCGCTCGCCACCGTCACCCTTGTCTCGGTGATGGCGGAGGCGCTCAAGCCCGTTATGCTGCTGCAGACGATCCATCCCGCGGCGGCGGCGCTCCTCTTTGGCGTGTCGGCAGGGGTCGGGCTTTTGGGTCTTTTTCGCCATTCGGGCTCGCTCGGCGGCGTGTCTATCATTGCACTGATCTTGCAAGACAAGCTCGGCTGGCGCGCGGGCTATGTGCAGATCGTGCATGATCTGTGCCTCTTCGCGCTCGCGCTCTGGCTCTTGCCGCTCGACCGGGTGGGCTGGTCGCTTCTGGGGGCGCTGGTGCTCAATCTCGTGATCGCCTTCAACCATCGCCGCGACTGGTATATCGTGTCGTGATGAAAACCTATCTGCTCCTTCTCATTGCGGTCATGTTCGAGACCTTCGGCTCCACCTGCCTGCAGGCCTCGCAGCAATTCACCCGGTTCTGGCCAACGGTGGGGGTGGTCCTTGGCTTCGGCGCGGCGTTCTGGTTCTTCACACTGGTGCTGAAAACCCTGCCCTTGGGTATCACCTATGCGCTATGGTCGGGCATCGGCATCGTGCTGATCACGCTCTCGGGCTGGCTGATCTTTCAGCAGCGCCTCGACGCCCCTGCCCTGATCGGCATCGCCCTGATCATCGCGGGGATTGCTGTCATCAACCTGTTTTCATCCGCAGGGCATCCGTAACGCGCTTATTGCTGGCCAAGCGAGCGCTTTTCCCGTATGCGGCACCCAAATCTCGAACAGGCGGACCTCATGGACATTCGCAATATTGCGATCATCGCACACGTTGACCACGGCAAGACGACCCTTGTCGACAAATTGCTGAGCCAGTCGGGCTCTTTCCGGGAAAATCAGGCCGTTGCCGAACGGGCGATGGACAGCAACGACATCGAACGCGAACGCGGCATCACCATTCTGGCCAAATGCACCTCGGTCGAATGGAAAGGCACGCGGATCAACATCGTCGACACCCCCGGCCACGCCGATTTTGGCGGCGAGGTGGAGCGGATCCTGTCGATGGTCGATGGCGTGTGCCTCCTTGTCGACGCCGCCGAAGGGCCGATGCCGCAAACGAAATTCGTGACCTCGAAGGCGCTCGCGCTCGGCCTCAAGCCAATCGTGGTTCTCAACAAGGTCGACAAGCCCGCCGCCGAGCCCGACCGCGCGCTCAACGAGGTGTTCGACCTTTTCGCCAACCTCGGCGCGAGCGACGAGCAGCTCGACTTCCCCCATGTCTATGCCTCCGGCATCGGCGGCTGGGCGGACCGGGAGCTGGACGGCCCGCGTCAGGATCTCTCCGCGCTTTTCGATCTGATCCTTGAACATGTGGAGCCGCCCAAGCAGGAATTCCGCGCCGACGAGCCGTTCCAGATGCTCGCCACCACGCTCTCGGCCGACCCGTTCATTGGCCGCATCCTCACCGGCCGTGTCGAGGCGGGCCGCCTCAAGGTGGGCGACAGCCTCAAGGCGCTCTCGCGCACCGGCGAGCGGATCGAGCAGTTCCGCTGCACCAAGATCCTCGCCTTCCGCGGTCTGACGCAACAGCCGATCGACGTGGCCGAGGCGGGCGATATCGTCACCATCGCCGGCATGACCAAGGCGACCGTGGCCGATACGCTTTGCGCGCTCGAGATCGACACGCCGATCCCGGCGCAGCCGATTGACCCGCCGACGATCTCGGTCACTTTCGGCATCAACGACAGCCCGCTTGCAGGGCGGGACGGCACCAAGGTGCAAAGCCGCGTGATCCGTGAGCGGCTGATGAAAGAGGCCGAGGTGAACGTCGCGATCCGGGTGGAAGATACGCCCGGCGGCGAAGCCTTTGTCGTGTCCGGCCGCGGCGAACTTCAGATGGGCGTGCTGATCGAAAACATGCGCCGCGAAGGGTTTGAACTGTCCATTTCGCGCCCGCGCGTGATCTTCCGCGAGGAGAATGGCGAGCGGCTCGAACCGATCGAGGAAGTGATCGTCGATGTCGACGACGAATATTCCGGCGCGGTGATCGAAAAGCTGACCGGGCCGCGCAAGGGCGACCTTGTGGAAATGCGCCCGGCGGGCCACGGCAAGACCCGGATCGTGGCCCATGTGCCGTCGCGCGGCCTGATCGGCTATCAGGGCGAGTTCATGACAGACACCCGCGGCAACGGTGTTCTCAACCGCATCTTCCACGGCTGGACGCCCTACAAGGGCCCGATTCAGGGCCGCCGCCAGGGCGTGCTGATCTCGATGGAGAACGGCGTTTCGGTCGCCTATGCGCTGTGGAACCTCGAAGAGCGCGGCAAGCTCTTCATCGGCGCGCAGGAGCAGATCTACGAGGGCATGATCATCGGCGAGCATTCGCGCGACAACGACCTTGAGGTGAACCCGCTCAAGGGCAAGAAGCTGACCAACGTCCGCGCCTCGGGCACCGATGAAGCGGTGCGGCTCACCCCGCCGGTGCGGATGAGCCTTGAAGAGGCGATCGCCTATATCGACGATGATGAACTCGTTGAAGTGACGCCGAAGATCGTGCGGCTGCGCAAGCGGCTTTTGGACCCGCATGAGCGCAAACGCGCCGCGCGTTCGGAAGGCTGATACGGAAGAAGGGGGGCGCTGCCCCCCTCTTTTGTGCGTGCCGCACAAAATTCACCCCCCGGGATATTTGGAGCAAGATGAAAACAGCGCTTCATCTTGCCGCAAATATCCCGGGGGTGCGGGGGCAGCGCCCCCGCGACTGCTACCGGAAGAGCACGAGTGCGCCGGGCGACCAGGCCACCCGCGTGCGGGTGCCGACATCGAGCACCGGGCGCCCGAAGACATTGCGCATCGAGATCCGCACCGGGGTTTCCACCCCGTCGAGCTTGACGTCGTAATAGGTCATGTCGCCGTAATAGACGACTTCGTCGATCACGCCGGGCGCCTCGCGCTCGCTCGCCACCTGCCCCTCGTAAAGGATCGTCAGCGTCTCGGGGCGGAAGCCCACCGCGGGCGCCTCGCCCGTGGGCTTAGCCTGCGCCTGATCATCGGTCACATCGACCGCGCCGAGGCCCGCGACCTCAAGCTGCACATGGCCTCCCCCCTCGCCCAGCACGTTCGCGGGCAGGAAGTTCATCACGCCGATGAAATCGGCAACGCGGCGGGAGGCCGGGCGGCGGTAGAGCGTTTCGGGATCGGCAAGCTGGGCGATCTCGCCCTCGAACATCACCGCGATTCGGTCGGACATCACCAGCGCCTCTTCCTGATCATGGGTGACCAGAACGAAGGTGATCCCCACCTCGCGCTGCAGCTTGATCAGCTCGACCTGCATCTGCTCGCGGATCTTCTTGTCGAGCGCGGAGAGCGGTTCGTCGAGGAGCAGCACCTTGGGCTTGAGGATCAGCGCGCGGGCCAGCGCCACGCGCTGTCGCTGCCCGCCCGAGAGCGCATGCGCCGCGCGCGCGCCATAGCCTTTCAGCCCGACCATCTCGAGCGCTTCCTCGACCGCGCGCGCCTTCTCGGCGGCCGGACGCGGATCGCGGCGCAGCCCGAAGCCGACATTCTCCGCCACCGTCAGATGCGGGAAGATCGCATAGCTCTGAAACACCATATTGGTGGGGCGCTTGTTGGGGGCCACATCCGACATGTCACGCCCGTCGATCAGCACCGCCCCCGAAGAAATATCCTCGAACCCGGCGATGGTGCGCAACAGCGTGGTCTTGCCGCAGCCCGACGGCCCCAGCAGCGAGAAGAACTCGCCCTCGCGGATCGTGGCCGTGATGCCGCGCAGGGCGTGATAATCGCCATAATATTTTTGCACCGAGGCGAATTCGATCATCTTCTTGCGGCTTTCGAGCGGCACCCGCGCGGTGACGACATTGGGTTCGGTCACAGGAAACCTCCGGTATCTTTGGCGCCGGTCTTCGCGATCCCGCGGCGGCGGACATATTCGGCCGTGGTCAGAAGCACGATGGAGGCGAGCACGAGGGCCGTGCCGAGCGCCATGATCATCGGGATCTGTTTCGGGAAGCGGAGCTGCGAATAAATATAGGTCGGCAGCGTGGTCTGCTCGCCCGCGAGGAAGAAGGCGATGATGAACTCGTCCAGCGAGATGGTGAAGGCCATCAGCGCCGAGGAGATGATGCCGGGCATCACGAGCGGCAGGGTGATCAGCCGGAAGGTCGAGAGCCGGGTCTCGCCCAGATCATAGGCCGCCTCTTCGAGCGAGCGATCGAGCGAGGAAAAGGCCGCATTGAGCACCGCGATCGCATAGGGCGTGGCAATCAGCACATGGCCAAGGATCACAGTGAAGATCGAGAGGCTCACCCCCATCCCCAGAAGCACGACCAGAAGCGAGACCGCAACGATGATTTCGGGAAGCACGAGCGGCAGCATGATCAGCCCGATCACCCCCGCCTTGCCGGGGTAGCTGTAGCGTGTGCTTGAACGGGCGGCAAAGACGCCAAAGGTGGTAGCCAGGATCGCCGTCGAGCAGGCGATGATGAGCGAATTGGTGAGTGCGCCGCCGAGCGTGTCGTTGGAGAGCATCTGGCGGAACCACTCAAGCGTGAAGCCCTTGAGCGGAAAGGCAATCACCGTGCCGTCATTGAAGGCAAAAACCGGCAAAAGCAGGATCGGCGCGTAGAGGAAGACGAGATAGAAGAGCGCGTAGAGCCGCAGGCCCGAGACTTTCATTTCGGCCCCCTCAGGAAGCGGCGGTTGAGGAACAAAAACAGAAGCGAGATCGCCGCCACGACGACCATAGCCGAGACAGCGACCGCGGAGCCGAGCGGCTTGTTGTCGATCTTCAGCATATCCATCTGGATCATGTTGGCGACCATGGGCAGCTTGCCGCCGCCGATGATCACCGGCGTCACGTAATCGCCGATGGTCGGGATGAAGACGATCATCACCGCGCCGATCACGCCGGGCATGGCCAAGGGCAGCGTGACACGCCAGAAGGTCATCAGCCGGCTTTCGCCCAGATCCTGTCCGGCCTCGAGGAGCGAGCGGTCGATCTTTTCGAGGCTGACGAAAATCGGCAGGATCGCAAAGGGCGCATAGGCATGGGCGAGGGTGATGGCGATCGCGCCGATGGTGTTGAGCATCTGCAGCGGCTGATCGACGATTCCAAGGCCCGTGAGCACGGAATTGATCACCCCGTTGTAGCCAAGGATCACTTTCCACTGGAACACGCGGATCAGATAGGAGGTCCAGAACGGGATGGTGATCAGGAACAACCAGCGCGATTTCGTGGCCGCGGGCACGTTGAAAGAGATGAAATAGGCGATCGGAAAGGCCATCAGCACCGTCACCGCCGTCACCAGCGCCGAAACGAGCACCGAACGGAACAGGATCGCGCGGAAGATCGGGTCACTCCAGGCCTCGGCATAGTTGGAGAGAGTGAACTCGTGTATCACCTCCAGATAGCCGTCCTTGAAGAAGGAATAGGCGAGGATGGTGACGAGCGGTGCGGCGAGCATCAGCACCGCATAGATCAGCGTCGGGCTGACCATCAAATAGCCATTCGCCGTTTCAGAACGGGCGAGCCGCCGCCAGGGCGATGCCGACATCTTGTTCCCCTCTCCCCGATGGCCTCTCAATCGGGCCGTTCAGCGCTCAAACTTGCACAAGGTTTCGGCAGAGAAAAGGGGGCCTCCCGCGGATATGATGCGCTCCGGGCGGGAGGCCGCGCCCTTTGCCCAAGTTTTTGGCACTCGGGCGGGAGCATTGCAACCAGGGCGGGTGGCGCGGCGGCGGCAGAACTCAGACCGGCAGATCCCGGGGCGGCGTGTCGAGCAGGTCGCGCAACTTGGCCACGGCGCGCAGGAGCCGGTCTTCGGGCACACCGCCCGCCAGCGCGATCCGCACCGCATTGGGTGCGTGCCCGTCGGCCAGCACATATTCATCCGAGGAACGCACCAGCACCCCCTCGGCTTCGGCCACCCGGGCAAAGGTCGAGGCGCGCCAGCCCACCGGCAGCTTCAGCCAGACGAAGCTGAGCCCCGGCTGCCAGAGCATGTCATGGCTGCCCATCGCCTGCACCACCATCTGCAGCCGCCGCGCCATCTCGTCTTGCGCATCATGGCGCAGCCGCATGGCCTCGCCGGAGGTGAAGAGCCGGGTGATGATGTCGGTGACCGGTCGCGGCAGGCCGAAATAGCTGTGCTGCGCGGTGAGCCTGCCCGCCTCACCCATCCCCTCGGGCGCAACAACGATGCCAAAGCGCATCCCCGCCGAGATAGTTTTCGAAAGCGAGGTGACATGCCAGCTTCGTTCAGGGGCTATTGCGCGCAGCGAGGAAAGGCCCGAGACCGGGGCGGTGTAACAATCATCCTCGATGATCTGCAGGTCATGGCGGCGCGCCACTTCCGCAATGGCAAACCGGCGTTCGTTCGACATCCGCGCTGTCGTCGGGTTCTGCGCATCCGGCGTGACGCAGACCACCTGCCCGCCGTAGCGGCGACAGGCCGCGTCAAGCGCGGCAGGGATCATTCCCTCCTCGTCGAGCTTCACCGGCACCACCTCGGCCCGCATCAGCCGTGCGGCATGGCGGAAGCCCGGATAGGCAAGCTCCTCGCACAGCACCACCGGCCGGTCGCCGCGCAGGCAGCATTGCAGCACGATCGAGATGCCGTTCTGACCACCGAGCGTCAGCACCAGATCGTCGGCGTCGATCATGTCCTTGAGCGAGCAGCAAGAGAACCAGTCGAGCGCGGCTTCGCGGCAATAGCGGTCGCGCCGCAGCCCCGGATATTCAAGATAATGCTCGCCCAGCGAGGAGGCCGCTTCCGCCATCGCATGGGCCAGGGCCTTGCTCTGGCCGACATCGGGCAACTGCGGCGAGCGCAGGTCGATCAGCCCATCCGCCGCCGGGTCGGAGAGAGGATGTTGGTAGAGTGATTCGGTCGGACCCAGCCGGCGCGATTGTGCCGACACAAAGGTGCCGCGCCCCACCGCCGCTTCCAAAAGCCCCTCCTGCGTGGCAAGTTGATAGGCGCGGGCCACGGTGCCGGGAGTAACCCCAAGTTTCCAGGCCAGATCTCGCACCGTCGGCAAGCGTGAGCCGGGCGCAAGATCGCCGCGCCGCACCCCGTCACGCAGCGCCCGCACCAGGGCCAGATATTTTGGACCCGATTGTATCGGCAGATCCGGTTGCCAACTTGTATCTGTCACAATGTTTCTCTCGCCCGGATTGTGCCACTCTTGTAGGGTGACATTACCAGAGAACACTGGATTGTATCAATACACAAACATCACTGAACACGCTCTCTCTTCTGTCTGAAAGGTGTCCCATGTCGGGTCTGTCTTCCGCCGCCAACCTGTCCTATCCGAGCCTCACGCTGTCGCACCGCCCTGCCGCGCTGCGCCCGGCCGCCGCGGTCGGGCGGCTGGTTCTCGACTGGCTGACCCTGCGCACCACCACGCGCGCCATGGCGCGGCTCGACAACCGCCTGCGCGCCGATATCGGGCTGACGTCAAAAATTGAACCGGCGCCGCTGCCCCAGTTCTTTCCGGCTTTCTAAGGCCGCAAGTTTCCCGAGCGCCGCAGTCCCCTGTCGGCTCTCTTCCTGAGGCCGGATGCGTGCATCCGGCCTTTTTTCGTATTTCCGAAATTCCAGAAAACAAGTATCAGCCGGCAATCGCTTCGATCGCGATCGAGCGCTTGCGCAGTTCGGCGTAAAGCGCGGGCACGACATTGACCTCGCGATGCGCCCGCGAGAGCGCCTCGCTCAGCGCCCCTTCGCTCGCCTCGCCGCGCACCCGCCAGACCCGGCGGTGCAATGCACCATCGTCATAGACGATTTCGGTAACCCCGCCGCGGCGACGCAAAGTAATGAAGTCGAACCCGCTCTCAGAACGGAGAAGACCGGAATATGCCATCTTGACTGCTCGATTTTTTCGTTTTGTTCTCGATGCTTCGGATCTGCGCCTGAAAGCCGCTCCGGTCAAGACACGCACGCGTGAGAGATGCGCGCACTGCGCCGGTGTGCTCAGGCGGCCATCAGAACGCGCACCTCATGCGCTTTGAGCGCGCGTCGCGCCGCAAGAAAGGCGCCCGGACCGGCCTGCCCGGCGAGTTCGGGAAAGAGTGTCAGAAATTCGGTGCGCTGCGCCGGATCGAGCCCGCGCAGCGAACGCTCTCCCGGCTGGAAGCTCTCGGTCCAGGCCCCCTCGGCGCGGATGATCTCATGCGCGTCACACATCAGGTGCAGATAGCTGACCCCGCGTGCCGCCACCCGCGTGATTCCGGGCAGGCCGACCATATGCAGCGCCGCGGCCAATACTTCTGCCTCGCCGAAGAGCAGTTCAGCTCGGATCCCCGACACCAACATCCGGTGCTGCGGGCTGACGAGAATGTCGTTTTCGGGGAACCCCTCGCCCAGCGCCCCCCGCGCGATCCGCACCGGCTGCAATTGCGGATGGGCAGCGAGTTCGGCCGCCGAAAGGTCGCGCCGGCCGATCCAGCGGATCTTCTGATAGCCGTTGTCACGGGTGAGCAGCTTGTCGCCCGGGCGCAGGTCTTCCACCTCGACCCGTCCGCGCTTGGTCTCGATCTGGGTGCCGGGCGTGAAGCAGGGCACGTCATAGGCCGTCGTCTCGATATTCGCATAGCGCGTCGTGGTGCCATCCTGCCACAGGATGTAGCCCGATTCGGTGCCCGCCCCGTCTGAGATGATGCGCCCCTCGCCACGGATCACGATCAGCGTATCGACATCGGACCCGTCGGCATCTTCCGAGCCATTGATCTCGGTGGTGGAACCGGCATGGGCAACAATCGTGTCCGAGCCCGCGCCGCCGACATAGACATTGTCCCCCGTGCCGCCGTCGAGATAATCGTCACCATCCCCCCCCAGAAGTGTATCGTCGCCCTCCCCGCCCAGCAGCGTATCGGCACCGGCGCCGCCTTCGAGCGTGTCATTGCCCGCGCCGCCTTCGAGGCTGTCGTCGCCCGCATCGCCGGTCACGAGGTCGTCGCCAGTGCCCCCCAGCACGGTGTCATCGCCCGTACCGCCATAAAGGCTGTCGTCGCCGCCAGCGCCATAAAGGTAATCGTCGCCGCCGTTGCCATAAAAGACGTTGGTATAAGCATCCGTGGAAGAACTGGAGGAATCGTCGAAACCGATCAGTGTATCGCCATAGGCCGAGCCATAGACCCCGTCGATGCCGGAATAGGTGTCGCCCTGCGCATCGCCCCCCGCGCCCGTTCCGTTGGCGAGGTTGACGCTGACGCCCGCACCGGAATCGCTGTAATCGGCGTAATCCATGCCGCTGCCGCCGTCGAGGGTGTCGCTGCCGGCGCCCCCATGGAGCGTATCGCCCCCCGTTCCGCCCGAGAGGCTGTCAGCGCCGTCGCCGCCATCGAGGGAATCGTTTCCGGCATCGCCGGTAAGCCGGTCATTGCCCGCATCCCCTGCCAGCGTATCATTGCCGTCTCCGCCGAGCACCGTGTCATTGCCGTTGCCCGCAGAAACGGAATCATCTCCCGTGCCCGCATCAACATAGTCGTTGCCGCTCCCGGCGGTGACCGTATCGTTCCCGGCATAGGCATAGATCGTATCGCTGTTGCGCGACCCGCTGATCTGGTTATTTCCCGAGGTGCCGGTGTAGGTTCCCATGAAGTCTCATTCCTTCCCGCCCCGCAGCCAAGCGGAGGCGACAAGGTTAAAATGGCTCTAAGGAATGGCGGTTTATTGCCGGGGTCGTGGCGGAAGCCGTACCGAAATGTGTCGATTTTCAGGCCCGCCTCAACCCTTGCGAGAGAAACGGCGGCGCCTGCGGGGCGCACTTTTATGCCGAAGGTTTAGGCAGCGGTATTTATCCCGGCGCAAGGGCGCACGCTGTCAAACCCTGCACGCAGCGCGGTTTCGTCCAGTATCGTGCCAAGGGCGGCACGGCCGGGCGCATCGAGCGCGGCAAGGCTGGCCGGGGTGGGTTGAAAGCTCTCGGACCAGCAGCCGTCGGACAGGACGAGCTCGTGACGGTCAAACAGAAGCTGCCAGTATTCGACATGGGAGACCGCCGCACGCGTAATGCCGGGCTGGCCGAGCAGGTCGCGCGCCATCGTCAGCCGCTCGCCCGCCTCGCCCGCTTCGGACCCGCGGGTGAGAACGCGATGGTTGGGAGAGACAACCATATCGCGTTCCGGCACCCCCGGCCCGAGCGCCCCGGCGGCAATCCGCACCGGGCGCAAAAGCGGGTTGAGGCCGAGCGCCCGCCAGCCAAAGCTGCGCCGGCCGATCCAGCGCAACTCCTGCATGCCATCGTCACGGGTGATCACGCGCATGCCGGGGGTCAGAGCCCCGACTTGCACCAACCCGGTGCCGGTGGCGAGCCGCGTTTCCGAGGTAAAACACGGAATCGCTTCGAGCAGTTCCGCGATCGGGGTGGAAAACAAGCTGTTCCCCGCGCCATCGCGGCCTTCGACATGGCCTGATTCCGTGTCGAACCCATCGAAATGCAGGCGCGTCTCGATCACATCCGACACGGCAGAGGAACCGTCCCGCCGCTCATCAGCAGCGCCAAGCGCGGAAAAGAACTCCTGGCTCCCAACCATGTCGCACATCCTGCCTCCGGTCTCCCGGAGCGCCTGCGCGCTCCCGAATGCCAGGATAATGCGAAACAAACATTGCACAAAGGTAAACTGCCAAGATTGTGCCGCAATCGGCTGCAACGCTCCGTTTCTCGCCCCGAAACGGCCATAAAGGCGCGCCTTCGCTGACCGGGTGCCACAGCGTCTGAGGCGCAGCAATGCGCCCGGACCCTCGCGGCTCCGGGCGCTGGTCAGCCCCCACTGACCGTGGTCAACCGTTCAACCTTGCAGCAAAAGCGCGGCCTCGTGTTTCTTGAGCGTCTTGCGCGCGGCGCCATAGGCGTCGATGCCCGTTCTGGTCTTCAGCTCGGGGAAGAGCTCGAAGATCTCGGCGCGTTGCGCATTGCCCATCCCGCCGAGCGTCTGGTCGCCCGGCTGGAAGCTCTCGGTCCAGGCCCCGTTCGCCAGAACCACTTCGTGACGGTCAAACAGGAAGTGGATGTAGCTCGTGCCGAGCGTTTCCACCGGCTTCACGCCGCGGTTGTCGACCAGATGCTTCGCCGCCACCAGCACTTCATGTTCTTCGAAGTAAAGCGCGGTGCGTTCGTTCGCCACCAGCATCCGGTGGTTCGGCGAGACCAGCATGTCCCGTTCGGGCAGGCCGTTGCCGAGGCTGCCCGCCTTGATCAGAACCGGGCGCAGATGCGGCGCGGCGATCAGCTCGTCGCGGCTCATGTCGCGCCGACCGACCCAGCGGATCTCCTGAATGCCGTTGTCACGGGTCAGGATCTTGTCGCCTTCGCGCAGCTCTTCCACCCGGCGCTCGCCGCGCGGCGTCGCCACCAGCGTGCCCGGCGTGAAGCAGGGGATCACATTCTCGATGTTCTGGAACGTGAGTGAGCCGGTGACATTGCCGTTTGTGTCGAGGAACCGGACCGTGCCGTTTTCCGGGTTCGTCGGGTCGTAATCGATCACCAGCGGCCCGGCGCCGGTGAGGTTGAGCGTGTCGTAATCGTCGCCGCCTTCGCCGCCGTCAATGGAGTCGTGGTTGCCGTCATCCTGGCTCGCGACGATGAACGTGTCGCGATCGTCGCCGCCGATCAGCGTGTCGACACCACTTCCGCCGGTGAGCGTATCGTTGCCCTCCCCGCCGACCAGACTGTCCTGACCTTGCCCACCGGTGAGCACGTCATCGCCCTCGTCGCCGGAGAGCCGGTCATCGCCTTCGCCGCCCAGAAGCGTGTCGTTGCCAGCCCCCCCTTTGAGCGTGTCGGAAGCGGAACCGCCATCAAGCAGGTCGTTGCCGTCCCCGCCCAGAAGCGTGTCATTGCCCTCGCCACCGATCAGCGTGTCATCGCCCGTGCCGCCATCCAGGCTGTCAGAGGAATTGCCACCGTCCAAGCTGTCGTTGCCGTCCCCGCCTGAGAGCGTATCTTGCCCTTCGCCGCCGATCAGCGTGTCATTGCCAGCCTCGCCAAGCAGGCTGTCATCGCTGTTGCCGCCTTCGACATAATCATCGCCCGCGCCGGCCCAGACGGTATCATCGCCCTCGCCCGCATAAACGGTGTCATTGCCCGCCCCGGCCAGAACGCGGTCATCATTGGGCGCGTCGCCCGCGATGAGCGCATCCGTGTGGTCGATCATGTCGCCTTCGGGGTCGCCGGTATAATCATAGTCGATCAGATCGGCGCCATCGGTGCCTTCGACATAGCCATCGCCCTCATCGAGGATGACGGTCTCGATATTGGTGAAATCGAGCGTGCCGAGCACATTGCCGCTGTCATCAAGGAAGCTGACGGTGCCGTTTTCCGGGTTCGACGGATCATAGGCGATCGAGACCGGGCCTGCGCCGGTGAGATCGAGCGTGTCGTAATCATCGCCTCCTTCTTCACCGTCGATCACATCGCCGATGCCCGCGGAGGCCGAGCCAACAAGGAAGGTGTCGCGGTCATCGCCGCCCGAAAGGCTGTCGGCGCCGTCGCCGCCGATGATCGTGTCATTGCCGGTGCCACCGAAGATCGTGTCTTCGTCGATGCCGCCGTCGAGGTAATCATTGCCTGCATCGCCGTAGATCTCGTCGTCGTCGTCCTCGCCGTAGATCACGTCATTGCCGGCGCCGCCATGGAGCGTGTCCATGCCGTTATCCTGCACGAGGTCGGTCGCGTCAGGGACGTTGATCAGATCCGGCACGGTCGGGCCGAGGCCGCCGTAGATCGTGTCATTGCCGTCCCCGCCATCGACCGAGTCATCGCCCTCGCCGGCGGTGATCAGGTCATCGCCCGCCCCGCCCAGAACGGTGTCTTCGTCGACGCCCGCATCAACGACGTCATTGCCCGCGCCCGCGTCGATGTAATCGCGGTCGTCGCCGGTCAGGATCGTATCATTGCCCGCGCCGCCAGAAACGGTGTCCATGTCGTCGGTCGGGTCAGTATCGGCGCTGTAAAGCCCCGGATAGCCGAGATCGGGCGCCGCGGCGGAGTTGCGGGTGTTGATGTAGTCATCGCCATCGCCGCCATCGACGGAATCGCTGCCCGCGCCAGTGGTGATCTGGTCATTGCCCGCGCCACCTTCGACGGTATCGTCGCCCGCAACACCCGAGATCGTGTCATTGCCGTCGCCACCGAGAATGCTGTCGTCGCCGGTGCCGCCGATCAGGCTGTCATCACCCGCGCCGCCGTCAAGTGTGTCATCGCCCTCGCCGCCGCGCAGCGTATCGTTGCCGCCCTCACCCAAGAGGCTGTCGTCGCCGACCCCGCCTTCGACCGAGTCATTGCCCGTGCCCGCCCAGACGGTATCGTCACCCTCGCCCGCGAGCACGGTGTCATTGCCCGCCCCCGCTTCGACCCGGTCATCATCCGGCCCGTCGCCCGCGATGATCGCATCGCCCGCGTCGATCATGTCGCCGTCCGGGTCGCCGGTATAGGTGGTGTCGATCAGATCGGCGCCATCCGTGCCCTCGACGATGCCGTCGCGCATGTCGTCGCCGGTGATCTCCTCGATCTCGGTGAAGCTCAGCGTGCCGGTGACATTGCCATCCGCATCAAGGAATTCGACCGTGCCGTCGAGGCCGTTGCCGTTGCTGTCGGTCGTGGTGTTGACGACCCGGTAGGCACCCTCGCCGGTAAGGTCGAGCACGTCCCAGTCGTCGCCGCCCGCGCCGCCATCGACCACATCGCCCGCCGCGCCATGGATCGTGTCGCGGTCGTCGCCCGCGTCGATCGTGTCGGCCCCTTCACCGCCGGTGATCTCGTCGGCCCCGCCGCCGCCATGGATCTCGTCATCGCCCGCGCCGCCGAGGATCGTATCATCGCCCGCGACCACATCGCCCGTTCCATCCGAGCTGTAATCGTAATGCGCATTGTCGAAAGTGCAGCCGGAGGTGCCCAGATCGACGGTCACCACGACATCGTTGTAATCATGATCGCCGAGGTTCGTCAGATCCTCGAAGCCGATCGTCACCGAACCATCGGTTTTTTCGCTGATGCCGGTGGTATGCACGAGGCCGTCGGCATTGAGGCCGACATTCGTGCCATAGGCGGAGCTGTAATAGGTGGTGCCGGCGGGCGTGACGATGCCGATGCCGACCGTGCTACCGGTGGCAACATCGACGGTATAGGTCGTGCCCTCGGCGCTCGCCGCATTGGCGGTGAGCGTGTCGACCACAACGATATCGCCGGTGGCGGGGTCGATCGTATAGACGAAGACCGCGTTCACATAGCTTGCCGAGCCATCGCCGATGGTGACCGAGATTGTCGAAGTGGCGCCGGTGGTGCCGTCGCCATAGATCGTGTCGTCGCCGGTGCCGCCGTCGATGTAATCATCATCGGCGCCGCCCTCGATGTAATCTTCCCCTGCGCCACCAAGGATGCTGTCGTCATCGGCGCCGCCGTAAAGGCTGTCATCCGAGCCAAGGCCCGCGAGCGTGTCGTTGCCGCCCTCGCCATAGAAAACATTGGTATAGCTGTCGGAGGCAGACGTGCCTTGATGGTCGAATCCGACAAGGCTGTCGGCATAATCCGAGCCGATGATGCCGTCGATGCCCGAGGCGATGGAATCGCCCGTCGCATCGCCGCCCGAGAGTTGACCGGTGGAGAGGTTGACGCTCACCCCCTCGTCCGAGTCCGAATAATCGATGATGTCGAGCCCGGTGCCGCCGGTGAACGTGTCATTGCCCGCGCCACCAACAAAAGTGTCGTCGCCCGCCCCGCCGTAAAGCACGTCATTGCCTGCCCCACCATCGAGCAGATCGTTGCCGTCCTCGCCATAGACAGTGTCATTGCCTGCCCCGGCCAGAACCGTGTCATCGCCCGCGCCGGCCTTGACCAGATCGGCATTGGTGCCGGTGGCATTGTCGTTGTGGTCGATCATGTCCTTTTCAGGATCGCCGGTGTAATCATAGTCGATCAGATCGTCGCCGGTGGTGCCTTCGACCACGTAATCGCGCGTATTGGCCGCGACCGTGACCGTGACCGTGGCAGTGTCGTACCCGCCATGACCGTCGGTCACCTTGTAACAGATCGTTGCCGTTCCGGAGAACCCGCTGTTGGGCGTGAAGGTGAGCGTGCCGTCGCAGTTGACGGTGACGGAGCCCTGCGACGAGGTCGGCGTGCCGGAGATCGACAGCGTGTCGTGGTTCGCGTCACTGTCATTGGCCAGCACATTGATCGTGACGGCAGTGTTATAGGCCGTGCTGGCCGTGTCGTCGCGTGCGACCGGGCTCGAATTTGTATTGCACGTCAAAGTCATGACAGCCTCTCCTAATAACCGCCTGCAGGCCGGAGACCTGCGAATTTCCCGTGCCCGGCCCGCGAGCCGGGATCGTGAGGGAGAGTCAGCGACCCGCCCCGGACACGTTGCGCGTACCGGCATGATCGACGCAGAGGATGCACGAACCCTTCCGCCCGAAGGCGGTTCTTGCGATCAAAGGTTCGATGTCGGAACGGGATGGCAGATCACCCCGTCATCGGCAGCACCCGAATTTCTGCGCATCTCCGAAAGATGCCGTTCCCACGCGACCGCCCCCACGGCCAGAAGCCCCCCAGTCGGGCTTGACCGGTGATACCAAGCGTCGCAACGCGCTGTAACGCGAAATCTGCCCCAATCTTGCCGCCTTTTCGCCTCGCTCGGGCGAAGGCATGCCGCAAACGCGCCGCAAACGCGCCGCGACCAAGGCGGAACTGTTTCCGAACAGGCGCCCAGCCGGGCCATCCACTCGATTAAAATAATTTTACTTACAGATATTTACCCGAAGTATGGCGTGCAACGCGGCTTTGGCGCCGTGGTCCTTCGGCGCCGATCGTCTCCCGATGCGCAACATGCTTCACACCCGACGGTTTCCGATCCGGCATCAATCTTCGGCTCCAAAACGAACAATCCGGTCAAAGCGATTGTTCCGCGATTGTCTCCAAAGCGATCGAAAGGGCGCTTTTGTCCGGGCCTCCAGCGACCGCACCGAGAATCACCCTTTGTTCATCACGATGCCGAAGCTCCCGGCACCGCGTCTTCCCCGATCTGCCGCGGATGAGACGGCATATCCTTCAGCGCGCAAACCGGAGCGGTGGATGCGGAAGCCGCTTTCCGCAAGCGCCGAGTTGTGCAAGACCCTCGAATGATCTAGAGACTGCGCCATGAATCGTGCCCGGAACGCGCATCGTTCAACTACAGCAAACCAGAACGCGACCCGATGATTGAACGGCAAAGCCCTGAGAATGCTATGAACAATGCCACCCGTGCGGCGCGGCTTTCGGTTGCGCCGATGATGGACTGGACAGACCGGCATTGCCGTATGTTCCACCGCATGATCTCGCGCCATGCACTCCTTTATACTGAAATGGTCACTGCACCGGCCGTGATCCATGGCAAACGCGCACAACTGCTCGATTACAGCGCGCTCGAGCATCCGGTTGCGCTTCAGCTTGGCGGCTCGGATCCGGCAGAGCTGGGCGCAGCCACCCGGATCGCCGCGGACTGGGGCTACGACGAGATCAACCTCAATGTCGGCTGCCCCTCGGACCGGGTGCAATCCGGCGCTTTCGGGGCGGTGCTGATGAAGACCCCCGATCTTGTGGCGCGCTGCGTCGAGACGATGATCGCCGCGTCCCCGGTTGAGGTGACGGTGAAATGCCGGATCGGCGTGGACGACCAGATCGCCGAGGAGGTGTTGCCGGCCTTCCTGCGCACCGTTTCCGCCGCGGGGGTGCGCCGCTTCACACTCCATGCCCGCAAGGCCTGGCTGCAGGGGCTCAGCCCGAAGGAAAACCGCGAGATCCCGCCGCTCGATTATGCGCTTGTCCATGCGATGAAACGAGAATTTCCCGAGCTGCATCTGAGCCTCAACGGCGGGGTGGCAACGCTCGCGCAGGTCGAGACGCATCTCGCGGCGGGGATGGACGGGGTGATGGTCGGGCGCGCCGCTTACGGCGAGCCGATGGAGGTTCTGGGCGGCGCCGATGAAGCGCTCTGGGGCGAGGGCGCATCGCGCTCGGCCTTCGAGGTGGCGGAGGCGATGAAACCCTATATCGCGGCGCATCTCGCTGCGGGCGGGCGGCTCCATCAGATCACGCGCCACATGCTCGGCCTCTTTCACGGCCGCCCCGGTGCGCGCGGCTGGCGCCGGGTGCTTTCCGAAGGGGCGACGCGCGAGGGGGCGGGGCTTGCCCTATACGACCGCGCCCTTGCCGAAGTGATGCACGACACGTGAGGCCGGGCGCCGGATGGGGCTCCGGGGAAGGCGTACCTTCCCCGGGCGGGGGCGCGGGGGCTGCGGCCCCCGCTTCCCCCTCTGCCTCTCGGCAACTCAGAGCCCCGCGCGCTTCGCCGCGTTCCAGAGCCCGTCCATCTCGTCAAGATCGCTCTGATCGGGCCGTTTCCCCGCTTTTGCCAGCTCCGCCTCGATAAAGCCGAAGCGCCGGGTGAACTTGCCATTTGCCGCGCGCAGACAGGCCTCCGCATCGAGCCCGAGATGCCGGCCCAGGTTCACCATGACAAAGAGCATGTCGCCATATTCCTCGGCGAGTTCCTCGGGGCCGAGAGCGTCGCGCGCCTCGACGAGCTCATGCGCCTCCTCGGTGATCTTCTCGACCACTTCGCGCGTCGAGGGCCAGTCAAACCCCACCCGCGCCGCGCGCTTTTGCAGCTTCAGCGCCCGGGTGAGCGCAGGCAACCCAAGCGCCACCCCATCGAGCACCCCCGCCTCGGCCTTGGCCGCGCGCTCGGCGGATTTGATTTTCTCCCAATCTTCCGTCTGTTGCGCGGCACTCTTTACCCGGCTCTCGGCCCCGAACACATGCGGATGGCGCGCGATCATCTTGGCCGAGATCGTCTTCAGCACCCCGACCAGATCGAAATGCCCCGCCTCTTCGGCCATCTGCGCATGATAGACGACCTGCAGCGCCAGATCGCCGAGCTCGCCTTCAAGCTCGCCCCAGGCCTGCCGTTCGATGGCATCGGCCACCTCATGCGCCTCCTCGATCGTATAAGGCGCGATCGAGGCAAAATCCTGTTCAATGTCCCAGGGGCAGCCGGTCTCGGGATCGCGCAGACAGGCCATGATCGCCGCGAGCCGGGTGATCTGAACGCCCAGTTCACCGGTTTCGTCGAACAGCATCGGATCGGTCGGTTTCACCATTGCCTCTCGCTCCTCTCAGGTCCATCTAGGTCAGTATCCCTTTCGCAATACCAGAGTCCATCATGCCCGTGATCAACCGTATCGCCGCCCTCGCCCCGGAGATGAAGGAGTGGCGGCGCTGGCTGCACCGCCACCCGGAACTTGAGTTTGCCCTGCCGCAAACGGCCGCTTTCGTGGCCGAACGCCTGCGCGAGATCGGCGTCGACGAGATCCATGAGGGGATTGCCACTTCCGGCATCGTGGCGCTGATCAAGGGGCGCGAGGCCGGGCCCACGATCGGGTTGCGCGCCGATATGGATGCGCTGCCGATCGAGGAATTGACCGGCGCCGATTACGCCTCCGAACATCCCGGCAAGATGCATGCCTGCGGCCATGACGGGCATACGACGATGCTTCTCGGCGCGGCCAAATATCTGGCGGAGACGCGCAATTTCGCGGGCACCGTGGCGCTTCTGTTCCAGCCCGCCGAAGAAGACGGCGGCGGCGGCGAGGTGATGGTGAAAGAAGGGGTGATGGAGCGTTTCGGCATCACCCAGGTCTTCGGCATCCATAATGCGCCGAACCTGCCCATTGGCCATTTCCAGACCACGCAGGGGCCGCTCATGGCCGCGGTCGATACCGCTTGGGTGACGGTAACCGGGCTTGGCGGGCATGGCGCCACGCCGCATGAATGCATCGACCCGATCCCGGCGATCACTGCGATGGTGGGATCTTTGCAGACGATCGTCAGCCGCAACCTCTTCCCGCTCGACGAGCTTGTGGTCTCGGTGACGCAGATCCATGTCGGCTCCGCCAACAACATCATCCCTGAAAGCGGCTGGTTCTGCGCCACGATCCGCTCCTTCACACCCGAAGTGCGGGCGATGGTCGAGAAACGCTTTCATGAAATCGTCGAGGGCACGGCCGCGGCCTTTGGCGTGAAAGTCGAGATCCGCTATGACCGGGGCTATCCGCCCACCGTGAACGATGCCGAAAAGGCGCGCTTCGCGGCCGAGGTGGCGCGCGAGATCTCGGGCGCGGAGGCGGTCTGCGACGATGCCGGGCGCGAGATGGGGGCGGAGGATTTTTCCTACATGCTCGAGGCGCGGCCGGGGGCCTATCTGTTCCTCGGCATCGGCCCGGGCGCAGGGCTGCATCACCCGGCTTACGATTTCAACGATGAGGCCGCGCCGATCGGTGCGAGCTTCTTTGCCCGGCTGGTCGAGCGCGCGCTCCCGGTCGGCTGAGGGGTGCGGCCGCCCTGCCCTGCAAACGCCCGGGCCGGATCGGCCGGGCCTGCATTGGTCGGGGCAGGTCTTTGCGCAAGCGGGAAAAAGACGCCGGGCGGGGCAGGATCTGCCTCAGGCCTCGCCGGCCCCGGCTTGGACCTGCGGCTCAGAGCGCGGACATGCAGCCGCTGTACCCCTCAAGCAGCGCCGCCTCGAACCGATTGACGAAATCCCGGGAGTCGCCCAGCGTGCGCTCCCAGGCGCCGCCCGCAAGATGTGCACGCAACCGGCCATGCCGCTCCGGCGACAGGGCGATCGCGACCGCGAGCTCTTCATACTGCGGCAGATCGGCGGCGACGCAGTCGTCAAGCCCGACCGCGGTGAGCAAGCTCGCCCCCATCCGCGCCACGAAGGCCCGCCCGAGCGTTGTCACGAGCGGCAGGCCCATGCGCAGCGCATCCGAGGCGATGGTGCCCGCATTGTAGGGGGTGGTGTCGAGGAAGAGATCCGCCAGCCCGAGACGGGCGCGATAGCGCGCCGGATCGGTGCGCCCGGCAAAGATCAGCCGCTCCGGCGCGAGCCCTGCTGCCGCCCAACGCGCCGCAAGCGCCGCGCGGGAAACGGGATTGTCGCCGATCAGCCAGAGCACGGAGCCGGGCACACGCGCGACGATGCGGCACCAGCTCTCCCAGACCGGCTCTGTCAGCTTGTAGTGATGAGACATGCAGGTGAAGACGAAGGCGGTCTCGGGCAAGCCTTCTGCGGCGCGGGTAAGATGCGGCAGAGCGGGCATGCGCCCGTCATTGGCCTGATAGCACCCCTGCAGGCGCAGCGGCCGCGGCTGGTATAGCGCATCCATCTCGGGCGGGATGGTGACCGCATCGCAGATCAGGAAATCCATCTCCGGCAGCGGCACCGGCCCGATATAGCCCAGGTAGGTTGCCTGCATCGGTGCAGGCTTGCGGCGCAGGATCGGCAGCCGTGCGCCCTTGGTGAGGCCGTTCAGATCGATCAGGATGTCGATCTCGTCGTCGCGGATGCGCTGTGCTGCCTCCGCATCGGAAAGCGCGGAGATCGGCACATGATGATCGAGCGCGGCAAGCACCCGATCGCGGATATCACTGCCATCCTCGGGCGAGCAATCATAGCCCCAGATCTCGAAACGCGTGCGATCGTGCCGCTCAAGCAGTTCGGCAATCAGGAAGCTCATCGCATGGCGGCAGAAGTCGGAAGAGAGATAGCCGATCCGCAGCCGCTCATGGTGATACCCGCCGGGCGGAAGCGGCAGATGCGCGACATCGGGCACATTGCGGCGGATCCAGTCGGAGCCGATCGCCGCCTGCCGGAGAGGATCGTCAACGAGCGCCAGAGCGGCGAGCGGCCCGGCGTTCAACTCGGCCTGTTCTTCCGTGACGGCCGGGATCGCCAGAGCCGTCGGCGGCCAGGCAACGCAGCGCTGGCGATTGTGCACCAGATGCTGGATGACATTGGGCTGATCGGGCGCCAGCAGGAGCGCCGCGCGCGCCTCGTCGATGGCCTCGCCGAGCCTGCCCTGTTCCTCGAGCATCCGGGCGAGCTGCACATGGATCTGCCGCCGCGCCTCAACGGGCAGGAGCGCCTCGCGCAACGCGTCAATCGCGGCTTCGCGCGCCCCGGCGCCTTCGAGCGCGAGGCCCCGCCCGAGAGCCCCTTGCCAGAGTGCGGGCTGCAAACGGAATGCCGTGCTGAACGCCAGGGCGGCCTCCTGATGCCCTCCCTGCTGCTGCAGGGCCACCCCGAGATTGTACCAGACCGGTGCCGCTTCTATCCCGCGTCCGGGCTGTGCGAGCCAATCCCGGTAGAGCATCGCCGCTTCGGGCGCGGGGCGTTCCTCAAGCAGGCCGATCAGCGCGCCGGCGTCCAGCCGGGCGAGGCCGCCCGCCCCGCTCCCGCCACCGAGGCTTGCCTCCCCCTCCGATTCCTCTCCGGACGGTCGAGAGACCATGGCCAGTTCTTGCGGAACCCGGGTCTGTATCTTGGCAATGTGGGACAAGCGGAGATCCTTTCTGGAAACCGGCCCCGGCGGGCCATCCGGCGAATCCTCTCAGTTCAGCGTTAATGCCCGCTTAATGCGGCTCGTTTAAGCAAAGTGATGCGCCTCGTTTAGGCAAAGTTTACGCACTTTGTGACACCCGAGCACACCAAAGCGCAGCGCTGTTTACGCCTCGCTAAGATGTTTTCTGCACTTTTCCCTCTGTGCGGGTGTCCGGCATCCGGCGCAGCTTGTCTCGATAAAAAGCTTCGGGGCGGAACCAACCAGAGTCCATTTTGTTCGGGAAAAACAAATGCCTGTCATCTCCAGCCTGACCACCGCCCAGATCGCCGCGCTGAGCACGAGTGCCATTGCCGCTCTGACCTCTACAGACGTTGCGAGCTTGACCACCGATCAAGTCTCTGCCTTGACCTCGACCCAGATCCCCGCGCTGACCAAAACCGCGGTGACGGGGCTGACCTCGGCACAGACCGGAGCGCTTTCCACCGATCAGGTCGCCGCGCTGAGCACGCTGCAGGTCGCTGCTATTTCCACCTCCGGGATCAAGGGTCTCGGCACCGCCGAAATCGTCGCTCTGGGCACCGATCAGGCGGCTGTGCTTTCCGCCAAACAGCTTGGCGCACTCGCCTCCGACCAGATCGCTGCCATCGAAACCGCTGATCTTGCCGCGATCGGCAAAGGCGCGTTCAAGGGCTTGACCTCGAGCCAGGTTGCCGCGCTCTCCACCGATCAGGTCGCTGCGCTGACCACCGATCAGGTGGCCAAGATCTCCACCGCCGGGATCAAGGGGCTTGGCACCGCCGAAGTCGCCGCGCTCGGCACCGATCAGGCCGCCGCGCTTTCCGCCAAACAACTCAGCGGGCTCACCTCCGCCCAGATTGGCGCCATCGAGACCGCCGATCTCGCAGCTCTGAGCACCGCCGCGATCAAGGGCCTTACCTCGGCCCAGGTCGCCGCGCTCAGCACCGATCAGGTCGCCGCACTCGGCACGGCGCAGATCGCCGCCTTCTCCAAGGCCGGCGTCGCAGGGTTTGAAACCGCCGATCTCGTTGCGCTCGGCACAGCCGGTATGGCGCCGCTCGGCAAGCGCGGGGTTGCCGCGCTCTCCTCGACGCAAATCGACGCGCTTTCGACCGACCAGATCGCCGCGCTGACCACCGATCAGATGGCGAAGATCTCCACCGTCGGGATCAAGGGGCTTGGCACCGCCGAAGTCGCCGCGCTCGGCACCGATCAGGTCGCCGCGCTTTCCGCCAAACAACTCGGCGCGCTGACCTCCGCCCAGTTCGCCGCCATTGAAACCGCCGATCTGGCTGCGATCGCCACCGCGGCGATCAAGGGCCTCACCTCGACGCAGATCGCGGCGCTCTCCACCGATCAGGTGAGCGCGCTTGGCTCGGCGCAAATCGCCGCCCTCTCCAAAGGCGCGATTGCCGGGTTCGAAACCGCGGATCTTGTCGCCCTCGGCACCGCCGGTATGGCACCGCTCGGCAAGCGCGGGGTTGCCGCGCTTGGCTCGGCGCAGATCGACGCGCTTTCGACCGATCAGATCGCCGCGCTGACCACCGATCAGGTGGCCAAGATCTCCACCGCCGGGATCAAGGGGCTTGGCACCGCCGAAGTCGCCGCGCTGGGCACCGATCAGGCCGCCGCGCTTTCCGCCAAACAGCTCGCCGCGCTGACCTCGGCCCAGTTCGCCGCCATTGAAACCGCCGATCTCGCCGCGCTCGGCACCGCCGCGGTCAAGGGTCTCACCTCCGCCCAGGTCGCCGCGCTCTCCACCGATCAGGTGGGCGCGCTCGGCTCGGCGCAGATCGCCGCCCTCACCAAGGGCGCAGTTGCAGGGTTCGAAACCGCGGATCTGGCCGCGCTCGGCACCGCGGGCATGGCGCCGCTGGGCAAGTCCGGCGTTGCTGCGCTCTCCTCGACGCAAATCGACGCACTCTCGACCGATCAGATCGCCGCACTTTCCACCGATCAGGTGGCCAAGATCTCCACCGCCGGTATCAAGGGGCTTGGCACGGCTGAAATCGCCGCGCTCGGCACCGATCAAGCTGCCGCGCTTTCCGCCAAGCAGCTCGGTGCGCTGACCTCGGCCCAGTTCGCAGCCATCGAAACCGTCGATCTGGCCGCGCTTGCCACCGGGGCAATCAAGGGCCTCACCTCGGCCCAGGTCGCGGCGCTCTCCACCGATCAGGTGGCGGCGCTCGGCTCGGCGCAAATCGCCGCGCTCACCAAGGGTGCGGTCGCAGGGTTCGAAACCGCAGATCTCGTTGCCCTGGGCACGGCCGGCATGGCGCCGCTCGGCAAGTCCGGCGTTGCCGCGCTCTCCTCGACGCAGATCGATGCACTTTCGACGGATCAGATCGCTGCGCTCGGCACCGATCAGATCGCCAAGATCTCCACGGCCGGGATCAAGGGCCTCGGCACGGCCGAAGTTGCCGCGCTCGGCACCGATCAGGCCGCCGCACTTTCCGCCCAACAGCTCAGTGCGCTGACCTCGGCGCAGTTCGCCGCGATCGAGACCGCCGATCTGGCCGCATTGAGCACCGCCGCGATCAAGGGCCTCACCTCGACCCAAGTGGCCGCGCTGAGCACTGATCAGGTGGCCGCGCTGGGCTCGGCGCAGCTCGCCGCGCTTACTGCCACGGCGGTTGCCGGGTTCGAGACGGCCGATCTCGCCGCGCTCGGCACCGCGGGCATGGCGCCGCTTGGCAAGACCGGGATCGCCGCGCTCTCTTCGACGCAAATCGCCGCGCTCTCGACCGATCAGATCGCCGCTCTGGGCACCGATCAGGTGTCTTCGATCTCCACCACCGGGATCAAGGGCCTCGGCACGGCCGAAGTTGCCGCGCTCGGCACCGATCAGGCCGCCGCGCTTTCCGCCAAACAGCTCGGGGCAATGACCTCGGCGCAGTTCGCCGCGATCGAGACCGCCGATCTGGCCGCGCTGAACACCGCCGCGATCAAGGGCCTCACTTCGGCCCAGGTGGCCGCGCTGAGCACCGATCAGGTCGCGGCCCTCGGAACAGCGCAACTTGCCGCGCTCACCGCCGCTGCGGTGGCCGGGTTCGAAACGGCCGATCTGGCCGCGCTCGGTACGGCCGGCATGGCGCCGCTCGGCAAAACCGGGATCGCCGCGCTTTCCTCGACGCAAATCGCAGCACTCTCGACCGATCAGATCGTCGCTCTGGGCACCGACCAGGTGGCCGCGATCTCCACGACCGGGGTCAAGGGTCTCAGCACCGCGGAAATCGTGGCGCTGGGCACCGATCAGGCCGCCGCGCTGAGCGCCAAACAGCTCGCCGCGCTGACCTCGGCGCAAATCGCGGCGATCGAGACCGCCGATCTGGCGGCGCTGAGCACCTCCGCGATCAAGGGTCTCACCTCGGCCCAGATCGCCGCGCTGACGACTGATCAGGTGAGCGCGCTCGGTTCGGCGCAGATCGCCGCCCTTTCCAGCGCCGCGATTGCGGGGCTCGAAACGGCCGATCTCGTCGCGCTCGGCACCGCCGGTATGGCGCCGCTCGGCAAGACGGGCATCGCTGCGCTCTCCTCGACCCAGATCGACGCGCTCTCGACCGATCAGATCGTCGCTCTGGGCACCGATCAGGTGGCCGCGATCTCGACGACCGGGATCAAGGGCCTCGGCACCGCGGAAATCGCGGCGCTCGGCACCGATCAGGCCGCCGCGCTTTCCTCGAAACAGCTCACGGCGCTGACTTCGGCCCAGATCGCTGCGATCGAGACCGCCGATCTGGCCGCTCTCGGCACGAGTGCCATGAAAGGCCTCACCTCGACCCAGATCGCCGCGCTGACGACTGATCAGGTGAGCGCGCTCGGTTCGGCGCAGATCGCCGCGCTCTCCAGCGCCGCGATTGCCGGGCTCGAAACGGCCGATCTCGTGGCCCTCGGCACGGCGGGTATGGCGCCGCTCGGCAAGGCGGGCATCGCGGCGCTCTCCTCGACCCAGATCGATGCGCTCTCGACCGATCAGATCGCTGCGCTCACCACCGATCAGGTGGCCGCGATCTCGACGAGCGGGATTACGGGCCTCGGGACGGCCGAAGTCGTTGCTCTGGGCACCGATCAGGCCGCGGCGCTTTCCTCGAAACAGCTTACCGCGCTGACCTCGGCCCAGTTTGCTGCGATCGAGACCGCCGATCTGGCCGCGCTGAGCACCGCTGCGTTCAAGGGCCTCACCTCGACCCAGATCGCCTCGCTTTCCACCGATCAGGTGAGCGCGCTCGGCTCGGCGCAGATTGCCGCGCTCTCCAGTGCTGCGATCGCCGGGTTCGAGACCGCAGATCTTGTGGCCCTCGGCACGGCGGGCATGGCGCCGCTCGGCAAGGCGGGCATCGCCGCGCTCTCCTCGAGCCAGATCGATGCGCTCTCCACCGATCAGATCGCTGCGCTCACCACCGATCAGGTGGCCGCGATCTCGACGGGCGGGCTCCAGGGCCTCGGGACGGCCGAAGTCGTTGCTCTGGGCACCGATCAGGCCGCCGCGCTCTCCTCGGCTCAGCTCACTGCGCTCAGCTCGGCCCAGTTCTCCGCGATCGAGACCGCCGATCTGGCCGCCCTCGCCACCGCAGCGCTCAAGGGCCTCACCTCGGCCCAGATCGCTGCACTGACGACCGGACAGGTGACGTCGCTGAGCACGGGCCAGGTTGCGGCACTCACATCGTCGCAGATTGGCAGCCTCTCGACGGCGGCCCTGACGGCACTGACGACCGACACGATCGTCTCGCTGGGCACGGCGCAGGTCCTTGGCCTCACCACGGATCAACTGTCGGCGCTGACCACCCAGCAGATCGCCGTGATGGAGACGCAGGATCTGGCGGCCCTCACGACGAGCCAGGTCGCGGCCTTCACCACCGCCCAGCTCGGGGCGATGGGCACCGATCAGATCAGCTCGCTGTTCCTCTGATCGGGGCCAGACCGCGAGGTCGGATCTCACCGCACGGAATTGGGCAATTGCCCCGCTCCCGCCAGAAATCGATGTCACGCCGGGCCCTGCCCGGCGTGAACGTCATTTGGAACGCGTCTCAGTCGGCAGGCCGGACCCGCATTCGGCCCCCCGCCCCTGTCACGGCGCGCCATTGGTCGTTAGCGGCCTTTTAACCTTGCTGCCCGATAGTCTCTCCAAGCTGATCCAGAATGGAGCGTATTGATGGGTGCGGGAATCGAAATCCATGTTGCCACACACAAGCAGACGGGTTTCCCGCTGGATCCAGGTTATGTGCCCATTCATGCCGGAAGGGGGATCGCGGAGGTCGATCTCGGTATCCGTGGCGACGACACGGGCGACAATATCTCATCGCGCAATCCGCACTTCTGCGAATTGACCGCGCTTTACTGGATCTGGAAGAATTCAGACGCCGCGATCAAGGGCCTTGTCCATTACCGCCGCCATTTCATCCCGAAAGCCCGAATGGCACCCATTGGCCTGATCGGCGTTGCGGCCTCTGATGATTTTGATGAATTCTCAGATGGTTATGATATGATCTTGCCAGACAAGATCACCCTGACAGACCCCGGTTCCGGGGCACCTCAGACCGTCGAACGCCAGTATGATGCCACAGCCGTTGGGTTTGATCTGGTGCTGACGCGCGCGGTGCTGGAAGAGTTCCATGCGCCCTATATTCCCTATTGGGATTTCGTCATGCGCAACTGCAAACTGCATCCCTATAATATCATGATCGCGCGAGCCGAAGTTTTCGATGCCTATTGCGCCTGGCTGTTCGACATCCTGTTCCGGCTCGAACCCCAGATCCCTTTCCGCGACTACCCGCCCTACGAGGCACGAGTATTCGGATTTCTGGCAGAGCGGCTGCTCAATGTCTGGGTGGGGCGCCATCGCACGAGCTGCCGCGTGGCCTTCCGCCCAGTCGGGATGCTGCCCTGAGCGCCACCCGATAGCCGGACCGAAGGCTTCCGCCATCGCCATTCCAACTTCTCGAAAAGGGACACATCAATGCCTGCAGGAACTGCACTTGTGGTCGGCGCCGGCTTTTCGGGGGCAGTGATTGGCCGGACCCTCGCCGAAGCGGGATGGAGCGTGCAAATCCTGGACGCCCGTCCGCATGTCGCGGGCAACTGCCACACCGCGCGCGATGCCCAGACCGGTGTCATGGTGCATGTCTACGGACCGCATATTTTTCATACCGACGACGTCGAAGTGTGGGAATATGTCAATCGTTTCATGCCCTTTCAGCCCTATCGCAATCAAGTCAAGACAACCGTGCGCGGCGCGGTGTTCTCGCTGCCCATCAATCTGCACACAATCAACCAGTTCTTTGGCCGCGTGATGCGGCCGGAGGAGGCGCGCAGTTTCGTTGCCGCGCTCGCCGATCCGTCAATCACGGCGCCGCAAACTTTTGAAGAACAGGCGCTCAGCCTCGTCGGCCGTGATCTCTACGAGGCCTTCCTCAAGGGCTATACGGTGAAACAATGGGGAATGTCGCCGCAGGAATTGCCCGCCTCCATTCTCAAACGCCTGCCGGTGCGGTTCAATTACGACGACAATTACTTCTTCCACCGGTTTCAGGGCATGCCGCGTGACGGCTATACGGCATTGGTCGAGCGGATACTCGACCATCCTGCAATCGAGCTGCAGCTTGGCACCACATTCCAGCGCGCTCAGGCAGACAACGCCGATCATGTGTTCTATTCCGGCCCGATCGATGCTTGGTACGATTACGAACATGGCCGGCTCGGCTACCGGACGCTCGATTTCGAGCGCTTCACCGCTTCGGGGGACTGGCAAGGCTGTGCGGTGATGAACTACGGTGATCTTGAGGTTCCCTTCACCCGCATCACCGAGCACAAGCATTTCTCCCCCTGGGAGCAGCATGACCTTTCGGTGCTTTATCGCGAATACTCGCGGGTCGCCGGGCCTGATGACATTCCCTATTATCCGATCCGGCTCGCCGCGGAGCAATCGCAGCTGACCCGCTATCTTGAGCGCGCGAAACGGGAAAAACATGTCAGCTTCGTTGGCAGGCTCGGAACCTATCGCTATCTCGACATGGATGTGACGATCCGCGAAGCGCTCGATTGCGCGCGCGCCTTCCTTGCCGCCCAGCAACCGCGGCCGTTTCCGCTCGCGCACAGGCGTTCCGCCACCGGGGCACGCGCCCCACTTTAATTGCCGCCCGCGCAGACCTGTAAGAGAGACGGCCCTTCGAACGAAGGCGAGACCGAGTTTGTGTCGGTGACGCCAATCGTAGAGCATCGCCCCCGAAATCTCATGGGGCGCGCCACCTCAGCCAGTGTCATGCCTGGCCCGTAGCGCTCTTCAACAATCCGGACCTTCTCGGCATCCGTCCAACGGCGACGGCGCCCCTTGTCGGAAGCCAGCCAAACCTGAATGCGGGGGGTGTCTTCGTATGCGCCATAAGGACGTCCGGTAACCCGCAAGACAGCATTCCCGCCAGGCGGCCCTTGACGCATGCTTACCGGGTTCACCAAGGGCGATACGATCATCAAAGATGGAGGAGGCCGCCGCCCCCACGGATGGAGTGGATGGTTTCCACCCCATCAATGGCGCCCCATTGCCTCGATCTCGAAAACGATCTTCGCCATCCATTCGGCGCCGGAACCACCACCCGTTCACGCGGCAATGCTCGGGGAAGGGTTTGGGCACTCGCTTCCCGCATTCGAAAGCCGCTACTTTCGTGGCTTTCCGCCCGGATCCTGTCCTCAGCAGCGTTCCGTACCACGCATGCGTGCAGGGCAGCCGACCATTTCGCAGGCCGGCACGAAACGCTCTCGACCGAAACGATCGCCCCTCGGGCACCCAATGTCCGAGCGGCGCAGCATGCAACCATTTCGGCCGAATCTGCACTCAGAACCGGACGGCTTCGTCGACTATCCGATCCACGGACAGGCGGATCGGGGCAACGACCCCACGACCCCACGCGCACAGGCCAAGGGGCGCAAAATAGATGAGATCCCCCAGGCAAATCGCAAATGCCCGGCGCAATCTTCTGAAAATACGTGCCTATAATCTGATGAAGTGGCGGGCGTACCCTCTCGAGAAAACATAACCAGCGCTACCATAATGAGGCATATGAAAATAAAAACAGATCATTACGAGATATTTCTCACGCGAAACACGGGTCTGCGACAAGGTTTCAGGTTCATTCCGCCTCAGCAGATAAGCATTTTGACATGCTTTCTCTCTACCGAGTATTATGCGACGCCCTCTTTCGATGGCTCGCCCAGCTGCACTGAAACGCCGATTATCGGTCAGTTTTCACCGAGCTTTGCCAGCCGCGCTGCACGCAGTCGCGCGAAGTCCTCGCCGGCGTGATAGCTCGACCGTGTGAGCGGCGTCGCAGAGACCATGCCAAAACCCTTGCCATAAGCCGCTTTCTCATAATCGGCAAATTCCTCGGGCGTGACAAACCTGTCCACCGCATGATGCTTCGGCGTCGGTTGCAAATACTGACCGATCGTCAGGAAATCGATATCGGCGGCGCGCATGTCATCCATCACCTGAAGCACCGCCTCGCGGCCCTCCCCAAGCCCCACCATGATGCCCGATTTCGTGAACAGCCGCGGATCAAGTTCCTTGACCCGTTGCAGCAGCCGCAGCGAGTGAAAATAACGCGCCCCCGGTCGCACCGAGGGATAAAGGCCGGGCACGGTCTCAAGGTTATGATTGAAAACGTCCGGCCTAGCTTCAACAACGATTTCAAGTGCTTTCGGAGAACACTTCAGAAAATCCGGGGTCAGCACCTCGATCGTTGTCGCGGGCGCGCGGTGGCGCACCGCGCGAATTGTCTGGGCGAAATGCTCCGCCCCGCCATCGTCCAGATCATCCCGATCGACCGAGGTGATGACCACATGTTTGAGCCCCAGCGTTTCAACCGCATGGGCAACGCGGCCCGGTTCGAACTGATCGAGCGCCTCGGGCCGCCCAGTAGCAACATTGCAAAACGAGCACCCGCGGGTACAAATCTCACCCATAATCATCATCGTCGCATGGCCGTGGCTCCAGCATTCGCCCACATTCGGGCAACCTGCCTCCTCACAGACGGTGACGAGCTTATGGGTTTTCAGGATATCGCGCGTTTCCTTGTACCCCTCCGAAGTCGGCGCCTTGACGCGGATCCAGTTCGGTTTCTTCGGCTGGGCATTGTCGGGGCGATGCGCCTTTTCCGGGTGGCGCTGGCCGGGAAGCTTCAGATCGCGCAAGGGAGCATCCTTTCGTAAGCAATGAGGCTCACATAGAGCGAAAGGGCGAACGATGCAAATTCCGCGCGTTCAGCCGATCAGGGGAGCCGCGCCACCGTAAGTCTCGTCATAATGGCGCTTGAGCCGCATCAACGCGATACGCAGCACGATCTTGCCCGAACGGGCGGACCAGCCCATCCGTTTTTCTGCGGCCTCGAGCCCTTCGAGGAAGCAGCAGCAACGCAGCACCATGTCACCGAGCCCCGGACCAAGATCCGAGAGCGCGGCCGCTACCCGGGCCCGGGCCCGTTCCGATCCCCCCGGCCCCCCGGTGCCAAGGTCGGGGCGGTATTGCCCGCGAATCCCTCCGGTCATGAACCGCTCCCAGTTCTGCGCCACGCGGGGCGCCATCTGCGCCAGTTCGAAATCTTCGCGCAGCCGCTCTCCGGCCGCGACAAGTTCGGGGGCCAGAAACGGCGCGCCATTGGCATCGCGCCGCCGCGCCAGCACGGCAAGCGGGCTCTCGGAAAGATTGGTGCGGATCCGCGCCACGCGCCCCTGCGCATCCTGCACCTCGCGTTCTCCCCAGTCGCAAGGCCGACGTGGTTGCGGGCGCTCCGCGCCGGTCGTCCCGGGGTCTTCACCACGTGCCGCACTCTCTTCGGCGAGCCTGCGCCGCAGCTCCGCCCGTCCACTTGAGGACAGCTCGTAACTCGTTACCCTGCCAGTATGTTTGGGCATGATCCAGCCGCGTAAAGCGAGCGCTTGGGCGAGCTCGCGCGCCATCACCGCGGTGCGCACCGTTCCGCGCAGCACGACGGCCTTGTCCATGTCTGGCGCGACGATCAGCACTGCGGCGGGCTCCGCCAACCGGCGCAGGATGCGTCCCTCCTCTCGGGCGCGCAGATCCTCCGCGAGCAAATCCTGAACACCCGGTCGACCGGAGGTCGCGCGACCGTGGAGAGACGTCTGGGCGGGACGGATCGGATCTGTCATCAAGCGGGATTCCTGATTCGGCACGGTCGAAGCTTCAGTCAAAGGGGGCCTGCCCGGCGTTGGTGGGACCACTTGGCCCAAGCGCGCCAGCACTTCGTCGATCAGCGGATCGTCGCGTTGCGCCTCGATCCGGCGCACCCGGCGCAGGATCGTCGAGGCGTGGCATCCCTCGGCGCGCGCCAAGGCCCGGATCGGGATCCCCTCCTCGACATGCCGCAGATAGATGCGTGCGACATCTGGCACCCAGGCGGGCAAATCCGCCCCGGTCGGCATCGTATCGCTCATCTCTCTCCCCTCGTTCGAACCGGCACGAATGCCGTCGAAAGCAGCTTCAACCGTGGGTTGCTTTGGTTACCCCTTCGTTAAAATGCGGGGCGATCCCCAAAATTCTTTAAAAAGTCTAAAGATCCGATAATGCAGCGCCCGGTTGATCCGACAATCACGCAACACGCGTTCCGGTTGTGCTTTCCTGCCCCGATCAGATCCGTTCGGGAGGAGAGAATGGATGATCACGGCGAGATCCTGGCGCGGCTGCGGCGCCCGAAACTGCTGATCCACGCCGCCCGTTTCGGCCAGCGCGACTATCGGCGCGACCGCGATCTTCGGCGCATCCTAGGCGTGGCAGAAGTGCCAGCTCCCGCGGCCGCTCTGGCCGCACTGATCGCGCAGGAGGCCGCGCTCGAAACCGCGCGGCAGGCCGGGGCGGCGCAATACAGCTTCCTGCACCAGGTCGAGCTATTGATCGCAATTCTCGCGGAATCCCGCGCAAGACGCGCTCAACGCGACCTGAAGAGCGAACCGAGCACACCGCGCACGAGCGCCTGCCCCGCCTTGGCGCCTAGCTGCCGCGCCAGCGCCTTGCCAAACACTTCCGCCACGGAATCCGAGCCTGAAGACGCCCCCCGACGCGACACTTTCGGCATCGCCGCCGGCGTGGAATTCCCTCCGGGCACATAGCGTCGGGCACGGCTGAATTCCCGCTCCCGGGTGGTTTCGGAGCCCGTTGCGGGGCCGTTTTCCAGCTCATTGCTAATCGCGTTTTGTGTACGTAAAGCAAGCAATTCCGCGGCGGAGCTGCGATTGATCGCCTGGTCGTACTTGTGCCCCAGAGGCGAGGCCGCAATCAGGGCGTGCCGTTCTTCCGGCACCAGCGGGCCGAGCCGGGATTGCGGTGGGCGCACGAGCGTGCGCTCCACCATCCCCGGCACTCCCTTCGCCTCGAGGAAAGAAGTCACCGCCTCGCCCGTTCCGAGCTCGCGGATCGCCGTCTCGGTGGAAAAGCGCGGATTGGGGCGATAAGTCTCGGCCGCACGGCCAAGATTGCGCTGATCGCGCGCGGTGAAGGCCCGCAGGGCATGCTGCACCCGGTTGCCCAGCTGCCCGAGAATCTCTTCCGGCACATCTGCAGGGGTCTGGGTAACAAAATAGATGCCCACCCCCTTCGAGCGGATCAGCCGCGCCACCTGCTCCACCTTGTCGAGCAGCGCCTTCGGCGCATCGTCGAACAGAAGATGCGCCTCGTCGAAAAAGAACACGAAGCGCGGCATCTCCGGGTCCCCGATCTCCGGAAGCTGTTCGAAAAGCTCCGACAACAGCCACAGCAGGAAGGTCGCATAGAGCCTTGGCGAACCCATAAGACGATCTGCAGCGAGAATGCTGATCTGTCCGCGGCCATCAGGCGCCTGACGCATCATGTCGGCCAGATCGAGCGCCGGTTCGCCGAAGAACTGCGTCGCCCCCTGGTTTTCGAGCACCAGAAGCCGCCGCTGGATCGCCCCGACCGATTGCGACGATATATTGCCGTAACGCAGCTCCAGTGCCGCGGCGCTTTCGCCCACATAAGCGAGCATCGCGCGCAGATCGGCAAGGTCCAGTAGCGCCAGCCCCTCGGCATCAGCGAGGTGGAAGGCAATGTTCAACACCCCTTCCTGCGCCTCGGTTAATTCCAGAAGTCGCGCAAGCAAAAGCGGCCCCATCTCGGAAACCGTGGTTCGGACCGGATGTCCACTATCTCCAAAAATGTCCCAGAATATAACTGGATAGCTGCGATAGCTCAGATCAAATCCAATCTTATCGGCACGTTCTCGAAAGGCGTCATGAAGCCCGCCCGGCCGGGTTCCCGATATGGCGAGCCCCGCCAGATCGCCCTTCACATCGGCCAGAAACACCGGCACGCCCGCTGCAGAAAACCCCTCTGCAAGTACTTGCAACGTCACCGTCTTGCCGGTGCCTGTGGCGCCGGCAACCAGGCCGTGGCGGTTGCCATAGCGCAACAGCAATTGTTGCGCCTGCGCCTGGTCGGCACCGCCGCCGCCGACAAAGACCCCCGCCTCGGTCAGAACTCCGGTCATGCTGCCTCCGATCTGCGCGCCGAGCCCGGCCCGTTAGGCCTGACAATAATTGATTAACCCTTTTATGCCAGAGTGGAAGCGTTCCGGTTGCGCCCTCTGGCCCCGGAACTCTTCCTCCCTGTCGACTGGCCGCGCCCTCGGGCGCGGCTTTTTTCGATTTGTTTTTCGTTCCAAGGCAAGGCTTTGAGGTACATCACGGAAAGATGTATTTGACTGTTGACGCGCGCATTCTTCGTCGCTAGCGTTCACGCCAATGATATAGTCGGCCAGTCCGACAGGGGGAGAAGGGCTCTGGAAACGGAGCCCTTCATCATTTCGGTGTTACCGCCTCTCACGCAACTGTCAGCCCTCCGGGGAGGTCAAACCGGCCCCTGGCGCGGATTTTTGCCTGACAGTGCCGGGAGCCCATGCTAAATCGGCGTCATCCCCGTGGAGGAAAAACATGAAAAGACAGAGCATATCCCTCGCCCTCGCCCTGAGCCTCAGCCTTGCCGCACCGATGGCGCTGGCGCAGGAAACTCCGGCCGCCGACGCCGCGACCCCGGCCGCACCGGCAACGGAAGCGCCCGCTGCGCCGCCAGCCGCCTCGGCGGAGGGCCCTGGCACGACCTATATCAAGAACACTTTCGACGACTGGCAGGTGCAATGCCTGCGCACCGAGAACGGCAGCGACCCCTGCGAGATGTTTCAGGTGCTGAAAGACGGCGAAGGCACGCGGACGGCCG
Source organism: Rhodobacter maris (assembly GCF_900217815.1). Taxonomy (GTDB): domain Bacteria; phylum Pseudomonadota; class Alphaproteobacteria; order Rhodobacterales; family Rhodobacteraceae; genus Rhodobacter; species Rhodobacter maris. The sequence continues at coordinate 49,941 of NZ_OBMT01000002.1, forward strand.
CGATCTCGATCATGCAGCTGCCCAAGCCCGAGGGCGAGGCCGTCGCGGGCGCTACGATCACCACTCCGCTCGAAACCCTGCTCACCCGCGGCGTTGGCCTGCAGATCGACAGCCAAAAGCCGCTCGCGCTGCCCTTCAACGTCTGCACGCAGGGCGGCTGCTTCGCCAATGTGTTGCTCAAACCCGCCGATCTTGACCTGTTCAAGAAGGGCAACAAGATCGCGATGACCGTGGTTGCCGCCGCGGCGGCAGACAAGCCGGTGGAGCTGACGATCTCACTCAAGGGATTCACGGCCGCCTTCGACGCGCTGGCCGTGAAGCCCGCGGAATAAGCCATTCAACAAAAAGAAAACGCCGCCCTCAGGGGCGGCGTTTTGCGGGCAGTCTCTCGGAACGAATCCCGGCCTCAGAACCGCCCGAGCACGAGCACCGCATTGAGCCCGCCGAAGGCGAAGGCATTGCTCATGACCGTATCGACCCGCGCCTCACGCGCGATATTCGGCACCACGTCGAGCGGACAGTCCGGATCAGGGCTGTCAAAGTTCACCGTGGGGGCAATGACCCCCTCTTTCAGCGCCATCAGACAGGCAAGCAATTCGACAGCGCCCGTCGCGCCGATGCAATGGCCATGCATCGCCTTGGTCGAGGAAACCGGCACATGCGCGCCGCGATCGCCGAAGACCTCAAGGATCGCCGCCGCCTCGGTACGGTCATTGGCGGCAGTGCCCGTGCCATGAGCGTTGATGTACTCGACATCCGAAGCGGCGATCCCGGCATCGACCAGCGCGCCACGCATCGCCCGCGCCGCCCCGTCACGCGAAGGCATGACGATATCAACCGCATCAGATGTCATGCAAAAACCTTTGATTTCACAAAGAATATTTGCGCCGCGCGCTCGCGCTCCCTCAAGACTTTCAAGCACGAAGACGCCGGCCCCTTCGCCTTGCACCATGCCATTTCGGCTCGCTGAAAAGGGGCGGCAGCCGTCAGGAGACATCACCCGCAGCCCCTCCCAGGCCTTCAGACCGCCAAAATTCAGCATCGATTCCGCGCCGCCCGCCAGCATGCCATCCGCCATGCCGGAGCGGATCATCTGGAACGCCAGACCAAGCGCGTGGTTTGAGCTTGCGCAGGCCGTCGCCACTGCGAAACTCGGCCCCATCAGCCCCCACTCCATCGACAGATGCGAAGCGGCGGCATTGCTCATAAGACGCGGCACGGTGAAAGGATGAACCCGGTTCTTTCCCTCTGCATAAACGGCGCGATAAGCCTCGTTCACCGTCGCATTGCCACCGCCCGCCGTGCCAATAATCGCGCCCCAGCGTGTCGGATCAGCCGGAACAGCGGTGAGCCCGGCTTGCGCCATCGCTTCGCGCGCGGCCACCAGGGCAAACTGGGTAAAGCGGTCATAGAAGGAAATCTTGCCCTTCTCGAAGAGCCTCTCGGGCGTAAAGCCACGCACCTGCGCGCCGATCTGCACCGTCAGCCGCTCGACATCGGCAAACTCCAGCGACCCGATGCCGCAGCGCCCCTCACGCATCGCGGCAAGCGTTCCTGCCACATCCGGGGCCAGCGCATTGACCGTTCCGGCCCCGGTGACAACGACTCGCCTCATGCCTCAGGCCAGCTCCGGCGTCGAGATCAGCCGCTCGACCGCGCGCACGATCGCGCCGACCGAAGAGATGTCGAAATCATTCTGCGTCGGCTCGTTGGCGTTGAAAGGCACGGAAATTCCAAAGGTTTCTTCGATCGAGAAGATCATTTCGACGAGCCCGAGGCTGTCGAGCCCCAGTTCTTCAAGTGTCATGTCCGAGCGTACATCGGACGGGTCCATCGCGGCTTCACGCGCGATGATGGAGAGAATCTCTTGCTGCATGTCGGGCCTCATCTTGCAGGTTACTCCGTGCCCTCCTTTTGCGAGTATTTTGTAACAGTTTCCCGAAGCTCCGCAACTTGCGCGAAGAGTCGCGGCAGGCGGCGGATGTTCTTCCACGCCTCGACATGCGTTTCCATCTTCACGGCGGGGTAGCCCAGAAGCACCCGCCCCGCCGGCGCATTGGTGAAAATCTTGGTCGCGCCCCCCGCGATCACGTCATCGCCCACGAAAATATTGTCGTTCACCCCGCATTGGCCCCCAAGCACTACCCTATCGCCGATTCGTGACGAGCCCGCGATGCCGACCTGCCCGCAGAGCAGACAATCGCGCCCGATCTGCACATTGTGGCCGACATGGACGAGGTTATCGAGCTTGGTGCCCGAGCCGATGGCGGTGGCGCGCACCGTGCCACGGTCAATCGCCGCATTGGCGCCAATCTCGACATCGTCGCCAATCACCACCGTGCCAAGGCTGTGAATCCGGGTCCAGCTTTGCTCGGTGATCGCGTCACGCTGGCCGAGCGTTTCGCGGATTTCCTCAACGCCGGATTTCTCGGGGGTGACGAAAGAGAAACCATCCGAACCGATAATCGCGCCCGGCTGGGCGATAAACCGATCCCCAACGACCACCCGCGCACCAATCTTTACTCCTTGCATAATAAGAGCTTGATCGCCGATCCTCACATGCTCTGCGATGCAGGCATGCGCCGCGATCCTGGCCTTCGGGCCAATTTTCGCGCCCCGTCCGATCACCACGAATGGCCCGATCGCGGCGCCCGCGCCGATCTCCGCGGAAGGATCAATGACTGCGGTGGGATGGATCCCCGGCGCGATCTCGGGGCCCGGATCGAAAGCCTTGGAGAGCCCCGCCATGGCGAGCCGCGGCCGGGCCACGAAGATCGCCGCCTTCAAACCGAGAGCCTGCCAGTCCGTCCCCTCGGGGAGGATCGCGGCAAGGGCCTGCCCCTGCGCAAGGCCGGGGATGTATTTCGCACTCATCGCCAAGGCGATCTGCTTTGGCCCCGCCGATTGCGGCTCGGAAGCCCCCTCGATCGGCAAGGACAGATTTCCCTCAGCCCGTGCCGCCAATGCCCGTGCGATGGTTTCGACCGTCTGCGCCATGTTCGCCTCTTGGTGCCCGGCGCCAGTGCGCCCTCACGTGAGACTTAATTCGTCAGGGTCGTCAATTCCACCCCTGCCTTCGCCAACGCGGTATAGAGCGCGGCGTCCCGGCCATAGACATCGTGGCGATACTCGATCCGCCCGCGCGCATTCGGCCAGGCGGTGAAATAGACCAGATGCACCGGAACGGGCGCATCGAGCCGCACCGTCGTCTCTGCCCCGGTCTTCAGGACTTTCTGAAAATAGTCTTGTGGGTCATCCACTTGCCGGGCGAGGAGGGCATAGGCGAGATCGAAGGGCCGCCCCACCCGGATACAGCCATGCGAGAAATCGCGCACCTCGCGCTGGAACAGCGACTTCGAGGGCGTATCATGCAGATAGATGTTATAAGGGTTCGGGAACAGGAATTTGACGAGCCCGAGCGCATTGCCCTGCGAGGGCGGCTGGCGCATCGCAAAAGGAAAATTGCGCGCATTATAGGCGGCAAAATCCACCCCCTCGCGCGAGATGGTGCGGCCGCGGCTGTCCACAAGCTGGATATGCCCCGCCGCGCCCGGGTTCCGCTGCATCATCGGGAGATATTCCTTGACGGTGATCGAGCGCGGCACCGACCAGCTCGGGTTGATCACCATCATTTCCATCTCGTCGGAGAATTCGGGCGTGCGGCGGTCCGGGCGGTTCTGGCCAACCACGGTCACGGTCTCGAAGCTCACCTTGCCGTCGTCGATGATCCGGGCGCTGAAATCGGCAATATTCACCCAGATATGGCGTTTGCCCAGATCGCGCCCGTTGAGCCAGCGTGCGCGCTCCATCGCCACGAGCACCGATTTGAGCCGCTCTTCGGCGGCAACGTTGATTTCGGCAAGCGTCGCCTCGCCCGCGACGCCATCGGCTTTCATGCCAAGGTCGAACTGGTAGCTTTGCACCGCCTTTTGCAGCGCAGCATCATAGGTGGCCGAAACCGAGCGGCCGAGATACCCCATCTTCATCAGCCGGTCGCGCAGCGCCACCACGGCCGCACCGCTTTCGCCGGGGCCGAGGCGTCTGGCGGGAACCGGATTGCCCCAACCGCCCTGGCCGATCTGCGCCGCAAGTTGCAGCCGCGCGCGCATAAGGTTGGCATATTGCGGAGTTTTCGGCGCCAGATCGCGCAAGAAATGCTCGGGCGACGGCGCTGCAAGGAGCGCGGACAGAAGCGCTGCCGGATCGGGGCGCTTGATCTCGCGCACGATCCCGGCATCGATCTTTTCCGGTTCGAGCGCTCCCGAGGAAATATCGCGCGCCCAGGCGAGATAGGCAAGCGACACGGCGGCCTCAAGCTGGCCGCGCTCGCGTTCGGTCTCGATCGTGGCGAAGCGCGCCAGCAAGGTCTCTGCCTGATAGCGCGCAACCGGGAGCCCATGTGCCCCGGCCTGATCGAGCGCGGCGAAAAAAGCGGCCCGGCGCGGCGCCGCGGCAGCATCGGTCCAGACCGGTGCATAGGCCCGCGCGGCATAAAAGGCGCCAAGCGCAGGCTCGGCCGCCGCCGCTTCCGCCACAGCCTGAGAAAACCCCGAGATCGCGGGGGCCTGAGCGAGCACCGGCGCAGCCAAAAGCCCCGGCCCGAGACTCGTGCCCCCCAGCAGACATGCCACGAGAGCCCTGCGCCCAAGTCCGCGCCAATCGCATCCGATCATCGTAAATCCCCTGAAATCATCTGGAAGAGCCTGTGGGAAAAACGCGAAACTGTCCAGAGAACCCGTAAAACAAGGGGAATTCCGCTGCGCCTTGCCCCGCGAAGCGATGCAAACGCGCCACAGCGCAGAATCCTGCCGCCAGAACGGGGCAATCCGGCAAGAATCTGCCGAAAGGTAGGGAAACCCCTACTTTAGGGGAAATGACAATTTGAATCATGCGAGGCGCTATGCCATAACATTTCCACGGTGAATGGTTAAATTTGGTTGAAAGCCGCTGGTACAAACGGCACAGACCGAGGGACAGGCAAACCGATGAGCATGATAACGACGTCCCGTCGGGGACTTCTCGCGGCCTTCGCGTCCACGATGGTGGTTGCGGCGCCCACAATGAGCAACGCCTTCGGGCTGCTGCGCGGCGCAGGCGATATTCGGCAGATCCGGATGTATTCGGGGCGGACCGGTGAGAGCCTCGACATGATCTACTGGATCGAGGGCAAGTACATCCCGGAAGCGCTGAAAGAGATCAACACCTTCATGCGCGACTGGCGCACCGATCAGGTCAAGGTCATGGACCCCCGCACGATCGACATCGCCGCTGCCTCGCATCGGCTGATGGATACGCGCGAACCCTATATGCTCCTTTCCGGCTACCGCTCGCCCGCAACCAATGCGATGCTGCGTGCCCGCTCCCGCGGCGTGGCGAAGAACTCGCTCCACATGCAGGGCATGGCCGCCGACCTACGGCTCAAGTCGCGCTCGGTGCCGCAGATCTATTCCGCCGCGATGGCCTGCCATGCGGGCGGTGTCGGCAAATATCCCCGTTCGAATTTCGTGCATATGGATTGCGGTGCGGTGCGCACCTGGAACGGCTGATACGCTCCGATCCGCGAACTCTCGCATGAAACAGGCGCCGTCTTCCGGCGCCTTTTCCTTTATGAGCAGGAAAAAGCCCCCGTTTCCGAGGGCTTGTGTTCCATACCTCAGAAGCCTCAATCCTTGTAGAGCGGCACCGCCCGCACCAGACCCTTCTGCTCAAGGAAGGCTTCCTCTTCGGGGTTCAGATCCACCCGGTCATAGCCCGAGATCATCGGCTGCACGTGGCGTTTGAAGCCATGGCCGATGGTGAGCAGGTAGATATGCGCCACAACGAAAGAGGCGATGGCAAAGGCGGCGAAGACATGCAGGTTCGCCACCAGCGTCAGCCAGAGCCCCTGCCCGTCAACAAAGTCCCAGAAGCCATAGCTGAGATAGATCAGTCCGGTCACCCAGATCGCCGGAAAGAGGACCATCTTCAGCGCAAAATAGGCCGCCGCCTGCAGCGGGTTGTGGCGTCGCTCCAGCGTTTTGGAATAGGGGTGCGGCTCGCCCCGAAACACACCGTAGGCGTAGAATCGCGCTACCTTGACGAGGCCGGTGAGCCGCGGAATGAACTGTTTCCAGCCATGCGTGGTGAAAAGCCAGAAGGTGGCGAAAACCCAGAGCACCAAAAGCGCGATCGCCACAAGCGAATGCACCGTGACCGCGAGGCCAAAAGGCATCACCTGATGCAGACCCATGATCCGCGCGCCGGTAAACATCAGCGCCACGATCGAGGCCGCCTGCGACCAGTGCCAGAGCCGGTTGAAGCGGCTGTAAACCTTGACGCAACGCTCAGTCATGATGAGCCCCTTTCGATTTCCGGCCAAACACCCGCAAGATGCCGTGGAAGCCCACCCCAAGCGCCGCAAGCATCAGCAGCACGATCCCGATCTTGCCGCCGATATTGAGCCCGCCGGGCACATAGATGCCGGCAATCCCCGCCATCCGCCCGTTCTCGGCGTGGCACGCGGCACACTCGAGCGCATCCTCCTTCGGCGCGACCTGGTGCGCGATCGGCCAGTACATGTAGGTTTTCGCAAAGTCGAAATGCCCGGAATACGGCAGACCGACATAGTCCATCCCGGCGCGCAGCGATTTCTCCCAGTCGAAATAGGACCAGAGCGCGGCACCGTCCCCGGGACCATAAACGTGGTTGAACAGAAGCACGTTGCGCTCGGTGTCATAAGCCTGCTTGCCCTCCATCCGCTTGAACGGAAAGATCCGCGCATCGGGCGCTCCAGGTTCACCTTCGAAGTGGTTGATCTCGATCACTTTCGTTGGGTCGATCTGTTCCTCCGGCAGGGTGAACCGCGCCACGCCGTTCGACCACTGATAATAAGGCACGACGTTTTCACCCCAGGCGAAATCCCCCTTGGTCGAAAGATAGGTGTGCAGCTCCTTGCCGTTGCCCTGGGTGTAGCCATGCTCGGAAATCGGCTTGCCATCGGCACTCAAACGCCCCGCCGTGGACCAATCCCACCACGTTTTGGTGGCCACGCCGCCACGGGCAAATTCCGGGATATGGCAGCTTTGGCAGGCCACACGGTCGGTGTGATCGTTGAGCTTCATCGCCAGAAGCGGGTTTGGCCCCTTGTGCGGCTGATCGCTGTGGCAGGAACTGCACGACGCGGTCTCGCGCGCGGCGCCCGGTGCACGGTCTGCGGCATGAGGGTCGACCACATCTCCCGCATAGCGCGAGCCCGCCAGAACGTGCTTGTCGGAAACATGGCAGGCCTCGCAGGTCATGTTCGCGCCATCGCGCGACATGTGCACATCCACCGAACGCGGCGGATCAAAGAGCACCGAGGAGAGATCGCCGTGTTTGACGTTATCTCCGCCGCCGCCGTAAAAGTGGCAGTTGCCGCAATTCTCGCGCCCCGGCATGCCGACGGAAAGGGCGGCCTCGGCCAGATCCACCGCATGCACCGGCGCACCGGTGATGGTTTTCGCGGTGTCTTTCACCGGATCAAGCGGCGGATTACCGGCAAGGTTGTCCTGCTTGGCATATTGGCCCGAGGTATCATGGCAGACAAGGCAGTCCACCTTGGTCGGCTCCGAGGGCGGCGGGGCACGCACATCGTCCCAGCCATAGCCGACATGGCACGAGGTGCAGCGCACTTCATTTGAGGCAACATTGCCACAGAACGCATTGAGCTCATGCGCCTTTCCAAGCTGCTGCCCGGTGGCTGCGTTCTCATAACTCCAGCTCCAGTGCACCGAATGCATGACCTGGTTCGAGGCTTCAGTATGGCAGCTCAGACAGGCGGCCGTGACTTCGGGACCAGAGGAAAACGGGCCTTTCAGGATCTCGAATTTCGAGTGATCTGCGGTTATCGGTGCGACCGGGTCCGTAAACCGGGCGGCATGGGCCGCAAGTTCGCTCCGGGCGGGGCGTGATTGGGCGCCCATCGGCGGGGTTTGCTCCGGGGAGGATGGCTCGACGGATGCTGCGGGGGTCTGTGGTGCGGGCGTCTCTTGCGCGCCGCTCGGCCCCGCTGCGAGGACAAGCGCCAGCACGCTGGCGCCCACTCGCAAGGCGGTGAGTTTCATGGTCCCTCCCCTGGCTTTGGCTCTTCGCTCGGTATGCGTTTCGAAGTCTCCTATGGTATTCTGATACACGCATCCGTGAATGCGAATTAAGTGACTGTGTCACACAGGCGCAGCGAAACAATGTCGCAATCCCACAGAAGCACCACGGGATCCCCGTTATGCAAAAGGCGCGCCCCTGAAGGGCGCGCCTGAACGTCATGCGCTGGCGTGCGAAAGCCTTCGGCCTTGGCCGGATCAGAACAGTTCGACGCCGTTGGCTGCCGGCGGTTTCGGCGGGGTCTCCACCACCTGCGTCTCGCCCAAAAGACGCTGTCGGGCGCGCCCGCTGCCGGGCCAGAATTCGACTCGGCGCGCCTGCGTGCCGCCCAGGCTCTGGCCGGTGCATTCGATCGCCTCACGGCGCAGGAAATCGAGCACGAAACTCGCATTCTTCGCCCCGACATCGGACAAGCCCGCAATCATGCGCCCCCCACCAAAAACTTTGGCTTTCAGTCTGTTACGGCTCGCTCCTTCCTTGATCAGGGCGTTGATCAGAAGCTCCATCGCGTTCACACCGAACCGCGCGGAATTGAGCGACCCCGCCCCCGCACCATCGGGCAAGAGGAAGTGGTTCATGCCGCCGACCTGCGCCACCTCGTCATAAAGGCAAGTGGCCACGCAGGAGCCGAGAATCGTCGAGATTGAAGCCTCGGGGCCACGGGCCGTAGCAAATTCGCCCTGGGCGATATGGTGGCTCTTGTGATGATGCGCCATAATCTCAGGCCCTCCGAACAGAACTGAACTGGGCCGCGCTGCGGCCGTTACCACTACACAAATCGAGCACCGCGCGCGACATCGATCCGATGGATACCGCACGCTCGGCAGCTCCCAACTCGATCGCCGCGCGCGGCATGCCAAAGACGACGCAGGTCGCCTCATCCTGTGCCAGACAGCGCGCACCGGCACGGCGCAGCCGCACCATCGCCTCGGCGCCGTCCTTGCCCATGCCGGTGAGCATCACTGAAACCACGCGGTTCGCGAGCGGCACCGCGGAATCAAACAGCACCTCGACCGACGGCCGGTGGCCATTGCGCTTGTCACTCGCGACGAGGCGGCATTTCGGCGCCTCATGCCCGGCGACGGCGAGGTGATAATCGCCCCCCGGCGCCAGATAGACATGACCGGGCGCAAGCAGCACCCCGTCCCGCGCGAGTTCCACCTGCGGCAGCATGTTGGTGTCGAGCCTGCGCGCAAAGGAGGCCAGAAACCCTTCGGGCATATGCTGGGTGATCAGCGTCGGCGGACAGTTGCGCGGATACCCCGAAAGCAGCGTTTCAAGCGCGTCGACGCCGCCGGTCGAGGAGCCGACCAGCACGATCTTGCCGTTCCAGTTGAAATCGGTTGCCGGTGCCACGCGCGCGCGCGTCTCCGCCCCGCGCAGCCGAGCCCCCGCCGCGGCCACGAGCAGATCGGCGAGGTTGGCAAAAGTGTCCGAAAGCCGATCGAAGCTCGGCTTGCCGATACATTCGACCGCGCCAAGCGACAGCGCTTCAAGCGCCGCCGCCGAGCCCTTCTGCGTTTCGGTGGAGATCATCACCACCGGCATCGGCCGCAGACGCATCAGTTTTTCGAGAAATTCGAGCCCGTTCATCCGCGGCATCTCGACATCGAGCGTGAGCACATCGGGCAAAAGCACCTTGATCTTCTCGCGCGCGTCAAAAGGATCGCAGGCTTCCCCCACCACCGTCAGGCGCGGATCCTGCGCCAGCATGGTGCGCAAAAGGGCACGGATGGTCGGGGAATCATCGACAATCAGGACACGTTTCGGGGTCATGTTGGCACTCGGTTGTTAAGGCTCAAAGGCATGGATCTCATCTCAGAAATCTTCCCATTCGCCCGGATCGGGCTTCAGGGCGAGGGCGCCCGTACTGCGGGGCATTGCGGCAGGCAAAGCGGGGGCGGCGGGCGGGTCAGCCATTTTCTTCGGGGCCGCACGCAGCGGAACGGGCGCCGCAAGGTCTTGCTGTGACGCCAGTGCTTGCATCGGCCCGGGGCGCGGCCCGGCACGTCGCGCGCTCACCGGGGCAGAAAACGTGCCGGGCGCCGCATCGAAGCGCGCGGTGGTCGCGGTCAGCGCCTCGACCCCCCGGCCAAGCGCCTGCGCCGCCGCCGTTGTCTGCTCAAACATCGCCGCGTTTTGCTGCGTCACCTGATCAAGCTGCAACATCGCGTTGTTGATCTCGCTCAGACCCGAGGATTGCTCGCGCGCCGAAAGCGCGATCTTGGAGACCCGCGTCGCGATATCATTGACGGAAATGAGAATCCCCTCGAGCGCAGTGCCTGTCTGCCCGACAAGATCAACACCGCGGCGCACATGGTAGGAAGAGGTCGAGATCAGCGTGTCGATCTCCCGCGCCGCCTCCGAAGAGCGCTGCGCGAGGGCGCGCACTTCCGAGGCGACCACGGCAAAGCCGCGCCCCGCCTCGCCCGCGCGGGCCGCCTCGACGCCGGCGTTGAGCGCCAGAAGGTTGGTCTGGAAGGCGATATCCTCGATCACGCCGATGATGCGGGCGATCTGCTCGGAGCTCTGGGCAATCTCGCCCATCGCGCTGACCGCCTGCTGCACCACCTGTCCCGAGCTTTCCGCGCCAATCCGCGCCCGGCCGACCATCGCATCGGCCTCGGAGATGCCCGCGCTGCCGGTGCCGATCGAGGAAGTGAGCTGGTCGAGCGCGGAGACTGTCTCGGCAAGCGTCGCGGCCTGACGTTCGGTGCGCTGGCTCAAGTCCGTCGCGGCATTCGAGATCTCGCGCACCTCACCATCGATGCCGAGCGCGCAGTCGATCACAACCGCCATCGCCTCCGAAAGAGTGGCCGCAGCCTCGTTGAAATCATTTCGCAATTGCTCATATTCAGGGGGGAAGACCGCGGTGATCCGGCGCTTCAGATCGCCGCGCGCCAGCCCTTCAAGGCCGATCCGCAACCCCTCGACCACGGCGTGCTGGCCCTCCATCATCGCCGCGTTGCGCGCCTGCGCCGCCTCGAGTTCTTCGTGCGCACGAGTGATGTCATTGCCGATCAGCAACACTTTGAGAAGCTGGCCGCCATGGTCGGGCACCGGCGTCACGCTGCCTTCAGCGATCACCGCGCGCCCGTCATGCCCGCGCAGCACGAAGCGGCCGATCACCGGCTCGAGCTGCCCGAGCCGCGTCCAGAACCCCGAGAGCTGACCCAAGCCCTCTATCACCGCCTCATGAGCCCGCCCCGAAAGCGCCTCGGCACTCTCGCCGAGCGCAGCACACAGATTGGCATTGGCCCGGCTCACCCGCCCCTCAGGCGAGAATTCGAGCATCAGCTGGCTCGTCTCAAGCGCCGCCAGAAGCGCCCGTGTCATCCGTTGTTCGGTCACATCGCGCCATTCGACAACATGGCCGAGAAGCGCCCCGTCATGATCGCGGATCTGAGAGAAATCAACGCCGTAACGCCCTTCTCCCAGCGCCACATCGCGGTGGAACGGCGGCGCATCATCACTGTCGAACCAGCGGCGCTCGGCCGCTTCGACTGGATAGAGCGCCGCCAGGGGGCACCCCACCAACGCGGCGGGCGCAAGATCAGCCGAACGGGTGCGAAAATCGGCGAGCCGCTCGGCCACCAGCTGGCCGAGCGCGGTATTGGCATAGGTGATGGTCAGATCGGTATCGAGCACCATCAGCGGCGCCGAACAGGTGCGAAATGCTGTGCCCTGAATCACCGCCGCGCGCTGGCGCGCCGCCGCTTCTGCGAGCTCGCCGCGCAGCGCATCAAGCGCGCGCGCTATCTCGCCCAGCTCGTCGCTTCTGCAGGTCGCGGGCAGCGTCACCGCGTGATCGCCCTGCGCGATGGCCCCCACGGCCCCGGCGAGCCGGTGCATCGGTCGGGCAATGCCACGCGAAACCCATGCCGAAAGCGCGCCGATCAGCGCGATCAGCCAGAGCGCATTGAAAAGCTGATGTTCCGCAAGCGCTTGCGCCGGGGCCAGAACCTCGGCCTCATCCTGCTCCACCACCAGCGTGAATTCGTGCCCCAGAAGCGAGAGCGGCGCCGTGAGTCGCGCCACGGGATGACCGTCGAGCCCGAGCGCCTGCCCTTGTGGCCCACTTACCGGACCGGCCGCGCCCTGACGCAAGCGGTTCACGATCTGCCCCTCAGCATCGCGCAAATAGGCAACGCCGGTGGTGCCGAGCGCGCTCTCGCTTGCCAGCACCGCCGCGGGCCGTTCAAACCCGGCAGCGAAGGCAAGCACGCCAAGCGGGGCCCCCTGGGTCGTCCGCAGCGCCTGCGCGAGATAAACCGATCCGGCGCCGCCCTGCGGGTCTTCGATCAGACCAGACACGGCAACCTCGGCCGCTGGCGCGGCAAGGGCCTGCGCCACCGTCTGCGCAAGCGGGCTCTCGGCGCGCGACGGATCGTTCAGATTCGCCGCAAATTCTGCGCCTTTGCGCAACGAATAGACGACACGCCCCGAGGCATCGACAAAGAACAGATCCTTCAGGTCAAGATCCTGCGCAAGCGTGACAAAGCCCGGATGCGCGCGCCGGTGGATAATTCCGTAATCATTGATCTCGCCCGCAAAATCGAGCTTCCAGCGCGTGTCGGGCGGATTCGGATTGGTCTCGACCCAGGCGTGCCGCAGATTGGCTTCCGCCCCCTCGCCCAGCATTTTCCAGGCATTGGCAAAATCGCGCATCAGCCTTTGCGTGCCCTGATTGGCCGCCAGCGCCGCCATCTGCGCCCGTGTTTGCTCGGCCCAGTCCTCAAGCGCTTCGCGCCGCGATTCGAGTGTTCTTTCAAGCCGCTGCTGCGCCTCTTCGGCAAGCAGGTCGCGCGCCGCCCGGTAGGAGGAAACGCCCATCACCGTCAGCGCGACCATTGCGATCGCCACCAGCAGCAAGGGCAGTTTTACCCCCAGCGAGAGGGACGTCCGAAAGCGCATTCAAGGTCTCCACCGTCGCACCGCACGACGTGATTGTTGGCAGGCTCGCCAGGTTGGTCCTGCGAATTTGCCCACAACATTTGAAGATTCACTTAAATCATATGCGCTTGCCGCATCGGCCGCGGCCCGCGCGCTTGCCCTCAGAGCCGTGCGCGCGCCTGCAAGAGGCTGAGACGACGCCGGAATTCGGAACCGCGCAGCTCCCCCGCCGCAATCCGCTCCGGCGCTTTTGCGGCATGATGCAAAATTCGGCGCGCCTGCCAATGGGCGAGCGTGGCAAAACGCGCAGCCTCCGGGGCCGTTTTCAGCCCGACCTCGGCCGCATCGAGTGCCACCAGCGCTTCGGAGGCAAGCCCCGCCAGATCCTCCGGCCGCGCCCCGGCAAGGCACAAGCGGCCGCGCGCCGTAAGCTCGGGCAGCGCGACGAGCCAGGCCGCCAACCCCGCGGCCGCCCCCGCCGCCCGCAGCGCCGCCTCGTGACCTGAGAGCCCGAGTGCGCGCGCCGCCGCAAGGGTCAGTGCACCGCTCGTCGCATCAAGGTAATCGCGCAGCCGCCCCGCATCCTCAAACGGATCAGACCAGCAATCCGTCCGTCGCACCTCTCCCATTTCGACAAGCAACTCAAGCGCTTCCGGTGCAATATTCAGAAGCGCGGGGCCAATTTCATGGCGCGGCTCTGTCCCCGCGGCGGCCAGCGCCCCAAGCGCGTCGATCCACCATTGCAGCCGGATCTCGGCCACCATCGGCTCCCGCGCCGCCCAAGGCGCCCGCGCAAGCTCAAGGTTCGCGGCATAAACCGCAAAGAGCGGCGCACGCGCCCGCCCGGGCAGCGCCATCACTGCGGCAAAGCGGTCCGGATCGCCCGCCGCCAGACGTTCGGCGCAGACCGTAACCGGATCGCTCATACCGCTTCTGCCCCGTCACGAATGAGCTTCCACCAGATCGCATCGAGCAGCGCCTCGAACGAGGCATCGACTATGTTCGCACTCACCCCGACAGTGGACCAGCGCGCGCCGTGCCCGTCTTCGCTGTCGATGATCACCCGCGTCACGGCTTCGGTGCCGCCCTGCGTGATCCGCACCCGGAAATCGACCAGCTTGATGTCCGATATCAGGCTTTGATAGGGGCCGAGATCCTTGACGAGCGCTTTCGAAAGCGCGTTGACGGGGCCGCGGTCATGCCCCTCGGCATCCATGCTTTCCGAGACCGAGAGCATCTTCTCGCCGCCCACTTTCACCACCACGACGGCCTCCGACATGGTGACCATCTGGTCATAACGGTTCTTGCGCCGCTCGACGATGACGCGGTAGCGCTTCACCTCGAAGAATTCGGGGCAAAGCCCAAGCACCCGGCGCGCCACCAGCTCAAAACTCGCCTGCGCGCCGTCATAGGCATAGCCGCGGTCCTCGCGCGCCTTGATCTCGTCGAGGATCTCGGCAAGCCGCGGATCTTTCGGGTCAATCTCGATCCCCATGCCCTTGAGCCGCGCACGCAGGTTCGATTGCCCCGCCTGGTTCGACATCGGGATCAGGCGCGTGTTGCCCACACAATCGGGCGCGACATGCTCGTAGGTCGAGGGATCCTTCAGGATCGCCGAGGCATGGAGCCCCGCCTTGTGCGCGAAAGCCGAGGCGCCCACATAGGGGGCCGAGCGCAGCGGCACGCGGTTCAAAATGTCGTCGAGCCGGCGCGAAAGCCGCGTGACGCTCTTCAGCTTCTCCTCAGAAACGCCTGTTTCAAAAAGGCTTCTGAAGGGTTCTTTCAGAAGCAATGTAGGGATGAGCGTGGTCAGGTTGGCATTGCCGCACCGCTCACCGAGCCCGTTCAGCGTGCCCTGGATCTGGCGTGCCCCCGCCAGCACGGCGGCGAGCGTATTGGCGACAGCGGTGCCCGTGTCGTCATGGGTATGAATGCCCAGATGATCTCCGGGCACGCCCGCCGCAATCACCGCGCGGGTGATCGTGCCAATTTCATCCGGCAGCGTGCCGCCATTCGTATCGCACAAAACCACCCAACGCGCGCCCGCAGCATAAGCGGTGCGGCAACAGTCGAGCGCATAGTCCGGGTTCGCCTTGTAGCCATCAAAAAAATGCTCGGCATCAAACAGCGCCTCGCGCCCCTGCGCCACCATATGCGCGACCGAGGCGCGGATATTCTCGAGGTTTTCCGCGAGCGTGATGCCAAGCGCCGTGGTCACATGGTAATCATGGGTCTTGCCCACCAAACACACGGCGGGCGTGGCGGCATTCATCACCGCCGCCAGCACATCGTCATTCGCGGCCGAGCGCCCGGCGCGCTTGGTCATGCCAAAGGCGGTCAAAGTCGCGCGCGTCTCGGGCCGGGCGGCAAAAAAATCGCTGTCGGTCGGGTTCGCCCCCGGCCAGCCGCCCTCGATGTAATCAATGCCGATCGCGTCGAGCGCCTCAGCAATGGCGATCTTTTCCGGCACCGAGAATTGCACGCCTTGCGTCTGCTGCCCGTCGCGGAGCGTGGTGTCGTAGAGGTAGAGCCGTTCTTTCGACATCACAGACCCTCCAGCTTCGTGGCGTCAAACCCGGCGCCGGGCAGAAGCTCCACCCCCGCTTTCGACATCCGCACCTCAACGCCTGCCGCCACAAGCGCCGCCTTCATCGCATCGACAGGGGCAAAATCCTTGGTTTCCATCGCCTTGGCGCGCAGCCCGGCGAGCTTCTCGGCAAGCCCCGACAAATCCGCTTGCGGCGCCGCCGCCCAATCGCCCAGCCCATCCTCAAGCAGCCCCAGGAGCGCCGCCGAGGCTTTCAGCTCCGCCAGGTCGGTCAGCTGGTGCAACGCCGCAATGGCGCCCGCCGTGTTCAGGTCGTCGCTGAGCGCGGCGATGACCGCGGGCGCCGCGCTCGGCGCGGGGTCGATCCCCGCAACGAGCGCACGCCACTTGCGCAGCGTCGCCTCCGCCTGCGCGGCCTTTTCCGCCGTCCAGTCCATCGGCTTGCCGTAATGCGTTTGCAGGAAGACGAACCGGATCACCTCGCCCGGAATGCCCTGATCCAAAAGATCGCGCACGGTGAAGAAATTGCCCAGAGATTTGGACATCTTCTTGCCCTCGACCTGCAGCATCTCGTTATGGAGCCAGATATTCGCAAAGCCCCCCTCGGGATGCGCGCAGCAGCTTTGCGCGATCTCGTTCTCATGGTGGGGGAATTGCAAATCAATCCCGCCGGCATGAATGTCAAACGAGGCGCCCAAGAGTTCGTAAGACATCGCCGAGCATTCGATATGCCAGCCCGGACGGCCCCGGCCCCAGGGGCTTTCCCAACCCGGAAGGTCCGCATCCGAGGGCTTCCAGAGTACGAAATCCATCGGATCTTCCTTGAACGGTGCCACCTCGACCCGCGCGCCCGCGATCATGTCATCGACCGAGCGGCCCGAGAGCGCGCCATAATTCTGGTAGCTGCGCACCCGAAAGAGCACATGGCCGTCCTTTTCATAGGCATGGCCCTTGGCGATGAGATCGCCGATCATCGCGATCATCGCGCCGATAAAATCGGTCGCGCGCGGCTCGTGGCTGGGGCGCAGCGCGCCAAGCGCATCCATATCGGCGTGATACCAGCCGATCGTCTCCTCGGTGCGCGCGCGGATCAGCTCCTCAAGCGTGCCGGCCGCCCCCGCCTCCTTGCGCGCCAGCGCGGTGGCGTTGATCTTGTCGTCCACATCGGTGAAGTTGCGCACATAGGTGACGTGCTCGGCGCCATAGGTGAGGCGCAAGAGCCGGTAGAGCACATCAATCACCACCACCGGCCGGGCATTGCCCAGATGCGCGCGGTCATAGACGGTCGGCCCGCACAGATAGAGCCGCACATTGGCGGGGTCGATCGGGCGGAACTCTTCCTTGCGGCGGGTTTTCGAATTGTGCAGACGGATCATGAACTTCCTCACGGGGCTCTCGCCGCGGGCTTAGCTCATTCGATCCTGCATGAAAACAAAAGAACGGCCCGCGTGACTGTGGTCAGCGGCAAATCAGGCAAATGCGGATGATCGCACGGGGTCTCATGCGCTCAGTTACGCCCCGCCCCGCATGGCCGTCAAGCGGCAACGGCGGCGCGCGGCGGCGCAAAAGGCTCGATCACCACCCGCGCGCCCTCAAAAACGCAAAAGCTCCCCGGCGGCACGGCCTGCCAATCGCCCTCGCCATCCTCGAGCGGTTCAGAGACCACCGCCCGCCCCCGCCGCGTATCGGACCAGCGGTGATACAGCGTTGGCGCCGCATCATCCGAGGCATAGCGGATCGCGTAGAGCCGCTGACCATCCGAAAACGCCGCCGTCAGGCGCATATGCGGGGCACAGCCACGCTCGGCCGCCAGCGCCTCCAGCCGGGCCGCCGCGCGCTCGAAAGCGCCTTTCGGATCGGCGTCGAGCCCTTCGGCCAGCGCAAGCAGGAACAGCGCCTCGCTGTCGGTCGCGCCTTTCCGATGCGGATAGAGATGATCGGGGATGAGCATCTCCCCCGCCCGCCGAAAGCGGTCATAGCCCCCGATCTGGCCGTTGTGCATGAAGCTCCAGCGGCCCACCACGAAGGGGTGGCAGTTGTTGCGGCTTGTGGCTGTGCCGGTCGAGGCCCGCACATGGGCGAGAAAGAGCGGAGATTTCACCTGTGCCGTCAACGACTTGAGGTTCGGGTCCGACCAAGCGGGCATAACATCGCGGTAAAGCCCCGGCTCGGGGCGCGCATCATACCACGCCAGCCCAAAGCCATCGGCGTTGATCGCGGTGTGGCATTGCGTGGCGCATTGGCTCTGATGAATGAGCGAATGCCCCGGTTTGGAGACGATATCTTCCAGAAAGATCGGTTGCCCGATATAGGCGGCCCAGCGGCACATTCTCTGCCCCATTCAGGCGGTTGGCTCCGCCCCGGTATAACAGCGACACATGAGTGTCACGTTAACGCTTTTCGGGGCGGGGCGAAAGGCTTACGCGTTCTCTTCAACCACGACCAAATCGCGCACCGAGGCGCCCTTGGCATGGGCGAGCGCGGCTTGATAGGCGTCTGAGTGGTAGCAGGCCACGGCGGCCTCAAGCGACGGGAACCGCGCCACCACATTGCGGGCGCGGTCATTGCCTTCAAGCTGCACATAGCGCGTTGCGCGGGCAAGGAAGACCCCGCCATGCGCAGCAATCGCCGGCCCCGCGGCCACGGCATATTTGCCGTAAGCCTCAGGGTCGAGCACCTCGACGTGAGCGATCCAGAGCGCGGAGGGCATCAGGCGTTCCCCGCAATCACGGCGCGCGCGGCGGCCAGCGCGTCATCCGCCTTGGCAATATCCGCCCCACCGGCCTGCGCCATATCGGGGCGACCGCCGCCGCCCTTGCCGCCAAGCGCGGCAGCCGCTGCCTTGACGAGATCCACCGCCGACACGACCGAGGTTTTGTCGGCAGTAACGCCCGCCGCACAGGCCGCCTTGCCGCCGGTATCGGCCACGATCAGCACCGCACCCGAGCCAACCTTTTCCTTCAGGCTGTCGACAAGCGCGGGCAGATCCTTGCCGGAGACCCCGGACACTACTTGAGCAATGAAGCGCAAGCCATTGATTTCTTCGACTTCCGGGCCACCCGAAGCACCGCCGCCCATGGCCAGCTCCCGGCGCAACTGCGCCACTTCATTGGCAAAGGCCTTGCGTTCCTCCGCCAGCGTGCGCACCCGTTCGGCCACATCCGCCGGCGCGGTTTTCAGCACCGCGGCCACTTCGGAAAGCCGCGCGTTCTGCTCTTTCAGCCAGTCAAGCGCCGCCTGCCCGGTCAGCGCCTCAAAGCGGCGCACCCCCGCCGAGGAAGCCGAGTCGCCCAACGCGACAAAAGCCCCGATATCGCCGGTGCGCCGCACATGCGTGCCGCCGCAAAGCTCGAGGCTGTAGGTCTTGCCATCCGCCCCCTTGCCCGAGCCCAGCTGCTCGCCCATCGAGACGACCCGCACCTCGTCGCCGTATTTCTCACCAAAGAGCGCTTGTGCGCCAAGGGCGCGGGCATCGTCGGGCGTCATGATCCGTGTATCCACGGGTGTATTCTGCCGGATGAAGGCGTTCACTTCCGCCTCCACCTGCACTAATTCCTCTGCCGTCATCGCCTTGGCATGCGAGAAGTCAAACCGCAGCCGGTCCTCGGCATTGAGCGAGCCCTTTTGCGCCACATGCTCTCCAAGCGCGCGCCGCAGCGCCTCGTGCAGCAGGTGCGTCGCCGAGTGGTTCGCGCGAATGGCCGAGCGGCGCGCGTGATCCACCTCGAGCTTCGCGGGTTGGCCGCGCGTCACCTTGCCCGAAACCACCTCGCCGATATGGATGAAGACACCTGCGACCTTCTTGGTGTCGGTGATCTTCACCTCGGCAGTCTCGGTGCGGATGATGCCGGCATCGCCGACCTGCCCGCCCGACTCACCGTAAAACGGCGTCTGGTTGACCACGATCTGCACCGCGCCAGTGGCCTCTGCCACCTCGGCCCCCTCGACGACCAGCGCGAGGATCTGCCCCTCGGCGGTTTCCGTGTCATAGCCGAGGAACTCGGTCACGCCCTTCGCCTCGGCGATCTCGAACCAGATCCGCGCGTCCGACGCCTCGCCCGAACCGGCCCAGGCCGCGCGTGCCTTGGCCTTTTGTTCGGCCATCGCGGCGTCAAACCCGTCGGTATCGACGGTGCGGCCCTTCTCGCGCAAGGCATCCTGCGTCAGATCGAGCGGGAAGCCGTATGTGTCGTAAAGCTTGAACGCGGCGGCGCCCGGAAGCTCTGCCCCCTCGGGGAGCGCAGCAAGCTCGTCATCCAGAAGCTTCAGCCCGCGGTCGAGCGTGACCTTGAAGCGGGTTTCCTCAAGCTTCAGCGTTTCTTCGATCAGCTTTTCGGCGCGCGCAAGCTCGGGGAAGGCCGCCCCCATCTGCCGCACCAGCGCCGGCACGAGCTTGTGCATCACCGGGTCTTTCGCGCCGAGCATATGGGCATGGCGCGCGGCACGGCGCAGAATGCGGCGCAGCACATAGCCGCGCCCGTCATTCGAAGGCATCACGCCATCGGCGATCAGGAACGAGGTTGAGCGCAGGTGGTCCGCGATCACGCGGTGATGCACCTTGCCCGGACCATCGGGATCGGCCGACGTCGCATGGGCCGACGCCTCGATCAGAGCGCGCATCAGATCGGTGTCGTAA
Organism: Rhodobacter maris; assembly: GCF_900217815.1. Taxonomy (GTDB): domain Bacteria; phylum Pseudomonadota; class Alphaproteobacteria; order Rhodobacterales; family Rhodobacteraceae; genus Rhodobacter; species Rhodobacter maris. The sequence continues at coordinate 70,136 of NZ_OBMT01000002.1, forward strand.
TTGTCATGCTTGCCTTGCAACAGCGCGCCGATCCGCTCCAGCCCCATGCCGGTGTCGATCGATTGCATGTCGAGCGCGCGCATCGAGCCATCTTCGAATTGCTCGTTTTGCATGAACACGAGGTTCCAGATCTCGATGAAGCGGTCGCCATCCTCATCCGCCGAGCCGGGCGGGCCACCCCAGATATGGTCGCCGTGGTCGTAAAAGATCTCGGTGCAGGGGCCGCAGGGACCGGTCGGCCCCATTTGCCAGAAGTTGTCCTTCGTGGCGATGCGAATGATCCGGTCATCCGAGAGCCCGGCGACCTTCTTCCAGATCTCCGCCGCCTCGTCATCAGTATGGTAGACGGTGACGAGGAGGCGTTCCTTCGGAATCCCGAAATCCATGGTCAGCAATTCCCAGGCATAGGGGATCGCCCCATGCTTGAAATAATCGCCGAAGGAGAAGTTGCCGAGCATCTCGAAAAACGTGTGGTGGCGCGCGGTATAACCGACGTTATCGAGGTCGTTGTGCTTGCCCCCGGCGCGGACGCATTTTTGCGAGGTGGTGGCGCGCACGTAATCGCGTTTCTCCACCCCGGTGAAGCAGTTCTTGAACTGCACCATGCCGGAGTTGGTGAACATCAGCGTCGGGTCGTTGCGCGGCACGAGGGGCGAGCTTTCCACCACCTTGTGACCGTTCTTTTCAAAATAACCGAGGAAGGTGGAGCGGATATCATTGAGGCTGGGCATGGGCAGGCCTTTTTTACGGATTTCCCTCCGTTTAGCGATGCTTCCCGGCCCTGTCCAGAAAGCAAAGCGGCCGAGGCTGGGCCCGGCCGTTGCAGTTAGGCGTTTCCGCGATCATTCCTGCGCGATCCGGGCCAAAGCCAAAGCGCGCCAGGGCGGATCACTCCTCGGTCAGGTCTTCCGCCGTCGGATCGACGCCGAAGTCGAGCCCGTGGCTGGCGCGGATCTTGTCCTCGATCTCATAGGCCACATCGGGATTGTCACGCAGGAACTGTTTGGCATTCTCCCGGCCCTGGCCGATGCGCTCGTCACCATAGGAATACCAGGCGCCCGATTTCGCCACCACACCGGCCTTGACGCCAAGGTCGACCAGTTCGCCAACCTTGGAGATGCCCTCACCGTAAAGGATGTCAAACTCCACCTCGCGGAAGGGCGGCGCCACCTTGTTCTTGACGACCTTCACCCGCGTCTGGTTGCCAATCACCTCATCGCGGTCCTTGATGGCGCCGGTGCGCCGAATGTCGAGACGCACGGAAGCATAGAATTTCAAGGCATTGCCGCCCGACGTTGTTTCGGGTGAGCCAAACATTACGCCGATCTTCATGCGGATCTGGTTGATGAAGATCACCATGCAGTTCGAGCGCCCGATCGAGGCGGTGAGCTTGCGCATCGCCTGGGACATCAGCCGCGCCTGCGCGCCGACCGTGGCATCGCCCATATCGCCCTCAATCTCGGCGCGCGGCGTCAGCGCCGCCACCGAGTCGACCACCACAAGACTCACCGCCCCCGAGCGCACCAGCGTATCGACGATTTCGAGCGCCTGCTCGCCTGTATCCGGTTGGGAAATCAGCAGCTCTTCGAGATTCACGCCGAGCTTTTTCGCGTAATAGGGGTCCAGCGCATGTTCGGCATCGACAAAAGCGCAGACGCCGCCCTTTTTCTGCTCTTCCGCAATGCAATGCAGCGTCAGCGTGGTTTTCCCGGAGCTTTCCGGCCCGTAGATCTCGACGATCCGCCCCTTCGGCAGGCCACCGATGCCAAGCGCAATGTCGAGGCCAAGCGAACCGGTCGAGGTCGCCTCGATCTCGGGAGGGGGATTGTCGCCACCGAGCTTCATGATCGAGCCCTTGCCGAACTGCCGCTCAATCTGCGCCAGCGCCGATTCCAGCGCTTTCTGTTTCTCTGCCTTGCTTTTGTCACTCATCTCGAAAAGGCCTGCCGTTGCCATCTGTCGTCCCCTTATCCCATAGAGGCGGCGGCACGGCAATCTGCCCGGCCCCGGAAAAGTTCACCTCTTGTTCTCACCCATATGAGCACATTTCGAGAACATTGCAATGAATTTTTCCGTATTAGGGCGAGGAGAGCCGACCCGGGCATGGCCGGCACGCAGCTGCACTTTACCGCACCCGACGCAACGCCTATGAGAGAGAAAACAGCGAAGGCTTTGCAGATGCTGATTTTCTGGGATCAACGACTGGTATTCCTGGCAACACCGAAAGCAGGTTCGACGGCAGTGGAAGTGGCGCTTGAGCCGCTCGCTTCGGTGCGGATGCAGCGCCCTGCCGCCCTCAAACACATGAGCGCCGCCGATTATCACGCCACGCTCGGGCCATGGCTCACAGCGCAGGCGGGGACACCTTTCACCACTGTTGCGCTGATGCGCGAGCCGGTTGGCTGGCTGCGCTCCTGGTATCGGTTCCGCTCGCGGGACGATTTCGAGGATCCGGCACATCCGATGGCAGGTCAAAGCTTCGAAAGCTTTGCCCAGAATTACATGGCCCATCCCGGCACGACGGGAATCGGCAGCCAGTCGGCACATTTGTGCGACGCCGCGGGGACACCGCTCGCGGACCGGATCTTCCGTTATGAGGAGATCGAGCGCTTCGTGCAATTTCTTGAAGACCGGCTCGACTGCGCAGTCACCCTGCCGCGGGTCAATGTGCCGCCCGCAGTCGATACTCAACTGAGTGCGACCACCGAAACGGCGCTGAAAGCCGCGCTCGCGGCGGATGTCGCGCTTTACGAGAGCCTTGCCTGAGAGGGGTCGGCCGCACCGCCCTGCCCGGGGCCCCGCCCCGCAGCCTCCGCGGCCGCCTTTTGCTTGGCATGGCGGGCAATCTGGTTCTGCACCGTCGCCGTCAGCTCGCTCAGCGAGAAGGGTTTGGGCAGGAAGACTGACTTCGGCATCGGCGGACGGCCTTCCCGGAACACATCCTCCGCATAGCCGGAAACGAAGACCACCGCCGTATCGGGGCGACGCTTGAGCGCTTCCGCCACCCAGGTCGGCCCGTCCATCCCCGGCATGATCACATCGGTGACAAAGACATCGAACACAAGGCTCTCATCCTCGAGAATGCGCAGCGCCTCCTCGGCATTCTCCGCCTCGAAAACCGTGTAGCCGCGCAGCTTGAGCGCACGCGAGGCGAAGGCGCGCACGGGCGCCTCGTCCTCGACCAGAAGCACCATTGAGGCCGCGCTGTCCTCAACCGCGGGAAGCTCGAGCACGGGGCCCGTGGTTTCCGGTTCGATGTCGGCCGGGCGATCATGGGCGGGCAGGAAGAGCGTGAAGGAGGTGCCCGAGCCCAGCACGGAATCGCAGAAGATATAGCCGCCGGTCTGCTTGACGATGCCATAGGCAGTCGACAGGCCGAGGCCCGTCCCTTCGCCCGGTTTTTTTGTGGTGAAGAAGGGCTCGAAGATCTTGCCCAGCTTGTCGGGCGGGATGCCCACACCCTCGTCGGTGACCTTGACGACGACGTAATCGCCCTTCGGCACCGCGGCACGGTCGCGCTTGAGATCCTCGATCAGGTGCAGGTTCTCGGTCTCGATGCGGATCTCCCCGCCGCCCGGCATCGCGTCGCGAGCATTGACGACCAGGTTCATGATCACCTGTTCAAGCTGGCGCTTGTCGGCGCGGATCGAGCTCAGATGCTCATCATGGATCAGCGTCAGCACCACCTTTTCGCCCACCAGCCGGTTGAGCAGATGCGTGAGATCGGCCAGCGTGTCGCGCAGATCGATCACCCGCAGCTTGAGCGTCTGCTTGCGGGAAAAAGCGAGAAGCTGCCCCACCAGCGAGGCGGCGCGATTGGCGTTCTGGCTGATCTGGTCAAGATCTGTGTAATCCGGGTCGCCCTTGTCATGGCGCAGCATCAGAAGGTCACAATGACCCGAAATGGCAGTGAGCAAGTTATTGAAATCATGCGCAACACCGCCCGCAAGCTGGCCAATCGCCTGCATCTTCTGGCTTTGCACAAACTGGCCCTCGAGCGTTTTCAGCTGCGTCGCATCGGAGAGCACGGCAATGAGCCCGGTGCGCCCGTCCTCGATCACCCGCGCCAGCGTGACCTGCAAGAACACCTCGCGGTCGCCACGGCGCGCGCGCAGCACTTCGGGGCGCCGCTCGGTCCGCCCGGCCACCGCATCGGCAACCCAGTCCTCGACCGGCCGGCCGAGCCCCTCGAAAAGGTCGCACAGCCGCGTGCCGGGCGCGATCTGGCCCAGAAGCCCGCGCGCGGCGCGGTTCACATCGACCGCACGACCATCAATGGCAAGCCGCATCAACGCCACCGGCAGGCTCTCGAAGGAGGCCGGATCATGTGCGGCAGGCCGCCCCGGCGCCACTGGCATCAGGTAAATCTCGTCGCGCCCGCCTGCACCTTCGATCTGCGCCACCATGCAGCGCATCGGCCCCTCGGTGGTGGTGATCTCCTGCTCCTCACCCGAGCGGATCGGCAAATCGGTGAAAATCCGGTCGAGCGTGCGCATCCGCTCGCCCACGAGCCGCCGCAAAGCCTCGTTCATGAACAGGATCGTGCCGGTTTTCGACACCGTCAGCATCGGCAACGAGAGCGTTTCGCCGCCGCGCCCGCCCACGGCGCGCTCGGCCATGTCCTCGAGCCGCCAAAGGAAGCCGCCGCCCTCGATCCGGTGCACCGCAATGCGCATATGCCCGCGCCGTGTCACCACGTCCTCGCGCGCCGCCCCGAGCGCCACCGCTTTCGATTGCAGCCGGGTCAGCACCGAGCCCGGATTGGCGAAAAGTTCGCCAAGTGCACGCGCCAGCGTCTGCCCGCCGCGCACGCCAAACCGGTCGGTCGCGGCGCGGTTCTGATAGCCGATCTCGCCCTCGGCATCGGTGGTGAAAGAAGGCGCGGCATCATGCGCGATGAAGGCGGCGAGCGACGCCATCATCTGCCCCTCGCGGCGCGCGCCGAACCGCTGCGCGAGCTTGGCGATCAGGGCCAGAACAAGGAAACTGCCCGAGACCGAAAGCAGAAGCGTCATCCAGACGCGATCCTGCACGAAATAGCCTGCAACCCCGGCGGCAACGGCCCCGAGCAGAAGATAAATCGCCCCCGGAGCGATCAGGGCTGCCGTACGGCCAAGCGCAGGCAAAGACGGATCGGGGTGCGTCACGGGCCTGTTCCTTTTCAGAATCGTCTCCTCGCATTCGGGAACATTTAGGTTAAAGCCTGATTAACAAATACCTACCTCAACCTAAAGATGTAAGAGCAAGTTCCCGATCCGTTCCATCCCGTTCCAGTACCGCGCCAAAAAAACCGTCACCACCGTCGCGCGGCGTGAGGCGAAGTGCGCGGGTCACTTGCCAGCCGGTACCGCGGAATGCGGCGATGGGTGCGGCGTTCTCAACCGAAAGAAGCGAGCAGGTCATGTAGCAAAGCCGCCCGCCCGGAGCGACAAAGCGCGCTGCCTGTGCCAGAATTTCGCCTTGCAACGCGGTCAGTTCGGCAAGCCGCGCGGGGGTGAGCGCCCATTTTGCCTCGGGCGCGCGCCGCCATGTGCCCGAGCCCGAGCAAGGCGCATCGACCAGCACGAGATCGAAAGTGCCGGTCACTTTTCCCGGTTGCGCCAGCGTGATCCGCGCTCCCGCCCGTTTGGCGCGGGGGGCGATGTCGCGCATGCGTGCGGCGTCGATGTCATGTGCGGTGATCCGGGCCTGCGGGGCGGCGGCGGCCAGCGCCAGCGCCTTGCCGCCGCCGCCCGCGCAATAATCGAGCACCCGCGCCCCCGGTGAAAGCGGCACGAGCGCAAGCATCGCCTGCGAGGCGGCATCCTGCAATTCGACGAGGCCGGTCTCATATGCTCGGCTTTTCATGATTTTGCGCGCGCCTGCGGTCACTTCGAGCGCGGTTTCCGCAAGCGGATGGGCCGCCGCTTCGATCCCCTCCGCCGCAAGAGCGGCCTGCGCTGCCCGGCGCGTGGTTTTGGCGACATTCACCCGCAGGAACACTGGCGCACGCGCCTGCATCTGCGCCGATACGGCATCGAAATCGCTCCCGAGATCTTCCTTGATTTGCGGCAAAAGCCAATCTGGCCAGTCTCTTGCGGCCAGATCTTCAGCGGCGGGGCGCGCCACGCAAAGATGGTCTCTCTCGGCATCGGTGAGTGCGGCAGGCGCATGGCCCGCACCGGTGAAAAACGCTTCCGGGGCGCGATCTTCGGCGCGGCAAAGCCCGAGCATCAACCCGCGGCCCGTGAGAGCGCCGCCGAGCGCCGCAAAGCTGCCGCGGCAACGAAGCGCGTCAAACACATGATCGCGCACCGCGGCGCGGTCACCCGAGCCGGCAAAACGGTTGGCCCGGCCCCAGTTCGTCAGGGCGCGTTCGGCGGGCGCCCCCGCGAGGATGGCATCGAGCACGTCGATCGCGGCGGCAAGGCGGGCAGCGGGGGTCATGGCACTCCTTGTTGGCTCACTGGCGCAAAAGGCGCGCTTCCGCGGCATCGGCCTTGGCCCATCGCAACACACCTTCGGTGATCGCGGCCGCCATCTGCGCGCGCCAATCGGCATCGAGAAGCCGCGCCCGATCCACCGGCGAGGACAGAAACCCGAGTTCCACCAGGGCCGAGGGGATGTCAGGCGAGCGCAGCACGGCAAAATTCGCGGCCTGCACCGGATGGCGATGCATCCTGAGCCCGGCCCCCTTGATCGCCCCCGCAAGCACCTGGGCGAGCCGCACCACGCGCGGTTGGGTCTCGGTGCGGGCGAGGTCCATCAAGACCCCCGCCACCGCATCGTCATGCCCCATGAGATCGACGCCAGCCAGAAGATCTGACCGGTCATGCCGTTCGGCGAGCACGCGCGCGGCGGAATCCGAGGCCTTGTCGTCGAAGCGGTAGAGGGTGGCGCCCATCGCCTGCCCCTCGGGGAGCGCATCGGCATGGAGCGCCAGAAAAAGATCGGCACGGAAGGCATGGGCGCGGGTGATCCGCTCTTCGAGCGGCACGAAGACATCTTCGTCGCGCGTCAGGCCAACCTCGATTCCGGCGCGGGTCATCGCCTCCTTCAACTCGCGCGCAAAGGAGAGCACCAGCACCGCCTCCGAATAGCCATCCGCCTCGGCGCCGGGGTCGATGCCCCCATGCCCCGGGTCAAGCATCACCCGCAGCGGCCGGGTGCCATCTTGCCGGATGAGCGGCTGGCCGGTGGGCACCGGCTGCGGCAGATCCCACAATGCGGATTGTGCCGCGCCGTCATGGGTGCGGAAATCGGCGGCATCGACCGGCGCAAGCACCAGATGCAGCTCCGGCGGGCGGCCGCTTCCTGCCTCGGTGCGTTCCTCGGCCGAAACGATCCGCGCCGGTGCGGTGAGCTCCGCCACCATCCGCGACCAGCCGGGGCGGAACTTGCCCCAGCGCAACGCGCCCAGAAGACCCTGATGCGCAAAGTCATCCGCCTGCGCCGCGGTAAAATCCACTTCGCGGAAGTCCACGACAAGCCGTGGCGGGGCATCCAGAAGGAAGGCGCGGAACGGCACCGGCTGGCTCAGGCCCAGCGTGATTCCGGTTTCCGTCGCGCTGACGTTGATCGCACTGCGATCCGGTTCGAGACGCGCAAGCCCCGAAAGCCCGGGCGTCTCTGCGCGCGCGGAAAGCGTGAGCGCCAGAAGCGCCGTGAGGATCGGAAGGAAAAGTCTCATCTCTGCTCAGCTTCAGGCCTGCCCGGTCCGGACGGCCGGTTTGCCCCATCGTAACGCAAGGCGGGGCGAGGGGGAATCCCCTCAGCGCGTTGTCATGAAGGCGGTCAGCGCCGCGAGCCCCTCTTCGAGCTCGGCCGTGGCGCGGGCATAGGAAAAGCGCACCGTCGTATGGCCGCGCACCGGGTCGAAATCGAGCCCCGGCGTCACGGCCACGCCCGCCTTCTCGAGGATTTCGGCGCAAAACGCGCGGCTGTCCTGCGTCAGATCGGAGACATCGGCATAAATGTAGAAGGCGCCATCGGGCGGCGCGATTTTGCCAAAGCCCGCCTTCGGCAGCGCCTCAAGCATGAGGGTGCGGTTTTGCGCATAGACCGCGCGGTTCGCCTCCAGCTCGTCAATCGCCTCAAGCGCGGCGAGCGCTGCCACCTGGCTCGCATGCGGCGGGCAGATGAACATGTTCTGCGCCAGCCGCTCAACGGTGCGGATATGATCCTCCGGCACCACCATCCAGCCCACACGCCAGCCCGTCATCGAGAAGTATTTCGAAAACGAGTTGATCACATAGGCGTCGTTGCCGATTTCCAGCGCCGAGGTGGCACGGGCCTCATAGTGGAGCCCATGATAGATCTCGTCGGAGACAAAGCCGAGCCCGCGCGCGCTGGCCGCCTGCATCAGCGCCGCAAGCTCGGGCTTGCCGAGCATGGTCCCCGAAGGGTTGCCGGGCGAGGCGACGATGAGGCCCTGCACATCGGCGGGAAGTTCCGCGGGCACCGGCTGGTAGCGGTTCTCGGGCCGGGTCAGAATATCGACCGGCGTGACCGACATGGCACGCAGGATCTGTCGATAGCTCGGATAGCCCGGCGCCCCGAGGGCGACGCGGTCCCCGGCATCGAACAGCGCGGAAAAGGCGAGCAGGAACGCGCCCGAGGAGCCCGGCGTGACCACCACCCGCTCGGGGTCGAGATCGACGCCATACCAGCGCGCATAAAGGCTGGCGATGCCACGGCGCAACTCCGGCAGGCCCAGTGCCACGGTATAACCGAGGCTCTCGCGCTCAAGCGCTGCGGCAAGTGCTTTGCGCGCGCGCGCAGGCGCCGGTGTCGAAGGCTGGCCCACCTCCATATGGATGATGCGCCGCCCCGCCGCCTCGGCCGCCCGCGCCGCCTCCATCACATCCATCACGATGAACGGATCGACCTGCCCCCGGCTGGATCTGCGCATTGTCGCCTCCCGAAAAGTTGCGGCCCCGGGATAGGCCCGGGGCGATACGCGGTCAATGACGAAAGCCTGAAGCGGGGCGGCGGGATTTGTCTTGCGTGCCGGCGCAGCATTGGCGAAGGTGCCGCGAACCGGCGCCGCAGGCGCCCCTTTCAGGATGACCCGATGACCCGTCTCTCGCTCGCCGCCCTCTTTGCGCTTTCGACCGCGCTCGCGCTGCCCGCTCAGGCGTTCGATCTCGGCGCAATGAGTGCGGACGAAAAGGCGCAGTTCGGCACGGCCGTGCGCGATTACCTGATGGAGAACCCCGAGGTTCTGGTCGAGGCGATCAACAAGCTTGAAGAGCGTCAGCAGGCGCAAGCCGCGCAAAACGACAAGGTTCTGGTGCAAACCAACGCGCAGGACATCTTCGATTTTGCGGGCGACTGGGTAGGCGGCAACCCGGATGGCGATGTAACGATGGTCGAGTTCATCGATTACAAATGCAGCTACTGCAAGAAGGCCTATCAAGTCGTTGACGAAGTGCTGAAAAAAGATGGCAAGATCCGCTTCGTGGTGAAGGAATTCCCGATCCTCTCGGATCAATCGGTGCTCGCGGCGCGCTTTGCGGTGGCGGTGCGCCAAGTGGCGGGCGATGCCGCCTATGAGGCGGTGCATAACGCGCTGATGGATCTGCGCGGCGACATCACGCTCGACAGCCTGAAGCGGCTCGCGGAGGCGCAGAAGATCAATGCCGATGCCGTGGTCGCGAAGATGAACACCGAAGAGGTGACGGCGGTGCTGCGTACCAATGCCCAGCTTGCCGAACGGATGGGCATCGCAGGCACACCCGCCTTCGTCGTCGGCGGCCAGCTCCTGCGCGGCTACGCGCCTACCGAGACAATGCAGCAGATCGTGGCGCAGGAACGCGGCTGAGGGAAAGGGGGCGCCGTCCCCTCTGGGCCTGCGGCCCATTCCCCCCCGGGATATTTCAGCAAAGTCGAGGGCATGATGGCAAAAGGGCGCCCCTGCGGCGCCCCTTTTATGTTCGGCTTCGACTTTGCTGCAATACCCTTGGAGGTGTCTGCATCTGCAGACGGGAAGCAGCGCCCCTCCTCACTCGGCCGCCTGCTCCGCCGCATCGAGCGCCGCAGCCCGCTCCTCCACGAGCCGCACGATCTCCTCGATCATCGCCTCGTTCGACATCTTGTGGCTTTGCTTGCCCGCAAGATAAATCATCCCCGCGCCCGCGCCGCCGCCGGTAAAGCCGATATCCGTCATCAGCGCCTCTCCCGGCCCGTTCACCACGCAGCCGATGATCGAGAGGCTCATCGGCGTCTTGATGTGTTCGAGCCGGCGCTCCAGCGCATCCACCGTCTTGATCACGTCAAAGCCCTGCCGCGCGCAGGAGGGGCAGGAGATGATCTGCACGCCGCGCGCGCGCAGCCCGAGCGATTTCAGGATCTCGTAGCCGACCTTGACCTCTTCGACCGGATCGGCGGAAAGGCTGACCCGGATCGTGTCGCCAATGCCCGCCCAAAGCAGGTTGCCAAGCCCCACCGCCGATTTCACCGTGCCCGACATCAGCCCGCCCGCCTCGGTGATGCCAAGGTGCAGCGGCTTGTCGGTGGCCTCCGCCAGCGCCTGATAGGCGGCGGCGGCAAGGAACACATCGGAGGCCTTGACCGAGATCTTGAACTCATGAAAGTCGTTGTCTTCGAGGATCTTGATGTGATCCATACCGGATTCGAGCATCGCCTCCGGGCAGGGCTCGCCGTATTTGTCCAAAAGGTGCTTTTCGAGCGAGCCCGCATTGACCCCGATCCGCATCGAGCAGCCATGGTCCTTCGCGGCCTTGATCACCTCGCGCACGCGCTTGGCATCGCCGATATTGCCGGGGTTGATGCGCAGGCAGGCCGCGCCCGCCTCGGCCGCCTCGATCGCGCGCTTGTAGTGGAAATGGATGTCGGCCACGATCGGCACCGGGCTCTCGCGGCAGATCTCCTTCAGCGCGCGGGTGGCATCCTCGTCGGGCGCCGAGACGCGGACGATATCGGCCCCCACCTCGGCGGCGCGGATCACCTGCCCCAGCGTGGCTTTCACGTCAGAGGTGATGGTATTGGTCATCGTCTGCACCGAGATCGGCGCATCGCCCCCCACGGGCACCTTGCCCACCCAGATCTTGCGCGAGGGGCGGCGCGCGATGTTGCGCCACGGGCGGATGGGATTGTGCGACATGAGAGGCCTCCGGTTCGTTGCCCAACACATAGGTCAGCCGCCGCGCGAGGGCAACGGACGCAATGCCGCTCCCTGCCGCAAAGCGGCCCCATCGCGATAGCAGTCTCGTTATTCGGTGGGCGTTGCGATGGCAGACGAGGCATCGGCCACGGCGACGAGCTTGGCCAGATCGCTGTCGGCAGAAAGATCGGCCACGGCATAGCTCGCGTCGAGCGCCTCGGGCGCCAGCACGATCCCCTTCGTCACTGCGCCCTTCGCGCCCGCAGGCCCATGCGCCACGCCATTGACGGCAAAATAGATCGCGCCCGATTCCCCGGCACGCAACTTCGGCGGTTCTTCAAGCCGGGGCACCGCGAAGCGCTCGCCCGCATCCATCACCTTCTCGAAGATCACCGAACCATCCGAGCCCGTCACGCGCACCCAGGAGGGACGCACGGCAATAAGTTCCACTTCGGGCGCATCGGCCCCCAACGTGCGCACCATCGGCAGGGAATCCCCCGCGGCCGCGGGCAAAGGTTGCGCGGCTTCGGAGAGGCGCACCGGAACAGCGGGGGCGGCAGGTGCCGTGCCCGCAAGCAGCCCCGCCTCGCGCGGGTCGATCGCGGCAATCGGACCATCCCGCGCGATCAGCACAGGGGTCTCCAGTGCGGCCGGACGGTAGAGCCGGTCAAAGGCCTCAGTTGCCGCGGTCGCGGGCAGCGCATCGGCGGAACTCGCCACCTGCATCGGCGCAACGGAATGGAGCGGGTCGATTTCGGCCACCACGCCGGGCGCCTGATCGACCGGGGCAAGCTGCACCCGCTGCACTTCCTGCAGCACCGACCAGCCACCATAACCGATTCCGCCCGCGACCATCATCACGACGGCGAGCGAACCCACGGCGCGCGGGTCGATCTTGGTCCAGAACGGCGCGGGCTTCGGAATGAAGGAGGCATTCGGGTTGGCAAGCGACTCGCTCAGATCGGCAGGGCGGCGCTGCGGCTTCGGCCCGGAGGCGGCGGCGGCGAGACCATGGGTCGGCGAGAAGCCCGCCTCACGGCAAAACCGTTCGAAGGCCCAATCCGGATCGAGCCCCAGATAGCGCGCATAGGAGCGCACGAAACCGGCGATGAACGAGGGCGATTCGAAGGCCGAAACGTCGCAGTTTTCGATCGCGGCAATATGGATTGCCTTGATGCGCAGCTCACGCTGCACATCAAGGAGGGATTTGGCAAGCGTCGCGCGCTCGCCGCGCAGCACATCGCCCAGACGCAGTTCGAAATCGTCAAAACCTTTCGGTTTTGCCTCATCCTCTTGTGTCGAAGGAGTGACCTTCCACCTGATCATGTGCCTGCCCGTCCCCGAGGTGTCGTTCCGATTCGAGCCTCATGGCCCATAATTCTTGATATTTGACTACCACACCCCGGGGAGGGTTGCACTTGCAGAATGGCTCAGGCGACGGCTTCGGCGCGATTCAGCGCACAGCGCGCCCAGAGCGCATCCATCGCGTTCACGAGCCCGTCGATCTGCGCCATGTCATGCACCGGCGAGGGCGTGAAGCGCAGCCGTTCGGTGCCGCGCGGCACGGTCGGGAAGTTGATCGGCTGCACATAGACGCCGTAATCGCTCAAGAGCATGTCGGAAACCGCCTTGGTGTGCACGGGGTCGCCGATCACCACCGGAACGATATGGCTGCCATGATCGATGATCGGCATGCCAAGCGCTTTGAGGCGCAGCTTGAGCGCTTTCGCATGGGCCTGCTGCATGTCGCGCAGCTTCTGCCCGTCCGCTGTTTTCAGGAAGGCGATCGAGGCGCGCGCCCCCGCCGCGATGGCCGGCGGCAGCGAGGTCGAGAAGATGAAGCCCGGCGCATAGGAGCGCACGGCATCGACCATTTTCGCGGTGGTGGCGATATAGCCGCCGAACACGCCATAGGCTTTCGCGAGCGTGCCGTTGAAGATGTCGATCCGGTCCATCAGCCCGTCACGTTCCGCCACACCGGCGCCGCGCGGCCCATACATGCCCACGGCATGCACTTCGTCGATATAGGTCAGCGCACCGAATTCGTCGGCGAGGTCGCAGATGTCCTTGATCGGGCCGAAATCGCCGTCCATCGAATAGATCGATTCAAAGGCGATCAGCTTCGGCGCGGCCGGATCGTCGGCGGCCAGAAGTTCGCGCAGATGCGCCACGTCATTATGACGGAAGATCCGTTTCGGGCCTTGATTGCGCTTGATGCCTTCGATCATCGAGGCATGGTTCAGGCTGTCGGAATAGATGATCAGGCCGGGGAAGAGCACGCGCAGGGTGCTCAGCGTCGCGTCATTCGCGATATAGGCCGAGGAGAAGACGAGCGCGGCTTCCTTGCCGTGCAGATCGGCGAGTTCGGCCTCAAGCGCCTTGTGATAGGCGGTGGTGCCGGAAATGTTGCGGGTGCCGCCAGAACCGGCGCCAACGGCTTCAAGCGCCTCATGCATGGCGGCGAGAACGACCGGATGCTGGCCCATGCCCAGATAGTCGTTGCCACACCAGACGGTGATGTCCTGCTTCGCCCCGTCGGGGCGGTTCCACTGCGCCTTCGGGAAGGCGCCTTTTTCGCGCTCAATGTTGATGAAGGTCCGGTAGCGGCCTTCGTCGTGCAGTTTCTGGATCGCTTTGTCGAGCGCGAGATCATAGTCCATAGTCGTCACCCCTGGCTTGATGCACTTGGTTGTGGTCTGCCGGTGTCGGCTCTTCGGCCCTTCCGGCACGGTCCTTGATAAGCGTCAAGCTCACAAAAAGGGAGTTCTAAATTGTCGCATGCCGATGCACAATTTTATTTCGCGGATGATTTTTCGGGCATTTGAGGGATGCGCAGCGTCTGGTGCTGCGGCAAAGTGGCTGTTAGGCTTCCTCCAAAGGAGACCAAAATGACGCTCGAAGCCGTTCTTTCCCGTATCGATGAAACCCTGCCCGACTCCTGCGAGCGGCTGATGGAACTGATGCGCATTCCCTCGATTTCCACCGACCCGGAGTTCGACGCAGATTGCGCCCAGGCGGCAAACTGGCTGGTGCAGGAGTTGAAATCCCTGGGCTTTTCAGCGTCATCGCGCCCCACGCCGGGGCATCCGATGGTGATCGGGCGGCATACCGGGCCGGGGCGGCATATCCTCTTTTACGGTCACTATGACGTGCAGCCGGTCGACCCGCTCGAGCTCTGGGCGCGCGATCCCTTCGACCCGCAGATCGAGGAGACGCCGAAGGGGCGGGTGATCCGCGGCCGCGGCGCGGGCGATGACAAGGGCCAGTTGATGACCTTCATCGAGGCCTGCCGCGCGTGGAAGGATGTGCATGGCACCTTGCCCGGCAACCTTACGATCTTTTTCGAGGGCGAGGAGGAATCCGGCTCGCCCTCGCTGATTCCCTTCCTGGAGGAAAACAGCGAAGAGCTCTCGGCGGATCTCGCGCTGATCTGCGATACCGGCATGTTTGCCGATGAAGTGCCCGCCATCGTCACCATGTTGCGCGGGCTCGCGAAGATCGAGTTCACCATTCGCGCCGCCAACAAGGATCTGCACTCGGGCATGTTCGGCGGCGTGGCGATCAACCCGATCCGGGTGATCACCAAGATCCTTGGCGGGTTGCATGACGATCAGGGCCGGGTCACGCTACCGGGCTTCTATGACGATGTGGCGGAACTGCCCGAGGCGGTGGCGGCGCAGTGGCAGGGGCTTGGCTTCGATCACGCCGCTTTCCTCGGCGGGGTCGGGCTCACCACTCCTGCGGGTGAGGTGGACCGCACGCCGCTTGAGCAGATCTGGTCGCGCCCGACCGCCGAGATCAACGGCATCTGGGGCGGCTATACGGGCGCGGGCTTCAAGACCGTGCTGCCTGCAGAGGCGAGTGCGAAAGTGAGCTTCCGTCTCGTCTCCGAGCAAGATCCCGACAAGATCCTTGCAAGCTTCAAGGCCTGGATCGCGGCGCAGCTGCCGCCCGATTGTGAACTGGTCTGGACCGGTCCGAACGGCTCGCCCGCCGCGGTGATGGAAATCACCGACCCCGCTTTCGAGGCCACGCGCGAAGCGCTTTCGGAGGAATGGGAGCGCCCCGCCGCCTTCGTCGGCTGCGGCGGCTCGATCCCGATTGCGGGCTATTTCAAGGACATCCTTGGCATGGATGCGATGCTTGTGGGCTTTGGCAAGGATGACGACCAGATCCACAGCCCGAACGAAAAATACGACCTGCAAAGCTTCCACAAGGGGATCCGGAGCTGGGCACGCGTGCTGGAGCGGATCGCGGGCTGACCGGTCGCGGCGGGGGGGGCACCCCCCCCCCCCCCCCGTGGGATATTTAGGCAAAGTCGAAGAGAGGCCGATTGGTCAAAGGCCAAAGGGGCCGCGCCCCCTGCCCGCTTCAAGCGTTTAGCCGAGCACCATATCGTCGCGGTGAATAAGCGCGGCGCGCCCGGGATAGCCGAGAATTCCCTCGATCTCGCTTGAGCGATGACGCGCGATCTTGCGCGCCTCTTCCGCCGTGTAGCGCATCAGCCCCTTGCCGAGCACCGCGCCATCGGGGCCGGCAATCGTCACCGGCTCGCCGCGCCCGAACCGCCCCGAGACTTTTGTGACCCCCGCCGGCAGGAGCGATTTGCCCAAAAGGAGCGCCCCGACCGCGCCCGCATCGACCGTCACCTCGCCGCGCGGCTTCATCGCCGCGATCCAGCGCTTGCGCGCCGCCTGCGGGTCGCCCTCGGGCAGGAACCAGGTGCAATTTGCGCCCTCGGCCAGCGCGCGCAGCGGGCGCGCGACCGAGCCCTCCATGATCGCCATGGCGCAGCCGCCCGCAACGGCGGTTTTCGCCGCCAGGAGCTTCGTCTTCATGCCGCCCTTGGAGAGGCCGGAGATCGGATCGCCCGCCATTGCCTCGATCTCGGGGGTGATATGGTCAACCACGTCAAAGCGGGTGGCGCTCGGGTCTTCCTTCGGGTTCGCGGTATAGAGCCCGTCGACATCGGACAGCAGGATCAGCTGATCCGCGCCCACGGTCACGGCGATCTGCGCCGCCAGCCGGTCGTTGTCGCCAAAGCGGATCTCGTCGGTCGCCACCGTGTCATTCTCGTTCACGATCGGCACGACGCCCATGGCAAGCAGCGTCGCCATCGTCGCGCGCGAGTTCAGATAACGCCGCCGGTCATCAGTATCCTCAAGCGTCACCAGCACCTGCGCCGTGGTCACGCCGTGGGGCGCCAAGACCTCTTGATAGGCCTGGGCAAGGCGGATCTGCCCCACCGCTGCCGCCGCCTGGCTTTGCTCGAGCGGCAAAGGCCCCGGCGGCAGGCCGAGCACGCGGCGCCCGAGCGCGATCGAACCCGAGGAGACGAGGACCACATCCGCGCCGCGCTTGCGCGCCGACGCCACATCTTCGGCAAGTGCGGTGAGCCAACCGGTGTTCAGCCCTTCGGCCCCCACCAGAAGCGCCGAGCCGATCTTGATCACCAGCCGTTTCGCCGTCTCGGCGCGCGGCGTCATGGTTGCCAAGGCGTCACCTCTTGCTCTTCGGCGCGATCCTCGGCAATCTCCGCCCAGAGCGCGCGCAAAACTTCAGTCACGCCCTTTTTCGACACGCCCGACATCACCAGCACCGGCCCGCCGGAGGCCTTTTCCAGCGCGCGCCTGCGGCTCGAAAGCGTCTTGGCGTCGAGCGCATCGGCCTTGTTGAGCACGGTGATCCGGGGCTTTTCGTAAAGCGCCTCGGAATAGGCCTCAAGCTCGCCGATGATGGTGCGGTAATCCTTGGTGATCGTGCTCGACGTGCCATCGACAAGGTGCAAAAGCACTGAACAGCGCTCGACATGGCCCAGGAACTGATCGCCGAGCCCCCGGCCCTCGGAGGCGCCCTCGATCAGCCCCGGAATATCGGCCATCACGAATTCCTTGCCGTCGATACCAACCACGCCAAGGTTCGGCACAAGGGTCGTGAACGGGTAATCCGCAATCTTCGGGCGCGCGTTCGAGACGGCCGAAAGGAAGGTCGATTTGCCGGCATTGGGCAACCCCAGAAGCCCGGCGTCCGCGATGAGTTTGAGCCGCAGCCAAAGCGTGCGCTCAACCCCTTCCTGGCCGGGGTTGGCGTTGCGTGGCGCGCGGTTGGTCGAGGATTTGAACCGCAGGTTGCCCCAGCCGCCATTGCCGCCCTTGGCCAGAAGCACGCGCTGCCCCGGGGTGACAAGATCGGCAATCACCGTTTCCTCGTCCTCGTCGATGATCTCGGTGCCCACCGGCACTTTCAGCACGACATCCTCGCCATCCTTGCCGGTACACTGGCTGCCCATGCCGTGCTGGCCGGTCTGGGCAAAGAAATGCTGCTGATAGCGGAAATCGATCAGCGTGTTCAGCCCTTCGACCGCCTCGGCCCAGACCGAACCGCCAGTGCCGCCATCGCCGCCATCGGGGCCGCCGAATTCGATGAATTTCTCGCGCCGGAAACTCACGCAACCGGCCCCGCCGCCGCCCGAGCGGATATAGACTTTCGCAAGGTCGAGGAATTTCATCGTATGGCCCCTTTCGCAAGGCGCCCGTTTACGCGCCCCGCGCCGATTGCGCAAGCGGCGCATGGGGCGCGCCCTCAAACTCCCGCGGGATTTCGGCCAAGACGGGGCAGCAGACCGGGAGCGGGTGGGCCCGGGAGGGCATCGCCCTTCCGGCAGGTGGGGGTCGGGGAGGGCTGGCCCTCCCCGATCTCCCTCAATCGAGTTTCTTCACATAGGTCCAGGTCGGCACGCGGGCGTTGCGCGCCACCGACCAGCTCTCGGCATCGCCGAGATACTCAAACCCGTTATGGCTGAGCACGCGCGCCGAGCCAGGATTGTCCTGAAACACCTCGGCCATCAGCGTGCGCGCGCGATGCGGGTTGGCGGCGATCAGCGCGGCCACGGCTTCCGAAGCAAAGCCCGTGTTCCAGAACCCCGGCCCGACCCAGAAACCGATCTCGGACTGGTCGTCGTCGAGCCGGGTGAGCGACACGAGCCCCAGCACCTCGGCCAGCCCCTGCGCGGAGCCATCGAGCGCCCAGACATCCTCTCCCCGCCCCTCGGACATGGCGCGGGCAATGAAACTTTCAGTCGCGCCCGGCGGCAGCGGATGCGGGATCGCGCGGGTGCCCTCGGCCACGCGCTTGTCGGCGGTATACATCGAAATCAGCCCGGCATCCGAGCGCCGCAGCGGACGCAGCAGGAAACGCTCGGCCTCGATCACCGGTTGCGCGGTTATGGTCGTCTGAAACATCGCGTTCTCCTCAAACGCTGGCCGTTCTGGCCCTACTTCGAAAACGGAAACAGTCCCATGACAGCACCTTGGCGTTCATATGACCGATTTCAACTGCGACCGCTTGCCCCTCTCCTTCCCTCGCGGGGCAAACGAAAAGGGGGACCGGCGCTTCAGCCGATCCCCCTTATAAACGCTTCGGGTTACGTTCGGCTTACTCGGCGGCCTCCGCGACCGGGAGAACCGAAACAAAAGTGCGGCCCTTGAGGCCCTTGCGATAGGCAATCTTGCCCTCGACAACGGCGAACAGGGTGTGATCGCGGCCCATCATCACGCCTTCGCCGGCCCAGACCTTGGTGCCGCGCTGACGCACGATGATGTTGCCCGGAACGGCGGCTTGGCCACCGTAGAGTTTCACGCCGAGGCGACGGCCGGCAGAGTCGCGACCGTTGCGCGAGGAGCCGCCTGCTTTTTTGTGTGCCATGGGGGATTACTCCTGAGCTTCAGCGGCTTTTTTGGCGCGCTTCGGTTTCGCGGGGGCGGCAGCTTCGGGAGCCGCGGTGCCATGCACTGCGCGGCGCGCCGAGGCGGTGCCGACGGCTTCCTTGACACCCGAGGCGGCAGCGCCGGAGGCGAGCACTTCGGTCACGCGCAGCAGCGTGAGCTGTTGGCGGTGGCCGCGGGTGCGCTGCGAGGAGTGTTTCCGGCGGCGCTTGTGGTAGGTGATGACCTTGTCGGCCTTGATCGTGTCGATCACTTCGGCGACGACGGCCGCGCCTTCTACATTGGGCGCGCCAACGGTCAGCGTTTCACCGCCCACCATCAGAATTTCGTTGAACTGGACTTTTTCACCAGCGACGGCGGCAATCAGTTCCACGCGCAGCACATCGCCCGCCTGAACCTTGTATTGCTTGCCGCCCGTCTTGAGGACCGCGAACATGCGTTCTTCCTTGTGTCAGCCGCGCCCTGTGGCCCCCTTTCGGGTGTTGCCGGGTTGCCCCGCCTCGGACAGCGCGCCCAGATGGGCGTTGTTGAAAACATGATCCCGGCGGAGAGGGACTCGCCGCCGGGTCCGCGCCTTATCTCCGAGGGGGGCCGAGGTGTCAAGCGCTTTCCCGGCTGCAACGGGGATGGCCGCCCCGTTGTCAGAAGTCTGCACCGTTCACGCGGCCGCGGTCAGGATGCCGGAGCGGGCTCGGGGCGATGGTGTTCGTTGAAATATTCCCATTCGCCGACCTTGCGGCCATCGCGAAGCTTGCAGACCGCATCTTCTCCGGGGTTGGCACCGGGCAGGATCTCGCCGCCCTTCTCGATGCAGAAGGCCGCCGCCGGATTGGGCATGCCGACGGACACTGGCTCAGCGGGCGGTTCGGCCGCGCAAGCGGCCAAAACGGCCGCGGGAATGGCGAGGAAGATCAAGCGTTTCATGGCAACCTCCGATGCGGGAAGGCTAGCATGGCCCCGCGAGCCTGAAAAGGCCGGGCGGGTCAAACCCCGGCCTTTTCCTCCAGCGTGAGCCACTCCTCCTCGGCCGCGACGAGGGCTGCTTCGCGCGCGACGAGCATCTCGGAGGCTTTGGCGAATTTCACCGGCTCACGGGTGAAGAGATCGGGGTCGGAGAGCAGCTCATGCAGCTTGCCGATCTCGCGTTCGAGCTTTTCGATGATCCCCGGCAGCGCCTCGAGCCGGTGCTTCTCGGTGAAGGTGAGACCGGCCTTTTTCACGGCCTCTTTCGGCGCCTCCGGGGCAGTGGCCTTTTTCGCCGCGACGGGAGCGGCAGCGGGTGCAGGCGCCGTGAGCGCCTTTTGCGCCTGATAATCGCTCCAGCCGCCGGCATAGACGGTGGCGCGCCCGTCCCCCTCCATCGCGATCGTGGTGGAGGCGACGCGGTCGATGAAATCGCGGTCGTGGCTGACCAGCAGCACCGTGCCGTCATACTCCCCCAGAATATCCTGCAGAAGGTCGAGCGTCTCGACATCGAGATCGTTGGTCGGCTCATCGAGCACAAGGAGGTTCGAGGGCTTCGCCATGATCCGCGCAAGCAAGAGCCGCGCCCGCTCGCCCCCCGAAAGCGAGCCGATCGGCGCGCGCGCCTGCATCTCGTCGAACAGAAAATCCTTGAGATAGGCGACCACATGTTTGGGCGTGCCGCGCACCATCACCTGATCCGAGCGCCCCGAGACGCGCATCTCGGGGTCGTTCACCATCCCGTCCCAGAGCGTCATCTCGAGGTCGAGCGTGGCGCGGGCCTGATCGAAAACCGCCATCTCCAGATTGGTGCCATGGGTGACTGTGCCCGCATCGGGGGCAAGCTCCCCCGTCAGCATTTTCAAAAGCGTGGTCTTGCCCACGCCATTCGGCCCGACAAAGGCGACGCGATCACCGCGCAGCACGCGCAGGTCAAAATCCTTGACGATCGGCTTCGTGCCAAAGCTTTTCGTGACGCCCTTCGCCTCGATCACGCGCTTGCCCGATGCCGCGCCAGTCTCAAGCTCCATCGCCGCAGTGCCCTGCCGGCGGATCTGGCCCGCGCGTTCAGCGCGCAACGCCTGCAGCGCGCGCACCCGCCCCATGTTGCGTTTCCGGCGGGCCGAGATCCCCTCGACCGCCCATTTCGCCTCCGCCTTGATCTTGCGGTCGAGCTTGTGGCGGGCGTCATCTTCGGCGGCCCAGGTTTCCTCGCGCCACTCTTCAAAATATTCAAAACCGCGTTCCATCCGCCGCACCTCGCCGCGGTCGATCCAGAGCACGGCTTGGGTGAGATGGCGCAGGAAGGCGCGGTCGTGGGAGATCAGCACATAAGCCGTGCGGGTGTCGCGCAGATAGGTTTCGAGCCAGCCGATCGCCTCGATGTCGAGATGGTTCGTCGGCTCGTCGAGCAGCATCAGTTCCGGCGCCTCGGCCAGAAGCTTGGCCAGCGCGGCGCGGCGCCGCTCGCCCCCCGAAGCGGTGGCGACCTCCGCCTCGGGGCGGAACTTCAGCCCCTCGGCCACCATCTCGATGCGGTAGCGCTCCGCCTCCGCAAGACCGGAGGCCGCGAAATCGCCCAAGGTGGTGAAAGCCGAAAGATCCGGCTCCTGTTCCATATAGCCGACACGGGTGCCAGTGGGCACGACACGGCTGCCGTGGTCGGGCTCGACAAGCCCCGCCATCACTTTCATCAGCGTGGATTTGCCCGAGCCGTTGCGGCCGACAAGGGCGACCCGGTCGCCCTCCTGCACGGTGAGGTCGAGCCCGTCGAACACGGGGGTGCCGCCGAAGGTGAGCGAGATCGAGGAGAGCTGAAGAAGGGGTGCGCGTGCCATGTGCCTGCGCTAGCCGGGCCGCGCGCAAAGGTCAACGGGGATGGGGACGCCGCCCCCGTCTCCTGCGGAGACTTCCCCGGGATATTCCCACCAAGTCGAAGGGGGTTTTCATCTTGCGGCAACTCTCCCGGGGGTGAATGGCCCAAGCCAGAGGGGCAGCGCCCCCTGCCCCGCAAAACCCTTGTCAGCCGGCCTTGTCAGCCGGCCACGAGCCGCAGCGCGCGAGCGCGAGCGGGCGGGATCGCGCCGATCTCGAGCCCGGTGAACACGTGGAGCGTGCCCAGATCCTCATCGACCACCGCATGGTCGCTGACCCAGCCGCCCATGCCGAGATAGCTGCGCAAAAGCGGCGGCATTTTCAACATCGCAAGCTTCGGATCCCCCTTGCGGCCCAGAAGCTTGCGCGCATAGCGAATGACTTTGGGCGCCTTCACCCGCACCCGCCAGCGCCGCGGCGCGAGATGGCGCTCGGCCAGAAGCGCAAAGGCATCGGTGTAGCTGTCGAAATCGGTGGAGAGAAACGACGAGCAGCCAAACAGCATCTCGATCCCCTCGGCATCGACAAAGCGCGTTACCGCCCCCCAGGCGAGGCGCAAAATATCCGGGTCGCGGCAATCCGGGTCGATGCAGAACCGCCCCATCTCCACCATCCGCCCCGGATAGGCGGCAAGTGGCGTGAGGTCGTAGAATTGCGCCGAATAGCTGCGCGACAGCTCGGCCCCGCTCTCAAGCGCCATCAGCCTGAAGCAACACACCAGCCGCCCCGAGCCCGTCTCCTCCACCAGCACGTGGCGGCAATCGGCGTCAAAGGCGTCGGCGTCCACCGCGTCTTCTCCCCCCCCCGCCCGGCCCCGATTGGCCATGAAAGCGCGCCAGCGCAACGTCTGGGCCGCGTGCAGATCTGCGGGGGTGACGGCGAATCGTGCCGCATAGCGGCCCCGCGACAGCGAGAATTTCGACAGCGTAAACATGCGCGCACCTCCGGACGGCCCGGTCCCTGCATCGGAAACCCTGCATCGAGCCGCGCGGCGACTTTAGGCCAATTGCTTGACAGCGAAAAGACAGTGGCCTGCGACGCGGCACCGCGGCGCGCTGGATCTGCCGATCAATCCTTGACCATCTGCGCCGGCGAGATCCGGCCGAAGGAAGACAGCAGTTCACGGACGAGGCTCACGCCCTTGATGTTGGATTTCGTCACTCGCCGCGACAGAACCACCACCTCGCCTTTCTCAAGCCCGAAGCGCTCGACATTGTCGACCACGCCCTTGTCGTCGAAGCTCACGGCAACGACCTCGCGCTCGATCTCCTCGGGCGCCCGCGGGCCGTAATGCTTCCAGCGCGAGCCGACGTAATACCAGCCCGCCCCCTGCAGAAGCCCCATCGAGGAGGGGCGGCCGATCGCATAGGCGACATCCTGCTGCGTGCTCTTGCCAACCGCGACCTGCGCCAGATCCTCTTCTGTCGGCACATAGCCGTGATTTTCATAGATCGCGGAGCAGCCCGCCGCCGCCAGAAGCCCCGCAAGCGCCGCAGCGAAGGCAATCTTCTGCGCCAGGCGCGCTTGTCGTGTCGTGCTGCTCACCCTGGTCCGCTCCCTGCATCAGGTCCATGCATCAGGTCTTCCGCGCCCGATACCCTCTTGTCAGGGCGGGACGTGCCTTCTATCCCGCTTACAACAGCTCTGCGCGGCCCTCAAGCCCGAGACGCGGAGACCCCGCCAGCGACCGGAGAGAATGATGACCGATACTGCGCCCCCGCCCCCCGCGCCGCCGCTGTCCCAGCCGCTGCGCCCGGCCGATCTGGCGGGGAGAAAGCCAACCCGGTTCGAGATCGCACCGCCCTCCGAAACGCTGGCGGACATCGCCGGCTGGGCCGGCATCACGGCGCTGCGCGCCTTTCATTTCAAGGGCGCGCTGACGCCTGCCGGGCGGAACGACTGGCTTCTCGAGGCGCGGCTTACCGCCACCGTGGTGCAGGACTGCGTTGTCACCCTGGCGCCCGTCGAGACCGAGATCATCGAGGATGTGCGCCGCCGTTACCTTGCCGCGATGGAAGAGCCGACCGGCGAGGAGGTGGAAATGCCCGAAGATACCGACAGCGAACCCCTCCCCGACCGGATCGACCTTGGCGCTGTCGCGCTTGAGGCGCTTGAGCTGGCGTTGCCGCTTTACCCGCATGCGCCGGGCGCGGAGGGACTTGAGATCGTGGCCACCCCGCCCGGGGCCGCGCCGATCCGCGAGGAGGAGACCCGCCCCTTCGCCAATCTGCGCACGCTCATGAGCGGCACGGAGCGCGGCGACGGAAGCGCAGACGGAGAGGATCCGGACCGCGCCTGAGGGCTTTTCGTCGCGCCGCGGAAGGGGGACGAAAAAGGCCGCAAAAAGGGCTTGCAACGGGGCGCAATCGCTGTATGTTCCCGGCCTCATTCGAGTAAAGGGTTCGCACCCGGTCCGCCTCCGGCGCCCGTGACGAAACCCCAGGAAAATCAGGGCCTTGCGCCCCAGGAAACCGAGGTTAGACACATGGCTGTCCCGCAGAACCGAGTCACGCGCTCCCGCCGCAACATGCGCCGCGCGCATGATGCCCTTACCGCCGCCAACCCGGCTGCCTGCCCGAACTGCGGCGAACTCAAGCGTCCGCACCATGTCTGCGGCGCCTGCGGCCACTATGACGACCGCGAAGTGGTGGCGCAAGCCGCCGAGGTTGACCTGGACGACGACGCGGCGTAAGCCGCGATCCCGCCATGGCCAGACTGCCCTTTCTGGAGCGGACCGCGGCCGATGCGCGGGGTGACCTGACGTCAAGCAAGCAGCAAAATGGCCGCAAAACCGCGGCCCCGGCGCCGGACCTTTCCGGCGCTTTTTCTTCCGACGGCCCGCTTTCTGCCCAACGCCTCGTGATTTCGGTCGATGCGATGGGCGGGGATCGCGGACCGGCTGCAGTGCTCGACGGGGTGGCCCTCGCCGCTCGCGGCAATCCGACGCTGCATTTCATCATTCATGGCCGCGAGGCTGAACTTGTGCCGCTCATCGCCGCACGCAAGCTGACCGACCGGGTGAGCCTGCGCCATGCCGATGATGTGGTGACGATGCATGACAAGCCCTCCGCGGTGATGCGCACCGGCAAGGCGACCTCGATGTGGTCGACGATCGAAGCGGTGCGCGAGAAGGAAGCGCTGGTTGCCGTGTCCTGCGGCAATACCGGCGCGCTGATGGCACTCTCGATGCTGCGGTTGCGCAAGATGCCGGGCGTCGATCGCCCTGCGATTGCCTCGTTCTGGCCCTCGAAGAACCCGTCGGGCTACAATGTCATGCTCGACATGGGCGCTGATGTGCGCGCCGATGCACGCGACCTGCTTACCTATGCGGTGATGGGCGCGGCTTATGCACGCAATGCGCTGGGGCTGAAAACGCCGCGCGTCGGGCTTCTGAACGTTGGCACGGAGGAGCACAAGGGCAATGCCGAACTGAAGGCTGCCCATGAGCTGATCACGCAGGCGGCGCAGAACGGCGATTTTGCCTTCGTCGGTTTTGTCGAGGGCAATGACCTTCCGGGCACCCGCGTCGATGTGATCGTCACCGATGGCTTTACCGGCAATGTGGCGCTGAAAACCGGCGAAGGCACCGCGAAATTTGCGGGCGAGTTGATGCGCGAGGCTTTCACTTCGGGGATTCTCGCGAAGCTTGGCGCGATCCTCGCGATGGGCGCGCTGAAGCGGCTCAAGGCCAAGATCGACCCGCGCCGGGCGAATGGCGGGGTGTTCCTCGGGCTGAACGGCACAGTGGTAAAATCCCATGGCGGCGCCGATGCGACCGGGGTGGCGGCTGCGATCGAGCTCGCTGCGCGGCTTGCGGGGCTCGGTTTCATCGACCGGCTCGCGGCACGTCTTGCCCTTGCGTCAGCAAGCGGGCAGGATGCAGCCTCGGTGGAGGCAGGAGACGAGACCCAGAAATGACGACAAGAGCCGTGGTCCGGGGCGTTGGGCATTATCTGCCCGCGCGGGTGATGGAGAATGCCGAATTCGAAGGTCGGCTCGATACCAGTGACGAATGGATTCGCTCCCGCACCGGGATCGAGCGGCGCCATATCGCCGCCGAGGGCGAAACCACCTCGCAACTCGCCATTGCCGCGGCAAAAGCGGCGCTGATCGACGCCGACATGAAACCCGGGGATATCGACGCGATCATCGTCGCCACCTCGACGCCCGATTTCACCTTCCCCTCGGTCGCGACTATGGTGCAGGCGGGCCTCGGCTCGACGCAGGGCTTCGCCTATGACGTGCAGGCGGTCTGCGCCGGGTTCATCTTCGCACTGGCGAATGCCAACGGGATGATCCTCTCGGGCCAGGCCGAGCGGGTGCTGGTGATCGGCGCCGAGACGTTTTCGCGGATCATGGACTGGGATGACCGTGGCACTTGCGTGCTGTTTGGCGATGGGGCGGGGGCGCTGGTGCTCGAAGCCGCCACCGGCACCGGCACCACGCATGACCGGGGCATCCTCTCGGTCGACCTGCATTCCGACGGGCGGCATCGCGAGCTTCTTTATGTCGATGGCGGGGTCTCCACCACGGGCCTTGCGGGCCATCTGCGCATGCAGGGCAATGCGGTGTTCCGCCATGCGGTTTCCAAACTCTCCGACAGCGCCCATGCGGCGCTCGCCAAGATCGGCCTCTCCGGCGCGGATGTCGACTGGATCGTGCCGCATCAGGCGAATCTGCGGATCATCACCGCCACCGCCGAACGCATGGGCGTGCCGATGGAGCGCGTGGTGGTGACGGTTCAGGATCATGGCAACACCTCCGCCGCCTCGATCCCGCTCGCGCTTTCCGTCGCGCGCACGCGCGGTCAGATCAAGACCGGCGATCTTCTGGTGACAGAGGCAATCGGCGGCGGCCTGGCCTGGGGTGCGGTCACGCTGCGCTGGTGACCCCGGCCTTTGCGCGAATGTCGCAGGTGCGTGAAAAACACCGTCTCAACCTCGGCGTGCAAGCCATTGATATTGACTCGGGAAAATCTTGCCCGCATCGTGGCTCAAATCACTCCGGGGGGATCGCGATGTCGGAGAAGACGCTGACCAGAATGGACCTGAGCGAAGCGGTGTTCCGCGAAGTGGGTCTGAGCCGCAACGAATCTGCACAGCTTGTCGAAAGCGTGCTGCAACATATGTCTGATGCGCTGGTGCGCGGTGAGACGGTGAAGATCTCGTCCTTCGGCACCTTTTCGGTGCGTGACAAGGCTTCGCGCATGGGCCGCAACCCGAAAACCGGCGAGGAAGTGCCCATTTCACCTCGCCGGGTGCTGTCGTTCCGGCCCTCGCATCTGATGAAGGACCGCGTCGCCGAGGGCAACGCACACTGACAGCGCGCCATCACGGCGCTCGGCCCCCGGGCCGCCCAGAAAGGGATCAACGCGGCCGATGACGAAATCCGCCGAGGCCTTCCGCACGATCAGCGAAGTTTCCGAACTGCTGGACACGCCCACGCATGTCCTGCGGTTCTGGGAAACACGGTTTGCACAGATCAAGCCCGTCAAACGCGCTGGCGGGCGGCGTTATTACCGCCCCGCCGATGTCGCGCTGATCGCCGGGATCAAGGCGTTGCTGCAGCTCGAGGGTCTGGCGATCAAGGACGCACAGGCCGCGCTCAAATCCCGAGGCGTGAAGGCGATCACGGCGCTCGGCCGGGAGGTGCTTGAAGCGCCTGTCGCGCTCGCCCCGGAACCCGGTCCCGAGCCTGTGATCGAGAGCCCTACCGAGACCGGTACAGAGGCAATCACCGCGCATGTGGTTCACCCTCTCGTCGCCCCCGCATCCGCTGACCACGAAGACCCCGAAACAAAAGAGATGCAGCCCCCGGACCTGCAACCGGAAGAGGGGGCAGCACAGGCTGCGGAAGCTGTTTCTGAGATTTCCGAAACTTTCGGGGCTTCAGAACTCATTGCCGAAAGCCCTGAATCCGTGGCGACGGATGTCGCTGCACCGGAGCCGGAAGAGCCTCCCCCGGTTCCGGATGAATTGACCATCGTCGAAACATCTGCCCTCCCCGACACAGCCGGAGGTCTTCCGCCTCCCGGACCCGGGCCGGAGGAAATCGCATCGGACGAATCTGCGCCCGTCGCGCCGGAACCTGCCGCGCCGGAACTTGTCGCGCCGGAACCTGCAGCCCCCGCCCTCTGCGAAGACGCGTCCCCTGCCCCGCCCGCGGCACAATCCGACTTCCATCAGATCGCCTCCGGGCCGGTCGAGGCGCGCTCGATCGCCGCGGCGCAAGCCGCGCTTGAGCTGGCGCGCACCGAGGCCGAGGCCGTCCGCGCCGAGATCAAACGCCTGCGCGCCGCCGCCGATGCAATCCGTGCCGCCGCGGCGGCCAAGGCGGCGCTGTCTGTCCCCGCGCCCCCCGCCGAGGACGCCGAGGCCATAGGTGCCAAGGAGCCTGCTGCCCCGCCAGAACCCGAGCCTTCGGCAGAACCCGAGCTATCGGCCACGCCTGCTGGCGACGATGCGCCGCCCGAGGAAACCCGGCCGGACCTCATTCTGCCGGCCACGGAGGATCTGCCAGTCGATCCGTTTGGCTTCGAGGCGGCACTTTCGGAAATCGTCGCCGAAGCCGTAGCGGAAGCGCTTTTGGACGCAAGCCTCGGCCCGGAGGCGGCGCCCGCAAGCGAGACGGCCGAAGAGACCGTTGCACAGCTTGACACCGCGGCCCTTGCGGGGCCGCTCCAGACGACAGGTACAGAGACCGGCGCTGAGACCGGACCCGCCTTTGAGGCGGACGAGGAAATTATCGATACGGCCTTTGATCTGGTTTTCGGACGCAAGCCGGAGGCGGAACCCGAACCGGAGGCGCAGCCCGAGCCGGAAGCAGAGCCCGAACCGGAAGCAGAGCCCGAGCCGGAGGCGGAGCCAGAACCGGAAGCGCAGCCCGAACCGGAAGCGCAGCCCGAACCGGAGGCGCAGCCCGAACCGGAAGTGGAGCCCGAACCGGAAGCGCAGCCCGAACCGGAGGCGGAGCCCGAACCGGAAGCGCAGCCCGAACCGGAAGCGCAGCCCGAACCGGAAGCGCAGCCCGAACCGGAAGCGCAGCCCGAACCGGAAGCAGAGCCCGAACCGGAAGCAGAGCCCGAACCGGAAGCAGAGCCCGAACCGGAAGCAGAGCCCGAACCGGAAGCAGAGCCCGAACCGGAGGCGCAGCCCGAACCGGAGGCGCAGCCCGAACCGGAAGCAGAGCCCGAATCGGAAGTGGAGCCCGAACCGGAAGCGGAGCCTGAACCGGAAGCGCAGCCCGAACCGGAGGCGCAGCTCGAACCGGAAGCAGAGCCCGAACCGGAGGCGCAGCCCGAACCGGAGGCGCAGCCCGAACCGGAGGCGCAGCCCGAACCGGAAGTGGAGCCCGAACCGGAAGCGCAGCCCGAGCCGGAGGCGCAGCCCGAGCCGGAGGCGCAGCCCGAGCCGGAGGCGCAACCCGAGCCGGAGGCGCAGCCCGAACCGGAAGCGGAGCCCGAACCGGAAGCAGAGCCCGAACCGGAAGCAGAGCCCGAACCGGAGGCGCAGCCCGAACCGGAAGCGCAGCCCGAACCGGAGGCGGAGCCCGAGCGGGGCGACATTGCCGCGCTCGTTTTTGCCCGGCACCGCCCCACGACCTTCGATCGCCCGGAAGAAGCTCCCGCGCCGGAGCTGGTGTTCCGTCGCACCGCGCCCCCCGCACTGGAAACGCCCGAGCCGCTCCTCCCCGCGGCGACGGACACGGAGGCTTTGCCGGTCGCGGAGATCGAAGCAGACCCCGCCCCCGTCACCCCGACAGAGCAGGCGGTCGCAGCGCAGACCATCGGGGCGGAACCCGAAGCGGTTCCCGAACCTGAGCCGGAAGCAGAGCCCGAGCCGGACCCCACGCCGCCGCTCTTGGTCGAGGACAGCGCCTACTCCTTCATCGCCCCGCGCGGGCCGCGCCGCAAATCCGCACCGCCCCCCGAGGCCACGACCCCGCCGGTTGCCGCGGTGCAGGAATGGTACCAGCCCTCGCTGTTTGAGTTGATGGCCCTGCCCGAACCGGAACCGGAGCCGGCCCCCACGCCCGAGCCCCTGCCCGCGCCGGAACCTGAAATCCCGCAGGAACCTGAAATCTTGCCGCAACCGGTGCCGGACCTTCCGCCCCCGGAAGCACCGCAGGAATGGCCGGAACAGGTAGAGCCCGCTGAACCCGAGTGGCCCGGACACGAAGAGCCAGTGCCGGAACAACCTCTTCCGGAAGAACCTGTTCCCGAAGAACCTGTTCCGGAGGCGCCAGAACCCGACGATCCGGGCCCCGAGATCCCCGACGCAGAGCCGGAGCCAGGGCCGGAAGACTGGCCCGAGCTCGCGGCGCCCCGCGCCGCGCCGCCCGCGCTCGATCCGCTCGAGCGGATGGTGAGCCTCATTCTGAGCGGCGCCGCGCCGCTCAGCCAGGAACTCCCCGTGGCCGGGCAGATCGATCCGAGCGTGAACCCGCTCGGCGCGCTCAAGGAAGGGCTTGCGCTCTTTGCCCCGGTCGCGCTTTCGCCGATCGAACGGATGCGGCTTCTCTCCTCGCATGACCGGCTCATGGCGCTTCAGGCACGGCTGGCCCAGCCGCCGCGCCCACCGCCCGCACGGCGCTGATATGGCCCGCATCGCTCGCACCAACTTGGCGCAAAAAGATGCGTTTTGCCGCTTGCGCCCGGAGGCGCAATGCCTCTATATGCCCCTCGTCGGGCCGTGGCGCAGCCTGGTTAGCGCGTCCGTCTGGGGGGCGGAAGGTCGTGAGTTCGAATCTCACCGGCCCGACCATCCGAACAACGCCCACTCCTTCGGGGGTGGGCGTTCGCATATCCGACACCTGATTTACACGGGGCTTTGACGATGCAGGGCGTTCTTCCCGACAGCGCATTGCGTGCGATGATCCTTCGGGGTGAGATCGCCGCCTCTGCCCCCGTGATCGATGCGCAGGTGCAGCCCGCAAGCCTCGATCTGCGGCTTGGGCCGGTGGCCTACCGCATCCGCGCCTCCTTCCTTGCGGGCCCCAACGAACGGGTGGAAGCAAAGCTTGCCGCGTTCGAAATGCACCGGATGGACCTCACCGAGGGCGCGGTGCTCGAAAAGGGCTGCGTGTATCTCGTGCCGCTGATGGAGCGGCTCGCGCTGCCCGCGGGCCTCACCGCCGTCTCGAATGCAAAAAGCTCGACCGGGCGGCTCGATCTGCTCACCCGCGTCATCACCGATGGCGGCACCGAATTTGACCGCATCCCTGAGGGCTATGCGGGCCCGCTTTACGCCGAGATCTGCCCGCGCTCGTTTTCGGTGCTGGTGCGGCCCGGCATGCGGCTCAACCAGATCCGGTTTCGCGCCGGAGATGCTGCGCTTTCTGACCCGGAGCTGAAGCTCCTGCATGCCGCTGAACCCCTGGTGAGTGGCGAGGCGGTGATCGACCACGGGCTCGGCTTCTCGGTGGATCTGCGCCCGGAGACGGGCGATCTTGTCGGCTACCGCGCCAAGCCCCATACCGGCGTGATCGACCTTGATCGGATCGCACATTATCCGGCCTCCGATTTTTGGGAGGAGATCCGCACCCGCGACGGGCGGATCATCCTCGACCCCGGCGCCTTCTATATTCTCGTGAGCCGCGAGGCGGTGGTGATCCCGCCCGATTTTGCTGCCGAGATGGCGCCTTACCTTGCGATGGTGGGCGAGTTCCGGGTGCATTACGCGGGCTTTTTCGACCCCGGTTTCGGCCATGGCGCCGCCGGAGGAGAGGGCTCCAAAGGCGTGCTTGAAGTTCGCTGCCACGAGGCGCCCTTCGTGCTCGAACACGGGCAGGTGGTCGGGCGGCTTGTCTATGAGCGTATGGCCGAGCGGCCGGAGCGGCTTTACGGCACCGGGATCGCCTCGAATTATCAGGGCCAGGGGCTCAAGCTCGCCAAGCATTTCCGCAACGGCTGAGCCCGCGCGGCGCCGCGCAAAGGGTCACACACCCAGCCCGAGCGCCTTTGCTTTGCGGTAAAAGGTGGCGCGGCCAATCCCCAGATCGCGCGCCGCGGCAGATACATTCCCGCCCGAACGCGCAAGCGCGCGCGCCATCTCGGCCCGCTGCGCCTCGGCCAGCGCCCCCTGCGCGGGGGCTGCCCGCTCCCCGAAAAGATCATTGGCCGGCACCCGGCCAATCTGGCGCGGCTCAAGGCCAAGCTGGCGCCGCGCCGCGCGCGTGGCGCCAATCACCAGATCGTCGCGGTCGAGCGCGAGCAGCATCACGCCCTGCGGGCTCTCCTCGGTGCCGCCCGCCGAGAGGATCCGCGCCCCGGCAAACGCGGCCCGGAACAGATCCGCCTCGATCCGGCTCGCCGCATCCTGCACGGTGAGCGCCACAAGCCGCGCATAGCCCTCGGTCATGTCGGCGCGGGCGGAGGAGACATCGATCACGCCCGCCAACTCCCCCTCGGCGCCAAACACCGGCGCCCCCATGCAGGTCAGCCCGGTATTGGTGGCGCGAAAATGCTGGTCGCGCCAAACCGTGACGGCGCGGCCCTCGGCGAGGCAGGTGCCGATGCCATTCGTGCCCTCCGAGCCCTCGGACCAATCCGAGCCCGGGGCAAGGTTCGAGCCGTGAAAGGCGCGCCGGTCCCCCTCGCGCAGCCGCTCGTCAAGCACGAGCCCCTCGGCATCGGAGAGAAAGACCGCGCAGCCCGCCTCGCAGGCGGCGCGGGCGAGCCGGTCAAGCACGGGGGCGGCAACGCGCAACAAGAGCCCTGCCGCCTCGCGGCGCGCCTCGATCTCGCGCTCGGTCAGCCGATGCGCGCCCTGCCCCTGCCCCGGATCAAGCTTGTGATGGATCATCGAGCGCCGCCACGAGGCGGCAAACCCCGCCCGCCCCGCGGCCTTGGCCGAGGTGACGACAGATTGCACGATCTCGGCATGGTTACGGCTTGCGGGCGCACTCTCCCTGTGGCGCATCGAAAAGCCTCCCCTCTTCACGCTGCGTCGAA
This sequence comes from Rhodobacter maris, assembly GCF_900217815.1. GTDB lineage: Bacteria > Pseudomonadota > Alphaproteobacteria > Rhodobacterales > Rhodobacteraceae > Rhodobacter > Rhodobacter maris. The sequence continues at coordinate 102,753 of NZ_OBMT01000002.1, forward strand.
GCGCTCAGGATAGGGCGAAATCGGCTGCGCGCAAGGGTCGCAGTTTACTCTGCGTCAGGCGCCTGCAGCCCCTCTTCGTGCCGTTTGCCCCGAAACCCTTGGGCGACCACGAATTTCTCGGAGCTGTCCTTGCGCGACGAGGGCGGCTTGACATTCACCACCTTCTCGAAATTCTTCTTAAGAACCCCCATCAGCCCCTGTTCGGCGCCGCCCGCGAGCACTTTGGCCACAAAAGTGCCGCCCTCTTCGAGCACATCAAAGGCAAAATAGGCGGCATGCTCGCACAAAGTGATGATGCGCAAATGGTCCACCTGCTGGTTGCCCGAGGCCGCCGCGGCCATATCCGACATCACCACATCGGCCCGGCCCCCGAGCCAGCCCTTCACCTTTTCGTCCGCACCATCTTCCAGAAAATCCAGCTGATGCAGGTCAGCCCCGGCAATCGGCGCGATCTCCTGCAAATCGACGCCGAGCACGGTGCCGATTTTCTTGCCCGACTTCTCGCCAAGCGCATTGACCCGCTTCACCGCCACCTGGCACCAGCCGCCGGGCGCGCAACCAAGGTCGACGACCCGCGCCCCGTTCACGAGGAAATGGAATTTCTCGTCGAGTTCCAGGATCTTGTAGGCGGCGCGGCCGCGGTAGCCCTCTTTTTTCGCGCGGATCACGTAAGGGTCGTTCAATTGCCGCTCAAGCCAGAGCGTCGAAGAGAGTTTGCGCCCCTTCGCCGTTTTCACCCGCACCCGCAGGTCGCGCTGCCCGCGCCCGGAGGTGTTTTTGCCGGTCGGGGTCTTGGTCATTCGATCTCTCCTACGATCGGCTTCATCTCTTCGAGCACGCCATCTTCGGCCATCTGCGCATAAAGCAGCCCCTCGCGCAGGCCGCGGTCGGCAACCGACATCCGGTCGGTCGGCCAGACCCGCATCAGCGCCTGCAAGATCGCCGCACCCGACATGATCAGCGTATGCCGGTCCCGCCCGATGCGCGGATCGGCGCGCCGTCCCTCCGGGCCGAGGGTCAGAAACGAGCGGATCACGGCATCGATCTCCCCCGAGGTCATGGTGAGCCCGTCGACCCGGTTGCGGTCATAGCGCTTGAGGCCAAGGTGGCAGGCGGCCACGGTGGTGACCGTGCCCGAAGTGCCGATCACCTGAAACCCCTCCTGCGGCGTGCCGGAGGCATAAGGGCTGAAATCGGCAAGCTTTTCCTCGAAGAACCACGACATCAGCGCAAAACGTGCCGCATCGTCCTCGACATCGCCAAACTGGTCTTTCAGCGTGGCAACGCCGAGCGGCACCGAGATCCAGTCCACCACCCGGGCCGAAGGGATCTCGCTTTCGGGTTGTGAGAAGCCGCCCGAAAGCCGCATGATCGCACGCGGCCGGTCGCCCGGCGGCACATAGGAAATGTCGATCCAGACAAGTTCGGTCGAGCCGCCGCCGATATCGACAACAAGCAGCTGCTCGGTGCCCGGATTGACGAGCGAGGCGCAGGAAATCACCGCGAGCCGCGCCTCTTCCTCGGGCGGAATAATCTCGAGCGGCAAGCCGGTCTCGCGGCGCACGTAGCGGATGAAATCGCGCGCATTGCCAGCGCGGCGGTAGGCCTCGGTCGCGACAAGCCGCATCCGGCGCACGCCATGCGTTTCGATCTTGCGGCGGCAGATCTGCAACGCCTGCACGGTGCGCGCCATGGATGACCGGGAAAGCCGACCCGAGGCTTCCAACCCCTGGCCGAGCTGGACAGCCTTCGAAAAGCTGTCCACAACCTGGAACTGATCGCCCTTCGGTCGGGCGATCAGCATCCGGCAACTGTTGGTGCCGAGATCGAGCGCAGCATAAAGCTCGCCCGGCTCGGCGGGGGTGGGTGCGGCGCGTTCGACCGGTTTCGGGATCGCGCCCGCAGCCCGAGGACGCCTGGGCGCCATCGTCACGCCCTCCGATTTCAAGTTACCCCCTAGGTAGCGCGCGGGCGGCGCCGGTTCAAGCGCCTGATGACGATTTGGTGACCTCGATCACATTGCCAGAATGCTCGGCCCGGGCACCGAATTTCGCTTCGCCCCAGGCGAAGCGACCCGGGCGGGGGCTCCGCCCCCGCTCCCCCGGGATATTTAAGGCAAGATGAAAGGGCCGGCCTGCGATCTCGTTCTTCTTTTCGGCCTGGCCCAAATTTTCCCGCCGGAGGCATCCGCCGCCCCACGTGACCGGGCGGCATTTGAGCCGTCTTCATCATCTTCATGCACACTTCGAATTTGCATGTCCGGTGCCAACTGCGCGAAGAAAACGGGCGGTGTCGCCAACCCCGCGAAACATGTCGAAATCCGTCTCCGGTGGCGTCGCTTTCGCCCGTATTGCTGAGACAAGAGGGAATCACGAATGGCCGAGATCACCATCGTCTTCTGGCGCGACATTCCCGCGCAGATCATTGCAGGCTCGGGCCGCAGGGGGGTGAAAAAGCCGCTCCCCGAACGGTTCGAACAGGCGATCGACCGCTGCGCGATGAAGATCGGCGCGAAGGACAGCGACGCTTACCTTGCCGAGTGGCGCAAGGTGGTGATTGGCACCCGCGACGGCTCGGACAATGAGGCCGCCGAAGCCGAGCTGGCGCGGGTTCTCTCCGACTACGATGCCGCGGCGCTCGCCCGGCTGATTGCCAATGACGGCTGGGAGCCCCAGCCCAGCTGACGGAGAGAGACATGGCGCTTCTGAACTTCCGCCGCGAGGCCGTTTCCAGCTCGCAAACCCCGCCCACCAATGGCGTGCTGCCCGCCTTTCTCGACGGCTTCTCGATCGAGGTGATGCCCCGCACGGCGGCCAAGATCGAGGATTTCCGCGCCCTTCTGCCCGAAGGTACGCGGGTTTACGTGGCCCATATCGAGGGCACGCCGATCGAGGAAATGGTGGCCACCGTCAAGCGACTGCGCGAGGACGGCTTCGAGCCGATGCCGCATTTCCCCGCGCGGATCATGCGCGATGCGCTCGAGCTGCGCGAATGGGTGGCGCGCTACAAGGGCGAGGCAGGTGTGAAACAGGCGCTGCTTCTGGGCGGCGGGCCGAAAACCCCGCTCGGCAGCCTCGACAATTCGATGCAGCTCCTTGAAAGCGGCGCCTTCGCGGGCTTCGAGCGCATCCACTTTGCCGGTCACCCGGAGGGCAACCGCGACATCGACGTGAGCGGCGGCGACAAGATCGTCATGGAAGCCCTCAAGCTGAAACAGAAATTCGCCGACACGACCGATGCCGACTGCGCCATCGTCACGCAATTCGCCTTCGAGGCGGGGCCGATGATCGCCTGGGTGGACCGGCTCGCCGCGGAAGGGATCAAGATGCCCGTCCATATTGGCATCGCGGGCCCCGGCAAGCTGCAGACGCTTTTGAAATTCGCGATCTCCTGTGGCGTCGGGCCGAGCCTGAAGGTGCTGCAAAAACGCGCCAAGGATGTGACGAAGCTCCTTGCGCCGATCGAGCCTACCGAGCTTCTCAAGGATCTCGCCAAGCACAAGGCCGCTCATCCCGAATTCGGGATCGAGGCCGTGCATTTCTTTCCGCTCGGCGGTATCAAGACCAACGCGACCTGGATCGCGGAACAGATGAAAGGCTGACCATGACCCGCACCATTCTCGAGAGCAAGACGAAGACCGTGGTGATCGGCTTCGACGAGCCCTTCTGCGTGATCGGCGAGCGCATCAACCCGACCGGCCGGAAAAAACTGGCCGCCGAGCTGGAGGCGGGCGATTTCACCACTGTCGAGAAGGATGCGCTTGAGCAGGTGGCCTGCGGTGCCACCGTGCTTGACATCAACTCGGGCGCCGTCTTCTCCAACAAGATGGCCGAAGATCCGCGTTATGCCGACAACAACTTTGTTGAACCGCCCTTGATGCGCGATCTGATCGCCCGCGTGCAGGCGATCACCGATGTCCCCCTCTGCATCGACAGCTCCGTGCCCGCCGCGCTTGAGGCCGGGCTCGCGGCCTGCGAGGGCCGCCCGCTTCTGAACTCCGTCACCGGCGAGGAAGAACGACTTGAGCGCGTGCTGCCGCTGGTGAAAAAATACAATGTCCCCGTGGTGGCGATCTCGAACGATGACACCGGGATCTCGGAAGACCCGGAGGTCCGCTTTGCGGTGGCGAAAAAGATCGTCGAACGGGCCGCCGATTTCGGCATTCCCGCGCATGACATTGTCGTTGACCCGCTGGTGATGCCGGTCGGCGCGATGCCTTCGGCGGGACGACAGGTGTTCACGCTGGTGCAGCGCCTGCGCAGCGAGCTGGGCGTCAACACCACCTGCGGCGCTTCGAACATCTCCTTCGGCCTGCCGAACCGCCATGGTGTCAACGCCGCCTTCCTGCCGATGGCGATCGGTGCGGGGATGACGAGCGCCATCATGAACCCGGTGCGCAGTCAGGAGATGGAGGCGATCCGCGCCGCCAACCTGTTGATGGACCACGACGCGAATTCGGCGGACTGGATCAAGCTCGCGAAAGTGCTCGAAGCGATGAAGGAAGGCGCGAGCTTTGCCGAAGCCTCGGCCGCAGCGGCCGCCTCGACCGGCCGGGGGCGCCGCCGCGCCCGCTGAGGCGACCCTCCGCGCGCATCGAATCAAGCCTGACGCGCCCCGGCTCCGGCCGGGGCGTCTGTTTCTGATCCCCCCACAATCCTGCCGCGCGGTCCCGATTGATGCGCGCCTGCGGGCCAGGGCGGAGCGCATCCCTGGCCCGCAGCGTGGCGCGGAACCGGCAGATGCCCCTTCGCGACGCGGGGGACAGATATGCCGTTTCCTCAAACGAAACGCAGAAATTCCAAATCGAGAACCGCCGCCGCAGCTCAGCCAGGCTGGAACCGCTCTGTTCCACCCTGCGCAACAATCGCCTCGCGCGCGGGCAAACATGGCGAGAACAAGGCGGCTGACGGGCCGCGGCGGGGCATATCCCGCAGCAGCGCCTTATTAAAATCCCATTGAAACTCAAATGATTGCGGGTCGAAGCCAAGGCCCGCTCACTGGCGGACCCCTGAACAAACCGGAATCGCGCTGCCATGCGTTCGAAGATCATGCCGCCTTATGAAACGATCAGAGCGGCCAAAGCCCCCGCCGCCATGCCGCCGCGCCACCGAGCCGCCTTGGGGAAGGTCTCTCCGCTCACCCGGATTTCGGCGCTCGCCGGGCTCGCCGTCTTGGCGGGCTGCGCGGCGCCGCCGCCTGCTTTCGAGGCGCCGACCGCCCGCGCCGCCACCGCGGCGCTCGACCTGCCGCTGAGCGAAATCTTCCCGGGCTCCCCGCGCGCCGCCCCCGTGCCCCGCGCCGCCGTGCTGCCCTCCAACAGCGAGCTTGCGCGCGATTTCATGGAGTTGAGCTTCTCGCTCGAATCGGGGCGCCGGTTCGGCCAGTTTTCGCGATTTGAAGGGCCGGTGACGGTGGCGCTCGCGCCCGGCGCCCCACCCGCGGCCGAACCCGAACTCGTCCGGCTGGTGGCGCGGCTGCGCCGCGAGGCGGGCCTTCCGATCTCGGTCGGGGCTTCGGCCAGCAACCATATCCGCATCGAATTCGTGCCGCGCCGCAAGATGCGCCGCGAAGCGCCCGGTGCCGCCTGTTTCGTCGTGCCGAATGCCACGAACTGGAGCGACTATCGCGCGCAACGCCGCACCCCCGCGGGCGACTGGGCGCAGGTGAAGCAACGCACCGCCGCCACTGTGTTCATTCCTGTCGAGGCGACGCCACAGGAGCTGCGCGACTGCCTCCACGAGGAAACGAGCCAGGCGCTCGGCCCCCTCAATGACCTCTACCGGCTACCGGACTCGGTCTGGAATGACGACAACTTCCAGAGCGTGCTGACGCGATATGACATGATGCAGCTGCGCGCGACCTATGCGCCCGAGCTTCAGTCCGGCCTGAGTGCCCCCGAGGTTCAGGCACGTTTGCCCGCCGTTTTTGCGCGCCTCAATCCCGCCGGTGGTGCAGTGCGGGGCCTGCGCGAAGACCCGACGCCGCGTGCTTATGTCAACGCCGTCAACCGGGCGATTGGCCCCGGTAGCACCCGCGCCCGGCGCGCCGCGGCGCAAACGGCAATCCAGCTTGCCACCGCGCAGGGCTGGCACGATACCCGCGCCGCCTTCGGCTGGTATGCGCTTGGCCGCCTGACGGTGCAAAGCGACCCCGAAACCGCGTTGCATGCCTTTGCCACGGCTGGCGCCATCTACCGCAGCACGCCCGGTGCGGGCATCCAATCTGCCCATGTCGACATGCAGCTTGCCGCTTTAGCGCTCTCTTCGGGGCACGCGCAGGAAGCGATAGCGCTGGCCGACCGGGCGCTTGCTCCGGCGCTTGAGGGCGAGAATGCGGCGCTGGTGGCGACGCTTCATCTGATCCGCGCCGAAGCCTATGAGGCGCTTGGGGAGGGGGTTCAGGCGCGGCAGGCGCGGCTCGACTCCGGGCAATGGGCAGGCTACGGTTTTGGCTCCGATGCTGCGGCGCGGGCGCGGGCCGCCGAAGTGGCGGCACGCGCCCAGGCCGGGCGCGGCTGATCCGGCCGGGCGTGCCCCGCGCTGGCAAGGGGCACGGGGGATGTGATGTTTCTGCCGTTTTTCGAAAAGCTGCGGGCCTCCGGCGTGCCGGTGAGCCCGCGCGAGTATCTGGGCTTTCTCGAAGGGCTGGCAGCCGGGCTTTGCACCTATGACCTCGACGGGTTTTACTACTTCGCCCGCGCGGCGATGGTGAAGGATGAGCGCCACCTCGACCGGTTTGACCGCGCCTTTTCTGAAAGTTTCAAGGGGTTGGAAACCATTCCGCAGGAGGCGGTGCTGGACGCCCTGCAGCTTCCCGAAGACTGGCTGCGCAAGCTCGCCGAGAAGCATCTGAGCGCGGAAGAAAAGGCGCAGATCGAGGCTCTGGGCGGCTTCGAGAAGCTGATGGAGACGCTGCGCGAGCGGCTCCGGGAACAGCAGGGCCGCCATCAGGGCGGCAACAAATGGATCGGCACGGCAGGCACCTCCCCCTTCGGCGCCTATGGCTACAACCCTGAGGGCGTGCGGATCGGTCAGGAGGAAAGCCGCCACCGCCGTGCGGTAAAGGTTTGGGACAAGCGCGAGTTTCGCGATTTCGACGATACGGTCGAGCTCGGCACCCGCAACATCAAGGTAGCGCTCAAACGGCTCCGGCACTGGGCGCGGCACGGGGCGCAGGAGGAACTGGACCTTCCCGGTACGATCCGCGCCTCCGCCGAGGCGGGCTATATAGACGTGAAGACCCGGCCCGAGCGGCACAATGCGGTCAAGGTCGTGCTCTTTCTCGATGTCGGCGGCTCGATGGATGACCATATTGCGCTCGTAGACGAGCTTTTCTCGGCCGCGCGCGCCGAGTTCAAGCATCTGGAGCATTATTACTTCCACAATTGCCTCTATGAGGGGGTCTGGCGCGACAATCGCCGCCGCTGGGGCGAGGTGACCCCCACCTGGGAGGTGCTGCACCGCTATGGCCCCGATTACAAATGCATCTTTGTGGGCGATGCCGCGATGTCGCCCTATGAGATCAGCCATGTCGGCGGCGCGAACGAGCATTGGAACCCCGAACCCGGCGCGCTCTGGCTTTCGCGCGCACAAGAGCAATGGCCCGACCATGTCTGGCTCAACCCGGTGCCCGAGCGCCACTGGTCCTATACGATGTCGATCGGCATGGTCAGCGAGATCTTCGCGGGGCGGATGTTCCCGCTCACGCTCGAAGGCATCACCGCCGCGATGAAGGTGCTCGGATGAACGCGTTGCGCCGGCTCTGGCGCGAGCAGCGGGGACCGCTCATCGCCTTTCTTCTCGCGGCAAGCCTTGCGGCCTTCTTTGGCGGGCGGATCGTCCTGCGCACGATCTACTGGGCGAACCCGGAGCATCACCGGCAGGCGCCCGAGGGCTGGATGACGCCGGGCTATATCGCGCGGAGCTGGCGGCTGAAGGTCGAGGAGGTCGATGCTGTGCTCGGCATCGAAAACGGGCCGGAGTTGGTGGGGAGCGGCCCGCCCACGCTTGAGCGCATCGCCCGCGCACTCGACGTGCCGCTCGAAGACCTGATCGACCGGCTCGCCGTGGGACTCCCCAACATCACCCATCCGGATCCGCGTCCATGAACGGCGCGCTGCTCGACGCCTTGCTCGAAGCGCTGCCGCTTTACGGGCCCTGGCTTGTCGGGCTCACCACCTTCCTGAGCTGCCTTGCGCTCCCCGTCCCCTCGTCCTTGATGATGATCGCCGCCGGGGCTTTCGTCGCCTCGGGCGATCTTTCGCTGCCCGCCGTCGGCGGTGCGGCTTTCGGCGGTGCGCTCGCGGGCGATCAACTGGGGTTTTTCCTTGGCCGTCGCGCCGGGCATCTGCTGCCCAAACCCGGCACGAAACGGGCCGCGCTCATCGCCACCGCGCTCGACAAGCTCGCCCAGCACGGCGCGCTTGCGGTGTTTCTCTCGCGCTGGCTCTTTGCGGCGCTCGGGCCCTGGGTCAACCTTGCCGCCGGGGCCTCGGGCTACAGCCACCGCCGCTTCACGCTCGCCGACATCGCGGGCGAAGTGGTCTGGGTGCTGGGCTATGTCGGGCTTGGCATGGTGTTCGGGCGCAATCTCGACGCCGCGGCCGATCTGGCGGGCAATACGCTTGGCCTGCTTGCCGCGGGCGCCGTCGCCATCGGGCTCGGGCTCTGGCTGCTGCGCGCCCTGCGCCGGCCCGAGCCGCCCGAATCCGAAGAAATGACGCCAGAACCCGAAGAGCTCGCCCCACTTGGGGATTGATCCTGTGCCCAGCCCCCCCATCTGAGAGACATGCTCCTTCTTTTCCGCCTGCTCCCCTTCCTTCTGATCCTCGCCGCCGGGCTGGTGGTTTGGCATCTCTCGACGCGCGCCACAGTCCGCAAGCTCGCCCAGCAATCCCACCCGCTCAACGAGCCCGACCTGACGCCGGTGATCGAAGCCTTGCGCAAGGCGCTGGGGATCGAACGGCTGCCGGTTTTCGTGCACGAGATTCCGCAGGTGAACGGACTCGCGGCGCCAGACGGCAGTGTGTACCTGACCGAGGGGTTTGTGCGTCTCTACCGTCAAGGCCAGGTCAGCGCCGAGGAGCTTGCCTCGGTGATCGCCCATGAAATCGGCCATGTCGCGCGCGGGCATGCCAAGCGCCGGATGATCGACTTTTCCGGCCAGAACCTGCTCCGCTTCGTGCTGACCGGGCTCATCGGCCGGTTCATTCCCGTGATCGGCCCCTGGATCGCCAATCTGATCACCGAGGCGGTGGCGGCGCGGCTGAGCCAGAAGGATGAATACGAGGCCGATGAATTTGCCACCGCGCTGCTTCTCAAGGCGGGGATCGGCGCCGACCCGCAATTGACCCTCTTCGAAAAACTCGACGCGATCACCGGCGCGCGCGCGGGTGCGGTGCCAGCGTGGCTTCTGTCCCACCCCGCAACGGCCGACCGGATCGCCGCGATCCGCACCAATCTCAACCGCTGGAATGCCGCATAAGTCACAGCCCGGCCTTGTCTTTCCTGCTAGCCTCGGGGCAAATGATCCGCGAGCATGCGAGCCGAGATGAGCGAGACAGTAAGAAAGCGCCGGGTGTTCTACATCCCCGGCTATGACCCGATCCATCCCCGCCGCTACCGCGAGCTTTACCGCAAGGAGGGGCAGGCGCAGGCGGCGATCTCGGGCTACAGCCTCAGCCTCGCCCGCAAGCGCGCGGGTGGCCCCTATGGCTGGCATGTGCGCTCCGAGCAGGAGGGGGAAACGGTCGAGGCCGATATCGAAGTGCTGATCTGGGCCGATATCGTGCGCGACAGCATGGATGGCTCGATCCTCGCAACCTATGGCCAGCTTCTGCGCACCGCCTGGGCGTATATCGCCTCGGGCGCGCTCTTCCGGCTGATGCGGCTGCGCAAGGGGCCGGTGATCGCCGCGCTCTACCCGATCTTCGCGCTGATCGTGCAGCTTCTCGTGGCGCTCGGGCTGGGGGCCGCGGTGGTCTGGGCGCTCTCGCGCTATCTTGGCGCCGCGGTCTCGATCCTTGCCGTGCCGGGGCCGCTCCCCGCGCTCGTCACCGGCCTTTCGGCGCTGGCGGGGCTCGCCCTCGTCTGGGCAGCCTTACGCTGGTTTCGCCGCAAGGACGGCACGTTCTACGCCTATTACCTGATGCATGATTATGCCTTCACCGCGCGCTGGGGCGGCGCCAACCCGCCGCGGCTCGAAGTGCGGATGGCGGAGTTTGGCGCCACGATCGCCAAGGCGCTCACTGAGGACTGGGACGAGGTGCTCATCGTCGGCCACAGCTCGGGCGCGCATCTCGCCGTCTCGATCCTCGCCGATCTGATCCGCACCGGCCGCGTGCCCGCGGAGGGCCCGGCGCTTTCCTTCCTCTCGCTCGGCCATGTGGTGCCGATGGTGAGCTACCTGCCGCAGGCCAAACGCCTGCGCGGCGATCTCGCCTTTCTCGCCACGCGCGAAGAACTCACCTGGGTCGATGTCACCGCGCCGGGAGATGGCTGCGCCTTCGCGCTGTGCGATCCGGTCCGGGTCTCGGGGGTCGGGCCGAAGGGGCAAATCCATCCGCTGGTGATCTCCGCCGCCTTCACCCAAACCCTGAGCCCGGAACGCTGGAAGGCGCTGCGCTGGCGCTTCTTCCGGCTGCATTTCCAGTATCTTTGCGCCTTCGACGCGCCAAAGGCCTATGACTACTTCCGCCTCACCGCCGGGCCGCAAACGCTGAAAGCGCGCTTTGACGGGGTGAGCCATGCCAAAAGCCTGATCACCACGCCAGCGAACCGCTTCACTTCCACCGCCTGAAGAGCCGGGGGCTACCCGGCTCACACCCCGTAGATCGCGCCGAATTTCGAATCGAGGTAATCGAGGAGCGGCTCCTCAGAGGGCTCAAACCCGCAGGCCAGCGCGATCGTCTCGCGCGGCGGGCGCAGGCCCCCGTGGCGTTGCAGCCGCTCGCGCAGCCATTCGGTGGCGGGCCGCGCCGAGCCCGCGGCCAGCGCTTCGTCGATCCCCTCGACCTCGGCGCGCATCGCCTTGTTCAGGCAGCCTGCATAGACGTTGCCAAGGCTGTAGGTCGGGAAATAGCCAAAAAGCCCCACCGACCAGTGCACATCCTGCAAGAAGCCCTGCGAGGGCTGCGCCACCTTCACCCCGAAATCGGCCTCGAACCGCGTGTTCCAGGCCTCTTCCAGATCCCCCACTTCCATCTTGCCCGCAATGAGCGCGCGTTCGAGATCGAAGCGCATCATGATATGGAGGTTGTAATGCAGCTCGTCCGCTTCGGTGCGGATATGGCCCGGTGTGACCCGGTTCACACAGGCATGAAAGGCCTCGGCATCCTTGACGCCGAAATCTCCGAAGGCCTCGACCATGCGCTGAAAGAGAAAACCCGTGAAGGCCGCCGAACGGCCAAGCTGGTTTTCGTAGATCCGGCTTTGGCTCTCATGCACCCCCATCGAGACACCGCGGCCGAGCGGTGTGAAGGCATAATCCGGGTCGATCCCCTGCTCGTAGCAGGCATGGCCCACCTCGTGAATCGTCGAATAGAGGCAGTTGAACGGATCGCTCTCGCTCACCCTTGTGGTGATGCGCACATCCCGCCCCGAGCCAGAGGTGAAGGGATGGACCGAATTGTCGAGCCGCCCGCAGGTCCAGTCATAACCAAAGGCGGTGGCGCAGATCCGGGCGATGCGCAGCTGCGCCGCCTCGGGGAAGACATGGCCAACGGGTTTGGGTTGGCGCTCGGTGCCGAGCACTTTCTCGCGCAGGGCCACGAGGCGGGGCCGCATCCGGTCGAACATCGCGCCGAGCTGGCGATGCGTGGCGCCGGGCTCGTAATCGTCAAGAAGCGCGTCGTAAAGATCGCCCTCGCTCAGGCAGGCCGCCTCCTCGCGCTTGAGCGCGACCACTTCCGCCAAAGTGGGCAGGAAATGCGCCGGGTCTTCGGCGGCGCGGGCCTCGGCCCAGATCCCTTGCGAGAGCGAGGTAAGGCGGGCGAGTTCGGTAGCGAGCCGCGCCGGAATGCGGCTCGCGCGGTTGTAGCTGCGCCCGGCAAGGTCAAGGACGCGCGCCTCCGCCTCGGTCGTGGCCTCGGCGCGGGCGAGCCAGTCCTCAAGCCGCGGATCGGTGCGGCGCGCATGCAGCACCGCTTCAAGGGCCGCGATCTCCTCGGCGCGTTGCGCGGCCGCCCCGCGCGGCATGATCGTTTCCTGATCCCAGCCCAGCCGTTCGGCGACATAGGCAAGCGCCTCGGTTTCGCGCAGAAAAGCAGTCAGTTCGGCATAGGCTGTCATCACGACCTCCGGATGGATTGCACGCGGGGATAGCGCGCAAGGAAACGCGCCCGGATCACGAAGACCCAGACCAGGACCGCAACGCCAAGATGGGCGAGCGCAAGCGGTTGCGCATCGGCGCGCAACAGCGTGACGACGCCAAGAACGACCTGCAGCACGAGCCAGATCACCGCAATCAGGAAGGCCGCGCGCGTCACCCCATGCACCGAGCGGCGCGAGCGGATCAAAGCGACGAGGCCAAGGAGCAGGATCAGATAGCCCGCAACCCGGTGCAGGAATTGCACCAGCGCCGGGTTTTCAAGCGCATTGCGCCAGAGCGGCTCAAGGGTCAGCGCATCGGTGGGGAAGAAAGCGCCGCCCATCAACGGCCAATCCATATGCACCGCCCCCGCGCCAAGCGCCGTGGTGAGCGCGCCGATCAGAAGCTGCGCAAACCCCAGATGCATGAGCCCGGTGGCGAGCCCCGCAAGCCCCGCCTCACCCTGACGACGGGCGGAAATGAGCTCGGCCTCGCTGCGGCCCAGAAGCAGCACATACCAAAAGCCAAATCCCGTGATCAGGAAAGCAAGCCCCGCGCGCAGCGCGGCGAGCACCGGCGGGCCGATCAGCTCGCGCATGCCGCCAATCTGATCGGCCGCGATCTGCGCCGCCTCTGATCCCAGGGCGCGGGCCTGATCGAGGAGGGAGAGCGTCTTGCCGGGCGAACCTGCCGGGTCCGGCGCAAGGGCTCCGGGCGCCGCCGTGGGAGGGGCGGCCGGGAGCAAGGGCAGCGGCGGCAGGGCTTCGGTCGCGGGCAGGACGGTCGCCGCAACCGGCGCAACATCGCCCCGCAAAGCCTTGGCTGACATCGAGAAAACCGCAGGGTCCGAGACGAACACGAGAAGGCAGAAGGCACCAAGCCCAAAGCTGCGCCCGGCCCAGCCGCGCGGAAACTTCCGGCCCATCGCAAGCCCCAGCGCGCCAAGCGCCCAAACCGCCAGCACCGCCGCCCCGGTGAAGGGCGCGGCCTGCGCCACCGGCTCCGGGATCGGCAGCGTGTCAAAGCCGAGCATGAGAAGCGCGAGCAGGATCAGCGACGCCATCCACAACCGCACCGCACCGCGTGCGCCCTTTGGCCGGGCATCAATCATGCCGCCTTGCGGCTTCACCGGCATCTGCCGCGGCGTTTCCACGCCGACCTCTTCAAACAGGGCACGGTTACGGTTCTTCGCCGGTTTCATCCCCATCGGGTGCTCCTCACTTATTCGTGCGCGAGACTAGGCCCGGGGCGCGCGCGGGGCAAGAGGCCTCAAGGTAGCGGGCGGCCCGCGGCAACCCGGGCCCAAAGCCCCGCCCAGCCGCCGTTTTCCGCCATCCAAAGAAGCACCGCACAGCCCGCCTCGGCATAGATGTCGCGGTCCTGCGCCGCCGCCCTACCCCAGCGGCGCGGCGTGGCGGGCAGGCTCTCGCGGGGCTTCTTGAGGCAGCGCGCTCCCCCCGTGCCGGGGCCGAGATAGCGCGGATCGTCCGAGACGAGAACCGCGATCCCCTCATCCATCCAGGTTGGAATCCGGTGCGACAGCTGGCCACCCAGCCCGAGCCGGGCATGGGTCTCGGTATGGGTGAGTTCATGGGTGAGGATCGTGGGCGTGCGCCCGCGCGGCGCGAGCCGCACCACGGAGAGGCTGCCCAGCGAATAGGTGACCGCCGCGGCCCCGCGCCCGCCAAGCTGCCGGTCGCAGGCCTCCGTTTCGCAGGCGAGGATGCGCAGATGCGCCTGCGCCGGGCCGAAGAGCTGCGCGATCCGCCCCCGCGCCGCGGCAATCTCGGCGGCAAGCGCCGCCCGCGCAGGGGGCGGCATCTCCGCCTCGACAAAAAGCGCGCGCGAGACCGGCTCAAGCCCATAGCAGCCCGGACAGGTTGCCCCCCGCAGCACTGGAAAGAAGGCAAAAAGCGCAAGCGCCCCGAGCCCTGCCCCGAGGGTGAGGGCCAGAATCGCTTTGCGGAAGGCTCTGATCATGGCGCGAGGATGGGCGCGCCCCCGCGTCCGCGCAAGCTCAGTCGCGCCGCCGCACGAGCTGGCGCAGCGCGCCGTGCAGCGTCTGCACATCGGCGCGGGTGAGGCCAAACCGGCTCCACATGTTGCGCAGGTTGCGCTTCATCATCGGCGCCTTGGTCTCCGGGAAAAAGAACCCCGCCGCCGCGAGCCGCTCCTCATAATGATCGCCGAGCTTTTCGATCTCGAGCGCAGTGGCGGGCTCGGAGCCGGCAAGGCCCGGGTCGACCGGCGCCACATCGGTGCTTTGGCGGCCGAATTCGTAAGCCAGAAGCAGCACCGCCTGCGCGAGGTTGAGCGAATAGAACGCCGGGTTCACCGGCACGGTGATGATCGCATTCGCGCGGATGATCTCATCGTTTTCAAGGCCGGTGCGCTCGGGGCCAAACATCACGCCCACCTTTTGCCCTGCCGCAATGCGGGCGCGCGCCTCGGTCATCGCCGCCTCGGGGGTGTAGATCGGCTTGGTCAGCTCCCGCCCCCGCGCGGTGGTGGCAAAGACGAAATCGCAATCCGCAATCGCCTCGGCTGTGGTGGCAAAGAGACCCGCATGGTCCAGCACCTGCCCCGCCGCGCCCGAGGCCATGGCCACCGCCTTCGGGTTCGGCCAACCGTCGCGCGGCGCGACAAGGCGCAAACGGTTGAGCGAGAAGTTCAGCATCGCGCGGGCCGCGCCGCCGATATTCTCGCCCATCTGGGGCCGGATCAGGATGAAGGTGGGGATCGCGTCAGTCATGCCCCCCCGATAGCGCCCCGCAAAGCCGCTGGCAAGGCGGGCCCGCCTGCGCTAGAAGGCGCGAAACCGAATGGAGAGCCCCATGGCAGAGGACCGCCCGCAGATCTACCTGCTCACGCCGCCGAGTTTCGATCTCGACATCTTCCCGGAGACGCTCTCGAAGGTGCTGGGCGCGCATGAGATCGCCTGCATCCGGCTTGCGCTGGCCAGCAAGGACGAAGATGCCGTGATGCGCGCGGCCGATGCGGTGCGGGTGGTGGCGCATGAACATGACGTGGCGCTGGTGATCGAGAACCATATCGCGCTCGTCGGGCGTCACGGGCTCGACGGCGTGCATCTGAGCGATGGCGCGCGCACGGTGCGCTATGCGCGCAAGGAGCTCGGCTCCGATGCGATCGTGGGCGCCTTTTGCGGCGCCTCGAAACATGAGGGGATGAATGCCGGCGAGGCGGGAGCGGATTACGTCTGCTTTGGCCCGGTGGGCGAAACCGGGCTTGGCACCGGCACGCGCCCCGAGCGCGAGATCTTCGAATGGTGGTCGGAGGTGATCGAGGTGCCGGTGGTGGCCGAGGGCGCACTCACCGAGGATCTCGTGCGCGCCTATGCGCCGATCACCGATTTCTTCGCCATCGGCGAGGAGATCTGGCGCGAGGAGGACCCGGCTGCCGCGCTTGGCCGGTTGATCGCGGCAATGGGCTGAGGCGGGCGGAGCGGATGGCGGAATTCTGGCTAGGTGACAGCAATGGCCCGATGGGCGATGTGGGGGCTTTCATGGCCTCCGAGCTGCGCGTCGACCGGGCGGATCTCGCGGGCCATATCGGCCAGCTCGGCCCCGGCCGGGTGCTGGTGGCGATTGTCGGCGCACCGGGGTCGGGCAAGTCGCGGCTCGCGCGCGAGCTCGCCGAGGCGCTGAATGCGAAAGCGCCCGGCATGGCGGCGGTGCTGCCGATGGACGGCTTCCACCGAGATAACGACTGGCTTGAGGCGCACCGGCTGCGCGCCGTGAAGGGCGCGCCGGAAACCTTTGACGTGGAAGCGCTTTTGGCCTGCCTGTGCGCTGTGAAAACCGCCAGCGAAGACCTTCCCGTGCCGAGCTTTGACCGCGCGGCCGACGAAGTGGTGCCCGGCGGCGCGACGATCCCGGCCGGCGCCCGGGTGGTGCTGGTCGAGGGCAATTACCTGCTCCTCACCCGCGCCCCCTGGCGCGACCTTTTCCCGCTCTTCGATCTCTCGATCCGCATCGCCGTGCCCGAGGCCACGCTCCGCGCCCGGCTGATGAACCGTTGGGCCTCTCTCCCCGAGGCCGAGGCGCGCCGGCGCACCGAAGAGAACGACCTGCCCAACGGCCGCCTGCTCGCGCAGGAGAACCGCGCCGCCGATCTCGTGATTGCCGCGCCATAGGGCTCCGCCCCTCTTCGCTACGCCCCCCCCTGCGCCGCCCAGAACTGACGCAGCGTCAGCCTTTGGGCCGGTGTGCGGCGATGCTAAGATGAGCCATTCCCCGGAGACCGTCATGACCCGACACCAGCTTGCCCATTCCTTTCGTGAGCATTTCGCCGATGGCGTGATGCATGTGCTTGGCGTTACTTTCGCCGTCGCGGCCGTCTCGGCGCTGATGGTCTGGGCGGCGATGGCCGGGCTCGGGCCGAAGATCTGGCCGCTGGTCGTCTATGCGGTGGGTCTGATCGCCTCTTTCGGCTTTTCGGCGGGCTACAACCTGACCCTTTACGCGCCCGCCCGCGCGGTGCTGCGCCGGTTCGACCATGCGGCGATCTATCTGCTGATCGCGGGCACCTACACGCCGATGGCGCTGATCGGGCTCGGAGGCGGGGTCGGCATTGCGCTCACGCTGACGATCTGGGCGCTCGCGCTCGTCGGCATGGTGATGAAGCTCGGCTTTTTCCACCGCGGCGAGCGGCTCGGCTTCGTGCTCTATCTTGCGATGGGCTGGCTCGGCATTGTCGCGATCTGGCCGCTCCTGCAGGCTTTGCCGCTCGCTGTGCTGATCCTGCTCGGCACCGGGGGCGCGATCTATACGCTCGGCACAGTGTTTTACAAGCTCAAGGGGATGCCGTTCTCGCGTGCGATCTGGCATGGCCATGTGCTCGCTGCCGCCGCCACGCATTATGCCGCGGTGATCCTGATCGCCGGGCGCTGAGCCCGGCCCTCGGGCGGGGCTCAGAGCGGGTCAATGTCGCCTTCGGCGCGCAAGGCATGGAACTGCGCCACGAAGTCGGACAGCTGCCCCGCGGCAATCGCCGCGCGCAACCCGGCCATCAGTTCCTGATAATAGTGCAGATTGTGCCAGGTGAGCAGCATGCCCGAGATCATCTCCTGGGCGCGGAACACATGGTGCAGATAGGCCCGGGAATAGTTGCGGCAGGCCGGGCAGGTGCAGGCCTCGTCAAGCGGGCGCGGATCGTCCATGTGGCGGGCATTCTTGATGTTGATCTGCCCGCGCCGGGTCCAGGCCTGCCCGGTGCGCCCCGAGCGCGAAGGGAGCACGCAATCCATCATGTCGATGCCGCGTTCGACCGCGCCGACAATGTCATCGGGCTTGCCCACGCCCATCAGGTAGCGCGGTCTCTCTTCGGGCAGGCAGCCGGGCGCGTAGTCGAGCACGGAAAACATTGCCTCCTGCCCCTCGCCCACGGCAAGGCCGCCGACCGCATAGCCGTCAAACCCGATTGCAGTGAGCGCTTCGGCCGATTCCTCGCGCAGCGCACGCGTCACGCCGCCCTGCATGATGCCGAAAAGCGCATGGCCCGGCCGGTCGCCAAAGGCGTCGCGGCTTCGTTGCGCCCATCGCATCGAGAGCCGCATCGATTTCGCCACCGCTTCCTCGGTTGCGGGCAGCGCCGGGCATTCGTCGAAGGCCATGACGATATCGGAGCCCAGAAGCTTCTGGATCTCCATCGAACGCTCGGGGCTCAGATGGTGCTTCGAGCCGTCGATATGGCTTGAAAACGTTACCCCTTCCTCGGTGAGCTTGCGCAGGCTCGCAAGGCTCATCACCTGAAAGCCACCCGAGTCCGTGAGGATCGGCCGCTCCCAGTTCATGAATTTGTGCAGCCCGCCCAGACGGGCGATCCGCTCGGCGCTGGGGCGCAACATCAAATGATAGGTGTTGCCCAGAAGGATGTCGGCGCCGGTGGCGCGCACGCTCTCGGGCAGCATCGCCTTCACCGTGGCGGCAGTCCCCACCGGCATGAAGGCGGGGGTGCGGATCTCGCCGCGCGCGGTGGAAATCACCCCGCTGCGGGCCTTGCCATCGGTGGCGGTCACGGCGAAGCTGAAACGGGTCATCGGGCGCTCCTTCGGCGGGCGATGTAGCAGCGATGTGGCAAAAGGGAAAGCCCGGCAGGCGAAGCGGGACGGATGTTTCGCTTCGGCGCTGCCGAAGCGACCCGGCGGGGGGCGCTGCCCCCCGCACCCCCCGGGATATTTCCGGCAAGGCGAAAAGAACACCCCGTGCGGGATGGTGCCATCACAATATTGTTTCACACGCCTGCGGCCTTGCGCCCCTGCGGCCGCCAGGTCATTTACTTGTGTCCCGCCGGGGCGCAAAATCAGGGCCATGCGGGCGCCGCTAACTTGACCCTTCCAGTCGGAATAGTCACTATGACATCCGCCAGGTTCGGGGCACCCCGACTCAAGCCCAAGGAGCGCCCGATGATGCTTTCGCCCGATCTGCCCCATGCGACGCAGGCGCCCCTGGCCGAGCATCAGCCGCTTGGCACCCTGCATCGCGGCTTTTCGGGCCATGTCCACAGCATCCTTGCGGCCGATCATTCCGCCGCGCTGCCGGCCGCAGAGATGGAACGGCGGCTGATCGAGCTTGGCTTCGTCGAGGGGGCGCGGGTGACGATCCTGCACGAAGGTCTCTTCGGGCGCGACCCGATCGCGGTGCGCATCAATGGCAGCACCGTGGCGTTGCGCCGCCGCGAGGCGATGGCGATCCTGGTTGCCTGAGCCCTGATGACCGACGCCCCCCGTTCCGACCCGTTCCGTCTGGCGCTTGTCGGCCCGCCCAATTGCGGCAAGACCGCGCTCTTCAACGCGCTCACTGGCGCGCGCCAGAAAGTGGGCAATTACGCGGGCGTCACGGTGG
This sequence comes from Rhodobacter maris, assembly GCF_900217815.1. GTDB lineage: Bacteria > Pseudomonadota > Alphaproteobacteria > Rhodobacterales > Rhodobacteraceae > Rhodobacter > Rhodobacter maris. The sequence goes on from NZ_OBMT01000002.1 coordinate 121,922, forward strand.
AACGCAAGGCGGGCGCCTTCGTCACCCCGGCGGGGCAGCGCATCGAACTGATCGACCTGCCCGGCACCTACAGCCTGCGCGCCCGCTCGCCCGACGAGATCGTCACCCGCGATGTGGTCCTGAACCACCACCCCGACGAGCCGCCGCCCGAACTGATGCTGGTGGTGGTGGATTCGGTGGCGCCGCGCGCGGGGCTGCGCCTCGCGATGGAGCTTCTGGCCACCGGCCTGCCGATGATCGTGGTGCTCAACATGATCGACATCGCCCGGCACCGGAAGATCGAGATTGACACCGCCGCGCTGTCCGACGAATTGGGCGTGCCGGTGATCAGCTCGAGCGCGGTGCGCAAGGGCGGGCTTGAGATGTTGCGCGCGCAGATCGACACCACCCTCGCCTTCGGCCTGCCCGAACCGGGGCCGAACCTCTGGACGCCCCCCGATGCGGCCGACCTGCGGCTGAGCCACCGCGCCGCCGACAGGCTCATTGACCGCGCGATCACCCATCCGCCCGAATATGACAGCCTCACCCACCGCATCGACCGGGTGCTTTTGCACCCCGTGTTCGGGCTCGGCTTCCTGCTTGTCCTGCTGTTCGTGATGTTTCAGGCGGTCTTTGCCGGGGCAGCCCCCTTCATGGACCTGATCGACGCGGGCTTTGCCGCGCTCGCCGAAACCATCACCGCGGTTCTTCCCGCCGGGCTCGCACAAAGCTTCCTCACCGATGCGGTGATCGGCGGCGTGGGCGGGGTGATCATATTCCTGCCGCAGATCGTGATCCTGTTCCTCTTCATCCTGCTTCTGGAAGATCTCGGCTATATGGCGCGCGCGGCCTTCCTGATGGACCGGATCATGGGCGGCGCGGGGCTGCACGGGCGCGCCTTCATCCCGCTTCTCTCCTCTTTCGCCTGCGCCATTCCCGGCATCATGGCGACACGGGTGATCGACAATCCGCGCGACCGGATCACCACCATTCTCGTCGCGCCGCTGATGACCTGCTCGGCGCGGATCCCGGTTTACACGCTGATTGTTTCCGCCTTCATCCCGGCACGCCAGATCGGTGGCATTATCAGCCTGCAAGGCCTTGTGATGTTTGGGCTTTACGCAGCGGGCATCGTCTCGGCGCTGGTCGTCTCGGCAGTGGCCAAATTCCTCTTTGCCCGGCGCATCCCCTCGCCGCCCTTCATGCTCGATCTGCCCGATTACAAGGTGCCGCGGCCGCGCTCGGTGGCGATTGCGCTCTGGACCCGCGCCGCGGCGTTCCTGCGCCGTGCCGGCACGACGATCTTTTCCATGACCGTGGTGATCTGGGTGCTCGCCACCTTCCCGCAGCCCCCCGTTGGCGCGACCGAACCGGCGATCCTCTACAGCCTTGCGGCAAAGATCGGCCAGGTCATCGAGCCGGTACTGGCGCCGATCGGCTTCAACTGGCAGATCTCGGTCGCGCTCATTCCGGCAATGGCGGCGCGCGAAATCGCGGTGGCCGGACTCGCCACGGTCTATTCGATCTCCGACACCGGGGGCGATGCGGCGCTTGCCACATTGCTGGCCAGCCAGTGGAGCCTTGCCACCGCGCTTTCCTTCCTCGTGTGGTTCATCTTCGCGCCACAGTGCATCTCCACGCTGGCGGTGATCCGGCGCGAGACCGGCTCGGCCAAATGGGTCTGGGTCTCGGTGGGCTACATGTTCGCGCTGGCCTGGAGCGCGGCCTTTGTCACCTATCATCTCGCGGTGGCGCTTGGCTGGGGCTGAGCCTCAGGTGACAATGCGGATCGGGGTATCGAGCGGGCATTCCTCAAGGTTCACGCCCGCGCCGATCCGGTCGACCACCGCATAGCGCCCCTGCGCCCCGATCGGCGCAAGCACCCCGTGCCAGGTGTTGCGCAAAAGATTGATCCCCTGCCCGGACGCCGTCAGAAAGGCGCGAAACCGCACCGGGCTGCCCCCCTCGTCCTCGGCCACGCAAACGAGAAAGGGCACCCCGTCGAGGGGCAGAAAGGCCTGCGAGCCGAGCGGATGGCGCTCGACGAGATCGAGCGTATAGGGCAGCGCGCGGGCCTGCGCATCGAAGAGCGATATGCCCGCCCGCCCCGGCGCCTCGAAACTCAGCCGTGCCAGATCGTCATGCCGCCCGCAGAGCCCCGCGTTGATCCGCTTCGTTGGCGGCCCCAGCACGTCGATGATGTCGCCAAAGGGGGCAAAAGCCTCCTTCGTGAGCGCCTCGATCCGGATCTCCTGCATGCCCGCTGCCTTTCCCCTGCGCCTCTCCGCCCAGAAAAGGCGCAAGATCAGGCAGATGCAAGACGTTTGTGCAACCGGCGCAATTTTGCGCTGGAGGCCGTGGCGCCGCGCCGGTAGCGTCATCGCAAAGGAGATCACCATGCTCGACACCGCCCTTTTGTGGGACTGGGCGTCCTTCGCGATGCGCTGGCTGCACATCATCACCGTCATCGCCTGGATCGGCTCGTCCTTCTACTTCATCGCCCTCGATCTGGGGTTGCGGAAGGTGCCGCATCTGCCGCCGGGCGCGGCGGGCGAGGAATGGCAGGTGCATGGCGGCGGCTTCTACCACATCCAGAAATATCTCGTCGCACCCGAACGCATGCCCGAGCATCTGACCTGGTTCAAATGGGAGAGCTACGCCACCTGGCTTTCGGGCGCGGCGATGCTGATCCTCGTTTACTGGCACCGGGCGGATCTGTTCCTGATCGACCCGGCCAAGGTCGATCTCGCGCCTTGGCAGGGCATGGCGATCTCGGCGGGCTCGCTCACCATCGGCTGGATCGTCTATGACCTCGCCTGCCGCTCGAAGCTCGGCCATTACCCCATGGCCTTCATGGGGCTTTTGCTGCTGGCGCTGATGGCGATGGCCTGGGGCTATACGCAGGTCTTCACCGACCGCGCCGCCTTTCTGCATCTGGGCGCCTATACCGCGACGATCATGACGGCGAATGTGTTCCTCGTGATCATCCCGAACCAGAAGATCGTGGTGGCGGATCTCAAGGCGGGCCGCAAGCCCGACCCCGAATATGGCCGGATCGCGAAGCTGCGCTCGATGCATAACAACTACCTCACCCTGCCGGTGATCTTCTTCATGGCGTCGAACCACTATCCGCTCTCTTTTGCCGGTCCTTACAACTGGGGGATTGCGACGCTCGTCTTCCTGATGGGGATCACGATCCGGCACTGGTTCAACACCCGTCATGCGCGCAAGGGAGCGCCCTACTGGACGATCCCGGCAACGATCCTGCTGTTTCTCGCCTGTGTCTGGCTCTCGACCTTCCGCGACCCGGTGCCGGAGGACGAGGCCGCCGCCCTGCCGCTCTCGCCCACGGCGCAGCGCTTCGCACAGGCGCCGGGGTTCGAGGAGGTGGCCGAGATCGTCACCGCCAATTGTGCCATGTGCCACGCCCCCGAGCCCGGCTGGGAGGGCTTTGCCACCGCGCCGCGCGGGCTTTGGCTCGACACGCCCGAGGCGGTCGCGCGTGCGGCCGAGCAGGTTTACATCTTCGCCGGTCTCACCGATGCGATGCCGCCCGGCGCCGCGAATGTCATGGAGCCCGAGGCGCGCGCCGCGATCCGGAACTGGTTCCGCGCCGCCGAACACCCGGCGCTGGCGCAGAACTGAAGCGCCCTAATCCGCGATCAGGTGAAAGAAGCTGCCGCTCACCAAGCCTCGGACGGAGCCGGTTTCGGCAACGACCCGCCCGCCCGCATCGCGTACTTCCGCCAAAGGCGCATCGGGTTGGGCGAGGATTGTCGAATAATGGAACTCGTGCCCCCAGAGCACCGCGCCCGGTGCCTGCCCGGGCATTGGCGCGCAAAGGCTGGCCCGGCGGTAGCCCAGATGCAACCGCCGCTTCTCGTAGCTCGTGACCAGCCCTAAAAGCCCCGCCATCGGATGCGAGATCCCCTCGGCATCGACAAGCGCCGTGCCAAGGACCATATAGCCGCCGCATTCGCCATGCACCGGCTTTTGGGCGGCAAAGGCCCGCAGCCCCTCAAGGAAGGTTGTCGCCGCGGCCAAGCGCCCGGCATGCAACTCGGGGTAACCGCCCGGAAGCCAGACGAGATCTGCCGAAGCGTCTGGTGCCTCATCGGCGAGCGGTGAAAACGGCACGATCTCCGCCCCGGCCCGGCGCCAGCCCGCCAGCATATGCGGATAAGCAAAGGAAAAGGCGGCATCACGAGCCAACGCGATGCGCTGCGCGGGCGGGCACGGCCAGGCGCCCTCCTCCGGCGCGGGGCCCGAGGTGGCGGCAGAAAGCAGCGCGTCAAGATCAACGTGTTCGGCCACAAAGGCCCCCAGCCGGTCGAGCGTGGCGGCAAGCCCTGCCTGCTCCTCGGCCTGCACAAGACCCAGATGCCGCTCGGGCAGCGCCAGATCGGCCCGCCGCGGCAGCGCGCCGAACACGGCGATGCCGAGGCGTTCCATCTCGGCGCGGATCATCGCCTCGTGGCGCGGGCTCGCCACATTGTTCAAAATCACTCCGGCCATCGCGGGCGCCTCGGGGTGATGGGCGAACCCGAGCGCGGTGGCGGCAGCGGATTGCCCCTGCCCCTTCACGTCGAGCGCGAGCACCACCGGCCAGCCAAAGCGCCGCGCGATCTCGGCACTCGCGCCGCGCCCCGCGCGCCCCGGATCGGAAGGGCCATCGTAAAGCCCCATCGCGCCTTCGAAAAGGACAAGATCGGCGCCCCGCGCTGCGCCCGCAAGCGCGCCCAGAAGCCCCGCATCCATCGCCCAGCCGTCAAGGTTGAAACTCGCGCGCCCCGCGGCTGCGGCATGAAAGGCGGGATCGATGTAATCGGGCCCGTTCTTGAACGGCTGCACCGCCAGCCCCCGGGCGCGGAAGGCGCTCAGAAGCCCGAGCGTCAGCGTGGTCTTGCCCGCGCCGGAGGCGGGGGCGGCGATGGCGAGGCCCTTGGGCCAGGGGGGGGCGGCTGCGGTCATGTCGGGCTCATGCCGGGGGGCGGCGGCGCTTGTCAAGAAGCCGCGCCTCCTCGGCCGCGTGGCGGATGAGCGAGAGCGTGCGGAAGGCGCCATGCGCAAGCTTGCCGAAGGGGAGGAGGAGCGCGAAGCCCGCAACCGCGCCCAGATGGAGCAGCAGCGCAAGCCCCATCAGCGGCGTCTCCCGCAGCGCAAGAAGCGCGAGCCCGGTGCCCGCGAGCGTGGCAAGCTGCACCCGTGCGAACCGGTCGATCCGCGCCAGCTTGGCGCTTTTGGGCAGCACGATCGCGCGCCCACCGCGGGTGAAAAGCAAAAGCCCCGCAAGCATCGAAAGGCCCCCCAGCGTGCCCAGCAGAACCGGCGCGCTGAGCACCGGATAGGGCGCGGGATGGCCCGCGAGATGGGCGAAAAACCCGGCCACGGTGGCAAGAAAGGTGAGCAGAAAGCCCCCGGCGAGCAGGTGATGCGCATGCCGCCGCCCCTGCCCCAACGCGCCGTCGCGATCCTCGCAATCGCCAAGGTTGCGCAGGCTCAGCGCATCGGCAAGCCCGCGGCGCAGGGCGGAAAGCGTGACCGGCGCGCCGGGGCCGCGGCTCGCCCGCCAGTAGCGCGCGAGCCGGAACGCGAGCACGAGAAGGGCAAAGCCGAACACCCCCCCCGCACCTCCCGCCATGAGCGGATGCGGCAGCACGGCATAAAAGGCGCCCGGCCCCGTCTGCGCGCCGAAGAGCACGGCCCACGGCAAACAGATCAGCGCTGCCAGCGGCAGCCCGATGAGACAGGCGAAAAAGAGCCAGATCGCCCCCCGCCCCTCGCCCCGATACTCTGCCACCCGCGCCGCAGCGAGCGTGGCGGGGAGGTTCACCGAAAGCGCATGCGGCGGCGCATATTGGCAGTCATGGAGGCAGGAACGGCAATCGTGGCACAGATGCGCGAGATGGCGCAGATCGCCCGGCGTGAGGGCGGGGCGGCGGCCTGCCGCCGGGAAGACGGCGCAAAGCCCGGTGCAGAAGCCGCAGGTATTGCATATGTTGAGCGCGCGCGCCGCGCTCTGCGGTGTGGCCTCCACGCAGGGCACGGTTTCGCTGCGCAGCATTGCAGGCGCAGCATCGCCGGGACCGACCGTTTGCGCTGCCGCCTGCCCGGCGATGCGCCCGAACACCGCGGCAATCGCCAGCCCTGCGCCGGACAGGTATCCCTCCCCCAGCACCGCCCCGCAAACCGCCGTCCCGGCCGCAAAAAAGCGTGGCGCAACACCAGATTCCTGTAACTGCACCCGTGCCTGGGCATCGATGGCGAGCCCGTGTCGGCTGAAGCCGAGCCCCGGCACGATCGGAATCGCGTGGAAAGGCGGTGTCAGATCCGGTGCCACGCTGCGCGGTGGATCGAAGGGGGTCGTAAGCGTTGTGGTGAGACCGGCAGGGTCGATGCCGCATTCCTCTGCCAGCAGCCGCGCGCTCGTGGCACGGATCGGCGCCAGGAGCAGCGGCGGCAGGGCGCGCGCAGCCTCGGCTCCCAGCACGATCCAGCCGCGCGGATCCGTGCGCGCGCGAAGCGCCCGCGCCGCCACCGAATGCCGCGCCGGGCTGGTTACCGCCGCCTCATCGTAAAACCGCTGCCCGTCGGCGCCGAGCACAAGGCCCAGATGCATCCCGTCCACCCGGCTCACGATCCCGGCATCGGCCTTCGGCGCGCGGGCATCGACGGCGACAAAATGGCCATCGCCCGGCCGACCCGCCGCCCGTGCGCCCGCGCCCAGGGCCCAGAGAACCGGCGCCCCCGCTTGCTCGGGCGTGCCGCGGTTGACAATATGAGGATGGTCCGGAACCGTGCCGCCCGCGGCAAGCACCACCGCTCCGGCGGCGATCTTGTGCGCGCCCCCCGGCCGCGCGACGACGATCTCGAACGGCCGCGTGGCGGCCGGATCGAGCAACGCCGGATCAAGCGCCTCGACGCGCGCTTCGGAGAAGAGTGCAACGCCAAGCGTCCGCGCCCGGCGCAGCAGCGCATTGACCATCGCCTGCCCGCCGCCGCGCAAAAAGACGGTTCGGCGCGAATAGGGCAGATGACCCTCTGCCCAGGGCTCGAGCCGCACGCCCTGGGCCATCAGCCAGTCGGCAAGATCGGCGGACCCTTGGGCCAGCACCGCGGCAAGCCCCGGATCGGCGCCCGCGAGCCGCCCCAGATCCGCGGCGAATTCCGCGACCGGATAGGCATCGCGCTGGACCTCCGTCTCGGTCGCATGGGCACAGCGGATGTTGCGCCCATGCCGGGCATTGCCGCCAAGCCGGGCCTCGGGCGCGGCATCGAGCAGCACGACCGACGCCCCGGCCTCCCGTGCCGCGATCGCCGCGCAAAGCCCCGCGAGCCCGGCCCCGATGACCAGCACTCCGGTACTGGCGGGAAGAACGGCAAGGGCGCGGGCGGGCGTCGTCATGATCCGGTCAGAGTAGCGAAACTGCGCCTGCCCACAAGAGCGGGCGCGGGCATGCGCAAGGCTGAAGCGCGCGGCGGGCGCATCGGCGCGACCGGGCGCAGCTTCAACGCCGCGCCTGCCCCCGGGGCCCGCAAGCGCAACGGCGGCCTCACCGGTTGCGGCGCATCAGATAAATATCCATTACCCAGCCGTGAGATGCGCGCAGGGCCGCCCGGGCGGCAAGAATGCGCGGCCCGGTCTCGGCGAGCGGGCCTGCGACCAGCACCTCTTCGGGCATCGCCACACAGCCCCCCCACCAGATCGCGATGCCTTCGGGGTCAAGGCTCTGGAAGGCGCAACTGCCGTCGAGCATCACCACCACCGTCTCGGCCCCCGCGGGCCAGCCAGTGTCCCGGATCTGCCGCCCGGTGGTGATCACCACCGGCGCGCCGATGTCATTGAGCGGGATCGCATGCGCCGCGCAGAGCGCCTGAATTGCGGTGATGCCCGGGATCACTTTCGTCTTCAGCGTGAGCCGGTGTTCGAGCCTTGCCGCGATGCGCAGGGTCGAATCGTAAAGCGAAGGGTCGCCCCAGACAAGCAGCGCGACGCGGCCCTCGAGTTTGGGACAGTGCGCCGCCATTTCGGCATACCAGGTCTCGGCAATGGCATCGTGCCACTCATCCACCCCGGCGCGATAAGAGGGGTTTTCAGCATCGCGCACCGGCAGCGCGAATTCCACCACGTTCACCGAGGCGCGTGTGACATGGCGGGCGCAGATTTCACGCCGGAGCCCCGCAAGATCTGACTTGTCGGCGCCCTTGAGCGGGATGAGGATCAGATCGGCCGCATTCATCGCCGCAATGGCCTCAAGCGTGATATGGCCCGGATTACCGGTGCCGATGCCGATCAGCGTGAGTTCGATCATGCGTCCGCCTCCGGGTCGTAAAGCGGGCCGTAGAGGATGAGTGCGGGTTTGTCGCTGCGCGCCTGCGCAAGCGATGCCGCGAGCGTGGCGACGGTCGCGCGCTGAAAGCTCTGGTCGGAGTGCCCCACCGCCTCGGCCAGAAGCGCGGGCGTTTCGGGCGCAAGGCCATGCGCGATCAGATCCGCGGCCAGTTTCGGAAAGGTGCGCTTGCCCATGAAAACAATCGTGGTCGCGCCCGGATCGGCCAGCGCCGCCCAGTTCAGCGTCTCGGGCAAATCGCCCGTCACATCGGCGCCGGTGACAAATTGCACCCGCCGCGCGGTGAGCCGGCGCGTGAGCGGCAGCCCCGCCGCCGCGGCCGCCGCGCAGGCCGAGGGCACGCCGGGGATGATCTCATGGTCAATTCCGGCCGCCGAAAGCGCGACAAGCTCCTCCTCCAGCCGGCCAAAAAGCCCGCTGTCTCCGGATTTGAGCCGCACCACGCGTTGCCCGGTTTTCGCGTGATCGACCAGAAGCCGGCTCACATGGTCCTGTTTTGGAGAGGGGCGCCCGGCGCGCTTGCCCACGGCAATGAGTTCCGCTCCCTCGCGCGCATGGCCCAAGATCGGCCCGGCAGAGAGATCGTCAAAGAGCACTACATCGGCTTTCGCGAGCCTATCGGCGGCCTTCAGGGTCAGCAGCTCCGGATCGCCGGGACCGGAGGAAACGAAGGAGACGAACCCGCTCATTCCGTGCCCTCCGGGAAGCGCGGATGGGTGCCGAGCGGGCGGTAGCGGCGGTCGTAATCACCCGCATAAAGGCGGCTCTCGTCGAACTCTTCCGCGCCGAGCGAGGCGCCCACGAGAATGAGCGCGGTGCGCTCCATCTCCGCACCGATCGCGGGGCGCAGGCTCCCCAGCGTGGCGCGCACCACCCGTTCATCGGGCCAGCTCGCGCGCCACACCACCGCCACCGGGCAATCGGCGCCATAGAAGGGGGTGAGTTTTTCGACAACATCTTCGAGCACATGGACCGAAAGATGGATCGCCAGAACCGCTCCCGTCCGGGCGAAATCTTCCAGCGTCTCGGCCGCAGGCATGGCGCTCGCCCGCCCAGAGGTGCGGGTGAGCACGACCGATTGCGCGACGCCGGGCAGCGTAAGCTCTGCTCCGAGAGTGGCGGCGGCGGCAGCAAAAGAGGGCACACCCGGCGTCACGTCATAGGGGATGCCAAGCGCGCGCAGCCGGCGGAGTTGTTCGCCCATCGCCGACCAGACAGAAAGGTCGCCCGAATGCAGCCGCGCCACGTCCTGCCCCGCGGCATGGGCCGCGGCGATTTCGTCGATGATCGCATCGAGGCTCATCGGCGCGGTGTTGACGATTTTCGCGCCGGGAGGGCAATGCGCAAGCAGCGCTTCGGGCACGAGGCTTCCCGCATAAAGGCAGACCGGCGAAGCGGCAATGAGATCGCGACCCCGCAGCGTGATCAGATCCGCCGCGCCCGGCCCCGCGCCGATGAAATGCACCGTCATTCGCCTTCTCCTTCTGCCACGGCGAGGGCCACCCCGCCGATCACTTCGCGCGCCCGCACCAGCCTTGCCCCCCGCCCCGCCGCCATGAGCGCCGCCGCCTCCGCCACCGATCCGGTGCCTTTCAGCGCCAGAACACGGGCCGATTGCGTGGGGGTCGCCACCCCCGCCACATCGACGCCAAGCACCCGATGTCCGGGCAGCGCGGCGGCAAGCTCTTGGGCCTTTTCCGCCGCCGTTGCAAGGGCATCGACCGGCCCCGCCGCCGCCAGCGCCGCGGCAAAATCCACCGTGCCGCGGCGGAATCCGAGCCCCGCCACCCTCATCGCGTCACGCTCCATTGCACCTGCGGACGTGAGGCCCCCCAGCCGCGCATCCGCCCGAGCGGTTCGGCCTCGGCGATCTCGATCCGCATCAGGCTACCGCCGTGGCAGGCATGGAGGCTCGCCAGCAATGCCTCGGTTTCGAGCGTCACGCCATTTGCGACAAGCCGCGTGCCGGGGGAAAGGATCTCCCAGAGCCGCGCATAAAGCGCTTCCGCGCCGCCACCGCCGACAAAAACGGCATCCGGGAGCGCGAGCCCCGCGAGCGCGTCGGGCGCAGCCCCCGCAACAAGCTGCATCTGTCCGCCAAGGCCAAAGGCCGCGATATTTTCGGCGATATTGGCGCATCGGTCCGCGCGCGGCTCGATCGTCAGCGCGCGCCCCCCGGCGAGGCACCACTCGACCGAAACCGAGCCCGAACCGCCGCCAATATCCCACAACAGCGCGCCCGGGCGCGGCGCCAGCGCGGCCAGCGTCAAGGCCCGAAACGGAGATTTCGTGATCTGCCCGTCATGGGCAAAAAGGCTCTCCGGGCGCCCCGGCACGCGCGAAATGCCCGCGGATGCCGGAAGATCCGCGCCATCGAGGGCCACCGCGACGAGGACGGAAACATCTTCCAAATCATAGCTTTGCGCCAGAGTGCTGCGCAAACGCTCGGCCCGGCCGCCAAGATTTTCCGCCACCACCATGCGCAGCGCGCCAAAGCCCTGATCGGTGAGCCAGTGCGCGAGATCGGCCACTGCCGCGCCATCGCGCAGCGTCACGATGATCTGCGCCCCGCGATAGATTTCGGGGCGCAGCCGCGCGAAAGGCGCGGCATGAAGGCCAAGCGCCCGCACCCGCTCGCCATGCCAGCCGAGGCGCGCACAGAGGAGTGAAACGACCCCTGCCACCGGGATCGCATGCCAATCATCAGGCGCGAGCACATCGGCGAGCCGCGCCCCGGCGCCACACCAGAACGGATCGCCCGAGGCCAGCACCACCACCGGGCGGCCGCGAACTGCCAGCACCGGCCCAATGTCAAAGGGCACGGGCCAGGGGCGGCCCCGTTCGCCCGCCCCCACCAGCGCCAGATGCCTTGGCCCGCCGAAGATCACCTCTGCGTCTTGCAGCGCTTCACGGCTTGCCAAGGGGAGGCCCGCCGGGCCATCTTCGCCCAGACCGATGATCGTGAGCCAGGGGTCAGACATGACGCGCCTCCTTTTGCTCGGCGGCACCACCGAAGCGAGCCTTTTGGCAAAAACCCTTGCAGAAAAAGGGTTTGACGCCGTCTTTTCCTATGCCGGGCGCACCGAAAAGCCGGTGGCGCAGCCGCTCCCCACCCGTATTGGCGGCTTTGGCGGCATCGCGGGGCTGGTGCGCTACCTGCAGGCCGAGGGCATCACCCATGTGATTGACGCGACCCATCCCTTCGCCGCGCAGATGAGCGCCCATGCCGTTGCCGCCTGCGCCGAGACGGGCGTGGATCTGTGCGCGTTTGAGCGCGCGCCCTGGGTGGCGCAGGCGGGGGACCGCTGGCTGCATGTGCCCGATCTCGCCGCCGCCGTTGCAGCCCTGCCGCAATACCCGGCCCGCGTGTTCCTCGCCATCGGCAAGCAGCATCTCGAAGCGTTCAATGCCGCACCGCAGCATCACTATTTGCTGCGCCTCGTCGATCCGCCCGAAGGCGCGTTGCCGCTCCCCGATGCGACCGCCGTGATCGCCCGCGGCCCCTTTGATGTTCAAGGGGATAGCGAATTGCTGCGCAGCGAAGCCATCACCCATATCGTGGCCAAAAACGCCGGCGGGCGCGGCGCAGAGGCCAAACTCATCGCCGCGCGCGCGCTTGGCATTCCGGTGATCCTGATTGATCGCCCCTATGTGCCGCAGCGCAGCATCTGCGGTTCGGTTGCAGCGGTGCTGGACTGGCTTGCCGCTCACGGCGCCACGCCCCGGGGCGTATAAACCCAGCGCCCCACCCGCCGCGTGGTGGAATTGCCCACCAGCACCACGGTGCGCATATCCGCCATCTCGGGCGTCGCCTCGGCCAGCGTGACAACGTTGATCTCTTCTTCGGGGGTTGTCACCGCGCGCGCAAACAGAATGAGCCGCCCGGGCTCGCATTCCTCGCGCAGCACCTCCAGCACACGGGCAAATTGATGCGGGCGGGATTTTGAGCGCGGATTGTAAAAGGCCATCGCAAAATCGCCCTGCGCCGCATGCCGCAACCGGCGCTCAACGAGGTCGAAAGGCTTGAGGTTGTCGCTCAGGTTGATGGCGCAGAAATCATGCCCCAAAGGCGCGCCCGCCCGCGCGGCGGCGGCGAGCATGGCGGTGATGCCGGGCAGGATACGGATCTCGGTTTCGGCGAATTCGGGCGCTGCCTCGAGCCCCTCAAAAAGCGCCGAGGCCATGGCAAATACCCCCGGATCGCCCGAGGAGACAATCACCACGCGCCGCCCTTCTGCTGCCATTTCAAGGGCATGGCGGGCGCGGTCAAGTTCCACGCGGTTGTCAGAAGCATGCAGCGTCAGCCCCGGGCGCGGCGCAATCCGCGCCACATAAGGAATATAGCCAACAATATCGGTCGCCTCGGACAGGGCCGCCGTGACCTCCGGTGTCACCAGCGCTTCATCTCCGGGGCCGAGCCCCGCCACCGTGACCCAACCGCTCATGCGAGCCCCTCCCTCTCGGGGCGCCGCCCCTCTCCATGCACGAGCACGATCGCAAAATAGGGGCAATCTTCCGCGTCGACTTCCGAAAGCCGCGCCAGCCGCTCTGTGGGCATCGTGCCGCGCTCCACGAGCCAGGCCGCCTCAAGCTTGCCCACCGCGGCGAGCGCGCGCTTGATCTTGGGCAGGTTGCGCCCGGTCTTCATCACCACAAGCGCATCGGCCGCCGCCATTTGGCGCGCGAGATCTGCCTCGGGCAGCGTGCCCGCGAGCACGGTGAGCACATCGTCACCCCAGGTGATCGGCTGGCCCGTCGCGGTCCAGCAGCCCACCATGCCCGGAATGCCGGGGATCACATCAAGCTCCACGCGGCCCAGAAGCCGCGTGTAGAGATGCATGAAAGAGCCATAGAAGAAGGGGTCGCCCTCACATAAAACAACGATGTCGCGGGTTTTCGAAATTTCAAGAAGCCTCGAAGCCCAGTCATCGTAGAAGCCCGCGAGGGCCGCAATATACTCCGGGCTGTCGAACGGAAGCTCGGTCGTGACCGGATATTCCATTGCATGTTCAACTGCGTTCGGCGCAAGCATGCCTTCAACAATGCGGCGTGCCTGCCCGGCCCGGCCCGCCTTGCGAAAATAAGCAATATCGGTCGCGGCGCGGATCGCGCGATCCGATTTCACCGAGATCAGTTCCGGGTCGCCGGGGCCAAGCCCCGCACAGATGATCCGCCCCATCTTTATTCCTTCCGGCTCGCCAGCGCGTTCACCGCCGCCACGGTGATCGCCGAGCCCCCAAGCCGCCCCTCCACAATCACCCAGGGCACCGGGTTTGCCTGCGCGAGCGCGGCCTTGCTCTCGGCCGCGCCGATAAAGCCGACGGGGCAGCCGATGATCGCTGCCGGGCGTGGGCAGGCCGGGTCTTCGAGCATGTTCAGCAAATGGAAAAGCGCCGTCGGCGCATTGCCGATCGCCACCACCGCGCCGGCGAGCTTCGGGCGCCACAACTCAAGCGCCGCCGCCGAGCGGGTGTTTTCCATCTCGCGCGCCATCTCCGGCACGCGCGGATCTTGCAAGGTGCACATGACCTCGTTCTTTGCGGGCAGCCGCGCGCGGGTGATCCCCTCGCTCACCATCCGCGCATCGCACAGGATCGGCGCGCCCGCCTCAAGCGCGGCCCGCGCGGCAATCGCCATGCCCGGCGCAAAACGCACATGGCGCTCCAGCCCCACCATCCCGGCGGCATGGATCATCCGCACCACGACCACCTCCTCTTCGGGGGTGAAGCGGGCAAGCTCCGCCTCGGCGCGGATCGTGGCGAAGGATTGCACGTAGATCTTCGCGCCGTCCTTCTCATAGGTATGGGGCATTGCGGGTCTCCGGGTCGGGTTGGGCGCTCATAGCCGCTCCTGCAAGCTTGCCGCAATCGAATTGCGGCGGGTCTGCCAAAGCCCGGCCTCGGCGAGGCGGCGGAAGAGATCGCGCATCGCGGCAAGCGCTTCCGGGTTGGCGGTTTCCAGAAAGGCGGTGACGGCATCATCGCCGAGCGTCGCCTCGTGATAAAGGTCAAAGAGATGGGCGGGCACGACTTGGGCCAGATGGGCAAAGGCGGCCATGTGGTCGAGCGTCGCGGCAATTTCGGCGCCGCCGCGAAAGCCGTGCCGCATCATGCCCGCAACCCAATCCGGGTTGGTGGCCCGCGCCCGCACCACGCGGGCGATTTCCTCGGGCAGCGTGCGGGCGCGCGGGCGAGAAGGATCTGTCGCGTCGAGGTGGTAAAGCGCGGGCGTTGCCGCGCCAATATGCGCGAGCGCGGCGGCAAAGCCCGCCTCATGGGCGGCGTAATCCGAGGCCAGCAGCAGGTCGGATTCGGGCAGATCCTGCGCATGGACAAAACTGTCCGAGGCCATCAAGCGCGCTTCCAGCCCTTCCCGATCGGCGCGAATCTCGCCTTTTTTGTCAATGGCATAGCTTGAGGCGGCCAGCCATGCCTCGCCCGCCGCCGCGCGCGCCTCGGGGGTGAAGGCATCCAGCGCCGCGCCCATGCCGAGCCCGTATTGGCCGGGCCGGGGCCCGAACACGCGCGGGGCGGGGCGGGCATAGGGGTTATCCTCAAGGCTTTCCTCGCGCGCGGCGAGCGCTTCTGCCCCGGTCTCGAAAAGCTGGGCGAGGCCCGGAAAAATATCGCGAAACAGGCCCGAGACGCGCAAGGTGACGTCGATCCGCGGCCGACCCAACAGGGCGAGCGGGATGACCTCAACGCCCGAGACCCGCGCCGCGCCCTCGTCCCAGACCGGCTTCAGCCCCGCCAGATGCAGCGCCATGGCGAATTCTTCGCCCGCGGTGCGCATCGTGGCCGAGCCCCAGAGGTCCACCACCAGCCCTTTCGGCCAGTCGCCCTGATCTTGCAGATGCTTGCGCAACAGCTCCTCGGCAAGCTTGACGCCCTGCGCATGGGCGGCGCGCGAGGGCACGGCGCGCGGGTCGACGGCAAAGAGATTGCGCCCGGTGGGGAGCACATCGGCGCGCCCCCGCGCGGGGCTGCCCGAGGGGCCGGGCGGCACGCGGGCGCCTGAAAGCGCCGCCCTGAGCCCGGCGCGCTCCTCCGCGCCGCAGGCGCCCTGCCCCAGCACATGCAACCCCTCGCCGAACTGGCTTTCCTTGATGTCGCAGACAAAGCGGTCAATCCGGGTGATTGCCTCGGCGGCAGAAGCCTGCGGCGGGATGCCCAGATCCGCCTCAATCCCGCTCGCGCGGGCCTCGTCGCGGATATCGGCAATCAGCCGGTCACGCCGCGCCGGGTCGAGCCCGTCGGCGGTGGAATATTCGTCCAAAAGCCGCTCCAGCCGGGTCATGCCCTCGGGCACCACGGCTTGCGCGAGCGGCGGCGGCAGATGGCCGAGCGTCACGGCGCCAAGGCGGCGCTTGGCCTGCGCGGCCTCGCCCGGATCGTTGACGATGAAGGGGTAGATCACCGGTCCTGTCCAGAGCGCCTCGGGCCAGCAGGCCTCTGAAAGCGCGACCGCCTTGCCGGGCAGCCATTCGAGCGTGCCATGCGCGCCCATATGGGTGAGCGCATGAAGCCCCTGCGCCCGCAGCCAGAGGTAAAAGGCCACATAGCCGTGGCGCGGCACGCGCGAGAGGTCGTGATAATCGTCCTCGCGCGCGCGCACCTCGCCACGCTCGGGCTGCAGCGCGATCAGCGCCGCGCCGCGCGAAAGCGCCGCAAAGTGAAACGCGCCCGCGGCAAAGGCGGGGTCATCCTCGGGCTGCCCCCAGGCCTCGGTGAGGGCCGCGCGCAGGCGCTCGGGCAGCGTTTCAAGCGCGGTGCGGTAATCAGCGAGCGGCCAGCTTTGCCGCTCTGAGGCAAGCGCTTCAAGCTCGGCCCCGGGCGCAATCGCATAGCCTTCAGCGGCGAGTTCGACCAACAGCGCCTCGGTCGAGGCGAGCGCATCAAGGCCCACCGCATGCGCCATCTGCCACGATCGGCCGGGATAGGTGGAGAGCACCACCGCCACGCGGCGCGCAGGCGCGGGCGTGTGAGCGAGCCGATGCCAGCCGGTGATGCGCTCGAGCGCGGCTTCCACGCGGCCCGGATCGGCGCGGTGGGCAAAGCGGGCATATTCGAGATCGGGGTCGCGGGGTTCGGGCGCCTTGAAGGAGATGACCCCGGCAAAGAGCCGCCCGTCCACCTCCGGCAGCACCACATGCATGGCAAGATCGGCGGGCGAAAGGCCGCGCTCGGCGGCCTCCCAGTCGCGCTTGCGCGCGGTTGAAAGCGCGACCTGAAACACCGGCACATCGTAGCGGTCAAAGGGGGTGGTGCCGTCGGTGCCCTGCGCCGAGAAGGCGGTGGCGTTGACAATCAGCGCCGGGTGGCGCGCGCCAAGCGCAGCCTCCACCGCATCGCCGAGCCCCTCCGCCTTGAGAGACCCCGCAAAGAGCCCGCAGGCGGCAAAGCCGCGCGCGCGCAGCCCTGCGATCAGCGCATCGACGGGTGCAGTATCGGCGGCGGTGAGATAGGAGCGGTAAAAGGAGACAAGCGCAAGCGGCCCCTCCCCCTCGGGCGCCGGGATCACCCCCTTGGCGGGGTCGTAAAACCCCCAGTCCGGCAGGCGCTTGTCCCCCGGAACGGGGGGGGCATAAAGGCCCGAGGCAAGCGCAAGCTGCGCCAGCGCCGCTTGCGCAGCCACCGCGCCGCCCGCGTCGCACAGCTCTTTCAGGCGCCGGAGCGTCGAGACCGGGAGGGTGGAAAGCGCGTCGAGCCGTTCATCGGCGCGGCCATCCGCGGGCAGCACCGCAAGCGCAATCCCCTTGCGGCGGCACAAATCCTGCACCGAGGCGAGCCCATAGGGCCAGTAAGCCTCGCCGCCGATCAGCCGGATGAGAATGCCTTTCGCGCCCGAAAGCGTGGTCTCGACATAGGTATCGACCGAGATCGGGTGGCGCAGCGCCACCAGATTGGCGAGCCGCAACGACGGAAGCCCCCCCGCCGCGCGCTTCCAGCCTGCCGCAAAAGCCCCAAGGTCGCTGTCCGAGAAGGACAGCGCCACGAGGTCCGCCGGGCGCTGACCAAGATCGGTCGGCACCTCGGTTTCCTCAAGCCCGTGGCTTTCGCGGAAGACGACATGCATCAGGCGGCAACCCCGGTCATCAGCAGCGCGCGGATCGCGTCTTCGTTCACATCGTCATGCTCGGCAATGACCACAAGCGCCGAGCGGCGCGGCCGCTCGCCCCAAGGCTGGTCATATTGATGGCGCACCCGCTCGCCCACGGCCTGCACCAAAAGCCGCATCGGCTTGCCCGCCACCGCAACATGGCCCTTCACCCGCAGGATATTGTGCTCCCGCGCGAGCCGCTCGATCGCCGCCACCAGCGCGGCGGGATCGGCGATTTCGGGCAGATCAATTACCACCGTGTCGAAATCGTCATGCTCATGCTCGCCGTGATCATCGTGATGGCTGGGGCGCGCGGCAAGGTCATCCTCGGCGGCGGCATTGATGCCCAGCACCACGAGCGGGTCGATCACGCCTTCGACCATCGGCAGAATGGGCAGCTTGCGCGGCGCCTCCGCCTCGATCGCGGCGCGCGCGGCGGCAAGCCCCGCCTCGCCCGCGAGATCGGCCTTGGACAGGAGCACGAGATCGGCGCAGGCGATCTGATCCTCGAACACTTCGGAGAGCGGCGTTTCGTGGTCGATGCTGTCATCGGCCTGCCGTTGCGCATCGACTGCGGCCTCGTCGGGGGCAAAGCGGCCCGCCGCCACCGCCTCGGCATCGGCCACGGCAATCACGCCATCGACCGTGATTTTCGAGCGGATCGCGGGCCAGTCGAAGGCCTTCAGGAGCGGTTTGGGCAGCGC
Source organism: Rhodobacter maris (assembly GCF_900217815.1). Lineage (GTDB taxonomy): Bacteria > Pseudomonadota > Alphaproteobacteria > Rhodobacterales > Rhodobacteraceae > Rhodobacter > Rhodobacter maris. The sequence continues at coordinate 140,055 of NZ_OBMT01000002.1, forward strand.
CAGCCCCGAGGTCTCGATCAGGATATGGTCCGGGCGGTTGGGCCGCGCCATCAAAGCCTCGATGGTCGGGATGAACTCATCGGCGACGGTGCAGCAGATGCAGCCGTTGGCCAGCTCGACAATGTTCTCGTCGGGGCAGTTTTCATCGGCGCATTGGCGCAAGATCTCACCATCCACGCCCACAGTGCCAAATTCGTTCACCAGCACGGCAAGCGTGCGCCCGCCGGGGTTGGCCATCAGGTGGCGGATGAGCGTGGTTTTTCCCGCGCCCAGAAAGCCGGTGATCACGGTGACGGGAATTTTGGTCAGGTCCGACATGGGCTACTCCTCAGGGGTCAACGCTTGGGGCGGGATGCGCGCAAGGCTCTGCTTGCGGAAAATCTCGGGCCGCGCGCGCCAGGGCACGAGCCCGTCGGCGCTTTGCGCGTAAAGCGCGGCGCCCTCAAGCACGGTCGCGGCATCTGCGGGGCCCAGCCGGCCATAGACATAGGACCATTTGCCGGGGGCGGAGAGCGCGACAGAACAGCCCTGCGTGCAGGCGGAAAGGCATTCCACGGGGACGATCCGCAGCCCCTCGGGGCAATCGAGCCCTTCGAGCGCCGCATGAAGCGCCGCGCCGGGGCGGATCTCGTCTTCGGGCACCTCACCCGCGCGTCGGCAGGTGGTGCAAACATGCAGTGTGGCGACCATCGCCCCTCCTTGATGGGTCTGGGGGAACGGCCGAAGACGGGCAAACGCCCCTCCCGGTCGCGGCACACCCCGTCCGCCCGAAACACATGCGCTGGCAGGTCTCCCGGCTTGCGGATGCGAGGGAAATCCCTCACGGTCGCCCCCCCTTCCCGGCCCCCTCTCGGGTCTGCCAGTGGTGCGGGGCGCCCTCTCCGGTCACGGTCGCGGGGGCGGCTGCGTTCGGCTTTTGTCACCTTTCGGTCGCAAAGCCTGTCGCATTCCCTCTTCGCCTGTCATAGGACAGAAACCAGCGCCGCTCCTGAGTGGGCGAGAGATAGTGCATTGTCAAGCAGGAGGCCGCCGCAATGACGCCCGAAACCGACCCCGCCCCGCCGCATGACGCCGAAGACACGCCCGAGGATCTGGCGCGCCATGCCGCGAAAATGGCCAAGAAGAAGGCCGCGCGCGACAAGATCATGGCGGGAAAATCCGGAGAAAAAGGGCTTGTGATCGTCCATACCGGCGCGGGCAAGGGCAAAAGTTCGGCCGGGTTCGGGATGATCCTGCGCTGCATTGCGCATGAGATGCCCTGTGCGGTGGTGCAGTTCATCAAGGGCGCCTGGGACACGGGCGAACGGCGCCTGCTCACCGAGCATTTCGGCGCGCTGTGCCAGTTCCATGCGATGGGCGAGGGCTTCACCTGGGAAACACAGGACCGCGAGCGCGATGTGGCGGCGGCGCGCGCGGGCTGGGAAAAGGCGAAGGAATTGATCCGCGACCCGGCGATCCGGATGGTGCTTCTGGACGAGATCAACATCGCGCTGCGCTACGAATACCTCGATCTGGCCGAGGTGCTGGCGTTTTTGCGCGACGAAAAACCGGAGATGACCCATGTTGTGCTGACGGGCCGCAACGCCGCGCCGGAGCTGATCGAGGCGGCCGATCTGGTGACCGAAATGACGCTGGTGAAGCATCCGTTCCGCGCCGGCATCAAGGGCCAGCCGGGGGTCGAATTCTGAGCCGAAGGCCGGGGGCGCTGCCCCCGGACCCCCGGGATATTTGGGGCAAGATGAAAGACCACGTTAAGGATCTGTTAACCATGTGCGCGCAGGCTGAAAGAACGGTACAGGGAGGGATCCCGATGACCGTGCAAGGTGAAAGCGCCGCGCCCTCCCTGCCTTGGCAGGCTTGGGTGCGGTGCAGCGCGTCTTTTGCAGATGCGGCTTTCAGCTTGCTCCCAAATATCCCCGCCGGAGGCTCCCGCAGCGGCAACAGGCGCGGAGGCCGGCCATGAGCGCGATCATGATCCAGGGTGCGGGCTCGAATGTCGGCAAGTCGATGCTGGTGGCGGGGCTGTGCCGCGCGGCGCGGCGGCGAGGCTTTTCGGTCGCGCCCTTCAAGCCGCAGAACATGTCAAATAATGCGGCCGTGACGGCGGATGGTGGCGAGATTGGCCGCGCGCAGGCCTTGCAGGCGCTGGCCTGCGGGCTGGAGCCGATGGTCGACATGAACCCGATCCTGCTCAAGCCGGAAACCGATGTCGGCGCGCAAGTGGTGGTGCAGGGCAAACGCCTCACCACTACGAAGGCGCGCGATTATGCGGGCCTGAAGCCGCAGTTGATGGGCGCGGTGCTGGAAAGTTTCGCGCGCCTCAAGGCGGCGCATGATCTGGTCATTGTCGAGGGCGCGGGGAGCCCGGCCGAGGTGAACCTGCGCGCGGGCGACATTGCCAATATGGGATTCGCGCGCGCCGCCGATGTGCCGGTGGTGCTGGCGGGCGACATCGACCGCGGCGGTGTGATCGCGCAGATCATCGGCACGCAGGCAGTGCTCGACCCCGCAGATGCTGCGATGATTTCCGGTTTTATCATCAACAAGTTTCGGGGCGATGTTTCGCTTTTTGACGACGGCTACCGGCTGATCGAGGCGCGCACCGGCTGGCGTGGCTTTGGCACGCTGCCGTGGTTTTCCAAGGCGCATCTGCTCCCCGCCGAAGACGCGCTCGACCTTGGCTCGGGGCGCACCGAGGGTGGCCTCACCGTGGCCTGCCTCGCGCTCTCGCGCATCGCCAATTTCGACGATCTTGACCCGCTTGCGGCAGAGCCCGGGGTCGACCTTGTGATGGTCACGCCGGGCCAACCGATCCCGGCCGCGGCGCGGCTCGTGGTGATTCCGGGCTCAAAATCGACGCGCGGCGATCTTGCCTTCCTGCGCGACCAGGGCTGGGACATCGACCTCGCCGCGCATGTGCGGCGCGGCGGCCATGTGCTTGGCATCTGCGGCGGCTATCAGATGCTGGGCCGCACCGTCACCGACCCCGACGGCATCGAGGGCGCGCCCGGCACCACACCGGGCCTTGGTCTCCTTGACGTGGAAACGGTGATGACACCCGACAAGCGCCTCACCCGCACCCGCGCCACCCATGCCGCGACCGGGCTCGCCGTCGAGGGCTACGAGATCCATATCGGCAAGACCGAAGGGCCGGACCGCGCCCGCCCCTTTGCGCTGATCGACGGGGCGCCCGAGGGGGCAATCTCTGCCTCGGGGCGGATCATCGGCAGCTATCTGCACGGGATGTTCTCGGCGGATGCGTTCCGGGCGGCCTTTCTCGAAAGCCTCGGCATCCGTGCCTCGGGCCAAAGCCATGCAGCCGGGGTCGAGGCCACACTCGAAGCGCTCGCCGACCATATGGAAGCGCATCTCGACGTCGCGGGCCTGCTCGCGCTCGCACGCTAGCGGGTCTCCCATTCAGTGGTAAGGTTCGCCTGCCAGCCTGCGCGGTGCAAAAGCGGCGTGTCATCGGTGAATTCCGGGGTGCCGATGCAGAGCCAGGCGGTGAATTCCCACTCGGGCGGGGTGCCCAGGAGCCGCTCGATCGCGCGCGGATCAAGCACCGAGACCATGCCGAGGCCAAGGTTTTCTGCCCGGGCCGCCAGCCAGAGCGTGTGGATCGCCATGGCGGTCGATTGCTGCAAGGTAACGGGCATGGTGGCGCGGCCCAGCCCGTGCCCGGCCTGCGGATCACGATGGGTAAAAACGGCAAGCTGCAACGGCGCTTGGTCGATGCCCTGCAGTTTCAGCTTTGCATAGGCCGCGGCCTGGTCATCGGCGTAAACGGCCCCGGCCTCGGTCCGGGCCGCCTCGAAATTCGCAAGCACCGCGGCGCGGATTTCGGCGCTCTCGACACGCAGCACCCGCCAGGGCCGGGCATTGCCGACCGAGGGCGCCATATCCATCACCGCCCGCAGACGTTCGACCACCTCTTCGGGGATCGGATCGGGGCGGAAATGGCGCACATCGCGGCGCCAGCGCAAAACCTCGGTCAGCGCCTCGCGGTGGGTCTGGTCAAATTGCATCGCTCAAGGCCCTTTCCAGCCGTTTCCATTCGGATTCTGCCCCCGGCAGGCCCAGCCGCAACCAGCTTGGCGAATAGGGGAAGATCCGGCTCCAGATCTGCGCGCGCGCCAGCCGCTCCTGCGCCGCCTGCGCCTCGGGCGTCGCGTAAGTGCGAAAAAGGGCGGTGCCCCCCACAAGCGCCCAGCCTGCTGCCGCGGCGATGGCATCAAGGCGTTGGGCCTCTGCGGTGAGCCGCGCCGTTGTCGCCTCGGCCCAGGGGCGGTCGCGCAGCGCGCGGGTGCCGGTTTCAATCGCGGGGCCGGAAACGGGCCACGGCCCGGCCATGTCTTCAAGCCGCGCCACCGTGGCGGCATCGGCAAAGGCAAAGCCGAGCCGCAGCCCCGCAAGGCCATAGAACTTGCCAAAGGAGCGCAGCACGATGATTTTGGCCCCCGCTTTCGCCGCGAGCGAGGTCTCGGGCGTGGCATCGGCGAAGCTCTCGTCCACCACCATGCGCCGCACCTGCAGGCCAAGCGCACGCAACGCCTCGGGGCTCGTGCCCCGGCCATCGGGGTTGTTGGGGTTGACCACCACGGCAAGATCGGCCCCCGCAAGGGCGCGCAGGCTGGTCACTTCCTCGACCTCCCAGCCTGCGGCGCGAAGCGCGGCCGCATGCTCGTTGTAGGTCGGCGCCAGAACCCGGGCGAGGCCGGGCGGCGTGAGCCGGGGAATGAGCTGGATTGCCTGCTGCGCCCCCGCAAGGGCGACGCCCGGCGCCTGCGTGCCAAAGGCCGTCTGCGCCGCGGCAATCAGCGCCGCCTTGGCCGCTGCGGTGGGCAGGCCGGTCCAGGCTTCGGGGGTCAGCCGCGCGAGCGGATAGGGGACGCGGTTGATGCCGGTCGAGAGATCGATCCAGTCGGCGCCGCCGAACCGGGCCTTGGCCGCATCGATATTGCCACCGTGATCGCGTCTCATGCGAAGCTCCACAAAAGCGCCACAAGGGCAATGAGCAAAATGGCCCCGCCCATCGCACGGCGATAAAGCGCAAGGCCGCGGGCAAGGGTTTGCGGCACGGGGTCCGGGGCGGTGCCGTTGAGCCAGGGCTCCGTGGCCACCCGGTCCCCATAGATGCGCGGCCCGGAGAGCCGGATGCCAAGCCCGCCCGCGAGCGCCGCCTCGGGCCAGCCCGCATTGGGGGAGCGATGCGCGCGGGCATCGCGCCGCATCACGGCCAGCGCCTCGCGCGCCTTGGCTCCGGCGGCAAGGCCAAAGAGCAGGCCGGTGAGCCGCGCCGGGATCAGGTTCACGAGGTCATCGACCCGCGCGGAGGCCCAGCCAAAGCGCTCATAGCGCGCGCTGCGGTGCCCGATCATCGAATCGAGCGTATTGATCGCCTTGTAGGCGGCGATGCCCGGCAGCCCGGCGACGCAGCCCCAAAACAGCGGCGCGATGATGCCATCCGACGAATTCTCGGCAAGGCTCTCGAGCGCGGCGCGGGCAACGCCGGCCTCGTCAAGCTGCGCCGGGTCGCGGCCCACGATCATGGAAACCTCATGGCGCGCCTGTGCGAGATTGCCCGCCAGAAGCGGGCGCGCCACGGCGGCCACATGATCATGCATCGAGCGCAGCGCGACAAAGGGCCAGGCGAGCAGCCCGCCGAGCAGGATTCCAATCCAACTCTGCGGCAGAAGGGTCTGAAGAAGAATGGTTATTCCAAGAACCGCCCCGATCACGACCGCGGCCGCGGCCACGCCCATCAGCCGTTGCGCCGCGCCGCCGTTCCAACGCACTTCCAGCGCGGCGATCAGCGCGCCAAGCCAGGTCACCGGATGGCCGATCCTTTCATAAAGCGCGCCCGGCCAGGAGAGCGCCAGATCGAGCGCAACCGCCACCAGCATCATCGCCGCAAAGTTCATCGCGTGCCCCCCCTGAGCCGCAAGATCCCGCGCCAGCCCGCCGCGCGCAAGAGCGCTTCGGCGCCCGCGGGAACGGTGCCGGGGGCGAAGATGAGCCCGCGCGCGGCGCCAGTATGGGCGCGCATCCATCCAAGCGCGCCCAGCCTCGCGACGAGGGCCGGGGCACTCTCCGCGCCCGGACCGCGCAGGCGCGAGGAGCGCGCCGCACTTTCCGAGGCGAGTGCGGCAAGCTCGGCAAGCGTCGCGCCCGCCTGCCAGCGCTGCGCGAGGTCCAAAATATCGGGGAAGGCATCGTCCTCGGCCTCGGTCCGCGTCGGGGGGCCGTCAAATCCGCCGAGAATTTCGTGGCGCGGCAAAGGCGGGAGCGCGGCCAGAGCCCGTCCTTGCCGCGAGGCCCACAAGAGCCGGTCCGGCGCAGCGAACATCAGCGGATCAGAGGCGCCCTCGGTGGCGATGCAGGCTGCGGCGAGATCCGCCGGGGGGCGTTCCAGCCCGGCCAGCCGGGCCAGCGCCAGAAGCGCCGCCGTGGAAACGCCGGTGCCGAGCCCCGGCACCACCGCGGGGCGCAGCACCACCTGACCAAAGAGCGCGCCCCCGAGTCGCTCCAGAAACCGGCGCGCCCGCGCCGGGCTCAGCCCCGCCCCATGAAGCGCGAGCCCCGGACCCGGGCGGTGCCAGGCCTCGACACCCAGAGCGGGCGCCGAAAGCGTCACCAGCACCACCGGCCCCTCGGGCCCCATCCGGCCCTGCAACCATTCGCCGAAATGACCGGGGATATGAAGCGCAGCCCTCATCCGAAGGTCCGGTTCACATGGGAGATCACCCAGTGCCCGCCCGGCAACACCCGAAGCCCGGTGAGCGAAAGCGGCGCAATGTCAAAGGCAAGCGCCGCGGGAAGATCTCCGATGGCGAGGGCCAGCGCGGCGCGGACAACGCCCGCATGGGCGACAACAGCGGTGCGCCCGCCCTGCTCTGCCAGCTCGGTCAGGGCCGGAAAGACGCGGGCGCACTGGTCTTCGAAACTCTCGCCCGCAGGCGGGCGGTGGCGGGCAAGGTCCGCCCGCGTCATCGCCCCGATGTCGGGCAGATCGGCAAAGGGCACCCCTTCCCAGGCGCCAAAATCCTGCTCCCAGAGCCGTTCGTCCAGATCCGGCGTCAGGCCCGGAAACACGGCCGCGGCGGTCTCGCGGCAGCGCAGCGCCGGGCTGGCCACCAGCCGCGCCGCGCCCACCGCCGCGCGCAACGCCGCAAGCGGCGCGGGGCCTGGAAGGTCTGCGGGCACGTCGCGCCGCCCCGCGAGGCACCCGCCGTTGCGCGCCGGCGCATGGCGGATCAGCAAAAGCTCCGCCCCCGTCGCCTGCGCTGCTTGCGCCTCCGTCGCCCCGTTCCCGCCCATGGTCGCATTTCTCCTTCCGGTCCGGCGCCCTTTCTGCTTTGTTGCCGCGCAAGGAACAAGAGGCAAGGTCCACGCCCCCATGGCACGCATCCTTCTGGTCACCGGCGGCGCCCGTTCGGGCAAGAGCACCCATGCCGAGGCACGCACCCTCGCGCTGGGCCGCCCCGCCCATTACATCGCCACCGCCGAGATCTGGGATGAGGAAATGGCCGCCCGCATCGCTTTGCATCAGGCGCGCCGCGGCCCGGAATGGACCACCCATGCCGAACCGCTTGACCTTGTAAAGGTGCTGCGCGCCACTGACGACGCCCCCCGCCTCGTCGATTGCCTCACGCTCTGGCTCACCAATCTGATGCTGGGCGAGCGGGATTGGGAGGCTGCGGCAAAGGCGCTTCTTGCCTCTCTCCCCGATCTTGCCGCACCGGTCGTTTTTGTAAGCAACGAGGTGGGCCTCGGCATCGTGCCCGACAACCGCCTCGCCCGGGACTTCCGCGATGCTGCGGGGTTTCTCAACCAATGGGTCGCCGCGGCGGCGGATGAAGTGATCTTCACCGTCGCGGGCCTGCCAATGAAAGTGAAATAAGAAAATGCTGCAATTCCAATCCTATGCAGAGTTCGCCACGCTGGTTGACCGGCTTCCCGTCGCCGATGAGGCGATCCGCGCCGAGGCGCGCGCGCGGCAGGACAACCTCACCAAACCGCTTGGCTCGCTGGGCAAACTCGAGGATGTGGCGGTGCATTGGGCGGCCTGGCGCGGCACCGTGAAGCCGACGATCACCAAGGCGCAGGGCATTGTCTTTGCGGGCAATCACGGCATCTGCAAACTCGGGGTGAGCCCCTTCCCGCAGGAAGTCACGATCCAGATGGTGGCGAATTACGAGGCAGGCGGCGCGGCGATCAACCAGCTTTGCCGCGCCTCCGGCGCCGATCTGACCGTGGTCAAGCTCGACCTCGACCGGCCGACGCAAGATTTTACCCAGGGCCCGGCGATGGACGAGGCGGAAACGATTGCCGCGCTCAACGCGGGCGCCGCGGCGGTGGACGAGAGCGCCGATGTGGTGTTCGTGGGCGAAATGGGGATCGGCAACTCCACCGTAGCGGCGGCGCTCGCCGCGGCGGTCTTTGGCGGCACCGGCGCGGATTGGGTCGGCCCCGGCGCGGGCTCGGACCCGGCGGGCATCGCGCGCAAGACCGCGGTGATCGACAAGGGCCTTGCGCTGCATTCCGGCCTTGGCGGCATCGAAACGCTGGGCGCCCTTGGCGGGCGTGAAATCGCCGCGATGTGCGGCGCAGTGCTGGCAGCACGGGCGGCGCGGATCCCGGTCATTCTCGACGGGTTCATCTGCACCGGCGCCGTCTCCACGCTCTTCAAGGTCGATCCGCGGCTCCTTGATCACTGCATCGTCGGCCATGCTTCGGCCGAGCCCGGCCACCGCCGCATCCTCGCGGCGATGAACAAGGTCGCGCTGCTGGAAATGGGGATGCGGCTCGGGGAAGGCACTGGCGCGGCGCTCGCGCTCTCCGTCGTGCGTGCGGCGCTTGAGTGCCACAACGGCATGGCGACCTTCGCCGAAGCTGGCGTGAGCGAAGGCCAATGAGCGCCCTCGGGCAGACCGGAAAGGGCTGGGCGGGCCAGCGCCTCACCGAAGCCTTGCTGGCCGTGGTGATGCTCACGCGCCTTCCCGCCCCCCGTCTGCCCGACCCGGCCCCGAGCCTTGCCGCGGCCTCTTGGGCGTTTCCGCTCGCGGGGGCGCTGCTCGGGGGGCTCACCGCGCTGGTGCTGGGCCTCGCGCTCGCGCTCGGGCTACCGCCCGCGCTGGCGGCGGGGCTCGCGCTTGCCGCGCAGGTGATGATGACGGGCGCGCTTCATGAGGACGGGCTCGCCGATTGCGCCGATGGGTTTTGGGGCGGGCACACGCGCGAGCGCCGCCTTGAGATCATGCGCGACAGCCGCATCGGCTCTTATGGCGTCACGGCGCTTGTGCTGGCGCTCGGGCTGCGCTGGCAGGCGCTCGCCGTTCTCGCCGCTGCCGGGCCGGGCCTTGCCAGTGCCGCGCTTGTCGCCCTGGCCATGGCAAGCCGGGTCGCCCCGGTGGCCCTGATGGCCACGATGGCTCCCGCGCGCGACAATGGCATGGGCCACCGCGCCCGTGGCGCAGCACCTGCGGCCCTCGCCGTGGCGGGAGCCCTCGGCCTGTCCGGGTTCGCCGTCCCGGGCCTGCCGATCCTTGCGCCCGGCTTCGCCGGGGGGCTCGCCGCGCTCGCCGTGGCGCGGCGAGCCCAAGCCAAGCTCGGCGGGCAAACCGGGGATGTTCTTGGCGCCTCGCAGCAATGCGCCGAGCTGGCGGGCTGGTGCGCGCTCTGCGCCGCCCTTCTGTGAGCCTCCGCACGCCGCGCGCCCAGCCCCCTCGTTTTTCTACATATTCTAACAATAGAACGTGTTTTAGCCACTAATCCGGGCATCTGCTCAGGATTTGTGATACCGCTTCATCCGGCGTTAAGGTCTTTTTTGCAGGATCTGCCCCGGGATTTCGGAGCGCAGGCATGGCAAAGTCAGTCAAGACCAGGACCTTCTTTTCACATCTGATCGGCATGGCGCTGATCGTTTTTTTCAGCACGCTCGCGGTCGGCGGGTCGCTGGGATTCGCGGTCTACATCGACAACCAGAGCAAGAAAGAAAGCATCGCCATGGCGGCGCTGAAGGAAGACCTCGGCGCGGTGGAGCGTGGTTTTGCAGCCGCGCGCGACATAGAAACACAGTTTCGCGACCTGCATGACGAGAGCCTGATCACCCGCCACGAGGCGCAGATCGAAGCGACCGGAGAAGAACTCGAGAAGATGGTCGCCGCGGCCAATGGCCTCGGATTCGAGGATCTGGCGGCGCAGACCGAAGCGCTGCACGAACCGCTGCTCGACTACGGCTCAAGCTTCCTCGAGCTTTCAGACAACCTGCGCGTGGTCGGGCTTGATCACGATTCCGGGCTGCAGGGCGAGCTGCGCAAGGCCGTGCATGACGCCGAGAAAATCATCGACTCGCTCGGCATGCCCGATGTGCGCGCCTCGCTTTTGATGCTGCGCCGCCACGAGAAGGATTTCATCTTGCGCATCGACCCGGTCTATATCGACAAGGTCGATGCCGAGGTCGCCAACCTGCTTGCCTATCCGGCGGAGAAATACCCCTCTGCACAGCATCGCGCCCGGGTGGTGAAGAAGATCGAGGCCTATCAGGAAACCTTTCATCTCTTCGCCGATCTGTCGTTGCAACTGCATGACTTGATCATCTCAAGCGACGAACAATATCACGCGATGCTGCCCGAACTGGACCAGTTGCGCACGCATATTGCCGAAAACAGCGACGCGCTCGAGGCTTCGGCCGTCCAGCACAAGCTGATGGCAGGCGGCGTGATCGCTGTGACCGGGCTGATCGGCTTCATCGCGCTTGCCTTCGGGGCGTTCCGGCTCTTCCGCGCCACCGTGGTGCCGCTGAAGAAAGTTTCGGAGGCGGTGGAAACGCTTGCGGGCGGTTCGACCGAGATCAGCGTACCGCAATCGCGGTTGCGCGAGGTGCAGGCGATCGGTGCGGCGCTGAGCACCTTCCGCGATGCCATCATCGAGCGGCGTCGGCTCGAGGCGGAACATGCCGCCGAAACCGAGCGCGCCGCGGCAGCGCGTGCCGAACAGGCCGACCATGAGGCCGCGGAAGCCCGCGCCAAGGCCGCGGCCGCCGAAGCCGAGCGCCTCGCCACCGCCGAGCGGGTCGCGCGCGAACACGCCGCAGCGCAGGAAATCGCCGCCGTTGTGGCCGCCTGCGCCGAAGGCGATTTCTCGCAACGGTTGCGCACCGACGACAAGGAGGGCGTCTTTGCCGAGCTGTGCGAGGGCGTGAACCGGATCGGCGAAGCCGCGATGGACGGGCTCTCGGCGGTGCAGGACGCGCTCGACCAGCTCGCCCAAGGCGATCTCACCCACCGCATGCCCGAGCGCTTCCACGGCGTCTTTGCCGAGATCGCCGCGGCAATGAACCGTTCGACGGAAAGCCTGAACGGCACGCTGACCAATATCACCGTTTCCGCCGCCTCGGTCGATACCGCGGCCAGCGAGATCTCCGGGGCGACCGACGATCTGGCACGCCGGTCCGAACGCAATGCCGCGACGCTCGAACAGACCGCCTCGGCACTCGAGCAGATGTCGGCCACGGTGAAATCGGCCGCGAATTCCGCCGAGGTCGCGCGGGTTGCGGTGGATGACATCTCCGGCAAGGCAGGCGCCGGGCGCAAGGTGGTCGAAAGCGCCGTCGCCGCGATGGACGAGATCAAGAGCTCCTCGGATGCGATCGCGAAGATCCTGCAGGTGATCGACGATATCGCCTTCCAGACCAACCTTCTGGCGCTCAACGCCGGCGTCGAGGCGGCGCGGGCGGGTGAAGCGGGGCGCGGCTTTGCCGTGGTCGCCTCGGAAGTGCGCGCCCTCGCACAACGCTCTTCGGAAGCGGCGCGCGACATCGCCCGGCTGATCGAAAGCTCGAGCACCAGTGTCGGGCGGGGCGTGGATCTGGTGCGCGATTCCGGCCGGGCTCTGCGCGACATCGTGGCGGGCGTCGAGGATGCCGCCACGAAGATCGCCGAGATCGTCACCGCCTCGCGCGAAACCGCCGCCGGGATCGGGGAGATCTCGAACGCCACGACCGAACTCGACCGCACGACGCAGCATAATGCCGCCGTGTTCGAACAGACCAACGCCGCGGTGCGCTCGCTGCAGGGCGAAGCCAATGCGCTGGCAGAGGCGGTCTCGGCCTTCCGGCTCGAAGTGCAGGGCGCCCCGAGCGCCCCCGCCGCCTGGAGCGCCCGGTCGGCCGCCCCCGGGCCTGCGCCGCGCACCGAGGAAACCCGGTTCGTCTCGCGGCGCCGCGCCTGAACCGGCTCAAGATGCGCCTTCAGAGGTCCGGCGGTTCCAGACCGTCGGGCCTTTCGGTTTCATCGCCGCTCCGCGGCCAGACCCGCTCTTTTCCGCGCTCTCGGGTCTGAAACGTCGCTTCGGCTCCCGGAGCCGGCCCGCCGGAACCGCCGGATTGCGCGCGCCTTCGGCTCTGTCGCGCATTGCCGCAAATCCGGTTTACAAGCCCGGTGAATGCGGTAGTCATGGGCGAGATGCCGCAACCCCCCGGGGTCCGCCGCCTGCCTCCCTCTGACCATCCGAGCCACCGATGAAACTCCTGCGCGCCATGACCGTGACCCCGCACGGCTCTCTTTTCGAATGGGGCGGCAGCGCCGCCATCTTCGCGCTTGCGCTCGGGCTAAGGTTCGAGACCGAGGGGCTCTTGCCGCCCGGTTATCCGTTCCTGACCTTCTTCCCGGCGGTGTTCCTGACCGGTTTTTTCGTCTCCACCCGCGCAGGCGTGGTGATGGCAGTGGGCTGCGGGCTCGCCGCCTGGTTCTTTTTCGTCACGCCGGAGGGCACGTTCCGGCTGGGCGGGCCGGGGCTTCTGGCGATGGGGTTTTATGCCTTCATCGTCGCCACCGAGCTTTTCGTAATTGCCGCGATGCGGGCCGCCCTCGGCAAGCTGCAAAACGAGCGCGCCGACTGGGCCCGGCAGGCGCAGCAGAACACGCTCATGTTCCACGAATTGCAGCACCGCGTTTCCAACAATCTGCAGGTGATCGGCTCGATCCTGCGGATGGAGGAGCGCAAGGCCCGCGACCCGGTGGCCAAGAAGGCGCTCAACACCGCCGCGGCGCGGCTGGGCGTGATCGCCTCGCTGCAGCGGCAGTTGCACGACCCGCGCCGCCAGGTGACCGAGATCGGCGCGCTGATGCAAAGCGCCCTGCCCGAGATTGTCGCCGCAGCGAACCTGAGCCAACGCGTGCGCCTCGCCTATGACCTCGTGCCGCTCGCCATCCCCGCCGATCAGGCGACGCCGGTTGCGCTGATCGTGGTCGAGATGGTGTCGAACGCGCTCGAACATGCCCTGCGCGAGACCGGACGCACCACGATCACGCTGCGTACCCGGCTGAAAGACGGCATTGCGACGATTGCGATCGAAGACAATGGCACCGGGCTTCCGGAGGATTTCGACCCCGGACAGCCCAAAAGCCTCGGTCTGAGGCTGGCCACGCAATTCGCGGCCCAGCTTGAGGGCACGCTCGGCTTTGACGCGCGCGACGGCGGTGGCACGGTGGTGACGCTGACCTTCCCGCCCAAGCCTGCCGATCCTGCCGCAGCATAATGCAAAGGGCCCCCGCGGGGGCCCTTTGTGGTCATGTCTGCAGCGATCAGAGTGGCGGCTGGCCGCGCAGCGCGCGCGCCACGAGCGCGATCACGAACAGGATCAGGAACAGGAAGAACAGCACCTGCGCGATCGAGGCCGAAGCCCCCGCAATGCCGCCAAATCCGAGCGCGCCGGCGATCAGCGCGACGACGAGAAAGGTCAGGGCCCAACCCAGCATGATGGATCTCCTTTTGAGCTGTTTCGAGGGGGACCGCGCGGGGTTCGGGGCTGCGCGGCCTGTGTACCGGATCAACGTCCTGCCCGGCCCGGCGTTCCCTCACGAAAGCGTCAACCCTCCGCGCCGGGCTCTGCCTCTATCGGCTCCGGCGGCTCCGGCGGGGCGGCATTGCGCTCTTCCCCCGCGGCAAGGGCGGCCGGTTGGAAGCTCAGGCGCAGAACATAACGCGGCGGCGCATCCGCAGGGCCTCCCGGCTCGGGGCCGCGTTCAAGCCTCCCGCCGAGTTGCGCCGCAAAGGCGGTGAGAAGCTTGGTGCCAAACCCGTCCGACGGCGGCACCATATCGGGTGCGGCAGGCGTATTGGCCGCGCTGAAGGGCGCGAGCGCATTGACCACTTCGAGAAGCGCCGAGCCATCGAGCCGATGCGTCAGCGCCACCCGTACCGGCGCCGCCACCTCCGCCCCGCGCCAGGCATGTTTGAGCACATTGTCGAGCGCCTCGGTGAGCAGAAGCGCCAAAGCCACCGCCTGATCGGGCACCAGCCGGATTTCTTCCACTTCGAGATCGAGATCGAAGGGCCGCTCGGCGGTGGAGCCGATCTTCAGGATATGCTTCGCGATCCGCGGCAAAAGTTCATCGGCGCGGATATCGGTCTGACCCGAAGTGAGGTAAAGCTCGCGGTGGATCGTGGCGAGGCTCAGCACCCGCTCCTGCACGTTCTTCATCGCCGCCCGCGTCTCGTCCGAGCGCGCCCGGCGCAGCTGCATGTTCAGGATCGAGGCGATGAGCTGGAGATTGTTCTTCACCCGGTGGTGCACCTCGCGCAGGAGCACCTCCTTCTGGTGGATCACGTTTTCCAGATAGGCCTCGTCATGGAGCACCGCCTCGGTCATGTGCTCATGCGCGCGGGCCACATCGCGCAGCTCAAGCGGCGCGCCGCGCATCGAGAGCGGGCGGATGCGGCGATCGCCGCGGGCAAAGGCTGTGATGGACACGCGCAAAGCGCGGACATGGCGCAGCACCTGCCCCTCGGCCGCGAGCCAGGCCACCATCAGGCTCGCCGCCCACATCAGGAACGGGAAGGCAAAGGGCGGCCAGTTCGCCAGCAATCCCTCGTCGTCGAGCGTATCGGCGGGCCAGGAAGCAAGCAGATAGAGATCACCCTCCGAGATCGGCACCACGGCAAAGGCGCGGCGACGGCCATCGGCGGCGCGGTCGAGAAAGCTTTGCCCGCCCTGACCGATGAAGGTGCCGAGCGGGCGCGCAGCGGGAAGCGCGCGGGCGACATGGTCGAGCCCGGTGGTCGCCGTGAGCACCTCGCCCGTGCCGTCGAAGGTGACGATGGCCAGCGGGCGCTCGCCGCCCTGGGTGGCGGCAATGCCGCGCCCCTCGAAGGTTTCATGCGGCATCGAAACCGCGGCAAAGCCCAGGAGCGCCCCCGCCCCGTCGCGCACCGGCAGCGAAAAGCTCAGGATCGAGGTGCCCGAGATCGGCCCCTGCCGGTTGACGTAAAGCAGCGGGCGCGGATTGGCGCGCTGATCGGCGAGCCAGTCCGAATGGGTGAGCGTGAAGGGAGCCTCCTGCGAGGTGCAGGTGATCTTGCCGTCGAGGGGAACAAAACCGACGAAGGAATAATCCCCGCCGGCCGCTTCCTTGATCTGATGCATATGGGCCGAACAGCCCGCGGGATCGTCACGCCATTGGGGCAGCCCCGCCGCCATCGCCATGGCGGTGCCGCGCGCCTGCATCAGAAGGTCGATCTGCGGCGCCGCGGCGATCAGCGTCTCGCCAAGAATCGCGGCGCGCATCCGGCTCTCGGCAAGCCGGTTCGAGGCAAGCTGCTGGGCAAAGCTCAACAGGGCGAGCGGCAGCAGCACCACCCCCATCATCAGCACGAGACGCGCGCCGAGGCCATCGACGCGCGCAAAGATCCGCTTGATCGTTCTCATGCTGCCTGCGGGCCACCCGGGCCCGCCACGGCCTGAAGCGTCAACGGGTTGTCGGAGATCAGATCCTCCCCCTCGGCCAGGCCAAGGAGTTCTCCAAGCCGCGCCCGCGCCCGGTTGGCGCGGCTCTTTGCCGTGCCCACCGCGCAGCCCATCATGCCCGCGGCCTGCTCATAGGAATACCCGTTCGCGCCGACAAGGATCAGAACCTCGCGGTGCTCGGCCGAAAGCTGGTCGAAAGCGCGGGTAAAATCCGCGAGCGCGAGGCGCCCGTCATGCGCAGGTTTGACCGCAAGCGTCGCGGCATGCAGCCCGTCGGGGTCGGCCACTTCGCGGCGGGTCTTGCGGCGCGCAGAGTAAAAGGTGTTGCGCAGGATCGTGAAGAGCCAGGCCTTCAGATCCGATCCGGGCTGGAACTTGTCGAAATTGCTCCAGGCTTTCAGGATCGCCTCCTGCACGAGGTCATCGGCCTCGGAGACATTGCGCGTGAGCGAGATCGCAAAGGCACGCAGCGCGGGAATATGCCCGGCCAGTTCGTCACGCGGGTCGGGAACGCCGGCGGGCGGGGCGAGAGCGTTGGAGGCGGTCACCGGCTGCCCTCCGGCTCGTTGTTGCGCACGCCGTCCTGCTGCGCCTTCAGCTGCGCCAGCAGCGCCTTGAACCGATCCGGAATCTCCGGGTCGATCGCGGCCTCGTAGACGCGCTTGAGGTTTTCGTCGATGTCGCGCCGCAGTCCCGGCTTGCCCTTTTCCTCTGTCATCTCTTGCGCCATGCTCTTTTTTTGCGTGTATGTGTCCGTCTTCGGGAACCCAACGCGCCCCCGCGACGTTCGGTTCCCAGAAAAACTCGCAATCGGGAGAAAAATCCATGACCTCCACCGCAACCCTCGACCTGTCGCAAGCGATTGCCGGGGAGCTTCCCTATCTGCGCCGCTACGCGCGCGCGCTGACCGGAAGTCAGACGAGCGGGGATGCCTTTGCCGTGGCGACGCTGGAAAGCCTGCTCGTCGATCCTTCGGTGGTGGAAGCCGCGCCGCGCCCGAAAGTGGGGCTGTTCCATGCCTTCCATCTGGTCTGGGCGAGTGCTGGCGCGCCCGGCAGCGAGGCCACCGAAGGCCCCGCGGCGCGGGCTCAGGCGTTGATGGCGGGGCTTACGCCCAATTCGCGCGAGGCGCTCCTGCTGCAGGCGATCGAGGGGTTCAGCCAGGAGGAGATCGGCGCGATCATGCAGATCGAGACCGACGAGGTCGCCACGCTGATCGCCGCCGCCAATGACGAGATGACCCGCGCCGTCACCGGCCGGGTGATGGTGATCGAGGACGAGGCGATCATCGCGATGGACCTTGTCGATATCGTCACCGGGGTTGGGCACGAGGTCACCGGCACCGCGCGCACCCGCGCCGAGGCGGTAGAGCTTGCCCGCAAGCATCGCCCGGACCTGATCCTTTCGGACATCCAGCTTGCCGACAATTCCTCGGGCATCGACGCTGTGAACGACATCCTGCGCGAGATCGGCGAGGTGCCGGTGATCTTCATTACCGCCTTCCCCGAGCGGCTGCTCACCGGCGAGAAGCCCGAGCCCGCCTTCCTGATCACCAAGCCCTTCTCGGAGGAACAGGTGCGCTCGGCGGTGAGCCAGGCGATGTTCTTTGCCTCGACCGAGACGCTGGCGGGCTGAGCGGAATCCCGCCAGTGCGCCCCTCAAAACCCGCCTCATGGCGGGTTTTCTTTTTATAACAAGTCGTTGTGAAATGAGGAACTGAGGCGCAGGTTTTCGCGTTTTCTTCTCACAGCGCCACTGAGGGCGCAGTCGAAAAGGGAGATTACCATGATCCGCAAGACCATGATTGCCACCACCACCGCCGTTATGCTCGCCTCGAGCGCGCTCGTGGGGCCGGCGCTCGCCAATACGACGCCGGTGCATGAGGTGGATGTCGAGACCGACATCACTGCAATCGCCAACCCGAAGGCCGCTGACTATTGGGGCCGGATCTCGGACGACCTGCAAAGCGCGATCGCCGCGCGGCTGGCGGAAAACGACCAGCTCGCCCCGCAAGGCGCAGTGCTCGATGTCGATATCGACGAACTGGCGCTCGCGAACACGTTCGAAAAGGTGACTAGCGATGAAGATGCGGTTCTCGTCGGGACCGTGCGCGTGCTCAATCGCGACGACCGCTCGCCGATCGACAATTACACCGTGACGGTGAACACCGCCGCCGCCCATGCCTTCGACAAGGAAGGCAAGCTGAAGGAAGGCGCCTATTTCGACAGCCCCGCCTATTATGTGGCAATGGTCAATGCCTTCGCCAATGGCGTGGTGTCGCGGCTCGAATAAGCCGCCGCCCGGAAAAAAGCTCCGGCCGCCGCGGGGAAGGCGGCGCCCGGAAGACCCGCCGCCTTGCCGCGGCGGGTCGGACCCGGAGGATCCGGTGATCCTCCGGGTTTTTGCGTGCCAGCCCGCAACGCGCATCACACCGCCCGGTTCCCGAAAAACTGCAGTCCATTCCGGCTCTCAATATGTTCAAAAACGCACATAAATTACATCAATTACCATTTGCACTTGCATCTGAGCGCAGTATTTCTGTCCGGGACCAATATCGGGAGCGCCAAGCTCCCCGCGGACCACATGAAGGACCACACCCATGAAAGACACATTCGAGATTGCCGTACTCGTCGGCAGCCTGCGCGAAGGGTCGCTGACCCGAAAACTGGCCGAAGCGCTGGCCGATCTGGCACCTGCCACGCTGCGCTTCAAATTCATCGAGATCGGTGATCTGGCGCTTTACAACCCCGATCTGGACACCGACACGCCCCCCGCCCCCTGGGCGCGCCTGCGCGCCGAAATCGCCGCCGTCGATGGCGTGCTCTTCGTCACCCCCGAATACAACCGATCCGTGCCCGCCGCGCTGAAGAACGCGATCGACATCGCCTCTCGCCCCTATGGCGCGAGCGTCTGGAGCGGCAAACCGGCCGCCGTTGTCTCGGGCTCGGGCGGCGCGCTCGCGGGCTTTGGCGCGAACCACCATTTGCGGCAGATGCTCGTCGTGCTCGACATGCCGGTGATGGGCCAGCCCGAAGCCTATATCGGCAATCTCGGCAGCCTCTTTGACGATCAGGGCAAGGTCACATCTGACGAGACCCGCGCCTTCCTGACCGGGATCTCGGCCGCCTTTGCGGCCTGGGTGGCGCGCCACACCACAGCCTGAACCCCGCATCGGCTCCCCACCGGGGAGCCGTTTTACTTCGGACCTTTCATGACCGACATGACCTCCTCAACCACCGATTTTGCCCCGACCGAAAGCCGCCGCGCCCCGCTGCGGCTGATCCTTGCCGGGCTGATGCTGGCGATGGTGCTCGCGGCGCTCGACCAGTCGATCGTCAATACCGCGCTCCCCGCGGTGGCGAGCGATCTGGGGGGCATGGCGCATCTCTCCTGGGTGGTCACGGCTTTCATGCTGTCCTCGACCAACGCCACGCCGATCTTCGGCAAGCTCGGCGACATGTACGGGCGACGCAACCTGCTTTTGGGGTGTATCACGCTTTTCATCCTCGCTTCGGCGCTCTGTGGTCTTGCGCAGTCGATGCCGGAACTGATCGGCTTTCGGCTGCTGCAGGGGATCGGCGGCGGCGGGCTGATGACGCTGACGCAGACGACGATCTCCGATGTGGTGGGCCCGCGCGAGAGGCTGCGGTATCAGGGCCTCTTCACCGGCGCCTTCGCCTTTTCCTCGCTCGCCGGGCCAGTGCTCGGCGGCGGGCTCACCACCGCCCTCTCTTGGCGCTGGGTCTTCTATGTGAATGTGCCGGTGGGGCTCGTCGCGCTCGCGCTGCTGATCAGCGCGCTCAAACTGCCCGCGGTGGAAAAGCGCCGTCACCATATCGACTGGTTCGGCGCGCTCCTGCTCACCGGTGCCGCCACTGCGCTGCTGCTCCTCTTCTCGCTTGCGGGTTCGGTGTTTCCGCGCATCTCGCCGCAATCGGGCGCGCTGCTGGCCGCGGGCCTCCTGCTTCTTGCCCTCTTCGTCTGGCAGGAAACCCGCGCCCGCGAGCCGATGGTCGATCTGAGCCTGTTTGCCATCCCCGCCTTCACCATCGGTGCGGTGACCACGGGGGCGATGACCTTCGCGATGATGAGCGCGATGGTGTTCCTGCCGCTTTACCTGCAACTCGTGCTGGGCATGAGCGCCGCGCAATCGGGGCTCGTGATGGTGCCGCAGATCGTGATGATGCTGCTCTCTTCGGTGCTGGGCGGCCGGCTCTCCGCCCGCATCGGGCGGCCGAAACTCTTCCTCGTCGGCGGCATCGCGCTTGAGGCAAGCGGGCTCGGGCTGCTGGCGCTGATGGCGCATCAGGAGGCGGGGGTGGTGCCGGTGCTTGGTGCGCTCGCGGTGCTGGGCACCGGCATGGGGAGTGCCATGCCCAATGCCACCGTGATCGTGCAAAATGCCGTGCCGCGGGTCAGCCTCGGCGTGGCGACGGCGGGCATGTCCTTCCTGCGCTCGCTCGGCGGGGCCTTGGGCGTTGCCGTCTCGGGCGGCGTGATGACAAGCCTGCTCGCCACGAAGCTGCAGGGGCTTGAGGGCATCGACGCCGCCGGGATTGCCACAGGCGGCATAGAACTGATCGCAACGCTCTCGACAGCGCTTCAGGCCGAAGTCGCCGAGGCGTTCCGACAGGCGATCTCCGCAAGTTTCCTGATCGGCGCCGGAGTGATGGCTCTCGCGCTCGGGATCGCGCTGCAATTACGCGGCACCGAGCTTGGCCCGACAGGCGCGGGAAAAACGCCCGCCCTTGACGCAACGGCAGAAAAAAGCGCCTGATCACGCAAGCGTGTGCGCCCGGCAGCGACCGATCAGCGCGCCTCGCGCGTATCCTTTCAGATCCTTCCCAGTTGCCGAGGTGCCATGCCGGCCTTTCTTCCCCGCCCCGCTTCGATTATGCTGCGCCACCTCTCGCGCCGCCTGCTGCTCGCCGCTCTGACGCTTGGCCTCGCCGCTCCGGCGCTCGCGCAGCAAGGCCCGCCCGGTGGCACGAGCGGGCCGAGCAAGGTGGGGGTGGTCACGCTTGAGCAATCCGACGTGCCCTACAAGATCACCGTGCCGGGCCGGGCCGTGGCCTATGAAGAGGTTGATATCCGCCCGCGCGTGGCCGGAGTGATTGCCGAGATCCTTTATAAGGCGGGCCGTCCGGTGCAGGTGGGTGACCCGCTTTTTGCCATCGACGGCGACACTTACGAGGCGGACCTGAAATCTGCCGAAGCGGCGGTGGACAGCGCCGAGGCCGCGCTTGAGGCCGCCCGCGCCACCTATGCGCGCTACAAGAAGCTCGAAAGCACCTCGATTTCGGTCGAAGATGTCGATACCGCCCGCGTTGCCGTAGCTTCGGCGGAAGCCACGCTGCGCTCGGCGGAGGCTGCGCGCGATACCGCAAAGCTCAACCTTGACCGCACCCGCATCACCTCGCCGATCTCGGGCGTGCCCGATGTTGCCTCCGTCTCGACCGGCGCGATTGTCACCGCAAACCAGACCGATGCGCTCACCACCGTGACCCGGCTCGATCCGATCTATGTCGACGTCGAGGAATCGAGCCGTCGCATGCTTGAACACCGCGCGATGCTGGAAACCGGCAAGCTGGTGCGCGGCGAGAAAGTCGATTTCGCGCTGACGCTCGAAACCGGCGAGATCTATGAACGCAAGGGCAGCTTCGTCTCGCCCGGAACCACCGTCTCCTCGACCACCGGCACCACGGAGATGCGCATCCAGTTCGACAACCCCAACCGCAAGATCCTGCCCGGGCAGTTTTTGCGCGTGACCATCACTTTGGGCACGATCCGCGCCGTTCTTGTGCCCCAGCGCGCCACGTCGCGCGCGTCGGATGGCACCTTGAGCGCCTTCGTGGCGGTGGATGGCAAGGCGGAAAAACGCGCGCTGATTTCGAGCGGAACCTATGAAAACGCCTGGATCGTCACCGATGGCGTAAGCCCCGGCGAGGCGCTGGTGGTGGACGGGCTGACCAACCTGCAAGACGGGGCCGAGGTCGCACCGGTGCCGGTAACGATTGACGCGACGGGCGTGGTGCAAGACGCGGCGGCGGCCGACAGCGCGCATGCCGCGCAGGAGAACTGAGCCGGTCATGGGCAACATGTTCCTCAAACGCCCCGTCTTCGCCTGGGTTCTGGCCATCATGACGATGCTCGCCGGTGCCGCCTCCTTCACCAAGATGCCGGTGGCGCAATATCCGGACATCGCGCCCACCACGGTGCGCATTTCCGCCACCTATTCCGGCGCCACCGCCGACGCGGTGCTCAACTCCGTGACCCGGGTGATCGAGGAGAGCCTCACCGGGCTCGACGGGCTTCTCTACATGGAGAGCACTTCGAGCAAGGGCTCCGCCTCGATCACCCTCACCTTCGACGGCTCGATCGAGCCGGTCGATGCGCAAAACGATGTGCAGACCAAGGTGAGCAACATCCTCTCCGACCTGCCCACTTCGGTGCAGACCGCAGGCGTGAACGTGCGCCGCTCTTCCTCCGACATCCTGATGATCGGCACGCTCGTCGATACCCGCGGCAAATACACGACGCTGCAACTGGGCGACATCCTCACCGAACAGGTCGAGGACCAGATCGAGCGCACCGAAGGCGTGGGCGATGTGCATGCCTTCGGCTCGGGTTATGCGATGCGGATCTGGCTCGACCCGCTGGCATTGGTGCGCTTCCAGCTCACCCCTGCCGATGTGACCTCGGCGGTCGAGGCGCAGAACACCACGGTTTCGGTCGGCGCGCTCGGCAGCCAGCCCAGCACCGAGGGCCAGCAATTCACCGCCACCATCACCGCGCAAAGTCAGCTCACCACCACGGCGGAGTTCGAGCAGATCCTGATCAAGACAGAGGCCGATGGCGCCTCGGTGCATCTGAGCGATGTCGCCCGTGTCGAGATCGGCCAGGAAAGCTATGGCGGTGACGCCTATTTCAGCGGAGCCCCCGCCGCAGGCTTCGCTGTGAACCTTGAGACCGGCGCCAATGCGGTCGATACTTCCGCGGCGGTGCGCGCCACGCTGGACCGGCTCACGACGGCGCTCCCCGCCGGGCTCGAATTCCGCGTCGCCTATGACACCTCGCCCTTCGTCGAGCTTTCGATCGAGCAGGTGGAACATACGCTGCTTGAGGCGGTCGGGCTCGTGGTGCTGGTGCTGATCGTGTTTTTGCAAAGCTGGCGCGCCACGCTCATCCCGCTGATCACCGTGCCAGTGGTGCTTCTGGGCACGCTCGCGGTGCTTTATGCGGCGGGCTATTCGATCAACACGCTGACGATGTTTGCCATGGTGCTCGCGATCGGGCTTCTGGTCGACGATGCGATCGTGGTGGTGGAAAACGTCGAGCGGCTGATGCGCGACGAGCGCCTGCCCGCACCGGAAGCCACGGCGAAAAGCATGGGGCAGATCACCGCCGCGCTGGTCGGCATCAACGTGGTGCTCGCCGCGGTGTTCCTGCCGATGGCCTTTTTCCCGGGCTCGACCGGTGTGATTTACCGGCAGTTCTCGCTCACCATGGTCACGGCGATGGCACTCTCGCTGCTTGTCGCCATCATCCTGTCCCCGCCGATGTCGGCGCGGCTGTTGCGGCTGGGCGATGCCGAACCGAGTTTTGCGCCCGCGCGCTGGTTCAACACCGGGCTCGACCGGTTCACCAATTTCTATGGAAACTCGGTGGGTCGGAGCCTGCGCGCGCCGGTGATCATGCTTGCCGTTCTGGCCGTGGTGCTTGCGGCCGCCTGGGGCGTTTACGGGCGCATCACCTCCTCCTTCATCCCGACCGAGGATCAGGGCGTGCTGATGGCGATCATCGAGCTTGATCAGGGCGCAACCACGCAACAAACCAAAGACGTGCTGGACCGGGTCAACGACTACCTTCTGAACACCGAAAAGGCCGGGGTGGAGGCCAGCTTCGCCTCGCTCGGCTTTGGCTTCAGCGGCAGCGGGCAAAACCGCGGCATGCTGTTTGTGAAACTGCGCGATTTTGACGAACGCGCCAAGGATCCCTCCCTCACCGCCGCCGCCATTGCCGCGCGTGCCAATGCTGCCTTTGCCTCCGAACGCGCCGGGCGGGTATTTGTCAACCAGCCGCCCGCGATCCGGGGGCTCGGCAATACCGGCGGCTTCAGCTTTTACCTGATCGATCAGGCAGGCCATGGCATCGAGGCCTTGCAGGCGGCGGCGAAAGAGCTTGAGGCCCGCGCCGACAAGGATGCCCGGCTCACCACAGTGCGCGTCGACGGGATAGATGCCGAGAGCGCGTTGCGCCTCGACATCGACCAGCAAAAGCTCGAAAGCCTCGGGCTCACCCTCTCCGAGGTGAACGCGATGCTCTCGACCGTCTTCGCGGGCAAGGAGGTGAACGATTTCGTGCTTGGCTCCTCGCTGCGCCCGGTGATCGTGCAGGCCGACGCCCCCTACCGGATGCAACCTGATGACATCTTCTCCTGGTATGCGCGCAATTCCTCCGGGGAGATGGTGCCCTTCTCGGCTTTCGCCACCACCCGCTGGGAGCCGGTGCCCCCGAGCCTGAGCCGTTACGATTCAACCTCTGCCATCTCGGTTTCGGGGTCGGCCGCCAATGGCGTCTCGACCGGGACCGCGATGGCCGCGATGCAGGATCTTGTCGATGGGCTCGACGGCGGCTACGGCCTCGCCTGGACCGGGCTGAGCTATCAGGAGCAGCAATCGGGCAATCAGGCGCCACTGCTTTACGCCATCTCGGTGCTGGTCGTCTTTCTCGCGCTCGCCGCCCTTTACGAGAGTTGGACGATCCCCTTCGCGGTGATGCTGGCCGTGCCGGTGGGGGTGCTCGGCGCGCTCTTGGCCGCCTGGGTCTTCGGGCAATCGAACGACGTTTATTTCAAGGTCGGCATGCTCACCACGATCGGCCTTGCGGCACGCAACGCGATCCTGATCGTGGAATTCGCCGAAAGCCTGCGGCAGGAAGGAAAAGCGCTCAAGGACGCGGCGATTGCCGCAGCAAGGCTCCGGCTGCGGCCGATCCTGATGACAGCGCTCGCCTTCATTCTGGGCGTGGCCCCGCTCGCCACTGCCTCCGGGGCGGGCGCGGCCGCGCAGAATGCGATCGGAACAGGCGTGATCGGCGGCATGGTCGCCTCGACCTTCCTCGGCATTTTCATGGTGCCCGCGCTTTATGTTCTGATCATGTCGCTGGCGGGCCGGCTCGGGCGCAAGACCGCCTGATCCCGTCCGACCAAACCCACCGCAGCAGACCGAGACCGCGCCCGGCAAGACCCCGGGCGCGGTTTGCCGTTCATTCCCGGCATGCGGTTTGGAGAACCGCCCGGAGGCGAAAGAAACTGGCGCGGCCGGTCTGGTTAGAATAATTTCATTTACATTTTTGTACCGTTTTAACATACATTAACCATCATGAATTGTGCGCTGGGACGGACTTCGTCGGATCACGCCCGAAGTGAAACCATGCGCGAGGGGGCGTGTCATGGAGTTATCGAAGACAGTGGCACAGTTTGCTGTCGCGACACGCGGCCTTGCGGTGCTGGTGATCGGCATCGTTGTTCTGGGCATCGCGCATAACTTTTTCTATGCCGACCAAGTGCAAAGCGCCTCGCTGCATCCGCTTGCGGCGGCGGGCTATCTGGTCGTGGCGCTGAGCCTCCTGCGGCGCCCGCATCCTGTGCTCACACTGGCGCAGGCTCTTTTTTTCCTGATCGCCACACAACGGCTTCTGGAAGCGGGGCTGCCGGGCTGGCCGGTTCTGGTCTCACCCGAGATCTTTGCGCATTGGGGCTACGATCTGGGGTTCAACGGTGCTTTCTCTCCCCCGACTGCCCGCGCCCTTCTGATCCTGAACGGGGCACTGCTGGCGGATCGGTTCTCAACCCCGCTCGCAACCGCGATCGTGGCGCTCGGCTGGTTCAGTGCCACCGGCGCCTTGTTCAAATTCGCCTTCAGCCTTTTCAACGAGTCGATCCAGTTTTCGGCCTTCTCGCTCGCTGCGCTGCTGGCGCTGCTCACCGCGCTGGTGTTGAGCCATGCCGAAAGTGCGCCCTTCCGCATTTTTCTTGCCCCGGGGGATCTGCGCCAGCCGTTTCTGGTGATGCTCGGCGCGATCCTCGCCCTGCCCTTCCTGAGCGGCGCGCTGCTCTCGCACACCGAAGACTTCAGCCACCACCATTTGGAGGGAATGCTCCATGTTTTCGAAGCGATGGAATATCTGTTGCTGGCAGTGGTGCTCTACACCGGCACCAAGCTGAACGCACAGCGCGAGAAATTTGACCATGCACTGCGCCACGATCCGCTGACCGGCGCGCTGAACCGGCGCGGATTGAACGATGCCATCGCCGAAAATCAGCGGCTAAGTGGGCTGATCCTGTTCGACCTCGACCATTTCAAGCGCATCAATGATACGATGGGGCATCTTGAGGGGGACCGGGTGCTGCGGGCGGTGGCCGAGCGGGTGCATGCCGAACTGGCACCGGGCGATGTCTTCGCACGCTGGGGCGGCGAGGAATTCCTGCTGCTGCTCGAGATCAGCAACCGCGGCCAACTCGCCGATCTGAGCGAGCGGCTGCGGCGCGCGATTGTCGCCATGCCGGGGCGGGCGGACCCCTTCCCTCAAGCGGAGCTCAGCGCCTCATTCGGCTATGGCACATTCGAACCGGAATGTGAGAGCCTGGCGGTGGCGATGGCCCGCGCCGATCAGGCCCTGCAACGCGCCAAGGAGGGGGGCCGCAACCGCTGCGTTGCGGCAGAAGGCCCGGATCCAACCTGACGTCAGCAGAAAAACAAAGACTGCAGCAGTCTTGCCGGGCGCCGCCCGCGCATTAGCTGGTTGGCGATTGCGACGAAGTTCCGGAGAATGCCATGACCGCCCAGCCCGAAATCACCCGCCACCGCCACGAGATCCGCCGCCGCAAACTCACCGTGCTGCGCCGCGAACTGGTCACGCCGCGGATGCTGCGCCTCACGCTCGGCGGGCCGGAGCTGATGGGCTTCACCTCGCTCGGCGCCGACGACCATATCAAGCTCTTCATTCCCGGCGCGCATGGCGAGCCGCAGATGCGCGATTACACCCCGCGCCGCTACAATGCGGACCGGGGCGCACTGGAAATCGACTTTGCGTTGCATGAGGCGGGCCCGGCCACGGCCTGGGCAATGGCCGCACAGGTGGGAGACACCGCGGAAATCGGTGGTCCGCGCGGCTCGCAGGTGATTTCCGGGCCGATTGCGCGCTGGCTGCTCATCGGCGACGAAACGGCGCTGCCCGCCATCGCGCGGCGGATCGAGGAAATGGCGCCGGGCACGCCGGTCACCAGCCTCGTTGCCGTCGAAGGCCCCGCCGAGGAGCAGCGGATCCGGACCGCTGCCGCACATGTCGGGCTCTGGGTGCATCGCACCGATCCGACCGATGCGGCCGGGCTCTGCGCCGCGCTGGCGCGGATCCCGCTCTCCGAGGGCACTTTCGTCTGGATCGCCGCCGAGGCCGGAGTGGCGAAAGCGCTGCGCGCCGCGCTCACCGACCGCGGGCATCCCGCATCCTGGCTGAAAGCCGCGGGTTACTGGGTCGCGGGCGAGGCAGATCGCTCCGAGAAAGAGCTCTGAACGCCCTCACCGGCTCGCCCCCCCGCAGACACCGGCACCCGCAAACACCGGCCGCGGTACGATTGTCGCTGCGGCAATGCGCACCGGTTGAAGCGCCGCGAATCGTTTTCATCCGGCTAAAGCGTTAACGCCGCGGCGCAGCACCGGGCGCCCTTGAGCAGCCTGCAGCGGTTGCGCGTTCATGCACGAAAGTGCCAGAAGAAGCGGTGTTAACCATCTCAACTGACCGTTATTTATGCATTCATGCGTTTGATCAGTGCAGAAAAGCATGTGACCCCCACCATATTTCGGGGTATATGTTACTAAATTCTTAACGCGCTGCGGTCCTCGGCGTCTTCACGTCGCTGAAAGCGGGGAGCCGGGTGCGATGTAGATTGTTGAAGCCCTATGGGCGCGTTTTGTACTGGGGGGTAGCAGTGGCGTTTCAAGAGATGGAGTCCTTTCCGGGCGGTTTTGCAATTGCCCATCCGGTGCAGGGTCCGCAACCCGAAAGCCTGACGCGACAACGCCGCGACTCAAGCCTCTATGCGCGCTACGGAAAACGCCTGCTTGATCTCGGGATTGCAGTGCTGCTTCTGCCCGTGCTGCTTCCGGTGATGGCGGTGATCGCGCTGCTGATCCGCCTCGACGGTCATCCGGCCCTCTTCGTTCAGCTTCGGGTCGGTCGCGACGGCAAGCTGTTCCGCTGCTACAAGTTCCGCTCGATGGTGCCCGATGCCGAGCGCGTGCTGGCGGACATGTGCGCGCGCATGCCCTCTGTTGCGGCGGAATGGGTCACTTACCAGAAGCTCGCCAAGGATCCGCGCATCACCCGTGTCGGCAAGATCCTGCGCAGGACGAGCCTCGATGAGTTGCCGCAGATCTTCAACGTTCTCAAGGGGGACATGAGCCTTGTTGGCCCGCGTCCTTTCCTGCCGGCGCAGAAGGCGATCTACGACGAGGCGGGCGGGCGCGCCTATTACCGGCTGCGCCCCGGCGTGACCGGTCTGTGGCAGGTGTTCAGCCGCTGCGACACGACCTTCGGCTCGCGCATCCGGTTCGATGAGGCCTATGCGGCCAATATGTCGGCGCGGGGCGATCTTGCGCTGATCCTGCGCACCGCGGGCGTGGTGCTGACCCGTACAGGCGCCTGATCACCGGCACCTCGTAACCGGCACCTGATCACCGCGGGAACACCGGAACCGGCGATCAGAGACCAAGATATGCAAAGCCCCCCGCGCATGTGCAGGGGGCTTTCTTTTTTAAGCGCGGGATCTCAGTCAGCCGGCGGCGCGCAGCGCCTCCGGTCCGGCTTCGGAACTGGTGATACGGAACACCGCGCTGAGCTGGCGCAGGCTTTGCGCCTCGCCGAGCAGGCCTTGGGTCGCGGCGGAGTTTTCCTCAAACATCGCGGCATTGTGCTGCGTCACCTGATCGAGCTGGTTCACCGCGGCCGTCACCTCGGTGATGCCCGCCGACTGCTCGCTCGCCGCCGCAGCGATCTCTTCGAGCAGGCTGTCGAGCTTGCCGACCAGCACCTCGATTTCCCCGAGCGCGGTGTCGGAGCGCGCCGCCAGTTGCACCCCCGAATGCACCTGACGCGAGGAGGTCTCGATCAGCTCGGCGATTTCCTTGGCCGCTTCCGAAGAGCGCTGCGCCAGCGCCCGCACTTCGGAAGCGACAACCGCGAAGCCGCGCCCGGTCTCGCCCGCCCGCGCCGCCTCGACGCCCGCGTTCAATGCCAGAAGGTTGGTCTGGAAGGCGATATCGTCGATCACCGAGGTGATGCGCGAGATCTGCTCCGAGCTGCGCGCGATGTCGTTCATCGCCTGCAGCGTCTGGCGCACCACCTCGCGCCCGCTCGTCGTCGTGTCGCGGGTCTGCCCGACGGCTTTCGCCGCCTCGCGCGTCCCCGTCACCGATTGCTGCACCGACGAAGCCATCTCGTTCATCGCGGCCGCGGTTTCCTCGAGCGAGGCGGCCTGGGTCTCGGTACGACGGCCAAGTTCACTCGACGCGCCGCCGAGATGGCGCGCCTCTGTCTCGACCACACCGGTCGATTGCACGATCGAGGAGAGCAATTCCGCCATCCGTTCCACGGTCTGGTTGAAATCGTGCCGCAACGCCTCGTAGGACGCGGGGAAGGCGCTGTCGATCGTGGCGGTCAGATCGCCGCCCGACATCGCCCGCAGCCCGGCCGCGAGCCGGCTCACCACCTGGCTCTGCTCTTCTGCCTGCGCCGCGCGCTCCGCCTCGGCCTCGGCACGCAGACGCGCGCGCTCGGCCTCTTCCGCCATCTGCCGCTCATGCTCGGCGCGTTCGCGCTCCAGCTCGGCCGCGGCCCGCGCCGCCTCCGCATCGCGTTCCGCCGCCTCGCGCGCCGCAGTCGCCTCAGCCTGACGGCGTTCTTCCGCCTCCAGCCGCGCCTTGTCGCGCAGCCCGTCGCGGAACACCATCAATGCGCCAATGAGCCCGCCGATCTCGCCCGGCCCGGCATGCAGACCATCGACCGCCGTCATCTCGCCCTGCGCCAGCCGCGCGGTCGCTTCGGTCGCACGCCGGAGCGGGCGCACGATCGTCACCCAGGCAAGCCAGGGCGCAGCAAGCCCGATCAGCGCGCTCAGCGCCGCCACCACCATCATCGCGCGGATCGACTGGCTGGTGCGATCGGAGACATCGGCCGAGGCGGTCTCGATCCGCGCCAGCACGGCACCGCCGGCCACATCGGCGGCCTTGTCGATGGCACTCATCGAAACGTTGGCGCCGTCAAACGCGGCGTCCGCGGCGGCCCTTGCCTTGATCGTTGCCAGATGCGCCTTTGCCAGCTCCGCCTCGGGATCGGCCATCGCGAGCAGATCCTCGATCCGCGGACGCAGCGCCTCGGGCGTCTGCGCCACGATCTCGACGAGCGCCGCACGGGCGGCCGCCACAACCACGCTCTCGCGCGCAAAACTGGTCTCGCTGCGGGTCAGCGCCAGGCGCAGCGTTGCGGTGGCCAGATCGCGCACCCGCCCCTCGATCGTTTCCGCGATCAGCAACGGGTCAAGTTCGCTCGTCATCAGCCGCTCGATCGCCTCGGCATTCTTGCCCGACGCCGCCCGCGCGCCCTGGGTGAGCGCGAAGGAAAGATCGTCGATCCGGGCCGCCAGAGCGGTATCGAGGCTCTTGGCCAAGTCCTGCATCTCGCGCCGCTGCCGCCCCATCGCCGCATTGCCAAGCTCGATCATCCGCTTCGCCTGATCGGCGAGGCGTTCGAGATCGGGGCGCAGGTCATTGAGTGGCGAGCCCGCGTCGATGTGCAACAGCCGGTCGCGCATATGCGATTCCGAGGAGGCGAGCCCCTCGCGCAGGGCCGCCTGCGCCTCCGCATCGAGCCCGGGCGCCATCATACCCAGATTGCCGCGCAGCATGTTCACTTCGACGCGCAGCGTCAGCGCATCGGCGAGCGCGTTGAACTCGCGGTCCACGAGCCGGTCAAGCGTGCGGTCGACCCGGCGCACCGCCACCTCACCGCCCATCACCACGCTGAAATGCGCGTCATCACTCACTTCGAGCAACCGCTCGGAGACCTCGGTATTGAGCGTGAAGAGCCGCGTGATCGCCGCATCGGTGGTTTCGGTCGCACTGAAAAGCGCGCG
The DNA here is from genome assembly GCF_900217815.1 of Rhodobacter maris. Lineage (GTDB taxonomy): Bacteria > Pseudomonadota > Alphaproteobacteria > Rhodobacterales > Rhodobacteraceae > Rhodobacter > Rhodobacter maris. The sequence continues at coordinate 170,996 of NZ_OBMT01000002.1, forward strand.
CCGCGCCGCGATCAGAGCGGTGACTTCGCCCTCGGCCTCAGCCACAACGGGGCCGAGCGCGGCAAGGGCTTCCTGATTTTCCTGATGCGCCGCCACGATCCCGCGCAGATCGGCGAAATGCCTCTGCGCCGCCTGATCGGGCGCGTCGAGCGCACCCGCATCCTGCGCCGAGAGAATATCGACCATGTCCCGGGTCAGCGCCCCGGTGATGCCGCCAAGCTCCATCGTCGTGCGCAGCACCGGCACGTCATCCTCGACAAGGGTTGTCACCACGCGGTCGGTGGCGCGAAACACGCTCAGGCTGACCACCACCGCAACCGCGGTCACGGCCACGAGCGCGATCACGATCGCCACGATCTTCACGCCGACACTGGCAAAAAGGCTGTGCAGCTTGCCGATCATCTCATTTCCCTTCGATACTCATACGCGACAAGAGCGAGAGGCAGCGCCTCAACCACCCACCGCCGGGGCCACACAATCCGCCTTGGCCGCCTTGGCCGCCTCGGGCGAGAGCGGCGTGATCGTGCCCTCGGGCGAGATCTGCGTCAGGAACACCTCGTCGAGGCCCTGATTGTCGTCCTTGCCGAAATGCAGCACGAGCCCGTCCAGATCGACATCGCCAAGCCCCTGCAGCGCCGCCAGGTAGCTCGCGCGCGTGAGGGTCGCGCCGCTCGCCTCGAGCCCGGCAATCGCCAGCCGCCCGACCAGATAGCCTTCCAGCGAGATGAAGCTCGGCTGCGCTTCCGGATCAAGCGCCTTGAGCGCCTCGGTATAGCGCGCCACCACCGGAACTGAAGAGTCCATCGGATAGGGCACCACCTGCGAGATGATCACCCCCGCGCCGTCGCGACCAAGCTCGCCCACCAGCGCATCGGTGCCGACGAAAGAGATGGTGATGAAATCCGGGCGGAAGTCGATCTTCCGCGCCACGCGGATGAATTCGGCCACCGGCTTGTAGGCGCCAATCATCACCACGGCCTCGGCGCCGGAGCGACGGATGTCGAGCAGCGCCGCCTTCACCGCCAGCGTGTTGCGCGGATAGGCGCCGCGGGCGATCGGCTTGAGCCCGCGCCGGTCGAGTGCCGCCTCGACCCCCTTGAGCCCGGCGCGCCCGAAGCTGTCGTCCTGATAGAGAATGCCGATCCGGGTATAGCCGCGGGTATCGGCCAGAAGCTTGATCCAGGTCTCGGTCTCGGCATCGTAGCTGGCGCGCAGGTTGAACACATTGCGCAGCCCCGGATCACGCAGGAAGCCCGCCCCGGTGAAAGGGCCAAGCACGGGCCAACCCGCCTCGGTGGCCAGCGGCTGCGTGGCGGCCGAGGTCGGCGTACCGACCGGACCGATGAGGGCGATATGGTCATCCTTGGCGAGCAGCTTGCGCGTCTCTTCGACCGATTTCGACGGTTCATAGCCATCGTCGAACGCCTCAAGCACGAGCTTGCGCCCGGCCAAGCCGCCGGCGCGGTTGACCTCTTCGAACGCCGCGCGCAGCCCCGTGTTCATGCCCGAGCCAAGCGCGCCCGCGGGCCCCTCAAGTGCCGCCACCTGGGCGAAGCGGACCTCCGACGGGGTTACGCCCTGCTCGGCGAACGCCGTTCCGGCCACGCCGACAAGCGCCGCGCAAAGGATTGCAATCGTTGAAAAACTTCCGACTCTCATACCGAACTCCCGTGGCCTTTGCTCCCGACATACACGAAAGGCTTTAGCCTGCGGTTAATTGGCGCGGGGCCGGGGAGGCCGGGTCAGCGCTTGCAAGCGGCTGCAAAGACGCGTCAAATCCCGCCCAGCGGGGTTACAGCAAGGAGAGGGCCAAATGACTTCCTACCTCAAGACCATGCCCGATGCGCAGGGCTTCTTTGGCAGCTATGGGGGCGCGATGCTGCCGCCGCCGCTTGTGCCGCATTTCAAGGAGATCCGCGAGGCCTATGCGACGATCTCGAAATCGGCCGATTTCATCGCCGAGCTGCGCCAGATCCGCAAGCATTACCAGGGCCGCCCGACCCCGATCTCCTATCTGAAGAACCTCTCGAAGCTTTGCGGCGGCGCGCAACTTTATGCCAAGCGCGAGGATCTCAACCACACCGGCGCGCACAAGCTAAACCACTGCATGGCCGAGGGCCTGCTTGCCAAATTCATGGGCAAGACCAAGCTGATGGCGGAAACCGGTGCGGGCCAGCACGGGGTGGCACTGGCCACGGCGGCAGCCTATTTCGGCATGGACTGCGAGATCCACATGGGCGAGATCGACATCGCCAAGGAAGCGCCAAACGTCACCCGGATGAAGCTTCTGGGGGCCAAGGTGGTGCCGGTAGGCTTTGGCGGGCGCTCACTCAAGGAAGCGGTCGACAGTTGTTTCCAGAGCTATATCTCCCAAGCCGATCATGCCCTTTTCGCCATCGGCTCGGTCGTCGGCCCGCATCCCTTCCCGATGATGGTGCGCAACTTCCAGCATGTCGTCGGCATCGAGGCGCGTGAGCAATTCCTTGAAATGACGGGAGAACTCCCCGACATGGTGGCAGCCTGCGTCGGCGGCGGCTCGAATGCGATGGGGATCTTTGCCGGCTTCATCGACGATGCAAGCGTGAGCCTGCACGGCGTCGAGCCGCTCGGCACCTCCTCGAAGCTTGGCGAACATGCCGCGACGATCAGCTTTGGCGCGGATGGTGACATTCACGGTTTCCGCACCCTCGTTCTGACCGACGAGAACGGCGAACCGGCGCCCGTCCATACCGTCGCCTCCGGGCTCGATTATCCGGGCGTCGGCCCGGAGCATGCGCATCTGCACAAGACGGGCCGGGTGCATTACACCACCGCCGATGACACCGAGGCGCTGAAGGCCTTCTATGCGCTCTCGCGCCACGAGGGGATCATCCCCGCGCTCGAAAGCGCGCATGCGGTGGCCTTTGCGCTGCGCGAGGCGGCCGCGAACCCGGGCCGCTCGATCCTGATCAACCTCTCGGGGCGCGGCGACAAGGATATCGATTACGTGACCCAGACCTACGGGTTTGGCGAAGATCTCTGAAGGCCGCGCCTGGCCCCGGCCCCTCGGGCCGGGGTATTTCGCCTCGCCTTGCGAGGCGACCCGGGCGGGGGCTGCGCCCCCGCCCCCCCCGTCTCGCACCGCACCGGTGCATCGGGGGGCGGCCCTCAGCCCTGCTGGCCGGGAAGATCCTCGAGCACCGCCTCTTCCTCCGGCGGCTCCTCGTCATGCGGGCGGAACACGTGGGTCTGCACCTGACGCCGCGCGAGGCTCCGGGCCGCCTGATCGAGCAACACTTCATCGGGCGCGAAGAGCGGTGCGGGGGTGAAGCTTTCCACCACCACCGAAAGCTCCAGCCCGAGCGCATGAAGCGCCTGACCCAGCGCCTCATCGGCACGCACCAGAAGCCGCTCGGCATCAATCTGGCACGGCGCGCGGAACTGCCCCACGCAGAGCGCGGCCAGAACCAGATCTCCGCGCACTTCCGTCAGCGTCTCTTGTGTCATTGATCCTCTCCCCCGGCAGGCCCCCCGCCTGCGACCCGCATTATTCAACCGCAAAAGCCCCGGCGCAAGAGCCCCGGGGTGCAGGAATGCCGCAGCCGCGTGCCGTCAATAGCAGAACTTGTCGCGGAAAACGTGGCTGACAATTTCATCACGGGTGAGCCCGTGCACTGCCAGCTCGGCATCCGACATCTCGGAGAAGCGCACCACATCGCGCATCCGCGAGCCGGTTTCGACCGCGGCGACCAGCCGATCACCGATTGCCGCACCAATCTGGCCCATGCGGCTGCGCAGACCCTTCAGCGGGCCATTTTCTTTCTGAATGAACGTCGTGACGTAAGCCATGGAAACCTCCTTCGGGCAGAGAGTTTCCTCCCGTGGCGGCAAATTACGTCAACTCCCCTGCCCCAGCAACCGGCCCGGCCGCAATCCCGCCCTGCATTTTCTGCAACGCAGCATACATTTGCATACAGAAATCAGAGGCTTCCGGGGCGCACCTCAGCAGGCGTAAGCCTGCGCACGCAAAAGATAAACCGGCTCTCCGGGGACCACCGGGTCAAACACGACGGTATTGGCGCCGTCCTGTTTCGCGCTTTCGAGGATCTTGTTGCGGGCATAGCGCTCCGCCTCATGACCAACGAGCGGGCCATAGACCCCGGGTTCGTTGGTGATCACCGAGACCGCACGGCATTGCGCGACCTCGCCCGCAGTGGCGATGCGCACCTCGGGCACGCCGCGAAAGCCCGGGTCGTTGCAGCCCGCAAGCGCGAGAAGGCTCGCCCCCGACAGGGCAACGGACAGGATTTGGGATTTCATCTGCGCTCCTCTCACGCCCAGTTGCTCCGGGCCTTTGCCAGCATCGCAAGCGCGCCCCCCCGCGTCCAGCCCCGCGCCATCACATCGGCGCGAAGCTGCCACTGGAAATGATCCGCGCGAGGGTGTAACCGGAGCCCATGACCGAGATCACGCTCCCCCGCCCCGACGACTGGCACCTGCATCTGCGCGATGGCGCGATGCTCAAGGGCATCCTGCCCGAAAGCACGCATCACTTCGGCCGTGCGATCGTGATGCCGAACCTGGTGCCGCCGGTGGTGACGGCGGAGGATGCCGCGGCCTATCGCGCGCGGATCATGGCGGCACTGCCGGCGGGAGCGCGCTTCACGCCGCTGATGACGCTCTATCTCACCGAGACGACCGATCCGGCCGATCTGCGCGCCGCCGCCGAGAGCGGGCTTGTGAGCGCGGTAAAGCTCTACCCGGCGGGCGCGACGACCAACTCCGCCTCCGGCGTGCGCGATTTTGACAAGGTGCGCGGCGTGCTTGAGGTGATGGCCGAAATCGGCCTTCCGCTCTGCGTGCATGGCGAGGTGGTGAGCCCGGAGGTCGATATTTTTGACCGCGAGGCGGTCTTCATCGAGACCGTGCTCGACCCGATCCGCCGCGCCACGCCCGGCCTGAGGGTGGTGATGGAGCATATCACCACGAAAGACGGCGTGGATTATGCCCGCAGCCAGGACGAGACCCTCGGCGCAACAATCACGACGCATCATCTGATTATCAACCGCAACCACATCCTCGTGGGTGGGATCAAGCCGCATTACTATTGCCTGCCGGTGGCGAAGCGCGAGCACCATCGCCTTGCGCTGCGTGAGGCGGCCACCTCGGGCGAGGCGCGCTTCTTCCTCGGCACCGATTCCGCGCCCCATATCGACGCGCTGAAAGAACATGCCTGCGGCTGCGCGGGCTGCTTTACTGCCACGAACACGATGCAATTGCTTGCCCATGTGTTTGAAGAAGACGGCAAACTTGCCAATCTTGAGGCCTTCGCAAGCCGCAATGGCCCGGCCTTTTACCGGCTGCCGGTGAACAGCGACACGCTCACGCTGATCAAAACCGGCACCCCCGCCCAATGGCCCGCAAAAATCGAGACTGGCGCGGGCCCGGTCACTGTTTTCGATCCGGGCTTCCCGGTCTACTGGCATGTGAAATGATGGTTTTCATCTTGCTCTGAATATCCCCCGCAGCGCATCTGCGGGGCCGCCGGGAGCCTCCGGCGGGGATATTTTCGGCAAGCTGAAAGCGCGAAAGGACCAATGAGATGATCCCCTCCTCCTATCCCGCGAAAGAAGAAATCGCCCGGCTGACCGCGCGGATGCTCCTTGAGATCAAGGCGGTGCATTTCAACGCCGACGCGCCCTTCACCCTCGCCTCGGGCCTGCCCTCGCCCACCTATATCGACTGCCGCAAGCTGATCAGCTTTCCGCGCATCCGCTCGACCTTGATGGATTTCCTCGCCGTCACGGTGCTGCGCGAGGCGGGCTTTGAGGCGTTTGACAATATCGCCGGGGGCGAGACGGCGGGCATTCCTTTTGCCGCAATGGTCGCCGAGCGGCTGGCGCTGCCGATGACCTATGTGCGCAAAAAGCCCAAGGGTTACGGCCGCAATGCCCGCATCGAGGGCGCGATGACCGAGGGGCAGCGGGTGCTGCTGGTCGAGGATCTGACCACCGATGGCGGCTCGAAGCTGAGCTTTGTCGATGCGATCCGCGAGACCGGGGCCACCTGCGCCCACACGGCAGTGATCTTCTACTACGGCATCTTCCCTGAAACCGAGCCGCGGCTCGCCGAACATGGCGTGAGGCTCCATGCGCTTTGCACCTGGTGGGATGTGCTCGCCGAGGCGCGCGCGCAAGGCGCGTTCAGTGCCGGGACGCTCGACGAGGTCGAAGCGTTTCTCAAGGCGCCGCGCGCCTGGCAGGAAGCCCGGCAAAAAGGCTGACCCGATTTCTGGGGATAGTTTCGCCGCACCGCTGTGCACAAAATGGGGATAACTCGCCGCGACTCGGTCTCGGCGCGGAAAGCTCGCAAAATACCACAACCTGTGGTAGCCTCATGCCAGCGCAACACCAAAAGAGCCGTAAGCGGGGCCTAAACCTTAGGCTTATCCCCGAACTTATCCCGATACCGCAGCGCGTGCAGCCCGGCTATCAGGCGGGACCGACATGAGGCAGAGATGAACGACAGCACCGCCATTCGCCCCGACGGCGGCTCCGGCGCCGATGAAGAGGCCTTGCCGCACAACATCGAAGCCGAGCAGCAATTGCTCGGTGCGATCCTGACCAACAACGATATTTTCGACCGTATCGCCTCGGTGGTGCGGGCGGAGCATTTCTTCGAACCGGTTCACCGCACGATCTACGAAGTCGCCGTGGCGCGGATCCAGAAGAACGCGCTGGCCTCGCCGGTCACGCTCAAGGCCTATCTTGAGGAAGACGCGGGGCTCAAGGCACTCGGCGGCGCTGCCTATCTGGCGCGGCTCGCGGGCGCGGCGATCTCGGCCTATGCGGCGCGCGACTATGCGCAGATGATCCATGACCTCGCGCTGCGCCGCGAGCTGATCCGGCTTGGCAAGGATCTGTCCGCCTCGGCCTCGAAGGTGGAGATCGGACGCGAGCCCGAGGAGCTGATCGTTGCCACCGAAGGGGCGCTTTACAAGCTGGCGGAGACTGGCACTGCCGAAAAGGGTTTTGTGAGCTTTCTCAAGGCCGTGACCGAGGCTGTTCAGTCGGCCAACGCCGCCTATCAGCGCGAGGGCGGCCTTGCGGGCGTGTCCACCGGGCTGCGCGATCTCGACAAGAAACTGGGCGGGCTGCACCCCTCTGACCTTCTGATCCTCGCCGGGCGCCCCTCGATGGGGAAAACCTCGCTCGCCACCAACGTCGCCTTCAACATCGCCAAGGCCTACAAGCGCGGCACCCGTCACGATGGCACCGAGGGCGCTGTTGAGGGTGGCGTCGTGGGCTTCTTCTCGCTCGAGATGAGCGCCGAGCAGCTTGCCGCGCGGGTGCTCTCGGAAGCCTCCGAAGTGCCCTCCGAACAGATCCGCCGTGGCGACATGACCGAGGCGGAGTTCCGCCGCTTTGTCGAGGCGGCCAAGGCGCTCGAAACCTGCCCGCTCTATATCGACGACACGCCCGCGCTGCCGATCGCGCAGGTCGCCGCGCGCTGCCGCCGCCTCAAGCGCACGCATGGGCTCGATGTGGTTTTTGTGGACTACCTGCAGCTTCTGCGCGGCTCGGGCCGGACCGACAACCGGGTGCAGGAAATTGGCGAAATCTCCATGGGCCTCAAAGCCTTGGCAAAAGAGCTCAACATTCCCGTGGTGGCGCTTTCACAGCTCTCGCGGACGGTGGAAAGCCGCGAGGACAAGCGCCCGCAGCTGAGCGACCTGCGGGAATCGGGCTCGATCGAGCAGGATGCCGACGTGGTGATGTTCGTCTACCGCGACGAATATTATCACGAGCGCATGAAGCCGCCGGAAGACGACCCGAAATTCGCCGAATGGATGCAAAAGGCCGAGCGCGTGCATGGCAAGGCCGAGGTGATCCTCGGCAAGCAGCGCCACGGGCCGATCGGCACCGTCGAAGTGGCCTTCGAGAGCCGCTTCACCCGGTTTTCCGATCTCGCAAAACCGTGGCAGGGCGAGGGCGCGGAGGGGTACTGACCCCCGCGCCCGCAGGCTTACAGCGTCTGGTTCGCCGCGCCGCCATCGACAAGCACGTTTTGCCCGACGATGAAGGCCGCCTGTTGCGAGCACAGGAAGGCGCAGACTGCGCCAAAGTCTTGCGGCGCGCCATAGCGACGCGCCGGGATCGTTGCCTTGCGCCGCGCCGAGGCCTCTTCAAGGCTGATCCCCTCGGCCTGCGCCACCGGGCCGTCGAGCGCGGCCATCCGGTCCGTGGCATGGATGCCGGGCAAAAGGTTGTTCACCGTCACGCCGGTGGGTGCCACTTGCCGCGCCATGCCCGCGACAAAGCCCGTAAGCCCGCAGCGCGCGGTGTTGGAGAGCCCAAGCTGCGCAATCGGTGCCTTCACCGCGGCGGAGGTGATATTGACCACCCGCCCCCAGCCGCGTGCGCTCATCCCCGGCACAAAGGCCTGCATCAGCGCGATGGGCGCGAGCATGTTCGCCTCGATCGCGGCGAGAAAATCCTCATGCGCCCAGTCCGACCAGACCCCCGGCGGCGGGCCGCCCGCATTGGTGACGAGAATGTCGATCTCGCCCGCCGCAGCGATCACTTTCGCGCGCCCCTCGAGCGTGGTGATATCGGCGGCCACCGGGCTCACCTTCACGCCATGCGCCGCCGCAATCTCTACCGCGGTGCGCTCCAGCACCTCGGCCCCGCGCGCATTGAGCACGATCTCCACCCCCGCTGCCGCGAGCGCCTCGGCACAGCCCCGCCCCAGCCCTTTCGAGCCGGCACAGACCAGCGCGCGTTTTCCAGAAAGCCCCAGATCCATGTCGTCCTCCGTTTCGCTCCAAGCTAGCCCCGGCCGCGGCAGCGGCAAGCTCCCGGCCGCGGTTGGACTTGACCTTGACGCCCCCGCCCCTTAACGAAATCGTGAACAGATCGCGCGATCGTCGCACCGCCATCCGTGCTGGAGCCGCCATGTCTTCGCCCCCTGCCCTGCCGCCCCAGATCGTCCATGTCTATGAGGCGGATCTGATCTGGGTGACCTCGGGCGCCAATCATGGCGACGGGCTCGATCTGGCCGCGCTGAGCCAGCCCGGCGATGTGTATCAGCTTGACCGCGGCGCCAAACCCTTGCGGCTTCTGCTCTCCGCCGATCCCGCGCAGCGCCAGCACATCTGCGCAGGCTCCGAAGTGGGCACAGAGGGCGAGCACATCCGGCTTGTCGCGCGCCATGTGATGATCACACCCGAGGCCGACACGCTCGACATCCTCCTGATCCGTCACGAGGAAACGCAGACCCTCTATGCGCTGCCGCTCTCGCCGATCATCCCGCGGGTGGATTACACGCTTTTGGAGGCGACCGACGATCCGGGCGATGTGCGCCTTTCAGACCTCGTCTGCATCGCCTTCACCACCGGCACGATGATCACCATGGCGGGCGGCGCGCAGCGCGCGATCGAGACGCTCGGCCCGGGCGACCGCGTGCTCACCCGCGACAATGGCCCCCAGCCGGTGCGGCTCGTGGCCAAAACCACGCTGCGCGCGCTTGGCAGCTTTGCCCCGGTGGTGATCTCGGCGGGCACGCTCGGCAATGAGAGCGACCTGATCGTGGCGCCGCATCACCGCGTGTTTCTGTACCGCCGCGGCGCGCAACGGCTCGGCGACACCGCCGAAATTCTGGTGCAGGCGAAACACCTTGTGGACGGCGAGCATGTCTGGCGGCGCGAGGGCGGCTATGTGGATTACTACGCGCTCGTGTTCGACCATCACGAGATCGTCTATGCCGAGGGCGTGCCGGTCGAGAGCCTGCAGGTGAGCGAGGCGGTGCTGAAGCTGATGCCCGAGGAGCTGACCGCCGAGATCCGCGCCCGCCTGCCCGATCTGATCCACACGCCGCATTTCGGCACCGAAGCGGGCCGCGACCTCCTCGACCGCGTCGGCCGCGCCGCGCTGTTTCGCAAGAAAGATTGACGGCACGCGCGCGGAAAGCGCCAAGGGGGCTCGCCGCCCCCTCTTGGGCTCCGCCCAATTCACCCCGCGGATATTTCGAGCAAGGTGAAATAACAGATGGGTTTTAACTGCTCAGCGGTAGTTTAATTGCCCGCGAAACGGGCCAAAGCCTCAGCAAAAGAGCGCAGCAATTCGTCTCCTACCATCAGTTTTCCGGCGATAATAGGCAAAGCCCATTTCCCGATCGAATCCCCGATCTGCCCCGCGGCATTTTGCAATGCCTTGTCAGCAAGCCGACCACAGTATTTCGCGACTTCCAAACTGGCATGGAGCAGAATACCCGCCGCCCGTCGCAAGAGCGGCTTGTCGGGTTGTAATTTTTCCAGCTCCGTCTCGACCTCATCCAGCGTATCCCAGATCAGCAAGATCGACTGCGCCGGGACGACCTCTTCCAGCGCTTCCGGCGGATGGTTGTGCCCCATCGGCGCAGGCGAACTCTTTTCGAGCACTGGGGCGAGCTCTGCCTTCAAGCGGCGCGCTTCTGCGAGCAGCCGAAACCGCTCCTCGATCTCGGCAATGATCTGCGCCACATGCTCCGCACCCTGCTTCCAGTCTGCGTCGGGAATAAGGGCAATGTCGGTCAGAAGCTGCGCGTGGCTCTCCCAGTCCTCGGTGAGTGGGCGGCCTGCAAGCGCGGCTTCATACCAGCAGACCCAGAACCCATGGCCGGAGTTTGCAGCAAGCCAATCTTTTGCGGAATGCCATGCGGTCTGGGGCCAATCTGGCGTTTGCCGAGCCCAAAGGGGATTAGAAAGCAACAACGCCCTCGCTTCGATCGCGGAGGCATCCTGCCGTACCGCATCCCAAAAGGCGGCAACGGCGGCAGAGGATGTGAACGAGGCGGAAGCGGAGGCGAAGGCGGCGGCGTCTCTGAAGGCGAGGGCAGCGGAGGCTCTGACTGCGGCGGCGGCTATGGCGGCGGCGGCGGCGTAATTGTCGGCTTCGGCGACGCCAGCGGCGGCGTAGACGTAGGCGGAGGCGGCGTTGTAGGCCGCGGCAGCGGCGTTTTCGATCTCCGGAGCAGAGTTCCCGAAATAGACTCCGGAGATCAAAGCACAGCGCAAAAATGGCAGAGCTGTCAAATCCCCCTTGCGCGCCCATTCCGCATTCAGGCGAGCTATGAACAAAGGCAGCATCCGCATCGCCGCACGATGGACGAACGTTACTACTTCTCGCTGCCGCATTTCCCCGGGCAGCGCGTCGAGCCACGCATTGAGCGTTTCCTCGTCCTGTATCTCACTCGGCTGCATCGCCCCCCCCCGGCGCAACTTTGCCGGTGGATTGTTCTTCTGGCAAGACGCATGCTAGTTCGGGCGAAAGGGAAAGGCCTGCCCTTTCCCCGCCCGCAGCGCGCGGGGGAAGCCCGGCCCGGTGGTTCCCGGTGCACCGGAGGCCGGCGCCTGCCCCGGCGGGCGAGAAGCGCCCGCCATGGGCGGGGCGGGCGCTGGCCGGAACGCTTTGGCGTCCCGGCAAGGACCGGCGCTTGCGAACGGGCGGCCAGCGCCAGCCGTTACATCGAGAAGGAAATGCCGCAGCCGCAGGAACTGGTCGCATTCGGGTTTTGTACCACGAAACGCGCGCCGATCAGCTCTTGCGTGTAATCAATCACCGCATCTTGCAAGAACGGCAGGCTCACCGGGTCGATCAGCACCTTTTGCGCCGCCATCTCCCCCTCGCCTGCAATCACGATATCATCCGCGGCGGGCGCGGCCTCGAGCTTCAGATCATATTGAAAGCCCGAACAGCCGCCGCCCTCCACCGCCACGCGCAGCGCCTTGGGCGCGGGCTCCTTGGCATTGATGGCAGCGAGACGTTCGAACGCGCGGGGGGTCACTTTGGGGGGCAAAAGCATGGGCTGGAACCTGTCGTTGGGCTGATGATAAGTATAGGAAGGGCAAGGGCCCACGACAAGGCGAGGTGAGGAATGCTGCAACCCTATGCGTGCCAACCGGAGGCGAGCCGGGGGCGGCTGTTCCCTGAGAGCTATTCCACCTTCCGCACGCCGTTTCAGCGCGACCGGGACCGGATCATCCATTCCTCCGCCTTCCGCCGCCTCAAGCACAAGACGCAGGTGTTTGTGGAACATGAGGGCGATTACTACCGCACCCGGCTCACCCATACGATCGAGGTGGCGCAAGTGGCACGCACGATTGCCGGGGCTTTGGGGCTCAACACCGATCTGGCCGAGGCGGTGGCGCTGGCGCATGACCTCGGCCACCCGCCCTTTGGCCACACCGGCGAGGATGCGCTCGCGCTCCTGATGGAGCCCTATGGCGGGTTTGACCATAACGCGCAGGCTTTGCGCATCGTCACCCGGCTCGAGCGCCATTACGCCGATTTCGACGGGCTCAACCTCACCTGGGAAACGCTCGAAGGCATCGCCAAGCACAATGGCCCGGTCGAGGCGCCCTGGAACTATGCGCTCGCCGAGGTGAACGGGCTTTGGGACCTCGAGCTTGGCACCAATGCCTCGGCCGAGGCGCAGGTGGCGGCGGTGGCCGATGATTGCGCCTACAACCACCACGATCTGCACGACGGGTTGCGCGCCGGGCTCTTTACCGAGGCGGATCTGTGCGAGCTTCCGGTGCTGGGCGAGTGCTTCGCCACCGTGGACAAACTCTACCCCGGGCTCAACCCGATGCGGCGCCGCCACGAGGCGCTGCGGCGCGTCTTTGGCGTGATGGTGGAAGATGTGATCGCGGTGGCGCGCAACCGGCTCGAAAGCCTGCAACCGCGCCATGTGGACGACATCCGCCACATGCAAGGGCCGATCATCCGCTTCTCCAAGCCGCTTTACCAGAACATCAAGGCGATCAAGAGCTTCCTCTTCACCCGCATGTATCGCGCCCCCACCGTGGTGGTCGAGCGCAAACGGGTGACGGGGATGGTCAATGCGCTCTTCCCGCTGTTTCTGGACCGCCCCGACCTGCTCCCCGAAGACTGGCAGGGTGATGTGGCCAAGGCGCTCGCCCGGGGCAATGCGGAAGGGCAGACCGAGATCGCCCGCGTGGTGCTCGACTATGTCGCGGGGATGACCGATCGTTTCGCAATCGGGGAATATCACCGGCTGGTGGAGCCGCAGTAAGGCGCCCCCGGCGGGCGCGCCGGGGGGCTTGGCCGCACACCATCCCCAAAGCAAAACCGCGCCCCGGGGGGCGCGGTTCGCAGCTTCCGGTCCGAAAGGCTTATTCCTCGTCGTCGCCCGCCGCGGCGCCGACTTCGTCGAAGAGTTCGGCGATTTCGAATTCGGCCGCAGCTTCGGCTTCCGCCGCGATCTCCTGGATCGACTTGCCCGAAGCCTGGATCTCGGCTTCCTCGGGCGAGCGCGCCACGTTGATCGTGATCGTCGCCGAAACTTCCGGGTGCAGGATCACATGCACCTCGTGCAGACCCAGATCCTTGATCGGGGCTTTGAGCGCGACCTGGCGCTTGTCGAGCGTGAAGCCGCCCGCGGTGGCCGCTTCGGCCGCGTCACGGGTCGTGACCGAGCCGTAAAGCGCGCCGGCATCAGAGGCCGAGCGGATCACCACGAACTGCTGCCCGTCGAGTTTGGCGGCCAGCGCTTCGGCTTCTTTCTTGGTCTCGAGGTTGGTCGCCTCGAGTTGCGCCTTGCGGGCTTCGAAGCTCTTGATATTGGCTTCGTTGGCGCGCAGCGCCTTGCCCTGGGGCAGAAGGAAGTTGCGGGCGTAACCGTCGCGAACCTTCACGACATCGCCCATCTGGCCAAGCTTGGCCACGCGTTCCAGCAGGATGACTTGCATCTCTGTGTCTCCTTACTTCACGGCATAGGGAAGCAGGGCGAGGAAGCGGGCGCGTTTGATCGCACGCGCCAGTTCGCGCTGTTTCTTGGCCGAGACGGCGGTGATGCGGGCAGGAACGATCTTGCCGCGCTCCGAGATGTAGCGCTGCAGCAGGCGCACGTCCTTGTAGTCGATCTTCGGCGCGTTCTCACCCGAGAACGGGCAGACCTTGCGGCGACGGAAAAACGGTTTGGTAGCCATGGGTCAAACTCCTCGGATCAACGACGCTCGGGACGCGGGCCGCGGTCTTCGCGGGGGCCACGATCCTCGCGCGGGCCACGGTCGCCACGGGGGCCGCGGTCACCACGCTCGCCACGGTCTTCGCGGTCGTCACGCTTCTGCATCTGCACCGAGGGGCCCTCGTCATGGCCATCGACCTTGACGGTGAGCACGCGCATCACGTCGTCATGCAGGCGGGCGAGACGCTCCATCTCCTGCACCGCGGCGGCGGGCGCATCGGTGCGCAAAAAGCCGTAATGGCCCTTGCGGTTCTTGTTGATCTTGTAGGCCATCGTCTTCACGCCCCAGTATTCGGTGCCGAGGATCTTGCCCCCGTTGTCACCGATCACGGCGGAGAAATGTTCGAGAAGGCCTTCGGCCTGCGCGTTGGAAAGATCCTGACGCGCAATGAGGACATGCTCGTAAAGCGGCATGTAGGCTCCTGTTTCGCAAGGCGGCTTCAACGGCGGGTGTAGACTTCCGCCACCCACCACGAGAGGCATCGCCGGTTCATATCAGCGCGGAAGTGGGGCCTTCTAGCCTCGTCCCCCCGCCATTGCAAGCGAAATCACTTGCCGCGCCCGGCAAGGACGATCCCCGTCAGAATGAGCCCGAAGCCCGCCGCATGATAAAGGTGGAGCGGTTCGTGCAGGAAGGCGGCCGAGAGAATCGCGCCGTAGACCGGCAGCAGGTGGATGAACTGCCCCGCCCGGGCCGGACCCGCGAGCGCGACCGCGCGGGTATAGAAGAGATAGGCCAGCACCGAGGGCACGATGCCGATATAAACGAGCGCTGCAACCGAAGCGGGGCTCCAGTGCGGCACCCGGCCCGAGGCGATCTCGAAAGCGAGGAAGGGGGCGAGCATCGGCAAAGCGAGCGCGATCTGCACCGCCAGAAGGCCGATCCGGTTCACCTCGGGCGGAAAGAGCTTCAGCCCGATCGTGTAGAGCGCCCAGGCCACCATCGCGGCAAAGATGATCAGATCGCCCGAGGCAAAATCGAGCGCGGCGGCCCGTTCCCAGGAGCCCTGAAGGATCACCACAGCGACGCCAAGGGTGGAGACGAGAAGCCCGAGGATGGCCCAGAGGCTGAGCCTTTGGCCCCAGAACAGCGCGCCGAGCGCGAGGATCAGGAGCGGGATGGTGGAATTGAGCAGCATCCCGTTGGTCGCCGTAGTGCTTTGCAGCCCCCAGTAGACGAGCGAGTTGAAGGCCGCGACGCCGGGCAAGGTCAAAAGCACGATGCGCCAGAAATAGCGCCGGTAAAGCGGTGCGTCGCGCTTCAGATGCGGCCAGGCGAACGGCAGAAGGGCGACGAGCGCGATCGCCCAGCGCCCGAAGGAGAGCGCGATCGGCGGCCAGTCGCCGCGCGAGGCACGCGCCACGATGAAATTGCCCGCCCAGAACAGCGGCGGCAGCGCAAGCACTGCCCAGAGCTTCCATCCGCCTGCCGCTTTCGCCTCACCCATGCCCGCCTCCGAAGTTGCGGCTCCGGTTTGGGCCGAAATCGGCGCGGGAGCAAGAGGGTGCCGCCTCAGCCCGGTCCGGCGTCCCCATGCGGTGCCGAGACGCGCAGGCAATTGACTCGCGGACCGTCGGTGCAGGGCACAAAGGTGAAAACGGCCGCCTGCGCGGCGCCGCGCCGGCCGAACATCGCCCGTTTCCGGCCGCCTGCATTGCAAAGTCGCGCCCAGAGCGCCGCGCCTTCGCGCGTCGTCAGGAGCGGGCGGCAGGGCTCCTGCGCCAGCCCGCCGAGTTCCGGAGCCCGCCCGGCAACCTGCCCCATCGCCAGCCACCCTGCCGTGGTGCGCTTGAGCAGCAGCGTCTCGCAAGGGCTGCCCTCGGCGCGAATGATCTCGTGGCGTATGCAGAGCAGATGCACATAGCTGACGCGCTCCATCGGCTGCAGCCGCACCGTTGCGCCGTTGAGCAACGCCGCCGCGGGCACCAGCACCTCGCCCGCATCGGGGTCGTGCAGCAACACCCGGTGCTGGCGGCTCAACAAGAGCGGCCGCTCATTGCCGAGCACCCCCGCCTCGATCCGGACCGGCATCGCCCGCCCCTGCCCCGCCATCTCGAACCGCCCGATCCAGTGCAAAGGCTGCGGGCCGTGGTCTTGCGTCAGAATGCTGTCGCCCGGGATCAGGCTGGCGACGGCGCGCGGGCCGGAGGGAGTTGCAACCAAAGTGTTTTGCTCGAAACACGGCATCTGATAGGTCGTGGCGGAGAGATCGGAGGTATAGAACCCGGGCGGATTTCCCCCGGAGAAATTGTCCCAGTACCAGCCCTCAAGATCAAACTCCGGGGTCCAGACGAGCTGGATCAGCTCGCCTTTGCTGTCGAGCCCTTCGAAAACCACCGCATAGCCGGTATCTCCCCCGTAATCGATATAGTCCGAGCGGATCACCGTCGCGTTCTGGATCGTGTCGCCGCCGTTTCCCCCGAAGCTGATCGTGTAAACATCGCCAGGGGAGAAGACATAGGGCGAGGCATCTCCCGCCTGCGACTGGATCACCAGATCCTTGGACGAATTGGGCGGATAGTCGAAGGTCGACGTGCCGGAGCCTGAGCCCACATTGCTGCCGGTCGCGGCGGCGAACTGGTTGTCGAGGGCATAAATGGTCAGGGTCATGGGGCGAACCGGCACTCGTTACTTTTCGGCAACCTAAGCCGGAGGCGTAAAAATATTCTTTCCCGCTAACCCCTTGCGACCACACGTCCCGGGTCAGCCCACCAGCTTCTGCACCATCCTCGCGATCCGCGCGCTGAGCTTTGTATAGGGCGGCATCAGCGGGTCGAGCACGGCAAAGCGGTTTTCCAGGATCGGCTTTTCGTGGCTGAAGGCGGCAAAGCCCCAGCGCCCATGCGCCGCGCCGAGCCCCGAATTTCCGATCCCCCCGAACGGCAGGTTGAGATGCAGGAAATGCGCCAGCGTGACATTGACGCCGAGCGCCCCCGAAGTGGTGCTGGCGGTGACGCGCGCGATCAGTGCGCGGTCTCGGGCAAAGAGGTAAAGCGCCAGCGGCTTTTCGCCCGCCTCGATCCCGCGCAGAACCGCCTCAAGATCGTCATAGGCGATCACCGGCAGCACCGGGCCGAAGATCTCCTCGCGCATCAGCGCGGTTTCGCCGGGCAGGGAGGTGAGCACGGTCGGCGCCAGATAGCGCGCGCCCTCCTCCGCCGCGCCGCCCGCAATCAGAGTCGCCCCCCCTGCGAGCGCCTCGTCAAGCATCCCCTTGAGGCGGGCGAAATGGCGCGCCCCGATCAGCCGGGCATAACTTGGCGACTCCTTCGGCGCGCCGCCATACATCCGCGCGATCTCGGCGCGCAACGCGGCGGTGAGCGCGGGTTCCATCGCGCGCGGCACATAAACATGATCGGGCGCGATGCAGGTCTGCCCCGCGTTCTGGAACTTGCCCCAGGCGAGCATGCGCGCGGCCTTCTGCACATCCGCCCCGTCCCCGAGGATGACAGGCGATTTGCCTCCGAGTTCCAGTGTGACGGAGGCGAGCGTTTTCGCTGCCGCCGCCATGACCACGCGCCCCACCGCAGGCGAGCCGGTAAAGAAGATATGATCAAAGGGCTGCGCCAGAAGCTCGGTCGATGTCTCGACGCCGCCCTCGACCACCGTAACGAGGTCTTCGGGCAGCGCGGCCGCCACCAGAGAGGCAATCAGCGCCGAGGTGGCGGGGGCAAGCTCGGAGGGTTTGATCACCGCGGCATTGCCGGCCGCAATCGCCGAGACGAGGGGCCCGAGCGCGAGGCAAAACGGGTAATTCCACGGCGCGATGATCAGCACCGTGCCCTTGGGCTCGGGGCGGATCGTGCCGCGGGTGCCGAGCATCGCAAGCGTCGGCCAAACCCGGCGCGGCCGCGCCCAGCGTTTCAGATGCCGCGCGCTGTGGCGGATTTCCGACAAGACCGGGATGATCTCGGAAATCCGCACCTCGACCTCGGGCTTGGCGAGATCGGCCGCGAGCGCCGCCATGATCTCGCCCTCGCGCGCGCGGATCTCCTCGGCAAGGCGCGCGAGCACTGCGCGGCGTCTGGCAACGTCAAACTCTCTCCGGCGCGCCGCATCGCCTGCGGCGAGCCGTGCATAGGCAGCGGCGGCGCTCACGCCTGCACCACGCGCTGTTGCTGCTGGCCCAGCCCCTTGATGCCGAGCCCGATCCTGTCTCCCACTTTCAGGAACCGCGGCGGCTTCATCCCCATGCCCACGCCGGGGGGCGTGCCGGTGGTGATCACATCGCCCGGCTCAAGCGTCATGAACTGGCTCAGGTAATGCACGAGATAGGCCACACCATAGACCATCGTGGCGGTGGTGCCGGTCTGCATCGGCTCCCCGTTTACCTCCAGCCAGAGTGGCAGCGCCTGCGGGTCGGCCACCTCGTCTTTTGTCACAAGCCAGGGGCCGAGCGGGGCGAAGGTGTCGTGGCTCTTGCCCTTCACCCATTGCCCGGCGCGCTCGATCTGAAAGCCGCGCTCGGAAATGTCGTTGCAGACCATATAGCCCGCCACGTGATCCATCGCCGCTTCAAGCGGCACATATTTCGCCCGTGTGCCGATCACGAAGGCCAGCTCCACCTCCCAGTCGAGCTTTTCCGAGCCGCGCGGGCATTCAACATCGTCATCGGGGCCGCAAATCGCCGTGGTCGCCTTCATGAAAACAACCGGCTCTGGCGGCACCTGCATCCCCGCCTCTTCAGCATGATCGGCATAGTTGAGCCCGATCGCGATGAGCTTGCCCACCCGCGCGACCGGCGCCCCGAGCCGCACCCCCTCGGGCACGATCGGCAGCATCTCCGCATCGACCCAAGCGAGCCGCGACAGCCCCGCCTCCGAAAGCGCTGCCCCGTCGATGTCGCGCACCACGGCACTGAGGTCGCGCACAGTGCCATCCGAATGCACCAACCCCGGCTTCTCCTGCCCCGTCTCGCCAAACCGCACCAGTTTCATGTTTCCTCCCCGCCCCTTGGCCTCTCGGCGCCAGATTGGCGCGCCGGCGCGGGGCGGGCAAGAAAAAAGGCCCGGGAAAACCCCGGGCCCCAGTCTGCGCGCGTGAGTGGCTTTCAGGCGGCTTCCATGCCTGCGGGCGTTTTCGCCCCTGTCATATAGGCAACGGCATCGGACATCGTGTGCGTCTTCGGGTCGATCACGCAAAGGCGGCGGCCAAGGCGGTGCACGTGAATGCGGTCCGCCACCTCGAAGACATGCGGCATGTTGTGGGAAATCAGGATGATCGGGATGCCGCGGGCCTTCACATCGAGAATGAGTTCGAGAACCCGCCGGCTCTCCTTCACGCCCAGCGCGGCGGTGGGTTCATCAAGGATGATCACCTTGGAGCCAAAGGCGGCGGCGCGTGCCACGGCCACCCCCTGCCGCTGGCCCCCCGACAGGGTTTCCACCGGCTGGTCGATGTTCTGGATCGTCATCAGCCCGAGATCCGAGAGCTTTTCGCGCGCAAACGCGCGCATCGCCTCACGGTCGAGCGCGCGCAACAGCGTTCCGGCAAGGCCGGGCTTGCGGATCTCGCGCCCCATGAACATGTTGTCGACAATGGAGAGCGCGGGCGACAGCGCGAGCGTTTGATAGACGGTGGCAATGCCCGCCGCCTGCGCCTCTCGCGGCGAGGCGAAGCGCACCAGGCGGCCATCGAGAAAAATCTCCCCCGCATCGGGCTGCACCGCGCCGCAAAGCGCCTTGATCAGGGAGGTCTTGCCCGCGCCGTTGTCGCCGATCACCGCGAGGATCTCGCCCGGCATCAGCTCGAAATCAGCATGATCGAGCGCGGTCACCCGGCCATAACGCTTCACGAGGCCACGTGCGGAAAGGATCGGTTGCCCGCTCATCGTGACACCTTCCGGATCCATTGGTCGATGGCGACCGCGAGGATGATCAGCCAGCCGATCGCGAAAACCTGCCAGAGCACGTCAACATTGGCGAGGCGCAGGCCCGACTGGAACACGCCGACGATGAGCGCGCCGAACAAAGCGCCCAGGATCGAGCCGCGCCCGCCAAAGAGCGAAATCCCCCCCACCACAACAGCGGTGATGGATTGCAGGTTGCCCTCGTAGAACGACTGCGGCGAGATCGAGCCGACCCGGCCGATCGAGGCCCAGGCGGCAATGGCGCAGACAAAGCCCGAAAGCCCGTAGACGGAAAGCAACACCCGGTCGGCCTGAATGCCAGCAAGCTCCGCCGCTTCGCGGTCATCGCCCACGGCATAGACATGCCGGCCCCAGGCCGTGCGGTTGAGCAGGTACCACAGCACGAGGAAGACCGCGATCATCAGAAGCGAGCCATAGGTCACGCGCGCGCCAAAGAAGGCAAAGCCCTCACCCCAGAATTTGAGAAGTGGTGCATTGCGGTCGATATCCTGACTGCGGATCGACTGCGCGCCGGAGAGCCAAAGATTGAGTGCAAAGAAAATCGACCAGGTGCCCAGCGTGGTGATGAAGGGCGGCAGCTTCACCTTGGTGACGAAAAAGCCGTTCATCAGCCCCGCCGCAGAGCCGCCAGCGAAAGCGACGAGCAAGGCCAGCACCGTGGGCACGCCCATGAAGACGGCAAGATTTCCCGCAATCACCGACATCAGCACCATGATTGCGGCCACCGAAAGATCGATCCCCGCGGTGAGCACGATCAGCGATTGCGCCGCCGCCAGAATGCCGATGATCGAGACCTGTTGCAGGATCAGCGTCAGGTTGAAGGGCGAGAAGAACTTGCCGCCCGCGATAAGGCCGAAGACCGCAATCGCGACGACAAGCACGATCACGGGCACCAGCGTCGGATTGCCATGCAGCCCGTGCTGAAGCGCAGCGATCAGTCCCGGCGGGCGGTCCTCGAACCGCGCCAGCCGTGCATCGCTCTGCCCCAGCACCTGCTCGAAATCCTGGCCCCGCGGTTCGTTTTGAACCGAACTGCCCGCAGTCTCGCCCATGCGGCCCTCCCCCGCCCGCCTGCCGATCCAGGCTTTGTCATTTTTTTCAAAAAGGAGAGGCGGTTTCCCGCCTCTCCGGCACTCGTTACTCACACTTTACCCCCAGCACTGGTGCAGCGCTTCCTCGGAACTGATCGAGGGCAACCCCTCGACCGGAGCGTCGGTCACCAGCGTGACCCCGGTATTGACGAAATCGAGCCCCTCGGAGTTGACGGGCTTGGTGCCGTCGGCGGCATAGGCGGCAATCGCCTCGATGCCGTTTGAGGCCATCAGAAGCGGGAACTGCATCGCCGTGGCGCCGATCACGCCATCGGCGACATTCTGCACCCCCGGGCACCCGCCATCGACAGAGACGATCAGCGCCTGATGCTCCAGCCCCACCGCTTTGAGCGCTTCATAAGCCCCCGCAGCCGCGGGTTCGTTGATCGTGTAAACGAGGTTCACACCGCTGTCCTTTTGCAGCAGGTTCTCCATCGCCGTGCGCCCGCCTTCCTCGTTGCCATTCGTCACATCATGGCCGACGACGCGCGGGTCGTCCTCGTCGCCGATATCCTTCGGATCCTTGATGTCGATCCCGAAGCCCTGCAGGAAGCCCTGATCGCGCAGGTAATCGACCGAGACCTCGGAAGGGTTAAGGTCAAGCAGTGCAATCTTTGCCCCCGCGGGATCGCCCATCTTCGCTGCGGCCCATTTGCCGATCATCTCGCCAGCCATGAAGTTGTCGGTCGCAAAGGTTGCGTCCGCGGCGTCGGCCGGCTCGAAAGGGGTGTCGAGCGCGATCACAAGAATATTTGCCTCGCGCGCCTTGCCGACAACGGGCGCAAGCGCCCGGCTGTCGGACGGCGTGATCAGGATCCCCTTCGCGCCCGCCGCGATACAGCTTTCAACCGCGGCAATCTGCGTTTCCACATCGCCGTCGATCTTGCCTGCATAAGTCGAAAGCGCAATCCCCATCTCGGCGGCCTTCGCGCTCGCCCCCTCCTTCATCTTCACGAAAAAGGGGTTGGTATCGGTCTTGGTGATCAGGCAGGCGCCGACATCGGCCAGAGCCGCACCGCCAAAGGCACTCGCAAAAATCACGGAAGCGCCCATCAGGGCTGCCTTGTGCATCATAACGGTTCTCCTCCCGTCCGTTCGGGCCGTTCCTCCCAGCCCCGCACAAACTCTGGCGCGAGTCGGCGCTCCGGTCAATATATAACTCAACATGATTTATTATATCCCAAACGGCACTTTCCTGCCCATGCCGATCCGGTTAGGCTCGCTGCGGAGGAACTATCATGTCCGAGCCGCATCCCGCCTTCGATCTGATCATCTTCGACTGCGACGGCGTGCTGATCGACAGCGAGATCCTGTCGGCGCAGATGCTGATTGCCGAACTGGCCGAAGACGGCGTGGTGATCGATCTCGATTATGTGGCGCAGCATTTTTTGGGTCGGGCCTATCCGACGGTGCAGGCCCATGTCCGCACGGCATTCGGCCTTGATCTGCCCGCGGATTTCGAGGCGCGCTACCGCGCCCGGCTGATGACGGCCTTCGAAGCAGAGATGCAGGCGATGCCCGGCGTCGCCTCGGTACTCGACCGGCTGCGGCTGCACTGGTGCGTGGCGACATCCTCCTCGCGCCCCCGCGCGGAACGCTCGCTTGAAATCGCGGGGCTCCGCGCACGTGTCGGCACACGCCTCTTCACCGCGAGCCAGGTGGCGCATGGCAAACCTGCGCCCGATCTCTTTTTGCTGGCCGCGCGCGAGATGGGGGTGGCGCCCGCGCGCTGCCTCGTCATCGAAGACAGTGTCACCGGTATCCGGGCCGCGCATGCCGCGGGGATGGAGGTCTGGCGTTTCACCGGCGGCAGCCATCTCGCCGGGCGCGACCTCGCTGCCTCCGAGGCCCCCCGCGCCAGTCGCGATTTCTCGGATTTTGGAATGTTCGGCACTCTGCTTCCCGGCGCGCTTTTTCCGCATTGACAGGGTCCGGCCCTTTCTGGAAATCTGCAACCCTCGGTTGAGAAAAGAAACTATCTCCGCAGGGAGAGCCGGGAGGAGCTTCATGACCACCACGATCCGGCCCCGTTCGAGCCGGCAGGGAAGGTGTTTATGCACCCGGCGGCCGGGAGTGGTTGCCCTGCGCACCGTGACACTCGGCGCGCTGACCTGCCTCGCACTGGCCTCGGCCCCGCGCGCCGAGACGACAATCACCGTCGCCACGGTGAACAATGGCGACATGATCCGGATGCAGCACATGATCGGGGATTTTCAGGCCCGCCATCCCGACATCCGGGTGGATTGGGTGGTGCTTGAGGAAAACTTGCTGCGCCAGCGCGTCACCACCGACATCGCCACCCATGGCGGGCAGTTCGACGTGATGACGATCGGCACCTATGAAGTGCCGATCTGGGGCAGGCAGGGCTGGCTGCTGCCGCTCGAGTTCGACGCCGCCTATGACGTGGACGACCTGCTCCCGCCGATCCGCGACGGACTCACTGTCGAGGGCCAACTCTATGCCGCGCCGTTTTACGGCGAAAGCGCGATCACGCTCTACCGCCGCGATCTTCTGGCCGCGGCCGGGATAACGCTGCCCGACGCGCCCGACTGGGACGCTATCCGCGCCGCCGCCGCCGCGATCACCGACCGAACCGCCGGGATCTATGGGCTCTGCCTGCGCGGCAAGCCGGGCTGGGGAGAGAATGTCGCCCTTCTCACCGCGATGGCAAACAGCTATGGCGCGCGCTGGTTCGACATGGGCTGGCACCCGCAATTCGACACCCCCGCCTGGGCCGCCGCGCTGCGCGATTACCTTGACATGATGCGGCTCTACGGCCCGCCCGGCGCCGCCAACAACGGCTTCAACGAGACATTGACGCTGTTTGAGCAGGGCCATTGCGGGATCTGGATCGACGCGACCGTCGCGGCCTCTTTTGTCACCGACCCGACGCAGTCCAGCGTGGCGGAGCACGTGGGTTTCGCGCTCGCGCCAAACCGCCCGGGCGGGACGAAGCGTGCAAGCTGGCTCTGGGCCTGGACGCTCGCCATCCCGGCCGGAAGCCAGAAAGCCGAGGCGGCCCGCGCCTTCGTCGCCTGGGCGACCTCGAAGGAGTATCTCGCGCTCGTGGCAGAGCAAGAAGGCTGGGCGCATGCCCCGCCCGGCACGCGCCGTTCACTCTATGCGCAGCCCGAATACCATGCCCTGCCCTTTGCGGAAATCACCCTGCACGCTATCTCCGAGGCCGATCCGGTGCATCCGACGGTTGATCCCGTGCCCTATATCGGCATGCAGTTCGTGGCGATCCCTGAGTTTCAGGCGATCGGCACCGCGGTGGGACAGCAATTCGCTGCGGCTCTGGCCGGAACCCTTTCCGCTGAAGAGGCCCTTGCCGCCTCACAGCAGCTCACCCTGCGCGCCATGAAAAAGGCCGGATATATCCGCTAACCTTTCAGCCCGGAGCCCCGATGCCGCCGCCCCCAGCCTCGCGTCGCACCGCCCGCCTGATGCTTGCGCCCGCCCTGGGGATGCTGGCGGGCTGGATGCTCGTCCCGCTCGCGATGACGCTCTGGTTCTCGCTGCAGCGGTACACGCTGATCACCTCCGGCGCGCAGGGCTTCGCCGGGCTTGAGAACTATCGCTATTTCATCACCGATCCGGCCTTCGCGCCTTCGCTTGGCAACACTCTCGCCCTTGTGCTCGGGGTGCTCGCCCTCACCCTGCCCGGCGGGCTCGGGATCGCGCTTGTGCTGGCCCAGCCCTTCTGGGGCCGGGGGGTCGTCCGCGCCCTCGTGCTCGCCCCCTTCTTCATCATGCCGAGTGTCTCGGCGCTCGTGTGGAAGACCATGCTGCTGCATCCGATGTCCGGGCTTCTGGCGCATCTCGCGCGCAGCCTTGGGTTGCAACCCTTTGATTTTTTATCACAGGCACCGCTCGCAACGCTCATTGCCCTGCTCGCCTGGCAATGGGTACCCTTTGTCGCGCTGATCCTGCTCACGGCGCTGCAATCGCTCGATCCGGCACAGATCGAAGCCGCCCGGCTCGACGGCGCGGGCCCGGCTGCCCGGCTGCGCCACCTCATCTTGCCGCATCTGGGCCGCGCCATCGCCGTTGCGGTGCTGATCCAGACGATCTTCCTGCTCTCCACTTTCGCCGAGATCCTCGTCACCACGAATGGCGGCCCCGGCACCGCCTCGACCACGCTCACCTATCTCGTCTATATCCAGTCGCTTCTGCAATTCGACCCGGGCACGGGCGCCGCCGGCGGCATCCTTGCGGTGCTCCTTGCCAATGCCGTTGCAATCTTCCTGATGCGGCTGATCGGCCGCGCGCTGGAGCGCTGAGCCATGTCCTCGTTATCCCCCCTGCTGCGCAAGGCGGCCCTTACGCTCCTTGGCTGGAGCGTCGGGCTCACGCTCGCTTTCCCGATCCTCTGGACCGCGCTGGTGAGTTTTCGCTCCGAAGCGGATGCACTGGGTGCGCCTGCTGCCGTGCTCGCCGCGCCGTTCACGCTCGAAAGCTATGCTGCAATCACCGCAGGCACACGCTTTACCGCCCCCTTCGTCAATTCGGTCCTGATCGCGGGCGGCGCCACGGCGCTCGCGCTCCTCGTCGCGCTTCCCGCCGCCTGGGCGCTCGCGCTTTTCCCCGGGCCACGCACGAAAGCGCTTCTCATGACGATCCTCGGCACCCGGATGATGCCTGCGGTGGGCGTGCTTGTTCCGGTTTACCTGCTCTTCCGAGACCTTGGCCTGCTCGACAGCCGAGCGGGCCTGATTGTGGTCGTGATGTTGACGAACCTGCCGGTGGCGATCTGGATGCTCTACGGTCATCTGCGCGAGATCCCCGGCGAGATCTTCGAGGCGGCCCGGATGGACGGCGCCGGGCCGGGCGCCGAGCTTCGCCATGTGATCGCGCCGCTTGCCGCGCCCGGCATCGCGGCAACGGCGCTTTTGTGCCTGATCCTCGGCTGGAACGAGGCCTTCTGGACCCTCAATCTGAGTGCGGCGAAAGCGGCGCCCCTGAGCGCCTTCATCGCCGCACAGGCGAGCCCGGAGGGGCTCTTTCATGCCCGGCTCTGCGCTGCCGCGATGCTCGCCAGCCTGCCCGTCCTCGGGCTTGGCTGGATCGGCCAGCGCGCGCTTGTCCGCGGGCTGACCTTTGGCGCGGTGAAATAGCCCATGGCCGAGATCCTGCTGGAAGGCTTGAGCAAGCGGTTTGGCACCGAGGAGGTGCTCGCCCCCCTCGATCTGACGATCGCGGAAGGAAGCTTCGTCGTGGTGGTCGGCCCCTCGGGATGCGGGAAGACAACCCTTCTGCGCCTCATCGCCGGGCTTGAGGAGGTCTCTTCGGGGCGCGTGCTGATCGACGGGCGCGATGTCACCCATACCGCGGCCGCGGCGCGCGGGTTGGCGATGGTGTTCCAGTCCCACGCGCTCTACCCGCATATGAACGTGCGCGAGAATATCGGCTTTCCGCTGAAAATGGCGGGGCGGCCAGCGCCCGAGATCGCCGCACGGGTGCAGGCCGTGGCCAGTCAGCTCGGCCTCGGCGACTGCCTCGCGCGCAAGCCGTGCCAGCTTTCGGGGGGCGAGCGGCAACGGGTGGCGATCGGGCGCGCTCTGGTGCGCGCGCCGGCCGCGTTCCTGCTCGACGAACCGCTCTCAAGCCTCGATGCGGAACTGCGCGCGCGAATGCGGCTCGAGCTCGCACGGCTGCATCGGGCACTGCGGACGACAATGCTCCTCGTCACTCATGACCAGATCGAGGCTATGACGCTCGCCGAGCAAATCGTGGTGCTCAACGCGGGCCGGGTCGAGCAGACCGGCGCACCGCTGGCGCTCTATCATGCGCCCTGCAACCGCTTTGTCGCCGGGTTTCTCGGCAGTCCGACGATGAATTTCATCGAGGGGCCGGAGGCGGAGCGACAGGGCGCCCATGCGCTCGGCATCCGCCCCGAGCATCTGCGGGTGACCCGGGCGCAGGGGCTCTGGCCGGGCCGGGTCGATGTGATCGAGGCGCTCGGCGCCGAAAGCTTCCTGCATCTGAGCAGTGGGCAGGGACGCCTCGTCGCCCGGCTCGACGGCAGCGCCGATCTGCGCCCGGGCGAGACCGTCTGGCTGACCCCCGCCCCCGCCCATTTGCACCGTTTCGATGCCGCGGGCCGCGCCCTGCCGCAGCGCCCCGGTTGAGCCGGTCCGGAGCGGACCTCCTCCCGCGCCTCGCCCGAGGATCCGGCCTTGCGGGGGGTCCGGGGGGCGGCAAGCCCCCCGGCGGGTCGCTTCGGCCCCGCCGAAGCGAAACAGGCGCCTTCCGCCCCGCTCAGCCCTTCGGCTTCGAGGGCAGACCCTTTTCCTTGCGTGCGGCGTGTTTCTTCTTCTCGACATGCTTGGTGAGCCGCGAGGGGATCGATTTCTTGCGATCCTTGAACGGGTTCGTCCCGCCCTGATCGCGGAAATAAAGCCGGATCGGCGTGCCCGGCATGTCGAAATCCGCCCTCAGCCCGTTCACCAGATAGCGCCCGTAGCTTTCGGGGATCTGGTCGGTATGGGTGGCCTTGATCACAAACCCCGGCGGCCGCGTTTTCGCCTGCGTGATGTAGCGCAGCTTGATGCGGCGCCCGCCCGGTGCGGGCGGCGGATGTGCCTCGGTCATCGCAGTGAGCCACATGTTCAGTTTCGCCGTCGAAATACGCCGGTTCCAGACCTCATAGGCTTTCAGGATCGCGGCATGGAGCCGGTCGAGCCCCTTGCCGGTCTTGGCCGACACCGTCACGAGCGGCGCGCCCTTGAGCTGCGGCAAAAGCCGCTCGAAGCTCTCGCGCAGCTCTTTCAGCTTCTCGGTCTTCTCTTCCTCGAGATCCCATTTGTTCGCCGCCACCACGACCGCGCGGCCCTCGGTTTCGGCAAAATCGGCGATCCGCAGATCCTGCACCTCGAAGGGAATATTGACGTCGAGGAGCACCACGACCACCTCGGCAAAGCGCACCGCACGCAGCCCATCGGCCACCGAAAGCTTCTCGAGCTTGCCCGAGACCTTCGCCTTCTTGCGCATCCCGGCGGTGTCCCAGATCCGCATCGGCGTGCCCATGAAGGGGGTGCTGACCGAGATCGCATCGCGGGTGATCCCGGCCTCGGGGCCGGTGAGAAGCCGGTCTTCGCCGAGGATCTTGTTGATCAGGGTCGATTTTCCCGCATTCGGGCGGCCGATCACCGCCAGTTGCAGCGGCCGCGCCTCGGTGGGCATGCGGATTGCGCCTTCCTCTTCCGCCTCGTCTTCGGAAAGCGCCACATCCACCTCGGGCATCTGCGCGACGTTCTTTTCGGCAAAGGCATCGGCATGGGGGCGAAGCACATCGTAAAGATCGTCCATCCCCTCGCCATGCTCGGCCGAGATCCGCACCGGCTCGCCCAAGCCAAGCGCCCAGGCCTCCAGCGCACCCGCATCGCCCGCCGCGCCCTCGGCCTTGTTGGCTGCGAGGATCACATGGGCATTCTTGCGCCGCAAAATATCGGCAAAGATTTCATCGGCGGGCGTGACCCCCATGCGCGCATCAATCAGGAACAGGCAGATGTCCGCCTCCTCGACCGCGCGTTCGGTGAGCCGCCGCATCCGCCCCTGCAGGCTGTCATCCTCGACAAGTTCGAGCCCGGCGGAATCGATCACCACGAAGCGCAGATCGCCCAGCCGCGCATCCCCCTCGCGCAAATCACGGGTCACGCCGGGCGTGTCATCCACCAGCGCCAGCCTTTTGCCGACGAGCCGGTTGAAAAGGGTCGATTTGCCCACATTCGGGCGGCCCACGATGGCCAGGGTAAAGCTCATGTCACGCTCCTTGCGCGGCCGGTTGCATCCCCCGTCGCGTCGAAGCCGCCCCCTTACACGGGTTTGGCCTCAACGAAAAGCGTGGAGTTGCCCATTGCGCGAAACGACGTAAAGGGTGGATCCGGCCACGATCGGGTCGGTGGCGGCGCCCCCGGGAAGCTCCGCCTGGCCGATCAGCGCGCCGGAGCTCGGGTCGAAACAGCGCAAAAGCCCGTCCGAGGACACGACGAAGAGCCGACCGCCCGCCAGCACCGGGCCGAGGTTCACATGGATCTCGTTTTGCTTGCGGATCTTGTCGGTAACGTAATCGGGCAGATCAACGGCCCAGATTTCGGCACCATTCGCCGCATCGAGCCGCATCAGCTTGTTCTCATCCGAGATCAGGAAGACCGAGCCGCCCGCCACCTGCACCGGGCTCACCGCGCCCTCGGTCGCAGTCCAGCGCGCCACGCCGGTCACGGCGTCAAAAGCGCCGAGCCGCCCCGCCGAGGAACCCGCATAAACGGTATCGCCGATCACCACCGGATCGCCGGTGAGGTCAGAGACGATCGTATAGCCGCGCCCGAGCCGGCCGCCCGCCAGTTGCGCCCGCCAGACCGGGGCCCCCGTCGCGCGGTCAAGCGCAAGCATCTCGCCGGTGGCGAAGGGGAAGATCACGGTCTTGCCCGTGATCGCCGGTGCGGACACGCCCGACATGCCAACCTTGCCGGGCACGCCACCAATCTGCCAGACCACCTTGCCGTCCGCCGCCTCGACCGCCCAGGCGGAGCCGTCGCGCGCCAGCACATAGACGACGCCCTCGTAAACCGTTGGCGCGCCGCCGATCCCGGCGTCGAAATCCTGCCGCCAGAGGATCTGCCCCGACGCGGCATCCAGAGCGATCAGCTCGGCAAAACCGGAAGTGGCGAAGACCTTGCCATCGGCCACGGCGAGACCCGAGCCGGTGGCATCATCGTCACGGTCGCCCGGGGCGGCGATGTCGGCGGCCCAGAGCGTTGCCCCGTTGGTGCCGGTCGCGGTCAGGCGCGACTGGCTGTCGAGAGTGAAGATCCGCCCGCCTGCCGCCACCGGAGCGGCCGCGATGCGGTAGCGGCGCGATTGGCCCGCCCCGATCGGCGCCGACCAGACCGGCGTCAGCCCCTGCCCGAGCGCGGCATTGACGATGCCATGGCTCGGCCCGCCCGCGCGCTGCGGCCAGTCGGCATTCGTCACCACGCCGGGCAACGCAAGCGCGCGCGGCCCCTCGATCGCCGAGGCAGGGTCGGAAGCGGCGTCCGCAAGCAAGGCGCGCGGATCGAGCCGCTCGCCTTCCAGATGCACATCCTTTTCGCAGCCCGCCAGCGCTATCGCCACGCCCAGAACGGCCAGTCCCGCAATCCGCTTCACGGCTGTCTCCCTGCCTTCATCTCTTCGCGGCCTCGGCCGCCCTGCCCCGTCCGGAACGTCACGCCGCCGCCGGATCACCGCCGAGCGCCACAATCAACTCTGTCGCGCGCTGTTGCAAGCCCGAGGTGACGCCGCTTTCGCCGAGAATCTCGCGCGCCTTGGCGATCGCCCCGGCGCTGTCGCCCGCCGCCTGCAGCGCGAGCGCCTGCTGTTCCATTGCCAGAAGCCGGAACGGCTGGCCCGGGGTCGCCAGAGCGTCTAGCTCGGCGGCACGCTCCTCAGGCGTCATCAGATCGCCCGCGACAAGCACCGCCTTGAGCCTTGCGAGCGCGCGCAGGCTCCCGGGCAGCGTGGCGTCGGCCGCAACCGCGCGCAGATCCTCAAGCGCAAGCTCGGTCTTCCCGTCCTCAGCCGCCTGCGCCGCGAGGAGCAGTTTCAGAAAGCCCTGTTGCGGCCCCACCGCGGCCAGATCCGCCATCGTCTCGGCGGGATTGTCGCTCTGCATCGCGGCCAGGATCGCATCGCCGAACCCCTCCGCCTCGGCCGCCGCCCGTGCCCTTTGCCATTCATAGAACGCCGAGCCGCCGACAAGCCCGAAGATCGCCAGAACACCGATCCAGCCATATTTGCGAAACAGCCCCCAGAGCCGGTCGCGGCGCACTTCCTCGGTGACTTCGTCAATGAAACTGTCGCTGTCGTGCACGCTCAAGGCTCCTTGATCTTTGGCCCTATCTATACGCAAGGGCGGCGCCTTGCCAAGGCCGGGAAACGCCGTCCCCGTCACGACCGGCTCCCGAATGAAGGACGAGGAAAGCGGGCGCCGCCTCCGCGCGGCGCAGCCTCATTCCGCCGCTTCGGACCCCGAAGCCGCGTGTTCCTCGGCCTCTTCCTCGGCCTTCTGGGCCGCCCACATCGCCGCATAGCGCCCGCCGCGGGCGAGCAGCGCCTCGTGACTGCCTTCCTCGACGATCACGCCCTTTTCGAGCACCACGATCCGGTCGGCATCGGCGATAGTGGAAAGCCGGTGCGCGATCACGATCACCGTGCGCCCTTCGCCCATCGCATCGAGGCTTTCCTGAATGTCGCGCTCGGTCTGCGTGTCGAGCGCCGAGGTGGCCTCATCCAGAAGCAGGATCGGCGGGTTCTTCAAAAGCGTGCGCGCAATGCCGACGCGCTGCTTCTCGCCGCCCGAGAGCTTCAGGCCGCGCTCGCCCACCTGCGTGTCATACCCCTCGGGCAGGCTCATCACGAACTCATGGATCTTCGCCGCTTGCGCCGCAGTCTCGATCTCGGCCTGGCTCGCGTCAGAGCGCCCATAGGCGATGTTGTAACGGATCGTGTCGTTGAAAAGGACCGTATCTTGCGGCACCACGCCAATCGCCTCGTGCAGGCTCTCTTGCGTCACCTTGCGAATGTCCTGCCCGTCGATGGTGATGCGCCCGCCCGTCACCTCGTAGAAGCGGAACATCAGCCGCCCGATGGTCGACTTGCCCGAGCCAGAGGGACCGACCAGCGCCACCTTCTGCCCCGCCGCCACATCGAGCGACACAGCATGCAGGATCGGCCGCTCCGGGCTATAGGCGAAATCGACCGCCTCGAAGCGCAGCGCGCCGCCCGTCACCACCAGCGGTTTCGCGTCGGGATCATCGGTGATCTCGGCAGGCTGGTGCAGCAGATCGAACATCTCGCCCATATCGACAAGCGCCTGCCGGATCTCACGGTAGACCGTGCCAAGGAAGCCAAGCGGCATGGTGATCTGGATCATATAGGCCTGCACCATGACGAAATCGCCCACGGTGAGCGTGCCCGCCTGCACCTCAAGCGCGGCCATCACCATCACCGCGACAAGTCCCGCGGTGATGATCAGCGTCTGGCCCGCATTGAGCGCGGCAAGGCTCTGGCCGGTTTTCACCGCCGCCTGTTCGTAATGCGCCATCGAGGCATCATAGCGTGCTGCCTCGCGCTTCTCGGCGCTGAAATATTTCACCGTCTCGAAGTTCAGAAGGCTGTCGATCGCCTTCTGGTTCGCGGCGCTGTCGGCATCGTTCATCTTGCGGCGGATCGCCACCCGCCATTCGGTGATGCGGAAGGTAAAGGTGACATAGGTCCAGATCGTGCCCACCACCACGAGCGCATAGCGCCAGTCGAACAGGAAGGCGAAGATCAGCGTGACCAGCGTCAGCTCGAGGATCAGCGGCCCGACCGAAAAGAGCATGAAGCGCAAAAGGAAATCGACGCCCTTCACGCCGCGCTCGACAATACGCGAGAGCCCGCCCGTCTTGCGGGTGATGTGATAGCGCAGCGACAGCGCGTGGATATGCTGGAAGGTCTCAAGCGCAAGCTGGCGCAGCGCGCGTTGCGCCACGCGCACAAAGACCGCGTCGCGCAATTCGCCAAAACCCACCGACATCAACCGCGCAAGCCCATAGGCAACCGTCAGCGCCACCGCGCCAAAGCCTAAAAGCCAGGCCTCGCTGCGCCCCTCGCCCGCCAGCCCGTCGACCGCCGCCTTGTAAAGGAAGGGCGTGCCGACCGAGATCAGCTTTGCCGCAACGAGAAAGGCCATCGCGATCAACACGCGCTGCTTCACCCAAGGGTGGTCCGCGGGCCAGAGATAGGGGGCAACCGCGCGGATCGTGCGCCAGCCGCGCGCACGCTCGGAAGGGTCCATCTTGCCGGACTGGGTGATCTGAGAGGGCGGCATGGCCCCTCCTTTGCGAAACCTGTGACGATACCGGGGAGCGGGTCACGTGCCCCGCCTGCGAGCGGCAACCTAAGTGCCCCGACGGGATTGTCCAGTCCAAACGCCGTCGCGGGCTCACTTCGGCAGGGTGAAGACCTGGCCCGGATAGATCAGATTCGGATCGCGGATCTGGCCCCGGTTCGCTTCGAAGATCTGCACGTAGAGATAAGGATCGCCATAGGCCTCGCGCGCAATCGCCCAAAGCGTGTTTCCCGCCGCGATGGTCACGGCGCGGGTGACCGGCGCCACGGGCTCGGGCGCGGGAGACGCCGCCGGGAGGGCTGCGGGAGAGACGGCGGAGGAGACCGCAGGTTCGGGCGCCGCGGCGCGGGCCGCCGCTTCGAGAGCGGGGGGGGCGACCGCTTCGAAGCCCTGTTCGGCGCGGGCAAGCACCGCGCCCGCCGCATCGAGCGCATCGACACGCAACACATGCGCGCCCGGAGCCACTTTCGGCAATTGCATCGCCCAGGCCCCGTCGGCGCCCGCCTGCACAAGCCCCGCTTCGGCACCGTCAATATAGGCGCGCAGAAGGACGCCCCGCGGCGCGCCACGGCCCGAAATCGCGATCCGTCCCGCGGCATCGAAAGCCAGCGTGTCGATGCCAAGCACTTCCGTCGCCCCCGCGAGCACATGCGCCGCCCCCGCGGCATCGGTCACCAGCGGAGTTTCGGCCAGCACCTGCGCCGCCTGCAGTTCTGCGGCAATGCGTTCGGGAGCCTTGCGTTCTTGCGCGGCGGCCTCGGCTATCGCCACCGGGCTCGGCGCGACCGTCAGGCTCTCGGGCGCAATCTGCGCCACGCCATCGGCGCCCGTCACCCGCAGCCGCAGGCTGCGCGGCGCGGCGGCGGGCGCGATATCGGCGAGCACGGCAAAAGCCCCCTGTGCGTCGCCCCTTGCCGAAGCGATCGGCACGCCGTCGAGCAAGATCTCGACCGCTGCCCCCGGCGCCACGCGGCCTGCGAGCGTGAGCCCCCCCTCGGGGGTGACGCGCAGGGCATCAAAGCGAATCTCCGGCGGCGCGGGCTTCGCAGGCGATTCGGCCTCTGGTGGCACCTCGGTGGGTTCTGCCGTGGTGATTTCGGCCGCGGCATCCCCGGACGGGGCGGCAAGATTCCGTCCGGTATCGGCGCGGCCGGGCGCCGCGGCGGCCGGCTCAATCGGGGCCCGCTCCGCCGGCTCCGTGGCGGCCAAGGGCGCCATCACCCCCGTTTCGCCCGCCCCGGTTTTGCCTGGGCCCGTTTCGTCTGGACCCGTTTCGTCTGGCCCCGTTTCGCCCGGTCCTGAGGCGCGGGCTTCGGCGGCGGGCGCTTGCGCTTCGGGGGCAGGGCCGGGCGCCGCGCGCTCGTCTGCGGGCGGCGCCGTCACCGGTGCCGCAGGCGCGGGGGATGAGGGTTCCGGCGCCGATGCCACGGTCGGAGCGGGAGCTGGGGCTGGGGCTGGGGCGGGTGGCAGGCTGGCGATCCAGAGGCCAAAAGCCGCCGAAGCCAGCACCACAAGCCCGGCCGCGGCGCCTTTGAGCGCGCCGCCCTTCCCTCCGGCACTCCCGCTTTCGTGCTCCACTCCCGCCATGCTGCCCTTCCTTTCCGGCCCGATCCGGCTGCGGCGGATTTCCGCCGCTTGAGTGTGACCATCTGACCCGGTATCACCGGGGAAAGCAACTCCCGCCCGTGCATTCCCAGCCCGAAGGAACCCTGCGATGTCCTTGCCGCCCCTCGTCAAACCCGCCCCCTCGGTCTGCGTTTTCTGCGGCTCGCGGCACGGGGTGAAAGCGGCCTATGCCGAAGCCGCGCGCGCCACCGGGCAGATGCTCGCCGCACGAGGCTGGCGGCTCGTCTATGGCGCGGGTGACGTGGGGCTGATGGGCGAGGTGGCGCGGGCAGCGCAGGCGGCGGGCGCACAGACCTTCGGGGTGATCCCGGAGCATCTCTTCAAGCTTGAAGTGGGCAAGCGCGACCTCACGACATTCATCGTCACCGAGAACATGCACGAGCGCAAGAAAGTGATGTTCATGAATTCCGATGCGCTCGTGGTGCTGCCCGGCGGCGCAGGCAGCCTTGACGAGTTTTATGAAGTGCTCACCTGGCGTCAGATCGGCCTGCATGAAAAGCCGATCTTCCTGCTCAACACCGAGGGTTACTGGGATCCGCTCTTGCGGCTCAATGCCCATGTCGTGGCGGAGGGCTTCGCGAGTGCAAGCCTGATCGACATGGTGCAGGTGGTCGACAGCGTCTCGAAGCTCGAGACCGCACTGGAGAGCGCTTTCGGCTGAGGCGCCCGGCCCCACCCGCGCGGGGGCGCTCCCCCTTCTCAGTTCTTGCCGCGCAAGGTGGCGGCGGAATAGAGCGCGAGCGCGCCCCAGATCAGCGGGAAGGCCACGGCATGAGCCGCGGTGAAGGGCTCGGCAAAGACCACGACCGCAACGAGGAATTGCAGCGTCGGGTTGAGATATTGCACGAGGCCGAGCGTGGCGAGACGCACCCGCTGCGCGGCATAGCTGAAGAGCATGAGCGGCCCCCCCGTCATCACGCCCGAAAAGACAAGCATCAGCGAATGGCCAAGGTCGTTGCCGAAAGCGCCCGAATGCGGGGCAAGCCCGAAGGCGCCGATATGCTGGGCCGCGAGAAAGGAAAGCGCAAGCGGCGTGAGGATGACCACTTCCGCCAGAACCGAAACGACCGGAGGCACCGCGAGTCGTTTCTTGATCAGCCCGTAAAGCCCGAAAGTGGCGGCGAGCAGCAGCGCGATCCAGGGCGCTGCGCCGAGCGCCCAGGTCAGATAGCCCACCGCCGCTGCGGCAATCGCCACCGCCACGCCCTGTGCCCGCCCCATCCGCTCGCCGAAAACCGCCATACCGAGCGCCACGGCGACGAGCGGGAAGATGTAATAGCCAAGCGAGGCCTCGACCGCGCGGCCATTCTGCACTGACCAGATGAACCCGAACCAGTTGATCGAGATCACCACGGCGGCCACGACAAGCACCCGCAGCGCGCGGCCCGTGAGCGCCGCGACCAGCGCCCCGCCGCGGCCCTGCGCCATCACCACCCCCCCCAAAAGCACCGCCGACCAGAGCGTGCGGTGGGCGAGCACCTCCGCGGGCGGCACCTCGGAAAGCGCCTTGTAATAGATCCCTGAAAGACCCCAGACCACGCAGGCCGCAACGATCGCCCAGAACCCCTTGGTGGTCTCTTTCATCGCTCTCTCCTGCGTCAGCCCGCCACATCAACCGCGCCGCAAGCGTGCCGTCAAGCCCTGCTTGACGGCGCCGTCGCGCGGTGCCAGATTTCGCCTGCAACCCCTTTGGGCGTCGAGCGCGGTCCGGATCTCCGGGCAACCGCGACGCTTCGGTCCCATCGTGCAAAGGTTGCCACGAATCCCGGGGCCGATTTCAGGAGCCCCGTGATGAAAACCATCATCGAACCTTTCCGCATCAAATCGGTCGAACCGATCCGCCTCACCTCACGCCCCGAGCGGGAGCGCCTGATCGCCGAGGCGGGCTATAACCTTTTCGGGCTGCACTCCGATGACGTGCTGATCGACCTGCTCACCGATTCCGGCACCGGCGCGATGTCGTCGCAGCAATGGGCGGCGGTGATGCGCGGCGATGAAAGCTATGCCGGCTCGCCAAGTTTCGCGCGCTTCGAGGCGGCGGTAAAAAACCTGATGCCGTTCCGCCACGTGATCCCGACCCATCAGGGCCGTGCCGCCGAGGCGATCTTGTTCGCGATCTTCGGGGGGGCAGGCAAATGCATCCCCTCGAACACCCATTTCGACACCACGCGCGGCAATATCGAGGCCTCCGGTGCGCGGGGCGACGACCTCGTGATCGCCGAGGGGAAGGATCCGCAGCGCCTGCATCCGTTCAAGGGCAACATGGATCTCGAAAAGCTCGAAGCCTATCTCGAAAAACATCGCGATGCCGTGCCGGTGGTGATGCTCACCATCACCAACAATGCGGGCGGCGGCCAGCCGGTGAGCCTCGCCAATATCCGCGCTGTGGCGGGGCTCGCGCATCGGTTCGGCAAACCCTTCGTGATCGACGGTTGCCGCTTTGCCGAAAACGCCTGGTTCATCAAGACCCGCGAGGAAGGGCAGGCCGGGCGCTCGATCCCCGAGATCGTGCGGGACTGTTTCTCGGTCGCCGACGGGATGACGATGTCGGCCAAAAAGGATGCCTTCGGCAATATCGGCGGCTGGCTCGCGCTCAATGATGATGCGCTGGCCGAGGAGGCACGCGGGCATCTGATCCGCACCGAGGGCTTTCCGACCTATGGCGGGCTCGCCGGACGCGACCTTGAAGCACTGGCGCAGGGGCTCTCCGAGATCGTCGAGGAGGATTACCTGCGCTACCGCATCCGCACCAATGAATACATCGTCGAGCGGCTCGTGGCGATGGGCGTGCCGGTGGTGCGCCCGGCGGGGGGGCATGCGGTCTTCATCGATGCGCGGGCCTGGCTCGCCCATATCCCGCCGCTCGAATACCCCGGGCAAGCACTTGCCGTCGCGCTTTACGAGATCGCCGGGGTGCGGTCTTGCGAGATCGGCACGGTGATGTTTGGCCGCGCGCCCGATGGCTCCGAGCACCCGGCGGCGATGGACCTTGTCCGCCTCGCCTTCCCGCGGCGCACCTACACGCAAAGCCACGCCGATTACCTGCTCGAAGCCTTCGAGGACCTGGCCGCAAGGAAAGACGCGCTGCGCGGCTACCGCATCGTCAAGGAGCCAAAACTGATGCGCCATTTCACCTGCCGCTTCGAAAAGCTCTGAGCCCATGACATAAAACCGGCCCCCGAGGGGGCCGGTTTCGCTGCTTTCCGGAGGTAATTCGAAGGGTCTGCCTCAGAGGCGCGAGGCGACATTTTCCCAGTTCACGAGCTTGTCGAGGAAGTTCGTGAGGTAAGCCGGGCGCTTGTTGCGGAAGTCGATGTAGTAGCTGTGCTCCCAGACGTCGCAGCCCAGAAGCGCGGTCTGGCCAAAGCAGAGCGGGTTCACGCCGTTCTCGGTCTTGGTCACTTTCAGCGCGCCATCGGTGTCCTTCACGAGCCAAGCCCAGCCGGAGCCAAATTGCGCGGCCCCGGCGGCTGCGAATTCTTCCTTGAACTTGGCAACCGAGCCGAAGGACTCAGTGATCGCCTTTTCCAGCTCGCCCGGCATGGTCTTGCCGCCCGGGCCCATCATTTCCCAGAACTGGGCATGGTTCCAGTGCTGCGAGGCGTTGTTGAAAATACCCGATTGCGCCACCGAACCGGCCACATAGGTGCCCTTGACGATCTCTTCGACCGATTTCCCTTCCCACTCGGTGCCGGCGATCAGCTTGTTGCCGTTGTCGACATAGGCCTTATGGTGCAGGTCATGGTGGTATTCGAGCGTTTCTTTCGACATGCCGAGCGCGGCGAGCGCATCATGGGCATAGGGAAGATCGGGAAGTTCGAAAGCCATTGGATTGATCCTTTTTGGTTCTGTTGCGACTAAATGAAGCACCGAAACCGCGAAGGTCAAGAGCACTCGGCAAGGTTTTCCTGCACAACCGCCCCCAATGGCCGCACATCACCCTTTCTTGTCCGCTTCGGCCCCGCGCGCCGCCGCCGCAGCCTTCATCCGCGCCAGCAGCTCGTCCTTCGCGGCGCCCTTGCCAAAGGGGTTCTTCGCCGTGCCCTTGGCATTGTGCTCGGCATGGCGCGGCGCGTTCTGGCCCGGTTTCGGCCCGCCTGATTTCGAATAATCCATCACTCGCTCCTGTTTTCCCGCTTCTCCGCCAGCCCGGGCCGCGAGGCAAGCCCAAACGCAAAAGGGGGGCGCTGCCCCCCTCTTTTCCTGCGGAAAATTCACCCCACGGGAATCCGCTTGCGGACGGGGGGCAGCGCCCCCCTGCCCGGCTCAGGAGATTTCGCCACCCTTGCGGGAGGAGACCTCAAGAAGCCCCATCACGTAGCCCGCGACCGAGCGGAAGCAGATCAGGCTGAGCTCCTCCGGCCCCGAGCGCCAGAGCGCTGCCGCGACCTGGGCCGAGCGCGTGCGGCGCATCTCGCCCGGCTTGAGCGCGGCGAAATCGACCGGGCAAAGCTTCATCAGCACTTCATCGGCCCGCGCCCCGGCAACGGTGAACATCGCGCGCGCATCCGAGACATTGGCCACGAGCGCATGCTCCTTCGCCAGCGCCTTTTCCAGATCCGTCGCAACCCCGGCCGCTTCGGCATAGCCGCACAGCACCAGAAGTTCATCCGGGCTCATCCAGGCGACCGACCGGCCGCCCTCGGTCACAATCTCGCGCGGGGCGGGCGTTTTCAGCCCCAGCGCCTTGAGCGCCTTGGCGAGCGCCTTCGAGCCGAGATCGGCGCGCAGGCTCACCATGCCCTTCAGCCCGACTTCCGCCACCGTAGCAAAACCGGTGGCGATGGTTTTCCCGTTCAGCGGAGACACCGCTCCTGTCATCATCTCAGACATCGGCCTTTTCTCCCGCCTTGTCGTAGAACACCGGATCACAGATCCGCGCCTTGATCACCACGCCGTTGTCGGCGGGGAAATCGAGCACCTCGCCCATGCGGCTCGGCCCGTGTTTCACCAGACCCATCGCGATGCCTTTGTTCAGCACCGGCGAATAATAGGTCGAGGTCACGCGGCCCTGCACCTTGCGCTGGTTGTTCTCGTTCACGCCTTCGTCGACGGCATAGACGCCATCGGGCAGAACCGACCCGTCGAGCGTTTCCAGCCCGACAAGGGTCCAGCGGTCCGGGTCGGTCATGTGCACCCGCGCCTGCGCGCGTTTGCCGAGGTAGTCTTCCTTCTTCTTCGAGATCGCCCAGCCGAGGCCGAGATCTTGCGGGATCACGGTGCCGTCGGTCTCGTCGCCGATCATGATGAAGCCCTTCTCGGCCCGCATCACGTGAAGCGCCTCGGTGCCATAGGGCATGGCGCTGAACGCGGCCCCGGCCTCGTTCAGTTTTTCCCACAGCGCGAGGCCCATATTCGCGGGCACCGCGATCTCGTAGGAGAGCTCGCCCGAGAAGGAGATCCGGTAGATCCGCACCGGGAAGCCGCCAAGCTCACCTTCCTTGAAGGTCATGAAGGGCAGCGCCTCTTTCGAGACATCCATGCCGCCGAGTTTTTCCAACAGCATCCGCGCCTTCGGGCCGACCACGGCGATCTGGGCATATTCCTCGGTGAGGTTGGCGGTATAGACCTTCCAGTCCCACCACTCGCATTGCAGCCAGTCTTCCATATGCGCGTGGATGTGATCGGCGCCGCCCGAGGTGGTGTGGCACAGCCACGTATCCTCGGAGAGCCGCACCACCACGCCATCGTCGATCAAAAAGCCGTTGTCCGAGCACATCAGCCCGTAGCGGCATTTGCCCACCGGCAGGGTCGACATCATGTTGGTATACATCATGTCGAGGAACTTGCCGGCATCGGGGCCATTGACGACGATCTTGCCGAGCGTCGAGGCGTCCAAGAGACCCACATTGGTGCGGGTGTTGACGATCTCGCGGTTGACGCTGTCGCGGTGCCCCTCGCCCGCGCGCGGGTAGGTATAGGGGCGGCGCCACAGGCCCACAGGCTCCCAATGCACCCCATGCGTTTCGTGCCAGCCATGCATCGGCGTTTTGCGCAGCGGCTGGAAGATCTCGCCGCGCGCCTCGCCGGTGATCGCACCGAAGGAAATCGGCGTGTAGGGCGGGCGGAAGGTGGTGGTGCCGGTTTGCGGGATCGGCTGGCCGAGCGCTTCGGAGAGCACGGCAAGGCCGTTGATGTTGCTCAGCTTGCCCTGATCGGTTGCCATGCCAAGCGTGGTATAGCGCTTGGTATGCTCGACCGAGGCATAGCCCTCGCGCGCGGCGAGCTGCACATCCGAGACCTTCACATCGTTCTGGAAGTCGAGGAAGGCCTTGAACTTCAGCTTGTCCTTGGCTTTCGCGGGCATCACCCAAACCGGTGCGAGCGGGGCTTCCGCCTCGGCGCCACCGGCAAGACCGGCCTCGGCGCAGAGCGCGGTGAGCGTGAGCGCGCCATTGGCGGCGCCGACCACTTCGGCAATCGGCTGCGCCTTGTCGCCGGTGGGCGGACGGGCCGGATCGGGGCGGAACATCGCCGCCGCCTCATCCCAGAGCACCTTGCCGCCAGCATGCGAATAAAGATGCACGACCGGCGACCAGCCGCCCGACATCGCCACCACATCGCAGCCCAGCACTTCGACAACTTCGCCCGCGCTCTCCTGCTTGCAGATCTCGACGGCGACGACCTTCGATTTGCCGCGCACCTTGGAGACGGCATGGCCGGGCATCACCCGCACGCCCTTGGCCTTCACGGCCTCGGCCAGCGGGCCGTTGGCGGTGGGGCGGGCGTCGAGC
The DNA here is from genome assembly GCF_900217815.1 of Rhodobacter maris. Classification (GTDB taxonomy): domain Bacteria; phylum Pseudomonadota; class Alphaproteobacteria; order Rhodobacterales; family Rhodobacteraceae; genus Rhodobacter; species Rhodobacter maris. The sequence goes on from NZ_OBMT01000002.1 coordinate 212,199, forward strand.
ACGGCGATCACTTTCAGCCCGGCCTTGAGCGCCGCAAGCGCGGTGCGGTAGGCATCGTCGTTGTTCGTCACAACGATGATCTCCTCGCCCGGGCTCACCGCCCAATTGACGATGTAATCGCGCACCGCCGAGGCGAGCATGACGCCGGGAATGTCGTTGCCGGCAAAGGCAAGCGGGCGTTCGATCGCGCCGGTCGCCACTTTGGTCACACCGGCGCGCACGCGCCAGAGCCGGTGGCGCGGGCGATCATCGCCCGGCGTATGGTCGGCCACACGCTCATAGACGATGACATAGCCGTGGTCATGCACACCGGCCACCATCGTGCGCGTCATCAGGCGGACATTGTCCATCGCGCCAAGGACTTCGAGCGTTTTCTTCACCCAGGCCTCGGGGGCCATGCCCTCGATCTCGCCGCCATCGACCGGGGCGCGACCGCCCCAATGCGCGGTCTGCTCGGCGAGGATCACGCGCTTGCCCTCTTTGGCGGCTTTCAGCGCCGCCATCAGGCCCGCCACGCCGCCGCCCGCAACGAGCACGTCGCAATAGGCATAGGCTTGCTCATAGCGGTCCGGGTCAGCGCGGCGCGGCGCGGCGCCAAGGCCCGCGGCTTGGCGCACGATCGGTTCGAAGATCTTGTGCCAGGCCCAGGTGGAGACCATGAAGGTCTTGTAATAGAAGCCCGCCGGGAACATCCGGTAGGCGTAATCATTGATCGCGCCCACGTCGAAAGCGAGGCTCGGCCAGTGGTTCTGGCTCGCAGCGACAGCGCCGTCAAAAAGCTCGGTCGTGGTGGCGCGCTGATCGGGCTCGAGCCGGTCGCCTTCGCCAAGGTTCACGAGCACGTTCGGCTCCTCGACCCCGCTCGCCACCAGCCCGCGCGGGCGGTGATATTTGAACGAGCGCCCGAGCAGCGATTTTCCGGTGCCCAGAAGCGCCGAGGCCAGCGTGTCGCCAGCAAAACCGGTGTAACGGGTGCTGTTGAAGGTGAAGGTGAGCGGCTTTGTCCGGTCGATCAGACGGCCGCCTTTGGCAAGACGTTGGCTCATTTCCAGCCCTCCCAGCCCGGGCGTTTTTGCTTGATGGTGGCCACGAGCGCGGCAGGCGGCTCGGGGGTCTGGGCGGAATAGGTGCCGAACACCTCCCAGGTGACGGTGTCGCGCGCGGCCAAAAACCACTTGCCGCAGCCATAGGCATGGCGCCAGCGCTCGAAATGCACCCCTTTGGGGTTTTTCCGGGCGAACATGTAGCTCTCGAATTCGGCGTCGGTCGAACCGGGGCCGAAGCGCTTGAGATGCGCCTCGCCGCCCGGATAGAGTTCGGTTTCCTCAACGGTCACGCCGCAATAGGGGCAGGTGAGTGTCAGCACGACGCGCTCTCCTTTGCTTGGAGGCACGCCGCGCGACGCGACCCCCGGTCAGTTCGATGATTTGCCGATGTCGAGATCAGGCAGGGTGATGGTGACTTCAGCCTCGTCTTTCGCGAGGTTGCGGTCATAGATGTACCAGCCGAGGCCCGCCACCACGACGATGAGGGCGCCGATGAGGAAGCTCTTGAAATTGCTGGTCGTTGTGCCGGTCGATGTGTCAGCCATGGGTCATCTCCATTCCGGTTGATGTACCGGAGGGAAACGGCGCAGGCCGCAGATTGGTTCCCGAAGCGGCCGCCGGGGGCTTCGCGCCCCCGGACCCCCGCGGGATATTGAGAGCAAGATGAAACGGCCGCGTGCATCAATGCGCAACCCCGGCGGCGACGCTCTCGTCGATGAACTGCCCTTCCTTGAAGCGGTGCAGGCCGAATTCGGCGGCGAGCGGCGAATAGTCCTTCGCCACGAGTTCAGCCATCGCATAGCCCGAGCCCGGGATCGCCTTGAAGCCACCCGTGCCCCAGCCGCAGTTGACATAGATGCCTTCGACCGGGGTTTTCGACAGGATCGGCGAGCGGTCGCCCGTCATGTCGACGATGCCGCCCCATTGGCGCAGCATTTTCAGCCGCGAGATCACCGGGAAGGTTTCGATCAGCGCGCGGGTAGTCTCCTCGACATGTTGCCAGGAGCCGCGTTGCGAATAGTTGTTGAACCCGTCGGTGCCGCCCCCGATCACAAGCTCGCCCTTGTCGGATTGCGACATGTAGCCATGCACGAGGTTGGCCATCACAACAACGTCAATCGTCGGCTTGATCGGCTCGGAGACCCAGGCCTGCAGCGCGCGCGATTCAATCGGCAGCCGGAAGCCCGCCATATCGGCCAGAACGCTCGAGTGACCGGCGACGACGATCGCGAGCTTGCCGCAATCGATCGCGCCCTTCGTGGTGTCGACGCCGACGACCTTGCCGCCCTCGGTGCGCACGCCCTTCACCTCGCAGTTCTGGATGATGTCCATCCCCATCGCCGAGCAGCGCCGGGCGTAGCCCCAGGCCACCGCATCGTGGCGCGCGGTGCCGCCGCGCTCCTGATAGAGCGCGCCAAGGACCGGGTAGCGCGGCCCGTCGATATTGAGGATCGGCACGAGGTTCTTCACCTCATGGCGGTCGATCCAGCGGGTTTCCACGCCTTGCAGGTTGTTGGCATAAACGGTGCGCTTGTAGCCGCGCATCTCATGTTCGGATTGCGCCAGCATCAACAGGCCGCGCGGGCTGAACATGACGTTGTAGTTGAGATCCGTGCTGAGATCCTCGTAGAGCGAGCGCGCTTTCTCGAAGATCGCGGAGGACGGATCCTGCAGATAGTTCGAGCGGATGATGGTGGTGTTGCGCCCGGTATTGCCGCCGCCAAGCCAGCCCTTCTCGATCACCGCGACATTGGTGATGCCATGCACCTTGCCGAGGTAATAGGCGGTGGCAAGCCCGTGGCCGCCCGCCCCCACCACGATCACATCGTAGCGTTTTTTCGGTTCGGGCGAGGCCCAGGCCTTTTCCCATCCGGAATGGTAACGCAGCGCCTCGCGCGCCACGGCGAAGATCGAATAACGTCTCATCGGCCCCTCTCGGCTTCGGGTTCGGCTTGGGCGGCGTGAGTCTGCCGCCCCTTGACCCTAGATGAACCCGCGCCCTCCCCGAAAGCCCCCCTCAAGCGGCATCCGAGGGACAAAAGCGACATCGGCGGAACGCCTTTCGAACAACTGCGCGTGAGCGGGGAGGATCGCGGGATTGTCTCTTTCTGGAACGGTTCGAACCGGCTAAGGGAGAGGCGGAGAAGAGGAGACCCGATGCTGTTTTCGATCATCTGCGCCGTGCTCGTGGCGGCGATCGCCTTTGCCCTGGCCATCACGCTCTTGCGCCCGCGGGGGGCGGAGGTGCCAGCGGCGGTGCAGGACATGGCGGTTTACCGCACGCAGCTCGCCGAGGTGGAAAAGGACCGCGCGCGGGGCGTGCTGTCGGATGTGGAGGCCGAGCGGCTCAAGATCGAGATCTCGCGGCGACTGCTGGAGGCCGACCGGGCGGTGCAGGCGGCAGGCAAGGAGGCGCAGGCGGGGGCGCAGGCGGGGGCGCCGCGGGCGCTGACCGTCGCGGTTTCGGGCGGGCTTGTGGCGCTGCTCGCGGGCGGCAGCTTCCTGCTTTATGACCAGCTTGGCGCCGCAGGCATGCCCGACGAGCCGATGGCATCGCGGATCGCGGCAGCCAACGAGAGCTATGCGAACCGCCCAAGCCAGGAGGCGGCCGAGGCGCAGGCCGAGGCCGCGCGCGGCCCTGCCCCGCAGATTTCAGATGAAAGCAAGGAAGCCTTAAATCGCGCACGTAAAGCGGTGCAAGATCAACCAAATGACATCAATTTGCTTGACCAGTTGGTAATAGCCGAATTTCAAAATCAAAATCTGCGAGAGAGCTGGATCGCCCAACGCCGCATTATTGCTATCAAGCGGAATGCGGCGACCTCTAATGACTATGCAAGGCTTGGCTTTTTGATGGCGCTTGCGGCAGGAGATATTATTACGGCTGATTCGGAAGCGGCATTTGCAATTGCACTTGAAAAGGATCCTCGTAACGCTTTAGCGTTGTATTATGCTGGTTTGATGATGATCCAAAACGGCCGTTATGATCGTGCATTCCCTCTTTGGGATGCAGCTCTTCGTGCTTCGCCGGCTGACGCCTTCTGGGTTGACCAAGTGGTTCAAAATATCGAGGCGCTGGCATGGCTTGCGGGTGAGCAGGAGTACACCGTGCCGATGCCGGTGCCGCGCGGCCCCTCGGCTGCGGAGATGGCCGCCGCCGAAGACATGAGCCCCGAGGCGCGCGCGCAGATGATCCGCGGGATGGTGGAAAACCTCAATGCGCGGCTCGCCAATGAGGGCGGCACCGCGGCGGATTGGGCGAAGCTGATCTCCTCGCTGCGCCTGATCGGCGAGGAAGAGCGCGCAAACGCGATTGCCACCGAGGCGCGGCAGAAATTTGCGCAAAAGCCCGAGGAGCTTGCGCAGATCGAGGCCGCGGCAGAAACGCCGCTGGGCAAGCTTGAAAGCGCGCCCGCAGCCCCCTCCGCCGCGCTCCCCGGCCCGTCGCAAGAGCAGGTTCAGGCCGCGGGCGAGATGAGCGCCGAGGACCGGCAGGCGATGATCGCAGGCATGGTCGACCGGCTGGTGAGCCGGCTCAACGACACGGGCGGCAGCGCCGAGGAATGGGCGCGCGCGGTGGGCGTGCTCACCAAGATCGGCAAGGAAGACGAGGCGCGCGCGATGCTCGCCAAGGGCCAGGCCGCGCTCGCAGGCGATGACGCCGGCCTTGCCACGCTTGAGGCCGCCGCAAAAGCCGCCGGGGTGCGCCCATGATCTGCCCCGCTATTGCGGAGTTTGCCGCCGCCCTGCCGAGGGTTGGCGCGCTCGCGGGCCTGGACCTTGGCACCAAAACGCTCGGCGTCTCGGTCTCCGACACATTGCGCTCAATCGCCACGCCGCTGCGCACGATCCGGCGCGAAAAATTCACCCTCGATGCGGCGGAGCTTTTGAAGATCGTGGCCGAGCGCGAGATCGTGGGCCTTGTGCTTGGCCTTCCCGTCAACATGGACGGCTCAGAGGGGCCGCGCGCGCAATCGACCCGAGCCTTTGCCCGCAACCTCGAAAAGCTCACGCCGCTGCCGATCACCTTTTGGGACGAACGGCTCTCTACCGTCGCCGCCGAGCGCGCGATGCTGGAGGCGGATCTGTCGCGCAAGCGCCGCGCGGAACTCGTGGACCATGTCGCCGCGGGGTTCATCCTGCAAGGCGCGCTGGACCGGCTCGGCCATCTGGGGCGCGCCGATGTCTGACGAGATCTGGAGCCGCGACGAGCCCGACACGCCCTGCGTCAAGGTGTGCGTCATGCACCCGACCGAGGGGCTTTGCGTCGGCTGCTACCGCACGCTGGCCGAAATCGGCGCATGGTCCCGGCTGAGCCGCCCCGAGCGGCTCGCGCTGATGGCCGAGCTTCCGGCCCGCGCCCAGCGGCTGAAAAAGCGCCGCGGCGGGCGCGCCGCCCGCCCTCCCGAGTAAGCCCCTTCACGATTGTTTGCGCTTGACCTCGCGCCCCTCAGACAACAGAAAACGGCATGGCTACCGCATCGCTCCGCATTGACCTCGACGCCGTGCTCGCCAATTGGCGCGCACTCGACAAGATGACCGCTTCCGCGACCGAGACCGGCGCGGTGGTGAAAGCCGACAGCTACGGGCTCGGCGCCGCGCATGTAGCGCGCACCCTTGCCCGCGCAGGCGCCCGCAAGTTTTTCGTGGCCGCCGCCGAAGAAGGCGCCGCGGTGCGTCAGGCGCTCGGCGAAGGGCCCGAGATCTTCGTCTTCTCCGGCCATATGGCGGGCGATACCGAAATGATCGGCGATCTGGCGCTGACGCCGATGCTCAATTCGCTCGAACAGGTGACGCGCCATTTCGAGGCGCTGCCGGGCGCGGCCTTTGGCGTGCAGCTCGACACCGGGATGAACCGGCTCGGCATGGAGGCGGCGGAATGGCAGGCGGTGGCGCCGTCCATTCTCGGCGCCGGGCCGAAGCTGATCATGAGCCACCTCGCCTGTGCCGACGAGCCCGACCATCCGATGAACGCGAGCCAGTTGGCCGCCTTCCGGTCGATGACCGAGGGGCTCGGCGTGCCGCGCTCGCTTTCGGCCACGGGCGGCATCCTGCTGGGCGCGGACTATCATTTTGACGTCACGCGCCCCGGCATCGGCCTTTATGGCGGCCTGCCGTGGGAAGGCTCGCAAAGCGTGGTCACGCTGTCGCTGCCCGTGGTGCAGATCCGCGAGGTGCAGGCGGGCGAGACGGTGGGCTATTCGAACAGCTGGACCGCGCCGAAAGACAGCCGCATCGCCACGCTTTCGGCGGGCTATGCCGACGGGCTGACGCGGCGGTTTTCCAACAATGCGACGCTCTATTTCGGCGCGATCCCCTGTCCGCTCGTCGGCCGGATCTCGATGGATCTTGTCACCGTCGACATCACCGATCTGGCCGAAGTGCCCAAAGCGCTCGACCTGATCTGCCCGCAGCAGGGCATCGACGCGCTGGCCGAAACGGTCGGCACGATCGGCTACGAGATCCTTACCGCGCTCGGTGCGCGCTATCAGCGCAGCTATGCCGGGGGGCATTCGTGATCCTCACCGCGCTTGCCGCGCTCGGCCGCGGCACGCTCGGCGGGCTCGCCGCCGCGGGCCGGGTCGGGCTTTTCGCAGGCGCCGTGGTCAGTCATCTGTTCCGGCCCCCCTTTTACCGGCGCGAATTTCTCGTCGCACTTTTGCAGATTGGCTGGCTCTCGCTGCCGGTCGTGGGGCTGACCGCCGTTTTCACCGGCGCCGCGCTGGCGCTGCAGATCTACGCAGGCGGGGCGCGCTTCTCGGCGGAATCCGTCGTGCCCTCGATTGTCGCGATCGGCATGGTGCGCGAGCTTGGCCCGGTCCTGGGCGGGCTGATGGTGGCGGCGCGGGTCGCAAGCTCGATTGCCGCCGAGATTGGCACGATGAAAGTGACCGAACAGATCGACGCGCTCGTCACCCTTTCCACCAACCCCTTGAAATACCTCGCCGTGCCGCGGGTGCTCGCGGCCACGCTCTCGGTGCCGGTGCTCGTCGCGGTGGGCGACATCATCGGCGTGATGGGCGGATGGCTCGTGGGCACCGGGCGGCTTGGCTTCAATTCCTCGACTTATCTGCGCAACACCTGGGAATATCTTGAGGTCTGGGACGTGGGCTCGGGCCTTGTGAAGGGCGCGGCCTTCGGCTTCATCGTCGCGCTGATGGGGTGCTATCACGGCATGAACTCGGGCCGCGGCGCGCAGGGCGTGGGGGCAGCCACCAAATCCGCCGTGGTCGCCGCCTCGATCCTGATCCTTGCCGCCAACTACCTGCTGACGGAGGTGTTCTTCTCCGCATGATCGAGATCGAGGGACTGCAAAAATCTTTCGGCGCCAAGCAGGTGCTGCGCGGCGTCAGCCTGCGGGTGGACCGCGGCGAGAGCCTCGTGGTGATCGGCGGCTCGGGCACGGGCAAATCGGTGCTGCTCAAATGCATCCTCGGGCTGGTGCGCCCCGACGCGGGTACGATCACCGTGAACGGCGCCCCGGTTGCGGCGCATCGCGAAGCGTTTCTCGGCCGCTTCGGCATGCTGTTTCAGGGCGCGGCACTCTTTGACAGCCTCACCGTCTGGCAAAACGTGGCCTTCCGGCTTCTGCGCGGCCCCGAGCGCCGGCCCAAGGCCGAGGCGCGCGCCGTAGCGGTGGAAAAGCTCGCCCGTGTCGGGCTCGGCCCCGAAGTGGCCGACCTCTTCCCGGCCGAGCTGTCGGGCGGCATGCAAAAGCGCGTGGGCCTTGCCCGCGCCATCGCCACCGATCCCACGGTGATCTTTTTTGACGAACCCACCACCGGGCTCGACCCGATCATGGCCGGCGTGATCAACGCGCTGATCAACTCGGTCGTGCGCGAGATGGGGGCCACCGCGATCACCATCACCCATGACATGTCCTCGGTGCGCGCGATTGCCGACAAGGTGGCGATGCTCCATGCGGGCAAGATCCGCTGGCACGGGCCGATTGCGGATATGGACAGCACCTCAGACCCCTACGTGCATCAATTCATCCACGGACTGGCCGAAGGCCCGATTGCCGCGGTGCGATGAGCGGGCGTGCGGAGACGGCGCTGAGAACCGCCAATCTGACACTCCTGCTGCTCTATCCCCTCGCCTGGACAGCACCTCTGCTGCGCGCGGGGCTCCTGCCCTTCTTCGATCTGAACGAGATCTCGGTGCTTTCGGGTCTCGCCGTGATTTGGCGCGAAGATGTCTTCCTGGCGCTCGTGGTGGCGTTTTTCGCGCTGGTCGCACCGCTGGCCAAGGTGATCGGGCTCGCGCTCGTGCAATTCGGCCGCGCGTCCCCGCGCCTGCTTCCGGCGCTCCACCTGCTGGGACGGCTTGCGATGGCCGATATCTTCCTTGTCGCTCTCTATATCGTGCTGGCCAAGGGCATCGGGCTTGGCCGGGTTGAAACCGGCTGGGGGCTCTATCTCTTCACCTTTTGCGTGCTGGCCTCGCTGGCTCTGTCCTTTCTCGCGGCCCCGCCTGCCCGTCGCGGCGGCCGGGATTGATCGAAATCAATCCGCCGGACCGCGCATCTGCCTTAAGATTACGCACATTAATTCTTAAACCCGCCCCGAAACCCCGGTCCGCGCAGCAGAAAGGAAGCGGCCGTCGGTCAGAATCCGAAGCCCTGTTCCGGGCCTCTATCAGGAGAGGTTTTCGTCATGACGTATCATCTTGTGGCCGCCGCCGGGTCCAGCCATGCCCACGACGACAGTACTGGCCAGCAATATCACTCCAGCATCACCGCTCTCGCCGATGGCGGCGCACTCGTCGTTTTTGAGCAGCGCCTCGACAATGCAGTCTCCGGCTATGACCGCGAAGTCACCGCGCAGCGCTACGATGCCTCGGGCAATGCCGTCGGCGGACAGATCGTGATCGCGCATGTCGAGGGCGTGGCGAGCATATCAGCCTATTACTACCCCGTCGTCACCGGGCTCGCGGGGGGAGGCTATGCGATCGCCTGGGAAGACCCGGACACGCTCGATTACCGCGTGCAGACTTTCACCGCCGCGGGCGTGCTGTTGAACGATGTCACTGTCGACCTTCCCGACCGCTATCTGGAAAGCCGAGACGAATATGTAGAGGTGCATGCGAGCGCGGGCAGCGCGGCTCTGACGGCACTGGAAGGGGGCGGGTTCGCGCTTTCGCTCGACGGAACCTACGCCGGGATGCTGGCGCAATATGCGGGCGCAAGCACGATCTATACCCAGACCTTCAGCGCCACCGGTATCGCCGCCAGTCCGGTCACGCAAGTCACCCCCTGGGTCGCCAGCATCTCTTACGGTTGGGATCTGGTGAGCTACACCTCCGATATCGCGGCGCTCGACAATGGCACCTATATCGTCGTGATGCGCGGCGGCGAGGGTGCTCCGGGCAACGAGAGTGCGGATCCCGCGGTGATGGGGCAGCTTTACAGCGCCTCGGGCACCGCAATTGGCTCGGCCTTCATGATCAGCCAGGCGACCGACACCTGGGCCCAGGAGGCCTCGGTCGCCGTGCTTGAGAACGGTGATTTCGTGGTGGCCTGGTGCGGCGAGGAGAGCGGATACTGGCGCCGTTTTGCGGCAGATGGCACGCCGCTCACCGATGCGATGGAACTGGGAAGCTATTACGTCGACATCCGCGCCACGGCGACTTCGGATGGCGGGTTCCTGATCACCGCGATGTATTCGGGCTACAACCCCGCCTACACGACCTATGGCTACCGCTTTGATGCGGACAACGCTCTGGTGGATGGCCGCTTTGTGCTCACCCAGAGCCATGTGCCCGACGATGACACCACCTATTACAACGTCCCGCCGGAATTTGCGCTGCTCGGCAATGGCCAGTATCTCGCCCTGATCGAAGGCAATGACAGCTGGAACGGCGATGGCCCCGAAGTGCTGACATGGCGGCTGATGGAAGACCAGCTCGGCACCACCGGCGCCGATGCGCTGACCGCCGCCGTCACCGGCGCGGCCCTCTTCGGGCGCGAGGGCAATGACACGCTCACAGGCTCCGCCGTGGCCGATTATCTCGATGGCGGCGCGGGCAATGACAGCCTCTCGGGCGGGGCGGGCGATGACACGCTCGTGGGCGGCAGCGGCGATACGCTCGACGGCGGCGCGGGCAGCGATACCGTGATCTTCGACAGCGACTTCTCGCAATCGCTCCTCTCGGCGGTCTCGGCCGATACGCTCCTTTACAACGGAACCACCCTGCGCGGCGTGGAGACGGTGCTGTTCTATTACAACAGCTACAGCACCCATACCTACACATGGGAAACGCTGGCAGATTATGTGATCGGCGATGCGCCGGTCTCGACCCTGCCCGCAACGCTCACTCATGCCGAGGGCACGATCTCGCTCGATCTGGCGGATTACTTCTCCGATGCCGATGGCGACAGCCTGAGCTACACGGTGACGGGCCTTGCTGCAGGTCTGAGCCTTTCGGGCTCGGTGATCTCGGGCAATGTCGCCGCCGTGGCGGGTGGCGCACCGATGTCGGTGACGGTGACGGCCTCTGACGGCATCCTCACCACCTCTGACAGCTTCACCTGGACCATCACCAATGTGAACGCGGCGCCGACGGGCGTGGTGACGCTTTCGGGTACGGCGCAGGTGGGTGCGGTGCTCACCGCCAGTTCGAGCGTGGCCGATGCCGATGGCATCAACGCCCCCACCCTCGGCTGGCAATGGCTGTGCGACGGCACGGTGATCTCGGGCGCGACCGCGGCCAGCTACACGCTCACGTCCGCCGATCAGGGCCATGTGATCGCGGCCGTGCTGAGCTACACTGACCTTTTCGGCACGCATGAAAGCGTCACCTCGGCGGTGTCTGACACGGTGGTGGCGGCGGGTCCGGTGGATCTCACGCTCGAGGGCACCGCGGGCGCCGATACGCTCACCGGCGCGGAGGGCGACGACCTCCTTTCGGGCGAAGATGGCGATGACCTGCTCTCGGGCGGGGCGGGCGATGACGGCCTGCGCGGTGGGCCGGGCAACGACACTGTCGATGGCGGCACGGGGGATGACAACATCTCCGGCGCCGAAGGGGCAGATTCGCTCTATGGCGGCGCGGGCAATGACCGGATGGGTGGCGGCCTCGACAACGACAGCATGGATGGCGGCGACGGCAACGATTTCATGGGCGGCGGCATGGGCGATGACACGCTCCTCGGCTCGGCGGGCAAGGACACCGTGAACGGCGGCGCGGGCGACGATTCCATGAACGGCGGGACCGGCAATGACGTGATGGGGGCGAGCTTTGGCAATGACACGCTCCTGGGCGACGACGGCAACGATGCGATGGGCGGCGGCTCGGGCCGAGACAGCCTCGCGGGCGATACCGGCAATGACACGATCGGCGGCGGCGAGGGCGATGACACGATCCTGGGCGGCGCGGGCGATGATTTCCTCGCCGGGGGCGGACGGCACGACCTGATCGATGGCGATGCCGGCGACGATCTGATCAACGGCGGCGAGGGGAACGACACGATGACCGGCGGCGCCGGTGCGGATGTGTTCCTGTTCAATGCGGGCACCGAGGGCAATGTCGACATCCTCACCGATTTCACCCGCGGCGAGGATCTGATCCGGCTGGTCGGGGTGGAAAAGGCGCCGGGCGGCAGCGGCCTGCAGGCCTATTTCGACGCGCTCGCCCCGGAAACGGTAACCTACGAGGGCGCGGCGGCAGTCGCGTTGAGCTATGACGGCCAGACCATCCTTGTTCTTGGCCTCGACACGCTCGGGAAGGAGGATTTTGTCTTCCTCTGAACCGCGCGCCCGGCCGGAGTGGCGCGCGCTTGCCCGGCGCGCGCCACTCTGCCACAAGGGCGCATGGCCAAGGCATCCGCTTCCTTCACCTGCACCGAATGCGGTGCCGTGCACCGCAAATGGTCGGGGCGTTGCGACGCCTGCGGCGCCTGGAATGCGATCGTCGAGGAGGCGCCGCTCTCCGTCTCCGGCCCCGCCTCGAAAAGCCTTGGCGGCGCCAAGGGGCGGCGCATCGACCTGACCACGCTTGCCACCGAAGAGGCCCCGCCGCCGCGCACCCTGTGCGGCATGGCGGAATTCGACCGGGTGCTGGGCGGCGGGCTGGTGCCCGCCTCGGCAATCCTTGTGGGCGGCGACCCCGGCATCGGCAAATCGACACTGCTGTTGCAGGCGGTGGCCGCCTTCGCGCGGCGCGGGCTCAAATGCCTCTACATCTCGGGCGAGGAAGCCTCGGCGCAGGTGCGCATGCGCGCCGCCCGGCTGGGGCTCGCCGATGCCCCCGTGCAGCTCGGCGCCGAGACCAACCTGCGCGACATCCTCACCACGCTCGAGGCGGAACGGCCCGACCTCGTGGTGATCGATTCGATCCAGACGATGTGGGCCGACATGGTCGAGGCCGCGCCCGGCTCGGTGAGCCAGGTGCGCGCGGCCGCGCATGAGCTGGTCACCTTTGCCAAATCCCGCGGCGTCTCGGTGGTGCTGGTGGGCCATGTGACGAAAGAGGGCCAGATCGCCGGCCCCCGCGTGGTCGAGCACATGGTCGATACGGTGCTTTATTTCGAGGGCGAGCGGGGGCACCAGTTCCGCATTCTGCGCGCGGTAAAAAACCGCTTCGGCCCGGCCTCGGAGATCGGCGTGTTCGAGATGACGGGGGGCGGCCTGGCCGAAGTGGCCAACCCCTCGGCGCTGTTTTTGAGCGAGCGCGGCCAGCCAGCGCCCGGCTCGGCCGTCTTTGCCGGGATCGAGGGCACGCGGCCCGTGTTGACCGAAATTCAGGCGCTCGTCGCCCCCTCCTCGCTCGCAAGCCCCCGGCGCACCGTGGTGGGGCTCGATTCGGGGCGGGTCTCGACGATCCTCGCCGTGCTCGAAAGCCGGTGCGGCATCCCCTTTGCCGGGCTTGACGTTTTCTTGAACGTTGCGGGCGGGCTCAAGGTGCTCGAACCCGCCGCCGATCTGGCGCTCGCCGCGGCGTTGCTCAGTGCGCGCGAAGATGTGGCACTTCCGCCAGACCTCGTAATTTTCGGAGAAATCTCCCTCTCCGCGGCGCTGCGCCCGGTCGGGCAGGCGGAAAACAGGTTGAAAGAGGCGGAGAAACTTGGTTTCTCACAGGCGATCCTGCCCGTCGGCACCAAAGTCGAGGGCAGCGCGGGGATGGCGCTGCGCAAGCTGCCCGATCTCGTGACATTCGTTGGGGACATGTTCGGCGCAGGATAGCGCGGCGAGAACAGCAGAGGCAGCCGGAATGGAAGGTTTCACCATCGTTGACGCCATCGTGGCGATCACCATTATCCTGTCGGCAGTGCTCGCTTACAGCCGCGGCTTCGTGCGCGAGGGGCTGGCCATCATCGGCTGGATCGCTGCGGCTGTCGTGGCCTATACGTTCGCCGATGCGGCGCGCCCGCTGATCGCGCAACTGCCGGTGCTCAACAAGTTTCTGGCCGACAGCTGCGAACTGGCCACGATCGGCGGCTTTGCCGCGGTCTTCGCCCTCGCCCTCGTCGTCTTCTCGATCCTCACGCCGCTTTTCGCCTCTGCCGTACAACGCTCGGCGCTCGGCGGGCTCGATCAGGGGCTCGGCTTTCTCTTCGGCGTGGCGCGCGGCGTGATCCTGATCGCGGCCGCCTTTATCGTCTATGACCGGCTGGTGAGCGCCGAGGCGATTCCGGTGGTCGACAATTCGCGCTCCGCGAAGGTCTTCATGTCAATGTCGGACAAACTCGACCAGAGCATGCCCGAAGATGCACCAGCCTGGATCGTCGGGCGGTATAATGCGCTGGTGGCGAAATGTGGCGACGCAACGCCCAGCTCCGCTGCCGCCCCGGCCCCGGCGCCTGCCAGCAATTAAGGCAGCACGCAAAAACGTGACACTTCGATAACGATTTCCGGGCGGGAGGGCTTAACAGCCCTTCTGTTTCGCGTTAAAGCGCGGCCAAGCCCGCCGGATCTGGAGCCCTCCCATGACAGCAGCCGAAAAAACCTTCCTGTCGCATCCGTTCGACGACGACAAGCTGAAGGAGGAATGCGGCATCTTCGGCGCGATCGGGCTCGCCGATGCGGCCAACTTCGTGGCGCTCGGGCTCCATGCGCTCCAGCACCGCGGCCAGGAAGCGGGCGGCATCGTCGCGCATGACCCGATCAAGGGGTTCAACTCGGCGCATCGCTTCGGCTATGTGCGCGACAATTTCACCAAGGCAAGCCTGATGGAGAGCCTGCCCGGCCCGCTCGCCATCGGCCATGTGCGCTATTCGACCGCCGGTTCGAAAGCAGCGGTAATCCGCGACATCCAGCCCTTTTTCGGCGAATTTTCGATGGGCGGCTGCGCGGTGGCGCATAACGGCAACCTCACCAATGCCGAGTCGCTGCGCCGCGAGCTGATCGACCACGGGGCGATCTTCCAGTCCGGCTCGGACAGCGAATGCATCATCCACCTGATGGCGCGCTCATTCCAGAAAACCCATGCCGACCGCATCGCCGATGCGCTGCGCCGCGTCGAGGGCGCCTTCTCGGTGATCGCGCTGACCCGCACCAAGCTCATCGGCGTGCGCGACCCGCTCGGCGTGCGCCCGCTGGTGATGGGGCGACTCGGCGAGCAGGGCTATGTGCTCGCCTCCGAGACCTGCGCACTCGACATCATCGGTGCTGAATTCATCCGCGAGATTGCCCCAGGCGAAATGGTGATCATCCAGGACGGCAAGATCGAATCGAGCCGCCCGTTCCACCCGGCCACACCGCGGTTCTGCATCTTCGAACATGTCTATTTTTCGCGCCCTGACAGCCAGATCGGCGGTCGCTCGGTCTATGAAACGCGCCACCAGATCGGCGTGGAACTCGCGCGCGAGGCGCCGGTCGAGGCCGATCTCGTTTGCCCGGTGCCCGACAGCGGCACCCCGGCGGCGATCGGTTACAGCCAGGAATCGGGCATTCCCTTCGCGCTCGGCATCACCCGCAACCAGTATATGGGCCGCACCTTCATCGAACCGACCGAGCACATCCGCAACATGGGCGTGCGCCTCAAGCTCAACGTCAACAAGTCGCTGGTGCGCGGCAAACGCGTTGTGCTGGTGGACGACTCGGTCGTGCGCGGCACCACCTCGCGCAAGATCAAGGAGATGATCCTTGATGCGGGCGCGGCGGAAGTGCATTTCCGTATCGCCTCGCCGCCCACCGCCTGGCCCTGCTTTTATGGCGTCGACACGCCCGACCGCGGCAAGCTTCTGGCCGCGCGGATGAGCGAGGAGGAGATGCGCGAGTGGATCGGCGTCACCTCGCTCAAGTTCATCTCGCTTGACGGGCTTTACCGCGCCGCGGGGGAAGCCGCCGGACGCAATGACGCCTGCCCGCAGTATTGCGATGCCTGTTTCTCCGGGGATTACCCGGTGGCCCCGTCAGATCAGATCGGCAAGGGATTCGCGATGAAGAAGGCCGCCGAATAAGCTCGCGCGGCGGTTTCAAAACGCATCTTTCGCCTCGGCAAGGTCGAGGCGACCCGCCGGGGGGCTTCGCCCCCCGGACCCCCCAGGATATTTATGGCAAGGAGAAAGGCACAGCCGCTCTTTGCCATGCATGCGTGGGCAAAGCTCGGATTCCCATCGGATTGAGACCCATTGGGCGGGGGCGGAGCCCCGGCCCGGGTCGCCTCGCAAAGCGAGGCGAAACAACTCCGGCCACCACTCACACCGCAGTGGCGCCCAGCAAAATGGAGGGGGCCGGAGGGCGAAGCCCTCCGGCGGGTCGCTCCGCGTCAACGGAGCGAAACCCTCAGCGCTCCGCCTTTTTCTCCCAGCGGCCGCCCTCTTCGCTCCAGTATTGCGCCTTGGCTCCGGCCGCGGTGAGCGTTTTCCATTGCGCGCGCGCGCCCGCGACAGCCGTCTCGTTGCGGCCGTCAAACAGGATCCAGACCCGCTCGGCGCGCGCCACCTCCTCGGCCGCCACCTCGGCCCCATCCACCGCCATCACCGCCTGACGTTCTGCAGGCTGCGGCGCGACGGTCAGCAATACAGGTTGCAGATCGTCATGGGGCCCGCCCGCAAGCCCGTGCGGCAAGAACCCTTCCTCGGGGCCGAGCCAGAGCTTCTGGTCGAGCCAGTCCATGCGTGCGGGATCAGTGCCGCGCAGCTCCACCCGCCAGCCCTGCGCCAGCGCGCGGGTGAGCAGGGTCTCCACCACCGCCTCCACCGGCGAGTGCGTGACGTGGTAGAAGAGCGCGGGCATCGCGATCAGCCCTCGAAGCGCTCACGCACCAGCCGGTCGAGCGTCATCACCCCCCAGCCGGTCGCCCCCTTGGGCGCGAGTGCGGTCTC
Source organism: Rhodobacter maris (assembly GCF_900217815.1). Lineage (GTDB taxonomy): Bacteria > Pseudomonadota > Alphaproteobacteria > Rhodobacterales > Rhodobacteraceae > Rhodobacter > Rhodobacter maris. The sequence continues at coordinate 228,513 of NZ_OBMT01000002.1, forward strand.
CGAGGGCGGCAGGGCCACGCCGGCAATGTCGATATGGCACCACGGCACCTCGTCCTTGACGAAGCGCTTGAGGAACGCCGCGGCGGTGACCGCCCCGCCCCAGCGCCCGCCGGTATTCTTGATGTCGGCCAGCCGCGACTTGATCAGGGGCTCATAGCCGGGCGTGAGCGGCATCGGCCAGGCGCCCTCACCTTCGGCACGCGCCGCCTCAAGAACGCCCGCCAAAAACTTGTCATCATTCGTGAAAACGCCCGCATGCTCATGGCCAAGCGCAACGATGATCGCGCCCGTGAGCGTGGCAAGGTCGATCACCGCGGCAGGCTGGAAGCGCTCCTGCGCATACCAGAGCACATCGGCGAGCACGAGACGCCCCTCGGCATCGGTGTTGATCACCTCGATCGTATCGCCCTTGAGGCTTTTGACGATATCGCCCGGCCTTTGGGCGCGCCCGTCGGGCATGTTCTCCACAAGGCCCACAAGGCCGACCACATTGGCGCGCGCCTTGCGCATCGCGAGTGTGCGCATCACCCCCGCCACCACGGCCGCGCCCCCCATGTCCATCGTCATCTCTTCCATGCCCGCGGCGGGCTTGATCGAGATGCCGCCGCTGTCAAAGCACACGCCCTTGCCCACCAGCGCGAGCGGGGCCGCCCCCTCGGCGCCGCCCTGCCAGCGCATCACCACCACTTTCGAGGGGCTTTCGGAGCCCTGCCCCACCGCGAGCAGCGCGCGGAAGCCGAGCTTTGCCAGTTCCTCTTCCTCGAGGATCTCGACTTCAAGCCCAAGCTCCTGCATCGCCGCAAGGCGCGCCGCGAAATCGTCGGTGGTGAGAATATTGGCCGGCGCGTTGACCAGATCGCGGGTGAAGAACACCCCCTCGGCAAGAGCCGCGTGGGGCGCGGCGGCCGCCGCCACCGCCTCGGGGTTCGCCACCATCATATCGACCGGGCCGAAGGGCTTCGCCTCTTCGCTGCGATAATCGCAACGATAGGCGCGCAGGGCGAGGCCGAAGGCAATGGCCGCGGCACGCGGGTGGGTTTCCGCGATCACCAGCGCGCCCGCCTCGCCCAACCCCTTGGCCACCCCGGCCCCCGCCTTGCGGGCCTCCGCCTCGGTCGCCTTCCGGTCAAGCTTGATCAGGGCGAGCGCCGAGCAGGCGAGCCCGCCCGGAAAGCCGAGGTCGAGCGATTCGGCGGTTTTCAGCTTTTCCCAGCTCTCCGAGGCGAGCGCCCGCTTCACCGCGCCGCGGGTGAGACGGTCGAGCCTTCGGCCCATCGCGCCCAGCTTGCCATCGGCGGGGACGATCAGCGCAAGACGGCCCTCCCGGCCGGCCAGCACATCGGCATCGGGGGCGGAAAAACGGAGCGCGACGGGGTGGATCATGGGAATTCCTGCAGGATCGGTGAGAGGGGCTAACTTCCGGGGAGCGAGCCTAGTGGCTTCGGGCAGGCTTGTATAGCACCGCGCCGACGATCGTCCGGCCACCGGGGCTTTCCCCGGCCCGAAAGCCGCGCTAGAGAAGGGGAAACACCCCGGAGCGAGGCAGGTTTGAAACGACTGGACCGATATCTTCTGTCCCAGCTGATGGCCTTGTTCGGCTTTTTTGCGCTGGTGCTGGTGTCGGTCTACTGGATCAACCGCGCCGTTTTGCTGTTCGACAAGCTCATTTCAGACGGACAGACGGCCTGGGTGGTGCTCGAATTCACCGCGCTCACCCTGCCCAATGCGATCCGACTCGTGCTGCCGGTCGCGGCTTTTGCCGCGACGCTTTATGCGCTCAACCGGCTGGCGGGCGAATCCGAGCTTGTGGTCATGCAATCGGCGGGGGCGAGCCCCTGGCGGCTCGCACGCCCCGTCGCGGTGTTCGGCCTGATCGTCGCCGCCCTCATGCTCGTGCTTGTCCATGTGCTCGTCCCCGCCGCGAAGGCGCGGCTCGCCGAGCGGCAGGCACAGGTCTCGCAGGACATTTCCGCCAAGTTTCTCACAGAGGGCACATTCGAAAGCCCGGCCGAGGGGCTCACCCTTTATATCCGGAAAATCTCCGATCTCGGAGAATTGCTTGACCTCTTCCTCTACGATGCGCGCACGCCGGGACTGCAGACGATCTATACGGCTGAAAAAGCGCTGATCGTGCCCTCTGCGGCGGGGCCGAAACTCGTGATGTTCGATGGCGTGGCGCAGACGCTGCGGCAATCCGACGAATCCCTGGCGCAGACCCGGTTTTCCGATTTCACCTATGATCTGGGCATGGTGATCGGGCCGGACAAGGCGGCGCAACCCGCGCTTGAGGCGCTGCCGAGCTGGCAGCTTGTTGCGCCCGATCCGGCGCTTCTCGCCGCCACCGGCGCGCGCCCCGAAGACGTCGCCCGCGAACTTCACGACCGGCTCGCGCAGCCGCTGATGGCACCGGTTGCCGCCCTTCTGGCCGCGGCCGCGATGTTTCTGGGCGGGTTCTCGCGCTTTGGCCTGTGGCGGCAGATGGCGGGCGCGGTGGTCGGGCTGATCGCATTGCAAACGCTCGTGAACCTCGCCACTTCCGCCACCCGCACTGCGCCCGGGCTCTGGGGGCTTTATTACCTGCCGCCGCTGATCGGCCTTGTCGCATCGACGATCCTGCTGGGCTGGGCGGCGCGGCCGCATCGGCGCAGCCCATCGGTCCATCCCGCGCCCGGGGAGGCCGCGCCATGACGCTTTCACTCTATATCGCGCGGCGCTACCTGCGCGCGCTCGGCATCGTCGCGGGCGCCTTCATCGGCGTGTTGTTCCTGATCGAGATTGTCGAGCAGCTGCGCGGCCTCGATGCGCAACAGGGCGGACTTTCCGATGCCGCGCTTCTCGCCGCGCTGAGCCTGCCGAAAACCGTCTACCGGATCTTTCCGCTGATCACCGTGCTTGCCGCAGTGGTGCTGTTTCTCGGCCTCGCGCGGTCCTCCGAGCTTGTGGTGATCCGCGCCGCGGGGCGTTCGGCGCTGCGCATGCTGGTGGCGCCGGTGATGGTGGCGCTGCTGATCGGGGTGGCACTCGTGATGCTCGGCAATCCGATCGTCTCGGCCACCACCAAACGCGCCGACGAGATCGAGGGCGCGATGAAGGCAGAGGGGATGCAGACCATCTCGGTGAGCCGCGAGGGGATCTGGATGCGGCAGGGCACGGCTGATGGCGGGCAAGCCGTGATCCACGCTCTGCGCGGCAATGCCGAAGCGACGGCGCTTTATGATGTGAGCTTTCTGATCTTTGACGACACCCGCGGCCCGATCCGCCGGATCGACGCGGCCACCGCCCAGCTCGGCCGCGGCGCCTGGTATCTGCACGATGCGAAGGACTGGCCGCTTGGCAGTTCCACCAACCCCGAACGCGATGCGATACATGCAACCAGCCTGCTCCTGCCCTCCACCCTCACCGCGCAGAGCATCGCCGACAGTTTCGATTCGCCCTCGGCCGTGCCGATCTGGGAACTCCCCGCCTTCATCCGCGCGCTCACCTCGGCGGGCTTCTCGGCGCGGCGGCACATGGTCTGGTTCCAGATGGAGCTTTCCCAGCCGCTGATGCTCGCCGCGATGGTGCTTGTCGCCGCCGGGTTCACGATGCGTCCGGCGCGCTTTGGCGGCACCGGCGGGCGGGTGCTGCTGGCCCTTCTCGCCGGGCTCTCAGTCTTCTTCTTGCGCAACATGGCGCAGGTTCTGGGCGACAACGGTCAGATCCCGTCGGCGCTGGCGGGCTGGGCGCCCCCGGCGATCGCGGCGATGCTCGCCCTTGCGCTCGTGCTGCAACAGGAGGAGGGATGATGCCCCCCCGCCCGCTCCCGGCTTTCGCCCCATCGGCCCGCGCGGCACTCATCGCCGCTGCGGCGCTTGCGCTTGCGCCAGCCGCCCTCCCCGCACAGGAGGCCCCCACCACGCCTCCGGTCTCTGCGCCGGTGTCGGATGCGGCGACCTTACTGGCCGACCGGATCGAAATCACCGGACAGAACCGGATCACCGCCTCGGGCAATGTCGAGGTGTACTGGCAAGAGCACCGGCTCAACGCGAGCCGGCTCGTTTACGACGAAAGCGAGGACCGGCTCACGATCGAGGGACCGATCCGCATGGTCGAACCCGGCGTCACCGGCTCGGTGATCGTGGCAGATCAGGCCGATCTCAGCCGCGACCTGCAAAACGGCGTGATGCTGGGGGCCCGGATGGTGCTCTCGCGTGAATTGCAACTGGCCGCGAACCGGCTCGAGCGGCAGGACGGCACCCGCACGATCCTGCGCGAGGTGGTGGCCTCCTCCTGCCGGATCTGTGCCGCCGACCCGACACCCTTGTGGGAAATCCGCGCCCGCACCATCACCCATGACGCGACGACCCATCAGCTCGTTTTCGATCAGGCGCAGTTCCGCGCCATGGGGGTGCCGCTTGTCTGGCTGCCGAAGCTGCGCATGCCCGATCCGACAGTGAAGCGGATGACGGGCCTCTTGCGCCCCGAATTCCGCACCACCTCGCTGCTGGGACCGGGCGTGAAGCTGCCTTATTTCTTTGCACTCTCGCCCGAACGCGATCTGACGCTGACGCCCTACCTCGCGGCCTCGCATTCCACCACGCTCGGCTTTCGGTATCGGGTCGCGCAGACCTGGGGCAGCTACCAAATCGAAGGTGCCCTGAGCCGCGACTCGATCCGCCCGGGCGAGCGGCGGGGCTATCTTTTCGCCGACGGCCGCTTCGCCCTGCCCGGCGGGTTCACGCTTGGCGCCCAATTGCGCACCGTTTCCGACCCGTCCTATCTGCTCAACTACGACATCACCGACGATGACCGGCTCTGGTCGGGTCTCACGCTCGAACGGGTGCGCGCGGACGAGCTGATCTGGGCAAAAGTCGGCAATACCCACTCCCTGCGCGACGGTGAGAGCAACAGCACCCAGCCCATGCTTTCGGGCGATGCGAGCTGGACGCGGGTGTTCCAGCCCCGCCTGATCGGCGGTGAGCTGAGCTTTTCGGGGAGTCTGCATGCGCATCGCCGCGCCTCTGATCTGACCACCGATGCCGCGCTCGGCGATGAAGACACCGATCTCTTCGATACCGAATCCGACGGGCGCGACATGGTGCGGCTCTCGGCAGAGGCGGACTGGCGGCGCAACTGGCTCTTGCCCGGGGGGGTGCTTGCCGCCGCCGAGGGCGCGCTGACGGTCGACGCGATCACGGTGCGGCAAGACGCTGTTTATGCAGGCGAATATCTCCGTGCGCTGCCCACGATCGGGGTCGAGCTGCGCTGGCCCTGGGTGGCAAGCTCCGGGCGCGCGGCGCAGGTGATCGAACCCGTCGCGCAGCTTGTCTGGTCGGGCAAGCACGTGAAGGATCTGCCCTATGAGGACAGCTGGCTGACCGAATTCGACGAGGGCAACCTGTTTTCGCTCACCCGCTATCCGGGCGAGGATGCGCGCGAACAGGGCACGCGGGCGAACCTCGGGCTGAGCTGGACCCGCCACGATGCCTCGGGCTGGTCGCTTGGCGTCACGGCGGGGCGGATCTACCGGCTCGACGATCTGGGCCAGTTCACGCCGGGCTCGGGGCTTTCGGGCAAGCGCTCGGACTGGCTCATCGCCACCCATCTGAGCACCGCGGGCGGGCTCATCCTCTCGAACCGGGCGCTGCTCACCGAAGGGTTCGATCTCGACCGCGACGAGCTCCGCGTCGCCTATCTGGGCGGGGGGGTCGATTTCGCCGCCGGATACCTGTGGATGGAACAGACCGCCTATAACCCCGAAACCTCGGAGCTTTTGCTCGAATCCGGCTGGGACTGGCGGCCGGGCTGGCGCTCGACGCTCTCGACCCGCTATGACCTCACCGCAGACCGCGCCGCCAAGGCCGCCTTCGGGCTGCAATATGCCAACGAATGCATCAGCGTCGAGCTTTCTCTCTCGCGTCGGTTCACATCCTCCTCTAGTGTGGAACCTGAAACGGATCTGGGCCTTTCGGTGCAGCTTGCGGGCTTCGGCGCGCAGGGCTCGGCCCATGGGCCGGAACGGGTCTGCCGGCGCTGAGAGCCCGCAACCCCTTGATTGAGAACGGAAGACGGAACGAATGACACGGCATTTCTCCTCGCTTCTCGCGCCGCGGCTGGCCGCGCTGATCGCGATTTCGCTTGTGCTCGCGCTCGGCCTGATCGGCCTTCCCGCACGCGCGCAATCGGGCTCGCCCTTCGCTCCGGCGATCACTGTCAACGACATGGCAATCACCGGCTACGAGATCGCGCAGCGCCAGAAATTCATGCAGCTTCTGGGCGCCACCGGCGATGTGCGCAAGATGGCCGAGGATGCGCTGATCGAGGACCGCCTGCGGCAATGGAAGGCACGTCAGGACGGCGTCGCCGTCAGTGATCAGGCCGTGAACCAGGGCATGGCCGAATTTGCCAGCCGCGCCAATCTGAGCGCCGAGGAATTCGTGAAGGCTCTGGGCGAAAACGGCGTCGACGCGCAGACCTACCGCGATTTCGTCTCGGCGGGCGTGATCTGGCGCGAAGTGGTGAAGGCGAATTTCGTCGGCCGGGTGATGGTGTCGGATTCCGATATCGACCGCGCCCTGCGGCTGGTCACGCCGCGTGCGGAACGCGCCAAGGTGCTGCTTTCGGAAGTTGTGGTGCGGATTGGCGGCGGCGGCGAGGCGGAAGCGATGGCGAAAGCGCGCCGGGCGGCGGCGGCCCGCACCGAGGCGGAATTTGCCGAGGTGGCGCGCGAAATCTCTTCCTCGCCAAGTGCGACCAAGGGCGGCCATCTTGACTGGATGTCGATCGAGTCGCTTCCGGCCGAGGTGCGCGGCGCGGTGGCGAACTTGCGCCCGGGCCACAGCACCGGGCCGCTCCCGACTTCCGGCGCGGTGGCGGTGTTCTTCATGCGCGGGCTTGATGAGGGCGGCGCGGTGGCCCCCTCGGAACGTGCGCTCGACTATGCCACGCTCACGCTCGGTGCCACCGGCAGCGCAGAAAGCGCGGCGCTTGCAGCCAAAGTCGCGGCGCGGGCGCAGCGCTGCGATGATCTTTACAGTGTTGCGCGCGGGCTCCCCGCCGACCGTCTGACGCGCATGGAGGGCACACCGGCGGGGGCGGTACCTGCCGATCTCGGTGCGGTGCTGCCGCGGCTCGACCCGGGAGAGACCGCCGTGGTGCGTCGCGGCGGCACCGATGTTCTGGTTATGCTCTGCAACCGCGGCCGCGCGATCAACGCCGATCTGGGCGAAACCGGCCCCTCGCGCGATGCGGCGCGCAGCGAGATCATCAACACCCGGATCACGACGCTCTCGGATCAGTTGCTGGCAGCGCTCAAGGCCTCTGCGGTGATCGTGCGCAAATGAACCCGGCCGATCTCCCCGATGCGCCGGCCGAAGCCGCCGGTCCGGAGCGCAGCGTGCTCGACCGGCCGGTGATCCTGACCTGCGGCGACCCCTCCGGCGTCGGTCCCGAGCTTGCCGTGCGCGCCTGGCAAACGCTTGGCGCATCGCTTCCCTTCGTCTGGCTCGGCGATCCCGCGCATCTGCCGCGTGGCACCAAGCTGCGCGAGATCGAGAGCCCGGCCGAGGCCATGACCCATGCGGGGGCGGCGCTCTGCGTGCTGCCCCATCCCTTCCCCGCGGCGGCCGTGCCCGGCCAGCCGGAACCCGCCAATGCGGGCGCGGTGATCGAGGTGATCGCGCGCGGTGTCGATCTGGTGCTGCGCGGCGAGGGGCTGGCCCTCACCACATCGCCGATCAACAAGAAAGTGCTGAAAGACGGCGCGGGTTTCGCCTTCCCGGGCCATACCGAATACCTTGCCCATCTTGCGGGCGGCGCAAAAGTGGTGATGATGCTTGCCTCCGAACGCGTCTCCCCCCCCTGCCGGGTCGTGCCCGCAACGATCCATATCGCGCTGCGCGAGGTGCTCGACGCCTTCACGCCTGCGCTGTTGCGCGACACCGTGCAGATCACCGCCGAGGGGCTTGCCCGCGATTTTGGCATTGCCAATCCGCGCCTTGCCGTGGCGGGGCTGAACCCGCATGCGGGCGAGGGAGGCGCGATGGGGACCGAAGAGATGGACTGGATGGGCCCCGTCGTCGAGAGCCTGCGTGCCGAGGGCTATGCGCTTGCCGGGCCGATGCCGCCCGACACGATGTTCCACCCCGCCGCGCGGGCGCGCTATGATGCGGCGATCTGCGCCTATCATGATCAGGCGCTGATCCCGATCAAGACGCTCGATTTCGATGGCGGCGTGAATGTGACGCTGGGGTTGCCCTTCGTGCGCACCTCGCCTGACCATGGCACCGCCTATGACATTGCGGGCACCGGCAAGGCGAGCCCGCAAAGCCTGATGGCCGCGCTCAGGATGGCCGCAAAGATGGGTGCGGCGCGGCGTGGCTGAGGGCCAGGCCCGCGGGGGCGCTGCCCCCGCACCCCCGGGATATTTTGAGCAAGATGAAAGGGCACGGCATGGCAGCGATTGACGGTTTGCCGCCCCTGCGCGAGGTGATCGCCACACATGAGCTGGTGGCGAAAAAATCGCTCGGCCAGAACTTTTTGCTCGATCTCAATCTGACCGCGAAGATCGCGCGCTCCGCAGGCGATCTGACGGGCTATGACGTGCTCGAAGTGGGGCCGGGCCCGGGCGGGCTCACCCGCGGGCTTCTGGCCGAGGGCGCGCGCAAGGTGCTCGCGGTCGAGAAGGACAGCCGCTGCCTGGACGCATTGGCCGAGATTGCCGCACATTATCCGGGCCGGCTTGAGGTGATCCAGGGCGATGCGCTTGCCGTCGATCTGGGGGCGCATCTCACCGCGCCCTACAAGATCGCCGCGAACCTGCCCTATAACGTCGGCACCGAGCTTCTGGTGCGCTGGCTCACGCCGCCGGTCTGGCCCCCCGCCTGGGAGAGCCTGACGCTGATGTTCCAGAAGGAGGTCGCGCAGCGCATCACCGCGAAAGTGGGCGACAATCATTACGGGCGGCTCGCGATTCTGGCGCAGTGGAGAACCGATGCACGGATCGTGATGTCGCTCCCGCCGGAGGCGTTTCAGCCCGCGCCCAAGGTCCATTCGGCGGTGGTGCACCTGAAGGCGCTTGCCGCGCCGCGTCATGACGCCGATGCGAAGGTGCTGGAACGGGTGGTTGCGGCCGGGTTCAACCAGCGCCGCAAAATGCTGCGCTCCTCGCTCAAGGGGCTGCACCCCGACATCGAGGCGCTGCTTGATGCGGCGGGAATCGCGCCCACCGAGCGCGCCGAACGGGTGAGCCTTGAGCAATTCTGCACTCTGGCGCGCCTTCTGGACGCGGCCTGAGCACAAACGCGAAACCGCGCCCCGAAGGACGCGGTCTCGATCTTGCGAGGCGTCGGGACAGGCGGCCGCCTTATTCGGCGGCGGGCGCTTCCGGCTTCGGTGTTTTTTCCGGCTTCGGAGCTTTCGGCGCCTTGGCGGCGCCTTCGGCCCTGGGTTTGCGCGGCGCGCGCGGGCGCGACGCGGGCTTGGCCGTTTTTTCCGCCATTTCATCCGCGGGGGCGGGGGCGGCGTCAGCTTGCGAGTCCTCGGCCGTTGCAACGGGCGTTTCGGGCGCCTTGCGCGCAGGACGCGACTCAGCGCCACGGCTCTCGGCCTGACGCGCCTCGGGCGTTTCGACAAGGCCCGGGCCATCGTCTTCCGCAGCGAAGAAATCGGGCATCATCACCGGCGCGCCGTCGTAGCGCGGCGCCTCGGGCGTGCGCTCGCGCAGCGGGGCAGCGCTGCCCTCTGCGCCCTGCCCGCCGGAGACTTGCCCCGCCGCGGCCTGACCGCCAGATCCTCCCGGAGCGCCGGTCTGACCAGTATTCTGCCCGCCGGTCTGGCCATTGTTCTGGCCGTTCGACTGATAGCTCCGGTTGCGCTCTTCCTGCTCGCGAGCCAGCTCGCGCTGCGCCTCGCCCAGCATCCGCGTGTAATGCTCGGCATGTTGCAGGAAATTCTGCTCCGCCACCCGGTCGTTGCCGAGCTGCGCATCGCGCGCCAGCGCGAGATATTTCTCGATGATCTGCTGCGGCGTGCCACGCACCTTGCCCTCGGGACCGGAGCTGTCGAAGACACGGTTGATGACATTGCCGATGCTGCGCTGACGGTTCGACTTGTTGCGCGAACGGGACTTTGAGGATCTCATGAGCCTGCGTCTGTTGTGCCCCCAGGGGCGTTGGGTCTGGGCCGGACCGGAAAACGGCGCCCGCCATCGGGGGACACTCGCAGCAGGCGCTGCCGTGACCAAACCCGAAGTGTAAGCTGAAATGATGGGGGGAGCGAACGCTCCCCGGCCACAGCGCTGACTAAACATGTCCCCCCCGGATGCGCAAGCCGGAAATTGCGCGCATCGGGGCGAAACCCGCAATTTTATGCTTTTGGGCGGATCCCCGCGACGATCTTTGTCGCGGCAGTGCTTCAGCCCTTGGCGGCCACCTCGGGGCGATGCGCCAGAACGACGCGGTCACGCCCGCCGAGATCCTGACGCAGCCTGGGAGCGTCGAATCCCTGTGCCGCGAGCATCGCGCTCACGGCAGCCCCCTGGGTCGGGCCAATCTCGACGGCGAGCCGCCCGCCGGGCTTGAGCCGCGCGAAAGCGCCAAAAGCGATGGCGCGATACGCGCCGAGCCCATCGCCGCCGGGGGTCAGGGCCTGATGCGGTTCCCAGTCGCGCACTTCAGGGGCGAGATTGCCCATCTCGGCCTCGGTGATATAGGGCGGGTTCGAGACGATCAGGTCAAACCGCCCCTCGACACCATGAAACCAGTCGCTGTGAATGAACCGGGCGCGATCGGCAAGGCTCAGCCGGGCCGCGTTTTCCTGCGCCACCTGCAGCGCGGCTTCGGAAATATCGGTCGCCACGCCGCGCGCTTCGGGGCGTTCGGCCAGGAGCGACAGGAGCACGCAGCCGGTGCCGGTGCCGAGATCGAGCAGGCGGGCAAACGGCGCCTCAAGCGCCACTTCAACCAGAAGCTCGGTCTCGGGGCGCGGGTCGAGCGTGTCGCGGGTGACGCGAAATTCGTGCTTCCAGAACGCGCGATGGCCGATGATCTGGGCAACAGGTTGGCGTGCTTCGCGCGCGGCGAGATATTTGAGGTAGCGCTTGTGGCGCTCTTCGGGCAATTCGTCATTCACCGCCCGAAAGAGCCGTTCGGCCGGCAGATCGAGCGCATGGGCCAGAAGCCGGCGCGCATCGGTCGAGGCGCCAGCGATCCCCGCGCCCTCGAGCTGGCGCATCCCCAGCATCAAAGCGATCTGAACCTTCATCCATCCATCTCCGCGAGTTTTTCGGCCTGGTCATGCGCAACAAGCGCGTCGATCACCTCGCCCAGATCGCCGCCGAGGATCTGCGGCAGCGCATAAAGGGTAAGGTTGATGCGGTGGTCCGTCATCCGTCCTTGCGGAAAATTGTAGGTGCGGATGCGTTCGGAGCGGTCGCCCGAACCTACTTGCGCGCGACGGCTGTCGGCGCGCTCGGTGGCGAGCCGCTCGCGTTCGCGCTCGTAAAGCCGCGCACGCAGCACCGCCATGGCGATGGCGCGGTTCTGGTGCTGGCTCTTTTCCGAGGAGGTCACCACGATGCCGCTGGGCAGGTGCGTGATGCGCACCGCGGAGTCGGTGGTGTTGACATGCTGCCCGCCCGCGCCCGAGGCGCGCATCGTGTCGATGCGGATGTCGGCGGCGGGAATGTCGATATCGACCTCTTCGGCCTCGGGAAGCACGGCGACGGTGGCCGCCGAGGTGTGGATGCGCCCGCCCGCCTCGGTTTCCGGCACGCGCTGCACGCGGTGCACGCCGCTCTCGTATTTGAGCCGCGCAAACACCCCTTCCCCCTCGATCCGCGCCATGCCTTCCTTCAGCCCGCCCAGTTCGGTGGGCGTGAAGTCGAGCCGCTCGAAGCGCCAGCCCATGCGCTCGGCATGGCGCTCATACATGCGCCAGAGGTCATAGGCGAACAGCGCCGCCTCCTCGCCGCCGGTGCCGGGGCGGATTTCAAGGATGGCGGGGCGCGCATCGGCGGCATCCTTGGGCAACAGCGCGATGCGCAGCGCCTGTTCCATCTCGGGGATACGGGCCTTGAGACGGGGAAGCTCTTCTTCCGCAAGGTCGCGCATCTCGGGATCGGCGAGCCAGCCCTCGGCCTCGGCCAGATCGGAAACGGCAGCGCGATAGGCGGCGATTTCGGACACGACCGGGCGCAGGTCACTGTATTCGCGCGAAAGCGCGGCGATTTCGGCTGGCGCGAGCGCGGAATTGAGCTTCGCCTCGAGAAAGTCGAAACGCGCCGTGATCTGGTCGAGTTTGTCGAGCGGAACCATGGCTTCATCTGACCGAGACCGGCGCGCGGGTCAAGGTGTGACGGGCGCAACCGGACTGTTTGGCGCCGCCTGAACCGCCTGAACGGCGCAGAGCGCGGGGCTCGCGTCCGTCGGGTCTTGAACCACAGGTCTGGACGGCGGCTGCCCGCCGCCCCGGCGCGCCGGTCCGGAACGGACGGCGTTCCGGACCGGCGCGCCACCGCCCCCTCAGCCGGCCGCGGCTTCTTCCACCTTGTCGGCCATCGCCTCGGCGCGGGCGGCGATCTCGGCGAGCGTATCGCCCACCTCGGCCGGGATCACCGGCACTTCAACGCGTTGCGGATTGGCCCTCACCTCCGAAAGCTCCGTCTCCAGCTCCGCCACCCGGGCGCGCAACTGGCGCAGATTGTCTTCGGTGCCCGCCGCCTTGTCGGCAAGCATCAGCCCCGCCATCAGGAGCATCCGGTTCTCCGGGATCCGCCCCATCTGCCCGGTCAACACCGAGGCCTCGGCATCCAGAAGCGCCGCCGCCGCCTGCAGGAAATGCTCTTCCCCCTCCTGGCAGGAGACATCGAAATCCCGCCCGCCAATCACGATGCGCAGATCAGCCATGCTCCACCCCCTCCCGCGCCGGAGCGCCATTCACCGGCGCCTTCGCATGGGCCGCGACAATCGGTTCGAGCCCGGCCAGAATCTCGGCCAGTTCTGCCATCTCCCAGGAGCGCGCCGCCCGCAAGGCCTCCAGCTCGACCTGCATCGCCCGGTTCACCTGCGCCGCCGCCATCACGCTTCCTGCATCGACGAGGCTGCGGTTGATCTCCACCAGATCGTTGTTGGCGCGTTTGAGCCGGTTCGCCTCCGCCTGCACCGCTTCCAGCGCCCGCGTCGCCTGCGCCAACCGCCGCTCCAGTGTGACGAGTGTGGTTTCCTGTTTCTCACGGATCGCCCGGACCCGCTCGGTGAGCTGCATATTGGCCGCACGTTCCGCCTCCAGCGCCGCGCGTTCCGCTGCGAGCGCCGCACGTTCGACGGAGAGTTCCGCCTCCAGCGCCTCGATCTGCGCCGTATCGACCACCACCACAGGTTCGGGTGGCGCGACGGGTTCGGGGGGCTCCGCCTCGGGCACAGGCTCGGCCGGGCGCTGCACAAGGGTTTCCACGCCCCGCCCGATCCGTTCGAGCGCATAGGCTATGCGGCGCTCATACTCTGCCAGATCCGTCATTCCGTCTCCTCGTCTGGTCCTGTCCCGGGGTCCGTTTCGGTCCGGCCCGTTCCGCCCCGTTTGTTTCATTGCCGTTTCGTTGCCGGTTCATTCGTGCCCGCTTCGGTTGCGCCCCGCGCACCCGGCCCGCGAATCGCAACGCTTTGCGGCTCGCCTTTTAGTTTATCCGTTGCGACAATCTTCTCCCACCCTTTTGCCTCAAGCACTTGGGGGGCGCGCTTGATCTTGCCCCGATCCCTGTTATCACGGGGGCCGACATCCGTTCCAAGAACCCGCTCCACGAAAAGGACGCCCCCATGGACATCGCCGCGCTGCGTGCCGCTCACCCCGACCACTGGAAGCTTGCCACCGCGATCCGCGTGCTCGCCATCGACGCCGTGCAGGCGGCCAATTCCGGGCACCCTGGCATGCCGATGGGCATGGCCGATGTGGCCACGGTTCTTTATCGCAACCACCTGAAATTCGATGCAAAAGCGCCGAACTGGGCGGATCGGGACCGGTTCGTTCTTTCCGCGGGCCACGGCTCGATGCTGCTTTACGCGCTGCTCCATCTCTCCGGCTACGAACAGGCGACGCTCGACGAGGTGAAGGCCTTCCGGCAATGGGGCGCGCGGATGGCCGGGCACCCGGAATTCGGCCATCTCGAAGGCGTAGAAACGACCACCGGCCCGCTCGGTCAGGGCATTTCCACCGCCGTCGGCATGGCAATTGCCGAAAAATCCATGGCGGCGCGCTTTGGCAAATCTGTCGTTGATCACAAGATCTGGGTGATCGCGGGCGACGGCTGCCTGATGGAGGGCATCAGCCAGGAAGCGATCGGGCTCGCGGGCAAGCAGGAACTCGACAACCTGATCGTGCTTTGGGACAACAACAACATCACCATCGATGGCCGGGTGACGGTCTCCGACAAGACCGATCAGCGCGCGCGCTTTGCCGCCTCGGGCTGGGTGGTCTTGAGCTGCGACGGCCATGACCCGGCCGATATCGACCGCGCGTTGACCGAGGCGAAAAAGGCCAAGGCTCCGGTGCTTGTCGATTGCAAGACGATCATCGGCTTTGGCTCGCCCAACAAGGCCGACAGCTATGCCGTGCACGGCGCGCCCCTCGGCGGCGGCGAGATCAAGGCGACGCGCGAGGTTTACGGCTGGGCGCATGGCCCGTTCGAGATCCCCGCGGATATCAAGGCGGACTGGGAGGCGATTGGCGCCAAGGGCGCGGCGGAGCATGCCGCCTGGGCCGCGCGCCTCGATGCGCTGTCGCCCACGAAAAAGGCCGAGTTCGAGCGGCAGATGAGCCGGGGCGTGCCGAAGAAACTCGCCACCGCGATCCGCGCCTTCAAAAAGGCGAACTCGGAAGCCGCGCCGAAAGTGGCGACCCGCAAGGCCTCGGAAATGGTGCTGGCCGCAGTCAACCCGGTCGTGCCCGAAACCATTGGCGGCTCGGCGGACCTCACCGGCTCGAACCTGACGAAAACGAGCGATATTTCCGACTTCATGCCCGACAATCGCAAGGGCCGCTACATGCGCTACGGCATTCGCGAACACGCAATGGCGGCGGCGATGAACGGGATGTGGCTGCATGGCGGCGTGCGTCCCTATGGCGGCACCTTCTTTTGCTTCACCGATTACGCGCGCGGCGCGATGCGGCTCTCGGCGCTGATGGGCGTGCCCACGGTCTATGTGATGACGCATGACAGCATCGGCCTTGGCGAAGACGGGCCGACTCACCAGCCGGTCGAGCATCTGGCGATCTGCCGCGCCACGCCCAACACCTGGACCTTCCGCCCCGCCGATGTGATCGAGACCGCCGAGGCGTGGGAGCTGGCGCTCTCGTCGGAGCGCACGCCCTCGGTGCTGGCGCTGAGCCGCCAGAACCTGCCCACGCTGCGCACCGCCCATAACCAGAAAAACCTGACCGCCCAAGGCGCTTATGTGATCGCAGAAGCGGCGGGCAAACGTCAGGCGATCCTGATGGCGACGGGCTCGGAAGTGGAGATCGCGCTCAAGGCGCGCGACATCCTGCAAGCGGAGGCGATTGGCACCCGCGTGGTCTCGATGCCCTGCATGGAGCTTTTTGCCGCCCAGCCCGAGACCTACCGGCGCAAGATCCTGCCGCCCGGCGCGGTGCGCGTGGCCGTTGAGGCCGCGATCCGCCAGCCGTGGGACCGCTGGCTTCTGGGCGAGCGCGGCTCCGAGAAGAAAGCCGATTTCGTCGGCATGGAGGGCTTTGGCGCCTCCGCCCCGGCCGAGCGGCTCTATGCCGAATTCGGCATCACGCCGGAAGCCGTCGCCGCCAAGGTGAAAGCCCTGCTGTGACCACCGGGCAAGACCCACACACCACAAAATCAAGGGGGGGGCCGGAGCCGGCCCCCCTCGCCGTTGCCTCCCCCGGAGTGCCGGGGCCAGACATGCCCGAGCCGGCGATCCCGGCGCCCGAAACCGCGTTCATCGGCAAGGGGATCGGGCTTCTTCTTCTGGCGCTGATCTTTTTCACGCTGATGGATGTCGTGGCGAAGAAGCTGGGCCAGAGCTACGCGCCCGCGATGGTGATCTGGGCGCGCTTTGCCGTGAACCTCGCGCTCGTCTCGCTTATTTTCCGCGGCTCCTTCCTTGCTCATGCGCGCTCGCGCCAGCCCGGGCTACAACTGCTGCGCGGCATCTTCCAGATGGGCACGGTGGCGCTGTTCTTTCTTGCGATCCGCTCGATCGGTCTTGCAGAAGCCGCCGCGCTCACCGATCTGAACCCGGTTCTGATCACGCTCGGCGCGGCCCTTTTTCTGGGCGAAAAGATCGGCCCCCGCCGGGTGGCCGGAATTTTCGTTTCCTTCCTCGGCGCGCTGATCATCCTGCGGCCCGGCGCGGGGGTGATGGATCCCGCCGCGCTCTACGCGCTCGCCGCCGCCTTCACCTATGCGGGCGGCGCACTGATGACGCGGGTGGTGCGGTTCGACAGCACCGCCACCTCGGTGATCTGGTCCGCGGGTGTCGGAACGGCGTTTTCTTCGCTCGCCTTGCCCTTCTTCTGGCAGGAAGTCGCGCCCGCCGACCTGCCGCTTTTCCTTGCTGTCGGCGCGCTTGGCGCGGCGGGTCAGGCGTTTCTGATCAAGGCCTTCCGCGCCGCTCCCGCGGGCGTGCTGGCGCCCTACGGCTACCTCGGCCTTGTTCTTTCCTCGCTCTGGGGATGGATCTTTTTCGCTGCCCTGCCAGACCTTTACACGGTCTTGGGCGCGGGCGTGATCGTGGCGGCGGGGCTCTGGGTCTGGAACGCGGAGCGCCGCGCGGCGCGGGGGCGTTAACGCAGCCAGGCGGCCGAAAGGATCGGCCCGGGCAAGGGCGCGGTCTTGCCCGGCAGCGCGGTCTGCACGATCACCACGGCGGGTTCCGTACCATCGATCTTGGCGTTGAGGCGCAACGCCGTCTTTCCGTCCCACTCAGCCACCGCATGCCAGGCGGTGACCACATTGGCGTAATCAAGCACTTTGCCTGCATTCTCGCCACGCAAAATTTCCACTTGCGCCTGGGGCACATAGCGCACGATCTGCACAACGCTCGGGCGCTCGAGCGGCCGCGAGAGCGGCGCGAGGTCGATCACATATTGCCCCGGGGACTCCCCTTCGGAAACAGCGATCGACACGCGGGGTGGCGTGGCGGCCTCCTGCGCGATCACCGCATCAAGCGCGGGGGCTGCAGGCGCGGTGAGTGAGGCCTCGCCGCCAACGATCACCTGCGGCGTATAAAGCGTGCGTTCCCCCGCCGCGCGGGTATAGGCCTTTTGCCGCGCGGTGAAGGCGGGCTGGGCAAAAGGATCTTCCCAGCCGAGATAATCCCAGTAATCGACATGAAGCGAGAGCGCCACCACATCGGAGCGCGTGGCGACCTGCGCCAGAAGCGCATCGGCGGGGGGGCATGCGGAGCAGCCCTGCGAGGTGAAAAGCTCCACAACGACAGGCGCGGGCCGCGGCGGAGCCGAAGGGGCAATCAGCGTATTGACCCCGGGCAGCGCCGCTGTTCCCGCGAGCGCCCGGTCAACCGCGCGGTTGAGGCTTTCGATCAGAGAGGCGCCGGGCATCGAGCCTGGCGCGGCATTTGTCGCGCCCGCGCCCAATCCGCCCGGCAGCCCTTGCGCAAGCCCAGCCACCGGCGCCCCGGCGAGAAGGCCGAGGACGATGCACTGTCCGATTGCTGCGCTGAGCTTTGCGCCTGGCATGTCACCTCGCTCCGATTGCGTTCTCTTACCTACGGTGCAAGGGGCGCGAAAGCCAATCAAGGTTTTGCGATGTGTCACTCGTTTGTCGCAACGTCGCGAGGGATGAAAACCCCCTGCCCCGCAGCGCCTGCGACAAAACGGTGTGCAACGGTATACAAAAAGTGCCTCCGCCCCCTTGATCGACTCCGCGGCATGGGGCACATAGCGTTCAGCGACACCTTCAAAGCCACGGGAGGCACCCAATGACCGTTGTCACCGGCAAGGATACTGCCAAGACCCGCCGCCAGCTTTCGGTCGGCGATGCGAGCTATGCCTATTACTCGATCCCGGCGGCCGAAGCCGCGGGTCTGGGGGATTTCTCGAAACTGCCCGCCGCGCTGAAGGTGGTCCTCGAGAACCTGCTGCGGTTCGAGGACGGCGGCTTCTCGGTCTCGGTCGAGGATATCAAGGCCTTTGGCGACTGGGCGAAGATGGGCGGCAAGAACCCGCGTGAAATCGCCTACCGCCCGGCGCGCGTGCTGATGCAGGATTTCACCGGCGTTCCCGCCGTGGTGGACCTTGCCGCAATGCGCGACGGCATCAAGGCCCTTGGCGGTGACGCGAAAAAGATCAATCCGCTCGTGCCGGTTGACCTCGTGATCGACCACTCGGTGATGATCGACGAATTCGGCAGCCCCCGCGCCTTCCAGCGCAATGTGGAGCTGGAATACGAGCGCAACATGGAGCGCTACCAGTTCCTCAAATGGGGGCAAGGCGCGTTTGAAAACTTCCGCGTCGTGCCCCCCGGCACTGGCATCTGCCATCAGGTGAACGTGGAATATCTTGCCCAGACCGTCTGGACCGACAAGGATCAGAACGGCGAGACCGTCGCCTACCCCGATACGCTTGTCGGCACCGACAGCCACACCACGATGGTGAACGGCATGGCGGTTTTGGGCTGGGGCGTGGGCGGCATCGAGGCCGAGGCGGCGATGCTGGGCCAACCCGTGTCGATGCTGATCCCGGAAGTTGTCGGCTTCAAACTCACCGGCGCGCTGGTGGAAGGCTGCACCGGCACCGATCTGGTGCTGAAGGTCGTGCAGATGCTGCGCAAACACGGTGTGGTCGGCAAATTCGTCGAATTCTGGGGCGAAGGGCTCGACAAGCTGCCGCTCGCGCAGCGCGCCACCATCGCCAACATGGCGCCCGAATATGGCGCGACCTGCGGCTTCTTCCCGATCGACGACGAGACCCTGCGCTATCTGCGCCAGACCGGCCGCTCGGAAGAGCGCATCGCGCTCGTCGAGGCCTATGCGAAGGAAAACGGCTTCTGGCGCGGCGCGGATTATGCGCCGGTCTATTCCTCGACGCTGGAACTCGACATGGGCACTATCGTGCCCGCGATCTCGGGCCCCAAACGCCCGCAGGATTACCTGCCGCTGACCGATGCGAAAGCGACCTTCGCCAAGGTTGTCGCCGATTACCGTGGCGTCGACATGACTTCTGAGGGCAAGGACATGGCCGCCGAGGGCGGGCTTGCCGTGGCGCCGAAAACCGGGCTCAAATCGGTGCCGGTCGAGGGCAAGGGCTACAATGTGGGCGATGGCTCGGTGGTGATCGCCTCGATCACGTCCTGCACCAACACCTCGAACCCCTATGTGCTGATCGGCGCGGGGCTTGTCGCGCGCAAGGCGCGCGCGCTTGGGCTCACCCCCAAACCCTGGGTGAAAACCTCGCTCGCACCGGGGTCTCAGGTCGTGCAGGAATACCTCGCCGCCGCCGGGTTGCAGGAAGACCTCGACGCGATGGGCTTCAACATCGTGGGCTTTGGCTGCACCACCTGCATCGGCAACTCCGGCCCCCTCGGCACGCCGGAGATCTCCAAAGCGATCAACGACAATGACCTCGTCGCCGCGGCCGTCCTTTCGGGCAACCGCAACTTCGAGGGCCGGATCAGCCCCGATGTGCGCGCGAACTTCCTCGCCTCGCCGCCGCTCGTGGTCGCCTATGCGATCGCGGGGGATATGAACATCGACCTCTCGAGCGAGCCGATTGCCGAGACGCCCGAGGGCAAGCCGGTGTTCCTCAAAGACATCTGGCCGTCGGACAAGGAAATCGCGGACCTGGTCGAAAAATGCGTCACCCGCGAGGCCTTCATCGCGAAATACGCCGATGTGTTCAAAGGCGATGCGAACTGGCAGGGCGTAAAAACGACCGAGGGCGAGACCTATGACTGGCCCGCCGCCTCGACCTATATCCAGAACCCGCCCTATTTCCGCGGCATGTCTCCCGAGCCGGGCACGATCTCGAATGTCACGCGCGCGCGCGTGCTCGCCGTTCTGGGCGACATGATCACCACCGACCACATCTCTCCGGCGGGGTCGTTCAAGCCCACCACGCCGGCGGGCAAATACCTCACCGAGCGGCAGGTCGCGCCGAAAGACTTCAACAGCTACGGCTCGCGCCGCGGCAACCATGAAGTGATGATGCGCGGCACCTTCGCCAATATCCGCATCAAGAACGAGATGCTCGAGGGCGTCGAGGGCGGCTACACCAAGGGCCCGGATGGGGCGCAGACGACGATCTACGACGCCTCGATGGAATATCAGGCGGCGGGCGTACCGCTCGTGATCTTTGGCGGCATCGAATATGGCGCGGGCTCGAGCCGCGACTGGGCGGCGAAGGGCACGAACCTTCTCGGCGTCAAGGCGGTGATCGCGGAGAGCTTCGAGCGTATCCACCGCTCGAACCTGATCGGCATGGGCGTCATTCCGTTCGAGTTCACCGAGGGGCAAAACCGCAAATCGCTTGGCCTGACCGGCGACGAGGTGGTGACGATCGAGGGGCTCGAAGGCGATATCAAGCCGCTTTCGCTCGTGCCCTGCACGATCACCCGCGCCGATGGCGCGCAGGTGAAGATCATGCTGAAAAGCCGGATCGATACCGAGGTCGAGATCGAATATCTCAAAAACGGCGGCGTGCTGCATTACGTGCTGCGCAACCTCGCGAAGGCGTAAGCAAAGCCCTGAATGATCTCAAAGGCGGCCCCGGGAGGGCCGCCTTTTGCGTGCAACGCGCTTCAATCTCGACCCGGTTTCAGTGATATTTGAGCCCGACGCCGCTCCCACCGCCAGTGCCTGCGAAATGAGCCCCCTGAAACGCAGATCTTGACGCGGAACTGCGCCCCCCCATATTTCCTCCATGTTAAGGAGGATCACATGACGGATCGTGCGCTCTGGATCGAACAACGGGTCGCCAATGACGGCCCCTCGGCGCTTGTCGCCTATTTGCTGTGGTTCTTCCTCGGCTTCTTCGGGGTGCACCGCTTTTACCTGGGCCGCTGGATCTCGGGGCTGTTGATGCTGATCCTGTTCGGCATCGGCTCGGCGCTGACCTTCCTGCTTGTGGGTTATATCCCGCTGGCGCTCGTGGGGCTCTGGTGGGCGCTTGATGCGCTCCTCATTCCCGGCATGATCGCCACCGACCGCGCCTTTTTGCGGATGCGGCTGATGCGTGAGAGCGGCGGTTACTGAGACTTCCGGCCCAAAAGCCCGCGCGGCCCGCCCGAGATCAGCATCGCCACATCGGCCATCGCCACCATCGGTGAAACGCCCACCGGCAGCGCGATGTAGCGCGGCCGCCATTGCGGGTTGAACTTCGCCTTGAAAGCGCGCAGCCCCTCGAAATTATAAAACGCGCCGCCGTGGCGGAACATCAGCGCGCCGAAATGGTGCCAGAGCCGTTCCGTGCGGCGGGTGGAAAGCCCGGCGAGCGGCGCCATGCCGAGGCTGAATTCCGCGGCCCCCTCGCGCTGGTAGTGCTCGATCAGTGCAAGGAAGATGAATTCGATCATCCCCGAGGCATCGCCCGGGCGGTAGCGCATCAGATCGACGGCCACTTTCTTGCCCGCGCCCGGCGCCAGCACCGAGGCGAAGGCGAGCGCAGCCCCACCGCGCCGTGCGACCGCAATCGGGAAGTGGCGCAGGTAATCGGCATCGAACCGGCCCACGGAGAAGCGCTTTTCCTGCCCCGCCTTGCTGGCGAGCCACGCCTCCGAGATCGGGCGCAGCTCCTCGATCAGCGCGGCGCTGTGGGGCGGCTGGTGGACCTCAAGCGCGAGCCCCTCCCGCGCGGCCTTGTTATGCGCCGCGCGCATCGACTTGAAGCGCGCCCCCGAGAGGGTGAAAGTCGAGAGATTGATCACTGCCTCCTCGCCCACCTTGTGCGCGGCAAGGCCCATCTCGATCATCCGCGGCAATTGCCATTCGGAGATTTCGTAAAACACCGGGCGGCAGTTTGCCTGCTGCGCGGCCTCGACGAAATCCCAGCCGAGGTCATCAAAATAGCGCATGTCGCCCACCGGATCGCCAAGCGCGATCCAGCTTTTGCGACGGCGTGCAAACATCAGGAAGGCCGCGCCCTCGCCCGCAAAGCGCAGCTCCTTATCGCCCGAAAGCGCGAGGCAAGCGGTGGGATTGTCTTGCGCGTCGATCACTTCGCGCGCAGTGCGCAGCGTCTCGGCAGGGGTGCGCGGGCTGCGCCGGCCAAGCGGCTGCAGCGCGAGATATGTGGTGAAGATCAGAAGGATCGCCGAGCCCACAAGCCCCGCCCGCAGCGAGCGCGGCGTGGTGGCGTTTTGCGCGAAATCGATCCAGAGGCTGTGCGAATAGGGCGTGGCCGCATGGACGAACACGAAAAAGAGCACGACGGCGATGATGACAGCGGTGACAAGCGCGATCCAGGCCGGGCCGAACACGCCATCGGTGATCTTTGCCTCACGGTAGAACTCGCGCCGGAACGGCCAAAGGAGCACCGCGCCGCCTGCCAGCACAAGCGCGCTCTCGTAATCGAAATTGTTGAGCAACACGGCAACGATGCCGCCGCCAATTGCGGCAAGCGTGAGCCAGAAGGCACCCGCGACCCGGCGAATGAGCCCGTGCGAGAGAATGAGCAGCACCGCGCCCGCGACCGAGGAGACGAGCGTGCCGCCCTCCAGCAGGATCGCGCCGACGAGGTCATCCTTGTCATGGAGCGTCGGCACCGAGGGCAGGAGCGAGAGCGCGAGGAGATAGGCGCCGAGCCCGAAGGCCCAGGCCCCCGAGAGCCAGGGCACCATGCCGGCGACAGCGTTGAAGGCGGGGCGCATCGGGTCCGAGATCTCGCCAAAGAGCCGCACCGCCCAGCCGCCCGCGAGCCGCGCCTCGTTGAGCGAAACGATCACGAAAGCGAGCGCGAAGGGGATGAGGTAATAAATCACCCGGAACATCAAAAGCGCTGCCGCCACCTCGCCCGCCGCCGTTCCGGGCGGCATCGCCGCCATCACCACAGTCTCGAACACGCCCACGCCGCCCGGCACATGGCTCATCACGCCGACCATCGTTGCAGTGGCATAGATCGCGAGGAAGGTGACGAAATCGGGCGCGCCGGGGGGCAGGAGCACATAGAGCGTGGTCGCCGCCATCGTGCTGTCAAAGAGCGCAACCACCATCTGGCCCGAGAGGATGCGCGGGCGCGGCATGGCGATCTCGAACTTACCGAGCTTGAGCACCTTGCCGGAGATGCCGAGCGCATAGAGAAGCGCGATCGTCAGTCCACCGCCCGAAAGCGCGAGGATCCGCACCGTTTGCTCGGAGAGCGGCAGAAGGCTTGCAAGTGCTGCCGGGTGCGCGGCCAGCGCAAACACGCCCACAAGCGAGAGCCCCGTGCCCATCGCGAGCGCGATATAGGAGGCGAGCGCCGCCACCTCGAAAGCGTTGAGCCCGAAGGCGGAATAGATCCGGTAGCGCACCGCCCCGCCCGAAAGCACAGAGATGCCGATGGTATTGCCGAAGGCATAGCCCAAGAAGCCGCCCAGCGCGACAACGCGCAGCGGCAGCTTTTTCTCAAGATATTGCAGCGCCCAGAAGTCATAGCCGATCAGCGCGGTGTAGCCGAGCGCGGTGGCGCCGAGCGCGATGGCAAAGATATGGTGCGGCGTGGCCTGGATCTGCGCCACGATCTCGGCGGCATCGACATCGCGCAAAAGATGATGCAGCGCCCAGATGCCGAGACCAAAGAGCGAAAAGCCCAGAACCACCGGGCCCAGATGGCGCAGCTTGCCCGGGCTCGCGGCACCGGCCTCGCGCTTGCTCATCCACACTCTCCCTGCATTCCGTCGGCTCCGCCTCTGAGATACCGATTTTGCGGGCGGTTACAAGCTTCGCGCCCGGCTGAACGGCGGCGCGGGCCACATTTGGCGCTGCAGCATGGGGCCGCAGGCAGGGGCGGGAAACACTGCACCCCCGGAGCTATCGAGGGGCGCGGGCTCAGTCGCCATCCCGCGGCTCGACCGGAGGGCTCCGGGGGTGCCTCTGCCGGGCGGCAAAGAGCGGTGTCTCAGGGGCGCTTATAGCGCGAGATCATTTCATAATCCTTGTGCGGTCCGGATACACGCCAAGTGGCGCTCCAATCCGGCCAGCAAGAAAAGTCGTAGTCCACCCGGTAGTCGTCGGGGTCGCACCAATGGGCTGCCGTTGCCTGCCCCGCGGGCGCGAAAGCATGAAACGGCCGACCATCTTCGAAGAAAACCTCGATCCGGGGCGGCACGGGACGCCAGAGATACGTGCGCGTCGCCAGAACCGGGGTCTCTTCTCCCAGTCTCAGATAGCCATTCTCGACCCAATTCCAAGTCCCCGGCGGGGCGCTTTTCGCATCACGGCGCAATTCTGCCGTGCCGGTGAAATGGCCCGGCTGGCCGCCGAAGCGGTCCTCGATCCACCGCTCCATCTGCCAGAGCCCCTCGAAATCGGTGATTGCCCGCGTCATTGCCGCCTCTCCCTGCCAGATCGCTTGCCCCGCAAGCCCTGCCAGTCTATCAACCGCCAACCCCGCCACAAGCAAGAGGCCTGCCCATGATCCCGCGCTATGCCCGCAAAGAGATGGTCGACATCTGGGAACCCGCGACCAAGTTCAAGATCTGGTATGAGATCGAAGCCCATGCCTGCGATGCGCAGGCCGCGCTCGGCGTGATCCCGAAGGCCAATGCCGAGGCCGTCTGGAAGGCGAAGGATGTGAACTTCGACGTGGCGCGGATCGACGAGATCGAGGCCGTCACCAAACATGACGTGATCGCTTTTCTCACCCATCTGGCCGAGCATATCGGCTCGGAAGATGCGCGCTTTGTCCACCAGGGCATGACCTCCTCGGATGTGCTCGACACCACGCTCAATATCCAGCTCGTGCGCGCCGCCGATATTCTTTTGAAAGACATGGACCGGGTGCTTGCCGCGCTGAAAAAGCGCGCCCATGAGCATAAGGACACGGTGCGGATCGGGCGCAGCCACGGCATCCATGCCGAACCGACGACGATGGGCCTCACCTTCGCGCGGTTCTATGCCGAGATGGACCGCAACCGCGCAAGGCTCGTGAATGCGCGCGCCGAAATCGCCACCGGCGCCATTTCCGGCGCGGTGGGCACCTTCGCCAATATCGACCCGGCGGTGGAAGAGCATGTCTGCGCCGCGCTCGGCCTCAAACCCGAGCCGATCTCGACGCAGGTGATCCCGCGCGACCGCCATGCGATGTTCTTTGCTACGCTCGGCGTGATCGCCTCCTCGATCGAGAACTGCGCCCTCGAGATCCGCCACATGCAACGCACCGAGGTGCTGGAGGCGGAAGAGTTCTTCTCCAAGGGGCAGAAGGGCTCCTCGGCGATGCCGCACAAGCGCAACCCCGTGCTCACCGAAAACCTCACCGGGCTCGCGCGGCTGGTGCGCATGTGCGTCGTGCCGGCGATGGAGAATGTGGCGCTCTGGCATGAACGCGACATCTCGCACAGCTCGGTCGAACGTGGCATCGCCCCCGATGCGACGATCACCCTCGATTTCGCCCTCAACCGGCTTGCGGGCGTGGTCGAGAACCTCGTGATCTACCCCGAGAACATGCTCAAAAACATGAACAAGTTCAAAGGACTGGTGATGAGCCAGCGGGTGCTTCTGGCGCTGACGCAAGCGGGTGTCAGCCGCGAGGACGCGTATCGCCTCGTGCAGCGCAACGCGATGAAAGTCTGGGAGAAGGGCGCCGATTTCAAGACCGAGCTTCTGGCCGACCCGGAAGTGACCGCAGCGCTCTCGCCCACCGAGATCGAGGAGAAATTCGACCTCGGCTATCACACCAAGCATGTCGACACGATCTTCAAGCGCGTCTTCGGCGCCTGAAGCCCCCGCGCCGGGGCGAAATTCGCGCACGCCCCGGCGCTGCTAACCCGCGCTTAACCGCGCCCTGCGAAGCTTGGGGCGAACAGGTTTCGGAGTCGCGCGTGAACGCCATTACCCCCAGATCCGCCCTCGGCGCGATGGCCCGGCCGGGCCATGCCCGCCCTTTCCTGACGCGCCGTCAGAAGGCCGCCGTGGTGGTGCAACTGCTTTCCTCCGCCGGGGTGAAACTGCCGCTCGGCGAGCTTTCCGACGATCAGCAAACCGCGCTGGCCGAGACTATCGCGCATCTGCGGTTGATCGACCGCGAGACCATGGTAGGCGTGGTCAATGAATTCTGCACCGAGCTTGAAGCGGTGGGCATCGCTTTCCCGGGCGGGCTCGACGGCGCGCTCAAACTGCTCGACGGCCAGCTCTCCGCCTCCGCCGCCACCCGGATCCGGCGCATGGCCTCGGGCACCTCGCGCGCCGATCCCTGGGAACGGATCACCGGGCTCTCGGGCGAGCTTCTGCTGCCGGTGCTGCTTGAGGAAAGCGTCGAGGTCGGCGCGGTGATGCTTTCCAAGCTTTCGGTTGCACGCTCGGCCGAGCTGCTCTCCAAAGTGCCGCAGGAAAAGGCGCGCAAGCTCGCCTATGCGGTCTCGCTCACCGGCAATGTGGCACCCGAAACCGTGCAGCGGATCGGCACCGCCCTTGCCGACCAGCTCGATGCGCAACCTGCCAAGGCCTTCGACACCGGGCCTGTCGAGCGGGTCGGCGCAATCCTCAACTTCTCGACGGCTGCCACGCGCGACGACGTGCTCAAGGGCCTCGATGAGGAAGACAAGGTCTTTGCCGATCAGGTACGCAAGGCGATCTTCACCTTCACCAACATTCCCGCCCGGATCGAGCCGCGTGATCTGCCAAAGATCATGCGCGAGGTCGAACAGAGCCGACTCATTCTGGCACTGGCCGGAGCCAAGGGCGACAATGCGAAGGCGGCGGAATTCATCCTCGCGAACATGTCGCAGCGCATGGCGCAGAACCTGCGCGACGAGATGGCGAACCTGAAAAAGCCGAAGGAAAAGGACGTGGAGGAGGCGATGAACGAGATCGTCGCCGCGATCCGAGAACTCGAATCGCGGGGCGAGTTGTTCCTCGTCGCGGAAGAGACCGAATAACCGCCCCGGGCGCGCACTTTTCCACTCCCGCGCGCTCGTCTAGGGTGCGCGGCAAGGCAGAGTGGCGCGGCGCGCCCAGGAGGGGCGGATGACCGATACCATCGCAATCTGGATCGCCACGATCGTCGTGCTGTTCTTCGGCATCGACGCCCTCTTCTTCGACGGTTTCTCGGCCGTGTTTCTTGCCCGGAAAATGCTCCTGCTCATCGAATGGGTGGCGTTCTGGCGTTGAAGGGCCTGTCTGCCTCTGCAAAGGCATGTCCCTGCACAGTCTGGTGTTGACCTTTGGCGCGTCTTGGCGAAGGGTGCGGCGACCCTCGGACAAGGCCAAAGGAGGCGAGAATGGCAGTCAAGGTAGCGATCAACGGTTTCGGACGGATCGGCCGCAACGTGTTGCGTGCGATCATCGAATCGGGGCGGACCGACATCGAAGTGGTGGCGATCAACGATCTGGGCCCGGTGGAAACCAACGCCCACCTGCTGCGCTTCGACAGCGTTCATGGCCGTTTCCCCGCCACTGTGACCACCGGCGAAGACTGGATCGACGTGGGCCGTGGCCCGATGAAAGTGACCGCGATCCGCAACCCGGCGGAGCTGCCCTGGGGGGATGTCGACGTTGCGCTTGAATGCACCGGCATCTTCACCACCAAGGAGAAAGCCTCCGCGCATCTGCAAAACGGCTCGAAGCGCGTGCTCGTCTCGGCGCCCTGCGACGGCGCGGACAAGACCATCGTCTTCGGTGTGAACGACGCCGTGCTGACGAAGGACGATCTCGTCGTCTCGAACGCGTCCTGCACCACCAACTGCCTCTCGCCCGTCGCGAAAGTCCTCAACGATGCGATCGGCATCGAGAAGGGCTTCATGACGACGATCCACAGCTACACGGGCGACCAGCCGACGCTCGACACGATGCACAAGGATCTCTACCGCGCCCGCGCCGCGGCGCTGAGCATGATCCCGACCTCGACCGGGGCGGCGAAAGCCGTGGGCCTCGTGCTGCCGGAACTCAAGGGCAAGCTCGACGGCGTCGCGATCCGCGTGCCGACGCCGAACGTTTCGGTCGTTGACCTCGTGTTTGAAGCCAAGCGCGCCACCACGGTGGACGAGGTGAACGCCGCGATCGAAGCCGCCGCCGATGGCCCGCTCAAAGGCGTGCTGGGCTATACCAAGCTCAAGAATGTCTCGTCGGACTTCAACCACGACCCGCATTCCTCGGTCTTCCACATGGATCAGACCAAGGTGATGGACGGCACGATGGTGCGGATCCTGACCTGGTATGACAACGAATGGGGCTTCTCCAACCGCATGGGCGACACCGCCGTGGCGATGGGCAAGCTCATCTGAGCCGGTCTTGACCGATGCGACCAAAGATCGGGGCGCGCCAGCGGGCGCGCCCCTTTCCGTTGCAGCCTTGCAACCGGCGCAACGCCGCCTTGCCGGATCCGGACTTGCTGAAAAAGGCATAAAATCGCATGATCCGGTTAGAAAAAATGACCACATAAGGCGAAACGAAGACTATCCCTCGCGCGCCTCAAGCGGGTCCGGCACTCCTCCTCCCCAGCCGGACCCGCCCCTCCTCCTCCGGGGCGTGCTTAGCTCGGCCTTTGGCCAAACTCTCTCCCACGACTGCGTCCAGAGCGGACAGGGGCCTTCGGGCCCCTTTTTCTTGTCGATTCGGCACATTTGGTGAGCGTTCTGGCGCGGATGTGAGCGGGCCGGGCGTGGCGCCGCGAGCCGAGCAATGCTAGCATGAGCAAAACCCTGAAATCGTGAGGAAAGACCGACGTGCTAGCCCCCGCCCAGATCTTGCAGGAATTTGTCACGCTCTGGGTGGTGATCGATCCGATCGGCACTTTGCCGGTGTTTCTCGCCGTCACCACCGGGCTGAGCGCGGCGCAACGCCGCGCGGTGGCGACACGCGCGGTGGCGGTCGCCTTTGGCGTGCTCGTGCTCTTCCTGCTCGCCGGGCAGATGGTGCTTGAGGCGCTCGGTCTTGCGCTGCCCTCGTTCCAGATCGCGGGCGGCATCATCCTGTTTCTCTTCGCGCTGACGATGATTTTCGGCCATTCAAAACCCGAGGAAGAAATCGCCGCGGCCGAACGGGTGAGCCGCACCTCCGTCTTTCCGGTCGCAATTCCCTCGATCGCCTCGCCCGGAGCAATGCTGGCAGTTGTGGTGCTTACCGACAATGACCGCTTTTCGCTCGCCCATCAGGCGATGACGGGGGCGTTGATGGGGGTGGTGCTTCTGTGCACGCTGGTGATTCTGCTCGCCGCCGCACCGTTGCACCGGGTGCTCGGCGCCACGGGTGAGGCCGTGATCAGCCGGGTGATGGGGATGATCCTTGCCGCCGTCGCGGTCGATGCGGTGCTGCGCGGGCTCGTCACGCTGGGGGCACTCGCGCCGTTCTGATCTGCGCGGACAGGGGCTTTGGCACCCTCGGGTTGGCACGCGTTGCGATGCCGGCGCATCGTTTCATTTCCCGGGCTTTACCTCGCGCACAGATACCTTATATAAATCCTTGGATTTTGCAGGGGAGACCCAGATGACCGATGCCCAGCCGCTCTCCGAAGGGGACCCGCTGATTGCGCCTTCCGACCTCGACCACCCGCTTTACGATGCGGTGGTGGACGCCTGCCGTACCGTCTATGATCCGGAAATTCCGGTCAATATCTACGATCTCGGGCTGATCTACACGATCAAGATCGGCGCCGACGGGGTGGTGAAGATCATCATGACACTCACGGCGCCGGGCTGCCCGGTGGCGGGCGAGATGCCGCAATGGCTGCAAGATGCGGTGGAAGCGGTCGAGGGCGTGCAGCGCTGCGAGATCGAGATGACCTTCGACCCGGCCTGGGGCATGGACATGATGTCCGAAGAGGCGCGGCTGGAACTCGGCTTCATGTAAGCTCCGCTTCGGTGCAATGGCGCGCGCGCACTGTGCGGAGCAGCCCTTGCCTGTTGGCTCGCGCGCCCTAGCCTCTCGGCATCCGCGACGGGCCCTGCCCGCGCAGCCGAAGGAGCTATGCATGACCGAACCCCTCTTCACCCCCGGTGCGCTTGGCGCGATCGAGATCGCCAACCGCGTGCTGATGGCCCCGCTCACCCGCAACCGCGCGCCCGAGGGCCTCGCAACTGATCTGATGGTGGCGTATTACCGCCAGCGCGCCTCGGCCGGGTTGATCGTCTCCGAGGGCACACAGATTTCGCAGGTGGCGCAGGGCTATGCCTGGACACCGGGGATCCATACCGAGGCACAGGCCGAGGCTTGGGCCAAGGTGACCGCCGCCGTGCATGCCGAAGGCGGCAAGATCGTCGCCCAGCTCTGGCATGTGGGCCGTGTGTCCCACCCCTCGATCATTGGCGGCGTCCCCCCGGTTGCGCCCTCTGCCCTGTCTGCAGGCGCGAAAACCTTTGACGGCAAAGGCTTTGTCGAAACGGCCCTGCCGCGCGCCATGACCGTGGAAGACATCGAACGCACCTTCCTCGATTACGGCCATGCCGCGCAACTCGCCAAGCAGGCGGGTTTTGACGGGGTCGAGTTGCATGCCGCGAACGGCTATCTGATCGACCAGTTCCTGCGCGACACCTCGAACACCCGCACCGATGACTGGGGCGGCTCTTTCGCCAACCGTGCCCGCGTCCTCGAAGGTGCTCTCGATGCGCTGATCGGCGTCTGGGGGCCGGGGCGCGTCGGCGTGCGGATCTCGCCCTTCTCGAACGCCAACAATATCGGGCTCGACAGCGACACGCCCGGCCTCTTCGCTCATGTGGTCGAGGTGCTGAACGCCCGCCCGCTCGCCTTCGTCCATATGGTCGAAGGGCAAACCGGCGGCCCGCGCGACTGGCCCGCGGGCGCACTTGAGGCGTTGCGTGACCGCATCGCCGCGCCCTATGTGGCCAACAACGGCTATGACCGCGCCTCGGCGCTGGCTGTCGTGGCCGAGGGCAAGGCGGCTGCGGTGGCCTTTGGCCGCCCCTTCATCGCCAACCCGGATCTGCCCGCGCGGCTTGAGGCCGGGGCCGAGTTGAACCCGCTGCGGCCCGAGTTGCTTTATGGCGGCGGCGCCGAAGGCTACACGGATTACCCGGCCCTCGGCTGAGCCGAAATCCGGGGCGGGGCGGCTTGTCGCGCCGCCCTGCCCTTCCTATCTTGAACAGAACCCCTCTTGTGCAGGACATCCCCATGTTTGCGATTCCCGGCCAGGTGCCCGTCACCCTCACCCCCGCTGCCGTCGCCCAGATTGCCGCGATGATGGCGCGTGAAAATGCGGCGGGCTTCCGCATTGGCGTGAAAAAGGGGGGCTGCGCGGGGATGGAATACACGATGGAAGTGGCCGCAGAGGCCGACCCGATGGATATCGTGGTAGAGGAAGGCCCGGCGCGGGTGCTGATCGCGCCCCTCGCGCAAATGTTTCTGCTCGGCACCGAGATTGACTATGAAGAAGGGCTTTTGGAAGCCGGCTTCAAGTTCCGCAATCCGAACGTTGTGGAAAGCTGCGGCTGCGGTGAATCGGTGAAATTCCGCGATACTGCCGAGGGTTGAGCGGCGCGCCTTCGCGCCGTCATGGCCCGATTTCCCTTGCGCCGCGCCGTGCACGGCCTAATCTGCCCGCGGTTTGACCTAAGGAGGATCGCATGCGCAGAAAGCTGGCCGCGGGCAATTGGAAGATGAACGGCACGAAGGCGAGCCTCAGTGAGGTGGCGGCGCTGATCGACGCTCATCCGGCGCCGAAATCCGAAGTGCTGCTCTGCCCGCCCGCAACGCTCGTGGCGGCGATGGCCGAGGCCGCGGGCGGCAAGATCGCTGTGGGCGGGCAGGATTGCCACATGAAAGCCTCCGGGGCGCATACCGGCGACATTTCCGCCGAAATGCTCGTCGATTGTGGCGCCACGCATGTGATCCTTGGCCATTCCGAGCGTCGTGCCGATCATGGTGAAACGAGCGCGCTCGTCTGTGCCAAAGCCGAAGCCGCGCTCAAGGCCGGGCTTGTGGCGGTGGTCTGTGTGGGCGAGACCGAAGGACAGCGCGATGCGGGCGAGACGCTCGACATCGTTGGCACGCAGTTGCGCGTTTCGCTGCCCGAAGGGGCGACGGGCGCCAATACGGTGATCGCCTATGAGCCGGTCTGGGCGATCGGCACCGGGCGCACACCGACGCTCGAACAGATCGCGGAAGTGCACGACTTCATGCGTGCCGAGCTTGTCGCCCGCTTCGGCGAAGAGGGCGCAGCGATGCGGCTTCTCTATGGCGGCTCGGTGAAACCCTCGAATGCCGCCGAGATCTTCGCGACCTCGAACGTCGATGGCGCACTTGTGGGGGGGGCGAGCCTCAAGGCTGCCGATTTCGGTGCCATTCTGACCGCGCTCGACGCGGCCTGAAAGCGCGCAGGGGGGCGCCGCCCCCCTGCCCGGCCCGACCTTTCAGAGCGGCAGGATCGTCGTCGACTTGATCTCTTCCATGCTCAGAAGCGCCGTGACATTGTAGATCTTCACCTCGGAGATCAGCGCCTGATAGAATTGGTCATAGGCGCGCGCATTCTTCACCCGCACCTTCAGAATATAATCGATGTCCCCCGCGAGCCGGTGTGCCTCCAGCACCTCGGGGCGGGCGCGCAACGTGGCGAGAAACTTGCGTTGCCAGTCCGCCTCGTGCTCCGAGGTGCGGATCAGTACGAAGAAACAGGCCTCGAGCCCCAGCGCCTCGGCATCGAGCAGCGCCGTCTGCCGCCCGATCACCCCCAGATCCTTCATCTTGCGAATCCGGTTCCACACCGGGGTCTTCGACGAGCCCACCTTGCGCGCGATCTCGTCGAGCGACTGGCTCGCATCTTCCTGCAATTGCGACAGGATCTTCCGATCCATCTCGTCAAGCCGGACCGCCATTCGTGAAAACCTCGCAAAACCGGGAAACTGCTTCTTGCGGGCACAGAATACGAAACAAAGTTCCTTATTCGCAAGGGGGTATGGCGGATCATGGGAATATTTTCCTATATTCTGCGCAAAGGAGACCGCCATGACCCAGTCGCACACGCCCCGCCACACCGCTTTCGGACATGTCACCCTCGCGGGCGCCGGGCCGGGGGCGGTCGCGCATCTGACGCTCGCCGTCGCGCGGGCCCTGGAGAGCGCCGATATCGTGCTGCATGACAAGCTCGTCTCGGAAGAGGTGCTCGCATTGGCCGGGCCGCAGGCCACGTTGATCGAGACCGGCAAGGCAGGCTTTGGCCCGGCGATGGCGCAAGAGGAAATCTCGGCGCTGATCGTTGCCTTCGCGCGCGAGGGGCGCAACGTGCTCAGGCTCAAATCGGGCGATCCGGGCGTGTTCGGCCGGCTGGGCGAAGAGCTTGACGCGCTCGATGCCGCCGGGATCGCTTTCACCGTTCTGCCGGGCCTCACCGCCGCCTCCGCCGCCGCGGCCAGCCTTGGCCAGAGCCTGACCGAGCGCGGCCGCAACCGCGAGCTGCGCCTTGTCACCGGCCACGGCGCGGAAGGCTTTGCCGAGGCCGACTGGGCCGGGCTTGCCCGTCCCGGCGCGGTGGCCGCGATCTACATGGGCAAGCGCGCCGCGCGCTTCATCCAGGGGCGGCTGATGATGCATGGCGCGAGCCTCTCAACCCCGGTGACGCTGGTGGAAAATGCCTCCCGCACCGAGGAGCGCGTGCTCTCGGGCACGCTCGCCGATCTTCCCGCCCTCGCGGCCCGGCTCGATGGCCCGGCCGTGATCCTCTGGGGGCTCGCCCCCCGTGCCGCCGCGGCGGCCCAACCAATCGAGGTGGCGCAATGAGCAACGCCCAAGTGATTTCTGCCAACGACCTGCGCGCGGGTCATACCGTCTATCGTGCCGCCGACGGCGCCTGGGTGCGCGACATTGCCGAAGCTGCCCTGATCGACGACCCGGCCGAGGCGCAGCTCGCGCTCCTTGACGCGATCGGTCATGCGACTGTCATCGTCGGCGCCTATCTCGTCGAGGTGCGTCCGACACCCGCAGGCCCGGAGCCCGTTGCCCTGCGCGAGCGCTTCCGCGCCCGCGGCCCCTCGATCCGCCCCAGCAAGGCGAGCCGCCTGCAAGAGAAGGCCCAAGCCTATGTATGACGCCTCCGAATTCGACACCGCCTTCCTGCGCCACCGTGCCGCGCAGTTCCGCAATCAGGTGGAGCGTCGGCTTTCCGGCAGCCTGACCGAAGACGAGTTCAAGCCGCTGCGGCTGATGAACGGTGTCTATCTGCAACTGCATGCCTATATGCTGCGCGTGGCGATCCCCTATGGCACGCTTTCGGCGGATCAGATGCGGGTGCTGGCCGAGGTGGCCGAGCGCTGGGACCGCGGCTACGGCCATTTCACCACGCGCCAGAACATCCAGTTCAACTGGGTCGCGTTGACCGATATTCCCGATATTCTCGAACGCATGGCCGAGGTGGGCCTGCATGCGATCCAAAGCTCGGGCAACTGCGTGCGCAACACCACCGCCGATGCCTTTGCAGGCGCGGCGGCGGACGAGATTGCCGACCCGCGCCCCTATGCGGAACTGATCCGGCAATGGTCGACCGATCACGCCGAATTCCAGTTCCTGCCGCGCAAGTTCAAGATTGCGGTGACCGGCTCGACCGAGGACCGCGCCGCCATTGCCGCCCATGATGTCGGGCTGCAGCTGATTGAACGCGATGGCGACATCGGATTTCGGGTGTTGGTGGGCGGCGGTTTGGGCCGCACGCCGATGCTCGCGCAGGAGCTCCGTCCCTTCCTCCCCTCAGCGGAGCTCCTGCCCTATCTTGAGGCGGTGCTCGCCGCCTATAACCTCGCCGGACGGCGCGACAACAAATACAAGGCGCGCATCAAGATCACCGTGTTCGAAAACGGGATCGAGAGTTTCCGCGCCGCCGTCGAAGAGCAGTTTGCCCGTATCCGCCCCGCCTATTCGGGCGCAGATCAGGTGCTGCTCGAAGAGATCAAGGCGCATTTCGCGCTGCCCGAGCTGCCCGCGAAAGACCCGGCCTTCCATGAGAAGACCCGCGCGGTCGATCCGCTTTATGCGGCTTGGGCGGGCCGTGCGCTGAGCCCGCACAAGCGGGCCGATTACGCGATTGTCACCGTGGCGGTGAAAACGCCGGGCGAGGAGCCGGGCGACGTCTCCGCCGCGCAGATGCGCGCGCTGGCCGATATTGCCGAGCGCTGGGGCCGGGGCGAGCTGCGCGTGACGCATATGCAAAACGTGGTGCTGCCCCATGTCGCCAAGGCGGATCTTCCGGCGGTGCATGAGGCGTTGCGCAAGGCGGGGCTCGCCGCGGCCAACATCGGCCGTCTCGGCGATGTCATCGCCTGCCCCGGCATGGATTACTGCGCACTCGCCACGGCCCGTTCGATCCCGCTGGCGCAGGAGATCACGAAGCACTTTCAGGATCTTGGGCTCGAGGACGAGATCGGCACGCTGAACCTGAAGATCTCGGGCTGCATCAACGCCTGCGGGCATCACCACCTTGGCCATATCGGCATCCTCGGGCTTGACCGGGCGGGGGTGGAAAACTACCAGATCACTATCGGCGGGCATGAAGGCGATGCCACATTCCCCGCCGCGATCGGCGAAAAGATGGGCCCGGGCTTCGCCTATGAGGCGGTGGTTCCGGCGCTTGAGCGGCTCTTGCGCGCCTATCTGGACCTGCGCGCCGGGCAAGACGAAAGCTTCCTGGCGGCCACGCGCCGCCTTGGCCTCGCGCCCTTCCGCGCGGCGCTTTATGGAGAAGAACGCGATGCGGCTTGATCTTTCGCAACGGGTGGCGGGGCTGAACCACCGCTACCGCGCCGACGATCCGGCAACCCTCGTGGCGCGTGCGCTCGCCGACCCGGACACCGGGCGGGTGGCGCTTGTGTCCTCTTTCGGGGCGGAATCGGTGGTGCTTCTGCATATGGTGGCCGAGGTCGCGCCCGCGACGCCGGTGCTGTTTGTCGATACGCTGATGCTGTTCGAGGAAACCCTCGCCTATCAACGCGACGTCGCGCAAAAGCTCGGGCTTACCGATGTACGGGTGATCCGCGCCACGCCCGCCGATCTGGCGGCGAGCGACCCGCTCGGCACGCTCCACCAGACCAGCACCGACGCCTGCTGCGCGCTGCGCAAGACCGTGCCGCTGGAAAAGGCGCTCGCAGGGTTTGATGCCTGGATCACCGGGCGCAAGCGCTATCAGGCCGAGACCCGGGCCCATCTTGACCCGTTCGAGGTGGAGACCGAGGCGCGGATGAAGATCAACCCGCTCGCCCATTGGGGCCGCGCCGAAATTGCCGATTACATCGCGCGCCATGACCTGCCACGGCATCCGCTGGTCGCGCGCGGCTATCCCTCGATCGGCTGTGCACCCTGCACCTCGCCGGTGGCGGCGGGTGAAGATTCGCGCGCCGGGCGCTGGCGCGGGCAAGACAAAACCGAATGCGGCATCCATTTCGTCAATGGGCGCGTGGTGCGGCCCGGCCAGGCCGGAAATACGGAGAAGGTGGCATGAGCGTTCTGGTGCGCGACAACGGCTTTCACGCCGAGGATTTCGCGGGCGTGGCGGCGGAGCTTGGCCCCGACACCCCGGCGGGCGTGATTGCCGAGCGGATCGCGGGGGCGGCACTGGTCACGGTGCTGTTCCCGAGCTTTGCCGATGGGCGCGGCTTCACGCTGGGCCGGCTCGTGCGTGCCGCGGGCTATACCGGGCGGCTGCGCGCCAAGGGTCCGCTCATCGCCGATCAATATCCGCTGGCGCGGCGTTCGGGCTTTGACGAGGTGGAAATCCCCACCGCCATCGCGGCGCGGCAAAGCGAAGCAGAGTGGCGCGCCGAGGCGGCGCGGGGCGCCCCCGATTACCGCGCGCGCCTTGGTTTCAAGGGTTGCGACGCGCAGGTCGCTTGACTTTGCGCCCAGCCCGCGCCATGCCGCCACATGTCATGGCGGGCCAAAACGTGGTATCCGCAACTCATCTTTGTGCTGCTGCGTGCTGCCAGGGCTCTGCCCAAGCGACGCGCCCGGTGAATGTTCACTGGCCTTCGGGCCCCGAATGACGAGACGACCGTGAACGAGACTGCCCCCATTGCGCCCGCCAAGATCCTGCCCGATGCCCAGACCGTGACCGCGGTCAAACACTGGACGGACACGCTCTTTTCGTTCCGGGTGACGCGCCCGCAAAGCCTGCGCTTCCGCTCGGGCGAGTTTGTGATGATCGGCCTTCTGGATGACAACGGCAAGCCGATCATGCGCGCCTATTCGATCGCCTCGCCCGCTTGGGACGAAGAGCTCGAATTCTACTCGATCAAGGTGCAGGACGGCCCGCTGACCTCGCGGCTCCAGCACATCCAGCCGGGCGAGCAGATCATTCTGCGCCCCAAACCCGTGGGCACGCTGGTGCTCGATGCGTTGCTGCCGGGCAAACGGCTGTGGTTTTTGGCCACCGGCACCGGCATCGCGCCCTTCGCCTCGCTGATGCGCGAGCCGGAGAGCTACGAGAAATTCGATGAAGTCATCATGATGCACACCTGCCGCACCGTGGCCGAGCTGGAATATGGCCGCGAGCTGGTGGAGGCGCTGAAGGATGACCCGCTGATCGGCGAGATGGTCGAGGGCAAGCTGAAATACTACCCGACCACCACCCGCGAAGACTTTCCGCACATGGGCCGGATCACCGACAACCTCGCCTCGGGCAAGGTGTTCGAGGATCTGGGGCTCACGCCGATGAACCCGGAAACCGACCGCGCCATGGTCTGCGG
Source organism: Rhodobacter maris (assembly GCF_900217815.1). GTDB lineage: Bacteria > Pseudomonadota > Alphaproteobacteria > Rhodobacterales > Rhodobacteraceae > Rhodobacter > Rhodobacter maris. The sequence continues at coordinate 266,281 of NZ_OBMT01000002.1, forward strand.
CTCGCTCGCCTTCAACGTCGATGTGATGAAGGTGCTCGAAAGCTACGGGCTGCGCGAGGGGGCAAACTCCGAGCCGCGCGAATTCGTGGTGGAAAAGGCCTTCGTCGGCGAAGGCATCTGAGCCTCCCGGCTTTGGCAGATTTGGGGCCGCTCTCACGAGCGGCCCTTTCCATTTGGCGTTCGGACAAAAGAAAACGCCGCCCCGAAAGGGGCGGCGCCAGATCTCGCAAGCGCGAGGATTACTTCGTGGCCATCGCGGCTTGAGCAGCAGCGAGCGCGGCAACGGCCGCGGCATTGGCGGCGGCAGCGGCTTCTTGCGCAGCGGCAGCAGCAGCCATCGCTTCGGCGACCGGGTCGACGACAACGACTTCTTCCACCGGAGCGGCTTCTTCAGCCGGAGCAGCGGCTTCTTCAGCCGGGGCAGCAGCTTCTTCAGCCGGAGCAGCAGCTTCTTCAGCCGGGGCAGCGGCTTCTTCCGCCGGAGCAGCAGCTTCTTCAGCCGGGGCAGCAGCAGCTTCCGCGGGGGCAGCAGCTTCTTCCGCCGGGGCAGCAGCTTCTTCCGCCGGGGCAGCAGCTTCTTCAGCCGGGGCAGCAGCTTCTTCCGCCGGAGCAGCGGCTTCTTCAGCCGGAGCAGCGGCTTCTTCAGCCGGAGCAGCAGCTTCTTCAGCCGGAGCAGCAGCTTCTTCAGCCGGGGCAGCGGCTTCTTCAGCCGGGGCAGCGGCTTCTTCAGCCGGAGCAGCAGCTTCTTCAGCCGGAGCAGCAGCTTCTTCCGCCGGAGCAGCGGCTTCTTCCGCCGGAGCAGCAGCTTCTTCCGCCGGAGCAGCAGCTTCTTCCGCCGGAGCAGCAGCTTCTTCCGCCGGAGCAGCAGCTTCTTCCGCCGGAGCAGCGGCTTCTTCCGCCGGAGCAGCGGCTTCTTCAGCCGGGGCAGCAGCTTCTTCGGTCACGGCCGGAGCTTCAACCACGGCCGGTTCGGCGGCCGGCGCCGCGGGTGCAACGGCAATCGCCCCCGGAGGGATCTGATCAGCGGGCATCACGACGACAGTGTTGCCGCCGGGTTTCGACGCGCCGAGGATCGCCGCGAGAACAACGCCACAGGCCAGAATGCCGACCATCACCTTCTGGTTCTGTGGCAAGTCTTTCCAGCTTTTCTTATCGCTCATATTTCCCCCCTCTGTGCTGTTGGGAATCTGATGGGAACCGTCAATGATGCTATCTATGGACCGGGCGGGACACAAAGGAAACGTGTCGCATTGCCGCCTTTCGTCACAGGGCAGATCGATTCTCGCAGCCCCGGCACTGATTCGTGCGAAAACCGGTTGAATCAGCAGGGGTCCGGGCCTATTTTGCCCGCCATTCTCGAACCGCAGAAGGATCAACGCCATAGCCCGCAGACCGCACAATGCCCCGCCGCAACGCGACACCGGCCCCCGGATCAATGATCGCATCCGCGCGCCCGAAATCCGGCTGATTGGCGCGGATGGAGAGAATGTGGGGGTGGTCACCCCGCAGCGGGCGATGATGATGGCGGAAGAAGCAGGCCTCGACCTCGTGGAGATCTCGCCCACAGCGGTGCCGCCGGTGTGCAAGATCATGGACTTCGGCAAGTTCAAATACGAACAGCAGAAGAAAGAGGCCGAAGCCCGCAAGAAGCAGAAGGTCATCGAGATCAAGGAGATCAAGTTCCGCCCAGGCACCGATACGCATGACTATGAGGTCAAGATGCGCTCGGTGATGAAATTCCTCGGCGAGGGCGACAAGGTGAAAGTGACCTTGCGGTTCCGCGGCCGCGAGATGGCGCACCAGCAGCTCGGGCTCGAGCTTTTGAACCGCGTCGCCGCCGATGTCGGCGAGGTCGGCAAGATCGAGAGCATGCCCAAGCTCGGGGGCCGGCAGATGGTGATGATGATCGCGCCGAAATGAGGCGCTGATCCATCGCGCGAACGGGGCCCTCTTCGGAGGGCCTTTTGCTTGGTCACATACGCTCGGTCAAAAGATTTCGCTTCGGCCTGCCGACGCGACCCGGCGGGGGCTGCGGCACCGTCGCCAATCGGGACTGGAACCAATGGCGCCCCCGGCGTTTTCCGGGCGGCGCGCCGAGCACCGCGGGGACCGCGCCCCCGGCCGGCAAACCAACAAAAAGCCCCGGGGCGAACCCGGGGCTTTTTGTTTTGCGCGGGCTCAGAGCTTGCCGTTGCGCTGCTGGATCATCATGAAGGTGTCGTAGTTATACTCGGCCACCTGGGTCCAGAGGTAGTTCTCGGCGCGGAACGCCTTCATCGAGGTCCAGATCTTCGCAAAGGCCGGGTTCGTGGCTTCCAGTTCGGCATAGATCTCGTTGGCGGCGTTGAAGCAGGCCTCGAGGATCTCCTGGCTGAACGGGCGCAGTTGCGCGCCCTTGGCAACGAGCGATTTCAGCGCGGCTGGGTTGTTGTAATCGTATTTCTGCAGCATGTTGGCGTCGATCGCCTGGCAGGTGGTGCGCAGCAGCGACTGATAGCTCGGCGGCAGGCCTTCGAAGGCCGCCTTGTTGAACATGAAGTGAACCGTCGGGCCGCCTTCCCACCAGCCGGGATAGTAGTAATAGGGCGCGACGCGGTAGAAGCCGAGCTTTTCGTCGTCATAGGGGCCGACCCATTCGGCAGCGTCGATCGTGCCCTTTTCGAGCGCCGGATAGACATCGCCGCCGGAAACTTGCTGCGGCACGAGGCCGAGCTTTTCCATCACCTTGCCGGCGAAGCCGCCGATCCGCATCTTCAGCCCCTGAAGATCGGCCACGGTGTTGATTTCCTTGCGGAACCAGCCGCCCATCTGGACACCGGTATTGCCGCCCGGGAAGCCGATCAGGCCCTGGGTCGCGAGGAATTCGTTATACATCTCGATGCCGCCGCCATGGTATTGCCAGGCGTTCATGCCGCGGGCGGAGAGCCCGAAAGGCACGGTCGATCCCAGCGCCCAGGTCGGATCCTTGCCCCAGTAATAATAGCCGACGGTATGGCTCATCTCCACCGTTCCGGCGGCGGTGGCATCGGCGGCCTGAAGCGCGGGCACAATCTCGCCGGTGGCGAAGGGCTGGATCTGGAACGCGCCATCGGTGGCTTCGGCCACCCGTTGGGAGAGCAGAACCGCGCTGTCATAGAGCGTGTCGAGCGATTTCGGGAAGGAGGAGGTCAGCCGCCAGCTGATCTTCGGTTGCGCCTGCGCGAGCGCCGGAGTGGCGAGCGTGCTGGCCGCCGCGCCGCCGAGCGCGGCCTTGGTCAGAAATGAGCGACGATCCATTGGGTCTCCTCCCGTCAATACGGTCTGTCGTGTGCGGTTCGTGCCGGCCCCCTGGGCAGCCCGATCGGGCGTCAACCTGTCACTGCGGCGCGAGACTGTCCAGACGGGACGCAGCAAAATTGCGCGCTGCGGCAAGAAAACCCCTGCGACTGAAAGCGCGGCGGCACGCGCGCGCAAGGATCGAAACGGGCGCGGCCGGTGCGGGTGGAGGGACGTGGCAAAACCCGTCGAGACCGGGCGCCCGTTCAAACCGTAGCGGTGGGGTTGTGGTCAGCGCATATCGGGAAGCTGGATGCGCGCAACCTGCTCGGCGATCGGATCGACGGAGAGCGGATGCGTTTCGCCGCAATGGTCCTCGGGGTTGCCAAGCGGTTGCCAGCGGCCGCCCTTGAAGATCTCGAGGGCCGAGAACCGGGCCTTGTAGCCCATCTTGCGCGAGCCGGGCACCCAGTAGCCGAGATAGACGTAAGGCAGTCCGGCTTTCTGGGCGAGCGCGATGTGATCGAGGATCAGATAGGTGCCAAGGCTCGCATCGGCCTGATCGGGGTCATAGAAGCTGTAGACCATGCTGACCCCGTCATCGAGCACATCGGTCAGGCAGACAGCGGTGAGCGCGTTCCCCTCGGCCTGATCCATGCCCGGCCCCGAAGCGGTGGCGCGATATTCCACGACACGGGTCTTGACCGGAGTTTCCTCGATCATCGCGGCGAATTCGAAGATGTCCATGTCGGCCATGCCGCCATCGGCGTGGCGCGCGTCGAGATAGCGGCGGAACAGCATGAACTGTTCCTCGGTCGCCCAGGGGCTGGTGGCGGTGCGGCGCAAATGCGCGTTGCGTGCGAGAACCCGGCGCTGGGTGCGGGCGGGGGTAAAATCGGCGACCCGGATCCGCGCCGAGAGGCAGGCGGTGCAATCGGCGCAGGAGGGCCGGTAGAGCACGTTTTGCGAGCGCCGGAAGCCCTGGCGCGAAAGCGCATTGTTGAGCTTTTCGGCCCCTTCGCCCTGAAGCGCCGTGAACAGTTTCCGCTCCGACCGGCCCTCAAGATAAGGGCAGGGCTGCGGGGCGGTCACATAGAACTGCGGGGCGAGAGGAAGCGAATGGCGCATCTGGGTCGGGGGTTGCGGGCCGCGGGGATGACGGCACGGCTTCACGCTATCAAAGCCAAGGCCATACGCCAAGGATTTCATGCGTCTTTTGTATGACACCCCCGCCTTTCAAGCGGGAGTGCCGGGGCAGAAGGCGCCAAGCGGGGCGATCAGGCTCAGTAATTCCCGCCCCGATCTTCGGACCGGTCGCGACGGGTGCCGGTTTCGGCCTCGGGCGCAGCGGCTTCCGGCGCGGTGGCGGCACGGGCGCGCTCTTCCATGTATTGGTCGAATTCGGCCTTGTCGCGGGCGTCGCGCAGCCGGCGCAGGAAGCTTTCGAATGCATCCTGTTCGCGCTCGAGCCGGGCGAGGGTGTCGGCCTTGTAGGCGTCGAAGGCGGCATTACCGGTGGCGCGCGAAGCGTGGAAATGCACCCGGTGGCCGCAGCGATGGGCCGAGCCTTCGGCGCGGGCACGGCAGTTGCGGCCCGAAAACCGGCCGGTGATCAGGATGAAGCCGAGGACCAGAAGTCCGAGCGGGCCGGCGAAGATGAAGGCGCCGATCATCACGATGATCCAGCTCATCGGGCCGCGCTCATCGAGCCAGTTGAGCGCACGGGTGAGCCCGTTCGGGCGGTCGTCGGGGTTGGTGCTGGTGGCGGTCATTTTGTGCTCCGGGGTAATGTGAATTACTTTCACATGAACGGAGATGGGGAGGCGTTGCGTCGCCTTCAAGGGGTGGATGTGAAGCTATTTTACATTTCTATGCGCCGTCGCGGGCGGTTTCGCCAAAATGTCGCACCGGGAAGGGCGCGAATCTTGACCTAAGTCAAAGTGATTTTGCGCTTTGGCGGCATAAAAGGGGACATCGGGTTCCTGATCTCCCTGAAATGGCGCAAGCCAGAGGAGCCCGAGGCAGAACCCGGACGTTCTCCCTCGTCGGGTTCCAATAACGCGCTGCGGGCCTCCCTCCCGCAGCGCTTTATTTTTGCCCGGCCTCAGTGCTTTCGCGGCGCGCGGTGTTTCGCGTCGGCAGGCCGAAACGACTTGCCGGGGGGTTGCCGCACCCCGCCCCCCCCTGCGGGCCGAAATTTACGGGCCGAAATTTTGGGCGGGCCAGAATTTCGGGCTGTCAAAGGATCAGAACCTGCGTGCCGACGGGGCAGAACGGATAGAGTTCCTCGACCTGAGCGTTGAAAAGGCCGATGCAGCCCGAGGAACTCTTGCGGCCGATCTTGCGGGTGTCATGGGTGCCGTGGATGATATAGGCTGGCCAGCTCAGATACAGCGCGCGGGTGCCCAGAGGGTTGTCGGGTCCGGGGGGCATCGCATGCAGGCTCGGATCGGCCTGGATCATCGAGGGGGTTGGCGTCCAGCCCGGGTTCTCACGCTTGCGCACGATCTCGGTATAGCCGGTTTTCGTCAGTTCGGGGGATTTTGGCACCGAAGTCGGATAGAGCCGGTAATCGGTGCCGCCCGCGGCCCAATAATGCAGCGCCTTGGAGCGGGTATCGGCGATCAGCGTGACCCGGTCGAGCGTATCGAAATGATCGCGCCAGTCGATCTCGCGGAACGCGGAGATGTTGTGGCGCTCCGCTTCGGCGATGATCGCGGGCTGTTCGGCCATCGGGATGTCTTGCGTTCCCGCGCGGGCAAGCGCGGGGGTGAAGAGGGTGGCGGCGCCGGAAAGGAGAGCGGTGCGGCGGGTGAGGAGCGGCATGGGGCCTCGCGTCAAATTCCGTTTCTGAAATAAATCATTGCATGGCGGGGGGAGGCGCGCAAATCACCTGACCTCACGAGCGGGTGAGATCCTTCACTTCGTCGGGCCGAAGCGAAAGCCTCAGGCCGCACCCGCTGCGATCATCTGCGCCGCGAGCGCGGCATAGGCCTCGGCCGCCGCGCCATCGCCGGCCGCAACCGGCGTTCCCGCATCGCCCGCAAGCCGCACTTCAAGCGCAAGTGGCAGCGCGCCGAGGAAGGGCAGGCCAAGCCGCCGCGCCTCCTTTTCCACCCCGCCATGGCCGAAAAGATGCGCCTCATGGCCGCAATTGGGGCAGATATAAGTCGACATGTTCTCGATCAACCCGAGCACCGGGACTTTCAGCTTGCCGAACATGTCGATCGCCTTCTTCGCATCGAGCAGCGCCACATCCTGCGGCGTTGAAACGATCACCGCACCATCCAGCACCGTCTTCTGACAAAGCGAGAGCTGCACATCGCCGGTGCCCGGCGGCAAGTCGATCACCAGCACGTCGAGATCGCCATGGGCGTTCCAGCGCACCTGGCCGAGCAGTTGCTGCATCGCCCCCATCAGCATCGGCCCGCGCCAGATCACGGCCTCGTCCTCGCGCAGCATAAGCCCGAGCGACATCAGCACCACCCCATGCGCGACGACAGGCTCGATCGTCTCGCCATCGGCCGAACTGGGCTTCGCGCTCGCTCCCATCATCCGCGGCTGGCTCGGCCCGTAGAGATCGGCATCGAGAAGCCCCACGCGCTTGCCCGCCCGCGCCAGCGCCACGGCGAGGTTCGCCGCCACGGTGGATTTGCCCACGCCGCCCTTGCCCGAGCCGACAGCGATGATGTGCCGCACGCCGGCAACCGGCATCGGCCCCTCCTGCGGCTTCGGATGGGAGCCGATCTTCACCCCTTTCGGCGCCGCGGCCGGAATCACCACCGAAAGGCTCTTCACACCGTCAAGCGCATGCAAAGCCGCCTCAAGCACGGACCGGATCGCCACGAGTTCGGGCTCCGGCGCGCCTTCCAGCACGAAGCGCACCACCCCCGATTCGACCGCAAGCGCGTGCACGAGGCCCCGACTCATGGCATCGCCCCCCCCCGGAAGGGGCGTGTTTTTCAAGGTTGCGAGCACCGATTCCTTGCTGAGCGCCATGCTTGTCTCCTGTCGATTTGCCCCGGACTGTGGCGCTTTTGCCGCGGGCTGCAAGGGGCGATCCGGGGCTGGCGCAAGATTTGCGCGAAAATTGCACGCGCCAATGTGGAATTAATCCACTTTCGAGGCGAAATCAGGTCAGAATCCGTTATGCATTTTCCGCAAGGCAGCGTTGCTCCCGTCCGCCATTGTGCAGATGCAGCATTTCCCCCATGTTAGCCCCAACAGCGACGGTGAACCGCAGCGACAGCCACGGTATTCCGGCGCAGAAGAAACCAGCGAAGCGACGAAAGACTGAATGATGGCTTTGGCAACCGACATCCGCAGCACCGACACGGGCTTTGCCCAGATCGTGGCAACGCTGCGCGAAGGGCTCGCGCGCCGCAAGGTCTACCGCCAGACTCTGGCGGAGTTGCGCTCGCTTTCCGATCGCGAATTGAGCGATCTCGGCATGCACCGCTCGATGCTCACCCGCATCGCGCTGGAGGCGGCCTACGGCAAATAAGACTTCCTGAGGCCCCTCCTCCTCCCTGGGCCTCGGAGATCGGCGGCACTCTCTCTCCTCCTCCCTGAGAGTGCCGCCACCCCATACCGGCCCCGGTGCCGGACCCCGATCAGGCCCCCTCCTCCTCCCTGGGGCTTGTAAAGAAGGCGGCGGCCTCTTCCTCCTCCCTGAGGCCGCCGCTCCTTCGACCAGATACCGCGTTCGCCTCCTCCCTGAGCGCGGGAAAGGTGCTGCTTCTCCTTCCGGCGGCACAGACATACCAAGGCCCCCTCCTCCTCCCTGGGGCCGCGGTTCGAACGGCGGCGCCCCTCCTCCTCCCGGGCGCCGCCGTTTTCTTTTGCGACCTCGGCAAACCAGGGTGCACGGCCCCTTCCCCAAGCTATTTCGGGCCAAATGAAAGCCCCCGCTTGCAGTGCGGGGCCCGGCACGTCAGGAAGAGAAAAAGGGGATCGGGATGCTGTCTTACCAACATGGCTATCACGCCGGGAATCTGGCCGATGTGCACAAACATGCGTTGCTCGCCCGCATGATCGACTACATGACCCGCAAGGAAAAGCCGCTGAGCTATCTCGAGACCCACGCCGGGCGCGGCCTCTATGCGCTCGACGCGCCCGAAGCGGTGAAAACAGGTGAGGCGGCGGCGGGCATCTCCCGCGCCCTCACGGACGGCTGGTTCGCCCCCGATCACCCCTATCTGCGCGCACTCGCCGCGGTGCGCGCCGCACATGGGCCCACCGCCTATCCCGGCTCTCCAGTTCTGGCGGCAACCCTGCTGCGACCGATGGATTCGATCCAACTTTGCGAGCTGCATCCGCAGGAATTTGCCGCGCTCAAAACCGCGATGTCCCCTCATGGCGGGATCTTTCATCACAAAGACGGGCGACAGATGGCGCTTGCGCTCTGCCCGCCCACACCGCGGCGCGGGCTGATGCTGATCGACCCCTCCTGGGAAGTGAAATCGGACTACGAGATGGTGCCCGAACTCCTCGGCCATCTGACGCGCAAATGGAACGTCGGCGTGATCGCGCTCTGGTATCCGGTGCTCGCCCCCGAGGTCGCCGTCGCGCGCGCACAAGCCGCAATGGTACGCCTGCTCAGGGCATCATGGCCCGAGGCGCTCTTCTCCGAGGTCCGCTTTCCACCCGCGCGCGCAGGTCACGGGATGATCGGTTCGGGGATGGTGGTGCTGAACCCGCCCTGGGGACTTGCCGAAGAGGCCGAGCGGCTTGAGAGGCTTTTCAAGTCGCTCTGAAACGGGGTCCGGGGGGCGCAGCCCCCCGGTGGGTCGCCTCGGCCCCGCCGACGCGAAACCTTTCAGAACGGCACGTCATCAAGTCCCGCGGCAGGTTTCAGAAAGCCCGCCTTGACATGTTTGGAGCCGGCTTTCTCGAATTCGACCAGTGCCGTGTCGCCGTCGAGTGCGATCACCTCGCCATAGCCGAACTTTTGATGGAACACCCGGTCTCCCTCGCCAAAGGCGAGGCTGTCGACCGTTGTGACCGTGCGCGCCTTGGGCACGGGTGACGTGCTCGCGCGGCTCTCCATCCGCCGCCAGCCGGGCGAGTTGTAAACATCGGCCCGGCTCGCCCGATCTTCGAGCGCGCCAAAGCCCGTCACCGCCGCCGCCCCGGCGCCGCCGCCATAAAGCCCGGGCGGGGTCAGCACATCCACATGGCGCCCCGGCAGCTCATCGATGAAGCGCGAGGGGAGCTGGCTTTGCCATTGCCCATAGACCCGGCGGTTGCCGGCAAAGGAAATCGTGCAGAGCGCCTCGGCGCGGGTAATCCCCACATAGGCGAGCCGCCGCTCCTCCTCGAGCGCGCGGGCGCCGCCCTCGTCCAGCGCGCGCTGGCTCGGAAACAGCCCTTCCTCCCAGCCGGGCAGGAACACGGCGGGGAATTCGAGCCCCTTCGCGGCATGGAGCGTCATGATCGAGACCTTGTCCTCGGTCTCGGCCTTGTCGTTCTCCATGATCAGCGCAACGTGTTCGAGGAAGCCCTGCAGGTTCTCGAACTGTTCGAGCGCCTTCACCAGTTCCTTGAGGTTTTCGAGCCGCCCCGGCGCCTCGGGCGTCTTGTCGTTGAGCCACATCGCGGTGTAGCCCGAGTCCTCCAGAATGGTCTCGGCCAAGCGCACGTGATCGGCGCCTTCGAGCACCGCCGCGTGCCAGCGTCCGATGCTCTCGATGAAGCCCCTGAGCGCCCCCGCCGCCTTGCCCGAAAGAGCGCCCTGCTGCAACGCCGCTTTCGCCCCCATCACGAGCCCGGCCTGCGCCTCGCGCGCCGCGGTCTGGATCGTCGCCTGCGCCTTGTCGCCCAGCCCGCGCTTGGGCTGGTTCACCACCCGCTCAAAAGCGAGGTCATCATCGGGCGAGACGGCAAGGCGGAAATAGGCCATCGCGTCGCGGATCTCGAGCCGCTCGTAAAAGCGCGGCCCGCCAATCACCCGATACGGCAGGCCAATGGTCAAAAACCGATCCTCGAAGGCGCGCATCTGATGGCTCGCGCGCACCAAAATCGCCTGTCCGTCGAGCGGCACCGGGGCCAGCGCGCGGCGTCCGTCGCGCAAAGCCTCGACCTCCTCGCCGATCCAGCGCGCCTCCTCCTCGCCATCCCAATGGCCGATCAGCCGGACCTTCTCGCCGCCCTTTTCCTCGGTCCACAACTCCTTGCCGAGCCGGTCGCGGTTCGCCGCGATGAGCCCCGAGGCCGCGGCAAGGATATGCTCGGTCGAGCGGTAATTCTGCTCAAGCCGCACCACCACGGCCCCCGGAAAATCCTTTTCGAACCGCAGAATATTGCCCACTTCCGCGCCACGCCAGCCATAGATCGACTGATCGTCATCGCCCACGCAGCAGATGTTGTGATGGCCCTGCGCCAAAAGCCGCAGCCACAGATATTGCGCGGTGTTGGTATCTTGATACTCGTCGACGAGAATGTAGCGGAACCAGCGCTGATACTGCGCGAGCAGATCCTCGTGGCGCTGGAAAATCGTCACCATATGCAGCAGCAGATCGCCAAAATCGACCGCGTTGAGCGTGATGAGCCGCGCCTGATAGGCGGCATAAAGCTCGCTGCCGCGGTTGTTGAAATGCGCCGTCTCGGCGCCGCGCACCTTCTCGGGCGTCAGCGCGCGGTTCTTCCAGCTGTCGATCAGCCCGGCCAACTGGCGCGCGGGCCAGCGCTTCTCATCCATGTTGGCGGCCGCGATCACCTGCTTCAAAAGCCGGATCTGGTCATCGGTATCGAGGATGGTGAAGTTCGACCTGAGGCCGACAAGTTCAGCATGGCGGCGCAATAGCTTGACGCAAACGGCATGGAACGTGCCAAGCCAAGGCATGCCCTCGAGCGTTTCCCCCAACAGGCGGCCCACGCGCTCCTTCATCTCGCGCGCGGCCTTGTTGGTGAAGGTGACGGCCAAGATCTCGTTCGGGCGCGCATGGCCGGTGCGGATCAGATGCGCGATTCGCGTGGTCAGCGCCTTGGTCTTGCCGGTGCCCGCGCCCGCGAGCATCAAGACCGGCCCGTCAAGCGCCTCGACGGCGCGGCGCTGCTCGGGGTTGAGCCCGTCGAGATAGTCCGGCTGCGCCGCCCCCGCCCGCGCTCCCATCATAGCGCGCTGCGACAGCGTCAGCCCGCCGAAATCGTCGTCATCGTCCAGAATGTCCATGCCCGCACTTTATCTTGCGGTCAGGCCGAGGGGAAGGCCCATGTTCTGCCTCTGTTCCGGTTCTTGAGGATAGCGAGGCAGTGCCCTACTCCCCGCTCAGCCGCGATGGATAAGGCTCGCAAAAAGCTGCGGATCAAGGCTCGCGGCCGCAAAGGTCGGGCCCTCGGTCAGAAGCGCCACCGCGTCGTGGCTGTGCAGGCTCTCCTGATGGCTCGCAATCACCCGGAAATCGCCCACCCGCGGCTCGGCCATCAGCCCGGCGGCAAAGGCGCGCACCGCATCCTCGACAAAGATCGGGTTCGCGGCATTGAGCTCGGCAAAGGCCTGCTCATCCTCGCGTTTCACCATCACCTGCGTTTCGGTCGGCACGTTGGCCCGGGCAATCTCGATCAGATCCTCGAACCAGAGCACCTGCCCCGGCTCCACCACCACAGAGATCCGCGCCACCGAGCGTTGCGAATGCGGCGTGGCGAGGCGACCCCGGCGGATGCGGGCATCTTCGGAAAGCTCCAGCGAGCAGGGGCAAGTCGAGGAATAGACGAAATCAAGATGCACGATCTTGGTGCGCACCCCGCCCTGATCCACCATTTCCAGCGCGATATCGTAATACTGCCAGCCCGAGAGGCCAGAGCGCAGGCTCTCTACCTGCAGCGGCAGCGAAAAGCGCATCATCAGCCGCGCATCGAAGCTTTCGAGGTTTTCAACGTAATCGTCGAGCGCCGCCGCCATCACCTCAAAGGAGAACTCCCGCTCCGCATGCGCATAGAAGCTGCGCAGGATGCGGGACATGTTGATCCCCTTCTTCTCCGCCTCAAGGCTCACCGAGCCGGTGACAGAGGTTTCCAGCACCACCTCACCGCCATCGCGCAACCGGTATTTGATCGGCAGCCGGAAGTTGGAAATGCCCACATGTTCGATTCGCGTCTTCGCGCCGACAATGAGCGAGGCGGGACCGTTTTGCAGGTCCGGCATCGCCGCCTTGTAAGCCGCATCGGGGCGGAAGGTGGCGTCATAGACCCGCGCGAGGTCGGGGTAGCTTGCCGGCGCGCCGGGAAGGAGCCGGGCGATGGCGGGATCGAGCGCCGCCACCTCGCCCGGATGTGCTTCCGCCGCCCAGAGCCGCAGCGTTTCGAGTGCCGCTTTCGCCTCGTCCATGTCGGGGGTTCCGATGCGTCCCTGGATGTTCATGGCCTCTCCCTCTCGCCTTTTGGCGCCTCGTTCCGATATGGGAGTGAGACGGAGAAAGTCCAAGGGAAGTTGCAGCCAGCCGACGATTTTCTGCCCGAAAGCGGCTCAGGCCGCCGCAATCGCCCCCATCACATCCGCCACGAGGTCCGCAGTGTCCTCGATCCCGAAGGAGATCCGCACGAGGCCCGGAGTGATGCCGATCACCGCGCGCTCCTCATCCGAGAGGTTCTTGTGCGTGGTCGTGGCCGGATGCGTGGCAATCGATTTCGCATCCCCGAGGTTGTTGGAAATGCTCACGATTTTGAGCGCGTTCAGGAACCGGAAGGCGGCCTCTTTGCCGCCCGCGAAATCGAGGCCGAGCATCGTGCCGCCCGCGCCCATCTGCGCCATGGCAAGCGCGTATTGCGGATGCGCGGCAAGGCCCGGATAGATGCAGCGCCCGAGCTTCTCGCTCCCCTCTGCCGCCGCGGCTACTGCCGCCGCCGAGGCCGCCTGCGCCCGCACGCGCAGATCGAGCGTTTGCAGCCCCGACAGCAGCACCCAGGCGTGGAACGGGCTCATCGCGCCCCCCGTGTGCTTGACATAGGTCTCGACCGGGCCGCGGATGAACTCTTTCGTGCCGCAGATCACGCCGCCGAGCACCCGCCCGCCACCGTCGATATGCTTGGTCGCGGAATAGACAACGACATCGGCGCCAAGAGCGACCGCGCGCGAGAAGATCGGCGAGGCGAAGGCATTGTCCACCACCACGATCGCGCCGACGGCATGGGCGATCTCCGCCACGCCCTTGATGTCGATCACTTCAAGGCCCGGGTTCGAGACGCTCTCGAAGAAACAGATCTTCGTACCTTCGCGCACCGCGGCGCGCCAGTTTTCGAGATCCGCCCCGTCGATCAGCGTCACTTCCACTCCGAAGCCCGCAAGCACCTTGAGCACATGCAGGCAGGAGCCGAACATCTGCCGCGCGGCGACGACATGATCGCCTGCCTTCAGCGTGGCCGTCAGCGCCCCGTTGATCGCCGCCATGCCGGAGGCGCAGGCAAAGGCATCTTCCGTGCCCTCGATCGCCGCCATCCGGTCTTCGAACATCCGCGTCGTCGGGTTGCCGTAACGGGCATAGATGAATTCGTCCTTCCCCGAGGAGATGAACCGCGCCTCTGCCGCCTCGGCCGAGGGGTAGATGAACCCCTGGGTGAGGAACAACGCCTCTGCCATCTCGCCATACTGGCTGCGGCGAATGCCTTCATGCACCAGTTTCGTGCGCGTGTTCCACTCGGTCATGTTCGGCTCCTGCGGCTCTCGGTCATCTTCCGCGCGATAAGCCTCTGTTTGGCATGGGTCAAGGTGGAGGGAGAATCAACGCGCTAAGAAGAGGCACGGGCGACATGAAAATGACATGTCGCAGAGACAAGCCGAGGAGGATTCCCAATGAAAGTCGTCTCCATCGTAGGCCCATCGCAGGCCGGCAAATCAACGCTGGCCGAAGCTCTGGCAACACTGGAAGGCGCCAAGCCGCGCAAGCACAGCCTGTTTGGCGACACCACGGTGACGAAATTCTCCTTCATGGGCGAGGACTGGGCGCTCCTTGATGCGCCGGGCGGCGCCGATCATCTGCCGCAGCTCGCACCGATGCTGGCCGCCTCGGATGCGGTCGTGCTCTGCGTGCCCGCCGATGCCGAAGCGGCGGTGCTCGCCGCGCCCTATCTGCGGCTGATCGAGGCCGCGGACCTGCCCACCTTCATCTTCGTCAACAAGATCGACGCGACTCAGGACCGCGCCAGCGCGATTGTCGCCGCGCTGCAGGGCTATTGCCCGCATGCAATCGTGCTGCGCCAGATCCCGATCCGCAAGGACGGCCATGTGATCGGCGCGGTCGACCTGATTTCCGAACGCGCCTGGGAATATCATGACCATGCCCGCTCCTCGCTGATGGAGCTGCCCGCCGCCCTGCGCGAACGCGAGGAAGAGGCGCGGGGAGAGCTTCTGGAACATCTTGCCGATTTCGATGAACAGCTCCTCACCGAGCTGATCGAGGATCAGGCGCCGATGACCGAAGAAGTCTACGATATCTCGACCAAGGCCCTGCAACACCATGATCTTCTGCCCGCGCTTCTGGGCTCGGCGAGCCATGGCAATGGCATGATGCGGTTGATGAAGAGCCTGCGCCACGAAGTGCCCGACGTGGCCCAGACCGCCGCGCGCACCGGCGCGCTCGCGGTGGGGGCGCTCGCCGATAATGTCAAGCACCTTGGCAAGACGGTGCTCGTGCGCGCGCTTGCCGCGGGCGTGGCGCCGGGCGCAAAACTTGGGGGCGCAACCATCGGCTCGATCACCGATATCGACGCCAAAACCCAGCTTGGCGCCCTGGCACCGGGCGAGATCGGCCTGACGGTGAAGACCGATCACCTCGGGCTTGCCCAGCCGCTTTACAGCGCCGAGGGCTGCCTTGAGCTTCCCGCATGGATGGTGGCGCCGCCCGCGAACCATGCGCTGCTGATCGAGCCCGAAAACGAGCGCGACGAAACCCGCCTTGCCGCGGCGCTGCCGAAACTCCTTGAACTCGATCCGGGGCTGACGGTCGGCACCGATCCGCAATCGGGCAAAACGCTCCTTGGCACGCAGGGTCCGCTGCATCTGCGCCGCGTGCTGGAAAAACTCGAGGCGGATTTCGGCATCAAGGCCGTGACCGCGCCGCAAGGCACCGCTTTGTGCGAAACCGTCACCGGCTCTGCGCAAAAGCAATATCGCCACCGCAAGCAATCGGGCGGCGCGGGACAGTTTGCCGATGTGGTGATCGAGGTGAAGCCGCTCGGCCGTGGCGAAGGCTTTGCCTTCACCGAAACGGTCAAAGGGGGCGCGGTGCCGCGCAACTACATCCCCTCGGTCGAGGCCGGCGCGCGCGATGCGCTCGGTGCCGGGCCGAAGGGCTATCCGGTGGTCGACCTTGCGGTGAATCTCTCGGACGGCAAGAGCCATGCCGTTGACAGCTCCGACCATGCCTTCCGCACCGCCGGCAAGGCTGCGGTGCGCGAGGCGCTCACCGAGATCGGCACCGTGGTGTTGCAGCCGGTCTGCAAGGTGACAATCTCGGTGCCCTCGGTCTATTCGGGCGGGCTCTCGCCGCTCGTCTCGGGGCTCAAGGGGCAGGTGCTGGGCTTTGAGGCCGATCCGGGCGCGAAGGGCTGGGATCTGTTCGAGGCGCTGATGCCGGCCGCCTCGCTCGCCGATCTCTTCCAGTCGCTCGGCGGTGCCACCCGCGGCACATCCGGCTTTTTCGCCACGCTCGACCACTACGAGGAGCAATATTGAGACCGACTCCGGGCGCGTGACTCCCGCATGCGCCGGATCGTGTGGCTGGGGCGGCCTTCGGGTCGCCCCTTTCCTTTCGGTTTTCGCTTGCATCCCGTCCCGCGCAATATACTATACCCCAGTATAAGGACGCGTGTACCATGCCAAATGATCCGGAAGACAAGAAGCGCATTCTCGCGCGGGTGCGCCGGATCCGCGGCCAATGTGAGGCGCTGGAGCGCGCGCTCGAGACGGGCACCGCCTGCGGGCCGCTCCTGCAACAGATCGCCGCCACCCGGGGCGCAATGAACGGGTTGATGGCCGAAGTGCTCGAGGCTCATATCCGTGACGAATTCGGCGCCCCCGAGGGAGAGGGGGGCGCGAAAACCGCCGAGTTGCTGGCGCTGGTGCGCAGCTATCTAAAGTAACCTCCAGATCCAGAAACAGGGAGATCCCCATGAAATCGCGTGCCGCCGTTGCCTTTGCCCCGGGCCAGCCGCTCGAAATCGTCGAGATCGACGTCGCACCGCCGAAAAAGGGCGAGGTGCTCATTCGCATCACCGACACCGGCGTGTGCCACACCGACGCCTTCACCCTTTCGGGCGATGACCCGGAGGGCGTGTTTCCGGCTGTGCTCGGCCATGAGGGCGCGGGCGTGGTGATCGAGGTCGGCGAAGGCGTCACCTCGGTGAAACCGGGCGATCACGTCATTCCGCTCTACACCGCCGAATGCGGCGAATGCGAGTTCTGCAAATCGGGCAAGACCAACCTTTGCGTGGCCGTGCGCGCCACCCAGGGCAAGGGCCTGATGCCCGATGGCACGACGCGTTTTTCCTATAACGGTGAACCGATCTATCACTACATGGGCTGCTCGACCTTCTCGGAATATACAGTGGTGGCCGAGGTTTCGCTCGCCAAGATCAACGAACAGGCGAACCACGAGCATGTCTGCCTTCTGGGCTGTGGCGTGACCACCGGCATCGGCGCGGTGCACAACACCGCCAAGGTGCAGCCGGGCGATTCCGTCGCCGTGTTCGGCCTGGGCGGGATCGGGCTTGCGGTGATTCAGGGCGCGCGGCAAGCCAAGGCAGGCCGCATCATCGCCATCGACACCAACCCCGAAAAATTCGAGCTGGCTCGCCAGTTCGGCGCCACCGATTGCGTGAACCCGAAAGACCATGACAAGCCCATTCAGCAGGTCATCGTCGAAATGACCGGCTGGGGGGTGGATCACAGCTTCGAATGCATCGGCAATGTCAATGTGATGCGCGCCGCGCTTGAATGTGCGCACCGCGGCTGGGGGCAATCGGTGATCATCGGCGTGGCCGGTGCGGGGCAGGAAATCTCCACCCGTCCCTTCCAGCTCGTCACCGGGCGCAAATGGATGGGCACGGCCTTTGGCGGCGTGAAGGGGCGCAGCCAACTTCCCGGCATGGTCGAGGATGCGATGAAGGGCGAGATCGAACTGGCCCCCTTCGTCACCCACACGATGCCGCTGGATCAGATCAACACCGCCTTTGACCTCATGCACGAAGGCAAGTCGATCCGCTCGGTGATCAAGTTCTGAGGCGATGATGGAACAGATCGAATCCCACGCCTGTTGTGGCGGAACGCAAAGCGTCTGGCGCCACCGCTCCGCCACGCTCGATTGCGAGATGAACTTTGCCGTCTTCACCCCCGCGATGGCCGCGGGGGAACGGCTGCCGGTGATCTGGTGGCTCTCGGGGCTGACCTGCACCGAGCAGAATTTCATCGCCAAGGCGGGCGCTCAGCGCTATGCGGCCGAGCATCGGGTGATCCTCGTCGTCCCGGACACCTCGCCGCGCGGCGAGGGCGTGGCGGACGACCCCGCCTATGATCTCGGCCAGGGCGCGGGGTTCTATCTCAATGCGATCTGCACGCCCTGGGCGACGCAGTATCGGATGTATGATTACATCACCGACGAGCTGCCCGGGCTCGTGGCCGAACACTTCCCGGTGACGGAGCGATGTTCGATCATGGGCCATTCGATGGGCGGGCATGGAGCGCTCATTATCGCGCTGAAGAACCCGGGCCGCTACATGGCGGTCTCGGCCTTTTCACCCATCGTCGCGCCCATGCAGGTGCCCTGGGGCGAGAAGGCGTTTTCGGCCTATCTGGGCGAGGATCGGGCTCTCTGGGCGGAGTGGGACGCGACTGCACTTCTGGAAACTGCCGCGGAACAGCTCCCCATCCTGATCGACCAGGGCACCGCCGACAGCTTTCTCGAGACCCAGCTCAAACCCGAGATCTTCGCCAAGGCCGCCGAAAGGCTCGGCCATCCGCTCACTCTGCGGCTCCAGCCGGGCTATGACCACAGCTATTATTTCATCGCCAGCTTCATTGGCGATCACATCGCCCATCATGCCCAGGCGCTGAACGGTTCCTCGCCGCATCGGCGGCAATGACGTCATGCCAGCAGCGGAACGAACCCAATCCGTTTCCGTTGACATCCGGCCTGCGACGCGGACCCCGAACGCTCTGCCAAGCGCGGCGTCAAACCCGCCAAACGCGGGCATTTCCCGGACTGCCCGCGCTGTCGCCGTTCACCGAAAAGGCTCACTGCCACCCCCTCCGGGCGCCGCACGCGCCCGGCGCGGATCAAAACGCAGCAGCCTGAGCGCATTGGCGGTAACCAGCACCGTCGCCCCGGTATCGGCCAGAACCGCCATCCAGAGCCCGGAGATCCCGGCAACCGAGGTGACAAGAAACAGCGCCTTGAGCCCGAGCGCGATGGCGAGGTTCTGGCGCACATTCTTCATCGTCGCGCGGCCCAGCCGGATCAGCGCTGGCAGGTCGGTCAGCCGGTCGCGGGCCAGCACCGCATCGGCCGTCTCGATCGCGACATCGGCGCCCGCACCGATCGCCACGCCGACATCGGCGGCACCGAGAGCGGGGGCATCGTTGATGCCGTCGCCCACCATCATCACCCCGCCCTGCGCCGAAAGGGCGCGAATGCGGGCCAGCTTGTCCTCGGGCAAAAGCCCTGCGGCATGCTCAAGGCGCAGCGGGCGCGCCACCGCTTGGGCGGGGGCGGCAGCATCACCCGTGAGCATCTGCGCCGAGAGCCCGAGCCGGGCAAGATCCGCCAAAGCTTCTGCCGCCTCGGGCCGGGGCGCGTCACGCAGGGCGAGGCGGCCCAGCGCCTCTCCGTCACAGGTCAGCTCGACCACCGTCTTGCCCTCGGCCTGCAGCGCAGCGCAAGCGGCATCGGGGAGCCGGGGCGCCGCGAGGCGCAGCACCTGCCCGCCCAGCTCCGCCTCCGCCCCCACCCCGGGGAGCGTCCGCGCCGCCCGCACCGCGGGCGGCACAAGCCCCGCCTTCGCGGCCCGCGCAACGATCGCCTTCGCCAGCGGATGCGACGACCCCGCCTCCACCGCCGCGGCAAGGCGCAGAAGCTCGGTTTCCTCAACGCCCGCCCGCGGCAACAGATCGGTCACCTCGGGGCGGCCCAGAGTCAGGGTGCCGGTCTTGTCGAGCGCGACATGACGCAGCTTGGCAAGCGCTTCGAGCACTGCGCCACCGCGGATCAAAAGCCCCTGCCGCGCGCCGGTGGCCAGCGCCGCCGCCATGGCCGCAGGGACCGAAATCACCAGCGCACAGGGACAACCGACCAGCAAGAGCGCAAGGCCGCGATAGACCCATGTCGCCCCGTCCGCCCCCCAGGCGAGCGGCGGCACCGCGGCAACACCCCCTGCCAGAACAACGACAAGCGGCATGTACCATCGGCTGAACCGGTCGATGAAACGCTCCACCGGCGCGCGCGAGGCCTCGGCCTCGGCGACCATCTGCGCGATCCGGGCGAGCGTGCTTTCCGCCGCCGGGCGGGTGACGCGCAGCCGCAAGAGCGCCTCGGTATTGATCGCCCCGGCAGGAACGGCCGCGCCGGGGCCGCGCGTCACCGGCAGGCTCTCGCCCGTCACCGCGCTTTCATCGAGCCCTGAGACGCCCTCGACAATCACGGCATCGACCGCCGCCCGGTCGCCGGGACGCAGATGAATGATCTGCCCGGGGCGCAAGGTCTCTGCCGCCACTTCATGCGCATGCGTGCCATGTTCCAGCAGCGCCACCGTCGGCATCTGCCGCACAAGCGCGCGGATACCGTCGCGTGCGCGCCGTGCCGCGAGACCTTCGAGCACTTCGCCCACGGCGAAGAGAAAGAGCACCGTCGCCGCCTCTGCCGCCGCACCGATCACCAGCGCGCCGAGCGCCGCGATGACCATCAGCATCTCGATGGTGAAAGGCTGGCCGCTGCGCAAAAGCGCGAGGGCGCGGCGCCCTACGGGAACAAGCGCAACCGCAGCCGCCAGCGAGAAGGCGAGCCGCTCGAAACCCGGGGCGACTGCGCCGACTGCCCAGCCTGCGGCAAGCGCCCCCCCGGCAAGCACCAGCGCGCGCGCCTTCGGTCCGCGCGCCCAGCCCTGCCGCGCGGCGGGCGCGAGCGCGGCCTTGCTCGTCCCGCCGCACCCCCCGTCTCCGCAGGCACAGGCCGAAGTGCCGGCGCGCAGCACGGGCGGGGGATCCGACGGGCCGCTTCGCCGGGTCATCTGGTAGCCGAGCCGCGTCACGATGCGCTCGACCTCCTCGCGCCCGACGCCCCCGGGCGCAAGGCGCAGTCGCAACCGCTCGTC
Organism: Rhodobacter maris; assembly: GCF_900217815.1. GTDB lineage: Bacteria > Pseudomonadota > Alphaproteobacteria > Rhodobacterales > Rhodobacteraceae > Rhodobacter > Rhodobacter maris. Next base: position 286,834 of record NZ_OBMT01000002.1, read on the forward strand.
CATGAGCGCGATCTCCACCTCCGCCACTCCCGGCAAGCCGGACACAGCCGCGCGGATCTTGCCTGCGCAGGCCGCGCAATCCATGCCGCCGACCTGCCATTCAAATGATTCGACCTGCGAATGCGCTGTCATATCAACCTCTTGCCATTTCTGTCCCGGTCTTGCTTGCGCCGGCTCAGTTGCAACCATAATCTCTCTAGTCACTAGAGCTGCAAGAGGGCGGAATGCTGACAATCGGAAAACTCTCGGCTCGGACCGGCGTCAAGGTGCCAACGATCCGCTATTACGAGACGGTCGGGCTGATGCCTGCGGCCGAACGCAGCGGCGGCAACCAGCGCCTTTATGGCATAGCGGCAGAGCACCGGCTGAGCTTCATCCGCCATGCGCGTGAACTGGGTTTCCCGCTCGAGGCGATCCGCGATCTGCTCGGCCTGGCCGACCACCCAGAACACCCCTGCGACGCCGTCGATGCAATCGCCCGCACGCAGCTTCTCGCCGTGCGCGCCCGAATCGCCCGGCTCAAAGCGCTCGAAGACGAACTGATCCGAATGATCGGCGCCTGTGTCCATGGCACGGTGGCAGACTGCCGCGTGATCGAGGTGCTCGGCGATCACCGGCTTTGTGCGCACGACGATCACGGCACGTGCAGCGCGCCGGAATGAGGCACGGCGCGCGCAAAGCGGGGGGCCACCCGCTCAGCGCGCGGCGAGCCGCCCCTCAAGCAGCCGCATCTCGCGCAACTCAAGCTGCGCGCGGAAAGCGGCATCGTGGCTCACCAGCACGAGGGCAATATCAAGACCGCGCAGGATCGACAGGAGCCGCGCCGCATTCTCCGGGTCGAGCGCGTTGGTCGGCTCGTCGAGAAGCAGCACCTTGGGGCGCATCGCGAGCACCGTGGCAAGGGTGACGAGCCGTTTTTCGCCCCCCGAAAGATGATGGGTGACGCGGTTGCGCAGATGCATGAGGTCAAGCTCCTCAAGCACTGCCTCGCTTGTTGCCAGCGCCTCGGCCCGCGATTGCCCGAGGTTGAGCGGGCCAAAAGCCATGTCCTCGATCACCGTGGGGCAAAAGAGCTGGTCGTCAGGATCCTGGAACACGAGCCCGACATCGCGGCGCAGATCCTGAAACTCGGCCTCGCTCGCGCGCGGCCGGCCAAAGCCCGTCACCCGCCCCGCATTGGGGCGCAAAAGCCCGACCGCGATCCGCAGCAGGGTCGATTTGCCCGAGCCGTTCGGCCCGACAAGCGCGATGCGATCGCCCTCCGCCACCGTGAGCGAGGCACCCGCGAGGATCGAGGGGCGGCCCGGATAGGCAAAATGGATCCCCTCAAGCTCAAGGGCCGACGCCATGGGCCACCTCCAGCGCGACGAGTGCGGCCAGCAGTGCGGCAAAGCCGAGCGCCCAGGCGGTATCAGCGCGCCGCCAGCGCATCGTGTCGATCAGCGGCAGCGCGCCGGTGAAGCCCCGACATTTCATCGCCTGCAGCACCCGTTCGGAGCGCTCCTGCGCGCGCACAAGCATCATGCCAACGAGATAGCCAAGACTGACAAGCGTATGCAGATTGGTCCGCGCCGAGAACGCCCGCGCCCGCATCGCCTGCCGCATGCGCTGATATTCGCTTTCAAGAACAGTGATATAGCGCACGGTGAAGAGAAGGAGATTGACCAGCGCGGCCGGCACCCCGAGCCGTCCGAGCGCATGGCCGAGGGTGACGGGCTCAAGCGTGCCGGGAAGCAAGAGCACCATCAGCACGACGGCATTGGCGGTGAGCAGGATGTCGAGCGCATCGCGCATCCCTTCCCGGCTCGCGCCAAAGCCCCAGAGCGTGAAGAGCGGCGTGCCCGGCGTGGTGAAAGGCAAGAGCACCAGCATGAAGAGGATGAAGCCGTCCATTGCCGCCATGCGCTTGAGCACTGGCCGCGCCGGCTGGCCGGAGGCGAGCAGCAGCGCAAGCCCCGCGGCAAGCGCAAGGCCCAGCGCGGCAAAGCTGTCGAGCTGGCTCACCACGAGGGCGAAGGCGAGCACCGCCGCGACCCGGAACCGTGGGTCGATCCGGGCGATCCCGGCGGCAAGGAAGCCGGGGGGGGCAACGGCAGGCTCGGCAAGCACAAAGACCATCGCTCAGCCCCGCGCCAGAGAGCGGCGCGCCGCGAGATAGAAGCCAAGGCCGAAGAGGCCAAGGATATAGCCGATGCCGCCGAGCACCGTCTGCAGGTCGTTCTTCTCCTTCATCGCGGCGATCTCCTGCCGCAGCGGGCGCAGCTCATCGCGCAGCATCTCCGCCGTCGCCTCGCGCTCGACGAGCCGCTCGGCCGCGCTCATCGGCGCCGGTCCGGCAGCCGTCGCCGCCGCAGCGGGGGTCGCAAGTTCGGCCTGAGCGGCGGCGAGCGTCTCGGCCTTGCCGAGGATCTTGGCCACATCCGCCTGATCCATCGTCACATCGGCCACATGGCCGCCGCCCATGTCGGCATGGAAGGTGAGCGCCACCGGCTCGGAGGGCGCATAGCTGAAATTGCCCTCCGCATCGGTGGTGACCGTGGCCAGCACCCGGCCGTCGGGCGCGATCACATTGACCGCCTGCCCCGCCACCATCGTGCCATCGGAAAAGCCGAGCTCGCCCTCGATCGCCTCGCCCGAGGGATAGACCGAGGCAATCACCTTGTGCGCAAGCGCGGGCAGCGGCGCAAGGGCGGCGCAGGCGATCAGTCCGGACAGAATGAAAGGTTTCATCATGATCTCCTTCAGGCGGGCAGCGCGGCGGAGGGGGCCGCGAAGAGGTCGGGTTTGACGCGCTTGATCAGCACGACGGCGGCGGCGCTGATCACCGCCTCGATCGCCATCACCGGGATATGCGCGAAGAAAACGAGCTTTGCCGCGGGCACGAAAGCCTCGCCGCTGAAGACGAGCGCACCGGCAACAAAGACCGTGGTGAGCGCGATCGCCCCCGCCCCGCCGATCGCGCCCCAGAGTGCCGCGAGACGCGGCCCCGCGCGGGCGATGAGCGGGCGCAGCGCGAGCCCCATCAGCACTGCGGGCAGCGCGATGTTGAGCGTGTTGACGCCGAGCACCGTGATGCCGCCAAAGCCGAAGAACACCGCCTGCAGCACCAGCGCCACGAAAAGCGCGGGAAAGGCGGTCCAGCCGAGGATCAGCCCGCAAAGCCCGTTCAGGATCAGGTGCACCGAGCTTGGCCCGACCGCGACATGGATCAGCGAGGCGACGAAGAAGCTCGCCGAGAGCACCCCCGCCGCGGGAATGCGTTCAAGCGTCATCTGCCTCAGGCCGAGGGTGATCCCCCCGGCCGTCAGCACCGCCCCGCTTACCAGCACCGGAGCGCTGAGGGCACCATCGACGATATGCATCTTCTACTCCATGTCCTGCGCATAGACCCAGATCACTGCGTCCTGGCTCAACTCCTTGCCCTCGAAGCTTTTCTCCGGCCCGACCCCGAGCGCGGCAAAGCCCCACCAGCCCGCTTTCGGGATGCCGAAGGTGAAGGTGCCATTGGCATCGGTGATCGCGGTGAGAGTGCCGCCGGGGAGCGGATGCGCGCGGGGCGCCTCGACCGTGTTCGTCGCCATATCCGGCAGGGCCGCGATATATTCGACCTCGATCTCGGCTCCGGCGACGGGCTGGCCCGCCGAGAGCACCTGCCCCGAGAAGGTGGAGCCGGTGACCACGGCATAGGGCTTGTTGAGCGGCACGATCTCGGTGGGCAGGCCCTGCGCATCGCTCCAGTCGGTCGGCATTTCGGCGCGGTTCAGGTAAGCCTTGGTGATCTGCTCGATATAGATGTCTTCGGTCTGCTCGTAATAGGGCGCGGGATCGAGTACGAGCACGTAATCACCTGCCTTCTTCACCGGCACCGAGGCCGCATAGGCGACGGCAGAATTCTCGGCGCCCTGAAAGCTGATCTGCGACAGCCGGTCCGAAAGGTCGGTCTTCTCGCCGCGATGCACCATGTAGAAGGTTGTCGGCACGCCCATGTCCATCACATGGCCGTTTTCGAACGGGTGCCAGAAGATCAGCCGCAGCGGCACATCGCCCGGCGCGGTGAGAACGGGTGTTTCGGCATAGATCGACTGGAAATGCGCGGCGGCGGCGCCGGGCAACAGGATTGTGCCCATGAGGGCGGCGGCCAGAAGGCCATGTCTTTGAAGACTCATGTGTTCCTCTCTCTCGGGCCCGGCAACGCCGGACACAGCTGGAAAGGACAACGGGGAGAGGCGCAGGCGGCATCCAGCCACCTGGCCAGACGCGCACCCCGGCGTCCGGTTGCACCGCGGGCGCTTTCGCGCCCCACGGATCACCGGCAGGTCTCCTGGCTCGCGGGTCTTCGCTTCACCGGCCTTCCCGGGGCCGCGCGGGCTCCAGTGGCATATCCGGTGTCGCTCGCCGCTGACAGTTGCGGGGGCAGCTGCGGATTCGGCGCCTGATGGCTACACCTCACCGCATTCCCTATTGCTTCGGCAGGGGGCTTTGCTCCGTGCCGAACCGATGACGCGCCCATATCGCGCCGTGGGATACGCCTTGTCAATGCGCTCTCGTAACGCCACGGCGCCGCACCTCTGAGGCCGGACCAACCGGGGCGTTGCCCCCCGCTGCGTTCCCCTTTACACTCGGCGCATCCTCTTGCCTTCCTCGGATGAAAGTTGACGGGCCTTGCGCGAGACTTCAGTTCTGACGGTCGCAACATCAGGCCTTCCAGATCTCGCGATCTCTGCCTTCTCCATCGGGCGGCAGGCAGGCTTACGGGCCCTTTTGCGGGTGGATGTGGGGGCGGGAAGCGCCGGGACGGCCGGTTTCGGATGTGCGGGGGGCCCGCGCCCTGAGGCGCGCAACCCGCCGCACCATCTCGCTGCTGCGCGAGAAAACTGAGTACAAGGGGTATTTCGGCATATGGCGGAGCCTGGAATGGAACTGCGCGCCTATCTTTGGCTGCGCCCTGCCCTGCAACCCCTGATGCGCGCCCTGCTGCGTCGACGGCTGCAACGCGGCAAGGAGGATCCGGCACGATTTCAGGAAAAGCTCGGCGTGCCGACACAGCCTCGCCCGAACGGCAAGCTCGTCTGGATTCACGCTGTTGGCCTGGGCGAGGTTCTGGCGCTTCGGCCCCTCGTGGACAGCCTGCAAAGAACGCGCCCGGGGCTGCATGTGCTGCTGACATCGAGTGCGAGTTCCTCCGCACAGGTGATCGCCAAAAACCTTGGCCCCGACACGCATCACCAGATGCTGCCGCTCGATGGGCCGGCGTTCATGCGCCGGTTTCTCGATCATTGGCGCCCCGACCTGTCGATCTGGTCCGAACAGGATCTCTGGCCAGGCGCGATCCAGGACATCGCCGCGCGCGGCATTCCGCTCGCTTATGTCAACGCGCGCATGAATGCCAAGTCTTTGCGCAAACGCGCCCGTCTCTCCGGCCTCTACCGCGACACGCTCCGCTGCTTTGCGCTCATTGCCGCGCAGGACACAGAAACCGCGGCGAATTTGCGGGAACTCGGCGCGGGCGCAGTGCGCGAAACCGGATCGCTCAAACCCGCGGCGCGGCCGCTCACCGCGGAAAGCGCGGAACTGTCCCGGTTGCGGCATCTTCTGGCGGAGCGGCGGATCTGGGTGGCTGCCTCCACTCATCCGGATGACGAGGCGGCGCTGATCCCCGCTCAGGCACGCCTCTTTGCCCGGTCGCAGGACTGGCTCCTGATCCTGACGCCGCGCCTTCCGGGGCGCAGCCCGGAGATCGCAAAGGCCCTTCAGGCCGCAGGTCTTCCCTTTGCGATCCGCAGCCTTGCGGAAGATCCCGGCCCGGACAAGGCGGTTTGGCTTGCCGACACGTTTGGAGAACTCGGCCTCTGGTATCGGCTGGCCGAGAGCGCCTTTATCGGCGCCTCGCTCGGAGATGTCGGCGGTCACAACCCTTGGGAGGCGATCTGCCTCGGGGTGCCGGTGCTGAGCGGGCCCCATACTCGCAATTTTCAGAACGATTATGAAAAGCTGCGGGCTCTGGGTCTGGTGCAGGAGGTCGCGGCGGGCGCCGGAGCCGATCTGGCGATTGCCAAGGCGGTTGCCCGCACGCACTCCGGGGCAGATCACGAAAAGGCCCTGCTTCTTGTCAATGCCGCGCGGGCCGAAACGGACCGTCTGGCCCGAGATCTGATTTCCCTGATGGAGACGGCCGGGTGATCATCCGCATCTTTCTTGTGTTTTATCGCCTCGCCTGGATCGGCCTGCTGCCGTTGGTGCTGATCTATCTGTGGCGCCGCGGACAGCGGGATCGGGAGTACAGGCAACATTTGGCGGAACGGTTCGGATTTTACCGGCACCGCGGAAGCCAGGGCGCGATCTGGCTCCATGCCGTCAGCCTTGGCGAGACCCGCTCGGCCACGGGGCTGATCCGGGCCATGCTGGCACGGGGCGATCAGGTGCTGCTGACCCATTTCACACCGGCGGGGCGGCGGGAATCCGCCCGCCTCTTTGCGCCGGAAATCGCCACCGGACAGCTTCAGGTGGTCTGGGTTCCCCTCGACATGGCCTGGTGTTATCGACGCTTTTTCAAAGCGTTCAGGCCGCGCATTGGCTTGGCGCTTGAAGCGGAAATCTGGCCCGCGATGGTGTTTGCGGCGCGGAGTGCGGGCATTGGGCTCTATCTGTGCAACGCACAATATGCGACGCGCTCCTTTGAGCGAGACTGCCGCGGGCTGCGGCTGCGGCTGCGGGTTGCGCAGGGGCTCGCCGGAGCCCTCGTGAAATCGGCGATCCACGCACAGCGGTTCACCGCGATCGGGCTTCGCGATGTCGCGGTAACGGGCGAGTTGCGTTTTGACCAACCAGTTCCCGCCAACCTGCTGCAAGCTGCGAGAACCTTCCGGGCACAAATTGCTCCTGCGCGGGGCGTTGTAACCATCGCCAGCGGGGTGGAGGGGGAAGAACGGCTGTTCCTCGAACTGATCCTGCGCCAGCGCGATGCGGCGCGGACCAGCAAGCGCCCCCCGCCCCTCTTCATCTATGTCCCTCGGGCCCCCGAACGTTTCGATGCCGTGGCCGAAGCGCTTGAAACCGCGGGAATAAAGGTCGTGCGCCGGAGCGAGGTGCTGGACAAGACCCTGCAGGCTCAGGGAGATTTCGGCGAGACCGAGGTTTTGCTGGGCGACAGCCTCGGAGAGATGTTCTTCTACCTGGCCCTCGCCGATCGTGTCGTCGTGGGCGGCGGCTTCACGCCAAAAGGCGCGCATAATGTCATCGAGCCGCTCATGCTGGGCAAGCCGGTGCTCGTCGGCCCGATCGTCTGGACGATCGAATACCCCTTTGTCGAGGCGGAGCTTGCCGGAATAGCTTGCAGCGTTCCGGATCCGGCGGCGCTCTTCGCAGCCCTGAGCGCGCCGCAGCAGGTGCCACAGGAGCAGATAGAGGCGTTTCTTATGGACCATGCAGGCGCCAGCGGGCGAACCTTGGCGGAAATCGACAGGATCCTGACTTCCCGCGCAAGGGACGCGGCAAAAATCTGAACGGTGCAAGGTCGCTTATGCGGAGCCCGGGTCCGGACCGTCTTCTGGCGTTTTCCCGCGCGGGGCGGGGCAACCGGGACCATCCCGCACGGGAAGATCCGTGTCGAATTGCGCCGCGCAGGATGAGTGGGCCTTCCGGCCCTGGCCCACAGAGCAGATGATGAGAGGCTCCGCGCGCGCGCTTGCCCCGAGGCTGATCCGGGGGAAGGCCGATCCCGGTGCGGGATCGGCCGAAGGCGTCAGGCGCGGCGCAGGCCGGCGCGCACACGGACCCCGAGCGCCCCCAGTCCCGCAAGCAGCAGCGGCAGGGTTGCCGGCAACGGCACTGCGGGCGCTTCGCTGCCAGCACCATAGCCCACGACATCGTAGCTGGTGCCATCCACGAGCGCGCTCACCGGCGCGGCGCCCAGCGGATCGACGAAGGCAAGCTCGAACGTCAGGGAAGGACCGAATGCCGAGGCCGCCGTGCCCGTCAGCCCGTCGAAGACCATCGTCAGCTGGTCTTCTTGCTGCGTGATCGTCCCCAGCATTCCATCGAGCAGGAGCGCGCCGCCGAAGGAGAGATCGAGATAGCCCGTCGCCGTTGTCACCGGATTGGCCAGATCAAAGCTCAGCATCAGATCGAGGAGCGCGGGCGTATCGATCGTGTCACCGAACACATAGGCATCCGCCCCCCAGATCATCAGATCGCCCGCACCGTTGAAGGCGGCGAAATCGGCCGTCCCCCAGGCGAGATCAACCGTGGTCGCGGCCGAGGCCGGACCAGCCAGGGCGACAACGCAACCGAGGGCCGCAAGAAGCTTTTTCATTCTGTATCTCCTGAAGTGAGAAAGGTGAGCTCAGAAGCCCACCAGATCGAAATTCTCGATGATGGTGATCGACGCCGCGGTGACATTGACGCCCTGGACATAGATCGCGTCGTCCTGACCGTTCGGATCGTCGAGATAGACAATCACGCTCGCGCCCGATTGCTTGATGGCGGCCACGCTCACACCGCTGGCGAGGCCGATCGCATCGACCCCCACCTGATAGTCGAGGATCGTATCGCGTTCCCGCACCCCATCCAGCGCCTCGAAGCCGAAGTAGAAGACATCGGCCCCGTCGCCGCCGGTGAGCATGTCGAAATTGCCCGCACCCGAGACCAGAACATCGGCCGCATCGGTGCCGACCAGACGGTCACGCCCTTCGCTGCCGAAGACGAACTGGAACTCCGGCGCGTCGATCACCGTATCTTCGCGATAGGCGAGGTTCTGGATGCGCTCATCCCCTTCCCGGCCGGTATCCTCGATCGAGAAGGCAGTCTCGGGCGTGGAGAAGTTCGCCGCGAGATACTCGGCCAGAGCATCCTGTTCCGTGCCGTCGGCGGCAAAAGTCGCCAGACCGTCGGCCACCCCATCGGTGTCAAGCGACGGAAGATCGACCCGATCGACATCGGCACCGGTCGGGAAAGGATAGCCATCCCCGCCATCGGCCATGAAGTTGAGCGTCACCACCCGGACTGTGCCCTCGGCATCGCCCACAAGCACGCCGTCGCGCATCAGCACGTCGATGTCGTTGCCATCGGCATCGACGATTGCGGCATTGACGATGCGCGACCCGGCCGGCAGCGTCTCGTCGTAGGAGAACTGCACCCCCGAGACCTGCGGGAACTGCCCGGCCGCCGAGGGCAAGGAAGAGATCCCGTGCTCGAGCACCGCGATCAGGTCGGCGCGCGTCACCGTGACGAGGCTCAGCGAATTGTTGAACGCCAGCGCCGCCTGAATATCGGTCTGGCTGATGCCCCCTTCCGGCTTGATCACATTGCCTTCGGCATCGGTGATTTCGGCATTGGCATCGCGCACATAGTCGGTCGCCCCCGGCGGCACCCAGACCTGACCGATCGAGGCGCGGATCCCGCCGCCGTTCTTGATCGAGACCGTCACCGTGTCGTCGTAGCTCTGCGCATAGGCGAGGTTCGCATCCGCCGTCAGATCGCCAAGATTGGTTTCCTGGGTGCGCGAGCCGTCGGGATCCTCCGCGGTCGCGGTGCCCGACCGGTTGCCGTTGAGGAACACATCCGAGACGCCGAAGACGTTGCTTTCAGTCGTGCTGATCTGCTCGCCGATCGCATCGACGATCGCCTGGATTTCAGGATCGACGAGCGCCGCGGCGTCCAGATCGGCCACGCCCTGCGCATCGGTGGCATAGGCCCCCGAGACGGTCTCGTCATAGCTTTCGGGGATGATGTGGCCGTTTTCGTCGAAGTCGAGCACGAGGCGTCCGACATATTTGTAACTGCCATCGGTATTGACAACGGCGATCGGGTTGCCATCGGCATCGGTGGTGAAGAACGGGTATTGCCCCTGATCGCTGTCGCCATCGCGCAGACGGTCATTGTCGTCGAGGAGCCGGGTGTTCGAACCGCCCGCAACGATCACATCGACGCCCGAAAGCCGGGTCGCCAGCGCTTCCTCGATGCCGAGCACCTGCATATGCGCCAGAAGCACGACTTTGTTCATCGTCGGGTTATCCGCCAGCAGCGCATCGACCTCGGCCTGAATTTCGGCGGCCAGTGCATCGAGCTGCGCTTCAGTCGGAATGCTGTCGAAGCTGCCGGGCGAGATGCCGACACTGCCGGGCGAGGAAATCCGGCCCAGCGTCGGGGTGGTCGCGCCGACCACGCCAATCAGCTCGGTGGTGCCGGTTTGCTCGCTGTCGACCGTGAGCACCACCGAGGAGGTGACAGTGCCCGCCTGCGGCGCCTGCCCGCCTTCGACTTCAAGCGAGGCGAGGTTCGGATCGGTCGAGAAGTCGAGGTTGGTCGACAGATAGGGATAGGCAGCGCCGGTGAAGTCGTCGCCGTTCAGGTCGGTGCCATTGGCCGAGCCCGAGATCAGCCCCGCAAGATTGGCGGTGCCAAAGTCGAATTCGTGGTTGCCCAGCGCCATCGCCTGCACGCCCAGCTCGTTCTGGATCAGGATGTCGGCGATCCCGGCAGAACCGAAGACCGCGGCAGAGGCGGTGTAGAAAGGCGAGCCAAGGAAACTGTCGCCCGAGGAGAGCACGAGCGTGTTGTCGGCAAGGCCATCCCCGTTGATGTCCTGCGCTTCGAGCGCATTCAGAACCGCCGAGAGGCGCGGCGCATCGGCCAGCGCCGACGTCGAGGCCTCCTGATCGGAGAAATGCAGCAGTTCCAGCGTGAAGACCGTGGAGGGCGTCTCCTCGCCCGCAACATGGCCCGGCGAGCCGATCGCGGGCTCGGTGCCGGAAGTGCCCGCCATATCGTCGGTCGCAACCGCGCCGGAAGCGTTGCCCACCGTGCTTTCCGCCCCGAACAGAACATCATAGGAGGCGCCGCTCGTGCCGGGCGCCGGGATCACGGCGGAGTCGATCAGCACGCCGGTTCCGGTCGGGTTGCCCATCCAGAGCGTGACGGTATCTCCCCCCTGTCCAAGGCCGGCGCCATTGCTCCAGCCCACCTGCACATCGCTCAGGTCGATGTCATCGGCCCAGACCGACAGGAAGCGCGCCGCATCCTCCGCCGTGCCGATCACCACGATCGCCTTCTCGCCGGGGGCCAGGGTGCCAATGCCGTTGACCACATCCGCGACTTCCGGATCCGCGCTGTCGTCGTCATAGTAGAGCGCGCCCATCGTTGCGGCATCATAGGCGATAGTGCCGGTATTGGTGATCTCGAACCAGTCGGCGGTCAGATCTTCGCCATCCTGGCCAACCCAGGCTTCGGTGACACGCAAGGTCGCGGTTTCCATGGTGGTTTCCTCAAGCTGATAGATGCCGATCGAGCCGGAGCCCTCGTTGCTCGCGATATAAAGCGCGGTGCCGGTCGGGCTGGCCGCGGCCGGGATGAAGAGCGTGCCTTCGGGGCTGGTATCGCCCGGATCGCCCGCCGCCGTGACGAAGGTGACTTCCGACGGGTCGGTGACGTCAAAGATCAGCGTCAGGTTCGAGCGTTCGAGCCCGACGAAGGCATAGGTCTGGGTGCCGATCACGCCGATCGTGACCCCCTCGGGCTCGGGGCCCTTGTTGTCGGAGCGGCTGTCATCCCACAGGTCCGGGAACTGCTCCGCGATGATCCGCTCGATTGCATCGCCCGAGTCGAAAATCATCGTGCCGGTTTCATCGAGGATCGAGAAGGAGCGCGCGCCATAGGTCAGGATCTGGTCGATGTCGCCATCGCCATCGGTGTCGCCGTCGAGAAGCGCGGAGCCGGAGACGTTGAGCCGGCCGAGCACATCATTGGCCAGAAGGGCCGCCTCGTCGGGATAGGTGGCATCGTCGAGATCGAGATCCTTGAGCCGCGCGCTGTCACCCGAGGCGATAAAATCGTCACGGTCGTCGCCCTCGTTGGCGATCACGTAGTAGGTCTTGCCATCGGGCCCGGTGTAGGAGGCGATCGCGTCGGGCATGAACTGCCCGATCACCGGATTTCCGGTGGTCAGTTCGATACCGCTGTCACGGTCGGAGAAATCGGCCAGCAGCGTGGAGAAATCCTTGCCACCAAGCGGGATGATCCGGGTGAAGGTGTTGGTCGTCAGGTCGAGCACCGCAATCGCATTGGCCTCCTGCAGCGTGACCATCGCCGTCAGCCCGTCCTTCGAGACGGCGATATACTCGGGTTCCAGATCGTCGGAAACGCTCTGCCCCTCGAAGATCCGCACCCCGGCCTCGCGCAGGGCGTTTTCCTGCCCGTCGAAAGCACTGAAATCGACCTGGGTCACCACCCCGGCATCGGCCCCCGCCGAGAGGTCAATCACCGTTACGCCCCCCTTGGGGTTGAACGTGTCGATATCAACCGGCTCGCCCTCGTTCGCCACGAGGATCTTCGTGCCATCGGGCGAGAAGGTCACCGCATCGGGATGCGAGCCCGCCGCGTAAATCCCCTTGAACCCGCTCTGGGTGTCGAAGACCAGAACCTGCCCCGCCGCCGTGGGGTCGGCGGCGATCACCGCGACGGCAACGAGCGTGCCGGACGCGGCGACCGACGAGATATCATTGGACGAGAGCCCGTAGTCGGCGATCAGGTCGATCGTGCTCACGAGCACCGGGCTCGACGGATCGGAGATATCGACGAGGTGCAGCCCCGCGCTGGAGGTGACCAGAAGCAGGCCGTCCGCATAGGCGGCGATCTCGGCGCCCTGCAGGCTGAGCGAGGCGAGATGCGTGGCCGCGAGCGCCCCCGAGGCGGCAAGATCCCCGCTGTAGGTCGGGCCGGTGTAAGTGGTGACCGCAAGCGGACTCTCCGCTTCGGGCAGCGAGATGCCGAGGATCAGCGGATCATGGTCCGAGGCGCGATAGGGATCGGATCCGTCGAAATAGCTCTCGTCGCGCCCGTAATCGAGGTTGTAATCGAGCGCGTCGGCCTCGTCGGCATTGATGTTCCACTCCATCGCATCGACGATCGCGTTGAACAGCGACACCGAGGCCAGCGCGTAATCGAGCGTGCCGAGCATCGCATCGAAGAGGTAGGAATAGCCCGCCTCCACGAATTGCGCGACCACATTGACGAAGCCCGCCTCGCTGGTCAGGTAGGAGATCGGATCTTCCGAAGCATAGGCGTTGAAATCCCCCAGCAGCAGAAGGTTGTCGGTCGCCGAGCCGGTCGGGTTTGTCTCAAGCCAGGCATCAAGCGCCTCGACCGCCAGCAGGCGCTGGTTGTTGAACGCGCCCGCGCCATCGCCTGCATCGGCGTCCGCGCCGGTGCCGGTGCCGCCTTTTGATTTCAGGTGATTGACGACGACGGTCATTTCCGCGGCGCCATCGAGTGTCGCGAAGGTCGCGGCGATCGGCGCGCGCGAGGTGTCGTCGCCGTTGAAGATGCCGCCCACGGTGCTTTGCGCCAGCAACGCTGCATCGACTTCAGCATCGGTCAGGATCGCCGCCGAGGTGCCCGCCGCGAGCATCACCTTGTCGGTGCGGTAGATGATACCGGGCGCAATGGCGTCATCACCGGTGAATTCCTGCCCCGGGTCGACCCAGGCCCAGACCGCGCTGCCTTCCGCGGCATTGAGCGCGGCCACAAGCGCGGCAATCGCGATGCCGCGATCGCCCTGTGCCGTACCGTCCGCCGGTGCGAGGCCGCCGTCGAGGAAGTCGTTCTCAAGCTCGAGCAGACCGACAATATCAACACCGAGCCCGCTGATCGCGCTGACGAGCTTGTCAAGCTGGCGCTCGTATTCGGCGGTGCTGTCGGCGCCTCGCGCCTCCTGATCGAGCGTCTCGCCAACACCTTCGTTGCCGCTGCCGTCGATCGAGGTGAAGAAGTTCAGCACGTTGAAGCTGGCCACCTTGATATCGCCCGCAACGCTTGCCACCGCATCGGGGCGGGAGGCGGTGTCATCGAAGCTGTTCTGGCCGTCTTCGGTGGCGCGAATGCGCCAGGTTGCCCCCGAAGCGGAATTGCCCGCCCATTGATAGTCGAGCACGCCAGTCAGATCGGTGATCGTGTCGCCCATAGAGGGCGCCGTCGCATCGGAGTAGCCCGCGAACCCGTCGAGGTGATCAATCGGCTGGTTTTGCGTGTTCAGCCCGTCATCATAAACGATCTGCCGCCCGCCCACTTCGGCCAGATAGGCATCGTAGCCCGCCGCATCGGGGTCGTTGAACTGCGTATACTGGAAGGGACGTTCGTCCACCAGCGTGGTGCCCGCCGGGCCCGCCTGCTCGAACCCGTTGGTGTCGAACAGGGTGATCTCGTTGAACCGGTCGAGATTATATTGCTCGGTGATCGTCAGCGTCGCGGGGATGGTGACGCGCATCCCCTCATAAGCTTCCAGATCGGCCTGATACCCGCCGTCCTGCGCAAGGCTGACATCGCCGCCCAGAGCGATCACCGCCGCGGTGGGCAGGGCATTGCCCGATGAAATGACCTCCAGTCCGCTGATCGAAGAGAGCTGGGTCTGGCCGAAATATTCGCTCACCAACCCGGTGACGCGCACCTTGTCGCCGATCTGCACATCGGTGCCGAGCGCGCCTTCATAGACAAAGATGCCTTCCGAGCTGAGCGCATCGCCATCGGCATCGCTGTCTTCTTCCTGCAGGTAAAATCCGCCCAGATTGCGGGTGCTATCCGCATCCCCGTTCTGGAAGTCGCCCACCACGATCGCCTCGATCGTGACGGTCTGGCCGACCAGCGGGCTGGCGTCGAAATTGTCATTGCCGCCGACCGGGTTCGACCCCTGCGTCGTGGGCGTGCCCTGAATCGCGGAGATCAGCGTGACCTCGTCATTCAGGATCGTGCCCGTGGCAGTGGCCACGGAAATCCCAGAGCCCGCCGCCGGGTTCGAAAGCGTGACGCTGAAAGTTTCGTTCCCCTCGCGCAGCGTATCGCCCTGAACGGTCACCCGGACCTGTTTCTCGGTCTCGCCCGCGGCAAAGCTCAGCGTGCCGGAGGCGGCCACGTAATCCTCGCCCGCAAGCGCGGTGCCGTCCGTCGTCGTCCAATCCACCGCGGCGCTGCCGGTGCCGTCGCTGCGCGAGACCGTGAAAACCATCTCGACCGTGCCGCTGTCGCCCTCGGCGACCTGCGCATCGGCAATCGCAATCATCGAGAGGCTGGAGGCGCCGAAACTCTGCCCGGCATTAAGCGCGCCCGCCGAACCCGCCACAGGCCCGGTCCAGCCAAAATCCTCATAAACCGTCCCGGTACCGGACAGCTGCAGCGTTTCGCCGGTCGGCGTGCTGCCGGTTTCCGCCACGCCGATATCGGTCGAGGTCAGTCCGGCAGCCGGGCCATCGGCCGCCGTCATCACGCCTTCATAGCTGAGGAACTGCACGACCGTACCCGAGCCATCGACCAGCGCAATACCATCGGGCGCACCGTTCTGCAGGCCGGGGAATGCGAAAGAGAGCGCGCCAAAGCCCGCGCCCTCGTCGTCGATGACGCCCGAAAGCGCGGTGGTGTTGTAAACGGCGCCGCCATTGCCGTTGTAGAGAACCATCGACCAGCCGCTCAGATCGGTCCCCGCCGGACCAGCGATCTCGATCATCTCGTCGATATCGGTGCCGCTGTTGTCGTAATGAATCTCGTTGATGAAGACCCGCGTGGCTATGCCGACCATGTCATTCCCCACAAATGTTAGCGTTACGCAAACCGCATCCGGTTGCGTCTGATTTGGTTCCAGAGCGAAGGACTCCCCCGAGCACCCCAGTCGTAAACAAAAGTTAAATGCGAATCTGTAACGGGTTTATGGCTTGATCGTGCGAATCGAACGATCTCGTTTCGCACCGCAACGGCTCTCGTGCAGTCGCGGTCGGCCGGTGCCGCGCATGGCCGAACCTGCCCCGGGTTCCCCGGAGGCGACAGGCCGCAAATATCCTGCCCGGCGACGCGCCGGGATTCGGGGCGTGTTCACTTCCGCTCTGCTTAGCTTGCCCGTCGATAAGGCCTGCACTTCCCCGGCGCCCCCCCCGGGGCGTTGAAGAGATCGCGGATCATCCCGCCAATACGTTGTGGTCGCTGTCGCGATCGCGGCCGACCGAGGGCCCTGATCTGGCGGGGGCCGGTTCCGGACCGTACCTGCGTGATCGGAGACCGCCGCATCGGGCTTGAGCAGTTCGAAGCCGCCTTGCGAGCGTATTGAATCTCGCGTTCCAAAACCGGGCCGGAGATCGCAGAGGTCTAGGTGTTCGTCGTCGATCTCAGGCGGCGCAGCGCAGGATCGAGCACCTGACGCATCTGCCGTTGTTGATCACCGAGGCGGAAACGATGCGTCCGGGGCGGAAGCGGACAGGGGGTTGGGGGAAACCTATGCTTTCCTCCCAATTTCAATGGGGTGAGACCGCTCAGGCTTCCAGTTCAGCATCCCAGTAGAGAAAATCGATCCAGCTCTCGTGCAGATGCCCGGGCGGGAAGCGCCGACCAATCTGATGCATGTCCTCGGCCGAAGGCTCGCGCGCAGGCTTGCGCAGCCTCAACCCCGAGGCCTTGAGCGACTTGTTCGCCTTTTTCAGGTTGCAGGGCGCACAGGCCGCCACGACATTCTCCCAGCTCGTCACGCCGCCTTTCGAGCGCGGCACCACATGGTCGAAAGTGAGATCCCCCTTTGCGCCGCAATACTGGCAGCAAAATCCGTCGCGCAGAAAAAGATTGAAGCGCGTGAAGGCCACGCGCTTCTGGGGTCGGACGAATTCTTTCAGCACCACGACAGAGGGAATGCGTATGCTCTGCCTCTGGCTCCGCACTACCTCGTCATATTCGGCGAGGATCGTGACCCGGTCGAGGCAGACCGCTTTCACCGCCTCCTGCCACGGCCAGAGCGAAAGCGGATAATAGCTCAGCGGGCGGAAATCGGCGTTGAGCACCAGGGCCGGATGGTGGCGCAAAGCGGAGGGCTCGCGCACGAACTGGGTGCGGAACTCGGCCTTTTCGCCATGTCTGTCGCCGGTTTTCTCACCCTGTCTGGCGCCCGGCCTGCCGCCATGATCGAGCATACCCTGCCCTCCCGCCTGTCGCATGTCCGGCCGGAAAGCGGAGAAGCCCCCGCTCCTGCCGATACCCCAACTATATATGGCGTTTGCCACAGGGCAAGGCCCGCGATCTGCGGCCACCCCGCCCGGGCACAGGCTTTGCATGACTTTGCAACAGCCGCATGACGCGCTGCCCGCTTTTCGGGCAGGCTTTCAGGTCATTCCGGCAAGTGATCTTTGAGGAAGGAGAGCGCCATGCCGAGCCCTTGCGGAGAGATGCCATGGCCTGTGCCCTCCATCACCTGGGCATAGGTGGGGAATCCCGCCGCCACCAGCGCATCGGCGGCTTTCTTGAGATCGGAAAACGGCACGATCTGATCGACATTGCCATGCAAAAGCAGCACTGGCGGGCGCGCGACGGCCTCTTCGGCCAAAGCCCCGGCATTCAGGAGCCGCCCGGAAAAGCCGACGATGGCGGCAATCGGGTCCGCCCGGCGCGGCAGCACATGCAGCGCCATCATCGTGCCTTGCGAAAAGCCCACCACGGCAAGCTGCGCCGGCGCGAGCCCCTCCTCGGCAAGAATCTTGTCGATCAACGCATCGAGATCGCGCGTGCTTTGCGCGAGCCCCGCCGCGGCCTCCTCGGGCGAAGACTCGTCAAGCCACGGGATCGGAAACCATTGCCGCCCGAACGGATTGGTGATGCATTCCTCGGGCGCATCGGGCGCCAGAAAGAGCGTGTCAGGCAGATGCGGCGCGAGCGGCTCGGCAAGGCCCAGCAGGTCGTCGCCATCCGCACCATAGCCGTGCAGGAACAGCACCGCCGATTTCGCATGGCCCGAGCGCGGGGTCACCCGTCCAAGCTTCATCTCGCGTATCATGGTGCCACCCCTTCCCGTGCCTTGATCGCCGCATAATAGGCCCAGATCGCCCGCGCGGCAACCGCCCGCCAAGGCGACCATTGCGCACTAAGCGTGCCAAATTCCTTGCGTTTTGGCCGCTCTGGCAGGTCAAAGAGCAGCCGTGCGCCCTCGGCCAGCGCGAGGTCATCCACGGCAAAGACATCGGCCCGGCCAAGCGCGAAAATGAGATACATCTCCACCGTCCAGCGGCCAATGCCGGGAAGCGGCAAGAGCGTGTCGATCACCGCGGCATCGGGCAGCGCGCGCAGCGCGTCGAAATCCACGCCGGAGCGGGCGAGAGCCTGCAAATACCGCACCTTCTGGCGCGAGAGGCCGCAGGCTCGAAGGTCGTCCTCGCCCGCGCCCGCCAAAGCCTCGGGGGCGCCGTAGCCCGCGTCGAGAAGCTTGCCCCGGATCGAGCGCGCCGCCGCAACCGAGACCTGCTGGCCGAGGATCGCATCGCGCATCGCCTCGAACCCGTCTTCGCGGCGGCGCAAAGGCCATGGGCCGGTGAGATCGAGAACACGCGCAAAGGCGGGCTCGCGCGTGCAAAGCCACGCGGCGCCCTCGGCGATATCGTCTTCGGTGTGAATGATGCGTCCAACCATGGCGCCACCCTGCCCGCTTTGCGCGCCGCTTGAAAGCCCTCAACACGCGCGCTAGGGCTTGAGCATGAAAGATACATCCGGCCTTCTGCCCCCCGACCCCGCTTCCCCCGTGGCGCGGCGCAACATCCTCGTGCTGGTCGCGGCACAGGCGCTTTTGGGCGCGCAGATGTCGATGATCTTCACCGTGGGGGGGCTTGCGGGCAAATCACTGACCCCCAACCCCTGCTGGGCCACCTTGCCCTTGTCTCTCATCGTGCTGGGCTCGGTGCTCAGCGCGCAGCCGATGTCGGAGTTTATGGCGGCCTTCGGGCGGCGCGCGGGCTTCCTCCTCGCCACTGCCGCGGGCGCGATCGGCGCGGCGATCTCGGCCTATGCGCTGTCCGAGGGCTCGTTTGCGCTCTTCTGCCTCGGCGCGGTCTTCGCGGGGGTCTACATGTCGGCGCAGGGGTTCTACCGGTTTGCCGCGACCGACGGGCTGCCGGTGGCGCTGCAATCGAAGGCGATTTCCTGGGTGTTGGCGGGCGGGCTTGCCGCCGCGATCATCGGGCCGCAACTCGTCAAGCTCACCGCGCAGGCGATGGTCGTGCCCTTCCTCGCGACATATCTCGCCATCATCGGCATCAACGCACTCGGGCCGGTCCTCTTCGCCTTTCTCAAAAGCCCCGCGCCGGGGCGGCGGGCGAAGGGGGCGCCGCAGGGCGGGCGCACGCGGCTTGAACTCCTTAAAGACCCGCAAATTGCCGTGGCGATGATTTGCGCCATGGTCTCCTATGCGCTGATGAACCTCGTGATGACCTCAACGCCGCTCGCGGTTGTCGGCTGCGGGCATGAGACGACCGATGCCGCCAATATCGTCTCCGCCCATGTGCTCGCGATGTATCTGCCTTCCTTCGTCACCGGCCATCTGATTGCCCGGTTCGGGCGGGAGGTGATCGTGGGCATCGGGCTCTTCATTCTTGCCATTTCGGGGGCCGTGGCGCTCACCGGCGTCAACCTTGAGCAGTTCTTCCTTGCGCTGATCCTGCTCGGGCTGGGCTGGAACTTCGGCTTCATCGGGTCAACCGCGATGCTCTCGGCGGCGCATAGCCCCGAAGAGCGCGGCCATGTGCAGGGGATGAACGATTTTGTGGTCTTTGGCGGGGTGTTCCTTGCCTCGCTCTCCTCGGGCGGTTTGATGAACTGTTCGGCAGCCGGTGACCCTGTGGCGGGTTGGCAGGCGGTCAACATGGCGATGCTGCCGTTCCTGACGCTGGCAGGCGCGGCGCTGATCTGGCTCGCGCTGCGCCCGCGCGAAACGCGCTAGCCACGCGCCGGGGTCAGGCGGCGCAGGCCCATGGCGAGCGCCCCCTCCACCGGCAACCACGCGAGGCAATAGGCCCAGACCCAGAGCGCCGCCTCCCAGCCAATCGGCGTCACGAAGAGGCCGTAGACGGCGATCAGCGTGCCCAGAACCTGCGTCGCCTCCGTGGTGGCGAAGAGCTTGAGCGAGGGCCAGGGGCGCGACCAGAACCAGCCCTGCGCGCGGGTCACATAAAGCGTCATATGTCCCGAGACGAGCAGCTTGAGGAAAATGAGCGTCTGGATCTCCGCGCGCGGCAGATGCAGATGGCTGTCGACGAACCAGAACAACAGGAACGTCTCGATCACCCCCATCACGCCCAGCCCCCCCGCAATGCGCAACACGCGGCGCATGTCCCAGCGCACCGGGCGCGGAGAGACGGCCACATTGTCATAGGCGATCATCATGATCGGCAGGTCGTTCAGGATCGCGAGCAGCACGATCATGATCGCGGTGACGGGGTAAAAGTCATAGGCGAGGATCGCGAGTGTCATGAACAAAAGCACCCGGATCGTTTCCGCCACGCGGAAGGTGGCGTAACTTGTCATCCGCGCAAAGATACGGCGCGATTCCTCCAGCGCGGTGGTGATGATCGACAGGCCCTTGTCCGTCAACACAAGATCCGCGGCGGCGCGGGCGGCATCGGTTGCGCCACTCACCGCAATGCCCGCATCGGCGCGTTTGAGGGCGGGGGCATCGTTCACCCCGTCGCCGGTCATCGCGACGATGGCGCCGCCCTTTTGCAACGCCTCGACGATGCGGAATTTGTGCTCGGGGAGCACGCGGGCAAAGCCGTCGGCCTTGCGCACGGCGCGCGCGACCGTCGCATCATCGCCCGCAAGCAGATCACCCGCCGGAAGGATCCGGCTGCCAAGGCCGAGCTTGCCGGCGATCTGGCGGGCAATCGCCTCGTGATCGCCGGTGACGATCTTCACATCCACCCCCATCCGCTCGGTCTCGGCAATGGTGGCGGCGGCATCGGGGCGCGGCGGGTCGATGACTGGCAAGAGCCCCAAAAAGCGCCAGCGCCCGCCCGCCTCGGCGCGCGCCGCGCCAAGGGCGCGGAACCCCGCGGCGGCAAGGTCTTCCACCTGTTGCTCAACGCGTGCCCGCAGCGCGGGCTCCGGGGTGACGAGATCAAGGATCACCTGCGGCGCGCCTTTTGAAACAAGGAATGGCCCTGCTGCCCCGCTGACCTCGGCCTCGGTGCGCTTGCGGACCGGATCGAAGGGGGTGAAGCGGGTGACCTGTGCGCCCTGTTTTGGCAAGCCATCCGCCGCACGCAAAACCGCCGTGTCGAGCGCATCGGGCGCCTCGGCATTGCACGCGAGCGCCGCCGCCTGCAACAACTCGCCCGCCGTCACGCCGGGCGCGGGCTGCGGTTTTTCGACCGTGAGGCTGTTGAGCGTCAGCGTGCCGGTTTTGTCGGAGCAGAGCACATCGACGCCCGCGAGCTCCTCGATCGCGACAAGGCGCGAGACGATGGCGCCGCGTTTGGCGAGCCGCTCTGCCCCCACCGCCATGGTGACCGAGAGCACCGTGGGCAGCGCCACCGGGATCGCGGCAACGGTGAGGATGAGCGCGAACTGCACCGTTTCAAGGAAAGGATCCTGGCGCCAGATCGAAACGGCAAGGATCACGACCACCAGACCCAGCGCCGAGACGATCAGAAAATTGCCGATCCTGAGCACCGCTTGCTGGAAGTGCGAGGGCGCCGCCCCCTTTTCGACCAGGGCCGCGGTCTTGCCAAAATAGCTGTGCATGCCGGTGGCGGTGACGCAGCCGGTCATCTCGCCCATCTTCACCACCGCGCCCGATTGCGCGAGATCTCCGAGCGCTTTCTCGACCGGGAGCGACTCGCCGGTGAGCGCGGATTCATCAAGCGAAAGGTAATCCCCCGCGACAAGCTCCATATCGGCGGGCACGATCTGCCCGATCGAGAGCCGCACGATATCGCCGGGCACGAGTGCGGAAGCCGCGATCTGCTGCCATTGACCCGCGCGCTTCACCCGCGCGGTGGGAGCCAGCCGCCCTTTCAGCGCGGCAATGGCGGAGCTTGCCTTGTTCTCCTCAAAAAAGCCCACCGCGGCATTGACCAGAAGCATCGTGGTGATCACCGCCACATCGGACCAGTCGCGCAAGATCAGCGAGAGCACCGCGGCCAGCTCGATCAGCCAGGGGATCGGCCCCCAGAAATAGCCTGCGATCCGCGCGAGCAGGGATTTCTCGGCGCTCTCGATCGTGTTCGGGCCAAAATGGGCGAGGCGTGCCGCAGCCTCGGCCGCCGAAAGACCCGTCGCCGGGTCCGTCGGGGGCAGGTCTGCGGTTTTCGGGTCAGGGCGGGTATGGGCGGGGCGGCTTGGTGCGGCGGTCATCGCGGGCTCCCTTCGGGCAGCGCGGCTTTCGCCGCGATGCGGCGATTACACGCCCCTCAACGCCCGGGCGCAAGCCGCGGTTGCCCTCCGTCACGCCATTGTGCGCCGCCCGGCGTCAGAGCCCGCGCAGCTCGCGAATCCGTTCCGCCAGCGCGCGGGTCGAGCCATCCTTGGCCGCCCCATCCGCCTTGCCTTCCAGCACCGGAGCGAGCGCCAGCGCCAGCTCCTTGCCGAGCTCCACGCCCCATTGGTCGAAGCTGTTGATGCCAAGGATCACGCCCTCGACAAACACACGATGCTCATAAAGCGCAATCAGCCCGCCCAGCGTTTCCGGCGTGAGCTGATCGAAGAGGAGCGTGGTCGAGGGGCGGTTGCCGGGAAAGACGCGGTGGCGCGCCTGCCGCTCCAGCTCTGCCCCCTCAAGCCCCTTTTTGCGCATGATCGCGGTGGCGTCCTCCAGCGAGCGACCGCGCAAAAGCGCCTCCGATTGCGCAAGGCAATTGGCGACGAGAAGAAGGTGCTGGTGCTCAAGATCAGGCTCAAGACCGCGCGCAGTGACGATGAATTCGCAAGGCACGACGCGGGTGCCCTGATGGATGAGCTGGTAAAAGGCATGCTGGCCATTGGTGCCGGGCTCGCCCCAGACCACCGGGCCGGAATGGTAGGGCAGATCGGCGCCATCCATGCTCACGCGCTTGCCGTTGCTCTCCATCTCAAGCTGCTGCAGATAGGCCGGAAGCCGCGCAAGCCTTTGTTCATAGGGCAAAACCGCGCGCGTGGCATGGCCGAGAACCTGATTGTGCCACAGCCCCACCAAAGCCAGCAGCACCGGCAGGTTCGCACTGAAAGGCGCGTTGAGGAAATGCGCATCCATCGCCGCAGCCCCGGCCTGAAAGCGCGCAAACGCCTCCGGGCCAATCCCGATCATCAGGCTCAGCCCGATCGGCGACCAGACGGAATAGCGCCCGCCGACCCAATCCTCGAAGCCGAACACCCGCTCGGGCGGAATGCCGAAAGCGGCGGTTTTGTCGACAGCCGAGGAGATCGCGGCAAATTGCGTGGCCGGGGTTTTCACCACTTCCGCCATCCAGACCCGCGCCGTTTCGGCATTGGTCATCGTCTCGATGGTGGTGAAGGTTTTCGAGGCCACGATCACCAGCGTCGTTTCCGGGTTCAGCCCGGCAAGCGTGTCATGGATATGCGCGCCATCGACATTGGAGACGAAATGGAGCCGCGGCCCGGTGGCAAAGGCGGTGCAGGCAAGCGCCGCCATCGCCGGGCCAAGATCGGATCCGCCGATGCCGATATTGACGACATCGGTGATCGCCCCGCCCTGCCCGGTGTAGCGCCCCTCGCGCAAGGCCGTGGCAAAGGCACCCATCCGCGCCAGGGTGGCGCGCAGCGGCGGCATCACGTCATGGCCATCGACAAGGATCGATTCGGCCGGGCTGCGCCAGGCGGTATGCAGCACGGCGCGGTTCTCGGTCTCGTTGATCTTCGCGCCCGCAAACATCGCCGCGCGCCGCTCCGCCACGCCGGTCGTTTCGGCCAGATCGATGAGCAGCGCGAGCCCCGCGGCATCGATATTCGTCTTCGAATAATCGAAGAGGAACGGCCCCGCCTCGGCGGCAAAATCGCGCGCGCGCTCGGGGGCGGCGGCGAAAAGATCGAGAATATGCCGGTCCTTGACGGTCTCGGCATGGGCAAGCAGCGGAGCAAAACGGTTCATCATGGGGCCCAATGGATCGTTGCATGTGAAAGAACGGTCCGCACCGGGGCCTCGATCTCGGGAAGCGTCCCGGCGCGTTCAAGTGCTGAGCGCTTTTGTGCCCCGGTGATCAGCAAATGGCAATGCATCGCGGCGCGCAGGACCGGGGCCGTCAGCGTGATACGCGGCTCGCCTGCGGCCATCGCACGCAGCGCCATCACGGGCGGCGCGGCCTCGGAAAGCGCCTCTTCGAGCCGGTCGGCGCCGGGGAAGAGCGAGGCGGTGTGCATGTCTTCGCCCATCCCGAGCAAAAGCACAGTAAGCGGCAGAACCGCTTGAACGCCTTGAGTAATTTCCTCCATCCGGTCCTCTGGCGCGGGGGCGGGCAGATAGAGCGGCACGAGCGAGGCCGCCGCTGCGCGGCCTTTGAGCAGATGACGGCGCAAAAGGGCCGTGTTCGAGCGCGGCGAGGTCTCATCGACCCAGCGTTCGTCGTTCAGGAGCAGATTGACGCGCCCCCAGTCGAGCTCGAGATCGGAGAGCACCTCGAACACCGGCCCGGGCGTAGTGCCGCCCGGAACGCAGAGCGTGACGCGCTCTTGCACGTCAAGCGCGCGGCGCAGCTGGCTCGCGATCCGGTCCGCGAGCGCCAGCATCAGCAGGTCGCGATCAGGATATTCAACAAAGTTCATTCGCGGATCTCCCGCCAGCGCCGCCCGTCGCGGTGCATCAGCATCAGCGCATCCTCGGGGCCGGAGGAGCCGGCATCATAGGGCCGGGGCTTGTCGCCGCGCGCCTCCCATCCGGCGATGATCGGATCGGTCCAGGCCCAGGCCGCCTCCACCTCGTCGCCGCGCATGAACAGCGTCTGGTTGCCGCGGATCACATCCATCACGAGCCGCTCATAGGCATCGGGAATATCGGCCCCCTCCTCGCCCAGCGCCTCGGCAAAAGACATGTCGAGCGGCACCTGCACAAGTCGCATGCCGCCCGGGCCCGGCTCCTTGATCATCACCTTGAGGTTCATCCCCTCGTCGGGTTGCAGCCGGATCACCAGCACGTTCTCGGGCCAGCGCGCCTCCTCCTCGTCAAAGATCGAATGCGGCGGCGCCTTGAAGGTGATCGCAATCTCCGAGGCCCGGCCCCGGAGTCGCTTGCCGGTGCGCAGGTAAAACGGCGTGCCCTGCCAGCGCCAGTTCGCCACCTGCACCTTGAGCGCGATATAGCTCTCGGTGCGGCTCTCCGGGTTCTCGCTGTCGGCGAGATAACCGGGTTGCGCCGCGCGGGTCGCAGACGCTTTCACCCCCGCATATTGGCCGCGCACGATATCGGCCGCAGGAACGGGCTGCAGCGCCCGGATAACTTTCAGTTTTTCGTCGCGCACCGCATCCGGGTCGAAGTGATAGGGCGGCTCCATCGCGATCAGGCACAAAAGCTGCATCAGATGGTTTTGCACCATGTCGCGCATGGCGCCCGACTTGTCATAATAGGCGCCGCGCCCGCCCACGCCGACCGTTTCCGCCACGGTGATCTGCACATGGTCGATATATTGCGCGTTCCAGAGCGGCTCGAACAGGATATTGGCAAAGCGCACCGCCATCAGGTTCTGCACCGTCTCCTTGCCGAGGTAATGGTCGATCCGGTAGATCTGGCTTTCCTCGAAATGCGCGGCCAGCGTGGCGTTGAGCGCCTTCGCCGAGGCGAGATCACGCCCGAACGGCTTTTCCACCACGATCCGCGCATCCTCGCAGGCGATGTCATGCGCCTTGAGCCGCTCGGCGAGCGGGCCAAAGAGCATCGGCGCGACCGAGAAGTAAAAGGCATGGACCCGGCCGGGGGTAATCTTGTCGCGCAGGGCCTCCCAGCCCGCCTCGCCGGTGGCATCGACCGGCACATAATCGAGGCTTTCGAGGAAAGCGGCAATATCGGCGGGATCGCGCTTGGCGGGGTCGACGAATTCCTCGATCGCGGTGCGGACCTGGGCGCGGAAGCCTTCGGCATCCATCTCGGAACGGGCGGCGCCGATGATGCGCGCGCCCTGCGGCATCTGACCGGAGAAAAAGCGCCGGTAGAGCCCGGGCAGGATCTTGCGCTGGGCCAGATCGCCCGTGGCGCCAAAGATCACGAGATCGAACAGGTCCACCGGAATGACACGCGACACCATGGGGCTGGCTCCGATTCTAGGCACGACTGGCCCTCCCTCGCGGCTGGCGCCAGTGTTAGCGGTAACAAGAACCAAATTCCTACCGTGGCGCAGGGCTCAAGTCTAGCCCGGGTGGCGGCGAACTCAAAGCGCTTTGACGCTTGGTCAAGCGGCAGTGATCCGCGCTCAAAGCGCCTCGATCGCCTTGGCAAGCCGGTAGAGCCGCGCACGTTTGAGAAGCGCGCGGAGCGGCTGCGGCTGGCCAGAGAGCGCCTCGGCCTGCGCCCGCACCGTTTCCACCGCCCGCACCACCGCCTCGGGGGCGTCCGCCAGAAGGGCGAGCAGAAAGGCATCGACATCGAGCCGGGCGAGCCCCTCGGCAGCGAGCGTGGCGCGCGGAAAATCGGCGCGGTTTTGCGTCACGATCGCATCGGCGCCGCCCGCGATGGCGGCGGCCAGCACATGGATGTCGTTCTCGTCGGGCAGGTGGAGGCGTGCCTCGAGCCCGGCACGCACCGGCACGACAGCCCGCGGAAAGCGCGCCTTTAGGCTCGCGATTTCACCGCGGGCGACCGCCTCATCCCCCGCCGAGAGCCGCGCGGCAGCCCGTGCCCATTCCTCCAGGATCCGCTCGGACCAGAGCGGCGCATAGAGCCCCGCCTCCGCGCAGCCGATCAGGATCTCGCGCATCACCGTGGGGTAGAGCACGCAAGCGTCAAGGAGCGCCTTTTGCGGCGCGGCCCGCATCAGTCGAGCCGGAAGAAGAGCGATTTCAGATAGCCCGATTCGGCGAGTTGCGGCAGCATCGGGTGATCCGCCCCGGCAAAGCCCGTGTGCAAAAGCTGCGCGCGCCGCCCGCCGCGGCCCAAGCCCCGCGCGGAGGCATTGCGGAACTGGGTGAGGTCGGCCGCATGCGAGCAGGAGCAGAGCACGATATAGCCCCCCGGCGCGACGAGCGGCGCAGCGAGCCGGGCCACACGCTCATAAGCGCGCAGACCCGCTTCGAGCGCAGGCTTGGCGGGCGCAAAGGCAGGCGGGTCGCAAATCACCAGATCGAATTGCGCGCCCTCTGCGCCCAGAGCCTCGAGCGTGGCGAACGCATCGCCCTGACGGGTGGCGAACCGCGCGCCCTGCCCCATCGCGTCCGCGCCCTTGGTGGCAAGATCGAGCGCCGCGGTCGAGGCATCGACGGCGAGCGCGTGCTCTGCGCCGCCTGCAAGGCACGCCAGCGCAAAACCGCCGACATGGGAGAAGACATCGAGCACGCGCGCGCCTTTGGCCAGCCGCGCGGCAAAAGCGTGGTTGGGGCGCTGATCGTAGAACAGCCCGGTCTTCTGGCCGCCCATCACATCGGCCATATAGGTCGCGCCATTCATCGAAACCGGAACCGGCGCCTCGATCTGACCTTGCAGAACAAGGGTTTCCTCGGGCAGCCCCTCAAGGCCGCGGGCCCGGCCCGAGCCGTTCTTGATCACCGTTTCAACCCCGGTGACGTCGATCAGCGCCGCGGCGATCTCGCCAATCATCGCCTCCGCCCAGGCGGCATTGGGCTGCACCACGGCAACCGCGCCGAACCGGTCGATGATCACGCCGGGCAGGCCATCGGCCTCGGCATGGACCAGCCGGTAGAAGGGCGCCTCAAAGAGCCGCTCGCGCAGCTCCAGCGCACGGGCGAGCCGTGCCGCGATCCAGCCTCGGTCGATCTCGGCCTCCGCATCGCGATCGAGCACGCGGGCGATAATCTTCGAGCGCGGGTTCACCGTCACCGTGGCCAGCGGGCGGCGCTCGGCATCTTCGAGCGTGGCGATCGTGCCGGGGGCAAGCGCTTGCGTGCGCCGGTCGGTCACCAGCTCATCGGCATAGACCCAGGGGAAACCATGACGGATCGCCCGCGCCTCGGCCTTCGGGCGCAGCCGCACCACGGGACGGGTCTTCGCATCGGCAAGGATCGGATCGGACATGGCGGGCCTTCACATCTGAGAGCTGTTGCCCCGCTCTAGCCCGAGTTGCGCCGCGGCGAAAGCCCGCCGCTGCAGGAGCCCGACAGTTCCCGCTGGACCTCGCCCGGTATTGGGCGCATCACGGAGAGAACGGATCGGCACCCGGAGCCTGCGGGCTTGAATGGTTAGCGCTAACGACCTAGATTGCCCTGGAGCCGGTAGGGAACCGGCGCGATTGTGCTCCGCTGCCCTGCTCCGCCTCGCGCGCCGCTCCCGGCGCGCCAAGCCCATGACGGCCGAGCCCTGCCCGGCCGTTCAGCCTTCCGGAGGACGCCATGACAGACCCCGCCCCGCCTCTCCTACCGCCGCTCAATGCCACGATCGCGCGGGTGACCGAGCGGATTCGCGCCCGTTCCGGGCCCCGGCGGGAGGATTATCTGGCGCGGATTCGTGCGGCGGCGCAGGCGGGCCCGGCGCGGGCGCATCTGAGCTGCGGCAATCAGGCCCATGCCTATGCGGCCATGGGCACGGACAAAGCCGATCTCGCCGCCGGCCGGGTTCCGAACATCGGCATCGTCACCGCCTATAACGACATGCTCTCCGCCCATGCGCCCTATGGTGCCTACCCCGACCAGATCAAGGAGGCGCTGCGCGCGGTGGGCGCCACGGCGCAGGTGGCCGGCGGCGTGCCCGCGATGTGCGACGGTGTCACCCAAGGCCAGCCCGGCATGGAGCTGAGCCTTTTTTCGCGCGATGTGATCGCGCTCGCCGCGGGGGTGGCGCTCAGCCACAACACCTTTGACGCCGCGCTTTACCTCGGCATCTGCGACAAGATCGTGCCGGGGCTGATCATGGCGGCGGCCACTTTCGGCCATGTGCCCGCGGTGTTCCTGCCCTCCGGGCCGATGCCCTCAGGCATTCCGAACGACGAAAAGGCGAAGGTGCGCCAGCAATATGCCACCGGCGAAGTGGGGCGCGAGCGGCTGATGCAGGCGGAGATGGCCTCTTATCACGCGCCGGGCACCTGCACCTTCTATGGCACCGCCAACACCAACCAGATGCTGATGGAATTCATGGGGCTGCACTTGCCAGGTGCGAGTTTCGTGAGCCCCGGCACCGATCTGCGCGCGGCGCTCACCGTGGCGGGGGCACGGCGCGCCGCGGAGATCACCGCGCTCGGCAACGACTTCCGCCCGGCGGGCGAAATTCTTGACGAGCGCGCCTTCGTCAACGGGCTGGTGGGGCTGATGGCAACGGGCGGCTCGACCAACCTCGTGCTGCATCTGCCGGCAATGGCGCGCGCCGCCGGGATCGAACTCGACCTTGAGGATTTCGACGAGATCTCGGACGCGGTGCCACTCCTTGCCAAGGTCTATCCGAACGGGCTTGCCGATGTGAACGCCTTCCATGCCGCGGGCGGGCTGCAATTCCTGATCCGCCACCTGCTCGGCGCGGGGCTCCTTCATGGCGATGCGCAAACGGTCTGGGGGCCGGGGCTCGCGGCCTATACGCGGGAACCGAAGCTCCTCGACGGCAAGCTCACCTGGGTCGAAGGGCCGGAGACGAGCCTCAACGACAAGATCCTGCGCCCCGCCGCCACGGCCTTTGCCCCCACCGGCGGGCTCAAGCAGCTTGCGGGCAACCTTGGCCGCGGCGTGATCAAAGTCTCGGCCGTGGCCCCCGAGCGCCATGTGATCGAGGCGCCCGCGCGGATCTTCCACGATCAGGACGCTGTCCGGGAAGCGTTCAAGCGGGGCGAATTCACGTCTGACACCGTGGTTGTCGTGCGCTTTCAGGGGCCGCGTGCAAATGGCATGCCCGAACTGCATTCCCTCACCCCCACCCTTTCCGTGCTGCAAGACCGCGGCCTCAAGGTGGCGCTCGTCACCGATGGCCGGATGTCGGGCGCCTCGGGCAAGGTGCCCGCAGCGATCCATGTCTCGCCGGAAGCCTGCGCCGAAGGGCCGCTTGCAAGGCTCGTCGATGGCGACATCCTGCGGCTCGATGCCGTGACCGGGCGGCTCGACTGCCTCACCGAGGGGTTCGAGCGCCGCGCCCCCGTCAAGGCGGATCTGAGCGGCAATACCGAGGGGCTCGGGCGCGAGCTTTTCGCCGCGTTCCGGCGCAATGTAGGCGCCGCGCCCGAGGGCGCTTCGGTGGTGGTGTGAGCGCAAGCGGGCCGGGGCGCGACGCGCCCCCTTTCGCCCGACGCCATTTTACGTCTTTATGACGCGCAAATGCCGTGCCGACCGGCCCGGCCCCCTCGCTCGCGCCCTGCGGGGCCGGCTTTTTCTGACAGGAGGCTCAGATGACCCCCGCCGACCAATCCGCCACCGCCCGTGAAATCTGCGCCATGGCGCCGATCGTGCCGGTGATCGTGCTCAACGACACCGCCCATGCCGCGCCGCTTGCCCGCGCTTTGGTGGCGGGCGGCCTTCCCGCGCTTGAGGTGACGCTGCGCACGCCCTGCGCGCTCGAGGCGATCCGCGCGATGGTCGATGTCGAGGGTGGCATCGTCGGCGCGGGCACGCTGATCACGCCCGCCGATGTGAAGGCGGCAAAGGCCGCGGGGGCGAAATTCGGCGTGGCACCGGGCTTTTCGGAAAAGCTCGTGAAAGCCTGCGAAGACGAAGGCCTGCCGCTTCTGCCCGGCGCCGTCACCGCCTCGGAGATCATGCAGGCGCTGGAATGGGGCTATACGATGCTCAAATTCTTCCCCGCCGCCAATGCCGGCGGCCCGGCCGCGCTGAAGGCGCTGGGGGGGCCGCTGCCGCAGGTGAGCTTCTGCCCGACGGGTGGGGTCAGCCTGCAAAATGCGCGCGATTACCTGAGCTTGCCGAACGTTCTTTGCGCGGGTGGTTCCTGGGTCGCGCCCGCGGGCATGATGAATGCCGGCAACTGGACCGGGATCGAATCGCTTGCGGCCGAGGCCGCGTCGCTCTCGCGCGCAAAAGCTTGAACGCTCAGACGGAAACCCGCCCGGTGCGCCCGCCGCGCCGGGTCGGCGCTTTCGCCGCCTGCGTCACCCCCTCGGCGAGCACGAGGCTCATCGGATGCGCCGGATCGGTGCTGTAGTGCTCCAGCGCAAGGCGCATTGCGGCGCGCTGGTCGGTGCCCGCCTCCAGGCTCAGCGCCCAGTCGAGAAAGATCGAGCGACATTCCGCATCCGAAATCCCCTCGATCCGGTAGCTTTCACGGATCAGCCCTTTCGGATCGGCCTCACGCAGCTCCATCGCTTTCGTCCTTCTTCATGAGCGCCATCTCGACGATCTGCGCCACTCCGGATGTGGTGCGCAAAAGCCGTTCGGCAAGCGCTTCGAAACTCTCTTCATCGGCCTCGCGCAGCAAAAACGCCCGTCCGCCCTCGCCGATCGCTTCCAGATCGAGCGGGCCCTCTGTCAGAAGCCGCCCGCCCGCCTGCAGGCGCCACAGGAAGCGATAGGCGGAGGCCAGCACCTCGCCCGCCTCCTTGCTGACAAAGCCCCGCCGCGCGCCCACGCGCAATTGCGCCTCGACCCGCCGCGCCGGATCGCCCGCCCGCAGCGCGAAACTTTGCGCCAGAAGCTCGAGATCTTGCAATCGTCCCGGGCCGATCTTCGCCTCCCAGGCGCCATCGGGGGCCTTCGCGGCAAAGATCCGCGCCCGCATCTCGGCCAGATCCGGCATCACGCGCGGATCGGCGCCCTTGGCCGCAAGCACCGCGCAACGCACCTCTTCGACATCGGCGCTGAGCCCCGGATCGCCCGCCAGCACCCGTGCGCGGGTGAGCGCCAGATGCTCCCAAGTCCAGGCCTCCTCCATCTGGTAAGACCGGTAGCTTTCCAGCGACACCGCAACCGGCCCCTGCCGCCCTGACGGGCGCAGCCGCATATCGACCTCGTAAAGCCGTCCCTCGGGCATTTGCGCGCTGAGCGCGGTGATGAAGGCCTGGGTGAGGCGCGCGAAATAGGGCCGCGTGGCGAGCGGCTTCGGCCCTTGCGAGCTTTCCGCGCCCTGCGCGTCATAAATCATGATCAGGTCGAGATCGGAGGCGGCGTTGAGCCGCTCTGCGCCCAGGCTGCCCATGCCCAGCACCACCGCGCCGCGGCCGGGGGGCGGCCCGTGCTTGCGGCTAAACTCGGTTACGACCTCTGGCCAGAGCGCCGCCACCGCCGCGCCGGCGACATCGGCATACTGGCGCGCCACCTCCGCAGCATCCGCCAGCCCGCGCAGATGGTGCACACCGACGCGAAACCGCATCTCTTTGGCCCATCGCCTTGCTGTATCCAGTTTTTTCTCGTAATCGGGCTGCGCATCGAGCGCCGCACCCAGGCCCTTCGCCAGTTCCATGCCCCCCGGCCAAGGCGCGAAGAACGAGCCTCCCAGCACCGCATCGAGCACGCCCGCATTGCGGCTCAGATGCGCGGCAAGCCCGGGGGCAGTGGCGCAGATATCGACGATCAGCTCGATCAGTTGCGGATTCGCCTCGAAGAGCGAGAACAGCTGCACGCCCGCGGGCAGGCGCGCCAGAAATCCGTCAAACTGGCGCAGGGCCTCCTCGGGGTTCGCGGCGCGCTGCATCCGGTGCAGGATCTCCGGCTCGATGCGGCGGAAGATCGCGCAGGCCCGTTCCGAGCGCAGCGCCGGATAGGCGCGCCAGCCCTCGACAAGGGCCTGCGCCGCCTCGCTCAGATCGGGGCGTGCGCCATCTTCCGGACCGGGCGTGAAAAAGGCGCTGGTCAGCGCCTCGACCTCTTCAAGCCGCGCCTTGAGCCGGGCACTCCAGTCCGCCAGATCGCCCTCGCCCATCAGGCAGGCGACCCGCCGCAGCCCCTCCTCGCTCGTGGGCAGCACCTGGGTCTGGGCATCGTTGACCATCTGGATCCGGTGCTCGATCTCGCGATGGTCGCGGTAATGATCGGTGAGCGCGCGCGCCACATCGACCGGCACCCAGCCCTTGACGGCAAGTTTTGCAAGCCCGCCCACCGTGGTCCGGTCGCGCAGATCCCTGTCCCGGCCGCCGGCGATCAACTGCCGGGTCTGGGTGAAGAATTCGATCTCGCGGATGCCGCCGGCACCGAGCTTGAGGTTGTGGCCGGGCACGTCGATGCGCCCGCCGAGCCCCTTGTGGGCGCGGATCCGCAGACGCATGTCATGCGCGTCCTCGATCGCGGCGAAATCGAGATGACGGCGCCAGACGAAGGGGGTCAGCGCGGTCAGAAACCGCTCCCCGGCCGCCAGATCGCCCCCACAGGGACGCGCCTTGATATAGGCGGCACGCTCCCAGGTGCGACCCTCGGCCTCATAATACTGCTCCGCCGCCCCCATCGAGATGCAGACCGGCGTCACCGAAGCATCGGGGCGCAGCCGCAGATCGGTGCGGAACACATAGCCCTCGGCGGTATTGTCGGAGATCAGCGCCGCCATCTTGCGGGTCACGCGGATAAAGGCGGCGCGCGCCTCGGCCCGATCCTCGGGCGCGAACTGGGTCTCGTCGAAAAGGCAGATCAGGTCGATGTCGGAAGAATAGTTGAGCTCGCCCGCCCCCATCTTGCCCATCGCGAGCGCCACCATGCCGCCCGCCCGCGCGGCCTCTTCGGGGCCTTTGCCGGGGAGCTTGCCGCGGCGGATCTCCTCGCCCACGAGCCCACGCAGCGCCAGCGTCACGGCGGTATCGGCCAGCATAGTGAGCGCCCAGGTCACCCGTTCGAGCGCCCAGATCCCGCCCAGATCGCACAGCGCCGCCAGCAGCGCGACCCGGCGTTTGGCGCGGCGCAGTTCGGCCCCGAGCTGATCGAGCGCGACGCCGTCAAGCCGGGCGATCTCGGCCCCCAGAGGCAGCAGCGGCTCTTCCCCCAGCGCCGTATGCAACCAGTCCGCCTCACGCTCAAGAAGTCCCGCGAGATAGGGCGAAGACCCCGCCGTCCCGGCGATCAGGGCGCGGATCTCGGTTGAAAAATCACCATAGCGCGCGGCGACATCGGTGCCACGCGCAGGATCAAAGGCAAGGGGCTGCCGGGTCAGGCCGGTTGCAAAGCTCATGGCGCCAGATTAGCGGGCCAATGTCTTGCGTCAATCATCGGTTGATCCGCGCGGCGAGCCGCCCGTCGCGCCCCCCGCGGCAGAGCGGAAACCCACCCGAACCCGGGGGCTTGCGGCTTGACGGCGCCGCCCGCGAATGCTCAGGTGGCGCCGACTGGATATTCACCCGGTGGATCCCGGCCCGGCCCCGTGTCGGCCCGCCCGCCTTCCCCGACCGGAGCCTTCCGGCCCGGAAGCCCGGCCGGACCGATGCGGCCCGATCCGGTCCCCCTCCCTGCGGAAGACCCCCATGACAGAGCCCAAAGATCCCGAGCGCATGATCCTTGCCATCGACGAGGGCACGACGAATTCGAAAGCCGTGCTCTTCGACGCAACGGGCCGGGTGCGGGCGAGCGGCGCGGCCCCGGTGCCGATCCGCCACCCCGAGCCGGGCTGGGTGGAGCAGGACGCCGAGGCGATCTGGTCCGCGACCGAGCAGGCGATCTCTGCCTGTGTCGCCGCGGCACCGCAGGCAGAGATCGTCGCGATCGGGCTCTCGAACCAGCGCGAATCGATCCTGATCTGGGACCGCGTCACCGGCGCCCCGCTTGGCCCCGTCGTCACCTGGCAATGCCGCCGCTCGGCTGCCGCCTGCGCGGCGCTGCGCGACGCGGGCCATGAGCCCGAGGTGATCGCCCGCACCGGATTGCCGCTCGATCCGATGTTCCCCGCGACCAAGCTCGCCTGGCTTCTGGAGTTCCACGCGAGCGGCCGCGCCGCGGATACGATCTGCGCGGGCACGGTCGATGCCTGGCTGATCTGGAAGCTCACCGGCGGCGCCGTCCATGCCACCGACGCCTCGAACGCCGCGCGCACGCAGCTTTTCAACCTCGCCGAGGGGCGCTGGGACGAAACGCTCTGCGCGCTGTTCGGCATCCCGCCCGAGGTGCTGCCCGACGTGGCGGAAAGCGCTCATGTCTTCGGCAGCACCGCGGGCGTGGCCGGGCTTCCGGACGGCATTCCCGTCGCCGCGGCAATCGGCGACAGCCATGCCGCGCTTTTCGGTCATGGCGCCACGCGGCCGGGCGACGGCAAGGTGACTTTCGGCACCGGCTCGTCGATCATGACCACGGTTCCCGCGTTCAGCGCGCCACCGAAGGGGCTGACCACCACCATCGCCTGGAAGATCGGCGGGCAGATCACCTATGCGTTCGAGGGCAATATCCTCGTCTCCGCCTCGATCCTCCCCTGGACCGCGGATCTGCTGGGGCTCGGCTCGGTCGATGACCTCGTGGCCCTCGCCGAGACCGTCGAGACATCGCTCGGCGTGGCGCTCGTGCCCGCCCATGTGGGCCTCGGCGCCCCGCATTGGAACGCGACCGCCCGGGGGGTGATTTCCGGTCTCAGCTTCGGCTCGGGGCGCGCCCATCTCGCCCGTGCCGCGCTCGACAGCCTTGCCTTGCAGGTCGCCGATGTGGTCGAGATCGTCCGCGCAGGCTCCGGCCATCCGATCGGGCGACTTTTCGTCGATGGCGGGCCGAGCCGGAACCGCCGCCTGATGCAGCGCGTGGCCGATATCCTCGACCAGCCGGTGATCACCTCGGAAAGCGTCGATGCCTCGGCCCGCGGCGCCGCCTATCTGGCGGGGCTTGCGGTCGGTTTCTGGAGCGATGCCGAGACAGTCGCAGGGCTTGAGCCGCATGACCCGCCGCTGGTTCCCGCATTGCCGGACACCGCGCGCGCGGCCCTGCGCGCGGACTGGAAGGATGCCCTCGCCCGCACGCTCCTGCCGGCCCAATCCCTCGCCTGAGCCCGGGAACGCCCGCCCGCCCCTTGCATGGAGCCCGCGCTCCATGTATCAGGGCTTCCAGCGCGGGTGTTGTGTAATGGTAAGACCCTAGCCTTCCAAGCTAGAGATACGGGTTCGATTCCCGTCACCCGCTCCATCAGACCCCCTTTGTGGTCATTTTTCTCAATATCTTCTGGCACTTGCGTTCCTTCCGGTGCACATTCGGGCACACACGGGGCACACATGGGACTTGTCTTGAAGCACGTTGAGCAATCCAAATCGGGAAGCTGGCAATACCGCCGCCGCGTTCCCAAGGACGTTTCCGAGGTCATCACCAAGCGCGAGTTCAAACGCAAACTGGGCGATTCCCGAAAGGAGGCCCTTGCCGCCTATCCGCAGGTTCACGCCCAAGTGGAGCGCGAGATCGAGGCGGCGAAGCGGCGGCTTGCCGGGGCCGCGGCGGCATCGGGGCCGGGAGCATCGGAGCGCGAAGCCTATGCCGAGGCGCTGCGGCGTCGGGCCGATCTGATCACCAAGGGGGCGACGGAAGAGGCCCTTGAGCTGACCGCCGATGCGCTGGCGGACAGCTTCCCGCAAGACGGCTATGAGCCCCTCGGAGCGCCCCCGGTTGCGCGCCACACGGTCAACCTTCTGCGCCTCGGGCCGGAACGCTACAGGCCCCCGGAGCCCACCTTGGGGGATGCGCTGCGGCTCTACCTGAAAGAGCATCTGAAAGCGGACAGCCCGGAGACGGACAGCCGCGTTGTCGGGCTTGCGCGCCGCGTCGTGGAGGCCGCAATCGCCGCCATCGGGCGCGATCCTCTGTTGACCTCGATCACCCGCGAAGACGCCCGCGCCGTCCGCGATCACATGCTGGACCGGGTGAAGGCCACGGGGCGCGGGACCGGTGAGAAGGTGAGCGCGGCAACCGTGTCGCGGGAACTGGCGATCCTCTCCGCCGTGGTCAACTTTGCCAAGGTCGAGTTCGGGATGCCCGACACGATGCCGAACCCGTTCAGCCGCTTGCCCGTGGCGCGGGTGGCGAAGGGACAGGGGCAGAAGGCCTCGGAGAAGCGCGACCCGTTGCCCTCCGCCGTGCTGACAAAGACCCGCGCGCGTGTGCTTGCCAATGCGGCCCCTGAATTGGCCCTGATCTGGCGCATGGTCGAGGGGACCGGGTGCCGTCTGGCCGAGGTCACAGGCCTCTTGGTCGAGGATGTGGCGACGGAAGGGGAGTTTCCGCATCTCCGCATTGAACCGAACGCCCTGCGAACGCTCAAGACCACCTCCTCTCGCCGCCGGGTTCCCCTTGTGGGAGACGCTCTGGAAGCGGCCATCGAGGCCCAGCGGCTGGCCCGGGAAGGCGTCATGCTGTTCCCCACCTATGGCCGCAAGCGGGGCTCTGACGCGGCCTCCGCGGCGCTGATGAAGCATTTGCGGCAGGTATCGGCAGACGAAAAGCATGTGATCCATTCGCTTCGCCACAACATGAAGGACCGCCTCATTCTGGCCGAAGTGTCGTCGCTGGACCAAAACCTGATCCTCGGTCATGCCCTCGGGGGCGTGGGGGATCGGGTCTATGGCGGCGACGTCGCGAAACTGCGCCAGACCACAAAGGCGATGCGCAAGGCGTTGGGCTTGCCCGCTGTGGACGCGGAGGCCCAGTCGTGAGGTGTTGGGACGGTCAGCACGGGTAAAAAAATAGAGGCCCCGGAAGGAGCCTCGTTGGGTATCTGGGGGAGAGGAGGGAGGAGTGGGAGGCGCTCACGGGACGCTGGACATGCCCCAGCCTAGCCACTCACTTTGGGCATCCCCTAACATCTTATATAACATGTAAAGGGGGGCTCCCTCCTATGCTGTGTGGTAATTGATTCGTTGGGGTCACGGAGGGCGCATATCCTCTCTGTCAACCCCTAATCTTCTATCCCGATCAGATAGTCAGAAGGTGCACATCTCCTCCGTCCCTCCTCCCCCTGTCCCCGATCAGGAGCTCCTGTGGGAGCACCTCTAGGAGGCCGCAGGAGGCCCGCTGGGGCGCCCTCTTGGGGTCCGTGTGGGTGGGGCTCACGAACGAAGAGGGGCGCGGCAGGGGGCTCTCTGGGGCGGATGGGTGACGCGCAGAAAGGTCGCCCCTGCTTGAAGGGCGGATTCCCCCAACATAACTGGCGGATATGTTGGCGAGCGCCTTGCCGGTGCTGGCAGAGCCAAGCACGTCGCACGCCTCCTCCCCTTCCCCGTGATCAGGAGCCCCCTAGGCGCGCATCTGAGCCTTGATCCGGGCGAGACATCTCCTGAGGGCCGCCCTCGGTAAGGGTATCGCGTTTCGCGACCCCCCTTGCAGTGACGGGCGATGGCATCGGCGGCGTCGGCATAGCCCAGCACGTCGCACACGTCACGGGCAACGAACCACGGTTCGCCGTCGATTGTCACGGTGCGCACGGGGCGGATGGGGTGACGCGCAGAAACGTCGCCCCCGCGAGCCCTCACGGCTTCTCAACGAAGAACCGTTCCTTGGCGTTCGGATAGCGCCCGTTCAGTTGCTTGAAGCGCTCGACGTCGGCGGCGATGCGGGCGCGACGTTCGGCGCGGGTGCCTTCGATCAAGCGCTCGGAGCGTTCGCCCACGGCGGCGCGGAGCTGATCGTCGGTCATGGTGCCCTGCCCCACGACATAGACCCCGTGCTTCATGATCGACGGGATGACTTCGGAGGTCAGGAGGCGGCGGAAGGCCCGGGCCGTCGGCTTCCGGGAGTCAAGGACCAGATCGTTCAGGCCGAACTCATTGACCAGCTTGTGCGGACGCCCGCCCCTGTTTGAAAGGCGGATTTCCCCAACATAACTAGCGGATATGTTGGAGAGTGCCTTGCCGGTGTTGGTCAGGCCGAGGG
This sequence comes from Rhodobacter maris, assembly GCF_900217815.1. Lineage (GTDB taxonomy): Bacteria > Pseudomonadota > Alphaproteobacteria > Rhodobacterales > Rhodobacteraceae > Rhodobacter > Rhodobacter maris. Next base: position 325,432 of record NZ_OBMT01000002.1, read on the forward strand.
CCTTGCACACGTCAGCCGCGACGAACCAGACTTGTCCGTCAATCGTGACGCTGCGCAGCTTGCCGAACCGGGTATTGGCGACGGCAACGGCGGGGAGATTTTCCATAGGTTTTTTCCTTTCGGGATGGTGGTTGTCGGGGTCCATTCCCCGGCATGACGCCCCCGGCAGCCCCACCACGAGCCCCCGAGGGGCCGGAAAGGATCAGCCGAACGGGTCGCGCAGGGACGCCATGCGAAAGAATGGAAAGGATGGGAGAAGGGTGCTGCCACCGCTCGGGGGCGCGCGCTCAGCCCATTGCCGTGGGCAGCACATTGACGCGCCTCTTCTCAAGGCGGTCGCTCAGGCAAGGCGCAGCGATGCAGCCGAGCAGCCCATTCCGGCCCCTCGTGCAGGGCGCAGCGAGAATCATGGCGCCGTCACGGAGCGCGGGGATTGCGGACATTTGCCGCGCTTTGTGCTAACGACGGCTATGATCAGGTGGCGTGCCTTGCTACTGATGGTCGTTTGCACTGATTGACGAGATTTACTCACGCCAGACCAAGGGGCGATCCTTTCAGCGGACGGCCAGCAGCGAAGACCGGGAAAACATTGAATTCGATCCAGCCTTGGAGTGTAGTGCGAGTGTGTGACAACTCAGCCGAAAGAAAATTCAAGCCATGGTAGACTTTTCAAAACTGTCTCGGCCTAAATCGAGGTCAGCGCCAACCGATCCAATTGAAATCTTCAAAAAGACACCAAATACGGGTGGCGCTCCCAACGATCTTTGGAAGGGGCAGGCAGACGCTCTCGCGGCGTGGAACGGGGCGCGAACGAAAAATGACAATCTGATAATCCTCAACACGGGCGCCGGTAAATCCATTGTCGGGTTGATGGCAGCCCAGAGTCTGGTCAACGAAGGCGTAGAGAATGTTCTCTTTGTTTGCAGTACGATTGACCTTGTCGAACAGACCGCGCGCGAAGCCGAGAAACTTGGCCTAAGTTATACTACACGGACTGGTGGAAATTTCTCCAACGACGGTTTCGAAACAGGCAAGTCATTCTGCATAACGACCTACCAAGCGCTCTTTGTGTCGACCTCCCCCTTTAAGAAATTTAAGCTTGGTGGGATAATTTTTGACGATGCTCACGTATCGGAAAGACTGATCCGAGATAGCCTCACTGTGTCCGTTTCGGCCGCCGATCATGAAGACCTATACAAAAGACTAGTCGAAATCGTCCGACCAGAGTTCGAGAATATTAAGAAGGGGGAGCATCTAAAGTTTGTTGTCGACGAGGCATCCGGCGGGACTACGCTGTGCCCCCCCTATGACAGCAGCGAGAAATTCCGCTGCAATCATCGAATCCTTCAAAGCCTACGATTATCGGAAGTACAAAGATCTTCTATTCCCCATGATTCAACTTTTCGAGCACATTGCCTGTTGCGCAGTCTATGTGTCCTCCCGTGAAGTTGAAATTTGCCCACCATTCATTCCGAATGCTCATTTTGAGCATGTCGTGAACTGCCCAAGGAGAATTTATCTGTCTGCAACGCTGGACTATCCAACGGACTTCATAAGAGCATTTGGAACCTCCAAAGTTAACAGAATTGAACCCAACAATGATGCTGGCAACGGGGAGCGGGTTATCATACTTGGCTCTCTACTGGAGGACCCCGATGGAAAAATAGATTTGGCCAAGCGCCTGAAGGTGGAGTCGAAGGTCCTCATTTCAGTGCCCAGCTATAAAAAAGCGGGGGTATGGAAGGAAGTGTGCAAGCCGCCTTTGGTGGACAACTTCACAGAAGCTCTGAATGATTTCCGCAACAGTGATTCAGGGGCATTCTGCTTGGTGTCTAGAGTCGACGGAATAGACCTTCCACAAAATACTTGTAGAATTATGATCATCGATGGGAGCCCAAGTGGCTCCAACTCCCAAGAACGCTATCAAGTCGAAGCTCTACAAATGTTGAGCCAAAACGCTACAAAAACGTCAACTCGCCTGACGCAACTTCTGGGTAGAATTAACCGAGGCCGAAGTGACTACGGTGCGTTCATTATATACGGACACGACCTGAATACTTGGTGCAAGAATGATAGAAATATCGCTCTGCTCCCAGCATTGATTCGCAAGCAATTCCTTTTGGGGGCAAGTTTGCAAGACCAGATAGGTGAGAAAAGCAACGAGCAACTGGTTAATCTGTTGAATGACATCCTTGGAAAGGGTGAAAGTAAGATTCGTGACAAAGCTTGGCTGGATTTTTATGGCGAAACCATCGATGGCTTGGAGGTAAGTGAAGACTCGATCAACTTGGTACGAGAGCGAGAGGACAAACTGGCAACTGGCGCGTTGGCGGAAAGTGAGTTCATGAGCTACCTTTGGCATGGGGATAGTCAAAGGGCTCGACAATCTCTCATGTCAATTGTCGACAATATCGCACCCGTCGATTCTAAGCTCGCAGGTTGGTATGATCTCTGGCTAGGCATGACCTACGAAATGGATGGAGATTTAGGGTCCGCCTCGACGCACTACTCACGTGCCAGATCAAGGCTTACGCCAAGGCTCAATGTCCCTCTCATTAGTAAGTTCGATACCGAGCAGGGAGAACTAGACACCGAGAACCCTGTGCAACGGAAGTTGGCGGATTTGAATATGAAGGCCGGGAACCCGTTCTCGAAATTCGCGGCCTCGCTTAGGCTTAATATCGCAATCGTTGGAAATAAAACAAAGTCTTCCAATGAAAGAGAAGAAGCTTGCCGTGTCATTGGTGAACTGCTCGGCTTTGAAACGGCTAGACCTGACAATGTTTTCAAGAAGGGGCCAGACGTCGTCTGGAGCTCGGAGGAGACAAGGGAGCTTATCGCGTTCGAGCTGAAGACCCAAAAAAAAGAAGGCGATACGACATACAAGAAGGATGCGGTCGGGCAATCGCTCAATCATATTGAATGGTTGCAAGAGAATTATGACGGATACGGCTTCTGTGGAGTGATCGTATTGGGCCCTCTGGGTGTCGTAAGCAGCAGCGCTTCTCCGGGCGATCATCTGTTTCTAACCTCACCAGATGAGTTCTGCGAGGTATGCAACGGCTTTGTTGCACGTATCGACGACCTGATTGGCAGGACACAGCTTGAGCGTTGGCATATGCTGAAGGAACTCGGCATGCTTCCAGAGTATCAGATTGGCGGGTTGTCGACTGCTTTCTCGCGAAGACCGCTCAGGTCTTTGATGTGAAAATCTCGCTAACTTAGTTGACAAAATTTGAAGGACTTTAATCGAGAGGTCCTTTATTCTTCGGTCCCAGCAGTTCGGTCCGCGCTTCTGATCTGCACCTGTCAAATATTGCTTTATCATGCCATCGATTACCGCCGCATTGGAGCCGCGCTGCAGCGACGGGCCATCTCGTGAGAGGCAGCTTTGGGCCGTCATTGTCTTGGCTTCCATAGAACAGCTGCTACTGCCAGAGCGAAAGCCAAAGCCAAAAGGTAAGGCGAGAGTAAGATGAGTTCAATTGGCGACATTCTTTGCGACATAGCTTCAGCAGAGCGGCGATCTTGTACATGCTGATTCCAGTCACTCAAGCGCTCAAGAATGCGGTCTTTTTGATATCCGCCAGAAAACTCCCGTATGCTCGGTAATGAAGCGAAAATTTCTTTTGGAATCTCCTTGTAGTTATCCTGATCAAAGCCACCTACTAGATCACTAAATTGCTTGGCCCATCTGCAAACTTTGTTTCTTTCTTCGACTATGAGATCAAAGTCTGGCGGGGAGTACTCTGACCTAGTCGATACTTGGCAATTAATTAACAGTACGTCGGCCTCCATCTTCAAACCCAACAATTCACCGACTGTCCAACCTTTTTGTGCGCTCGCCTCCATCTCGAAGCCCATTCTCTGAATTTCAAAAGCTGGTGTGAGAAAACCCACTGCGCCAAAGGCCAAGACACATAGATCCAATAGCTTCCAGTTCAGGATGCCCAACGATTTTCCTGCCCAGACGATCAAGATGGACATAGCGATTACAATTGCTAAATTCTGCCAGATATTTTGAAACAATCCAAGCTCGGGCATCGGGATCTCCAAATTGTTGAACTTCAGAGAACTTTGTTCCGATTACAATCGCTTGTCGAGATGGTGCGTAGTGTCCGCTTATGGGGGATCCCTCGAGGCGTATGCGTCGCAGCAGAATGTCGGTTTTGGGCCGGGCACGTGGATCCGCACGCTCGGCATTGGAACTCTGCGATGGCCGCTCCTTGTGCTGTGCCCCTGCTTGCTGGCCTCATAGGCGTCGCAGTCCTCCTGCGCCTTCCGCATCAAGGCCCGCGTCTCGGGGCCGATCCAGCCGGGCGGATGGGCCAGACCTTTGCCAGCGACCCAGATCGGCGCGGCGTTGACGTCGCTGTAATCAACCATGGACGAACCCGGGCGCTCGGTCCTGAGCCTCGGCCCACATATCTGCGAAGGCCTTGGCGACCGCCGCGGCTTTGGCGATCCGATCTGCACTGACACAGGCGCCAATGAGTCCATGCACGGCACGGGCGACGACTGCGGCTTCGGCCAGAACGTCGGCTTCCGGGTCGCCCCAGAGCGCCTCGAATTGCGCCAAGAGCCTCTCGGGGTCGATGCCCAAGACCGCGGCAAGGTCCAGAAGACGGGTGACGGAGGGCGGGAGGCTGCTCAGGCTCTCGGCGTCGGGATCGTTTGCGGCGGAGCCCTCGTGGGCGGCGATTTCTTCGGGGCTGGCGGTCATGGTGTTCTGCGGCATGTGGGGAGTTCCTCGTGAGGGGGTGTTGACGGTGACGGAATGGGATGGACAGATTTTGTGATGTCCAATGGTGCGTGGTAATCAAACCCACTCGCCCGGATCGGCGACCTTCCCGCGGATCGCTTCGGCCATGCTCTCATAGAAGTCTTCGAGCTTGACCTCGCCAGTGGCGATCTTCTCTTCGCCCATGATGTAGGCGCCGTCGCCGCGGATGCGCGGGATGACTTCCTGCGTCACCCAGTCTTGGAAGTCCTTTGCCGCAGGGTTGGACCGCTGGGCGCGGAGGATGGCAAGATACAGGGCAGGTTCGTCCATCAGGTTGATGCGTCCGCCGAAGCTGGGGAAGAGAACCCCTTCAAGTTGCGGGGTTACTTTCGCCTCCGCCCGCGTGACGCAAAGGAGCTGCCCCTGATTGGTGATGCGGCGCATGTTGGACGTGAAGCTGTCCGGGTTAAGCCCGAGAAGGTGGGCGACGTCCACGCACGGGAACCGGAGGATGCCGTTGAAAGTCACCGTGCGCAGCGTGTGCCCGTTGAAGGTGAAGGTGTTCAGGTCGAAGCTCTTGCCGGGGAGCACGATGGGGTTGATGGCGTTCATGGTAGGGGTTCCTTGAGGTTCTCGTTCAGGAAAGCAAAAGGCCCCGCGTTTTGCGGAGCCTCGGGTGTTCTTACTTCGTATGCCGGAGGGACGGTTAGGCTTCTAAGACCCCGCCGTTTGTGTGAAGTTCGCCGACTGATCCGCCCGATAGGTTTTTGCTATGCATCCACGGCAGTTGTCGAAAGCAGCGATCCGGGGCCCGCGCGGGGAAAGACGCAATGCGCAGGAAACGGCCGGACATTTTTCCCAAGAAGGCGAGCGTTGCCAAGTTGCGTTCACCGCGACCCATTTTCAATATCGCCAACAACATAGATGGTTGACAGGTCGCAGTTTACCGTGTCCTGAGAAGTGTCACGCTATCGATCCTATAATAAAAAAACAACCATGGCGTTCAGAGTTCAGGTGCGCCGCGCGTCGCACCCCGGAGTTTGTCTAGGATTTCAGAGCATCTCTTTTTTTGGAAATACTCCGCTTCTATCCAGAAATTTTCCCACACCATATCTGAATCTGCAATGTCAATCCGAAGAGTATCAGCCATCCCACTGTATCCATCTGACTGAGCGCTGATGCTAATAAACTGACCGCAATAGGGGCTAATCTTTGGAGAGAAGGCTCTAATTTTCCCACGCGCCCTTGACTGTAAATCGTTTGCACTTGGAAAAAGCGGCGTTTCAAGGCTTCCTTCGCCACAAAAACCTCGATCAGCAACGTCGCCTGAGCGAGTATATGTCACCGACACGCTATTTGTCGACAAGTCGACATCGTACTTTTCGCTCAACGCACCGATCAACGTCGCCTGATCCATACGAGAGCTTTGAGGAATTTTCCAATCCCGAGAAAGCGCAAGAATTCTTTCTTCATCCTCAATGTGGTCGAATTTTGTCGTCCAGCTAATTATGATATCATCACTACTCCCGTCAGAGTCATTTGCATTACGCTCCCAAAGCTCCGAAGAGTAAACAAATCCATCATATCTCCTAATAGCAGGATTTGGTTGAAGAGCGAAGCCAGCTCCTTTTAGTATTTTTTCTGCCTCCGCCCGTTTTTGCCCCGTCCTCAATCCGAGAATATTTAGACCTTCAACGGGCACAAGACGTTCCTCATCGCGCAATGGCCGATAAGCCGCTTGAAGATCAATTTCTTCGAGGCGTAACTGAGTTGCCATTGCCGAATCCAGTGTGAGCTTCAATGTATCTGCACCGGTACGAGCGGTTGCAAAAGAGATATCTGTCGGACAAAACGAAACGTTGTTACTATGTCCGGAGCGGATGTACGCCTGATCGATAGTTCCGCCATCTATTTCAAAAAAATAATCGCAGAGAACCTCCGCGCGGCCTTCCAGCCAGTTTTTTGAAAAAAGATCCAGTTCACCAACGCCATCAGCAGATATAAAATCGATATTCAGATATCCGTTCCTCCCATCTCGATACTCAGCGGACCAAATGCCTTCATCCGGTGCAATCCTTGATGTGTCATCCGCAAATACAGTACCAGCGGCAACGGTCAACGCCGCCACCCCAACCATCAGGCGTCGCATGTTCGAATTACCTCCAAAAAGCAATCAACTGTCTGCAGGTTAGAATGCAGCTCGCACGAAATAAAGAGATAATCTTACGGTGCGCCCCATAGACTATGCAGAGGGCGGAGCGCTTAATGCAAACACCGCGCAAACGCTTCGTCGCAAGAGTTATGCCCGGGAAAACAAAACAGATAGCGAGAGGCGCAGTTGCATTTCCGCCACACTCATGCCCCCTCCTTGATCAGCCTGTAAGCCGTGGCGCGGCCCATGCCGACACGCTTCGCCGCCTCGGTCGGGCTCAGCCCGTCGTCGCTGACCAGACGCCGCAGCTCCTCCGCCTTGCCCGCATCCGTGGGCTTGCGGCCCCGATACTTGCCCTCGGCTTTGGCCTTGGCGATGCCCTCGCGTTGCCGCTCAAGCATGATCTCCCGCTCGAACTGCGCAATGCCGCCCAGCAAGGTCAGCATAAGGCGCCCGTTCGGGGTGCCCGTGTCGATGCCCATTCCGAGGATGCGGAGGGCCGCTCCTTTGGCGGCGAGCCGCTCGGTAATGTCGAGGAGGTGCTTCACGGAGCGGGCGAGGCGGTCCAGTTTGGTCACAACGAGCACGTCCCCTTCGCGGAGGAAGTCGAGCGCGGCCTCAAGCTGCAAGCGCTTGTCCTTGTCCACCGAGGAAACCTCCTCCTGAAACACCTTATCGCAGCCGTGGGCGGCAAGGTCGCGAAGTTGGGCCGCAAGCCCCGCCTTTTGTTCCGTGGTCGATGTGCGGGCATATCCGACGATCATGGTCTAGCCTCCGATTGTCCCGATGAAGTTTTAGACGTGATACAGTGGGCCGTCTCGAAATGCAATAGGTATGTCTACGGGACGGCTTTCGGGGTGCCGTGAGACGTCTCTCAAGGGCAAGCTCCAGAGAGATCCGGGCGAGTCATCGCTCATGCAGGAGAAGCGCCCGACAGGGGCTTGCGCCTCGGTTCGTTGGCGCTGGCAAGTCCGCGGGAGACGGCGTCGGGGCGGGCGGGGAATGTGGACGTCAGGCGGGCAGCGGTAGATGCCGGGCGGGCCGAAGCGGGAGGCCACCGGGGGGGATCGCGCGCCGTCCCTTCGGTCGAGGTGGAGGCTCGAATTTTTCCGACAAAATATCAGGCCATGCGCAGCATTTGCGCTGGCGCTCGCGGTGGAGGCGCCCTATCGTCCGTGCACAAGCGAACGACGCCAAGCACACACGGCAACACTGACCGGAGGGCGCGAAAGCCGGAAGCCATTGAGAATAAAAAGAAAAGCCGGGTTCTGACGAGATTTCATTTTGCAAATCGGCTCCCGTCACCCGCTCCATCAGCCCCCCTTTGTGGTCAATTTCCTCAATATATTCTGGCACTTGCGTCCCTTCCGGTGCACATCCGGGCACGCAGGGGCACACATGGGACTTGCCTTGAAGCTCGTCGGGCAAACCAAGTCGGGAAGCTGGCAATATCCATGTAACCGGGGTGCAGGGCAGCTGCGGTGGCCTGACGGTTTTTGCCCTTCGTGACTCACCTGCAATACTCAAGGTATTTGTAGAGCTCCGGCCGCTTCGCTTTCCCGAAGAAGACCGCGGCGGAGCGCCTTCTCAACCTGTTGGTGGACCGCGCAGGCATCAAATTCCTCGGTGATGGTGAATGAGTGGCTTGCAAGTGCGGCACGCATCGCAGGCCCCCCGAGATCAGCCATCACAAACCAAAACGCCCTTCGCAAGCGAAGGGCGTTTTGGCCTCACCGCGAGCCCGGTCAGGTCTTGAAGATCCGGTAGATCGCCGGGATCACCAGTACTGTGAGCAGCGTGGAGCTCAGGAGCCCGAAGAGAAGCGAGATCGCCAGCCCCTGGAAGATCGGATCGGCAAGGATCACCGCCGCGCCGATCATCGCCGCAATCGCCGTGAGCAAGATCGGCTTGAACCGGATCGCGCCCGCCTCGATCAGGATGTCGATCTCGGATTTGCCCGCCCGGTCGGCATGGCGGATGAAATCGACGAGCAGGATCGAATTGCGCACGATGATGCCCGCGAGTGCGATGAAACCGATCATCGAGGTGGCGGAGAACGGTGCCGAGAACATCATATGCCCCAGCATGATGCCGAGGAAGGTGAGCGGCACCGGGGTCAGCACGACAAGCGGCAGCCGGAACGAGCCGAATTGCGCCACGACAAGGATGTAGATGCCGACCAGCGCGATGCCGAAAGCCCCGCCCATGTCGCGGAAAGTGACCCAGGTCACCTCCCATTCGCCATCCCACAAAAGCGTGACATGGCTCTCGTCCTCGGGCTGGCCGTGCAGGCTGATCTCGGGCTTGGTACCCTCGGCCCAGTCCATCGCATCCAGCGCGTCGCCCACCGCGAGCATACCGTAAAGCGGCGCCTCGAAGCTGCCGGCGAGTTCGGCCGTGACCATCTCCGCCTCGCGTCCGTTGTGGCGGAAGATCGGGAAGGAGGCTTTTTCCGCGCGCACCGCGACCACGTCGCCCAATTCCACCACCCCACGCGCGCCGGGCAGCACATTGGCCGGGATCGGCGTTGCCAGCGTCGCCTCGTCCATCACTTTCGTGCCCTTGGCGCGTTCCATCACGATGGGCAGCGGCGTGCGTTCGTTGTCGCGATGCGAATAGCCAACCGTCGTCGAGCCATTCAGAAGCGCGAGCGTGTCGAACACATCGCTTTCCTCGACGGAATAGAATTCGAGGTTGTCGGGGTTCACCGTGGCGCGCAGCCGTCGCGCCTCAACGCCGAAGGAATTGTCGACATCCACAATGAAGGGCACCGAACGGAACGCCTGTTCGATCTTGCGCGCGGCCTCGCGCCGGGTCTCGGCATCGGGGCCATAGACCTCGGCCAGAAGCGTCGAGATCACCGGCGGCCCGGGCGGCGGTTCCACCGTCATCAGCCGCGTGCCCTCGGGGAGGGCAAGCGCATTCACCCGCTTGCGGATCTCAAGCGCGATCGCATGGCTCGTCCGGTCGCGGTCGTCCTTGCCCTTGAGGTTGATCTGCACATCGCCCTGCCACGGATATTCGCGCAGATAGTAATGCCGCACCAGCCCGTTGAAGTTGAAGGGCGCGGCGGTGCCGGCATGGGTCTGCACCGAGATCACCTCGGGCATCTGCGTGACCTCTGCGGCAATCTGCTGGGCGACGGCATCCGTTGCCTCGACCGAAGAGCCCTCGGGCAGGTCGATCACCACGGAGAGCTCGGATTTGTTGTCAAACGGCAGGAGCTTGACCGTCACGTCCTTGGTGTAAAGGAGGCCAAGCGAGCCGAAGGAGAGCACCACCGTGGCCAGCAGGAAGAGCCCCGAGCGCCCCTTGCTGGCAAGGATCGGCCGCGCCACGCGGGTGTAAAGCGCACCCAGCTTGCCGCCATGGGCATGATGCCCGTGACCATCGCCCGCACCATGCGCCGACATATCGGCCCGCCCGGCGATTTTCACCATCAGCCATGGCGTGATCATCACCGCAACGAAGAAGGAAAAGATCATCGCCGCGGAGGCCACCGAAGGAATGGGCGACATGTAGGGGCCCATCAGACCCGAGACGGCGAGCATCGGCAAAAGCGCGGCGACCACGGTGAGGGTGGCAACAATGGTGGGGTTGCCCACCTCCGCCACCGCCTCGATCGCCTTTTGCACCCGGTCTCCGGGCGTTTTCATCGCCCAGTGCCGCGCGATATTCTCGATCACCACGATCGCATCGTCGACCAGAATCCCGATCGAGAAAATGAGCGCAAAAAGGCTCACCCGGTTCAGCGTGAAGCCCATCGCATTGGCGGCAAAGAGCGTGAGCAGGATCGTCACCGGAATGACGATGGCCACGACGATGCTTTCACGCCAGCCGATGGCAAAGAACACAAGCGCGATGATCGAGATCGTCGCGAGTCCGAGATGGAACAGGAGCTCGTTCGCCTTCTCGTTCGCCGTCTCGCCATAATCGCGCGTCACCTGCACTTCGACACTTCCCGGAATGAGCGTGCCCTCAAGTTCGTGCACCCGCTCAAGGATCGCCTCGCCCACAACCACGGCATTGGCGCCCGCGCGCTTTGCAATCGCGAGCGTCACGGCGGGGGAGCGATGGAGGGCCTCCCCCTCCCGCGTGACATTGGCCACGATATGCTCCGAGGTGTCGCCCACATAGGCGACATCGGCCACGTCAGCGACATAGACCGGGCGGCCGTCGCGCGCGGTGAGCAAAAGCCCGGCGATCTCGGCGGGTGCCACCAGCGTCTTGCCCGCGACAAGGTCGATCTGCTCGCCGCCGTCACGCAGCCGCCCGGTGTTGAAGCTCCGGTTCGCCTGCTCAACCTTCTGCGAGAGCTGTTGCAGGGTGACGCCATAAAGCGCGAGCCGCTCCGGGTCGGGCGAGATCCGGATCGCCTCGGTCGCCTCGCCGACAATATAGGTCAGCCCGACGTTCTCGATCTTCGTCACCTCGGTCTGCAATTCGCGGGTGATGCGGGTCAGGTCATTGGCGCCGATCTCGGTGCCGGGCTTGCCCGAGAGCGTGAGCGAGACAATCGCCACATCGTCGATGCCGCGCCCGACGATGATCGGCTCGTCGATGCCGGTGGGAATGCGGTCGAGGTTCGCCTTGACCTTTTCATGCACCCGCAGGATCGCCGCATCGGATGAGGTGCCGACAATGAACCGTGCCATCACCAGCGCGTAATCATCCATGGTGCGGGAATAGACGTGTTCCACCTCGTTGATCGAGGTGACGATGGTTTCCATCGGCTCGGTGACGAGCTTCATCGCATCTTCGGCTTTCAGGCCGGGGGCCTGAATATGGATGTCGACCATCGGCACCGAGATCTGCGGCTCTTCCTCGCGCGGGAGGTTGACGAGCGCCACGAGCCCCACGGCCAGCGCCGCAAGGATGAACAGCGGTGTGAGCGCAGAGCCGATGAAGCTTTTGGTCAGACGCCCCGCGATGCCGAGCTTGGCTTGCGGCAGATCGGCGCCCGCCGCTTCGGGAGGAAGTTCAGTCGACATAAGCCACCACCTCTTCGCCGCCGGTCAACCCGGACAGGATCTCGACCATCGGCTTGCCCTCGATCACCTCGACCGGCCCGGGAACCACGGCGCGTTCCACCGTGCCGCCCGGCCCGGAGACAGTCACGAAATCGAGCCCGGAGCGGGTGCGCACCATCGCAGCCGGGATCAGCACCGCCTCGCGCATCGCGAGCGGCAGCTTCACCAGGACCCGGGCGCCGACAAATTCGGAATTGAGACCCGCGACTTCGACATCGGCTTCCACGCGCCCGCTCTCGATCTGCGGATAGATCTTCGCAAGCGTGCCCTCGGCCGACTGCCCGGCCGTATCGATGGAGATCCGCGCGCCTTCCTGCAGCGCATCGGCGAAGCGTTCGGGGACAGAGAGCCGGAGGTAAAAGCCGCCGCCGCCCACCGTCGCCACGGTCTCGCCCGAAAGCAGCACCGATCCTTTGGTCACCGGCACATCAAGCACCTTTCCGGCGATCGGCGCGAGTACCGCACCCTCGCTCGCCTGTTGCTCGGTCACCTGCTTGCTTGCCTTCTGTGCCTCGAGCTGACGCGCCACCACCTCGGCCTCGGTGCGCAGGCTGTCAAGCGCCTGCGAGGTGATCACGCCGCGGGTCTTGAGTTCCTCGCCCCGGGTCAACTCGCGTTCGGCATTCGCCATCTGGCTCTCGAGCGCGGCAATCTGCGCATTGAGCGCATCGAGCTGAAAGGCGATCTTCGCATCGACGACGCGGCCAAGTTCCTGCCCCGCCGTCACCATGTCGCCCTCGGAAACGCTCAATTCCACGAGCGTGCCCCCGAGCCGTGCCCGCGCCGGGATCTGGTCCTTCGCCTCGATCTGGCCGTAGACCGTCTTCCAGTCGGTGACCATCGTCGGCACCACCCGATAGCCGGCTTCGGCCAGCGCGAGCTGCGGCACAAGCCCCGCAAGCGCAACCAACGTCACGACAAAGAGTTTCATGGCGTCATCCCTTCCCTGTGCGGCCTCACCCAAGGCTTTATATCGGAGGCTTGATATTCCGGTTTTTGAATATTTGAGCTCTTAGCGCATTATAGGCCGCATCCGCAAGCCCCCCAAGCGCTTCGGTCACGGTTTCGCGCGCGTCGTGGCCCGGCGGGCCAGCGCGGGGCTTTTCTGGCCCGGCAATTATGCTAAACGCATCGCAGCAGTTCCGGAGGCTTTCATGCACGACATCCGCGCCATTCGCGAAAATCCCGCCCAGTTCGATGCCGATCTCGCGCGCCGGGGGCTCGCGCCGCTGTCGTCGGAGGTGCTGGCACTCGACGAACGCCGCCGCGGCGCGATTCTCGCCGCCGAGACAGCGCAGGCCGCGCAAAACGCTGCCGCAAAAGAGGTGGGCGCCGCCAAGGCCAAGGGTGACGAGGCCGAATTCGAGCGGCTGCGCACGCTCGTGGCGGAAAAGAAATCCGAGGTGGCAGCGCTTCAGGCCGAAGCCGCCACGCTCGATGCCGAACTGCGCGACAAACTGCTGACGATCCCGAACAGCCCGCTTGCGGAAGTGCCCGAAGGCGCAGACGAGGCAGGCAATGTCGAAATCCGCCGCTGGGGCACGCCGCGCGCGTTTGATTTCGCACCGAAAGAGCATTACGCGCTTTCCGCCGTGGGCGCGGCCATGGATTTCGAGACCGCGGCGAAGCTTTCGGGCGCGCGTTTCGTCGTGCTCAAGTCGGGTGTGGCACGGGTGCACCGGGCGCTCGCGCAATTCATGCTCGATCTGCATGTGAGCGAACATGATCTGACCGAAACGATCACCCCGGTTCTGGTGCGCGCCGAGGCGATGCTCGGCACCGGGCAATTGCCGAAATTCGCCGAAGACAGCTATGAGACGACGAATGGCTGGTGGCTCATCCCGACCTCGGAAGTGACGTTGACGAACATGGTCGCGGGCGAGGTCTGGGACGAGGCAGCGCTGCCCTGCCGAATGACGGCGCATACCAACTGTTTCCGCTCCGAGGCCGGCTCGGCGGGCAAGGACACCTCCGGCATGCTGCGTCAGCACCAGTTCGAGAAGGTGGAGATGGTGACGATCTGCCATCCCGATCAGGCGCTGGCCGAACATGAGCGCATGACGACCTGCGCCGAGGCGGTGCTGGAGCGGCTCGGCCTGCCCTATCGGCGCATCGTGCTCTGCACCGGCGACATGGGGTTCGGCGCGCAGAAAACCCATGATCTCGAAGTCTGGCTGCCGGGGCAGAACACCTATCGCGAGATCTCTTCGGTCTCGACCTGCGGCCAGTTTCAGGCGCGGCGGATGAACGGCCGGTTCAAGCCCGCGGCGGGCGGCAAGCCCGATTTCGTCGCCACGCTGAACGGCTCGGGGCTCGCGGTCGGACGCTGCCTGATCGCCGTGCTCGAAAACGGGCAGGAGGAAGACGGCTCGGTCACCCTGCCCGCCGCGCTCCACCCCTATCTTGGTGGCAAAACGCGGCTCGTCGACGGCAAGCTGGTCTGACCGAAGCTTTCCCGTCGGCCCCGCCGGGGTGAAACGGAACGGGCGGGCCAGCAGGCCCGCCCTTTTCTTTGCCTGAGGCGAGGCTTCAGGCGGCCTCCGCCCTGCCGGCGGCGCCCCCCACCTGGAACTGCGCCATCAACTGACCCAGACCCTGCGCCTGCTCGTTCAGCCCCATGCAGGCCGCCGCCGTTTCCTCGAACCCGGCTGCATTCTGTTGCTGTGCCCGGTCAAGCTGCCCCATGGCGGTGTTGATCTCGGCAATCCCCGAGGCCTGCTCATCGGCGGAAGCGGCGATCTCGCGCACATGGCCGGAGATCTGGTCGATTGACTTCACGATCGCCTCAAGCGCCGCGCCCGCCCGGCCAACGAGTGTCACGCCATTGCTCACTTGCGCGCCCGAATCAGAGATCAGCGCATTGATCTCGCTCGCCGCTTCGGAGGCCCGCTGGGCCAGAGCCCGCACCTCCGAGGCGACCACGGCAAAGCCCCGCCCGGCCTCGCCCGCCCGCGCGGCCTCGACGCCCGCATTCAGCGCCAGAAGGTTGGTCTGGAAGGCGATATCGTCGATCACCGAGGTAATGCGCGAGATCTGTGCCGAGGAGTCCTGAATCGCCCCCATCGCCGCCACTGTCTCGTCAACCACCCGGCTCGAATTCTGTGCCTCGTCGGTGGCTGTCCGCATCGCGCCATCGACCCGGCGCGCATTCTGCGCCGCCGCCTGTACCGAATTGGTCAGCGCGTTCAGCGCCGCCGCCGTCTCTGCCAGTGTTGCCGCCGAAGATTCGGTCTGGCTCGACAGGTTCGACGCCGCGCCGGTGATCTCCTGCACCCCGCCCACGATGCCCGAGGTGGTGGCGCGGATCGCGCCGATCAGCTCCGAAAGCCGGCTCACCGTCTCGTTGAAATCCTGCCGCAGCTGATCGTAGCCCTCGGGAAAACGCCGTTCGATCGCCACATCGAGCCGGCCCGCCGCAAGACCGCGCAGGCCCGTGGCGAGTGTTTCGACCACCGCGCCCTGCTCCGCCTCATGCGCGGCCCGCACCGCTTCTTCCTGCGCGCGTTGCGCCTCGGCCTCGACCCGCTGACGCTGCTCGCGCGCCGCATCCTCGGCCTGACGTGCCTCGCGCTCGACGCGGATCGCCTCTTCCTGCTGGTCACGTCGCTCCCGCGCCGCCTCGGTCTCGGCCTGCAAGCGCTTCTGCTCCGCCTCAAGCGCGCGCCGTTCGAGCAGCCTTTGCCGCAACGTTTCCACGGCCCGCGCCATCGCCCCGATCTCGTCACGCCGCGCCACCCCGGTCACCGGCGTGTCGCACTCGCCCAGGGCAAGCCCGTCGACAGTCGAAAGCATCCTCGCGAGCGGTCGGCGCACCATCAGCGTCGATGCCAGGAAGTTCGAGCCCACCGCCATCAGCAGAATCAGGAGCCCGCCAAGCGAGGTGGTGAGCACATCATGGCGCACGGGCGCCGCGAACACGTCTCCCGGCACATCAAAAATGACAGCCCAGGTGACATTGGCCCCGCGTGCGCGGAACGGATAGACGATCCGCTTTGCGCCCCCGTCGAACCCGGAGATCACCCGCATCTCGCCATCGGCGAGCGCCGCCTGAACTTCATTGGCGCCCTGACCCTCGTAGGGTTTTGTCAAAAGCTCCGGATCGGGGTTCGCCACCCATTTGCCGCCCCCATCGACAAGCGTCATGCGGCTGCCCTCGAAAGGCTTCAGCGTCGCCAGCATGTCGGTCATCGCCTTGAGAGTGATATCGACGCCGACCAGTCCGACCACCTTGCCCTCGACGCGCACCGGCACCGAGACGGAGGTGATCATGTAGCCCTCGTTGGCAACATAGGGTTCAGTCAGCAGGCTCTCGCCGCTGGTCACCGGCCCCTTGAACCACATCTGCGTCTCGTCGATGTCGAAGGTCGAGAAATCGAGCCCGCCGGCAGCGGCTTTGGTCCAGTAAGGAGTGAACACCCCCGCGGCATTGCGCCCGCTCTCGCCGGTCAGATAAGGGTCGGTGGAACCGTCGGGCAGACCCGACATCCAGGCCGAGAACAGCGTGTCGTAATGCTCGGGCACGGTCTCGAGCATGGCGATCAGCGCATCGGTGGAGACGGGTTCTTTCGCCAGCATGCCTTCGATCATCCCGGCCAGCGCCGCCCCAGCCGAGGTGGCTTCGGTGAGCTGCTGGGAGATTTCGTTCGAAGCATTGCGCGCCTGCGTGCTGGCCAGTTCGATCACCTGTTCATTGACCCGCACCGAGGTGCGCCAGCCGTTATAGGCAGTGTAACTGAGCAAGATCACGGCAATCGCCGCGCCGGTGACAAGCACGAGCTTGCCCGAGACGGTTCGGAAAGGATTGATCACGGTCGACCTCTTCGCGGAAAATGTTGCGCGCAGAGTTCTCCGAAAACGGAAATATCCTGTAAAGATCACCCGGTTCGGGCCGAGATTCGGCCCGGCTGCGACCCTGCGCCGCAATCGTGATCACAGTGTAAAAGTCTGTTCAGGTTAACTTTTCCTGACCGGCGGGGGGCGTCGGGTTGGCGCCTTACTGCGGCTGATCGGGCAGGAAATGCGCGCTCGCCCGGAAGCCCTGCGCCGCTCTCGGAATCGGGGAGGCAAGATCGAGCCCGCCACCCGCCCGCTCCACGATCGCGCGGGCAATCGCGAGGCCGAGCCCCGCTCCCTCTGCCCCGGCGCCCGCGGCGCGCTCGAACCGTGCCGCGATTCGTGCCAGATCCGCTGGCGGCAGGGCCGCGCAGTCATTCTCGACCACGAGCCGCCCCTCCGGCTCAAGCCGGACCCGGATCGGCGCGCCCGGCGTGCCGTGGCGCAGCGCATTGGCGATCAGGTTGCGCGCCAATATGCCGAACAGATCCGGGTCGAGATCCGAGAGCATCCCGGCCTGCG
Organism: Rhodobacter maris; assembly: GCF_900217815.1. GTDB lineage: Bacteria > Pseudomonadota > Alphaproteobacteria > Rhodobacterales > Rhodobacteraceae > Rhodobacter > Rhodobacter maris. Next base: position 342,692 of record NZ_OBMT01000002.1, read on the forward strand.
GCAGATCGAGGCGCAGTTCGGCCCCGCCCGCAAGCCGCGCCGCATCCTCCGCCACGAGCCGCAGCACCACAGCCAGATCGCATCGCCCGGGCCGTCGCAATTGCCCGCCCTCGGCGCGCGCAAGGCTCATCAGCCCTTCGGAGAGCCGTGTCAGCCGTTTAAGCACCGTCTCGATCTCGCCCGCGCGCGCGGCGGTTCCGGGCTCGGCGGTCTCGGCACGCAACCGCTGCACCTGCGCGATCGCGCCCGCAAGCGGCGTGCGCAACTCATGCGCGGCATTGGCCGCAAAGCCGCGCTCGGCCTCGAAAGCGGCCGAGAGCCGCGCCAGCAGGCGGTTGATCGTCTCGGCAAGCGGCAGCGCCTCGGCGGGCAGATCATCAAGCGGCACCGGAGCGAGATCGGCGCCCGAGCGGCGCCCGAGCCGAAGCCGGAACCGGCGCAGCGGCGCAAAGCCGAGTCGCGTCAGCGCCACGATCCCCGCAAGAGTCAGCGGCAAAAGCACCGCGAGCGGCGCGAATAGCCCGACCATAAGCTCGCGCCGGAGCGCCCGGCGATGCGTAACGGGTTCGGCCACGGCAATCGTCACCGCGCCGCGCAGCGCGGCATCCTCATAGATCCGCAGCCCCCGCGCAGTGCGGAAGCCCGGCCCCGCATAGGGCGGAAAATCTGTCTCGGTGGCGCCATGCGACAGCATCAGCACCTCCCCGCCCGAGGCGCGCACGATATAGATCATCGGCTGCTCGCCGCTGTCATCGCGCAGAAGCGGCAGGATTTGCGTGCCGGTTTCGCCCTCTTCGCGGCCAAGCACCTCGGTCACCGCAAGCGGCAGGATCCGCTCCGCCGTCGCCTCGATCTCCGCATCGAAGACGGCATCCACCCGGGCGAGCAGCCGATGCGCGGTAAACGCCGCCCCCGCCGCCCACAAGGTCACCACCAGCGCGCCCAGCGCGAGCGCGAGCCGGGTTTGCAGCGACCAGCCCTTCATGGCTTGCGCAGCCGGTAGCCAAGGCCGCGTTCGGTTTCGATCAACCCCGGGCCGAGCTTCTTGCGCAGCCGGCTCACCAAGACTTCGAGCGTGTTCGAGCCGATCTCGTCGTCGAAGGAATAAAGCCGCTCCTCGAGCGCCGCTTTCGAAAAGATCTGGCCCGGGCGGCTCAGGAGCGCCTCGAGGAGCGCCCATTCCCGCGCGGTGAGCGGCACCGCCCGCCCCGCCCGTGCAAGCCTCCGCCCGGCCAGATCCACCTCAAGATCTTCAATTTTTATCAGTGGGTTGGGGTTTCCGACATAGCGACGCGCCACCGAGCCCACCCGTGCGGAGAGCTCGCTCAGATCGAAGGGCTTCACAAGATAGTCGTCCGCCCCCGCATTGAGCCCCTCGATCCGGTCGGAGACCTGATCGAGGGCGGTCAGAATGATCACGGGCGTCAGCGCCCCTGCCGCACGCAGGTGCTTGAGAAAAGGAATGCCACGCCCGTCGGGCAACATCAGATCGAGCGCGATCAGGTCGTGATGCGCCACCGCCATCGCCTCGGCAGCGGCATCGAGCCGGGTCACCCAGTCGACGGAATGGCCATCGGCCGCGAGCTGGTCGCGCACGGCCGCACCGAGAACGGCGTCGTCTTCCACGATGAGGATGCGCATCCGAACCTCCCGATTGCCCCCACCCTATCGCGCCCGAAGCTGACGGCAAGCTGAACGGATAATTTTGCCGGGGTCAGGTTGGTGTCAGATTCGCAGGTCAGAACATCCTCATCCTGATCGGAGGACACCATGACGACGAAGCTCTCCCTGCCGCTCTTGCTCGCCGCGCTGGCGGCGGCGCCGGCCAGCGCGCATGAGATGGCGCGCTGCAACGTGCCGATGACCGACTGGCAACCGCGCGAGGCGGTGCAGGCGGCGCTTGAAGGCGCGGGGCTGAGCGTGGTGCGCATCAAGATCGACGATGGGTGTTACGAAGTCGATGCCGTCGATGCCTCCGGCCAGCGGCTCTGGATGCGGCTCGACCCGGGCTCGCTTGCGGTGCTGCGTCAGGGCGTGCCGCATCGGCGCCACGGCGGCGACGACGACGATGACGAAGAAGATCAGAAATCGGGCAGGCGTCAGAAACACGCGCCCCCCGACTGAGACGGGCGCCCCCGCGCCCTGACCGGCGCGCAGCGGCTTTCCTTGGTCGGACCGCTGCGCGCCTCCCCTCTCCCGGGTTTTCTCCTGCCGATTCCGGCGGGCGGGAGCCTGTTGCCTGCCCCCTTTGACACTGAAAGGACATGCGATGAAATCCGCTCTTCCCCTCTTTGCCCTTGCCGCGCTTGCCACCACGAGCATCTTCGGCGCGCTTTCCGCCGCTCCGATCGATGCCGCCCTCCCCGGGACCGCGGCGCAGCTTTCCGTCCCCGCCCCTGCCCCCGCCCCGGCTACCGAGACCTCGGCCAACCTCCTCTTCGCAAACCGCCCCGCCCCCGCGCCGGTCACCACGTCCACGGCGCCGGTGCGGCTCGCCGATGGCCATGGCCACGGCGGCTGGTTCTTCGGCATGTTCGATGATGACGATGACGATGATGATGATGACGACCACGGGGGCCGCCACGGCCACCACGGCGATCACGATGGCCGCAATTGCCCGCCCGGCGCCACGAACTGCGCCCAGAGCCCCGCGGCCGCGGGCACGACCGATGCCCCGGCGAACGGGCTCTTCACCCCCGGCACCAAGCCGCAAGTGCAATCGAACTGAGAGGTCAGAACCATGAAACCGCTATACGCCCCGCTCGCACTCACCACCGCACTCGTGCCCGCCATGGCCGCGGCCACCCCCGTCACGTTCACCACGCAGATGACGAATTACGGCGGCGACGGCGCCTATCTCGCCTATTATGTCACCGATGCCTCGGGCGCCTATCTGGGCAGCCTCTGGATGGCGGGTGGCAAGGCGAAATATTACCAGCACCTGAGCGGCTGGTATGCGGCCACGGGGGGCAATACCGCGCAGGTCGATGGCATCACCGGCGCCTCGGTCGGCGCCGGGCGGAACCTGACGATCACCCTCGATCTGCAGGATGCGCTCTTCGACGCGGGCTATGTGCTCCATGTCGACAGCTCTGTCGAGAAAATGTCGGACCAGCCCAATGATGTGGTGATCCCGCTCACCTCGGCCAATCTCGGCCAGAAGATGCCCGGCAAACGCTACGTGCAAAGCGTGACGGTGTCCAAGTAACCCCCTGATCCGGAGGGCAGATCCGTGTTGCGATTTTTCCACCGCTGGCCCGGGCTTCTGGCCCTTGTGCTTGTGCTCCTGCTCGCCGTCACCGGCGCGGCGCTCTCGCTTTACCCGATGGCGGAGCGGCTCGCCGTGCCGCAGGCGGAGAGCAACCTCTCGGTGGCCGATCTCGCAACGCGCGTCGCCACGGCCCATCCGGGGATCGAACAGATCCGCCGCGCGCCTTCGGGGCGCGTGGTGGCCTGGTGGTTCGAGGGCGGCACCCCCGGCGCCGCAGTGATCGACCCGGCGACCGGCGCCGAGATCGGCAGCCCCGATCCGGCGTTTGGCCTGAGGTTTCTGACCGACCTGCACCGCAAGCTGATGCTGGGCGACGGCGGGCGGATCACCGCCGCGGTCGGGGCGGGGCTGATGCTCCTGCTCTCCGTCTCGGGGGCGTTCCTCGTCGCCCGCCGCATGGGTGGCTGGAACCGCTGGTTCGCCCGCGCCCGCGGCCCCCTTGCAAGCCGCCTTCATACCGAGCTTGCGCGTTTTGCCATTGGCGGGCTCGTGCTTTCTTCGGTCACTGGGCTCTGGATGACCGCCTCGGTGTTCTCGCTGATCCCGGACGGGGCCACGGATCCAGCGCCTGAAAGCGCTCTCCCCGGCCTTGCTCCCCTGCCCCTTGCCGAGATCCCGCTTTTCGCTGAAACTCCGGCGAGCGCGCTGAAAGAGCTCTCTTTTCCTTCTTCCGACCTGCCGGGAGACAGCTTCAAACTCACCACCGATGGCGGCGCCGCGCGGATCGACCCCGGCACCGGGCAGATGCTCTCCTTCACCACGCCGGGCTTTTTCGAACGCGTGACTGAGGTGATGGTGATGCTGCACACCGGGCAGGGCGCGGAAACGCTCGGGCTCATCCTCGGGCTGATGGCGCTGGCGGTGCCGGTGCTCGGCTGGACGGGCTTCACCCAATGGCGCAGCGCCCAGACCTATGGCAGCCGGATCAAGGCCAATGCCGCCCCGATGAAGGCGCAAACCGTGATCCTTGTCGCCTCGGAGGGGGGCTCGACCTGGGGCTTTGCCCGCACGCTCCACAAAGGCCTCACCGCGGCGGGGCTGGCCGTTCATACCGGCGCGCTTTCGCGCTTCGATCCGGCGCGCTTCCCCCATGCGGAGCGCTTTGCGATCCTTGCCGCCACCTATGGCGAGGGCGAGGCGCCGACCGCCGCCCGCGGCGTGGCCGAGCGCATCGCGCGCCTGAAAACACCCCCGAAGGCACCCTTCGCCGTGCTCGGCTTTGGCGACCGTTCCTTCCCCGCCTTTTGCGGTTATGCCGAAACGCTCGTCGCGGCGGCCCGCACCGCAGGCTGGGCCGAGATGATGCCGATGGGCCGGGTGGACCGGCAATCGGCGCAGGATTTCACCCGCTGGTCGCGCGATTTCGGCGCCGCCATCGGGGTGCCGCTCGACCTCACCCACCTGCCCGAGCGACCCAGCACGGAGGCGCTCACGCTTGTCTCCCGGCGCGACTATGGCGCCGAGGTGCAGGCGCCGACCACCATCCTGCGCTTCGCGCTCCCAAGCTACACCCTGCTGCACCGCCTCGCCGGAAAAGGCTTTTCCTGCTTCGAAGCGGGCGATCTGATCGGCATCCTGCCGCGCGGCTCCGAGGTGCCCCGGTTCTACTCACTCGCCTCCTCGGCGCGTGACGGATTTCTGGAAATCTGCGTGCGTCGGCATCCGGGCGGGCTGTGCTCGGGGCAACTCACCGACCTTGCCCCCGGGGACCGGATCGAAGGCTTTTTGCGCCGCAACCCGGGCTTCCGCCCGCAACCGGGCCGCAAGCCGGTGATCCTGATCGGTGCGGGCACCGGCATCGGGCCGCTGGCCGGGTTCTTGCGCGCCAATCGCCGCCACCGGCCGATGCATCTTTATTTTGGCGCGCGCAGCCCGCAAAGCGACCTGCTTTACGGCGAAGATTGCGCGCTCTGGCAGCAATCGGGGCAACTCACCCGCCTCACCACCGCCTTTTCGCGCAGCGAAGCGCGCAGCTATGTGCAGGATGCGCTTCGGGCTGATGCCGAGGCTGTCGCGAAGCTGATCAAGGGCGGCGCGCAGATCATGGTTTGCGGCGGGCGCGAGATGGCGGAGGCGGTGCGCGACGCGTTGAGCGAGATCGCCGCGCGTGTGGGCGAGAGCCCGGCCAGCCTGAAGGAAAAGGGGCGTTATGTCGAAGATGTCTACTGATCTCACCCGTCAGGTGCTCAGCGGCCCGACCATGGGCACACGCTGGTCCGTGGTGCTCTTCGCGCCTCCCGGCACCGACCTTGTCCCCCTTCAGGCCGGGTTTCAGGCCACCGTCGACGAGGTCGACCGGCAGATGTCGACCTGGACCCCGGACAGCGATCTGATGCGGTTCAACCGCGCCCCGGTCGGGGTCTGGCACCCACTGCCACCGGCGCTGATGGAGGTGCTCGAAACCGCGCTCGAGATCGGCCGCGCCTCGCAGGGCGCCTTCGAGATCGGCATGGGGGATGCGGTGCGCGCCTGGGGCTTTGGCCCGGTGCCTGCCGATGAGGCCGCAATCCGCGCCGCGCGCGCCAAGTTGCGCCGCCCGAGCTTTGAGGTGCTTGAGCTTGCCCTAGGCCGCAATTGCGCGCGCAAAACTGCCGAGATCACGCTCGATATGTGCGGCATCGCCAAGGGCTACGGGGTGGACCGGCTGATCCGCGAGGCAAAAGCGCACGGGCTCAGCCATGCGCTCGCGGCAATCGACGGCGAGCTTGCCGCGCTCGGCGCCCAGCCCGACGGGCGCGGCTGGACCGTGGCGCTGGAAAAGCCGGAAATCGGCACCCGAGCCATCCATTCCATGTTCGAGATCAAGGATATGGCACTTGCCACCTCGGGCGATTACCGTCATTTCGTCACTCTCGGCGACCGCCACCTTGCCCATACGATGGACCCGGCCACCGGCGCGCCATTGCTCAAAAGCCCCGCCTCCGTCACCGTGCTCGCGCAAAGCTGCATGCGCGCCGACGCAATTGCGAGTGCGGTGATGGTGCTTGGCGCCACGCGCGGCAAGGCGCTCGCCGCACGCCTCGGGGCCGAAGTGGTGGCGCTTGAAGACCGGGCCGCGGCGAGCAGGGCTTAACTATTCGCTCACCGCCCCGTGCGAAACCGGACAGGCGGGCCCCTCGCGGCACCACGCCGCGCTTGCACCCACCCCGGAATGGCGCTTTGCTGCCCCAAACCGCGCCACAAGGTTCTGATGAGCAGCCCTTCCAGCCTCAAGTCGCAAGACCTCGCCCCGGAAGACCGGCCCGATGCCGGCTTCATCGGCCAGTTGCGCGATTTTGCCCGGCTCCTGCGGCGCGACCATCAGGGCCGCGCTCTGATGGGCCTGATCGGCGGTATCGTCGTGGTGATCGGGCTCACCGCCTTCATGCAGATCCAGCTCAACGCCTGGAACCAACCCTTCTACGATGCGCTCACGCGCAAGGATTTCGCGGCCTTTCTGACGCAACTGGGCGTTTTCGGCATTCTGGCGGGGCTGCTTCTGGTGCTCAACGTCTCGCAGACCTGGATCGACCGCACGCTGAAGCTCAGTCTGCGGCGTGGCCTTGTGGCCTCGGTTCTGGCGAGCTGGCTCGTGCCCGGCAAGGCGCTCGCGCTCGCCCGCGCAGGACGGATCGGCGAAAACCCCGACCAGCGACTTCAGGCCGATATCGACCTTCTGGCCGATCTGACCGTCGCGCTCGGAGTCGGTCTCTTTCAGGCCTCGCTGCTGCTTTTTTCCTTCATCGGGGTGCTCTGGCATCATTCCGAGGGGCTGACGATCACACTGAGCGGTCACACCTACGTGATCCCCGGCTTCATGGTCTGGTGCGCGCTGGCCTATGCCGGGCTCGCCTCCTGGCTCAGCTGGCGCGTCGGCCGCCGCCTTGTGCCGATGACAGCCGAAAGCGCGGCGCGCGAGGCGGATTTCCGCTTCGAAATCGTGCGGGTGAACGAGGCAGCGGAAAAGGTCACGCTCGCGCGCGGCGAGGCGGCCGAGGCACGCCGGATCGAGGCGGCCTTCGCGCGGCTCGTGGTGATGCTGAAATCGGTGATCCGCGCGACAGTGGGGCTGACCTGGGTCACCGCCGGCTCGGGCTGGCTGACACAGATTGCCCCGATCGTCGCGGCTGCCCCGTTCTATTTCAGCACAGACATGACGATTGGCGAGCTGATGCTCGTGGTGGGCGCCTTCAACCAGGTGCAGGGGTCGCTGCGCTGGTTCATCAACAATTTCGCTTCCATCGCCACCTGGCGCGCGACGCTGTTCCGCGTCATCGCCTTCCAGCGCGCGCTCGACCGGCTGGAAGGGGTGGATTGCACCGCGGCACAGGGCAATATCACCCGCGCGATCAGCTCCGGCGGAATCGAGATCTCCGGCCTGCGCATCGCCACGCCGCAGATCACCGTACGCCTGTCCGAGGATCATATCCGCCTTGCCCCGGGTGAGCGGATGCTTTTGCGCGGCAGCTCCGGATCAGGAAAAACGCTTCTGTTCCGGGCCATTGCGGGGCTTGCCGAAGAGGGAGAGGGCTGCCTTGCCCTGCCCGCGCCCGAACGGGTGCAGTTCATTCCCACCCGCGCCTATCTGCCGCCGGGGCGGCTGTGCGATGTGCTCGCCTATCCCGATGCGGCCGAAAGTTTTCCGCGCGAGCGAATGGTCTCTGCGCTCGCAGCCGTGGGGCTCGCGGGCCTCTCCTCCCAGCTTGAGGAAGAGCACCACTGGGCGCGCAATCTGGGCGAGAGCGACAAGCAGAGCCTCGCCTTTGCCCGCGTCGCGCTGCACCGGCCCGACTGGCTCGTGATGGATGACGCGCTGATCAGCCTCGACCCGGACGCGCTCGCCCATGTGCTCACGCTTCTCCATGGCGAGCTGAAGGACATGGGGATGCTCGACATCGGCAATGGCGCGACCCCGCCCGGGGTCTTCCCGCGGGAGGTGGCGATTGTTACGGAAGCTCCACAAGGGACCGCCTCAGAGGTCGCGGGCTCCGAGCCAGGGGCTTGAAAAGCCAAGCCTGTCAAGGCCCAGTCGCACCTCGGGCGCCGACATGAAAAGCCGCCACAAAAGCCCCGAGCGGGCATTTTCGATCATGCCCACGATCGGCCCCTGATCAATGGCCAGATGGCTTTGGGCCACCCAGTCGCGGCTGTCGCAGAAGGCATCATAAAAGCCGCAGGCCCCCCAGAGCGCGCCGCCCCTGTGGCTCGCGTAATGGCGCGCGGCAGCCAGCGCCGGACCGGGCAGATAGGGCATTGAGGCAAGCGCCCCGGTTGGCGCGATCACGCCATGATCGTTTGTGGGCGAAAAGGCATTGTAGCCATCCGGCCCGTCGCAGGCGGTGAGCCCCCAGGCCGGGCCATAGCCCGCAAAACCGCCCGGATTGGCGCGGCAATGGGCAAGGTTGATGCGCACCTGCGCCCGGTTTTGCGCGAAATAATCGATGCCGCCCTCGATCAGCCCGCGCGGATCAAGCCCCATGAAGCTGTAATGCGCAAAGAAAAGCGGCCCGCCCGCCTCTGGCCCGAGCGGCAGGCGGATGCGATGATACGTCTGACCGTTGCGAAAGCTCGCGCTCCCTTTCCAGCCCAGATGATAGGCCGCAGGGTCGATGGGATGCTCGGGCGCGCCCGCCGCGAGGAGGAAGGTCACAAGCGCCTCGTGCCAACCGCCAAGCGCGAGCCGCCCGAAACCACGCGTCGGGCTCCAGTGCCAGTGCATCGCCTCCGGCCGCGGGCAGAAGCCCGCCCAGTCGACCCCGCGCCAGAGCGCATCGAGACGCGCCGCAAGCCCCGGATCGACGGCGCCAAGCCATTGCCGTGCCGTCAGAATACCCATCATCAAAAAAGCGGTCTCGACGATATCGCCACCATCGTCATGGGGCGAAAAGGCGATGGTCGTGCCACTTGTCCCGTCCATCCAATGTGGAAAGGCGCCGCGGTAGCGCGGCGATGCCTCAAGATGATGGGTGATGCGCGCGATCTGCGCGATCACCGCGTCGCGCGCCACAAAGCCCCGCTCGGCCCCCACGATCAGCGCCATCAGGCCAAAGCCGGTGCCCCCCGTCGTCACCACAGGATCGAAGGCCGGATCGCCCAGCCGCTCGCGCGCCATGCCGCTGACGGGATGGGCGAAGGTGGTGAAATAACGCAGCGTCTCGGCCTGGATCCGGTCGAGGAGCCGCGCCCCTCTCATTTCGACCACCAGATCGAGATCTCCTGCCCCTCAAACGCATGCGGCCCGACCGTCAGGCGAAACTCGCCCCCCTCCCAGTCGCGCCGCATCGCACCGAGATCGGTGCCGCGGTCATAGGCGAGATGCTCCGCGGTGAGCTGAAACAGCGCCTGCTTCGTCTCGCCGGGCGCAAGGGGGATCCGCGCGAAGCCCTTCAGTTCGCGCACCGGGCGCGAGATCTCCGCCACCGGGTCGCGCAGCCAGAGCGTGACCAGTTCCACCCCCGCCCGCGCACCGGTGTTGGTGACCGGCAGCGCGATCTCGAGCACTGCATCGGCGCCTTGCAACCGGGTCGAGGAAATCTCCGGCATTCCATGGGCGAAGCGCGTGTAGGTGAGCCCGAACCCCGCGGGAAAAAGCGGCGTGAACGGGCTTTCGAGGATGCAGGCAGTGGTGAATTTGCGAAACACGTGCTGGCCATGCTCATCGAGCGCATGATCGCCCGCGACATCGACGCCGATCCCCCCGGGCGGGCGCCCCGAGGGCAGATCCTCGGTCCGAAGCGGCAGTTGCCCCACATGGCGCGGCAGCGCCATCGAGAGCCGCCCTTCGGGGGACCGGTCGCCGAACAGAACCTCGGCGATCGCCGGGCCGCCCTCGGCGCCCGGATGCCCGGTCCAGATCAGCGCATCGGCAAGCTCGGCGGCATCGGCAAGCGCAAGCGGCCGCCCCGCCAGAACGACAACGATCAGCGGCACGCCCCGCGCCTGCGCCACCGCCGCCACCTCGGCCAGCAGCCGTGACTGCGCCCCGGGCAACGCGATGTCGAGCCGTGTCGCGCTCTCACCCGCATGTTCCTTCGCCTCGCCAAGGGCCAGCACCACCGCGTCGGCCTGGCCCGCAAGCGTGCGCGCCTCGGCCAGCATTTCCGTCAGCGGGCGTTCTTCCGGCGGCACCGAGGGCATGGTGCGGTTGTGCATGTTGAGCCGGGCGGCAAGGTCCGGATCCTCGACGATCGAACAGCCCTTGGCATGGACCACGGCAAGATTTGGCCCCGCCGCCGCGCGCAGCCCCTCAAGCAGCGTGACGCTGTCGGCCGGGTTCACGTCGATCGCCCAGGTGCCCTGCATGTCGATGCGCGAATGCGCAAGCGGGCCGATCAGCGCGAGCGTGCCCTGACGCTTCAGCGGCAGCGCGCCCGTGTTCTTGAGCAAAACGAGCGAGCGCGCCGCCGCCTCGCGCGCCAGCGCCACATGTTCGGGCGCGCGGATCACTTTTGCCCGCCGCTCTTCATCGAGCCCCATATAGGGGTCGTCAAAAAGTCCGAGCCGGTATTTTGCGGCGAGCACCTGACGCGCGCGCGCGGTGATTTCGGCCACCGTCACCGGGCCGAAGGGGCGCGCCTGCGGGGCGCGGCGGCCCTCCTCGACCAAGGCCGCAAGATGGCGCAGGAAGGCGCCCGAGACCAGATCGACCGTCACCCCCGCCTTGAAGGCAAGATAGGCGGCGGCACGCGCATCGGAGGCAATGCCGTGATGGATCAGCTCCGGGTCGATCGCGGTGAAATCGGTCACGATCATGCCCTCGAAACCGAACTTTTCGCGCAAGATGTCTTGCAACAGCACGCGGTGCGCGGTTGCGGGAATGTCGTTGAGCGCGGAAAAGGCCACCATCACCGCGCCCGCGCCTGCCGCAACGCCCGCCCGGAACGGCTCCATGATGCGCATCAGCGTGGCCGGGCTCGCCTCGACAATGGCATAATCGCGCCCGGCCACCGCGAGCCCGTACCCCGCGAAATGCTTCAGCGTGGTCATCATCCGGTCGGGGCGGGCCATGTTGTTATCCGCGCCCTGATAGCCCTCGATCAGCGCCTCGGCGAGACGGGCGGAGAGATAGGGCAGCTCGCCATGCCCCTCGGCCACGCGCCCCCAGCGCGCGTCGTAGGAGATGTCGAGCATCGGCGCCCAGGTCAGGCTGACGCCATCGGCGCGCGCCTCCGCCGCCGTCATCGCGGCGATGCGGCGCATCAGCCCCGGGCTCCAACTGCACGAAAGTGCGAGCGGAATCGGCCCGCAGGTGATGTAGCGCTGCAGACAGTCGCGGGCGAAAAAAAGGGGAATGCCCTGCGGCGCCTCCTCGAGCGCCATGCGCTGCAGCCGTCGCCGCTCCGGGATCGTCGTCCCGGCCGAGGTGCCGCAAAGCTGGCCGCGCCGGATCAACGTTTCGGTATCGGCGCCCTTGGCGGCGCCGGTCGTCGGCAGGCCCGCAGCATGGGGAAAGTTGAGTTGACCGATCTTGTCGGCAAGCGTCATCCGCGCCAGAAGATCATCAAGAAAACGGGTCATTGCAGCCGGTTCGGACATGGTTTGCCTCCTCACGCCTCGGGCGAGAGTGGACCGCGCCGGGGCGCGGCGCAAGCGGGCCCGGGCCACGGTCACGTGAGGGAAGGATGTTTGAGCGGATCTTCGACCAGCCCCCCTTCGCGGTGGATTATCTGCCCGGACGGGGGGCGGATCTGGTGATCGCCTTCGCCTCGGTGGGCCATGACCCGGCGCGCCCGCCCGCTCCCGAGTTTGTGGCAAGCGCAACCGGGCGGGGCACGGCCGCCTTTCCGCGCCCGGCGCTTTTCGTTGCGGATGCGAGCCGCAGCTGGGCGAATGACCCGGGCTTCGAGGCGGCCCTGACGGAAAGCCTCAGGGCGGTGCGCGCGCGGCAGGAGGTGGCGCGGGTGACCACGCTCGGGCTCTCGATGGGGGCCTTTGCGGCGCTTGTCGCGACGCAAGTGATCGCGGTCGATCTGGTGCTCGCCTTCGGGCCGCAGGTTTCCATCGCCCCGGGGGCAGTGCCCGGCGAGACCCGCTGGGCAGAATGGACCGGGCGCATCGCTCCCCTCCGGTGGAAAACCGCGCCCCTGCCTGATCCGGGCCATGCCTGGCTCTTTCATGGCGGGCAGGACGATCTGCCCCATGCGCTGCGATTCCCGTTCCGGAAGAACTGCGACCAGCTGATCTTTCCGGGCCAGAGCCATTCCGGGCTCGTGCCGCACTTGAAGCAACAGGGCGCGCTGTCCGGGCTGATCGAGGCGGCGCTCGCGGGGGACCGGCGCCGCGTTTTGCGGATTGCGGCCAGCGCCGGGGGCTGGCGGCGCCAAAAACTGTTTTCACCCGGGGAAAGCGCTAGTCTGCGCTGACCTCGCGGCGCAAAAACCGCATCATCTCCGTGCGCCGATCCGCAAGAAGGCTCCGCGCACGGTCTTCCGCGACGCCCAGCGCCCCGAGCGCGCGGTCAAGCAATTCAAGGCTCGTCTCGAAGGCTTCGGGGATCACATGGCTCGCGCCGCGCGCAAAGAGCCGCACCGCATGATCGGCATCCTGCGCGCGCACGATGATCGGCACATCGGGGCGTTCCGCGCGCACTGCGGTCACGATCGCTTCCGCCGCGGCCGGGTCATGCATGGTCAGGATCACCGCAGGCGCCTCGGCCAACCCGCAGCGGCGCAGGAAGCCTGCGCGCGCCGCATCGCCAAACACCACCTCGCGCCCTCGCTCGCGGCCGCGGCGCACCAGATCCGCGTCGCGGTCGATCACCAGACAATCGAAGTTCTCGGCGGCCAGAACCTCGTCGATCAGCCGACCGACCCGCCCATGCCCCACCACCAGCACCCGGCCCGAGGTGGCGTCGGGCAGCACCGCATCGCCTCCGGCCGTCGCCGCCCCCGCCCTTGTGCCAACGCGACGGCCCATCTTGGCGAGAAGCGGAGTGAGCAGCATCGTGCCCGAGGCCACAAGCAGCATGAACTGTTCGACCTCGCGCGAAGTAAGCCCGCTAGAGCCCGCCATGCTGAGGACGAGAAAGGCGAATTCGCCCCCTCCGGCAAGCAGCAGCGCGGCTTCCAGCGCGCGCGGCCAGGGGATGCCGAAGGCGCGGGCCAGCGGCGCCATCACCGCCGCCTTGAGCGCAGTCATGCCGACGACCGAGACCACGACCATCACCGGATAGGCGGCGATGGCGGCGGGGTCGATCCGCATGCCGACCGAGATGAAGAAAAGGCCCAGAAGCAACCCCTTGAAGGGCTCGATATCGACTGCAACCTGTCGGCGGAATTCGGTTTCTGCCAGCAGAAGCCCGGCAAGAAAGGCGCCCAGGGCCATGGAAAGACCGGCAAAACGGGTCACGAGGGAGGTGCCGACGACGACGAAGAGGATCGTCGCCATGAACAGCTCGCGGTTTTGCGTATGCGCGACTTGCCGGAACAGCCGACGCAGGATCAACCGGCCAAAGCCGACAATGAGGCCGATCGCCGCCACCGCCTGAAGGAGCGCTGTGCCAAGCCCGCCCAGCACCCGGCCCACCGAGACCGAATGCCCGTCGGCCGTGGCATCGCCGAAGACAACGATCAGGAACAGGATCGGCACGACAGCAAGATCCTGTGCGAGGAGCACACCGAAAATATTGCGCCCCGATATTGTGGTCAGGCGGCGCTGGTCGGCCAGAAGTTGCAGCACGATGGCGGTGGAGGACAGCGCAAGACAGGCGCCGATCACGAGGCTCGCGTCGATCGGGTTGCCGAAGAGCCAGGCGGTGAGCGCGATTGCCACCGTGGTCAGCACCACCTGCGCCATGCCGAGCCCAAACACCACGCGCCGCATCGTCCAGAGCCGGTCGAGCGACAGCTCGAGCCCGATGTTGAACAGCAGAAACGCCACGCCAAGTTCGGCAAGCTGGTCCACCGCTTCCTGCGAGGAAATCGTGAACCAGCCGAGGAACGGAAGGTATTCGGTCAGCCGGCCGGCACTGTTGGGGCCCAAAAGCAGCCCCGCCACCAAAAAGCCTACCACCGGCGAGACGCGAAAGCGTGTCATCAGCGGCAGCACGACCCCGGCAGTGCCAAGGAAGATCAGGGTTTCGCGGTAAAATCCAAGGTGGCTCGCATCGGTCATGGTCCTTTCAACCACGAAGCCGCGCGACGGGCGAGAGGCTATTGTGTCCAGCCGGGTCAGATGCTTGCGGACATCTTGCCGCGGCCGCTATGAGGCATTGATTCCATGGCCTTTTTCCGGTTGCCGGTGAAAGGCTGCCGGGCTCGCGATGCTTGACCGGCGCGCCGCGCAGGATCAGACTCGGAGCATTGTGTCCCTCCGCCCGCGTTGCGCCGAAGGAGTTCTGCCGATGCCCGACCAGATCACCTCTGCCCCGCTCACCGCCACGCCCCTCGCCGGCACCGATCCCGCGCTGGGCGCAGCCCTCGCCGCGGCGCGGCTGCCGGTGGCCGATCTGGCCGAGCCGGGGTCGCAGTTCTTCACTTTTGCCCTGCCCGAGAGCGCCGGGCGACTTTATGGCGGGATCATGCTGCTTGAGGGGCACGCGCTTTTGCGCTCGATCCTCGTGCCCGAGGGGCAGCGCCGCGCCGGGCTCGGCAGTGCGGTTCTCGCCGCGCTGATCGAGGCGGCAAAGGCCGCCGGGGCGCAAGACCTCTGGGCGTTGAGCCCCGCAGCCGCAGCCCCCTTCTTCACCCATCGCGGCTTTCGCGAAGTGGCGCGCTACGAGGCGCCGCAGGTGGTGCTGCACTCGCGCCTCGCCGGGCTCACCTGCCCGATCTCGACAGTGATCCTGACCCGCGCGCTTTGACCCGCCCTGAGGGGGCGTTCCGCGTGAACGGAGCGCCTCCCCTCAGGGCGCCAGAAGGCGCTCGAAAAGGGGCGTCAGGAAGCGCTCGGCCTCCGTGCAGGGGTCGTCGTGCTCCGGGCCGAGCACGGCGCGTACCTGCACGTCAAAATCGGCATAATGCTGAGTGAGCGCCCAGATCGCAAAAATGAGATGATAGGGGTCAACCGGCGCGATCTGCCCCGCCGCCGCCCAGCCGCGGATCACCGCCGCCTTCGCATCGACAAGCGCCTTCAGATCGGTCGAGAGCATCTCTCCCATCCGCGGCGCGCCCTGCAGGATCTCGTTGGCGAACAGACGACTCTCGCGCGGCATTTCCCGGCTCATCTGCAACTTGCGCCGCATGTAGCCCATGATTTCCGCCTTCGCATCGCCCGAGGCCTCCATCTCGCGCAGCGGCGCGAGCCAGATGTCGAGCAGGCTCGTCAGAAGCGCGATGTGAATCGCCTCTTTCGACGGGAAGTAATAGAGCAGATTGGGTTTCGAAAGCCCCGCCGCCGCCGCGATCTGATCGAGCGTGGCGCCACGAAAGCCCTGCGCGGAAAAGACATCGAGCGCGGCCTCAAGAATTGCCTCGATGTTGCGCTGCTGGATCCGCGTGCGCCCGCGCGGCGTGGCCCCGCTACTCCCCGGGACGGAATTCTCGGCTCCCTCCGCTTCGGGCGCTTTCGGTTTGTCTTCTGCCATGCCGGTTCCGGTCTCCCGCTGTTGATCGCTTTCCGCCCGCGCCCGCTTGACGCCGCCTCAACCGATGTTAGCCTCTTGCTGACCGCGTGGTCAAACCACCCCGTCCAAGCCACCCCGGCGCATTCCGCCACAGCCCCGGCCCACCGGCCCCATCGCCCTCAGGAGACCCCTCATGGCGCTCGACCGCAAGACGCCCAATGACCTCAATGCTTTCTGGATGCCGTTCACGGCGAACCGCCAGTTCAAGAAAGCGCCGCGGATGTTCGTGGGCGCCAAAGACATGCATTACACCACCGCCGAGGGGCGGCAGGTGCTCGATGGCACTGCGGGGCTGTGGTGCTGCAACGCGGGCCATTGCCGCCCGAAAATTTCCGAGGCGATCGCGCGGCAGGCGGCGGAGCTTGATTATGCCCCCGCCTTCCAGATGGGCCACCCGGCGGCGTTCGAACTCGCCAACCGGATCATCGAGATCGCGCCCGAGGGCATGGAGCATGTGTTTTACACCAACTCGGGCTCGGAATCGGTCGAGACCGCGCTGAAACTCGCGATCGGCTATCACCGCGCCCGCGGCGAAGGATCGCGCACCCGGCTGATCGGGCGTGAGCGCGGCTATCACGGGGTGAACTTTGGCGGCATCTCGGTTGGCGGCATCGTCACCAACCGCAAGATGTTCGGCACGCTGCTCGCGGGCGTGGACCACCTGCCCCACACCCACCTGCCCGCGCAGAACGCCTTCACCAAGGGCCAGCCGGAGCATGGCGCGCATCTCGCCGATGAACTCGAGCGCATCGTGGCGCTGCACGGCGCCGATACGATCGCCGCGGTGATCGTTGAGCCGATGTCGGGCTCGACCGGGGTTCTGCTGCCGCCGAAGGGCTACCTCGAAAAACTGCGCGCGATCACCAAGAAACACGGTATTCTGCTGATTTTCGACGAGGTGATCACCGGTTACGGGCGGCTGGGCGCCCCCTTCGCGGCGCAGCATTACGGCGTGACG
Source organism: Rhodobacter maris (assembly GCF_900217815.1). Classification (GTDB taxonomy): domain Bacteria; phylum Pseudomonadota; class Alphaproteobacteria; order Rhodobacterales; family Rhodobacteraceae; genus Rhodobacter; species Rhodobacter maris. The sequence continues at coordinate 359,462 of NZ_OBMT01000002.1, forward strand.
CCCGATATCATGACCACCGCCAAGGGCCTGACCAACGGGGTCATCCCGATGGGGGCGGTGATCACCACCGCCGAGGTGCATGACGCCTTCATGCAGGGCCCCGAGCACATGATCGAACTGTTCCACGGCTACACCTATTCGGGCAACCCGGTCGCTGCCGCCGCGGGCATCGCCACGCTCGAAACCTACAAGGAAGAGGGCCTCTTCGAGCGCGCCGCAGAGCTTGCCCCCTACTGGCAGGAGGCGCTGCACAGCCTCAAGGGCACGCGCCACGTGATCGACATCCGCAACGAGGGGCTGATCGGCGCGGTGGAACTTGAACCGATTGCGGGCACACCGGCCAAGCGCGCCTTCGACGCCTTCCTCAAGGCCTATGAGAAGGGCATCCTGATCCGCACCACGGGCGACATCATCGCCATGTCGCCGCCGCTGATCATCGAGAAAGCCCATATCGACCAGTTGATCGGCACCCTGAAAGACGTGCTCGATACACTCGAATAAGCGCCCTGCCGCGCACCGCGACACGATGCCCCGGGGGTCTCCCCCGGGGCTTTTTCACGCCGCGGGCGGGCGCCCAAAAATGAGGCAATCGCCAGCCAAAGCCGCGCCCCCGGAGGAAGTGCCGCGCCCTCCCCATTGACCGTTGCGCCGGAACATGGCCTGTTTCCCCTGACCAATCGGTCAGAAAAGATTCGTCGCAAGAGGGCCGAAGCCCCGCAACCGACAGGGAGAGACCCATGTCCGCACCCGGAGAAAACCTCCGTATCGATTCCGCACGTCTTTGGGACAGCCTGATGCAGATGGCCCAGATCGGCCCCGGGATCGCGGGGGGCAACAATCGCCAGACTGTCACCGATGCCGATGCCGAGGGGCGCGCGCTCTTCAAGCGCTGGTGCGACGCGGCGGGGCTGGCGATGGGCGTCGACAAGATGGGCACGATGTTCATGCGTCGCGAGGGCACCGACCCGGAGGCGCTGCCCGTTTATATCGGCTCGCATCTCGACACCCAGCCGACGGGCGGCAAATATGATGGCGTGCTCGGCGTGCTGGGCGGGCTCGAAGTAATCCGCACCATGAACGACCTTGGCATCAAGACCAAGCACCCGATCGTGCTGACGAACTGGACCAACGAGGAAGGTGCGCGCTTTGCCCCGGCCATGCTGGCCTCGGGCGTCTTTGCGGGCGTGCATACGCTCGATTACGCCTATGGCCGCAAGGATCTCGAAGGCAAGACCTTCGGCGAAGAGCTTGCCCGCATCGGCTGGGTCGGGGACGAAGAGGTCGGCGCGCGCAAGATGCATGCCTATTTCGAATACCACATCGAGCAGGGGCCGATCCTCGAGGCGGAGGAAAAGACCATTGGCGTGGTCACCCATTGCCAGGGGCTGTGGTGGCTCGAATTCACGCTGACCGGAAAAGAGGCGCATACCGGCTCGACGCCGATGGCGATGCGGGTGAATGCAGGCCTCGCGATGAGCCGCATCTTCGAGATGGTGCAAGAGGTGACGATGGCGGCGCAGCCCGATGCGGTGGGCGGCGTGGGGCAAGTGACCTTCGCGCCCAATTCGCGCAACGTGCTGCCGGGGAAAGTGGTTTTCACCGTCGATATCCGCACCGTCGATCAACAAAAGCTCGACGGCATGCGCGACACGATCGAGGCGCGCGCGGCGGACATTTGCGCCGAGCTGGGCGTGGGCTGCGCGGTCGAGCGGGTGGGCCATTTCGCCCCCGTCACTTTCACGCCGGAGCTTGTGGGCCGCGTGCGCGCGGCGGCCGAAAAGCTCGGCTACACGCACCGCAACATCGTCTCCGGCGCGGGCCATGATGCCTGCTGGGCCGCGAAAGTGGCGCCGACCACGATGATCATGTGCCCCTGCGTTGACGGGCTCTCGCATAACGAGGCCGAGGACATCAGCCCCGAATGGGCGGCAGCGGGCACCGATGTGCTGCTCCATGCGGTGCTCGAGACGGCTGAGGTGGTCGAGTGAGCAAAATGTCGAGAAAGCTTAACGATCGCGTGGGGGCGGAGTCGGCGTTTTCACCAAAGGCACCGACGGGATATCCGGAGGGGGCGGAGGCGGAGTTTGATCCTTATCAGCCATGACCGATAACCTCATCTACAACCGATATGCATCCGACTATAGCGAGACTCAGGCTCTCATGGAAGTCCTTCGGCAAACAGAAAGACATCTTGAGGAGCAACAGAGGCTTACGACTTCTGCGGATCAACGCGCCGTTGCATTCGCGTCCGTGATGATCGTTGTACTGGGAATCCTGATAGGAAACACCGAGGAACCGACATTAGGAGCGGGAAAGACTTACGTGGTCGTCGGATTTCTTACTGCTATCTCTTTGGCGTTTTACTCGGCACGCCCGACGAGAATATTCGGAAGCGGTGGGGATAGTAGAACGCTTACGGGGCACGTTGGCGCTCGGAATGAAGGCTATTTGTTGTCAGCCATAATCAAGAGAAATGATCGTAACATTGCGCACAATGATCGCGTTCTGAAGAACTCGGCAACGGTCTTCCGCGTCGCTCTGGGAACCGCACTGCTATCAGTGTTTGTTCTCTTTGCCGACTGGGCCGACTTGTGCAGAAACTGCTGAAAGGGAGGTCCAAATGAGCACAGTCATCAAGAACGGAACTATTGTCACCGCCGATCTGACCTACAAGGCCGATGTGCTGATTGAGGGCGGGCAGATCGTCGCCATCGGCGCGGGGCTTTCGGGCGAGACAGTGCTCGACGCCACCGGTTGCTATGTGATGCCGGGCGGCATCGACCCGCATACGCACCTTGAGATGCCCTTCATGGGCACTTATTCCGCCGATGATTTCGAAAGTGGCACCCGCGCGGCGCTCGCCGGCGGCACGACGATGGTGATCGACTTTGCGCTGCCCGCACCGGGCGAGGGGCTCCTTGACGCGCTCAAGGTCTGGGACAACAAAGCCGCGCGCGCGCATTGCGACTATTCCTTCCACATGGCGGTCACCTGGTGGGGCGAGCAGGTGTTTGACGAGATGCAGAAGGTGGTCGCGCGCGGCATCACCTCCTTCAAGCATTTCATGGCCTACAAGGGCTCGTTGATGGTGAACGACGACGAGATGTTTGCCTCTTTCAAGCGCTGCGCCGAACTCGGCGCGGTGCCGATGGTCCATGCCGAGAACGGCGACATCGTCGCGGAGATGTCGACGAAGCTTCTGGCCGAGGGCAACACCGGCCCCGAGGGGCATGCCTATTCGCGCCCGAGCCAGGTGGAGGGTGAGGCCACGAACCGCGCCATCATGATCGCCGATATGGCGGGGGTACCGCTTTATGTGGTGCATACCTCATGCGAGGAGGCGCATGAAGCCATTCGCCGCGCCAAGATGAACGGCAAGCGGGTCTGGGGCGAGCCGCTCATCCAGCACCTGACGCTCGATGAGAGCGAATATTTCAGCGAGGACTGGGACCATGCGGCACGCCGCGTGATGTCTCCGCCGTTCCGCAACAAAAAGCATCAAGACAGCCTCTGGGCGGGCCTGGCCTCGGGCACGCTTTCTTGCGTGGCGACCGACCATTGTGCCTTCACCACCGCGCAAAAGCGCTATGGGCTCGGCGATTTCACCAAGATCCCGAACGGCACCGGCGGGCTTGAGGACCGGCTGCCGATGCTCTGGAGCGAGGGGGTGACCACGGGCCGCCTCACGATGAACGAATTTGTCGCCGTGACCTCGACCAATATCGCGAAGATCATGGGCATGTATCCCAAGAAGGGCGCGGTGCTCGTTGGCGCGGATGCCGACCTGATCATCTGGGACCCGGAAGCGCGCAAGACGATCTCGGCCAAGAGCCACCAATCCGCGAGCGATTACAACGTCTTCGAAGGCAAGGTTGTGACGGGCCTGCCGCGCTACACGCTCTCGCGCGGGCTGGTCGCCTTTGCCGAGGGCAAGGTGACCGCGCCCGAGGGGCACGGCGAATTTGTTGCCCGCACGCCGATGGGGGCGGAAAACCGCGCGCTTTCGAGCTGGAAGGCGCTCACCGCGCCGCGCCCCGTGGTGCGCGCGGGCATTCCGGCCTCGGGCGTGTGAGAGGCGGCAGAACAGATGCGCAGCCCGGTAATCGACGCGAAGAACCTCAACCTCGTCTTTGAAACCAATGACGGGCCGGTGCAGGCTCTGAAAGATGTGACCCTCTCCATCGAGCGGGGAGATTTCGTGTCTTTCATCGGCCCCTCGGGCTGCGGCAAGACCACCTTCCTGCGCTGCATCGCGGCGCTGGAACAGCCGACCTCGGGCAGCCTCACCGTGAACGGCATCTCGCCCGACGAGGCGCGCAAGGCGCGCAGCTATGGCTATGTGTTTCAGGCGGCGGGGCTCTACCCTTGGCGCACGATTGCCGGAAATGTGCGCCTGCCGCTTGAAATCATGGGCTATACGCAGGCCGAGCAAGCGGAGAGAGTGCGCAAAGTGCTCTCGCTGGTGGATCTGGAGGGATTTGGCAAGAAGTTCCCGTGGCAGCTTTCGGGAGGGATGCAGCAGCGCGCCTCGATCGCCCGCGCGCTCGCCTTTGACGCCGATATCCTGCTCATGGACGAGCCCTTCGGCGCGCTCGACGAAATTGTGCGGGACCGGCTGAACGAAGAGCTGTTGCGGCTCTGGGCCGCGACCGGCAAGACCATCGGCTTTGTGACGCATTCGATCCCGGAGGCGGTCTATCTCTCGACGAAGATCGTGGTGATGTCGCCGCGCCCGGGCCGGATCACCGATGTGATCGAGAGCCCGCTCCCCAAAGAGCGCCCGCTCGAAATCCGCGACAGCGCGGAATTTCTCGCCATCGCGCACCGCGTGCGCGAGGGGCTGCGCGCGGGGCATGCCTATGATTGAGGGCGGCGCGAGCGTTCGGGCGGCGCAGAGGGGCTGTCTTCCCCCCTCCGTCCGAGGTTGCCACGGGCAACCCGTTCGGCGGGGCAAGCTTCCACTGGAAGCTTGCCTGCTCCCGCCTCACCCCCGAGGATATTTGAGCAAAATCGAAGGGCAGGCGTTGCGATGAAATCCATTCTTCCGATTCTGAGCGTGCTCGCGGCGATTGTCGTGCTTTGGTATGGCGGCGCGGTCTGGCTCAACAGCCAATGGACCTATGATCAGGCCGCGCGCGCGGGCGTTGAGGTCAGTTTTTCCGAGATGGTGGTCGATACGCTGCGCCAGGACCGCCCGGTGCTGCCGGCACCCCATCAGGTGGCCGTGGGGCTCTGGCAGGGGGTCGCGGGCCAAGCGATCACCTCGAAACGCAGCCTTGTGTTCCATGCCTGGGTGACTTTTTCCGCGACCATGGCGGGGTTCGGGCTTGGCACCTTTGCGGGCATCCTCCTCGCCATCGGCATCGTGCATAGCCGCGCCATGGACATGAGCGTGATGCCCTGGGCGATTGCGAGCCAGACGATCCCGATCCTTGCGATTGCGCCGATGGTGATCGTGGTGCTCGCCTCGCTCGGGATCAAGGGGATGGTGCCCAAAGCGATCATCGCCGCTTATCTGAGCTTTTTCCCCGTCCTTGTGGGCATGGTGAAGGGGCTGCGCGCGCCCGATGCGATGCAGCTTGATTTGCTGCGCACCTACAGTGCCTCGCAGGCGCAGGGGTTCTGGAAGCTGCGTCTTCCCGCCTCGATGCCTTACCTCTTTGCGTCGTTGAAAGTGGGCATCGCCGCCGCGCTGGTGGGCACGATTGTTGCCGAGCTGCCCGCGGGGGCGACGCAGGGCCTTGGCGCGCGGCTCCTTTCGGGCAGCTATTACGGGCAGACGATCCAGATCTGGTCGGCGCTCTTTGGTGCGGCAATCCTCGCCGCGCTCCTTGTGCTCGCGGTGGGCGTGATCGAGCGGATCACCCTCAAGGCAAAGGGGATGGCGCGATGAACGAAGCCCTCGTTGCCATCCTCTTCTGGGGCGTCGCCTGGGGCACGAATGGCGTGCTGGCAAACCGCTTTCCGAAATCGCGCCTCGTGCGGGCCATCGTCCCCGCGCTTTTCGGGGTGACCTTGCTCGTGCTGTGGCAGGGCCTTGTGCGCGGGCTCGAGGTGAGCCCGGTGATCCTGCCCGCGCCCAGCGATATTGCGACCGCGATCGGCGCCAATCTTCCGCTCCTGTGGGGCGATTTTGCACAAACGATCCTGAAAGGCGCGCTCGCCGGCTATCTGATCGGCTGCGGGGCCGCGGTGCTGGTCGCGATTGCCGTGGATCGCTCGCCGTTTTTGCAACGCGGCCTGCTGCCGGTGGGCAATTTCGTGGCCGCCCTCCCGATCGTTGGCATCGCGCCGATCCTCGTGATGTGGTTCGGCTTTGACTGGCAATCGAAAGCCGCGGTCGTCGTTGTGATGGTGTTCTTCCCGGTGCTCGTCAACATGGTGGCGGGGCTCGCCGCGACCGATGCGCTCAGCCGCGATTTGATGGCGACATGGTCGGCCTCTTACCCTCAGGCGCTTTTGAAGCTGCGCCTACCCGCCGCCCTGCCCTTTCTGTTCAACGGGCTCAAGATCGCCACCACGCTCGCGCTCATCGGTGCTATCGTGGCGGAGTTCTTCGGCTCGCCCACCCGCGGCATGGGGTTCCGCATCTCGACCGCGGTGGGGCAACTCGACCTGCCGCTTGTCTGGGCCGAGATCACCGTGGCGGCGCTTGCGGGGTCGGGCTTTTACGGGTTGATCGCCATGATCGAAAAGGCGGCGACCTTCTGGCACCCCTCGCAACGGGGCCATTGAGGGCAAACGAATTTTATCAACCGGGCGGCAAGTCCGGGATCAACAGGAGAGAGAGAATGAAAAAACTGATGCTGGGGGCGGCGGCGCTCGCGCTGATGGCGGGCGGCGTTTCCGCCGAAGAGGTCAAGCTGCAACTCAAATGGGTGACGCAGGCGCAATTTGCGGGCTATTACGTCGCCGCCGAGAAGGGCTATTTCACCGATGAGGGCCTTGATGTCACAATCCTGCCCGGCGGGCCGGACATTGCGCCCGAGCAGGTGATCGCAGGCGGCGGCGCCGATGTGATCGTGGACTGGATGCCCGCCGCGCTTGCCGCGCGCGAAAAGGGGCTGGGGCTTGTCAACATCGCCCAGCCCTTCAAGCATTCGGGCATGATGCTGACCTGCCTGAAGGAAACCGGCATCACCTCGCCCGACGATTTCAAGGGCAAGACGCTTGGCGTGTGGTTCTTTGGCAATGAATATCCGTTCCTGAGCTGGATGTCGAAGCTTGGCATCCCGACCGATGGCTCGGAAGGCGGCGTGACGGTGCTCAAACAGGGCTTCAACGTCGATCCACTGTTGCAAAAGCAGGCCGCCTGCATCTCGACGATGACCTATAACGAATACTGGCAGGTGATCGACGCGGGGATCAAACCCGAGGATCTCGTGACCTTCAAATATGAAGACGAGGGCGTCGCCACGCTTGAGGACGGGCTTTATGTGATGCAGGATCGCCTTGCCGATCCGGCCTTCAAGGAAACCATGGTCAAGTTTGTCCGCGCCGCAATGAAGGGCTGGAAATACGCCGAGGCGAACCCGGATGAAGCGGCGATGATCGTGCTCGACAATGACGAGACCGGGGCGCAGACCGAACTCCATCAAAAGCGGATGATGGGCGAAGTGGCGAAGTTGACCGCGGGCTCGAACGGCGCGCTTGATCCGGCCGATTACGAACGCACCGTGGCGACGCTGCTTGGCGGCGGGTCGGACCCGGTGATCACCAAGGAACCCGAGGGAGCCTATACGCTCGAAATCACCGACGCCGCGCTGCAATAAGCCCGGCCAAAGACCTGCGAGGGGCGCCTTCGGGCGCCCTTTTGCTTTGTGCCTCGCGCGCGCCTGCGCCAAATTCCGCCTTTATCCGCGCCCCCCCTTGGCTTATGGCAAAGCCAAAGGGAGACGGTCATGAGCATGAACACCTTCGGTCACATCTTCCGCGTCACCACCTGGGGCGAGAGCCACGGGCCGGCGCTGGGCGCCACGGTGGACGGCTGCCCGCCCGGCATCGAAATCTCGGAAGAGTTCATCCAGGTGTTTCTGGACCGCCGCCGCCCCGGCCAGTCAAAAATGACGACCCAGCGACAGGAGCCCGACCGGGTGCGCATCCTCTCGGGCGTGTTCGAGGGGCGCTCGACCGGCACGCCCATTCAGCTGATGATCGAAAACACCGATCAGCGCTCGAAAGATTACGGCGCAATCGCGCAGGCCTTTCGCCCCGGCCATGCCGATATCACTTATCATCTGAAATATGGCATTCGCGATTATCGCGGCGGCGGGCGCTCCTCGGCGCGCGAAACTGCGGCGCGGGTTGCGGCGGGCGGCGTGGCGCAGGCGGTGCTGAAAGCGCTGGTGCCGGGGCTCACGATCACCGGCTACATGGTGCAGATGGGCGACAAGCACCTGAACCGGGCCAATTTCGACGCGGACGAAATCCTCAACAACCCGTTCTTTCTGCCCGATGCCACTGCCGTTGCCGACTGGACCGACTACCTTGAGGGCCTCCGCAAGGCGCAAAACTCGGTCGGCGCCGCGGTTGAAGTGGTGGCGACGGGCTGCCCCGCGGGCCTTGGCGCGCCGATCTATGCGAAGATGGACAGCGACCTTGCCGCGGCGATGATGACGATCAATGCCGTCAAGGGCGTCGAGATCGGCGAGGGCATGGCGGCGGCGACGCTGATGGGCACCGAGAATGCCGACGAGATCGTGATGGGGCCCGAGGGGCCGGAGTTTCTCTCCAACCACGCGGGCGGCATTTTGGGCGGCATCACCACGGGCCAGCCGATCGTGGTGCGCTTTGCCGTCAAACCCACCTCCTCGATCCTCACGCCGCGCCGCTCGATCAATGCCGCGGGCGAGCCCGTCGATGTTGTGACCAAGGGCCGCCACGATCCCTGCGTCGGCATCCGCGCCGTGCCGGTGGCCGAGGCGATGATGGCCTGCGTGATCCTCGACCATCTGCTCTTGGACCGCGCCCAGACCGACGGGGTCCGCGGCGAGATCGGCTGAGCGCGGCTCAGCCGGGCCAGCCCTCGACGATGCAGAGATCCGCTACGGAAACCGGCGTGCGCAAGGCCAGCGCATGCTGGTATTCGGGACTGAGATAGCAGGCCCGCGCCGCCGCGACCGAGGGAAATTCGATCACCACGGTGCGCGGACGCAGATCCCCCTCGACCACCTCCATCGCGCCGCCCCGCACGAGGAACCTGCCGCCGTATTTCTCGAATGCCGCGGCATTGGCCGTGCGGTAGGCCTGATAGCCCTGCTCATCCTCGACCGTCACATGGCCGATCCAGTAGCCCTTCGGTATATCACTCATGCGCCCCTCCCCATTTCTCGCAGCGTGGCGGGGAAAAAGGGGATTCGGCAAGACTTATGAAGGGCCTGCAACGCGAGGTTCAGCCGCGCGATGCCTTCTCGGCGAGGCCCGAAGTGCCCTCGCGGCGCTCAAGCTCGGCCAGAACCTCCGCAAGCGTCACATCGCGCGCGGCGAGCATCACGAGCAGGTGGTAGAGAACATCGGCCGATTCATAGACCAGGTTCGCGCGGTCGTTCTTCGCTGCGGCCATGCAGGCTTCGATTGCTTCCTCGCCAAATTTCTGCGCGCATTTCTCCGGGCCCTTGGAGAGCAGCTTCGCGGTCCAGGAACTGTCGGGGTCGGCGCCCTTGCGCGCCTCGATCGTGGCGGCAAGGCGGGAAAGCGTGGTCATGAAAGCCTCATCGGGATGCCGGCGGCGGCCATATGCGCTTTGGCCTCGCCAATCGTGTAAGTGCCGAAATGGAAGATCGAGGCGGCGAGCACGGCGCTCGCATGCCCCTCGGTGACGCCTTCGACAAGGTGATCGAGCGTGCCCACGCCGCCCGAGGCGATCACCGGCACATCGACCGCATCGGCAATCGCACGGGTGAGGGCCAGGTTGAAGCCCGCCTTGGTGCCATCGCGGTCCATCGAGGTGAGCAGGATCTCCCCCGCGCCCTTTGCCACCACGGTGCGGGCAAATTCGACCGCATCAATGCCGGTGGGCTTGCGCCCGCCATGGGTAAAGATCTCCCAGCGGCCCGGTTCCACGGTTTTCGCATCGATCGCACAGACGATACATTGCGCGCCGAACCGGTCGGCGGCCTCGGCGATCACATCGGGGTTCGCGACGGCGGCGGAGTTGAAGCTGACCTTGTCGGCGCCTGCAAGCAGAAGCGCGCGCACATCCTCATGCGTGCGCACCCCCCCGCCCACGGTGAGCGGCATGAAGCATTGCTCTGCGGTGCGGGTGACGAGGTCGAACATCGTGCCGCGATTTTCATGCGTGGCATGGATGTCGAGGAAACAAAGCTCGTCGGCGCCCGCGGCATCATAGGCCTTGGCGGCCTCGACCGGGTCGCCCGCGTCGATCAGGTTGACGAAGTTCACGCCTTTCACCACACGGCCATCGGCCACGTCGAGGCAGGGAATGATGCGCGTCTTGAGCATGTCAGACTCCTTCTGCACGCTTACTAGCGAGCACCGGACCGGAAGCCAAGAAAAAGGCTTCGTGTTCAGGAGGCGTAACGGCTCTTCGGCATCCGTTCGGCCACAAAGGTCTCCTCGCTCGCCCGGCTCCAGCGGTCAAGCCAGACCTGAAGCTCGGGATGATCCGATCCGGTCAGCAGCACGCCCTCGGGCAGATCTTCGAACACTTCGTTGCCATCCTGAAAGGCGTTGTCCTTGCTGCGGAACATGAAGTGATAGGGCAGGAATTGCGACGGGTGGGAGAGGCCGGCCGCGCCGACGAGTTCGGCAAGCGCATGGAGCGTGTTCTTGTGAAACCGCGCGACCCGGGCGCTTTTGTCGTCGATGTCGAGCGCTTCCATGCGGCGGGGATCCTGTGTGGCGATTCCGGCGGGGCAGCGGTTCGTGTGGCACGATTGCGCCTGAATGCAGCCGATCGCGAACATGTAGCCGCGTGCCGAATTGCACCAATCGGCGCCCAGAGCCATGGCGCGGGCGATGTCATAGGCCGAGACGATCTTGCCCGCGGCGCCGATCCGGACCCGACTGCGGAGCCCCGCGCCGCGCAGGGTGTTGTGGACGAAATGCAGCCCTTCAAGCATCGGCATGCCGACCCGGTTGACGAATTCGAGCGGCGCGGCACCGGTGCCGCCCTCCTTGCCATCGACAACGATGAAATCGGGAGAGATGCCGGTGGCGAGCATCGCCTTCACAAGGCACATGAATTCGCGCCGGTGCCCGATGCAGAGCTTGAAACCCACCGGCTTGCCCCCCGAAAGCGCGCGCAGCTCTGCGATGAAGGCCATGAATTCGCGCGGCGTGGAAAAGGCTGAATGCGCCGCGGGAGAAATGCAATCGCGCCCCATCGGGATGCCGCGCGCCGCAGCGATTTCGGGCGAGATTTTTGACGCCGGCAACATCCCGCCGTGCCCCGGTTTGGCGCCCTGGCTGAGCTTGATCTCGATCATCTTGATCTGTGGGTCGCGGGCCTGAAGGGCGAATTTTTCCGCCGAAAAGGTGCCATCGTCGTTGCGGCAACCAAAATAGCCCGAGGCGACCTGATAGATCAGATCGCCGCCGCCCTCGCGGTGATAGCGACTGATCCCGCCTTCGCCGGTGTCATGGGCAAAGCCACCCGCCCTGGCACCGCGGTTGAGCGCGGAGATCGCATGGGCCGAGAGCGCGCCAAAGCTCATCGCCGAGATGTTGTAGACCGAGGCATCATAGGGTTGGGTGCAATCCGGGCCGCCGATGCGGACCCGAAAATCGGTGTCGCGGATGGTTTTCGGCACCATCGAATGGGTGAGCCAGTTGAACCCCGAAGCATAGACGGATTCGACCGTGCCGAAAGGGCGCTTGTCTTCCACCCCCTTGGCGCGCTGGTAGACGAGGCCGCGAATCTCGCGGCTGAAGGGCACCTCGTCGCGATCCGATTCAAAGAAATATTGCCGGAATTCGGGGCCGACGCTTTCGATCATGTAGCGCAGATGGCCGATGATCGGATAGTTGCGCAAGATCGCGTGGCGGGGCTGGCGCAGGTCATAGACCCCGATCACAACAAAGGCGGCCGCAAGCAAAAAGGCGCCAAGCCACCAGATCGAGAGGGTGAGCAAAAGCCCGATGGCACTGACAAGCGTGAGCAGCAGCGCCGCGGCAAAGGGGACAAATCGGACATTCAAGCGCATGAAGGTCATGGAAAAGCGGCTCCCGCTGGCACCCCGGAAAGGGCCATATCCCCCTTTGAAAGCATGAGCCCGCCCGCGACACAAGCACGCAGTCGCGCCAAGGGGGCGCCGCGCGCCCCCCCGGCCCGGCTCAGGGCAGCTTCGTCCAGTTCTGCTTGGCGCAGATCAGCCCGCCTGCAACACAGCCCGAAAGCTTCATCGCAGTGCCCGCAAGCGCGATCTTGCCCAGATAAATCTTGTCGTTGGAGGGCCGCCAGACCCGGCCCTGATATTTGCCCTCGCCCGCGGGCACCATGTCGATCACGATCTCCTTTCCGACATTGGGCGAGGCATATTCGCCCTCGGCGTTGAACGATTTTACGATCGTGCCGCAGAAGGCGGCGCCGCAGGGCGCGATCTTCACATGGGCATAGGCGCCGTCATCGGGCTGGGTCTGCCACATCCCCTCGATCGGGTCCGCCAGAGCCGCCCCCGCAACGAGGCTGAACGCAGCAGCGATAAGCATGAATTTCATTGGTTTCTCCTCCCTCAATCCTCGCGTGGCATTGCGCCACAGGCGCCGATTCCCGGCAAGCCTGACGTGACGTTGACCGAAGCCTTGTCGTGCGGCCCCGCGCGTGGCATGAGGCGGCAAACCAAAGGAGCCCTGCGATGATCCTCTACCCGGCAATCGACCTCAAGGATGGCAACTGCGTGCGGCTCCTGCATGGCGAGATGGACAAGGCCACCGTCTTCGGCTCCGACCCGGCGGCGCAGGCGGCGAAATTCGAGGCAGCGGGCTGCACATGGGTGCATCTCGTTGATCTCAACGGCGCTTTCGCGGGGGCGCCCGTCAATGGCGCCGCAGTCGAGGCGATCTTGGCGCGCATCACCGTGCCCGCCCAGCTCGGCGGCGGCATCCGCGACATGGCGACGATCGAGGGCTGGCTCTCGAAAGGGCTTGCGCGGGTGATCCTTGGCACCGTGGCCGTGGAAAATCCGGCCCTCGTGCGCGAGGCGGCGAAAGCCTTTCCGGGGCAGGTCGCGGTGGGGATCGACGCGCGCGGCGGGCGCGTGGCCACAAAAGGCTGGGCCGAGGAAACCGACGTGATGGTGACGGATCTCGCGAAAAGCTTCGAAGATGCGGGGGTGGCGGCGATCATCTACACCGATATCCTGCGCGACGGCGCGATGACCGGCCCCAATATCGAGGCGACCGAGGCGCTTGCCCGTGCGGTTTCGATCCCGGTGATCGCCTCGGGGGGCGTCTCCTCGCTGCCCGATCTCATCGCGCTACGCGATACCGGCGTGATTGCGGGCGCGATTTCGGGCCGCGCGATCTATGATGGCGCGCTCGATCTGACGGCGGCGCTTGCGGCCCTGCGCGGGTAAGGAGAGCGCTGCCCCCAAGATATTTAGGCAAAGTCGACGAGAAGAGGCCTGCTGCCTCGACGTTGCGCAAATATCCTCAAGGGGGACCAGTCGGCACAACCAAAGGGGGCAGACGCCCCAAGCCGCGCCGGTCACTTGCCCGAGCCGCCCCATTCTGGCAAGCTGGATGGAGTTTCTCTTGCACAACAGCGGGCCGCTCCCGCGCGGCCCCGGGATCGGGAGGCCGTTGATGCATTATGCAGGGCTGCGGATTGGCGAGGGAGACGATGCGGCCACGCGGCGCTGGAAAGCGCGCACGGTCGAGGATCTGTTGCGGCTACGTGGCGCCTTGCGGCAGGCCAACCGCCTCGGCATCGCATCGCGCGCGCCCGACCCGGCGCGGCGGCGGCTGCGGATCGCAACCTGGAACCTGCGCGAATTCGACAGCGAGCGCTACGGTTACCGCCTCCCCGAGGCGCTTTATTGCATCGCCGAGGTGATCTCCGCTTTCAACATCGTGGCCTTGCAGGAGGTGCGAGCCGATCTTCACGCGCTCAAACGGCTGATGCGGATCCTCGGGTCCGACTGGCAGGCGATCATGACCGATTCCGACACGGCGCAAAGCGCGCATGGCGAGCGGATGGTGTTTCTTTACGACACGAGCTGCGTGCGGTTCCAGGGTACGGCGGGGGAGATCAGCCTCTCCGATGCGGACCGGCTGTTTTTGCCTGACAGTTTCGATCTGACCTTTCCCGAAGGGATCAAGCTTGAGCTGCCGGAGGGGGCAGAGCTTACCCCACCCGCGAAAATCCCCACCGAAAAACGCGCGCCCGGGCGCTACGAGATCGACCCGGCCGCGGTTGTTGACCTGCCCGCGGGCACAAAGATCGTGCTCCCCGAGGGCGGGCAACTCGCCTTCAAGGGCGCACCGGCGGAGTTTTCCTTCGCGCTCCGCAACGAGCGCATTGCCGAGAAACGGCTCGATCTGCATCAAGGGCGTTTGCGCACTTTCTCCGCCCCGGTGCGACTGCGCTGGCCTGCGCGCCAGATGGAACTGGGCGCGCAGCAATTCGCGCGCACACCCTTTGTCGTCTACTTTCAGTCCGACTGGATGAAGCTCGCGCTCTGCACCGTACATATCTACTTTGGCGACAATGACGACGGCTCCCCCGCGATGGCGCGCCGCACCGCGGAGATTGCCGCACTCACCCGCGCGCTTGCCAAAAAGGCACAGTCCGAGGGCAATTCGGATGCAGAGAGCTATTTCATGGTGCTCGGAGATTTCAACATCAAGTCGCGCGCCCATGGCACGATGGCGGCGCTGGAAGACAACGGTTTTCTGGTGCCCGAACGGATCCGCGAGATCCCCGAGGGCACCAACGTCCAGCGGAACATGTTTTACGATCAGATGGCCTTCTGGACCGGCAAGCCGGGCGCGCCCGGATTCAGCCCGCATACGCGGATTTCGGTTTCCGATGCGGGCGTGTTCGATGTGTTCAAGCATGTGTTCCGCGAAGGGGTGGATGATCCCGGCGGCGAGGACGAGGCCTATTTTCGCTCCCGCATGCTCGATGTCGGCAAGGCCTACGCGAATTATCGCGACTGGCGCACGCATCAGATCTCGGATCATTTGCCGATGTGGGTCGAGATCGAGACCGATTTCGCCGATGCTTATCTGCAATCGCTGCGCGGGGGGGCGTGAGCTTCAGCCGATGTCTTCGGTACGCCGCGCCGCGACCAGTACCGCAAGCGGCAAGAGCGTGGTGAGGCCGATCGTCACGAGCGCCATCGCCATGCCGAGCCCGACCGAGCCCTGATCGAACTGGCGCCAGATATAGGTGGCAATGGTCTGGTGCCCCACGGGCAGGATCAGAAGCGAGGCGACAAGCTCGCGCGCGGCCACGACAAACACCAAAAGCATCGCCACCATCAGATGCGGGAAGATGAGCGGCAGGAGGATCCGGCGCGCCATGGCGAGTTCTGAAGCGCCCGCAACCCGCGCAGCGGCATCGAGCGAGGGGGCGATCTGGGCGAGCGCCGCCGTGGTGTAGCGCACCGGTTGCGGCAGAAGGAGCAGCACATAGGCCAGAACGAGGATCGAAAGCGTGTTGTAGGGGGTGACGGGCCACCAGGGCTGGTTCCACAAAAGGATCATGCCCAGCGCCACCACCACACCCGGCGCGGCATTGGGAAGCGCGGCAAGGAGATCGACCGCGACCCGGCCGCGGGCGCGCGTGCGCACCACCACGAAGGCAGAAAAAGCGCCAAGCGCCCCGGTTGCGAGCGCGGCCACGAGACCCAGCGAAAGGCTCGTGACCAGCGCCTCCCGCGCACTCGACCCCGCGGCGAAGACGGCCGCAAAATTCTGCAAGCCGAGGTTGCCCGGCGCGAGCCCGCCCGAGACGGTTTTTGCGAGCGCGGTGGCGAGCACGGCGAGCAGCGGTACCCCTGTTGAGACGAAGGCGACGCAGGCGAAAAGAAGAAGCGCCGGAACCGTGGCCTGGCCAAGCGGGCGGCGCGTGGCAGAAAGCGGGCGGGCGCCCGTGGTCTCAAACCCGCCTTTCGCGACGAAGCGGCGCTGCGCGAGATAGGCCACTGTTGCAAGCCCCACGAGCACGAGCGCGAGCGTCGCGGCGCCGGGCAGATCGACAGGCCAGTCGCCGATCGCCTCGTCAATCCCGGTTACGAGCACGCGAAAGCCGATCCGCGTCCCCAGCACCGCGGGCGTGCCGTATTCCTCGATCGCCATGGCGAAAACAAGGATCAGGCTGGCCGCGAGACCCGGAAGCGCGAGCGGCAGCGTCACGCGCCAAAAGGCGCGCAAGGGCCCCGCACCGAAGACCCGGCTGACATCGGCAAAGCGCCCGCCAATAGTGGCAAAACTCCGCGACAGGGCAAAATAGACCACGGGAAAACAATGCAGTCCCAGAATGATCACGATGCCGGGGACCGAGAACAGCAGCCCGGCAATATTCTGGCCGGTGAGCTGTTCCAGATAGCCGCGCGGCTGGCCCGTCATCACCCAGCCGAGCGTGGCGATATAGGGCGGGATCATGAAGGGCACAAGAAAGACAAGATCCCAAAGCGCCGCGCCGGGCAGCCGGTAAAGCGCGCGGATCGCCGCGAGCGGCACGGCGAGCGCAGCCGAAACGGCAACCGTGCCGACCCCCATGATCAGCGTATTAAGCGTGGCGCGCGGCAACTGCCCGGAGCCCAGCACGTCTGCCATGGCGGAAAATGGCCCGGCAAACGAGCCCGCGCCGATTTTGGGGAAGATCGCCTGCGCGAGGATGAAGAGGAAGGGGGCGGCGACAATCACGCTCAGAAGGGCCAGCGCAAGCGCCGTCAAAACCCCCTGTGCCGTGCCCCCTTGCCCCCGCATCAGTTGCCGAAGCTCTTGGCGAAAGCCTTGAGCGTTTCGGCGCGCGCGCCATAGGCTGCGGCCTGATCGAAAGCGAGCAGTTTCAGCTCGTCGATCCGCGGCCGCTTCGCCGCCACATCGGTGCGCGCGGGCATGAGGTAGGTGGCGGCCACCATTTCCTGCCCCTCCTCGGAGAGCATGTAGTCGATGAACTGCTTCGCCTCTTCGGGCTGTTTCGCGCTTTGCAGGATCATTGCCGGGCGCGCTGCAATCACAGTGCCCGAGGCCGGGAAGATCACCTCGACCGATTCCCCTTTCGCAGCCGCTGCCATCGAGATGTAATCGACCGCGCCGAACACCGCCGCTTTCGCGCCCTGCATCACCGGGTTGAGCGCATCGGCGTTGGCGCCCGCGATGATCGCGCCATTGGCGGACAGATCATCAAAGATCTTCGCGCCGAGCGCACCGTCGAGCGCGGCAACAAGCTCGAACATCGAGCCCGATTTCGCGGGGTCGGGCAGCGTGACCATATCCTTGTAAGCGGGCGCGGCGAGATCTTCCCAGTCGGTGGGTTTCGGTAGGCCCGATGCCGGGTTCCAGGCGATGGCAAGCGCCGAGATGCCTTGCGCGACTGCGGTGTCGGTCTTCAGGAAATCGGGCACATGCGCGGCATTGGGCGAAGTATAGGGCAGAAGTTTGCCCTCCTCGGCCATCGTCGTCGCCGTATCCCAGCTCGCCGAAATCACCACATCGGCAACCGGATTGGCCGCCTCGGCTTCAAGCCGTGCCATCACTTTGCCGGTGGTGGCCTGGAACACATCGACCTTGATCCCGGTCTTCGCGGTGAAACCGACCGAGAGGTTCTCGATCAGCTTCGCAGGACCAGCGGTGTAAACGGTGATATCGGCGCTGGCCGCATTGGCCGAGAGCCCGGCGGCAAGCGCCACAGTGGCAACAAACAGTTTTTTCATGGAGAGAGCCTCTCTGATGGGGAAGACGGATGCGGAAAGGATCGATGCGGCGCGGGGGGAAACCAGCGCAGCTGCGGCTCGGAGATCCGCAGCCCCAGCATCTCGCCCGGCACCGGGCGACGCGGCAGCAGGAGCTGGATCTCGTGTCCGCCCTCGAGCGCGAGGGTCGCCAGATGCCCGTCACCACGGAACAGCGTGCGGATCACCCGCGCACCGATCGCTGCCGGGCCCGGCGCGACCGGGCAGATCGCGGTTGCGGGCAAAAGCACGGTGGCGGCCTCGCCGGGCGCCACGGCGGCGGGAGCAAGGCGCGCGCCGCGCTCCAGATGCCAGCCACCGGGGCCGCGCCGTGCGGGCAAAAGCGCGCCCAGCCGCAAAAATCGCGCGATCGAGGCCGAGGCAGGATCGGCGACCAATGTCTCGGGGGCCGCGATCTGGGCGATCCGGCCAGCCTCCATCACCGCCACCGTATCCGCGAGCGAAAACGCCTCGGCATGATCGTGGGTGACGTAGAGCGCGGTAAGCCCGAGTTCGGCAACCAGCCCCGCAATCTCCTCCACCATGCTCTCGCGCAACTCGCGGTCGAGGTTGGACAGCGGCTCGTCGAACAGCACAAGCGCCGGTTCGGCCACGATCGCGCGCGCAATCGCAACGCGCTGCTGCTGGCCGCCCGACAGTTCAGCCGGGCGGCGGTCGGCAAAGGCGCCCAGCCCGACCCGCTCGAGTGCGCGCGCCACCCGAAGGGAACGCTCCGCCGCGGACAGGCGGCGCATCTCAAGCGGAAAGCCGACATTGCCCGCAACGCTCATATGCGGCCAGAGCGCGTAATCCTGAAACACCATGCCAAGCCCGCGCGCCTCGGGCGGCAACGCCCTGCCCGCTTGCGCGACGAGCTGGCCGCCCAGCCGGATCGTGCCGCGATCCGGCGCGAGAAGCCCGGCCACGAGGCGCAAAAGCGTGGTCTTGCCCGAGCCGGAAGGACCAAGAAGCGCCATCACCCGCCCGGGGG
The DNA here is from genome assembly GCF_900217815.1 of Rhodobacter maris. GTDB lineage: Bacteria > Pseudomonadota > Alphaproteobacteria > Rhodobacterales > Rhodobacteraceae > Rhodobacter > Rhodobacter maris. Next base: position 378,317 of record NZ_OBMT01000002.1, read on the forward strand.
GGAGCTGCAGATCGACATCTTGCAAGATCGCCGTACCGCCCAGATGCAGGCCGATCCCCGCCATTTCGAAGGCGGCGGGCTGCACCTCGGGCGGGGGCAGCCCGGGAATGTCTTGCGCACGAAGGTTCATCGCCGCGGACCCTAATGGCGTTGCATGACGCTTGCGTGACATTGCGTCGCCATGACGCTGCACCCCGGGAAATCGCGGCGTGACTACAGAGGGTTAGATCCGCAGGCCCGGACGGAGAGGGCCGGGGGCCAGCCGGGACGGTTCGACCTGCGCCTCAGCCGCCGAAGAGCGTTTTGACCCGCTGGCGGGTGCTGCTCATGAGCGTCCGCGCCTCACGCGCGGGGCCCGCGGGGCCGAGGGCTTCGCCCTCCCCCTTGCGGACAAAATATTCGATAAGGATCTGCGCCGCCTCCTCGCTCAGCGAAGTGGCGTCGTGATCCTCGGCTTCGATCACGTCATCAAACAGGCTGCGGCCGCCGTTGAACCGTTTTTCGACCTTGCTATTGGCAGCTTGGTACCGGTCCAGGATCTCCCGCCGTGCCGCGTGGCTCAGGATATACTGTCGCTTCGGCAGATCCAGCGTGCGGCCAAACTCCAGAAAGGCGGCAACTTTTTCCGCCGCGGTCGTGACATCATCCCCGGCGCTGATCCAGAACTTTTTCAATTGCCGCGCCGGTTCGACCAGCGCCGTGGCGGGAGAGACATTCCGGCTCCCCGTCTCGCCTTGAAAAAGGCTGCGCTCGACAGACAGCCAATCCGCAATTTCAGCGACGACGTCGATATTTTCTCCGTTCGCGGGCACTGGCCGGACGCGAATGTTCTCTTCGGGAACAGCCCGCGTCCAGTTTCCGAGAAGGAAGTCGTAGTCGAGCGTCCTTTTCTCGGCGCGTCTCTCGACCAGTTTCTCGATCGGGGCAGTCCAGGCCGTCTTGCCTTTGACATGCTGCTTGAAATCGGATTCGATCCAGAGATCCTGTCGTTTCAGCACGCAAAGAACCTTCAGCAGAAATCCCTTGCTGTGTGCTTTTTTTGAAATCATTTCAAGAACATCTGCGGAGCGCGCGAGAGCCACCAGACTTTCTCCGCTGAGGATGACATGGCTCTCGGGTGTCAAAAAATATTCCACCGCCGCATTGAATTGCGCATATTTCCGGCTCTCGGCAAAATAGTTCAGAATCGTACCGTTTCCCTGCCCCACCGTCTCGTCACCGGGGAGCTTGCCGTAGAAATAGCCGCGTTCGGACAGGGCCGGCGCATTTTCCTCCAGATTCGCCTGAATAGTCGTCGATGCGCATTTCGGCATTCCGATATGAAGGAATAAATACTTCTGCATGGCTCCCCTTCCCTCGCCTCGCACCTGTATTCAATCATCTCAAACATGTATTCGCGTCGGGGCCGGTTTCCGTGTCGCTTCACAGAGGCGAAGCCGCTTGAAATTCTGACGGAAAGCCCGACACCGCCAAATTATGCGCGCCGCGGGCAAAAAGCCCTGTCGTCAGTCATGCCCAATTTTATACTGTCCCTTGGTGTCCGGCGCAATCGCCCTTTGCGGGAACATGAGGCGCAACATGCGCGTCAAGGTTGAACTCCCCCGGAACCTGCTCGCGGCCCCAAGGGCTGAAAAGGCGCGCGGCCCGGGGCGAGCCGGAATATTCTCCGTCGGCAACAACGCAAAGGGCGTGCCCGGTCTGGACACGCCCTTATTTGGTTTGCGCTTTCACCCGCTCAATGCGCGGCGGCACCCTGCCCTTCGGGCCGCGCCACGGCCGCGGCGGCGGCGGCGGCAGCCGCGGCTTCCTCGGCGGCCTCATCCCATTCGACGGGCTCAGGCATGCGCACCAGTGCGCGTTTGAGCACCTCGCGGACATGGGTCACCGGGATGATCTCCATCCCCTCTTTCACATTGTCGGGGATGTCAGCGAGATCCTTCTCGTTCTCCTCGGGAATGAGCACGGTCTTGATCCCGCCCCGCAGCGCCGCGAGCAGTTTCTCCTTCAACCCGCCAATCGGCATGGCATTGCCGCGCAAGCTCACCTCGCCCGTCATCGCGATATCCTTGCGCACCGGAATGCCGGTGAGCACCGAGACGATCGAAGTGACCATGGCAAGGCCTGCACTCGGGCCATCCTTCGGCGTGGCGCCATCGGGCACGTGAACGTGGATGTCCACCTTTTCGAATTTCGGCGGTTTCACCCCGATTTCGGGCGCGATCGAGCGCACATAGGACGATGCCGCCTCGATCGATTCCTTCATCACATCGCCGAGCTTGCCGGTGGTCTTCATCCGGCCCTTGCCGGGCAGCTTGAGCGCCTCGATGTGCAACAGATCCCCGCCGACCGAGGTCCAGGCGAGGCCCGTGACCACGCCCACCTGATCTTCGGCCTCCGCAAGCCCGTAGCGGTGCCGTTTCACGCCGAGATACTCGCCCACCTTGGCCGCATCGACGGTGATCGACTTCACCGTGCCTTTCGCCTTGATGATCTCCGTCACCGCCTTGCGGGCGAGCTTGGCGATCTCGCGCTCAAGGTTCCGCACCCCGGCCTCGCGGGTGTAGTAGCGGATGATGTCATTGAGCCCGTCATCGGTGAGCGTGAACTCGCCCTTTTTCAGCCCATGCGCCTTGATCTGCTTGGGGATCAGGTGCTGCTTCGCGATCTCGCGTTTTTCGTCCTCGGTGTAGCCGGCGAGGCTGATGATCTCCATCCGGTCCAGCAGCGGGCCCGGCATGTTGTAGCTGTTCGCCGTGGTGAGGAACATCACGTTCGAGAGGTCGTATTCGACCTCCAGATAGTGATCAACGAAGGTCGCATTCTGTTCCGGGTCGAGCACCTCAAGCATCGCCGAGGCCGGGTCGCCGCGGAAATCCTGCCCCATCTTGTCGATTTCATCGAGCAAGATCAGCGGGTTCGTGGTTTTGGCTTTTTTCAGCGCCTGAATGATCTTGCCGGGCATCGAGCCGATATAGGTGCGCCGGTGGCCGCGGATCTCGCTTTCATCGCGCACGCCGCCAAGCGAGATGCGGATGAATTCGCGCCCCGTCGCCCGCGCGACCGAGCGGCCAAGCGAGGTCTTGCCGACACCGGGCGGGCCGACGAGGCAGAGGATCGGGCCCTTGAGCTTGTCCGAGCGCGCCTGCACCGCGAGATATTCGACGATCCGCTCCTTGACCTTTTCGAGGCCGTAATGATCGGTATCGAGCACCTTCTCGGCGGCGATCAGATCCTTTTTCACCCGGCTCTTGACGCCCCAGGGCAGGCTCAGCATCCAGTCAAGGTAGTTGCGCACCACCGTGGCTTCGGCCGACATCGGGCTCATCGAGCGCAGCTTCTTCAGCTCCGCCTCGGCCTTTTCCTTCGCTTCTTTGGAGAGCTTCGTGGCGGCGATTTTCTCTTCCAGCTCGTTGATCTCGTTCTGGCCGTCCTCGCCGTCGCCCAGCTCGCGCTGAATCGCCTTCATCTGCTCGTTGAGGTAATATTCGCGCTGCGTCTTCTCCATCTGGGATTTGACGCGGCTCTTGATCTTTTTCTCGACCTGCAGGACAGAGACCTCGCCCTGCATCAGCCCGTAGACCTTTTCCAGCCGGGCGGAGATGTCGAGCGTTTCCAGCAGTTCCTGTTTCTGGCGCACATCGAGGCCGAGATGCCCCGAGACAAGATCGGCGAGCTTGTCAGCCTGGGTGGTCTCTGCCACCGCCGTCATCGCCTCTTCGGGGATGTTCTTCTTGATCTTGGCGTAGCGCTCGAATTCTTCCGCGACCGAGCGCAGAAGCGCGCGGATCGTCGCCACATCGCCCTCGGTTTCTGCGAGCGGCTCGGCTTCGGCCTCGAAGAACGCCTCATTGGCGATGAATTCGGTGATCTTCACCCGCGTCTTTCCCTCGACGAGCACTTTCACCGTGCCATCGGGCAGTTTGAGCAGTTGCAGCACATTGGCGAGAACGCCGGTGCGGAAAATGCCCTCGGTCGTCGGTTCATCGACAGACGGATCGAGCTGGCTCGCCAGCAGGATCTGCCGGTCGTCCGCCATCACCTCTTCGAGCGCACGCACGGATTTCTCGCGGCCGACGAACAGCGGCACGATCATATGCGGAAACACGACGATGTCGCGCAGCGGCAGGACCGGATGGGATTTCAGAAGGGTGTCGGTCATTCTCTGTCCTCTATGGCGAAAGGAACGGACCCCACCTTGGCAGCCTGCTCTTTCCCTTTGCCCTATCTAGGAGGGGGAAAGGCGCAGTTCAACTGGAGTGACCCGGCCGGCTCGCCAGAGCTTCATCGGAGCGTTACATTCCAGCCCAAAGTGCGGCACAAATGCGCATCTCGCAAGCCCGGCTTCGTTCCAATGCTGTCGATCTCCAGGCAGGGTCGAGCGGTTGATCCGGCGCCTCGCGCACTGCAGATGAGACTGAAACGCGCAAGAGGTCAAAAGTGCAGCCTCCGCCGCAAAGGAGTGCAGCGGCGCGCGGAGAAAATACCACCTATAGATGCAATGGGCCCCATCAGCACAATCAAAACGATTGACATGCTCCTGATGCATGTCAAGGATTGATTAAGAAATATGGCGTTATTCTCGCAGGATCGGATCGCGTCTGCGAATCAATGCTCCCCAGCTTCTGGAGCCGGAGCGTATCGCGAGCCCGGCCCGGCCTGTCAGAAGCCATGGCGCCGCCTCTCCCGCGCTTGCCACGGCTGGACCTGCATCGGCGGTCGCCGCCGGATCCCGAGACTTTCCCTGGCGGATCGCCCGGGCTGCAAGAACTGGAACCAGAAAGATGCCTCCGAGCCTGACCCCGCCCCTGACCCCGCCCCTCGGCCTGTCGAGCGCCGCGGCGCAATCTGTCCGGCAACGGGGGTTTGCCTCCCAGGCCGGGGAGCAGAGTCTTCAGCGCGACGCGGACAATGCCTGGCCGGGCGGATGGTGGATCCTGCCCGCGCTCCCTCTGGGCGCGGCGTTCTGGATCGGTTTGTTGGTGCTTTTGTTCTGAACCGGCGTCTCGAGCACGCGGTCACCGGCCGAAGCCGCCACTAGCCGGAGCAGCCGCTAGAGCGGAAGGCTCAATTCAGCCGCAAGCCCCCCCAGCCGGTCACTCTCCCCCAGTTGCAGGCTGCCGCCATGGCCGCGTGCGATATCGGCGGCGATCGCGAGACCAAGCCCCACCCCCTGCCCGCGATCCTGATTGCGCGCCGGATCAAGCCGGGTAAAGGGACGCAGTGCCTCCTCGCGCCGCTCGGGCGGAATGCCCGGCCCGTCATCCTCCACCACGATTCGCAGGCTGCGCGCGCGCACTGTCAGGCTCACCTCGGCGCGGGTGCCGTAGCGCACCGCATTGCCAAGCAGATTTTCAAGCGAGCGGCGCAGCGCATCTGGGCGCACCGTCACCCGGATCGGCCTCTCCGGCGCCTCGTTCAGACGCACGTCATGGCCCGCACGTCCAGCGTCCCCGACCACCTGCGCGACCAGCGGCACGATGTCGATCCGCTCCGCCTCATCGGAAATCGCCTCCTCGCGGGTGTAGCTCAGAAACGCGTCGATCAGCTTGCCCATATCGGTGACATCGCGCGCCATCGCCGTGATCTCGTCGCGAGTCTCCTCCTCCTCGGGCAACATCGAGAGCCCGAGCCGGAGCCTTGTGAGCGGCGTGCGCAGATCGTGGCTGATCCCCGAGAGCATCAGCCGCCGCTGCTCGATCTGCCGCTCGATCCGGTCGCGCATTTCGATGAAGGCGCGCCCGGCCGCGCGCACCTCCAGCGCGCCGGTGGGGCGGTAGGGCAACGATTGCCCCTTGCCGAAAGCCTCTGCGGCGCGCGCCAGCCGCTGGATCGGGCGCAGCTGGTTGCGCAGGAAGAGATAGGCGATCACCGTCATCAAGGCGGAGACCGCCACCATCAGCACAAGGAGCTGATGCGGATTGGAGGCAGAAACCCAGCCACGCGGAAAGCGGATATAGAGCCACCCGTTCTTTGTTTCGGTCCAAAGCTGCACCCGGCCCCCATCGGTGAGGTCGATCGCGCGCAGCCCCGGCAGCCCCGCCCGCAATGTCGTGGTCACCGTCCTGCCGGTGAAATCGGTAAAATCGCGCGCATCCCCCGAAGGCACCGGCCCCGGCGCGGGTAGTTCGAGCATCATGTCGAGCGCCTGCTCGAGCTCGCCCATCTGTGCCTGCGCCGCGATCAGCCCGGGTGCGGCATCGGCGCGCTCGATCACCAGCACGATCTCGCGCAGCATCGAATTGGTCATCTGCTGGGTGACCCGTTCGAAATGACGCTGGATGAAGACAACCGAAACCACGAGCTGGATCGTGATGACCGGCAGCACGAGGATCAGCGCGGCGCGACCATAAAGCCCGCGCGGCAGGAAATGTTTCAGCCAGCCGAATTTCATGGCAGAACCCTAGCGGGCGCAGAAGACGAGGGGAAGAGAGATGGCACTGGAGCCGCTGGCCGAAGGGATCCGTCGCATCGTGGCGCCCAATCCGTCACCGCTGACCTTCCGCGGCACCAACACCTACGTGCTCGGCACCGGTCGGGTCGCGGTGCTCGATCCCGGCCCGGATGACCCGGCGCATCTTGCGGCCCTGATGGAAGGGCTTGCGCCGGGCGAAAGCGTGGCGGCGGTGCTTGTCACTCATGCCCATCTCGACCATTCCGCCGCAGCCGGCGCGCTGGCTCTCGGAACCGGGGCCCCCGTCTTCGCCTTCGGCCCGGCCGATGCCGGCCGCTCGGAACTGATGCAGCAGCTCGCCGCGCAGGGGCTCGCGGAGGGGGGCGAAGGGGTGGATGCGGCCTTCCGCCCCGATCAGACGCTTGGCCACGGCGCGCGGCTCTCGATCGGCGACTGGGCGGTGACCGCGCTCTTCACGCCCGGTCATTTCTGCAACCATCTGAGTTTCCGGATGAATGATGCGATCTTCACCGGCGATCTGGTGATGGGCTGGGCGAGCACGCTCATCTCCCCCCCCGACGGCGACCTCGGCGATTACTACGAATCGCTCGATGTGCTGGCGGCGGAGGGGGCGGAGGTGTTCTATCCCGGCCATGGCGATCCCGTCACGGCGCCAGCCGCACGGCTTTCGGAGCTGCGCGCGCATCGGGATCTGCGCACCCGACAAGTGCTCGCGGCGCTCGCTGAGGGGCCTGCCGATGCCGCGCAGTTGACCGCGCGGATCTACACCGACACACCCGCTGCGCTGCGAGCGGCGGCCGAGCGCAACGTTTTCGCGCATCTGGTGGAACTGGCGCGCGCAGGCCGCGTGAACGCAGCCCCGGCGCTTGCCCCGAGGGCGCAGTTCCGGCGCATGACAGAGATGTAAACGGGGCGCAAAAAAGTTCGCCCCCCCCTCTTGCGCCCCCCCGCCCCCCCCGCTATACACCGCCCCGTGTTCCGGCGTAGCTCAGCGGTAGAGCAGTTGACTGTTAATCAATTGGTCGTAGGTTCGATCCCTACCGCCGGAGCCAAAAATCCCTGAAAATACAGAGATTTACGAGCAAGCCCCCGCAAGGGGGCTGCTCTCGTTTTGCGCGGGGGTAACATCTGGGGTAACGGATTGCGCGTTTTAGAGCGTTCGGTTTCGTTAGGCATAGTGCCCCAACATTGACAAATGTATCATACCATGATACGCATTCCAGCATGATCCAGAGCACCAAGGGAAAGCTGGCCACAGATGCCGCGAATGGCCACTACGGCAAGGGCTTCCCAAGCGATCTGGTGAAGCGAACGCGCGCCATGCTTTCCGCACTGCATGCGGCATCCGTGCTTGACGATTTGCGGTTTCCGCCGGGAAACAACCTTGAAGAACTCAAGGGCGACCGGGCGGGACAACACTCGGTGCGAATCAACAAGCAATGGCGCATTTGCTTTGTGTGGACCGAGACCGGCCCGGCAGACGTTGAGATTGTGGACTACCACTGAAAGGGGAACAGAAATGATCACACTTGCGAACCCGTCGCATCCCGGCGAAGTGCTGGACGAACTGTTCCTGTCTGCGCTCGATCTGAGCGCGGGCGCGCTTGCCAAAAAACTCGGCGTCCCTCGCACGCGGATCGAACGGCTTGTGAAAGGCGAAACAGCGTTGACCGCCGACACCGCGCTTCGCCTATCCAAGTTCTTCGGCAACACCGCCGAGTTCTGGATGAACCTGCAGCGCGCCTATGATCTTGATCGCGCGCGCAAGACGGTCGATGTGTCTTTCATTCAGCCGATGCGGGCGGCTTGAGAACATCGCCATAAGTGTGCATCGGCGCTCAATCGTTAACAGGTTGCTGAAATAGTCAGGCGACGAGAAGGATCTTCCGTGATCGGGAGTTTCTGCGGCTGCGTGTCCCTCCGGGCCGCCACGCTTCCGCGTCA
>NZ_OBMT01000057.1 GCF_900217815.1 Rhodobacter maris
TCCTCCATCGCCGAGGAGGCTTCCTCGGTCGAAGAGGCCTGTTCGGTCGAGCCCTGGCTCAGCTGTTCGGCCGCGGCCGAAAGCTCCTGGCTGCCGGTATCGACATTGCGCCCGGCCGCCATCACTTTGGCGATCACCTCGTTGAGTTTCGCCACCATGTCGCGGGCCGCCGCGAGCAGGCTCTCCTCATCATCCTTGCGGGTCGCCACCTGGATGTCGAGATTGCCCGCGGCGATTTCGCGGATGATATCGCGGGCATAATCGGGCTCGCCGCCGAGCGCACGCATGATGTCGCGGATCAGCCAGATCGCGGTGCCGATGCCGATCACGAGCGCCAGCGCGATCACCGCGAACACGACCTTGAGCGAGGTGGCATAGGTCTGGGTGCCGGTTTCGCTCGCCAGTTGCGCCTGCGCGGTGTTGAAATCGACAAGCTTTGCCAGCTCGGCCACGATCGCGTTGAATTCGTCAAGAGAATCCATCGTCATCCGGCTCGCGGTCTCCTTCTGGTTCTGGCGCGACATCGTGGTGATGCGCTTGGAGCTTTCCAGATAGGTAGCCAGCGCGGCGCTGAACGTGTCGAAGATCGCCCGCTCCTCGGGCATCGACATCAACGCCTGATAATCGGCCATCGCGGTCTTGAGCGAGGCTTCGGTATCGACCAGATATTTGTCGATGCGCACCGTGTTGGCCGTATCGGTCGCCAGAATATGCGCATATTCCCCGACCCGGTAGCGCACCATCAGCGTGTTGACCCGGTGCACGGCATCGACGCTCGGCAACCAGTTCTGGGCGATGATCGTCGCCTGGGTATTGATCCGGTTCATCTGCATCAGCGCGACACCGCCAAGGAGGCTCGTGAGCACCAGCAGAGCGCCGAAGGCAAGGGCAAGCTTCGCCCTGAGGGAGAGTTTCATTTCGCTTTCCTTTCGTCCGTGGCGAAGGCGGGATCGCGATCCCCTTTCGACCCAAAGATCCGGCCCATGTCCGGGATGATGATGAAGTCTTCGCCATGCTTGCCGATGCCGCGGACGAATTCCGCGGGCCAGCGCATGCCCACTTTCGGAGCCCCCTCGACCGAGGCCTCCGC
>NZ_OBMT01000006.1 GCF_900217815.1 Rhodobacter maris
CTCGTCCGTGCCCCGCATCATGATCCCCTCTCGCCGTGAGAAGGGGTGAATCATGTTCTGCATCCAAGGTCGAGGCCGACTATTTCAGCGACCTGTTAAGGGCTTCGATCCGCATATGGCCGTCGAGCAGGAAAAACTTCGCTGCGTCATCAAGGCTGCGCGCCACGACCGGCGCCTCGACCAATCCGATCGCCTTAATCGAACTACGGATCTGCGCATATTTCTTGCTCTCCTTGGCGCCCGGGCGCAGCACCTTCAACGGAACAAGCTGTTCGATTGCGAGGTCGATGGTGTCGTATTCAAAGGCAAGCTTGACGACATGCGTGCCGCGGCGATCTGCGCTCATCGGACTGGCTCCGGCATCAGCCGGTCGGCGAGAGCTCTGGGCATGTCGATGAGGCCTTCATCGCGGAGAAGCTCTGGGAACTCCCCCTGAGAAAGCAGATCCCTCAAGGCTTCGACGATGAAGATCAGCCGGGCCTGGGTAACGTCGGATTTCCGGACCAGGATGCGCTGCTTGTCGGCCTCTCGCTGGTAGAGTTTCATCAGATCGGCCTGGGTGAGCTTGCGGCTTCCACCCCGTCGGCCCAAGCCGCTGTCCGGCACGGTCTTCTTTTGCAAGAGTCGCTGGTTCAGCAGACGGCGGATCTTGCCGAGCTTCTTGCCCTTGATCTGGCCAGCCTCATAGGCGTCCATCAGGAGAGCCTGCACATCGTCGCCTTTCGCGCGGGCGATGTCGACGGCGAGGCTGACAGGGATGAGGCCGGTTTCGACCGCCGCTACAAGCCGTTCCTCGCCGCGCTCGAGGAGCGTGACGATCACGTTCACCCAGCTTTGTGTGCAGCCGATCTTTTCGGCGATGTCGACATCGGTGTAGCCGCGCTGGTGAAGGTTGCCGATCTCTAGCATCAGATCGATCGGACGATGCTGGCGCCGTGCAATGTTCTCCACGAGGCTCATTACCATGCAGGCTGCGTCCTCTGCCTCAATGACGACCGCCGGAATCTTCTCCTGCCCAAGCAGTCGAAAGGCTTCCAGCCGGCCCTCGCCGCAAACCAGGTCGTAGCGCTCGGGATCGTCAGGGTGTCTGCGAACGGTCACCGGTCGCTTGAGCCCGACGGCATCGATGTTGTCCACGATTTCCCTGTGTAGCCGCTTGTTGCGGGCACGTGGATTCAGAACTCCGATCCGATCGATCGGGATCATTCGAAGATGCTGGGGGCGGGGCGGATCGGTCATGCTACCTCCCTGAGAGGTTTGCGCTCTGCGAGCGCGTAGAGCGGATCGAGGCTGTCAAAACGATAACCGTCGAGGGCGAGGCCATTGTCCTCGGCAAGACGAAGTCTGCCGGTGCCGATGTCGAGGAGGGGGAAGAGGAAGTAGTCGAAAGGTTTCCGGTTGCGTTCGTCCATCCGGATGACAACGGAGATGTCCGGTACGAGCCCGGTATCGAACCGCACACGCCAGCGGAACGATCCAGCCTGGGTGCGGGCGCAGCGGACGATGAGCAATGACAGGGTAAACTCGCCATTGACAGTCATGAGATCGGTCGTCGCATCTCGTGTGGTGGCGCCGCCTGCAGCGGAGATCCCACTCAGAACTTCATCGATGACTTCGGGATGGAGCCGGCGGAGTTCGCGGTTGATCTCGATGTAGCGGTAGTCGCGCCGCGGCCTGAAACCGACGAGACGATAGGCCCGGAGCAGGCTGCCGAACCGATGGCTGTAGGCGCTGCTCGATGGGGTTTCGTCGGCCTCGTCGATGATAAGACCCGACAAGGCCCCCTGATGGTCCAGCAGCGTTTGCAGCGCAGCGAGCATCTCCGCGTCGGACATGCGGGCCGAGCGCGCGGCGATGATCTTCTTGGCTGCTTCGTAGAGCGTCGGATCGACGATTGCCGGAAAGCTGTTCGGTGCTCTGATCCAAGTTTCAGGATCGTTGCGGACATGCTTCTTCTTGAGCTTGAACGACACCCGGTTCCAGACATTCGTGCCGATGTACTTCTCGTTGATCAGCAGCTGATGGACGGAACCCCGCGTCCAGGGCCGACCAAGGTCCGTCAGGATGCCACGGTCATTCAGCCCATCGGCGATCTGTGCTTCGTTTTGACCTTCTGAAACAAAGGCGCGGTAGACCTCCCGAACGACGGCAACTTCTTCCTCGGGGCCCGGCACGAGCACGACGCGATCGGTTTGCAGGCTCTTGTGTTCGCCTTGGGTGAGCGTTGCCTTGGGAACCCCGTGCTGATCGATGAGCAGGCGGCGTAAACTGAACCCGGCGGGACCACCCTGACGAAAGCCTTTTTCAATCAGGCGGCATTGCCCGGTGAAAACCTTGCTCGACAGCTCTCGGCTGTATTCGCCAGCCATGGCACGCTTGAAGCCCTTGAACATCGTGGCCATGGGGCTGCCGTCGTTTTCGAATTGTTCGGCGCAATAGTGCACGTCGATCCCGGCGCGCCGGCAGATATATTCGTAATAGGCACTCTCGTCTGCGTCCTGGAAACGACCCCAACGGCTGATGTCGTAGACAAGGATGACGTCGAAATCCGCGCTTCCGGAGGTTACGGTCTCGATCAGACGTTTCAGAGCGTCCCGGCCTTCGATCCGCAGCCCGCTCTTTCCTTCATCGGCGTAAGTGCGGACGATCTCCATACCGCGCCGTGCGGCGTAGGCTTGGATTGCCGCGGCCTGGTTTTCAGTCGAGTAGCGCTGGTGATCGGTAGACATGCGCACGTACTCGGCCGCCCGAACTAGGGACGGACCATCGCGTGCACTGTCTGGGAACGCGGGATTCACCACCGGGCTCGGCCTCCATCTGCGCCAGAACAAAACATCCAACCCCGGTGCCGCAGAGGCCCGGGTAAGGTCGTTCGTCATTCTATGAGTCCCCTTCACGATAGCAGATTCCATCGCGTCCGAGGCCGCTCAAATGACACCGGAGGTCTGCATCGGCAGGATCGTGCCGCTGAGATCCAGTTCCCTGCTTGAAGAAGAAATTAGCTTGTTCGGCCCCCAAAAGTTCTCTGCTCCTGTCATTGGGGAATGCAGAATAAGGCATTGAATAGGCGTGGATATTTCCGCAGAATTTGGCGTTGATTGCCCGAAAACAGCAGAAATTCGCTGCTAATTTCCCTGTTTGCAGAGAATTTCGCGGAGACGGGATAGCTCCAGACTGGCTCCTCCGCCACTTGCCTCCGTGAAAGCGTTCTCAGGGGCTTACTTCGGCAGGATTTTCCCTTTTTTTCTGGGTTATGCGGGGTGGGCTGAACACTACCCTTGCAGCCAGGTGGCCCGGAAGCGGTCTCTCCGGGCCGATATTTTCTGGACCTCACGACGGCGCGGATTTGGTGAACGACTTATAAGCCACTGGCATTGCGACGTTTTCTGCGCCGCAATAGGTGCAAGCGCGGCCGAACGCGTCCACCACTGCCTGCCATTGCCGCGCATTGAACCGCTCATCGCCGAGACGGCTCAGAATGTTCCGTACCAGATAATTCTGTGCGTTCCCGATGGCATTTCCCTTGTAGCGCCCTCGCGCAGTGCGGATGGCATCGTCCGGCGGCGGGGAATCGGAAGTCGCGGTCTCAGGGAGAAAATCTACGGAGAGCCCTCTGCTGGCCAAGTAGCGCTGCACAAGGGGAAGGCTCTTGCTGGTCGGAGGATTGAACCATTGGCTCGTCACGCGCACGGGGACGCCATGAACCACATTTTCGCGCGTCCAATACCTCTTCGCAGTATTTGAAGATTGCCCGAACGCTGCTTTGGACGATTTGACCTATCTTCATTGAACCCCCGCGATGCTTCTGTTGGAAGCATACCCGCGGGGCTATTCTTCGACGACGATCATTTTACGCTGATGCGGAGCCCCCCCGGGATATTTGGAGCGAGCCGAAACGGCGCCGGTTCTCTGCCCGACCGGGCGCAACGATCCTTGGGGGCATTGGCCGCAGGCCAGGAAGGGGCTGCGCCCCTAATTCAGTTCGGCCAGAATGCGCCGCGCCTCCGCGTGGCAGTCGATCAGCGGATCGCGGTCCTCGGCGGGGAAGAAGCGCGCGCGCACTGCGGTTTCCATCGGTTGCGGCTGGGCGATGCAGACCTTCGGGCCGATTTTTGCGGTCTCCGCCTGCCAACTGCGCACCAGCGACATCTGCGCCGCTTTCGTCGCACCGTAGGAGCCCCAGAACGGCAGGCCGGTGCGGTCATCCTCGAAAAAGAGCGCCTTGCCCTCGCCCGCGCGGAGCGCGGGTTCGATCAGCGGAATGAGCGTGGTGAGCGCCGTATAATTCGTCGCCACCGATTTTTCCACATCCTCTGCGTCGAGATGGCCGGCCGGGGTCAGCGGTGCGGCATGGATCGCGGTATGGACCCAGAGTTGCACCCCCCCCCAGCGGCCCAGGATGCCATTGGCGAGGGTCTCCATCTCCTCGGTCTTGCAGATGTCGAGCGGCGCGAGCGTGGCGGTGCCGCCTGCCGCCTGAATGCGGTCGTCAAGCGCTTCGAGCCCGCCGACGGTGCGTGCCACGGCGAGCACATGCCAGCCCTGTTTGCCAAGTTCCTCGGCAATGGCAAAGCCGAGCCCGCGCGAGGCTCCGGTGACAAGGGCGAGTTTCTTTTGCGGCTGGTCGGTCATGGGCTCCTCCGATCTTTTCGCTCGGGTTCTAGGGGCGCGCGGCCCCCCGCGCAAGCGTCGCTTTGGCGCAGTCCGCGGAAACAGAATAATCCCGTTAAGTCGAATTTCATTTCTGCTCCGGAGAATGGGAAAAAATTCTGGACCCCGTATGCCCTTCTTCGGTGCCTGGCATCTCCGCGATCTGATCCTTTCCGGCCCCGATCCGTTCGGATCGACTGGGGTCGCCAATGTCGATGCGGTGGGGGCGAGTACCTTCACCCTGTTGCCAGAGGCCCGGCCGTACCGCGTCGATCTGCCCCGTGTCGATCCCTCCGACGGGGATGCGTTGTCAAAAGAGGCCGACGGGAGGCGCGGGCCTGCCACTGCGAAGGCTTTTATCGGAGACGCTTGCGACCCTGGCGCCGCGGGTGATGTCGAGATCGCCTTTTCCTATGTGATCCGACCCCTCGGCTCTGCCGATCCGGCAGACAACGTCACCCTTCATGCGCTGGAAGCTGAAGGTGCGGTGCAGGGCATCGCAAGTGCCGGGCGGCTCATTGCCGGGCAGAGCTACCTGATTGTCGCGATCGAAACGAGCGACCCGGCGGTGCCCTCGAACGAGATGGCGGTCTGTTTTGCGGCCGGAACGCTGATCGCCACCCGGCGCGGGCCGAAGCCGGTCGAGACCCTGGGGCCGGGGGACCGGATTCAGACCTCCGACAATGGCTTTGCTGCGGTGGATTGGGTCGGGCGCTGGCGGGTGAACGGAATGGGGGCCTCGGCGCCGGTGCGCATTTCTGCGGGCGTGCTCGGCAATGATCGGCCGCTTTTTCTGTCCGGACAACACCGGGTGTTGTTGCGCCCCACGGCGGGGCCGCTCGCGGGTGAGGAAGTGCTGGTGGCGGCAAAAACGCTCGTCGGCCTGCCCGGTGTGGCGCGAATGCCCTGTCCGCGGATTGAATGGGTGCATGTGCTGCTGCCCGCTCATGAGGTGATTTTTGCCGAGAATGCCCGCGCCGAGAGCCTGCTGCTCGGGCAGCAGGCGTTCCGGATCATGGAGCCGGTGCAGGCGCGGGGCTTGCGCGACGCGCTGAGCGACGCGCCGCTCTTGCGGCTGCCCGCGCGGCCGATCGTGCCGCCCGTCAAGGTTGGCCGGTTGATCTTGCAGCACCGGGCCGGGCTCGGCCCCGCACAGGTCGCGGGGTTGCAACGGGTTTGAGGCGGTGCCCCGGGGCGCGGCAGAAGGGTAAATATCGCTCGCACGGCCGGTCCGGCTTGGCTATAACCGCCCCAGACCATCGCCCATTCGCGCGCCGGGCCTGAGGCGGCGCTTGCCCGAGAGGAGATCCCATGCCCGCCGAGCTTTCCCCCATCGACAAGGCGAAATTCGCCGCTGCCCGCCGTGCTGTGGATTTTGTCGAAAATGGCATGAAGGTTGGCCTCGGCACCGGCTCCACCGCCGCCTGGATGGTGCGCTGCCTTGGCGAGCGGGTGCGCGAGGAGGGGCTTCGGATCACCGGCGTGCCGACCTCGTCGCGCACAGCGGATCTGGCGCGGCAGGTGGGGATCCCGGTCATCGGCCTCGACGAGGCGAAATGGCTCGATCTGACGATCGACGGCGCGGATGAATTCGACGGCGAGCTCAATCTGATCAAGGGCGGCGGCGGAGCTCTGCTGCAAGAAAAGATCGTTGCCACCGCCTCGGACCGCATGATCGTGATTTCGGATGCGTCGAAAGAGGTGGTGAATCTCGGCGCTTTCCCGCTCCCCGTCGAAGTCGTGCCCTTTGGCTGGCAGACCACCCGCGCGCTGATCGAGGAAATGCTGATCTCGGTCGATGTGCTGGGGCGGCAGACGACGCTGCGGCTCTCCGGCAGCCAGCCCTATATCACCGACGAGGGCAACCACATCGTGGATCTGCACCTCAACCGCATCGCCAATCCGCGTCAGCTCGCGATGGCGCTGAACCAGATCCCGGGCGTGGTGGAGAACGGGCTGTTCATCGACATCTGCGACATGGTGATCATTGGCGGCCCCGATGGCGCAGTCGAGCTGCGCGACATCAACGAGGGCACCGTGACGCAGGAGCGCATCGACTTTGCCGAGGATGGCAACATATTTGCCGATATCGACTGAGCAATCGACCGGGGCAAAACCATGGCGACAGAGGCGAAGGCAGACCATCCCGAGCATCGGCCCGATCTGGTGATCGAGGGGCGGGCAAAGATGCCCCATGTCTGGGCGGCAGGGATCATCGTGATCGGGCTTGTGCAGGCGATTTCGCCGGCTTTCGCGCTCGTGGAAATGCTCCGCGGCGGGGGGGAGGCGGGGATGGTCTGGTCCGCGCTCACCGGTCTTGTCGGCGCGGTTTTGTGCTTTTTCCTCGCCTGGGTGCTCTGGTCGCTGCCGCGACCGGCGCTGGTGTTCCGCCCCGACCGGCTCGAGGTGGCGCGGTTCTGGGGCAAGTATACCTCCGTCAGCTATGCCGAGCTGCATGACAAGGATGAAGATCCCTCGAAAGCGGGCGGCAAGGCGGCGGTGCGGCTGCGCGATCTCTCGATCCCGGGCTGGGTTCTGACGAAAGAAGAGGATGCGGCCTGGCGCGCGGAGCTGGCTGCGCGGGTGCCCTCGATCGCGGCCGCGGGCAAATAACGCCCGCCGCGCCCCGCTCGGCTTGTCCTTCGGGGCGGTGAGGGCTAAGTCCTTCGGGCGGCAATGAACCGCGGAGCGAAAGGACGGCAGATGAGCTTCGATTTCGACCTCTTCGTGATCGGCGGCGGCTCCGGCGGCGTGCGTGCGGCGCGGATCGCGGCGGGCTATGGCGCCAAGGTGGCGCTCGCCGAGGAAGACCGGATGGGCGGCACCTGTGTGATCCGCGGCTGCGTGCCCAAGAAGCTGATGGTTTTTGCCGCCTCGATGCCCGCGGCGGTGGCAGAGGCGCAGGCCTATGGCTGGAGCGCGACGATCGGCGCGTTTGACTGGCGCGCCTTCCGCGCCAAGCTTCATGCCGAGCTGGACCGGCTGGAGCGCATCTACCGTGCCGGTCAGGAAAATGCGGGCGTGCACGTTTTCAATCAGCGCGCCACGGTGGCGGGCACGCATGAGGTGCGGCTCGCCGATGGCACGGTTGTCTCGGCCAAGCATATCCTGATCGCGGTGGGCGGGCGCCCCTTCGTGCCGAAGTTCGACGGCTGCGAGCATGTGCTGACCTCCAACGATCTCTTTCATCTCGATACGCTGCCCAAGCGTCTGCTGATTGTCGGGGGCGGCTATATTGCTTCGGAATTCGCCTGTGTCTTCAACGGGCTGGGAAGCGACGTTGCGCAGTGGAACCGCTCGCCCCTGCTGCGCAGCTTTGATACCGAATGCCGCGACCTGATCGTGGAACGGATGCGCGCGCGCGGCATTGACGTGCATGAGAACGTGGTCATCGACCGGGTGACGACATCGGGGAGCGGTTTTGTGGCCCATTGTGGCGATGGCCGCAGTCAGGAATTTGATGCCATCGTCTATGCCACCGGGCGAGTGCCGAACACCCATGGCCTCGGGCTTGAGGCGGCGGGTGTGGCGCTCGCGCCAAACGGGGCTGTGGTGGTGGATGACTGGTCGCAGACCAATATCCCCTCGATCTATGCCGTGGGCGATGTGACCGACCGGGTGAACCTGACGCCCGTGGCGATCCGCGAGGGCCATGCCTTCGCCGATACGATCTTTGGCGCGCAGCCGCGCAAAACCGATCACGCGTTGATCGCCTCGGCGGTCTTCACTCGTCCCGAATTCGGCACCTGCGGGCTGTCCGAGGAAGAGGCGCGCAAACACGGCCCGGTCGAGGTTTACGTGAGTGCGTTCCGGCCGATGCGCTCGGCCTTCGCGGGCGCCGACGACCGTGTCCTCATGAAGCTCGTGGTCGCCAAGGAAAGCCGCAAGGTGATTGGCTGCCATATCGTTGCCCCGGAGGCGGGCGAGATGATCCAGCTTGCCGCCATCGCCATGAAGATGGGGGCAACGAAGGAACAATTTGATGCCACCTGCGCGGTGCATCCGACCATGGCCGAGGAGCTGGTGACGATGCGTTCGCCGGTGCGGCATCACTGACCGGCATTGACGCGGCAAAAGCCTGCGGCAAACATGAGCGAAACGGTTGAAATTTGACGCATGATCCCCACTTCGGGGCGTAAGAGACACAAGGTGAGGACAGCATGACGAACGGAGGACCCTGGGGCTCGGGCGGCGGCGATGACCGCGAACCGCCGCGCCGCCCCGGCCCGCGCCGCCCGCAGGACGGCAACAATTCCATCCCCGAGATCGACCAGATCATGAAAAAGGGCTCCGAGCAGCTGCGCGTGCTGATGGGCGGGCGCTCAGGCAATGGCGGCCGCCCCGGCGGCGGCGGGCGCGGCAATGGCCCGGCCTTCACGCTTGGCACGCTCGGGCTTGGGGCGCTGGCGCTTCTGGCCGCCTGGGCCTGGGCCTCGTTCTACACCGTGCAGCAAAACGAACGCTCGATCGAACTGATGTTCGGCAAATACCGCGCGACCGGGAACCCCGGCCTCAACTTCGCGCCCTGGCCCGTGGTGACGGCCGAAGTGATCCCGGTCACTGACGAGCGCACCACCGAGATCGGCACCGGGCGCGGCAGCGCGATGGATTCGGGCCTGATGCTCACGGGCGACCAGAACATCGTCGATGTGAACTACCAGATCGTCTGGAACGTTTCGGACCCGCAGAAATACCTCTTCAACCTTGCCGACCCGGAAGACACGATCCGCGCGGTGAGTGAATCGGCGATGCGCGACATCATCGCGCGCTCGGCGCTCGCGCCCATTCTCAACCGCGACCGCGGCGTGATTGCGGCCGATCTGCGCGCCGCGGCGCAGCAGACGCTCGACAGCTATCAGGCAGGCATCAACATCGTGCGGGTGAACTTCAACCGCGCCGATCCGCCGCGCGAGGTGATCGACAGTTTCCGCGACGTGCAGGCCGCGCAACAGGAGCGCGACAAGCTCGAGAAGGAAGCCGATGCCTATGCCAACAAGGTGACGGCAGAGGCGCGCGGGCAGGCGGCGCAGATCCAGCAGCAAGCCGAGGCCTATCGCGCCCAGGTGGTCAATGATGCGCAGGGTCAGGCCGCGCGTTTCGTCTCGGTTTACGAGGAATATCGCAAGGCCCCGGATGTGACGAAACGGCGGATGTTCTACGAGACGATGAGCCAGACGCTGGGCGACGTGAACAAGGTGGTGATCGACGGCACGGCGGGCGCGGTGCCCTATCTGCCGCTTGACAGGCTGCGCCCGCAGGGTGGCTTGACCAGCGGAGGGAGCAACTGATGCGCGCGCAACTTCTGATCCCCGTCGGCGTGATCGCGCTCGGCGTTGCCCTGTCCTCCGTCTACACGGTCGACGAGCGCGAAAAGGCGCTGGTGCTGCAATTCGGCGAGGTGGTCTCCTCGCGCACCGCCCCCGGCATCGGCTTCAAGATCCCGCTGGTGCAGAATGTCGTGAAATACGACGACCGGATTCTCGCGCTTTCCACCCAGCCGCTTGAGGTGACGCCGCTCGACGACCGGCGCCTTGTGGTGGATGCCTTTGCGCGCTGGCGCATTGTCGATGCGGTCAAGTTCCGCGAGGCGGTGGGCGATGGCGGCGAGAATTTCGCCAAGAACCGGCTCGACGGCATCCTGAACAACGCGATCCGCGAAGTCATGGGCTCGGTGCCCTCGACGGCGGTTCTGTCGGACGACCGCACCGCGCTGATGAACCAGATCCGTGACATCGCCCGGCGCGAGGCGAATGCGCTTGGCATCGACGTGATCGATGTGCGGCTGACGCGGACTGACCTGCCTGAGCAGAACCTGCAATCGACCTATGACCGGATGCGTGCGGAGCGGCAGCGCGAGGCGGCGGATGAGCGCGCCCGCGGCGGCGAGGCGGCGCAGCGCGTGCGCGCGACCGCCGACCGTCAGGTGGTGGAACTCACCTCCGAGGCGCGCAAGCAGGCCGAAATCGTGCGCGGCAAGGCCGATGCGGAGCGCAACGCGATCTATGCCGAGGCCTATGGCAAGGATGCGTCCTTCTTTGCCTTTACCCGGGCGCTGCAGTTTTACGCCGACAGTCTGAAACCGGGCTCCTCCTCGCTCGTGACCGAGCCGGACAGCCTCTATTTCGACTATGACCGGTTCGTGAAATCGCTCGGCCCGGAGGCGGCCGGGAATTGATGGCATCGCTGGTCACCGCACTCGGACTTGTGCTGGTGATCGAGGGGCTGGCGCTTGCGCTGGCCCCTCGTCGCATTGAAGAGGCGCTGGCGCTGATCGCTGCGCTCGGCCCCGAGGGGCGGCGCAGGCTCGGGCTTGCCGCAGTGGCCGCCGGGGTAGCAGTGGTGGCGCTGGTGCGGTTTTTCTCCTGATCGGGCCGCGCCCGTCCCATCATGGCTCTCACATCGAATTTACGCGCCGCGACGGGCTTTCATTTGAAGGCCGTGCCGCTTAGGCTTCATAACAACGCCAGGCCGGTCCCCGCGCCGGCAAGGACCACGGGAGAGAACCTGATGACCATCACCGCCCCTCGCCAGCAGCCCCGCGCCGCGGCTTCTCATTTTGTCAAGACGCTCCTCGGCGTGGCGCTCCTTTCGACGGCGCTCACCGTGGCGCCGATCACCCCCGCCCATGCCTTTGCCGCGCCCGAAAGCTTTGCGGATCTGGTCGAACAGGTGAAACCGGCGGTGGTGATGATCACCACCTCGACCGTTGTCACCGAGCCGGCGAGCGGCATGCCGGGCTTTCCGCCGGGCTCGCCCTTCGAAGAGTTCTTCAAGGAATTCGGCATGCCGAACGTGCCGGGGCAGAACGGCCCGGCGCGGCCGCATCGCTCCGACGCGCTCGGCTCGGGCTTCGTGATCTCGG
The DNA here is from genome assembly GCF_900217815.1 of Rhodobacter maris. GTDB lineage: Bacteria > Pseudomonadota > Alphaproteobacteria > Rhodobacterales > Rhodobacteraceae > Rhodobacter > Rhodobacter maris. Next base: position 11,513 of record NZ_OBMT01000006.1, read on the forward strand.
AAGACGGCTATATCGTCACCAACAACCATGTGATCGAGAATGCCGACGAGATCTCGATCGAATTTGCCAATGGCACCAAGCTTGACGCCAAGCTCATCGGCACCGATCCGAAAACCGATATCGCGCTTCTGAAGGTGGAGAGCGACAAGCCCTTGCCCTTTGTGAGCTTTGGCGACAGCGACACGATGCGCGAGGGCGACTGGGTGATGGCGATGGGCAACCCGCTTGGTCAGGGCTTCTCCACCTCGGTCGGCATCGTTTCTGCGCGCAATCGCGAGCTTTCGGGCACCTATGACGATTACATCCAGACCGATGCCGCGATCAACCGTGGCAACTCGGGCGGGCCTTTGTTCAGCACTGCGGGCAAGGTGATCGGGGTGAACACCGCGATCATGTCGCCCAACGGCGGCTCGATCGGCATCGGCTTCTCGATGGCTTCGAATGTGGTTTCCAAGGTGGTGAGCCAGCTGAAGGAATTCGGCGCCACCCGGCGCGGCTGGCTCGGCGTGAAGATCCAGGATGTGACCCCCGACATGGCGGAGGCGATGAACCTTTCGACGCCCGAAGGGGTGATGGTCTCCGATGTGCCCGATGGCCCGGCCAAGGATGCGGGCATGCAATCGGGCGATGTGATCACCAGCTTCGACGGCAATCCGGTGAAGGACAGCAAGGATCTGGTGCGCCGGGTCGCCGATGCACCGGTGGGCGAGGCGGTGCGGGTCGTGGTGATGCGCGAGGGCAAGGAGCAGACGCTGCTCGTCACGCTGGGGCAACGCGAACTGGCCGAGGGTTCGGAGGCCGGGGCCGACACTGGCAAGGCCAGCCCGGGCGGCAGCGATGGCGTGGTGCTCGGCATGACGCTCTCGCCGCTTTCCGATCAGCTTCGCTCCGAACTCAATCTGCCCGCGGCGATGATCGGCCTCGTGGTGACCGATGTCGACGAGTCGAGCGAGGCTTTCGACAAGGGGCTGCGCAAGGGCGATGTGATCGTCGAGGCGGGTCAGCAGCCGGTGTTGTCGGTGGGCGATCTGGAGGCACGGGTGAGCGAAGCGAAGGAGGGCGGCCGCAAATCGGTGTTGCTGCTGATCCGCCGCGGGGGCGAGCCGCGCTTTGTGGCGGTGCCGATCGACTGAGCGGGGCCCGCAGGGGCTTGATTGCCACGCGAGACAAAGGCACCCGGAAGGGTGCCTTTTGAGTCGGAGAGAGGGAGTTCTTTCGGCGGCGCCGGTGCACCCCGGCTTGGGGCGAGGGTTTTTCTCCGAGTCCTGGCCGCCGCTCGCGCGGCGTCAGAAAGGGTTTTCCGAAGGGGAGGGCTATCCTCCTTTGCTGGGCGTCGCCGAGCGTGATGGGTCTTCAGCGCACCGCTGCCGGTAGGCCTGAAAACGGGCGTTCAAACCGGAGAAACCAGCTATCTTTACAAGGCGTTGCAACACTCTCGGATAGGGGGGAGCAAAGTGGTGCGGGTGAAGGGACTCGAACCCCCACGCCAAGGCGCCAGAACCTAAATCTGGTGCGTCTACCAATTCCGCCACACCCGCATCGGCTTGCTTCTAGCAAGAGGGAAGGGCGCTGGATAGGGGGCGGATGGGGAAATCGAGAGATTGCCCTGCCTGTCCGTCACGGCTGGCGCCTGAAGCCGGGGGGCGCCGCCGGCTCGGGGAGCCTCGCCGTCGGACCTGCCGCGTGCCTTCCGGCGCGGGAGGGGGGGGCGTCTTGCGTCTGCCCGTTGTGGCGCAAAAGAAACGATCGGCCTTTCTGCGCCGGCTCCGCGTGCAAAAATTAACCTTTTGCTCGCCAGCGCCGGGCACATCGCCTAGACTCCCGCCCAAGGTCGCAAAGACCACAGGGCCAAAGGCCGAACGAGCAGGATACCCGATGGACGACATCCCTACCGGGCACGCAAGCGGGGCCCCGGGGCCGGTTGCTGCGGCACTCTCCTATGTTTTCACCTTGCCGGTTGCGCCGGGTGGCACATCGCGTGCCGGGCGCTCCGGGCTGACAGCGGGGGCCGAAGTGGCGACGCTCGACGGGCTGCTGCCGGTCGAATATCTGGGCCCCGGCGACCGGATCGTGACCCGGGCGGGGGCTCGGGTCTTGCGCGCGGTGACGACGCTGCCGCTCATCACCGATCTGGTGCGGGTGGCGCCGGGCACGCTTGGTCAAGGGCGGCCGGGGGCGGCGCTCATCCTCGGGGCGGGGACGGAGGTTCTGTTGCGCGGCTGGCGCGCCGAGGCGCTTTTTGGCAAGGCGCAGGAATGTGTTGCGGTGGCGCGGCTTGTCGACGGGCAGTTCATCACCCGCCTTACCGGCGCGCGCATGCGCCTTTACGGGCTGCATTTCGATGCGCCCGAGATCATCTATGCCGAGGGGGTGGAGCTTGGCTGCCAGCCTTTGCAGATCCGGCGCGGCGCCGCCTGAGCGCTAGAGGCCGATGTCCCGAAACAGCGCCGGCAGCGCGTCGGGCAGGTCTTCGGCAATCAGCCCGGGGCCAAACTGGCGTGCCGCGGCGGCATGCAGCCAGGTGCCGGAGCAGGCCGCCTCGAACGGGCTATGCCCGCGGGCCATCAACCCGACGATCAGTCCGGCGAGCACATCGCCCGAGCCTGCGGTGGCCAGCCAGGGCGCGGCCATCTCGCCGGTCGCGGAATGGACGGCAATCTCTTCGGCGGCGGAGGCGATCACGGTCTCGTGCCCCTTGAGCAGCACCGTACAGCCCGCCCGCACCGCGGCACGGCTCGTGGCCTCGATCTTTGACATCTCGCCCGCCTCCCAGGCCCTGGCAAGATCGGGAAAGAGGTGGCGGAACTCACCGGGATGCGGGGTCAGCACCACTTTGTCATGGAGCGCGTTGAAGAGTGGGCCGGGATCATGTTCGAAAGCGGTGAGCGCATCGGCGTCGAGCACCGTGGCGCGGCGCCCCCAGAGCGCGCCGGGCACCATCTCGAGCGCGCGCGGTGCGCCGAGCCCCGGCCCGAGGCAGAGCGCGTTCAGCCGCGTGTCGGCGAACATGCCGCGCAGTGTATAGGCATCGGGCAGCGCGGTCAGCATCACCGCCGTCAGATGCGCGGCGTTCTCGGCCAGGCTCACCTGCGGGCAGGCGAGTGTCACGAGGCCAGCGCCTGCGCGTAGCGCGGCCCGGGCGGCGAGCCGTGCCGCGCCGCCGCGCCCCGGACCGCCTGCAAGAACGAGCGCGTGGCCGTGGGAGAATTTGTGATCTTCGACGCCTTTGCGGAGCGCCGCGCGCATCGTCTCGGTCAGGGTGATCTGGCGGATCATCGATGCCTCCGGGGTTGCGGGCGAAGCATATCTTACAACCTTTGTCTGAAAAGGGTGAATCTGTCGCAGAATTTAGAGACCAATGGATTTCACCACGAGTTTGCCGCACAATCCGGGCCCTGCGCCACGCAGATGGCCGGGTTTGGCGGCATGAAAGGTGACGGTGAGATCGGCGGTGCAGGCAAGGCCCGCGCAGGCTGGCGCCTCGTCCATCGGCGCGTCGACGGGCTGCAGCACGGCGCCGGTATCGGCGTCAAGGCCCGAGGGAATGTCGATTGCGACCACGCGCCGGGCCAGCGCGCGGCGGCTCTGCGCCGCGAAGATCGCGCGGAGAGGCTCGGGCAGCGGGCGCGAGAGGCCGATCCCGAAGCCTGCGTCGATCAGGAGCGCATAACGAGGGGGTGCGGCTTTCCGGATGATCCGTGTCAAGGTGTGCAGAGAATGCACTTTTCCGCATGCGCGCCAGAGCCCGTATGCCTGCGCCGCATCCGGGGGAAGTCTTCGCACATCACCGATATGGAAGATATCAAGATACCAGCCGCGCGCCCGCAACAGCCGCGCGATCACATAGCCATCGCCGCCATTGTTGCCCGGCCCGCAAAGCACTGCGGCTCTGCCGGGCGCGGCAGCCAGGTCGGGCCAGGTCTCGAAGAGCGCCTCGACAGCGCCCGCGCCCGCGCGTTCCATCAGCGCGGGTCCGGAGACCCTGCCCGAGGCGATCGCTGTTTGTTCGATGGCGCGCATTTGGGCGGTTGTGACGATTTGTGGCATTTGTCGTTTTCCCAGTTCTCCATTTGCTCAAAAAAGGATCTTTGCGATTAAATTCGCATCACGACTTCGGGAATCCCCGGGCGGCACCGGCATGGGCGAGGCTAGTCGATTGCGGGGCGGACGGGAAAGTGGTGTGAGAGGTGCGGCAAGATCGAAAGGGGGAGTCGGCGCATGAAGAAGGTCGAGGCGATCATCAAGCCTTTCAAGCTCGATGAAGTGAAAGAAGCGCTTCAGGAAGCGGGGATTCAGGGGCTCAGCGTGATCGAGGTGAAGGGCTTCGGTCGGCAAAAAGGCCATACCGAGCTTTATCGCGGGGCCGAATATGTCGTCGATTTCCTGCCCAAGGTGAAGATCGAGATGGTGTTGCCCGACGAGATGGTCGACACCGCGATCGAGGCCATCGTGGGCGCCGCACGTACCGAGAAGATCGGTGACGGCAAGATCTTCGTTTCCTCCGTGGAACAGGCAATCCGCATCCGCACCGGCGAGACCGGCGAAGACGCGGTCTGAGGTTTTCCGAAATTCGGGCTTCGGCCCAAGACCCATGCTCAACGAAAGGGTAGTTGCAATGAGCGCAGTGAAAAAGGCTCTCGAACTGATGGCGGCGGAGGAAGTCGAATATGTCGACGTCCGTTTCACCGACCCGCGCGGCAAGCTTCAGCACGTGACGCTGATGGCTGACCTCGTGGATGAAGACTTCTTCGAAGAAGGCTTCATGTTCGACGGTTCCTCGATCGCCGGCTGGAAATCGATTGACCAGTCGGACATGAAACTGATCCCGGATGCGGAATCGGTCTACATCGACCCGTTCTACGCCGAAAAAACCATGTGCGTGCACTGCAACGTTGTTGAGCCCGACACCGGCGAGGCCTATTCGCGCGACCCGCGCGGCACCGCGCTGAAAGCGGAAGCCTATCTGAAGTCCTCGGGTATCGGTGACGTCGCCTACTTCGGCCCGGAAGCCGAATTCTTCATCTTTGATGACGTGCGCTACTCGGTGACCCCGGCGAAAGTGGCCTACCAGATCGACGCCGAAGCGGCGGCCTGGAACACGGATGCGGAAATCGAGATGGGCAACCTCGCCCACCGCGCCGGCCACAAGGGCGGCTACTTCCCGGTGAACCCGGTCGACGAAGCGCAAGACCTGCGCTCGGAAATGCTCTCGACCATGAAGCGCATGGGCATGAGCGTCGACAAGCATCACCACGAAGTGGCGACCTGCCAGCACGAACTCGGGCTGATCTTCGGTTCGCTCACCAAGCAAGCCGACAACATCCTGAAATACAAATACGTCATCCAGAACGTCGCGCATGCCTATGGCAAGACCGTGACCTTCATGCCGAAGCCGATGAAAGGCGACAACGGCTCGGGCATGCACGTGAACATGTCGATCTGGAAAGACGGCAAGCCGCTCTTTGCCGGTGACAAATACGCCGACCTGAGCCAAGAGGCGCTCTACTTCATCGGCGGGATCCTCAAGCATGCGAAAGCGCTCAACGCGCTGACCAACCCGGCGACCAACTCCTACAAGCGTCTGATCCCGGGCTTCGAAGCTCCGGTGCTGCGTGCCTTCTCCGCGCGCAACCGCTCGGGCTGCGTGCGTATTCCGTGGACCGAATCGCCGAAGGCGAAACGTGTGGAAGCCCGCTTCCCCGATCCGGCGGCGAACCCCTATCTGGCGTTCGCAGCGCTCCTGATGGCCGGCCTCGACGGCATCAAGAACAAGATCGATCCGGGCCCGGCTTCGGACAAAGACCTCTACGATCTGCCGCCGGAAGAACTGGCCGCGATCCCGACCGTTTGCGGTTCGCTCCGTGAAGCGCTTGAAGAGCTGGAAAAAGATCACGACTTCCTGCTCGCGGGCGACGTGTTCACCAAAGACCAGCTCGAAGGCTACATGGCCCTCAAGTGGGAAGAAGTGTACGCCTATGAGCACACCCCCCACCCGGTCGAATACCAGATGTACTATTCCTGCTGAGAGGCAGAACAGGCACGGGAAGGGCGCTCTTCGGAGCGCCCTTTTCGTTTGACCCCGCGACCATTTGGCCGCTCCAGTTGAACCGGACGCGACGTCAGGCTAGAGAAAGCCAGGTTTACCAAGGAGGCGGGCATGAGCGTGGCATGGGTGTTCCCCGGTCAAGGGGCGCAGACGATCGGGATGGGCAAGGCGCTCGCCGAGGCCTATCCGGAGGCGAGGGCCGTGTTCGAGGAAGTCGATGCGGCACTTGGCGAGAAGCTCTCGGCGTTGATCTGGGAGGGAGATATTGCCGATCTGACGCTGACGGCGAACGCCCAGCCCGCGCTGATGGCCACCTCGATGGCGGCGGTGAAAGCGCTCGAGGCGGAGGGTTTCGGCATCGGCGGGGCGGATTATGTGGCAGGCCACAGCCTCGGCGAATATTCCGCGCTTTGTGCGGCGGGGGCGTTGAGCCTTTCGGATACGGCACTGCTATTGCGCATCCGCGGCGCGGCGATGCAATCGGCGGTGCCGGTGGGGATCGGCGCGATGGCGGCACTCCTCGGGCTCGATTTCGCCACCGCTGCCGAGGTGGCGGCCGAGGCCGCGCAGGGCGAGGTGTGTCAGGCGGCGAATGACAACGACCCGGGCCAGGTGGTTGTGTCCGGCCACAAGGCCGCGGTCGAACGCGCGGTCGAGATCGCCAAGGGACGGGGTGCGAAACGCGCGGTGATGCTGCCCGTCTCGGCACCCTTCCATTGCGCGCTGATGCGGCCGGCTGCCGAAGCGATGGCGGCGGCGCTCGCCGATGTGGCGATCTCGGCGCCGGTGGTGCCGGTGGTGGCGAATGTGCGCGCCGAGGCGGTCTCCAGCCCCGATCTGATCCGCGCGCTTCTCGTGGAGCAGGTGACGGGCTCGGTGCGCTGGCGCGAGTCGGTCTTGTGGATGGCGGCGCAGGGCGTGACCGAGATCTGGGAAGTTGGCGCGGGCAAAGCGCTCTCGGGCATGGTGAAGCGGATCGCGAAGGAGACGGCGCTGAAGGCCGTGGGCGCGCCCGAGGATATTGCGGCGCTCAAGGGCTGAGCAGGCCGGGGGCGCTGCCCCCCGGACCCCGGAAGCATATGTGGCACAATGAAAAGCCACCACAGGAAGGGTTTTCAGATGTTTGATCTGACTGGGAAAACGGCGCTGGTGACGGGCGCTTCGGGCGGCATTGGCGGCGAGATCGCCAAGGCGCTGCATGGCGCGGGTGCGAAGGTTGCGCTCTCTGGAACGCGGGTGGAACCGCTCGAGGCGCTGGCGGCCGAACTGGGCGCGGGCGCGTTTGTCTGCCCGGCGAACCTTTCGGACCCCGACTCGGTCGAGGCGCTGCCCAAGGCGGCCGCGGCGGCGATGGGATCGCTTGACATCCTTGTCAACAATGCCGGTATCACCCGCGACAACCTCTTCATGCGGATGTCGGATGACGAGTGGCAATCGGTGATCGACGTCAATCTCACCTCGTCATTCCGGCTGATGCGCGGCGTTTTGCGCGGCATGATGAAGGCACGCTGGGGCCGGATCGTCACCATCACCTCGGTTGTGGGCCAGACCGGCAATCCGGGGCAGGGCAACTATGCCGCCGCCAAGGCGGGGCTCGTGGGGATGTCGAAATCGCTCGCCTATGAGGTGGCGAGCCGCGGCATCACGGTGAACTGCGTGGCGCCGGGCTTCATCGCCACGGCGATGACCGACAAGCTCAATGACGAGCAGAAGGGCAAGATCCTCGGCCAGATCCCGGCCGGGCGAATGGGCCTGCCCGAAGAGATCGCGGCGGCCGTTCTTTACCTCGCCTCGCCCGAGGCGGGCTATGTCACCGGCGCGACGCTCAGCGTCAATGGCGGCATGGCGATGATCTGAAGCTGGTGTGACGGATTGCCCCTGCCGCGGGGCAATCCGGGCGAGCAAAACGGCTTGCCTTGTGGCGGGAACGTGGTAAGAGCGGCGAGGACGGGACGGGGGGCTCCCCCGGCTCGCGGCAGCCCTGAGTGACAGGGCAATCAAGCCGCTCGCACGAGCACTGAAGGGCTGGGCCAACGTGCCCCCGAACTGAGGAAGAAACATGAGCGACATCGCGGATCGCGTGAAAAAGATCGTCGTGGAGCATCTGGGCGTGGAAGAGGAAAAGGTCACCGAGACCGCCTCCTTCATCGACGATCTGGGCGCGGACAGCCTTGACACCGTGGAACTGGTGATGGCTTTCGAAGAAGAATTCGGCATCGAGATCCCGGATGATGCGGCCGAAACCATCCAGACTTTCGGCGATGCGGTGAAGTTCATCACCGAAGCCGCCTGAGCGGAAAAATAAAGAATTCATGGAACGGCGCCCCCTCGGGCGCCGTTTTCCTTTGCACAAACGGCCTGCGGGCCGAGACGAAACTGCAAAGGAGATGACGATGACCGTCAATGTTCAAAGCCTCAGAAACATGTCGAAACCGGCGGCGCTTTCGGTGGATCTGCAGGGGCTCGAACCCAATGCGCGCAAGGTCTCGATCGAGGTGCTCAATGCCTGTCTGGCGGATGAGATCGCGCTCGCTCTGGCGCTGAAACAGGCGCATTGGAGCGTCAGGGGGGCGAATTTCATTGCCGTGCACGAGCTCCTTGATCAGGTTCACGGGCGTGTGCAGGCGCAGATCGACACCCTCGCGGAGCGGGTGCAGATCCTCGACGGGGTGGCGCTCGGCACGCTTGAGGCGGTGACGAAATTCTCCGAGCTGCAACCCTATCCGCTCGATCTGACCAAGGCGGAGGCGCATATTTCGGAGCTTTCCGAGCGCATGCGCCAGCTCGGCGCGAAGCTGCGCCGCGGCATCGAGGCGACCGAGAAGGCGGGCGATGCCGACACCGCCGACGTGCTCACCGCCGCCTCGCGGCAGATGGACAAGGACCTTTGGTTCCTGCACGCTCACCTCGATTGATCGGGGAGAGCTTGGCTCAGGCGGCGCCCTTTGGGGCGCCGTTTTCGTATGGAGGGGGATGATGCGGGTCTTTGTGGGGGTGATGCTCGCCGAGGCGCTTTGGGAGGGGGTGGCGGAGCTGCAGGCGCAGCTTGGCTGTGGCCGCCCGGTGGACGAGGAGAACCTGCATCTGACGCTTGCGTTTCTGGGCGATCTGGAGCGGCCTGCACTGGAGGCCGTGCATGAGGCGCTGGAGGTGCTGCGTTTTGTGCCGTTTGAGATCGCACTGGCGGGGCTCGATACGTATGGCGCGCCGGATCGGGTTGAAACGCTCGTGCTGAACGCGCGGCCAAACCCGGCGCTGGAAGCGCTGCAGGCGAAAGTTGCGCAAGCCGTGCGGCGCGCGGGGGTGGTGCTTGAGCGGCGCCGGTTCCGCCCGCATGTGACGATTGCACGGTTTGGCAAGAGCTTCGGCCCCGGCGCGGCGGCGAAGCTGGGCGCCTTGATGCAGGCGCGCGGCGATGTGGTGTTGCCGGGTTGGCGGGTGGAGCGTTTCGCGCTCCTGGCCTCGCATCTGAGCCGGGAGGGCGCGCGTTACGAGGTGCTGGCGGACTATCCCGAACCTTGAAAAGGCAGGGCGAAAGCCCGCCTGCGGCGGTGCATGGCGTTGCGCGGGGGGAAGGGCGCGTGTAGAAGGCCGGGGACGAAACTTATCAAAGGGGTCCGCGCATGCGTCGGGTTGTCGTTACGGGTCTGGGGATGGTCACGCCGCTGGCTTGCGGAGTGGAGGAAACCTGGTCGCGGCTTCTGGCCGGGCAGTCGGGGGCGGGGCCGATCACCCGCTTTGACGCCTCTGCCGTGACGACGAAATATGCCTGCGAAGTGCCGCGGGGCGACGGCTCTGACGGCACCTTCAACCCCGATCACTGGATGGAGCCGAAGGAGCAGCGCAAGGTTGACGAGTTCATCCTTTATGCGATGGCGGCGGCGACGCAGGCGGTGAAGGACTCGGGCTGGGAGCCGGAAGACCTTGAGGCCCGCGAGCGCACCGGCGTGATGATCGGCTCAGGCATCGGCGGGCTGCAGACGATTGCGGAAAACGCGATCCTGATCAAGGAGAAGGGGCCGCGGCGCGTGTCGCCCTTCTTTATTCCGGCCTCGCTGATCAACCTCGCCTCGGGGCAGGTTTCGATCCGCTTTGGCTTCAAGGGGCCGAACCATTCGGTGGTGACGGCCTGTGCCACGGGGGCGCATGCGATTGGCGATGCGGCGCGGCTGATCATGCTCGGCGATGCCGATGTGATGGTGGCGGGCGGCGCGGAAAGCCCGATTTCGGAAATCGGGATCGCCGGGTTCAACGCCTGCAAGGCGCTGTCGACGAAGCGCGCAGATGACCCGCAAAGCGCCTCGCGGCCTTGGGACGAGGACCGGGACGGTTTTGTCATGGGCGAGGGCGCGGGCGTGGTCGTGCTGGAAGAATACGAGCACGCCAAGGCGCGTGGTGCGAAGATCTATGCCGAGGTGCTGGGCTATGGGCTCTCGGGCGATGCCTATCACATCACCGCGCCCGCGGAAGATGGCGATGGCGGGCTGCGGGCGATGAAGGCGGCGATTGCGCGCGCGGGCATCACTCCGGCGGATATTGATTATATCAACGCGCATGGCACCTCGACCATGGCCGATACGATTGAACTCAAGGCGGTGGAGCGGCTTTTGGGCGATGCGGCGGCGCAAACCACGATGTCTTCGACAAAATCGGCGATCGGGCACTTGCTTGGGGCGGCCGGTGCGGTGGAGGCGATCTTCTGCATCCTCGCGATCCGGGATCAGGTGGCCCCGCCGACGCTGAACCTTGACGCCCCCGCCGGCGCGCCGGTGATCGACCTTGCGCCGAAGGAAGCCCGCAAGCGCAAGATTGACGTTGCGATGTCGAACAGCTTCGGCTTTGGCGGCACCAATGCCTCGGTGATCCTTGGCAAGGTGCGCGACTGATGCTGCTGTGGCGCAATGTGGTCTCCAATTTCCTGACGCTGGCAATCGCCCTTCTGGTGGTGCTCGGCGGGGTGGTGACCTGGGCGAAACAGCAATATGAAGAACCCGGGCCGCTCGCGCAGGGGATCTGCCTGCAGGTTGAATCGGGCGCGAAGTTTCGCGACATTTCGGAAGAGCTGCGCGCGAAGGGGGCGATTTCCTCGGCCTATATCTTTCGTGCGGGCGCCGATTATGCGGGCAAGGCCGACAAGCTGAAGGTCGGCTCCTATCTGATCAAACCCTATGCCCCCATGGAGGGGATTGTCGAGCAGCTCACCATTGGCGGGCCCTCGACTTGCGGCACCGAGCTGAACTATCGCATCGGCGTGAACGGTCAGCAGATGATCTTGCGCGAGATCGACCCGGCGACGGGGCAATATGTCGAGGCCGCAAAGTTCGACCCGAAGGCCGAGACCGCGCCCGAGGGTTTTGCCGCGGACGTGGCGAAGGCGGACACCCGGCTGCGTGTGACGCTTGCCGAGGGCGCGACGAGCTGGCAGGTGGTCGAGGCGCTGAAATCGGCTGATTTCCTCACTGGCGAGGTGAAGGAGATCCCGGCCGAGGGCACGCTCTCGCCCGACAGCTACGAGATCAAGCGCGGTGCGAAGCGCGAGGATCTGCTGGCGGATATGGCGGCGCGGCAGGCGATTGCGCTGGCGACCGCCTGGGAGAACCGCGCCGAGGGGCTGCCTTACAAGACCCCTGAGGAGGCGCTGGTGATGGCCTCGATCGTCGAGAAGGAGACCGGCGTGGCGGCAGAACGCCCGGCGGTGGCGAGCGTGTTCCTCAACCGGATTGCGCGCGGTATGAAGCTGCAAACCGACCCGACGGTGATTTATGGCGTGACCAAGGGGCAGGGGGCGCTGGGCCGGGGCCTGCGCCAATCCGAGCTGCGCAAGGCGACGCCCTACAACACCTATGTGATCGACGGGCTGCCGCCGACGCCGATTTGCAACCCCGGCACGGCCGCGATCGAAGCGGCGCTGCACCCGGAAGCGACCGACTATCTCTATTTCGTCGCCGATGGCACGGGCGGGCATGTGTTTGCCGAAACGCTCGAGGCACATAACGCCAATGTGGCACGCTGGCGCGCGATCGAATCCCAAAGCTCAGGCAACTGATCGCACAGGAAAATTCTCCAAAACCCCGGCAGCGTCTGGGGTTTTTGTGACCCTGTGCGCGCAACCCTGGATTTAGCGCTTGACATTGCGCACGCTCTTTGGTAGAAAAGCTATATGCTAGGAGAGGTGGGCAAGCGCCGCGGGTTACCCGTGTGCGCTTTTTTCATTTCGTGCGTCGTCTTGGCGCGCGTGCGGATGGCATGACGGGCGGATCAGCGAACATATGAAAACCGGAGAAACGGGTGGACTGGATCCTCCGGCCGATGTGCTGGCGGAAACGGAGGCGCTTTATCGTGAGATCGCGGCCGAGCTGGCGGCGGCGATGGCGGGGCTGCGCGCAAGGGCCGGCTCGGCCAAGGCGGAGACTACAGATGTGAAGACCGCGGCGCAGGCGGTCAAGGATCTGCGGGTCGCTTTCCAGATGGTGATGGAGGAACGGGGACGTGTCGAAAAACTCCGCAAGCAGGTTGCCGGGGCCGTCGAAGGCCATGCCCTCGACCTCGACGCGGCCCGCGCTGAGATCGGGCGCCGCCTGGCTCGCCTGCGCGACGCCCGATGAGGTGGATACGTTTTTGAGCGGGCTCAGCGAGGGGGCGCTGCTCGCGCTGCCCTGGCTGTTCGAGTTTTGGGCGCTGCCGCATCAACTGCCGCCGCTTGGGGATTGGAAAAGCTGGGTGATCCTGGGCGGGCGCGGGGCGGGCAAGACCCGCGCGGGCGCGGAATGGGTGCGGGCTGTGGTGGAGGGCGCCACGCCCGAGGCGCCGGGGCAGGCGCGCCGCATCGCGCTTTTGGGGGAGACCTATGATCAGGTGCGCGAGGTGATGGTGTTTGGCGAGAGCGGCATCCTCGCCTCGTCGCCCCCCGATCGCCGCCCGGTCTGGGAGGCGACCCGACGCTGTCTGGTCTGGCCGAACGGGGCGACGGCGCAGGCCTTTTCAGCACAGGAGCCGGAGGCTTTGCGGGGGCCGCAATTCGATGCCGCCTGGGCAGATGAGCTGGCCAAGTGGAGGCGCGCCGAGGAGGCCTGGGACATGCTGCAATTCGCGCTTCGCTTGGGCGATCATCCGCAGCAGGTGATCACCACGACGCCGCGCAATGTGGGCGCGCTGAAAGCGATTTTGAACAATCCTTCGACAGTCGTCACCCATGCGCCGACCGAGGCAAACCGGGCCTATCTCGCGCAGAGCTTTTTGGAGGAGGTCACGGCGCGCTATGGCGGCACGCGGCTTGGGCGGCAGGAGCTGGAGGGGGTGCTGCTCGAGGATGTCGAGGGCGCGCTCTGGACCACGGCGGCGCTTGAGGCCGCCCGGATCGACGTGCTGCCGCCGCTCGACCGGATCGTGGTTGCGCTCGATCCGGCGGTGACGGCGGGGGCGGGCTCGGACGCATGCGGGATTGTGGTGGCCGGAGCGGTGACGCGCGGCCCGGTGCAGGACTGGCGCGCCTATGTGCTGGAGGATGCGACGCTGCGCGGTCGGCCCACCGACTGGGCGCGGGCGGGCGTGGCGGCGATGGAGCGCTGGGGCGCGGAGCGGCTGGTGGCAGAGGTGAACCAGGGCGGCGATCTGATCGAGAGCGTGATCCGCCAGATCGACCCGCTGATCCCGTTCAGGGCGCTGCGCGCGGCGCGGGGCAAATCCTTGCGTGCCGAGCCCGTGGCGGCGCTTTACGAACAGGGAAGGGTGCGCCATCTGCGCGCCGCCCGGCTTGGCGCGCTCGAAGACCAGATGTGCCGCATGACGGTGGCGGGCTACCGCGGCCCCGGCTCGCCCGACCGGCTCGATGCGCTGGTCTGGGCGATGACGGAGCTGATGATCGCCCCGGCTGCGCAGTGGCGCCGCCCGCAGGTGCGCGGCCTCTGAGGCCTGCCGTTCATCTTGCCTGAAATATCCCACGGGGGTGCGGGGGTGTGAAACCCCCGCCGCTGCCCTTGATCCGCATGCCGCCGGGCCGGGGTTTTCCGGCCCCTTGTTTCGCCCGGTCCAGGGCTGCGAGAAGGAGACCGCAATGGCATTGAAGTTCTTTCGCAGGCCTGCCGCCGCAGCGCCCCCCGAACGCAAGGCCTCGGTCACCGGGCGGATCGTGGCGATGGCCTCGGGGGCGGGGCGGCCGGTCTGGGGCGCGCGCGACACGGCGAGCCTGACGCGGGCGGGGTTCACGGCAAACCCCGTTGGCTTTCGCGCGGTGAAGCTGATTGCCGAGGCCGGGGCGGCGGTGCCGCTGATCTGCGCCGACGAGACGCGGCGCTACGAGGCCCATCCGGTGCTCGATCTTGTTAGTCGACCCAATGCCGGGCAGGGGCGGGCGGAGCTGTTCGAGGCGCTTCTTGGCCAGATCCTGCTCTCGGGCAACGGCTATCTGGAGGCGGTATGCCCTGACCCCGGGCTGCCGCGCGAGATCCATGTGCTGCGCTCGGACCGGATGAGTGTCGTGCCCGGGGCGGATGGCTGGCCGGTGGCCTATGATTACGCCGTGGCGGGGCGCAGGCATCGCTTCGACATGACCGGCCACCCCGATCCGATCTGCCATATCAAGAGCTTCCATCCGAGCGACGACCATTACGGGCTCAGCCCGATGCAGGCGGCCGCGGTGGCGGTCGATGTGCATAATGCGGCGAGTGGCTGGTCGAAGGCGCTTCTGGACAATGCCGCGCGTCCTTCCGGCGCGATCATCTACAAGGGGGCGGACGGGCAGGGGGCGCTGAGCCCGGAGCAATACGACCGGCTCGTGTTCGAGATGGAGACGCATCATCAGGGCGCGCGCAATGCCGGGCGGCCGATGCTGCTCGAAGGTGGGCTCGACTGGAAGCCGATGGGCTTTTCGCCCTCCGACATGGAGTTTCACGAGACGAAGGCCGCCGCGGCGCGCGAGATTGCGGTGGCGTTTGGCGTGCCGCCGATGCTTCTGGGCATTCCGGGCGATGCGACCTATGCCAATTATGCCGAGGCGAACCGGGCGTTTTACCGCCTCACCGTGCTGCCGCTTCTGACCCGCGTTTCGGCCGCGCTGGCCTGGTGGCTCTCGGGTTTTCTTGGCGTCACGGTCGTGCTGCGCCCGGATCTTGATCAGATCCCCGCGCTTTCGGGCGAGCGCGACCAGCTTTGGGCGCGGATCAGCGGCGCGAGCTTCCTTTCCGATGCCGAGAAGCGGGGGCTTCTGGGGCTGCCCGCGGCCCCGGCGGAGTGAGGATGGCGACGGGGGGCTCGCGCTATCTGAAGGAACCTTTCGAAGTGCATGAGCAGCGCTTCGAGGCGACGGAGCGGATCATGGAGCTGCAGTTCACCCAGGTGGACCGGCGGCTTGAGCGGATCGAGGCGCTGATCGAGCGGCTCGAGAAGCGGCTCTGGATGACAGTTTACGGCGTGGTCGCGGTGATCCTGACGCAGGCGGTTCAGGGCATCGTGGAATATGTGCCGAAATGAGGGGAGAGCATGGATCACGACGAGAGGCTGGAAGTGAAATTCTGTGCCGGGCAGGCGCCGGTGCAGGTCGCCGACGGGCTGAGGCTTGAGGGCTATGCGAGCCTTTTCGGCCAGCCCGATCAGGGCGGCGATTGCGTGCAGCCGGGCGCCTTTGCCCGTGCGCTCGCGCGGCTGAAGGCGCGGGGCGGCTCGGTCAAGATGCTCTGGCAGCATGATCCGGCCGAGCCGATCGGGGTCTGGGAGGAGATCGTCGAGGATGCGCGGGGGCTTTACGTCAAAGGCCGGCTCCTGCCCGAGGTGGCGCGGGCGCGCGAGGCGGCGGCGCTGATCGGTGCGGGAGCGATTGACGGGCTCTCGATCGGCTATCGCACGATTGCGGCGGAGCGCGACGGCAAGGGGCAGCGGCTGCTTTCGGAGCTCGAGCTTTGGGAGGTCTCGCTCGTGACCTTCCCGATGCTGCGCGAGGCGCGGGTGGCGGCGAAGAGCGGGGGCCCGGAGGCGGAGGCCTGGCGCGCGCTCGCCGCGGTGCTGCGCAATGCCAGTGCAGAGATGGCGGCGCGCGTCGCGCCCGCCTGAGATCAAGAGGACAAGCATGAGCACCGACCAGAAGGCCCGTTCCGGGCCGCTCGAAAGCGATGACCCGGTGGCCGAGGCGCAAGCGGCGCTTTCCGGGTTCCTGAAGGAAGTCAAAGGCTTTCAGGACGACATGAGGATCAGGATGCAAAATCAGGAGGAGCGTTTGACGATGCTCAAGACGAGATCTTTTGCCGGGCGCCATGCGCTTGCCACCACGGCCGCCGAGGAGGCGCCCCATCAGAAGGCCTTTGCCGCCTATCTGCGCTCGGGCGATGATGACGGGCTGCGCGGGCTGGCGCTGGAGGGCAAGGCGCTCAATACCGCGGTGGCGGCCGAGGGCGGCTATCTCGTCGACCCCGAGACCTCCGAGACGATCCGCGGCGTGCTGCGCGCCACCGCCTCGATCCGCCAGATCGCCAATGTGGTGAATGTCGATGCGAGCTCGTTTGACGTGCTCGTCGATCACACCGAGATGGGGTCGGGCTGGGCGACCGAGACCGCGAGCCTGAGCGAGACGGCGACGCCGCAGATCGACCGGATCTCGATTCCGCTCCATGAGCTTTCGGCGCTGCCCAAGGCGAGCCAGCGGTTGCTGGATGATACCGCCTTCGACATTGAAAGCTGGCTCGCGCATCGGATCGCCGACAAGTTCGCGCGCGCCGAGGCGACGGCCTTTGTCTCGGGGGACGGGGTGGACAAGCCCACGGGCTTTCTGACCCATCCCAAAGTGGCCAATGGGAGCTGGGCCTGGGGCGCGCTTGGCTATGTGGCGACCGGGGCGGATGGCGATTTTGCAGCGCTCAATGCGGCGGATGCGGTGGTGGACCTCGTCTATGCGCTCGGCGCCGAATATCGCGCCAATGCGAGTTTCGTGATGAACTCCAAAACCGCGGGCGCGGTGCGCAAGATGAAGGATGCCGATGGCCGGTTTCTGTGGTCGGACGGTCTTGCGGCGGGGGAGCCCGCCCGGTTGATGGGTTATCCGGTGCTGATCGCCGAGGACATGCCAGACATCGCTTCGGGCGCTTATGCGGTGGCGTTCGGCGATTTCACCAATGGCTACACGATCGCCGAGCGCCCCGACCTGCGGGTTCTGCGCGACCCGTTCTCGGCCAAGCCGCATGTGCTCTTTTATGCCTCCAAGCGCGTGGGCGGCGATGTGAGCGATTTCGCCGCGATCAAGCTTCTGAAATTCGCCGCCTCCTGAGGGGGGAGGGCCGGGGGCGCGGGCCTCCGGCCCGGCGCAAGGGGGCGACAGGGAGGGTCTGAGGATGCTTAAGGAGTTGACGGCGGTGCCCGATGCGGTGCTGCCGCTGGCCGAATTTCGCGATCATCTGCGGCTGGGCACCGGGTTTTCCGACACCGGGGCCGAGGATGCGGCGCTGCTGGCCTATTTGCGCGCGGCCTTGGCGGCGATCGAGGGGCGCACGGCGAAAGCGTTGATTGCGCGCGATTTCACGCTGGTGCTGACGGCGTGGCGTTGGGGCGATCTGCAGACCCTGCCGATTGCGCCAGTGCGCGCGGTGGCCGCGCTGCGGGTGATCGACCGTGCAGGCGGCGAGAGCCTGGCCGATGCCGCCGCCTGGCGGCTCATCGAGGATCTCGCGCGCCCGCGGATCGAGGCGCGGGGGGCGGCTTTGCCCGCCATTCCTGCCGGCGGGCGGGTCGAGATCGACTTCACCGCGGGGTTCGGGCCGGTCTGGGCGGATCTGCCGGTGGACCTTGCGCAGGCGGTGTTTTTGCTCGCCGCGCAATATTACGAGTTCCGCCACGATGGCGCGGGCGAGGGCGCGGCGCTGCCTTTTGGCGTGAGCGCGCTCATCGAGCGTTGGCGCACCGTGCGCGTGCTCGGGGGGCGGGGATGAGGGCGCCGCGGCGCAATCGCCCGCTGGTGCTGGAAGAGGCCAGGCGGGTGAGCGACGGCGCGGGGGGATTTGCGCTCGACTGGCAGCCGCTTGGCACGCTCTGGGCCGAGGTGAGTGCGGGCACGGGGAGCGAACGGGCGGGGGAATTTGTTACGCTCGCCTCGGTGCCCTGGCGGATCGTCGTGCGCGCCGCCCCCGTGGGCAGCCCGCGACGGCCGCGCCCGGAACAGCGCTTTCGCGAGGGGGCGCGGATCTTTCGCATCCTCGCCGTCGCCGAGGCGGATGCGGAGGGGCATTACCTGACCTGTTTTGCCCGCGAGGAGGTGGCGGCATGAGCTATCGCGTGGCGGCCGCGCTGCAGGGCGCGCTTTATCAGGTGCTTTTGGCCGATGCGGCGCTGGGCGCGCTGGTCGGTACGGCGATCTATGATGCGATCCCGCCCGGCACGGTGACGGGCACTTATGTGAGCCTTGGCCCCGAGGATGTGACCGACGCTTCTGACCAGACCGGGGCGGGGGCGGTGCATGATGTAGTGATTTCGGTGATCACCGACGAGGCGGGCTTTGCCGTTGCCAAGGCGGTGGCGGCGGCGATCTCGGATGCGCTTGAGGGCGCCGATCCGGTTCTGGCGCGCGGGCATCTGGTGGGGCTGTGGTTTTTGCGCGCCCGCGCGCGGCGGGTGGAAAAGGCCGATATTCGGCGCATCGACCTGACCTTCCGGGCCCGGGTCGAGGACTGAGCCCCGCCGCACAAGGTGCTGGTGTGAGAGCGGAATTTCAACATTCGGAGACGGAATATGGCGGCGCAGAACGGCAAGGATCTTCTGATCAAGCTCGACCTCACCGGGGCGGGGCAATTTGAGACCATCGCGGGGCTGCGCGCCACGCGCATCAGCTTCAACGCCGAGACGGTCGATGTGACCTCGCTCGAGAGCGCGGGCGGCTGGCGCGAGTTGCTGGCGGGGGCGGGCGTGCGTTCGGCGAGCCTTTCGGGCGCGGGCGTGTTCAAGGACGCGGGCACCGATGAGCGCGCGCGGCAGATCTTCTTTGACGGCGAGCGACCGGATTTTCAGGTGATCATCCCCGATTTCGGCGTGGTGGAAGGGCCGTTCATGATCACCTCGATCGACTATGCGGGCAGCCACAATGGCGAGGCCACCTATGAGATGGCGATGGCCTCGGCGGGCGCCCTGAGCTTCACGGCGCTGTGAGATGGTGAACCCTTTTGCGGGCGAGGTGGCGGTGGTGCTTGATGGGGCGCCCCGGGTGGCGAAGCTGACGCTTGGCACACTGGCGGAACTGGAGGCGGGGCTCGGGGCCGAAAGCCTGCTCGATCTCGTGCGGCGATTCGAGACCGGGGCGTTTTCGAGCCGCGATGTGCTGGCGCTGATTGTTGCGGGGCTGAGGGGGGGCGGATGGGAGGGGCGCGCGGAGGATATGCGCTGCGCCGAGATCGAGGGCGGGCCGGTGGCGGCGGCGCGGATTGCGGCGGAGTTGCTGGCGCGCGCCTTCGCGCCGCCTGCGGGGGGCTGAAATGGCGCAGGGGCTCGATTGGGCGGGTCTGATGCGGGCCGGGATCGGCGGGCTCAGGTTGAGCCCGGCCGTCTTTTGGGCACTCACACCGGCGGAGCTGGCGCTGATGCTGGGGCCGGGGACGGCGCCGATGAGCCGGGCGGGGCTCGCGGCGCTGGCGCAACGCTGGCCCGACCGGTCGGCGGGGACGGAGGAGGATCGCAATGGTGGATGTGGACGGGCTTGACGGGCTGAGCCGGCAGGCTCTGGAGCTTGAGCGCAGCCTGGGCGGGGCCGAGGCAGTGGCGGGGAGCTTCAGCGAAGAACTCGGGCGGATGCGCGAGAGCCTCACCTATACCGGGCGCGAGGTGAGTTCGCTCTCAAGCAGCTTCGGGCGAAGCCTGAGGCGTGCCTTCGATGGCGTGGTCTTCGACGGGGTGAAGCTTTCGGATGCGCTTGAAACCCTTGGCGAAAGCCTGTCGCGCACGGCTTATTCGGTGGCGATGCGCCCGGTGCAGGAGGCGGTGGGCGGTGCGCTGGCCAGCGGGTTGAACGGGCTTCTGGGCGGCGTTTTCGGCTTTGCGAAAGGGGGCGCGTTCAACGCGGGGCAGGTGTTGCCCTTCGCCAAGGGCGGTGTCGTCTCGGGCGCCACGCCCTTTGCCTTGCGCGGCGCCACCGGGCTGATGGGCGAGGCCGGGCCGGAGGCGATCTTGCCGCTTGCGCGGGGCGCTGACGGGCGGCTTGGCGTGAGCGCGCAGGCGGGGCGGGCGATTACCGTGGTGATGCAGGTCAGCACGCCCGATGTGGCGGGCTTTGCGCGCTCTTCGGGGCAGATCGCGCAGCAGATCAACCGCGCGCTTGCGCGCGGCGCACGCAACGCTTGAGGGTTCGGGAGGGATCATGGCGTTTCACGAGGTTCGCTTTCCCGCCAATCTGAGCTTCGGCTCGGTCGGCGGGCCGGAGCGGCGCACCGAGATCGTCACGCTGGCGAACGGGTTCGAGGAGCGCAACAGCCCCTGGGCCCATGCGCGGCGGCATTACGATGCCGGGGTGGGGCTGCGCTCGCTTGACGATGTTGGGCGGCTGATTGCTTTTTTCGAGGCCCGCGGCGGGCAGTTGCACGGTTTTCGCTGGAAGGACTGGGCCGATTACAAGAGCTGCGCCGCCTCGCGCACGCCCGATTACGAGGATCAGTTCCTGGGGCTGGGCGACGGGGTCACGCGGGCGTTCGCCCTGCGCAAGCTCTATGCCTCGGGCGGCGCGGAGTATTACCGCCCCGTTACGAAGCCTGTGGAGGGCACGGTGACTGCCGGGATTCAGGGCGACCATCAGGCCGAGGCGGTGAACTTTTCCGTAAATTTTACAGACGGTTATGTGACGTTCTTTGAGCCGCCTGCAGAGGGGGCGCGGATCACCGCGGGGTTCGAGTTCGACGTGCCGGTGCGGTTTGATACCGACCGGATTGCGGTCTCGGTGCAGTCGTTCCAGGCGGGCGACCTGCCGCAGGTGCCGGTGGTCGAGGTGCGGGTCTGATGGCCTATCCGGAGGCATTGAAGGCGCATCTGGCGAGCGGCTGCACCACGCTGGCGCGGGCCTGGCGCGTGCGGCGGCGCGATGGCGGGGTGCTGGGGTTCACCGATCACGATTGTGCGCTGGCGTTCGAGGGGGTCGCGTTTGCCCCCGAAAGCGGGATGACGGCACGGGCGCTTTTGCAGGCGACCGGGCTTTCGATCGACAATACGGAGGGCTATGGCGCGTTGCGGGACGATGCGATCACCGAGGCGGATCTGCTGGCCGGGCGCTATGACGGCGCGGAGGTGACGATCTGGCTGGTGAACTGGGCCGATGTGGAAAGCCGCGCGGTGCTCTTTCGCGGGCATATCGGCGAGGTCACGCGCGGGGCCGGGGCCTTCAGTGCCGAACTGCGCGGCCTGAGCGAGGCACTCGGGCGCGAGCAGGGGCGGATCTATCATCCGCGCTGCGCGGCGGTGCTGGGCGATGCCGCGTGTCGCTTCAAGCTCGGCAAGGATGGCTATGCGCTCGAAGCTGCCGTTGCGGCTGTCTCGGAGGGGGGGCTGCGGATCGCGCAGGGCGCGGGGTTCGAGGATCGCTGGTTCGAGAAAGGGCGGGCCGTCGTGCGTTCGGGCGCCGCGGCGGGGCTTGTGGCGGTGGTGAAGACCGACCGGCTGCAGGCGGACGGGGCACGGCGGATCGAACTTTGGGCCGAGCCGGGGGCCGAGATCGCGCCGGGGGATCTGCTGCGGCTCGAACCCGGTTGCGACAAGCGCGCCGAAACCTGCCAGCTCAAGTTCGACAACTTCCTGAATTTTCGTGGCTTCCCGCATATTCCGGGGGAGGATTGGCTGGTCTCCTACCCGGTCGAGAGCGGCACGAATGACGGTGGGAGCCTGTTTCCATGAACTGCGAGACCGGGGCGCGGGCGCTCATAGAGGCACGGCACTGGATCGGCACGCCCTATCTGCATCAGGCTTCCTGCCGCGGCGCGGGGGCGGATTGCCTTGGGCTTTTGCGCGGGGTCTGGCGCGCGCTTTACGGCGCCGAGCCGGAGCCGGTGCCGCCCTATAGCGCGGATTGGTCCGAGCCGGGGCGGGATGAGGCGCTCTGGCGCGCCGCCTGCCGTCATCTGGTCGCGGTACCGGGGCCGGTGGGCGTGCTGCCGGCAGCACCGGGCGAGGTGCTGTTGTTCCGGATGCGGCCGGGCGCGGTGGCGAAGCATCTGGGGATCGCGGCGGAGATCGGCGCGCGGGCGAGTTTCGTGCATGCCTATACCGGGCATGGCGTGATCGAGAGCCCGCTTTCCGCGCCCTGGGCGCGGCGCATCGTGGCGCGGTTTGAATTTCCGAGGGAGCCGAGGTGAATGGCGACACTGGTTCTTGGCGCGGCGGGGGCCGCGATTGGCGCGGGCTTTGGCGGCACGGTGCTGGGGCTTTCGGGGGCGGTGATCGGGCGCGCGGTGGGGGCGACGCTCGGCCGCGCGATCGACCAGCGGCTCCTGGGGCAGGGCTCGCAGAGTGTCGAGACCGGGCGGGTGGAGCGGCTCCGGCTCGCCTCCGCCTCCGAGGGCGAGGCCGTGGGGCGGCTCTGGGGGCGGATGCGTGTCGCAGGCCAGGTGATCTGGGCAACGCGGTTTTTCGAGACGAGGGCGGTGCAGAAGAGCGGCAAGGGATCGCCCGCAAGCACGACGACACGCTATTCCTATTCGGTCAGTCTGGCGCTGGCGCTTTGTGAGGGCGAGATCCTGCGCCTTGGCCGGATCTGGGCCGATGGCATCGAGGTCGCGCGCGACGGGCTCAACCTGCGCGTCTACAAGGGCGGCGAGGACCAGCTGCCCGATCCGAAGATTGTCGCGGTAGAGGGGGAGGCGCCCGCCTACCGCGGCATCGCCTATGTGGTGATCGAGGATCTGGAGCTTTCGCCCTATGGCAACCGGGTGCCGCAGTTCAGCTTTGAGGTTTTGCGCGCGGCGCAAGGTGCGAATCTTGAGGCCGCGCCGGACCTGACGGCAGGGGTGCAGGCCGTGGCGCTCATCCCCGGCACTGGCGAATATGCGCTTGCGACCACGCCTGTTTACGTGAGCGACGCGGAGGGGGCGACAGTTGCGGTGAACCAGAACGCGCCGGGGGGGCTGAGCGATTTTGCGCTCTCTCTCTCTCGGCTTGGCGAGGAGCTGCCTGCCTGTGAGGCGGTCTCGCTCGTGGTGTGCTGGTTTGGCTCGGATCTGCGCTGTGGGACGTGCCGTGTGGCGCCGAAGGTGACGGCGGACGATGTCGAGGGGGCGAACATGCCCTGGCGCGTCGCGGGGCTGACGCGTGAAACGGCGGAGCTGGTGCCGCGCGATGCGGAAGGCCGCTCCATCTATGGCGGCACACCCGCCGATGCGGCCGTGCTTGAGGCGGTTGCGGCGTTGAAGGCGGCGGGCAAGGCGGTCACCTTCTGCCCGTTCATCCTGATGGATCAGCTGGCGCAGAACGGCCTTGCCGACCCCTGGAGCGATGCCGAGGATCAGCCGGTACTGCCCTGGCGCGGGCGGATCACGCTTGACGTTGCGCCGGGCCGGGACGGCTCGGTGGATGGCACGGCGGCGGCAAGCGCGCAGGTGGCGGCGTTCTTCGGCACGGCCCGGGCCTCCGATTTTGCTATTGGCGATGGCGAGGTCGTCTATTCCGGCCCCGAGGACGGGGGGCTGCGCCGGTTCATCCTGCATTACGCGCATCTGTGCGCGCTGGCGGGCGGGGTCGATGCCTTCTGCATCGGCACAGAGATGGTCGCGCTGACGCAGATCCGGGGACCGGCGAACAGCTTTCCGGCGGTGGCGGAGTTCATCGCCCTTGCCGCCGAGGTGCGGGCCGTGCTGGGGACAGGCTGCAAGCTTGGCTATGCCGCTGACTGGTCGGAATATGCGGGCTATGCGCCGGGGAACGGCGATCGTTTCTTCCAGCTCGACCCGCTCTGGGCAGATGTGAATATCGACTTTGTCGGCATCGACAATTACCTGCCGCTCTCGGACTGGCGCGAGGGCGAGGACCATCTCGATGCGAGCTGGGGGGCGATTTACAATCTCGATTACCTGCAGGCGAATATCGAGGGCGGCGAATATTACGACTGGTATTACGCCGCGCCCGAGCATCGCGCGGCGCAGATCCGAACGCCGATCACCGATGGCGATCACGAGGAGCCCTGGATCTGGCGGGTGAAGGATATCCGGAGCTTCTGGGAGAATGCGCATTTCGAGCGGGTGGGGGGCGTGCGGGCGGCCAACCCCACAGCCTGGCTGCCGCGCTCGAAGCCGATCTGGTTCACCGAGATTGGCTGCGCGGCAGTGGACAAGGGAACGAACCAGCCCAACAAGTTTCTGGACCCGAAAAGCTCGGAATCGGCGCTGCCGTGGTTTTCCGACGGGCGGCGCGATGCGCTCATCCAGACGCAATATCTGCGCGCGATCACCGATTACTGGATAGGGGCACGCAATCCGGTCTCCGATGTCTACGGCGGGCCGATGCTCGATATGGCGCGCGCCCATGTCTGGGCCTGGGATACGCGGCCCTGGCCGCAGTTTCCGGCCTTGCGCGAGATCTGGAGCGACGGGGCGAATTATGCGCGCGGGCACTGGATCTCGGGGCGGGCGGAGGCGCAGCCGCTCGCCAATGTGGTGCGCGAGATCTGCGCGAGCGCCGGGGTGACGGATGTGGAGACAAGCGGGCTTTACGGGCTCGTGCGCGGCTTCACCATGAGCGGCGGGCAGACCGGGCGGGCGGGGCTGCAGGCGCTGATGCTCGGGGGCAGTTTCGAGGTGCTCGAGCGCGGTGGTACGCTGGTCTTTCGCGGGCGCGATGGCCGGGTGACGGCGGTGCTGGACCCGGCGACGCTTGCGCTCGGCGAGAGCGATGTGACGTTGGAAACGACCCGTGCCGCCGCTGCCGAGATCGCCGGGCGGGTGCGGCTGGCTTACGTGAGCGCGGAGGGGGATTTCGAGACCGAGGCAGTCGAGGCGATTTTTCCCGACGAAGCGGGCGGGCCGGCGGCGGGGCAGGAGTTGCCGCTCGCGCTCGACCGGGCGCAGGCGCAGGGGCTGGTCGAGCGCTGGCTCGCCGAGG
This sequence comes from Rhodobacter maris, assembly GCF_900217815.1. Lineage (GTDB taxonomy): Bacteria > Pseudomonadota > Alphaproteobacteria > Rhodobacterales > Rhodobacteraceae > Rhodobacter > Rhodobacter maris. Next base: position 36,594 of record NZ_OBMT01000006.1, read on the forward strand.
CGCGGGTGGCGCGGGATGGGGCGCGGTTTGCGCTGCCGCTCTCGTGGGGCGATCTCGGCGCGGGAGATGTCGTGGCGCTTGATCTGCCGGAGGGGCGGCGGCGCTACCGCATCGACCGGATTGAGCAGGGGGAACTTGCGCAAGTCGAGGCGGTGCGGGTCGAGCCGGGGGTTTACCGGCCGGCCGACGAGGTGGAGGATCCGACCCCGCTCACCGCCTTTGCCGCGCCGGTGCCGGTGACGCCGGTCTTTCTCGATCTGCCGCTGATGCAGGGCGACGAAGACCCTTATGCGCCGCATCTGGCCGTTTCCGCTGTGCCCTGGCCGGGCACGGTGGCGGTCTGGTCCTCGGACGAGGACGAGGGTTACACGCTCAATGCGACGCTGGCGGGGCGCGCCGTGATCGGGCGCACGCTCTCGCCGCTGGTGCGGGCAAGGCCCGGGCTCTGGGACCACGGCGCGCCGCTGCGGGTGCGGCTTGCCACGGGGGCGCTGGAGGCCGTGAGCGCAAAACGGGTGCTCAACGGTGCGAATCTGATGGCGATTGGCGATGGCAGCTCCGAGCGCTGGGAGCTTTTCCAGTTTGTCCAGGCGAGCCCCGTGGCGAGTCGGGTCTGGGACATTGGCATGCGGCTGCGCGGACAACTGGGCAGTGATGCGCTGATGCCCGAGGTCTGGCCGGTGGGCAGCCGGGTCGTGCTCCTGAACGACGCACCCGAGCAGATTTTGATGCCTGCCGCAGCGCGGGGCCTCGCGCGGCATTACCGGATCGGTGCGGCGGCGCGGCCTTATGACGACCCCTCCTATGTGCATCGGATCGAGGCCTTTGCCGGAGTGGGGCTGCGCCCGCTCAGCCCCTGTCATCTGCGCGCGACCGTCACGGGGACGGGGTGGGAGTTGCGCTGGGTGCGGCGCAGCCGGATCGACGCCGACAGCTGGGCGGGCCATGATGTGCCGCTCGGCGAAAGCCAGGAGCTTTACCGGATCCGCGTGCTCGACGGAGGAATGCTGCGGCGCGAGGCCTTTGTGACGGTGCCCGCGTGGAGCTACACGGGGGCGATGCGGGCGGAGGATGGTATTGCTGGCGCTTTTGTCGTGGAGGTTGCACAGGTTTCCGACATTTTCGGGCCGGGTTTGGCGAGCCCTCTCACGCTTATGCCCTGAAATGCGCCCGATCCTCATTGACGATCTGCTGGCGGCCGCCGAGGCGGCGCTGGCACTTGCGCCCGAGGCGCGCGCCGAAACGCTTGTGCGCTGGCTCGACGAGGCGCATGCCGCCGACCTTTATCGCAAGCGGCTCGGGCGGGTGCATCCGCGCTGGGGGCTTGGTTCGCTCGGCGCGCGGGCGCGCTGCGAACCGCGGTGCCGCCCGCTCCGACCCGATGGCGCGCGGCTGGCAGCGCTTGGCCTTGTTCTTGCTTCGGTCACCTTATGGCGTCGTCGGGTCTTTTCCCGGACCCCTGCGTCCCCTATCTGAGAGGGGCGCGCTGTGCTAGGATCGCGCGAAGACGAAGGAGCCTCCGATGGCCAAGACCCAAGCGAAAGTTGCCACTGTTGACCCGGTCTGGAGCCAGATCTGCGACGAGGCGCATGCGGCGGTGCGCGACGAGCCGCTTTTGGGCGCGCTGATTCATGCCGGGCTGCTGCACCACCCAACGCTTGAGCGCGCGCTGGCATTTCGGTTTTCGCTGAAGCTGGCTTCCGGCGAGATGAGCGAGCAGATCCTGCGCGAGATCGCCGACGAGGCCTATAGCACCGATCCCGACCTTGGGCAGGCGGCGCGCGCGGACCTTGTGGCGGTCTATGATCGCGACCCGGCCTGCCATCGCTTCATCCAGCCGATCCTCTTTTTCAAAGGGTATCAGGCGCTGCAAAGCTACCGCATCGCGCATTGGCTTTGGCGCGCGGGACGGACCGACATGTCCTATTTCGTGCAGATGCGCACCTCGGAGATGTTTGGCGTCGATATTCATCCCGCGGCGCGGATCGGGCGGGGGGTGATGATCGACCACGCCCATTCGATCGTGATCGGCGAGACGGCGGTGGTGGGCGACAATGTCTCGATGCTGCATTCGGTGACTTTGGGCGGCACCGGCAAGGAAGAGCAGGACCGCCATCCGAAGATTGGCAATGGCGTGCTGATCGGTGCGGGGGCGAAAGTGCTCGGCAATATCCACGTGGGCGACAATTCGCGCATTGCCGCGGGCTCGGTGGTGCTGTCCGATGTGCCGCGCTGCAAGACCGTGGCGGGCGTGCCCGCGAAGATCGTCGGCGAGGCGGGCTGCGCGCATCCTTCGGTCAGCATGGACCAGCAATTGCGCGGCTGCGACTGCGAGGGCTGAGGCTTTCGCCTCGGCAGGGCCGAGGCGACCCGCCGGGGGGCTGCCGCCCCCCGGACCCCCTGCTTTTCGGGGGGCAGGCCCCCCGGGTCCCCCCTGCTTTTTCGGCCCCCCGCTCAGCCCTTCAACTGGTCATAGGCTTCGAGCGCCTTCAGGCCATACATCAGCGACGGACCGCCGCCCATCAGCACGGAGACATTCACCGTTTCCTCGACCTCGGCGCGGGTCGCACCCGCGGCGATGCAGGCCTGCACATGCAGACCGATGCAATAGGAGCACTGCCGGGCGATGCCGATGGCAAGCGAGATCAGTTCCTTTTGCTTGGTCGAGAGCACGCCCTCGGCAAGGGCTTCATGGTGCAAGCTGCCGAAGCCCTTTTGCGTGGCGGGCTGCTTGGTGGCGTAATCGGCCATTTCCTTGCGGATCGTGTCAAGTTCGGTGGTCCAGTCCATGATCTGTCCTTTCGGCTTTGGATGGGTCCACCTTGGAATTAACATATCGCAATCCGTTTCACCTTGAGGCAAAGCAAAAAGCCCCCCGCAAGCGGAGGGCTTCTTTCAGGGGGGGGAGGGGCGCGCTCAGGCGAGCATCGCCATCGGGTGCTCGAGGTTCGAGACGATGGCGGCGAGGAGCTCTGCGCCAAGCGCGCCGTCGATCACCCGGTGGTCGACCGAGAGGGTGAGCGACATCATCGTCGCCACTTCGATCGTGCCATCCGTGCCGATGACGGGCTTTTTCACCCCCGCGCCGACGGCAAGGATCGCGCCATGGGGCGGGTTGATCACCGCGTCGAAGCTTTCGATCCCCATCATGCCGAGGTTCGAGATTGCGAAGCTGCCACCTTGGTATTCGTGCGGGGCGAGCTTGCGGCTGCGCGCACGGGTGGCGAGGTCTTTCATCTCGGACGAAAGCTGGCTGAGCGGCTTGATCTCGGCGTCTTGCAGGACCGGGGTGAAGAGCCCGCCCTCGATCGCAACGGCGACGGCAACATCGGAGGCTTTCATCTGCAGCACCCGGTCGCCCGCCCAGACCGCATTGGCCGCAGGCACCTGTTGCAGCGCGAGGGCCGAGGCCTTGATGATGAAGTCATTCACCGAAAGCTTGACGCCACGGGCGTGGAGCTGGTGGTTGATTTCTCCGCGGAAGGCGAGAAGCGCATCGAGTTTCACCGCGCGGCGCAGGTAGAAATGCGGGATCGTCTGCTTGGCCTCGGTGAGACGGGCGGCGATGGTCTTGCGCATGCCGTCGAGCGGGATCTCGGTGTAGCTGCGGCCCTCGTAGAGCTTTGCGACGTTCGCCGCAGAGACAGAGGCCGGCGGTGCGGCAGGCGCGGCTTGCGCCGGGGCCGCAGAGGCCGGGGCAGGGGCCGCTTTCGGGGCGGCGCTCGCTCCCTCGACATCGGCCTTGACAATCCGGCCATGCGGGCCGGAGCCTTTGAGGGCGGCAAGATCGAGGCCCTTCTCGGCGGCGATCCGGCGCGCGAGCGGCGAGGCGAAGATCCGCGCGCCCGGTGCCTTTTGTGCGGGGGCGGCAGAGGCCTGGGCCGGAGCAGGGGCCGGGGCGTCTTCAAGGAAGGCGGGCATCGGCTCGGCCTCGGCCTTGGGTGCGGGCGCCGGTGCGGGCACCGCATCGGCGCTTTCGCCCTCTTCGATCAGCACGGCGATGGGGGTGTTGACTTTCACGCCCGAGGTGCCCTCGGCGATCAGGATCTTGCCCATCGTGCCTTCATCGACCGCTTCGAATTCCATCACCGCCTTGTCGGTCTCGATCTCGGCGATGATCTGGCCGGAGGTGACACTGTCACCCTCCTTCACCAGCCATTTCGCGAGAGTGCCTTCCTCCATCGTGGGGGAGAGCGCGGGCATCAGGATTTCCACAGCCATTTTGCCCTCCTTACCGGTAGCAGACGCGTTTGACGGCGGCGACAACCTCATCGGAGGTCACCAGCGCCAGTTTTTCGAGGTTGGCGGCATAGGGCATCGGCACATCCTTGCCGGTGCAGTTGAGGACCGGCGCATCGAGGTAATCGAAGGCGCGCTCCATGATCACCGCACTCAGATGGTTGCCGATGGCGCCCACCGGCCAGCCCTCTTCCACCGTGACGCAGCGGTTGGTTTTCATCACCGAGGCGAGCACCGTGTCATAGTCGATCGGGCGCAGCGTGCGCAGGTCGATCACCTCCGCCGAGATCCCCTCTGCGGCGAGCTTGTCGGCGGCCTCAAGCGCATGGCTCATGCCGATGCCGAAGCTGACAAGCGTCACATCCGTGCCCTCGCGCCAGATCCGCGCCTTGCCGAAGGGGATGGTGAAATCGTCGAGCACTGGCACCTCGAACGAGCGGCCATACATGATCTCGTTTTCGAGGAAGATCACCGGGTTCGGATCGCGGATCGCGGATTTCAAAAGGCCCTTCGCGTCCGCCGCGGAATAGGGCATCACCACCTTGAGGCCGGGGATCTGCGCATACCAAGCGGCATAATCCTGGCTATGCTGGGCGCCGACGCGGGCGGCGGCGCCGTTCGGGCCGCGGAACACGATCGGGCAGCCCATCTGGCCCCCCGACATGTAAAGCGTTTTGGCCGCCGAGTTGACGATCTGGTCGATCGCCTGCATGGCGAAGTTGAAGGTCATGAATTCGACGATGGGCTTGAGCCCGCCGAAGGCGGCACCCACGGCAATGCCGGCAAAGCCATGCTCGGTAATCGGCGTGTCCATCACGCGCTGCGGCCCGAATTCGTCGAGAAGCCCCTGGCTGACCTTGTAGGCGCCCTGATATTCGCCCACTTCCTCGCCCATCAGGAACACATGTTCGTCGCCGCGCATTTCCTCGGCCATCGCCTCGCGCAGCGCCTCGCGCACCGTCATGGTCTTCATCTCGGTGCCCTCGGGCCAGTCGGCACTGGCTTTCGAGACCACTTCGACCGGGGCGGCGGCTTGCGCGGGGGCACTGGCCACGGCGGCCGGGACAGAGGCTTCGGCGGCAGGGGCGGCGGGCGCGGGGGCCGCATCGGCGCTCTCGCCCTCTTCGATCAGCACCATGATCGGCGTGTTGACCTTCACGCCCGAGGTGCCCTCGGCGATCAGGATCTTGCCCACAATGCCCTCGTCGACGGCTTCAAATTCCATCACCGCCTTGTCGGTCTCGATCTCGGCGATGATCTGGCCGGAGCTGACGGCGTCGCCCTCCTTGACCAGCCATTTCGCCAGCGTGCCCTCTTCCATCGTCGGCGAGAGGGCGGGCATCAATACTTCGGTTGCCATGGTTCTTTCCCTTACGCGGTGATGTCGGTCCAGAGCTCTTCAAGCGCGGGCTCGGGGCTCGTTTTGGAGAATTCGGCCGCCTCGTTCACCGTGGCCTTGATCTCGCGATCGACCGCCTTGAGGTCTTCGTCGGTGGCATGGCCGCCCGAGAGCAGCAGTTCGCGCACATTTTCGATGCAGTCGCGCTCGTCGCGCATCTTCTGCACCTCTTCGCGGGAGCGGTATTTGGCCGGGTCGGACATCGAATGGCCGCGGTAGCGGTAGGTTTTCACTTCGAGAATGTAGGGGCCCGCACCGGAGCGGCAATGCGCCACCGCCTTCTCGCCCGCCGCCTTCACCGCAAGCACATCCATGCCGTCGACCACTTCGCCGGGGATGCCGAAGGAGGTGCCGCGGGTGTGGATGTCGGGCGTGGAGGTCGAGCGTTTTTGCGACGTGCCCATCGCATATTGGTTGTTCTCGATCACGAAGACCACCGGCAGCTTCCAGAGCGCGGCCATGTTGAAGGTCTCGTAGACCTGGCCCTGGTTCGCCGCGCCATCGCCGAAATAGGTGAAGGTGACGTTGTCATTGCCCTTGTATTTATCGGCAAAGGCAAGGCCCGCGCCCAGCGGCACCTGCGCGCCAACGATGCCGTGGCCGCCGTAAAAATGCTTCTCTTTCGAGAACATGTGCATCGAGCCGCCCTTGCCCTTGGAGAGCCCGCCCGCGCGGCCGGTGAGCTCGGCCATCACCCCTTTCGGGTCCATGCCGCAGGCGAGCATATGGCCGTGGTCGCGGTAGGAGGTGATGCGCTTGTCGCCCTCTTTCGCCGCCGCCTCGAGGCCCACCACAACGGCTTCCTGACCGATGTAGAGATGGCAGAACCCGCCGATCAGCCCCATGCCATAAAGCTGGCCCGCCTTCTCCTCGAAGCGCCGGATCAACAGCATGTCGCGGTAATATCTGAGCAGATCCTCCTTCGAGACATTCGGCAACTGCGGCGCCGATGTCTCGGGGGTTTTGCGTGTCGCCATCGGACAGCCTCCCGGGTTCGTGATAGTTCAACGTTAAACCATTACTTAGCGCAAGCCGGGCGCAGATGCAATGACTGCTGCGACAAAGCCCCGCAGCCAAGGGCGCGGGGCAGGGCATTCAAAAGCGGGCGGGGTCAGCGGATCACGATCTCGTCGGCCCGCAAGGTGCCAAGCACGTCGCGGGCGCGTTCGTCGAGCAGGTCAAGATCGAGATAATCGTCGGACAGCCGGTGCGTGAGATTCGCCATCCGCGCATGTTCGGCCTCAAGCGCATCGCGCGTGGCCTCGGCGCGGGTAATCTCGGCCTCAAGCTGAACGCGGCGGAAGATGCCATTGGGGCCCTGCGTTGCGGCAAAGGCAAAGTTCATCGCCAGCACCGCCGCGAGCGAATAATAGACGAAGGGAAAGACCTTCGGGCCTTTGGGGAACATGCTCTGCCTCTTGCGCCTCTACCGGACGTTGCGCAAACCCTGCCAGAAACGTGGGGCCTTGGGAATCCCCCGCGCGCCTCTGGGGGCAAAAATCTTCCTGCCTGGTGCTCCGGGCCAGCGAAAGGCGCGGGGTTTCCCCCGCGCCTCACCCTCGGGACGCAATCCTCGGGTCGTCTCAGTTCATCGGCGCCGGTTTCGGCGTTGCGGCGGTGCGCACCGGCAGCGTCGGGTGCACCACTTGCGGCTGCTCGCCGGTGAGCGCGGTCAGGAAGGCGGTGATCTGGTCGATCTGCGTGTCGTCGAGCTCGGCGCCGAGTTGCGAGTTCGCCATCACGGCCACCGCTTCCTTCAGATCCCAGACCTTGCCGGAGTGGAAATAGGGGGCGGTGAGCGCGATGTTGCGCAGCGGCCCCGCGCGGAAGACATATTCGTCATCCGCCGTCGCCGTGACCTTGAACCGACCGGTATCGCCCTCGGGCAGGATCTCGGCGCCGGGGGTTTCCACCACGCCAAACGGATAATAGCCGTTGCCGCCGATGTTGATGCCGTTGTGGCAGCTCGCGCAGCCGGTATCCATGAAGAGCTGCAGCCCGGCCTTTTCATCCGCGCTCAGCGCCCCGTCATTGCCCATCAGGAACTGGTCGAATTTCGAGTTCGGCGTGATCAGCGTGGCTTCGAACGCCTCCACCGCCAGCGCGAAATTGTCAAAGCTGATCGGGTCGGCCTCGCCCGGGAAGGCAGAGGCGAAGGCGCTCACATAGCCCGGCATCGATTTCACCGTGGCCACGAGATTGTCGGGCGTGTTGTTCATCTCGACACCCGCCTGCACCGGGCCCTTCGCCTGCGCGGCGAGGTCGGGGGCGCGGCCATCCCAGAATTGCGCGATGTTGAACACGGCGTTGAGCATGGTAGGGGCGTTCCTCGGCCCCTGTTGCCAGCCGTGGCCGACCGAGGTTTCGAGCCCGTCAACCCCGCCAAGGCCGATGTTGTGGCACGATTGGCAGGAGAACACGCCCGATTTCGACATCCGCGGGTCAAAGAACAGCATCGCACCAAGGTCGACCTTGTCGCGGGTGATCGCATTGCTGTCGGCCAGTTGCGGGGCCTGCATCGGGATCACTTCGAAGAGGCCCTTGGCTTCTTCGCGCAGAGCCGCATCATCGGCCAAGGCGGGGGTGGCAAGCGCCGACGTGAACGCCAGCGCAGCAGCGAGTTTGAATTTCATGGACCCTGTCCTCCGTATCGAAAGGTAGAATAAATCTAAGTTCACGGCGGTGTGAAAGGTTTGATCCAGATCAAAATTGGAATAGTTCCAGATGCGGCGGGCTGACGCAGGTTTTGGTTGACACTTCCACCTGAGAATGGCGCATAGTAGGCCCCTCACGGAGGGCGCTCATGGCACTGGAAGACGCTAAAAATCAGATAGATACGGCATTCACCCGGGCGGAGTTGCGCGGCCTTGCCTATGAGAATGCCTTTGGCGGGGCGACCTCCTTCCTGCGCAGGCGCTATACCAAGGATCTCGCCGGTGTAGACCTCGCCGTGACGGGCGTTCCCTTCGATCAGGCGGTGACGAACCGGCCCGGCACGCGCTTTGGACCGCGCGCGATCCGTGAGGCCTCGACGCTGCAGGCCTTCGATGCGCCCTATGGCTGGGGCTATGATCCGCTAAGCGAACTCAGCATCGTCGATTATGGCGATCTCGCCTTCGACTATGCCCATACCGCGAGCTTCCCCGACCGCGTCACCGACCACATCGCCACGATTCTCAAAGCGGGAGCGGGGGCGATCACGCTCGGGGGGGATCATTTCATCACCCTGCCGATCCTGCGCGCGGTGGCGGCGAAACATGGCCCCGTCGCGCTGATCCATTTCGACGCCCATTCCGACACCTGGGCCGATGACGACATGGCCCGGATCGACCATGGCACCTTCCTCTACAAGGCGCTGAAGCTTGGCTATGTCGCGCCCGAGACCACTGTCTCCGTCGGCATCCGCACCGACAACCCCGACACCTGCGGCGTGCATATCCTCGATGCGCCCTTCGTTCATCAAGAGGGGATCGAGGCGACGCTCGCGCGCATCCGCGACATTGTCGGCACCCGGCCCTGCTACATCAGCTTTGATATCGACTGTCTCGACCCGGCCTTTGCGCCCGGCACCGGCACGCCGGTCTGGGGCGGGCTCGCCTCCTGGCAGGCGGCGGCGCTCCTGCGCGGGCTCGCGGGGGTGAACCTTGTCGGCGGCGATGTGGTCGAGGTCTCGCCGCCCTATGACACCACCGGCGCCACGGCGATTGCGGGGGCACATGTGGCGAGCGAACTGATCGCGCTCTATGGCTTTGCCCGCCGCGCGCGCTGAGATCAGGTCACAAGCGCGCAGGGGCGGGTCAGGGGCTTGCAGCCGCCCCCGCCGCTTCCTACATCGGACAAAAGCACTTGGGCCGGGTTCGGCGCCCGGCCGCCAAAGCGGGGACATAATGCGCGGCGCCTTCCACTTTTTCGGCTGGGCCTTTGGCTTCACGGCACTCGGTCTGATGCTCGCGCTCTGGCTCGGCTTCGTCTATGAGCACACATTCTCCGGCGCGATGTCCTTCTTCTTTGTCGCCTGCGTGCTCGCGGTGCTGGAGATTTCGCTGTCCTTCGACAATGCGATCGTCAATGCCAACAAGCTGAGCCGGATGACCCCGATCTGGCAGCGCAGGTTCCTCACCTGGGGGATCTTGATTGCTGTTTTCGGCATGCGGATCCTGTTTCCGCTGGTGATCGTGGTCGTTGCGGCCCATGTCGGCCCGTTTGAGGCGATCCGGCTCGCCGCGACCGAACCCCGTGAATATGCCCATATCATCGATGGCGCCCATGTCTCGATTGCGGGTTTTGGCGGCGCTTTCCTGATGATGGTGGCGTTGAGTTACTTTGTCGATGCCGGCAAGGAAGTGCATTGGTTTCCGGCGCTTGAGCGGCGCCTGAGCGCCTGCGCCTCGGTGCGCGGGCTTGAAATAGGCTTTGTGCTGATGTTGGTGCTCTTCGTCGCCTGGATCCAGCCGATGCAGGAGGAGCGCAGCTTCCTCATTGCCGCCTGCACCGGGCTGTTGACCTTCCTCGCCGTCGAGGGGATCGGCCAGGTGATCGACCGCGGTTCGCTCTCGTCCGAGATGGCGCGTGGCGGCATCGGCGCCTTTCTCTATCTCGAAGTGCTGGACGCGTCGTTCAGCTTTGACGGGGTAATCGGCGCCTTTGCCCTGACGCAGAACCTGTTCCTGATCGCCATCGGGCTCGGCATCGGCGCATTCTATGTGCGCTCGATGACGGTGATGCTGGTCGAGCGCCATGCGCTTTCCGAGTTCCGCTTCCTCGAACATGGCGCCTTCTGGTCGATCCTCGTGCTCTCCGTGGCGATGTTCGCGCAGACCTTGATGCCGGTGCCGGAATGGGCAACCGGGTTCCTTGGCGTGCTGTTCATCGGGTTGAGCTTCTTTTCCTCGGTGCGCTGGCGGCGCGCGAACCCCGAACCCTGCGAATAATTGCAGTTGGCAAAACAAAGCGCCGCGCAAGAGTTGCGCGGCGCTTTTCAGTCCTGTTGAAGGGCTCAGGAGGCTGCGCGCAACGGCGCATCTGCACCGCCGATCTGGAACACCGCACCCTGCGTGGCGAGTTCTCCTGCCTGTGAGTTGAGCACCGAGACCGCGGCCGAGCTTTCCTCGAACATGGCGGCGTTTTGCTGCGTTAGCTGGTCGAGCTGATGCACCGCCGAATTGATCTCGGCAAGGCCGGTGGATTGTTCCACCGCCGAGCCCGCAATCGCTTGCACCAGACCGTCGACCTCGGTCACGAGCGCGTCGATTTCGCTCAGGGCCTGACCGGATTCGTTGACCAGATCGACACCCTGACGCACTTGCCGGCCCGAGGTCTCGATCAACTCCGCAATCTCGCGTGCGGCCTCCGAAGACCTTTGCGCGAGCGCGCGCACTTCCGAGGCGACCACGGCAAAGCCACGCCCGGTCTCGCCCGCCCGCGCCGCCTCGACGCCGGCGTTGAGCGCCAGAAGGTTGGTCTGGAAGGCGATATCGTCGATCACCGAAGTGATGCGCGAGACCTGTTCGGAGCTTTGGGCAATGTCGCCCATCGCCGAGATCGTCTGTTCCACCACGCGTCGCCCCTCGGTAGAACGGTGCCGCGCCTTGGTCACTGCGGCCGCGGCCGTGCGTGCACCGCTCGAAGAACTTTCGACCGAGGAGGAGAGTTCGTTGAGCGCCGCGGCGGTTTCTTCAAGCGAGGCGGCCTGCGTTTCGGTGCGCCGCCCCAGTTCCGCGGAGGCGCCCGAGAGGTTGGAGGTTTCGATCCGGATCGCCTCTGCGCTTTCGATGATTGCGCCGACGAGTTCTTCCATCCGCTCGAGCGCGGCATTGTAATTGGCGCGCAGATGCTCGAATTCGGCCGGCATCGGCCGCGTCAGCCGGTGATCGAGCCGGCCCGCCCGCAGCGCCGAGATGCCGCCCTCAAGATCCAGGATCGCCGCCTTGCGCGCGCTCACATCGGTGGCGAATTTCACCACTTTGTAAGGCCGCCCCTCCTCGTCGAGGATCGGGTTGTAGCTCGCCTGGATCCAGACTTCCTTGCCGCCTTTGCCGATGCGGCAGAATTCGGCCACCTGCGGCTTGCCCGCGCGCAGATCATCCCAGAATTTTGCATAGGCCGGGGTGTCGCGTTCGGTCGGCGGCATGAAGATCGCATGTTTCTTGCCGCGGATCTCCTCGATCCGGTAGCCCATCACATCGAGGAAATTGTCATTCGCGCAAAGAATTGTGCCTTGCGTGTCGAATTCGATCACGGCCTGCGAGCGGGAAAGCGCGTTGACCTGCCCGGCCCGGTCGAGCGCGGTGAGGCGTTCTTCGGTGACGTCCTGAGCGAATTTCACCACGCCCGAGATCTTGCCGTCGATGCCGAAGATCGGGTTGTAGATCGCGCGCAAAAAGACTTCCCGCCCGCCCTTGGCAACGCGGTGGAAGGCGCCCGAGGCGGGCTCGCCAGAGCGCAGCTTGGTCCAGAAGGCGGCGTAATCGGGGCGCTCGGCCTCGCCCGGCGCCATGAAAATCCGGTGATGCTGGCCCACCACTTCCGCGCGGGTGTAGCCCATCACGGTCAGGAAGGTCTCGTTGGCATCGACCACCCGGCCTTCGAGATCGAATTCGATCACCGCCTGCGAGCGGTTGAGCGTGGCGACGAGCGCTTCGGTATGTTTTTGCTGGCGTGTCTTCTCGGTGATGTCGGCGGCGAAATTGACCACCTCATGCACTTTGCCGGCGGCATCGCGCATCGGCACATAAGTCGATTCAAGCCAGACAAGTTCGCCCGAGGCATTGCGCCGGGTCACCGCCAGATGCTGGATCTCGCCGGTGCGCAGCGCCTCCCAGAACGGCCCGGTGCCGAGCTTGGCCGCCTCTTCGGGAAGCATCAGCTTTCCGAGCATCTCGCCGTCGAGCTTGCCCGGCGCATAGCCCAGAAGCGCACAATAGGCGTCATTGGCAGAAATGATCCGGCCGGTGAGATCGAAGCGCACCACCGAAAGGGCGGTTTCTGCTGCACGGCCAAGCGCCGCATGCATGGCGACGTGCGGAGCGGGAGCGGAACGGCGAAACAACATAATATCTCCAACATGGGGATTTGCCGCCACTCTAGGCGCGCCATGTTTATGCGACGTTAATTCGAGATGTTATGACTCTGGTTTCACCGCACGCTGTCAGCTCTTCTGCCAGCTCTGCATCACCTTGATGTAATTCGCCCGCTCATAGCCATCGCCATCCGCGATCGCGCCATGGCCGAGCTGACCGCGGATCGCGCCCGGACCCGCCAGCCCGCGCACCGCGAGCCAGTCCTCAAGCCCGCGCCGCAACACGCCCATATGCGCAGGCCCGTGGCGCAAGAGTGCGGAAGTGGTCATCACCACATCGGCGCCCGCGAGCAGATAGCGCACCACATCCTCGGAGGTTTCCACCCCGGTCGTGGCAGCGATCGAACCCGCAATCCGCCCCGAGAGAACCCCGATCCACAAAAGCGGCAGCCGCATCTCGTAGCGGCGCGAGAGTTCGAGCGAGGGCGTCACGGTGAGCCCCACAGGGTCGATATCGGGCTGGTAAAAGCGGTTGAAGAGCACCACCCCATCGGCCCCCGCGGCCACGATCCGCCGCGCCATATGTGCGGGGGCGGAGAAATAGGGGCCGATCTTCACCGCAAGCGGGATCTCCACCGTGTCGCGCACGGCCCGCACCACATCGAGCGTGCGCCGCTCGACATCGGAGCCCGAGACCTCCGGGTCGGTGGGCAGGAAATAGACATTGAGCTCGATGGCCGCCGCGCCCGCCTCGGCCAGATCATGCGCGAGATCGGTCCAGCCGCTGTCGGTGGTGCCGTTGATCGAGGCAATCACCGGAATGGGGAGCGTGGCTGCGGCCTTCTCCACCAGCGCCAGATGGTTCGAGCTTTCAAACGCAAAGGCCGCCTGCGTCGGGAAGTAGCTCAAGGCCTCGCCAAAGCTCTCGGAGCCGTGCTCGACAAGCTGGTCGAGGATGCGTTGCTCGTGCCAGATCTGCTCCTCGAAGACCGAGGGCAGCACCACCGCCCCGGCGCCCTGATCGGCGAGTTCCTTCAGCACGTCGAGCTTGGCGTTGAGCGGGCTCGCCGAGGCGACAAGCGGGCTTTGCAGTTCCAGCCCCAGATAGCGGGTTCTCAGTTCCATCGTCGTTCCTTCAGAGCTTGCCCGCCGCGCCCAGCACCTGCGCCGGACCGGGGCCGCCATCCATTGCGGCGAAATCTTCGTAAGTGCGATATTTCTCGCGGATCGCCTGTTGTGCCTCGTCCAATAGCGCGCTTGCCTCCTCGGGCCGGCTCGCGGCAAGGGCCGAGTAGCGCAGCTCGTTATAAGCATAGTCCTTGAATGGCAGAACGGGGCGGGGGCTGTCGAGCCTGAAAGGCGCGGTGCCGGTGCCGCGCAATTGCGGATCGTAGCGCAAAAGCGGCCAATAGCCGGAGGCCACGGCGCGGTCTTGCTGGCCGAGCCCCTGCCGGATGTCGAAGCCATGCGCGATGCAATGGCTGTAGGCGAGGATGAGCGAGGGCCCGTCATAGGCCTCGGCCTCGCGGAAGGCCTGCAGCGTTTGCTGCGGGTTCGCGCCCATCGCCACCTGCGCCACATAGACGTTGCCGTAAGCCACCGCCTGCAGCGCCAGATCCTTGCGCGCCGTGCGCTTGCCCGCGGCGGCAAACTTGGCAATCGCGCCCAAGGGCGTGGCCTTGGAGGCCTGCCCGCCGGTGTTGGAATAGACCTCCGTGTCCATCACGAGCACGTTCACATTGCGCCCGGAGGCGAGCACATGATCAAGCCCGCCATAGCCGATGTCATAGGCCCAGCCATCGCCGCCCACGATCCAGATCGAGCGGCGCACCAGATGATCGACAACGCTCAGAAGATGCTGCGCCCTTGGCGCTTCGCGATGCGCGAGCAGCCGGGTTTTCAGCGTCGCCACTCGCTCGCGCTGTGCGCGGATCTCGCTTTCGCGGATCTGCGGCGCGGCAAGGATCGCGGCAACGAGATCCTCGCCCAGGTCCGGCGCCATCTCTTGTGCCAGGCTGCGCGCAAAGTCGAGATGCTTGTCGGCGGCAAGCCGGAAGCCAAGCCCGAACTCGGCATTGTCCTCGAAAAGCGAGTTCGCCCAGGCCGGGCCGCGGCCCTCGCGGTTTTTCGTCCAGGGCGTGACGGGGAGGTTGCCCGAATAGATCGAGGAGCAGCCCGTGGCATTGGCCACCATCAGCCGGTCGCCAAAAAGCTGGGACAGAAGCTTGACATAGGGTGTCTCGCCGCAACCCGCGCAGGCGCCCGAGAATTCAAAGAGCGGCTCAAGGAACTGCACCCCGCGCACATTGGCAAAATCCACCCGCGCGCGGTCATTCACCGGCAGATGCTCAAAGAAGGTGATCGCCTCGCGCGCGGCGGCGACAAGCGGCGCCTTCTCGGTGAGGTTGATCGCCTTCACTCCCGGTTCGGTCGGGCTTTTTGAGGGGCAGGCCTCGATGCAAAGCCCGCAGCCGGTGCAATCCTCGACATGGAACTGCAGCGAGAACCGCGCGCCGGGGTAGCCGCGCGCATTGACGGGGGCGGATTTGAACCCTTCGGGCGCGCCTTCCAGCAGGTCTTCGTCAAAGTATTTCGCGCGGATCACGCTGTGCGGGCAGACGAAGGAGCATTGCCCGCATTGGATGCACAGATCCTCGCGCCAGACCGGCACCTCATCCGCGACATTGCGTTTTTCCCAGGCGGCGGTGCCGGTGGGGAAGGTGCCATCGGCGGGCAGGAGGCTTACCGGGATCTCGTCGCCGCGGTCCTCCATCATCAGCGCGGTGACCTTGCGCACGAACTCGGGCGCAGTCGCGGGAACCGCCGGGGCGCGGTCCTCGGTGGCGCTTACCGCCTTGGGCACCGTCACCTCATGGAGCCGCTCCAGCGCGCCATCGACGGCAGCCCAGTTCTGCTCGATCACCCGCTTGCCCTTGCGGCCATAGGTTTTCTTGATCGAGGCCTTGATCTGGGCAATCGCCGCCTCGCGCGGCAGCACCCCCGACAGGGCAAAAAAACAGGTCTGCAGGATCGTGTTGGTGCGCCGCCCGAGCCCGACCTCGCGCGCGGCGCGGTTCGCGTCGATCACATAGAACTTCAGCCCCTTCTCGAGGATTGCCGCCTGTGCCGAGCGCGGCAGCCGGTCCCAGACCTTGTCGGGCCCGAAGGGGGCGTTGAGCAGGAAGGTGGCGCCGGGGGCGGCAACCTTCAGCACGTCGATCTTTTGCATGAAGTGGAACTGGTGACAGGCCACGAAATTCGCCGCATGGATCAGATAGGGCGCCTTGATCGGCCGCGGCCCGAAGCGCAGATGCGAGACCGTCTGCGCGCCCGATTTGTGACTGTCATAGACAAAATAGCCCTGCGCGAACCGCCCGGCCTCCTCGGCGAGGATCTTCACCGAGTTCTTGTTCGCCCCCACCGTGCCATCGGCGCCAAGGCCATAAAAGACCGCGCGCACGGTCTCTTCGGGTTCGGTGACAAAGCCCGCATCGACGGGGAGCGAGGTGAAGCTCACATCATCGGTGATGCCGACGGTGAAGCCCTGTTTCGGCGCGGCCTTCGCCAACTCGTCATAAACCGCCTTGACCTGCGCGGGGTCAAAATCCTTCGACGAAAGCCCATAGCGTCCGCCCACCACGCGCGGCATGGCGGGCCGGAGGCCGGTTGCGGTGGCTTCGGCAAGGTTGGTGACCACATCAAGAAAGAGCGGCTCGCCGGGCGCGCCCGGCTCCTTGCAGCGGTCGAGGACGGCAAGCTTGGTGCAAGCAGCAGGGAGCGCGGCGAGGAAGGCCTCTGCCGGGAAGGGGCGGTAAAGCCGCACGACAATCGCGCCGAGTTTTGCGCCCTTGGCGTTCAGCGCCGTGAGCGTTTCCTCCACCACCTCGGCGCCCGAGCCCATGATCACGATCACCCGCTCGGCCTCCGGGTCGCCCAGATAATCGCACAGCCCATAGCGCCGCCCGGTGAGCGCGGCAAAGCGCTCCATCTCTGCCGTCACGATGCCGGGCACGGCGGCATGCCAGGGGTTTGCCCCCTCCCGGCTTTGAAAGAACACATCGGGGTTTTGGGCCGTGCCGCGCACCACCGGGTTCTCGGGCGAGAGCGCGCGGGCACGGTGGGCGCGCACGAGATCGTCGTCGATCATCGCGCGGATCTGCGCATCGGGAATGAGGGTGAGCGTGTTCACCTCATGGCTGGTTCGGAACCCGTCAAAAAAATGCACAAAGGGCACGCGGGCGCGCAAGGTGGCCGCCTGCGCGATCAGCGCCATGTCATGCGCCTCCTGCACCGAGGCGGAGGCGAGCATGGCAAAGCCGGTGGGCCGCACCGCCATCACATCGGAATGATCGCCAAAGATCGAGAGCGCATGGGTAGCAAGCGCGCGGGCGGCAACATGAAACACCGTGGGCGTGAGTTCCCCCGCGATCTTGAACATGTTGGGGATCATCAGCATGAGCCCTTGCGAGGCGGTGAAAGTGGTGGTCATCGCGCCCGCCTGTAGCGCGCCATGCACCGCCCCCGCGGCCCCCCCTTCCGATTGCATCTCCTGCACCACCGGCACATTGCCCCAGATGTTGGGGATCTCGCGCGCCGCCCATTCGTCGGCGAGTTCGGCCATGGTGGAGGAGGGGGTGATCGGATAGATGCCGCAGACCTCGTTCACGCGGTAAGCGACATGGGCCACAGCGGTGTTGCCATCCATCACCGCGCGCGCCACCTCCGTTTCCTTCGAGGCGTCCTTTTGCACAGCCGTGTCACGCATGGGGGGCCTCCTCGGGGATCATGTCGAGCGCGCCGCAGGGGCATTGCTCGGAGCAGCTTGCACAGCCGGTGCACTTGGTCAGGTCGATGGAATAGCCGCGGCCGGGGCCGTGTTTCACAATGGCTTCCTCGGGGCAGGCGGCGTAACAATTGTCGCATTCGTAACATTGCCCGCAGGAGTAACAGCGCGCCGCCTCATAGCGGGCCTCCTTTGTGGTGAGGCCCTTGATGATCTCCTGAAAGCCGCCCATCCGTGCGGCCTCGGCAAGGCGCGCCTGGGCGCTCGGCTCGGCATCGGAATAGACCGGCAGATGCAGCGTGGCAAAATCTGCCACTGGCGGCGCCGTGCGCTCGGAATAGTGCTCGCCCCGGAGCCAGGCGTCGATGTAGCGCGCGGCGCGCTTGCCGTGCCCGGTCGAGATCGTCACCGATTGCTGCGCGGGCACCATGTCGCCGCCGGCAAACACCCCCTCCGCGCCGGTCATCATCTCGCCCGAAACGATCAGCGCGCCATCGGGGGTGAAGTCGAGCCCCGGCACCGTGTGCAAAAAGCCGCTGTCGCTTTGCTGGCCGAGCGCCAGCACCACTGCATCCGCCGAAAGCGTCTCGATCTCGCCGGTGGGTTGCGGGCGGCCCTCTGCGTCGATCTCCATCCGTTCCACCTGCAGATCGGAGCCGGAGATTTCCTTGATCGTGGTGAGCCAGCGGATCTTCACGCCCTCTTCAATCGCCTCGTCGGCTTCAAAACTATGCGCGGGCATATGCGCGCGGTCGCGCCGGTAGACGATGATCGTCTCCGTTGCGCCAAGGCGCTTGGCGGTGCGCGCGGCATCCATCGCGGTGTTGCCGCCGCCATAAACCACCACCCGGCGCCCCAGCATCGGCGGCGCCTCGGCGGAGGTGTCATGCAAAAGGCTCACCGCATCAAAGACCTTGGCCGCATCCCGCGCCGGGATCTCGACGCGCTTGCCAAGCCCCGCGCCAATGGCAAGAAAGACGGCGTCAAAGCCGCCCTGTTCCTTCTCGGCCATCAGATCCGTGACCTTGTGGTTGAGCGTGATCCGCACGCCAAGATTGGCGATCCGCGCGATGTCGGCGGCCAATTCGGCCCGCGGCATCCGGTAGGCGGGAATGCCAAAATGCATCATCCCGCCCGCCACCGGCCCGGCCTCGCGGATCTCGACCTTATGGCCAAGGCGGGCGAGGTGATAGGCGGCGGAAAGCCCGGCAGGCCCCGCGCCCACCACGAGCACGCGCTTGTCGGTCTCCGAGCGCAGCTTGTGGAACTCCCAGCCCTCGCGCGTTGCCATATCGCCCAAAAACCGCTCGACCGCGTGGATCGAGACGGGGCTGTCCACCGCGCCGCGGTTACAGCCCGCCTCGCAGGGGTGGTAGCACACACGGCCATGCACGGCGGGCATCGGATTGTCTTCGGTGAGCTTTTCCCAGGCCGCGCGGTAGCGGCCCTGCATGGCGAGCGCGAGCCAGGCGCGGATGTTCTCGCCCGCGGGGCAGGCCGCGGTGCAGGGCGCGGTGAGCGTCACATAGCCGGGGTGCTGGCTGCGCACGGGCCCCGTGCCACGATTCCCCTGCGGGCTGACCGAGGGGGTGAAATCCGGTACGCGTGTGCTCATGCTCGTCCTCCGCTGGCGCTGCTGGCAGGCGGTGCCAGATTAGCGAGAGGGCGCGGGGGCTTGCATGACATAGATCAGCCGGGGCGGTGTGACGGGGCGCACAAAATTGCGATCCGCCAACGCAAAGGGGGCGAAGCTTGCGCCGCGCCCCCTTGCGAGACTGTGCCGAAGGCTCAGGCGCCCGCGGGCACCGGATGCGACCAGTCCGACCCGGAGGGCCCGGCAAAGAAGCCATCGGCAAAGCGTCCGCCGGGGGCTTCCGGCAAAAGCTGCGCCACCAGGGCCTCGGCGGTGATGTTCCCCGCGATCCGGTCGGCATAGCCCGCGCACAGGCCAACGAAATCGCCGGTCTGGGGCGAGAGGCGGAGGCTGTCGACCCCCGCATCCTTCAGCGCTTCGGTGTGATAGGCGGCGCAACCGGTCGCGGCGGAAAGGGTCTGCACCCCGTTCACCGACAGGAAGGCCTGCCCGTCGAGCGTGTCCACCTCGCGGCCGTCGAGATCCTCGCCGCAGATGAACTGGCAATTGTCCTTCGCCCGGTCATGCAGCCGCGCATGATAGCAGCGCGCCGAGATCGCGAGCGGCAAGCGGCCATGGCCCCAGACCTCAACCTTGACGCCCGCGTCCTTGCCCGCTTTCGCGAGCGTCGCAATCGAGGCGAGCGGCAGTTCGGGCGGCAGGCAGATCCGCGTGGCGCCGCGCCGGGCCAGATAGCCGAGCGTGCCCTCGTTATAGACGTTCACCAGCGGGCCGACCCAGAAGGGGGTGTTTTCCGGCAGGTGCTTGAGCGCGGAAATGTCGTTGATCTCGACCGGCAGGCCGAGGTCAAAGAGATCATGCGTCTTGTTGCGCTCGCGCCCGAGTGTCACGAGCCCGAGCGTGGAGAGCGCAACCTCCTTGCCCGCGGCGCGCAGCCCGGCGACGATATTGGGGATCTCCGCTTCCCAGAACGGCATCCGCTTCGAGCAGACCACCTCGCCCACCGCCACACGCGCAACGGGCGCCGCTTCGAGCGCCTTGTAGAAGGCGCGTAGGTCTTCGGCTTTCCAGAAGAACAGGTTCGGGCCAACCGTCAGTTCCATCGTCATCTCCAGGTTTTCGCATAGGCCCCGGCAGTGGCGGACTGGCCTTCAGTGAGCCGCGCGAGTTCCGCCAGCGGCAGGTCACGCCCTTCGGCGAGCGCATCGGTGGCAGCGCGGAAGGCGCGCACGACTTCCGCCACATAGGCGCGCGAACGTTGCCGCCCCTCGATTTTCAGCGCCGTCACGCCCGCTTTTGCGAGCGCCGGAATGAGGTGGCGCGCATCGAGCGACACCGGGTCTTCGAACACATGGCCGGTCTGGCTGCCCGAGGTGAAGCAGCCCTTGCACAGCGTCGGATAGGGCGCCGGGCGGTCTTTCGGCGTGCGGTGGATGGTGAAGCCGCCAAGCTTTGCCGCAAGATCCGGGCCTTCCTCGGCGTAAACCACATGGGAGGCGGGCGAGCACACGCCGTTCATGTTGGGCGAGAGGCCGGTTGCGTAAGAGGAGAGCGCGCAGCGCCCCTCGGCCATCACGCAAAGCCCGCCAAACACAAACGCCTCGGTCTCGACATCGATCTCCTTGTTGATCGCGGCGATCTCCTGCACGGTCAGCACCCGCGGCAGGACCACCCGTTTCACGTCAAAGGTCTCGGCGTAGAAGTTGATCGCATCCGGGTTCGCGGCTGCGGCCTGCACGCTCAGGTGCCGGCGCAGCTTCGGGTGATGCGTCGCGGCATAGTCCAAAAGCCCGATATCGGCGAGGATCACCGCATCGGCGCCCGCGGCCTCGGCATCGGCAAGGCGCTGATGCCAGAGCTTTTCGCCGCCCGCGCGCGGGAAGGTGTTGAGCGCGACGAGCACTTTCGCGCCGCGCTTGTGCGCGCCCGCAACGGCAGGCACCAGTTCCTCGGGCGAGAAGTTCAGCCCCGGAAAGTTCCGCGCATTGGTCTCATCGGCAAAGCCGCAATAGACGGCATGCGCGCCCGCTTCGACCGCGGCGCGCAGCGCCGCAGGGGTGCCCGCGGGGCAAACGAGTTCCATCATGTCCAGCCTCCAGCCAGCGTATCGACGCGGTGCAGCACCATGCCGGAGCCTTTTTCGGCAAGGTTCACGGCGGGCTGCACGAAGGGTTTGAGCGGACCGGCAAGCTCGGCCAGTTCCGCCGCAAGGTCAAGCTCGGCATCGTCGATCGCATTGCGCAGCGCGACAACGGCAGAGGTGTCGCCCTCGACGATCAGGTCGCGCGAGAAAAATAGCGCGTCTCCGTCATAGGCGCCATGCATCATGCCAAGGAACCCGGCAATCGGCCCGGCAATGCGCGCCTCGGCCTCGGGCGCGCGGCGGTGCGCGGTCAGCTTCACCTTGCCGCCGCGCAGATCGAGCAGCAGAAGGAACGGCAGGTCGGTCGCCTCAAGCAGGAAGCGCGCCTCGCGATACTGGCCAAGGCGCTGGAACAGGCCCGGATGGCGTTTGGCAATGCGGCGCGCCAGAAGGGTCAGCGTCACCGACAGCGGCGCAAGCGGCAAGGGCCGCATCGCCCGGCCCATCAGCTTGGGCAGGCGGGGAATCTGATCATGGTCGGACATGGCGCTCCTTTCGTCAGGGATTTCTCCCCCCTTCTAGATGGGCTCCTTTAACGCCGGTCACAATGCGGCAACTTGATCAATGTCAAACCCTGGTCGATACGGGGATGCTAACGCCAACAAGACTTAGGAGGAATGATGCGCAGCCTGCCCGTGTTTTCCGATCTGCGGTCCTTCCTCGACTGGGCGAAGGGTCGCAGTGATTACAAAACCATCGCCGAGCCTGTGGCGGTGGAGCTGCAAATGTCTGCGGTGCACCGCGCCGTTTTGGAGCGGGGCGGCCCGATCCTGCGGTTTGACAAGCCCGTGCTGCCCTCGGGCGCGCAAGCGCCGATCCCGGTTGTCACGAATCTCTTCGGCACCACCGAGCGGGTGGCGGCGGGGCTCGGGCTCGCGCTCGATCAGGTGCCCGCGCTCGGTGAATTTCTGGCCTCGCTGAAAGCGCCCGCCCCGGTCGAGGGGATGCGCGATGCGTTTTCGCGCCTGCCGATGCTGAAGGCGGCGCTCTCCACCCGCGTGACCACCTCGAAAAAAGGGCCGGTGCAGGAGGTGGTGCTGGAACCCGGCAAGGGGCTGAACCTTGAGGATCTTCCGGTGCAGCAGCTTTGGCCCGGCGATGGCGGGCGGCTCTTCACCTGGCCGGTGGTGGTGACGCGGCCCTATGGCTCGGACATGGATGCCGTGATGGGCTACAACCTCGGCATTTACCGCGCGCAGCTTCATGGGCCCGAGAGCATCATCATGCGCTGGCTCGCCCATCGCGGCGGTGCGCAGCATCACCGCACCTGGCTTGCCGCCGGAAAACCGATGCCCGTCGCCATGGTGCTCGGCGCCGATCCGGCAACGCTTCTCTCCGCCGCGCTGCCCTTGCCTGAAAACGTCTCCGAACTCACCTTCTCGGGCGTGCTGCGGGGCCAGCGCTCGCATCTCGTGCCCGCCAAGACCGTGCCCCTGATGGTGCCCGCCGATGCCGAAATGGTGATCGAGGGCTGGATCCACGCCAATGACACCGCGCCCGAGGGCCCGTTTGGCGATCACACCGGCTATTACAACGCGGTCGAGCCCTTCCCGGTGATGCGGGTCTCGGCGCTCACGCACCGCAAAGACCCGATCTATCTGTCCACCTATACGGGCCGCCCGCCCGATGAGCCCGCGATCATCGGCGAGGTGTTCAACGATCTGGCGCTGCCGGTCATTCGCCAGCAGATCCCGGAGGTGAAAGACCTCTGGCTGCCGCCCGCCGCCTGCTCCTACCGGATCGCCGTGGTGCAGATCAAGAAAAGCTACCCCGGTCAGGCGCGCCGCGTGATGATGGCGCTCTGGGGGATGCTGGCGCAGTTCAGCTATACCAAGATGGTGATCGTGGTCGATGACGACATCGACCCGAGGAACTGGGACGACATTGCCTGGGCGCTCGCCACGCGCATGGACCCGGGCCGCGATCTGGTGGTGCTTGACCGCACGCCGATGGATTACCTCGATTTCGCCTCGCCCCTTGAGGGGCTCGCGGGCAAGCTCGGGATTGATGCCACAACGAAGATCGGCACCGAGACCACGCGCGAATGGGGTACGGTGATGGGGATGCGCCCGGAGGATGAAGCCTTTGCGGAGGCCGTGCTGAAACGCCAGTTCCCCGGAGGGCTGAAATGAGCGCGCGGGTGATCCTGGGCGTTTCGGGCGCCTCGGGCGCGGTGCTGGCTTTGGCGGTGGCCGAGGCGCTCACCGCGCTCAAGGTCGAGATCGACCTTGTGATGTCCTCTGCCGCCAAGCTCACATTCGCCACCGAGGCCGACGAGGGCGCTCTTGAGAGGCTGCAGGGCATGGCGACGCGCAGCCACGCCATTGGCAATGTGGGGGCCGCCATCGCCTCGGGCTCCGCGCCTTCGGCGGGGATGATCGTCGCGCCCTGTTCGATGCGCTCGCTCGCCGCGATTGCGAACGGGCTCGACGATAACTTGCTTGTCCGCGCCGCCTCGGTGCAGCTGAAGGAACGGCGCCCGCTTGTGCTTTTGGCGCGCGAGGCGCCGCTCACGCTTGCACATCTGCGCAACATGACCGCGGTGACGGAAATGGGCGGCATCATCCTGCCGCCGGTGCCCGCCTTCTACCTCAAGCCGCAGGGGGTGGCCGAGATCGCGCGCCAGATCGGCGCGCGCGCGGTGGACCTGTTGCGGCTCGGGCCGCCGCAGGCTCAATCGTGGTCGCAGGAGCCCTGAAGGCCCCGGATCTGGTGCAGGCCGCAGCTTTGCATGCCGCCCTGGCCCTCGCCATGGCCGCCACAGCCGCAGTCTCCCTCGCCCTTGCCATGCCCGTGGCCATGGCCGAGCGGGCGCCCGCCGGGCTCGCCCGGTTGCTTTTTGGGGCCGAGGAGGGCGGGGGCAAGGCCCACCGCGAGCGCAGCGTAAGCGATGGCAAAGAAGATCGCTGAGGCCATCAGCACCACTTCCTTCTCGCCCGAGACGCGCAGAACCAGCGCGAGGATCAGCGCCGCCCCGGCAAGCTTGAGCGCGCCGGTCGCGTGACCGGGGCGCCCGGCGCGGCCAAGGCTCGTTTTCATCATCACCGCCATCGAAAGGCCCGCGACAGCGCCGATCGCCAGAAGATGCGTGGCACCGGGGAAGATCTGCATCGCCGTCACCGCCGAGAGGCCCATCGCGTAAAGCCCGAGCCCGAGGCACATGAAGCCGAGGTGGAAGCCCGTCAGCAGCGCGCTGTTCTTGAACGCCCAGCCCGAGCGCCAGAACATGATGCGAAAGAGGTTGGTGGCGCCCGCCAGCACCAGAACGGCGCCAAAGGCGCGCACCGGCAGGAACGCCGCGGGCACGCACAGCGCGGTGAAGATCGGGCCCCAGCGATCGAGGCTTTCCATCGGCCGCGGCAGCGCCGTCTCGCCCGCATGGACCATCGCATTGCGGGTCAGCGCGGCGGTGAGCTGGCCGCCAAAGGCCGCGTTCATCGTGGCGCAGGCCATCAGCCCCGCCATCGCCCCGGTCGAGGCGATGCCCGGCCAGACCCCCATCCAATCCAGGTGCATGACGAAGTTGGAGAGGAAATGCAGAAGGAAAATAGACACATAGCCGAGCGTTTTCAGCTTGGTGTCATAGTTTTCCTGCGTCAGCTTGCTGGCAAAGAGCGGCATCGCCACCCGCGCCATCACCACAAGGTCAAAGCCAAGGTCGATCAACGCCACGAGCGGCGCGGGCAGCGTGGCCGACATCGCCATGGCGATGCGCCCGGCGATCCAGAGCAGGGTCAGCGCCGGAAAGAAGATCCAGCCCAGCCCCTTCGGTGCATTGGCCAGAAAGATCCCCGCCATCACCGCGCCGCCATAGCCGAAGATCAGCTCATGGGCGTGCCAGTCCATGCCGATGGCGCGGGTGGGCAACAGCGGGCTGCCGATTCCGGCGCCGATCCAGTGCCCCCAGAGCGCGATTGCGATCACCGTGAAAACCGCGGCGGCAAGGTAAAGCGGGCGGTGGCCTTCACGCAGCAGGCGGGGGGCGGCGGGGAACATGGGCGGCTCCATCGGAGAGGGCAGGTCGCTCCTTCGTGCCCCCATCCGCGGCCCTTGGCAAGAGCGTGGCGCGGCGGCAGATCGCAGCACCTGCAAGCGTGATCAGGGCAACAGGGCACGCGCCTGGGCAAGGCTTTCGGCGCCAAGCCGGGCGAGCACGGCAGCAACGTCGCGCAGGGGCCCGTCGAGCGGGGTGGAGCGGCGCCAGACCATGCCGATGCGCCGCCCCGGCGCGGGGGCGCGAAGCCGCACCCGGTCGACCTGTGCGGAGCGCGTCTCCACCGGCAGCGCGATCTCGGGCAGAAGCGTGACGCCGATGCCCGCGCCGACCATCTGCACGAGGGTGGAGAGCGAGGAGCCTTCCATCACCGTGCGCGCGCCCGCCGGGCCGAGCTTGCAAAAGGTGAGCGCCTGATCGCGAAAGCAATGCCCCTCTTCAAGGAGCAAGAGCCGCATCTCAGGGAGCGTTTCGGCAGAGGGGACGGGCAGGCCTGCCTCGGCGGCGGGGCGCACCAGCACGAAGGCCTCGTCAAAAAGCGGCATCTCGGTGAGCGCCGGTTCGGAGACCGGGAGCGCCACCACCGCCGCATCGAGCCGAGCCTCGATCAGATCGGTGACGAGTTTGCCCGTCACCGCCTCGCGCGGAAAGAGCTCAAGCCCCGGAAAAGCGTCAGAAAGCGCCCCCACCATCGCGGGGAGCAGATAGGGGGCAACGGTCGGGATCACGCCAAGCCGCAAGGGGCCGGAAAGCGGGCCGCGGGCGGCGCGGGAAAGCTGGTCGAGCGCATCGACCGCGCGCAGGATCTCGCGCACGCGCGGCGCAAAGGCGGCGCCGAGCGCGGTGAGGTGGATCTGGCGCGCGGAGCGTTCGACAAGGGCGCCGCCGATCGCCGCCTCCATCTCGCGGATCTGCACCGAAAGCGCGGGCTGGGAGATGGCGCAATCCGCCGAGGCACGGCCGAAATGGCCCGCGCGCACGAGCGCATCAAAATAACGAAGCTGTTTCAAGGTGATGTTGATCATAAGATATTCCTATTGAAGCCTTCGGATAATGCAATTGGAATTTATCAAAATTGGCCTCTAGCTTTGCTGCAACCGCCGGGTGATCCGGTTGGAAACATGCTAAACTCACATCAGAGGAGGATCGACAATGGACGGAAACGATATCAAGGGCGCGGGCAAATGCCCGGTGATGCATGGCGGGGCAACGGCACTCGGCGCGGATACGATGCGCTGGTGGCCCAATGCGCTCAATCTCGACATTCTGCATCAGCACGATGAAAAGGTGAACCCACTCAAGGGGTTCAGCTACCGCGAGGCGGTGCAGGAACTCGATTTCGAGGCGCTGCGCGCAGATCTTCATGCGCTGATGACGGACAGCCAGCCGTGGTGGCCGGCGGATTGGGGCCATTATGGCGGGCTGTTCATCCGCATGGCCTGGCATGCGGCGGGCAGCTATCGCTCGGCCGACGGGCGCGGCGGCGGCAATACCGGCAACCAGCGCTTTGCGCCGCTCAATTCCTGGCCCGACAACGTCAGCCTCGACAAGGCGCGCCGTCTGCTGTGGCCGATCAAGAAGAAATACGGCAACAAGATCTCCTGGGCGGATCTCATTCTTTATGCGGGCACGGTGGCTTACGAGTCGATGGGGCTGAAACCCTATGGGTTCGGCTTTGGGCGCGAGGATATCTGGGCACCGGAGAAAGACGTCTATTGGGGTGCGGAGACCGAATGGCTGGCCCCGTCGGATGGTCGTTACGGCGATGTCGAGAAGCCCGACACGATGGAAAACCCGCTCGCCGCCGTGCAGATGGGGCTGATCTACGTCAACCCCGAAGGCGTGAACGGCAAGCCCGATCCGGCGAAAACCGCGCTTCATGTGCGCGAAACCTTTGCCCGGATGGGGATGGATGACGAGGAGACGGTGGCGCTTACCGCGGGCGGCCATACCGTGGGCAAAACGCACGGCAATGGCGACGCCAGTCAACTCGGCGCCGACCCGGAAGCGGCGGATGTGACCGCGCAGGGCCTTGGCTGGGCGAACCCGACCATGGGGGGCAAGGCGGCCAATGCCATCACCTCGGGCCTCGAGGGGGCATGGACCACCCATCCGACGCAATGGGACATGGGCTTTTTCGAGATGCTCTTTGGCCATGACTGGGAGCTGCGCAAATCGCCCGCCGGGGCCTGGCAGTGGGAGCCGGTGACGATTGCTGAGGAAGACAAGCCCCTCGATGCCTCCGACCCGACGCAGCGCCACAACCCGATGATGACGGACGCCGACATGGCGATGAAGGTGGACCCGATCTACAACGCGATCTGCCAGAAGTTCATGGCCGACCCCGCCGCCTTCAATGACGCTTTCGCCCGCGCCTGGTTCAAGCTTTTGCACCGCGACATGGGGCCGAAGGCGCGCTACCTCGGGCCCTGGGTGCCGCAGGAGGATCTGCTCTGGCAAGATCCGGTGCCCGCGGGCGCCACGGGCTACGATGTGGCGGGGCTGAAGGCGGCGATTGCGGCCTCGGGGCTCACGACCGCCGAGATGGTGGCGACGGCCTGGGACAGCGCGCGCACCTTCCGGCACTCTGACCTGCGGGGCGGGGCGAATGGCGCGCGGATCCGGCTTGCGCCGCAAAAGGACTGGGAGGGCAACGAGCCCGACCGTCTTGCCAAGGTGCTGGCGGTGCTCGAACCGCTCGCGGCGCGGTTCGGCGCCTCGGTCGCCGATACGATCGTGCTGGCCGGATGTGTGGGCGTCGAGATGGCGGCGCAGGCAGCGGGCGTGCCCTGTGCGGTGCCCTTCACGCCGGGGCGCGGCGATGCCAGCCCCGAGATGACCGATGAAGCGGGCTTTGACGTGCTTGAGCCGATTCACGATGGCTTCCGCAACTGGCTCAAGAAGGACTATGCGGTGGCGCCCGAGGAGCTGCTTTTGGACCGCGCCCAGTTGATGGGGCTGACCGCCCCGGAAATGGTGGTTCTGCTCGGCGGTCTGCGCGTGATCGGCGCCAATGCGGGCGGCGCGCCCGAGGGGGTGTTTACCGACCGGCTGGGGGCGCTGAGCACCGATTTCTTCGTCAACCTGACCGATATGGGCAACACCTGGGCGAAAGGGGCGGGCGGCTATGAAGTGCGCGACCGCGCCACGGGGGCGCTGAAATGGCCCGCCAGCCGGGTGGATCTCGTGGTCGGCTCGAATGCGATCCTGCGCGCCTATGCCGAGCTTTATGCGCAAGACGATGCGGCGGAAAAGTTCGTGTGCGATTTCGTCTCCGCCTGGGTCAAGGTGATGGAGGCGGATCGGTTCGATCTGCGCGCCTGAGGGCCGTGCGAGGGGGGCCTTGCTAGGGGAGGGGCCTTGCGAGGGGGAGGTCGGGGGGCTTGCCGCCCCCCGAGCCCCCCGCCCGGCGGGGCCGGCGGGCCCCTCCGGACCTCCGCGCGGGCGGCGCCTTTGATCAGGCGGTGAGCGCTTGCGCCGAGGCGCGGGCGCTTTCAAAGCTGCGGATCGCGCCCTTGCGGGCATCGCCCAGGATCACCGCGCCCTCGATCCGGGTCGAGCGGCTCTCGGCATCGGTGGGGCACCAGCCGGAGGCATCGGTGAGGCCCGCCGCCTGCGCGAGGCGCCCGGCCTCCTGCGGCGCGATGAAGTTCACGACATCGGCGGTGATCCGGCCCGCGGCGGTTTCGATCCGGCCACGGCGGCTGTCGACGGCCAGCACCTTTGCGCCCTGATCCGCGCCAATCCAGTGCACATTCCGGTTCAGCCCCTGCAGCCCTGCGGCCATGGCGAAGGCGCCTGCCAGCGCGGAATCGCCGCTTTCATCGAGCACGGTCAGGCGCGCGCCTTCGGTTTGCGCCACTTTGCGCGCGAGCGTGAGCGCGCGGCTCAGCGCCACCTGCGGCGCGCTGATCTCGGCGGGAAGGCGCAGCACCACATGGCCGCGGGCGGGGAGCGCCGCGAGCTGGGCCTCAAGCCGGCGCGCCTCGCGCTCCGAGCCCCAGGCGGCGGGCCAGTCATGCCGCGCCACCGCATCGAGCCCGGCGATGTCTTCGGCGCGCGGTGCGGTGCCGGGCGCGAGAATGAGCCGGTCAAAGGCGAGGCTGCGGCCCGAGAAAAGGGCTGCACGCCCGGCGCGCCAATCGACCCCCGTCACCTCGTCGATCTTGACGGAAACCCCCGCGGCGGAGAGCGCGGCGAGGCTCAGCCCCGCGGCGGGGCGCTCGAACGCGGTCGCGGCGGTGTCGCGGCCAAGGCGGGTGGGGTCACGCTCCAGCAGCACCACGGAGGCGCCGGGGGTTTGACGCGCAAGCGTGGCGGCGGCGAGCGCGCCGGCGGGGCCCGCGCCGATCACGAGGGCGCGTTCGCTCCGGCCGAGGCGGAGGCTGGCGCCGGTTGCCACCAATGCGGCACCGGAGAGAAGGCCGAGGGTCAGGCTGCGGCGGCTCAGGCGGGTCATCACATGTCTCCTTTGACGCGAGGCGTTGGGGGCTTGTTCAGCGTTTCTTTTCAAGAAGTTCGGCTTCGGGATGGATCGGGCGGTAGATCTCCACCCGGTCGCCTTCCTTCAGTTCCCGTTCGGGTTTGCAGATCTGGCCAAAAACACCGATCTTCATCTCCTCGAGATTGATCTCGGGGAATTGGTCGAGCAGACCGGAGCGGTCGATCGCATCTTGCGCCGTGGCGCCCTCGGGCACATCGACATGTTTCCAGACCTGCACGGTCGGTTTGGCATAGGCGACACCGACGATCATTCGTCATCCTCCACTTGCGGCACCGGGCCGAGCGCCCCTGCGGCGGTGAACACGCGCGGCGCGCGCATCTCCTTGATTTCCTCGTCGATGCTCTTGCCGCGCGCTTCGATGATCGACTTGAGCGCCAGAAGCACGCCGACGATGATGAAGCCTCCGGGCGGCAGGATCAGGATCAGGAAGCCCGGGAAGTTGGAAAAGACCGTGGTTTCCATGAAGGCGAAATGCGCGCCGAGCAGCACTGAGGCATTGGCAAAGAGCGTGCCCGATCCGAAGATCTCGCGAAGCGCGCCGACGACGACGAGGGCGAGGGTGAAGCCGAGCCCCATCGTCAGCCCGTCCCAAAGGGAGGGCAGGATGCCGTTTCTGGAGGCAAAGGCCTCGGCGCGGCCGAGGATGGCGCAGTTGGTCACAATGAGCGGGATGAAGAGGCCGAGCACCTTGTGCAGGTCATGCACATAGGCGTTGAGCGCCATGTCGACCACGGTGACGATGCAGGCGATGATCAGCACGAAGGCGGGAATGCGGATCTCGGGGGCGATCACCTTGCGCAGCGCCGAGATCATCGCGTTCGAGACGATCAGCACCGCGGTGGTGGCGAGCCCCATGCCGAGCCCGTTCGTGGCCGTGCCGGTGATGGCAAGCGCGGGGCAGAGCGCCAGCATCTGACCAAAGACAATGTTCTTGTCCCAAAACCCGTCGCGGGCGATTTTGGCATATTGGTTCGACATCGCTGGCTCCCTCAGTTCGCGAGCGGCGCGGTCAGCGCAGCCTGGTTGCGGGCGAAGAATTCAAGCCCGCGGCGGATCGTGCCCACCACGGCGCGCGGCGTGATCGTGGCGCCGGAGAACTGGTCGAAAATGCCGCCGTCGCGCTTCACCTTCCAGCCGTCGGGCGTCGGGTCGGAGAGCGACCGGCCGGTGAAGCCCTCGATCCAGTCGGTCTTCGCCAGTTCGATCTTGTCGCCAAGGCCGGGGGTTTCGGCATGCGAGAGCACGCGCACGCCCAGAAGCGTGCCATCGGGGGCAACCCCGATCAGCACCCGGATCGCGCCGGAATAGCCGTAGCCAGTCAGCTCGAAGGCAGTGCCGGTGACGGTGCCCGCCTTCGCCGCGATATGGACGGAGACCGGGCCCTCGGCGGCGTCCGTCACCGTGCGCATGTCGGTGGCGGGGCTGTTGTCATAAAGGCTTGCGGGCAGCACCTGCGCGAGCGAGGCAGCAAGGTCATCGGCACCGCGCGCGGCAATCGGCGCCTCGGTCGCCTGATCGGCCCAGGCGAGCAGCCCGGCGGTGACGAGCGAGAACAGCCCGAGCATCAGCCCATGCGCGAGGGGCGAGGATTTGATCCAGCTTTTGCGCGGTTTTTCGGCGGGCTCGGTCATGCCTTGGCTCCCGTATCCTTGGCGGAACGTTTCGGCTTGGCGATCGGCAGCGGTTTGCCGGTCCGGGTGCGCCCGAACACACGCGGGCGGACATAGGTTTCAATGAGCGGCGTGCAGGCGTTCATCAAGAGCACCGCAAAGGCCACGCCCTCGGGGAAGGAGCCCCAGGTGCGGATCACGAAAATGAGCGCGCCGATGCCGATGCCGTAAAGCATCTTGCCGAGCGCCGAGACCGGCGAGGTGACGTAATCGGTGGCGATGAAGAAGGCGCAGAGCATCGTCGAGCCGGAGGTCAGATGCAGGATTGGCGGTGCGAAGCGGTCGGGCGCGAGGCTCGAGGCAATGGCGGAGAGCGCGGCGATCGTGCCGAGAACCGAGAGCGGGATGGCAAGCGTGATGATGCGCATGAAGACGAGCGCGAGGCCGCCCAAAAGGATCAGCACGGTCGAGGTTTCACCCATGCTGCCCGGCACGAGCCCGATCAGCCGCGCCTTGAGGTCGGCCAGATCGGGCGTGATCGCGCCCATTGAGGCGCCCGCGCCAAGCTGGCTCTTGATATGGCTCAGCGTCGAGGCGGAGGAGACGGCGTCAAACTCGGTCGAGCCGGCAAAGGTGATGGCGAGCGAATGGACAAAGCCCGGCCCGTCAAACAGGCCCACGGGCGGCACCCATGTCGTCATTTGCACCGGAAGCGCGATCAGCAGCATGGCGCGGGCGACCATCGCCGGGTTGAAGAGGTTTTGCCCGAGCCCGCCAAAGAGATGTTTGGCGATGACAATGGCGATGCCGGAGCCGATCACGCCGACCCACCAGGGCGCATAGGGCGGCAGCGTCATCGCGACGAGCCAGCCCGACAGGAGCGCCGAGCCATCGCGGGCAAATTGGCCGAGCGGCTTGCCCGCGACCCAAAGGCACGCAAGCTCAAAGAGATAGGCCGACAAAACGGTGACGCAGAACAGAAACACCGCCGGCCAGCCGAACTGGTAAAGGCCAAAGAACGTGGCGGGAGCGAGGGCCAGCACCACCGCCAGCATCGTGCGCGACACGGTGAAGACGGTATGGGTATGCGGTGCGGCCAGAAGCGGTTGCGCGGTCACGGATTGGCCTCCCCCTGGGCTGTGGCGGCTGTTGCGGCGGCGGCCGCCGCCTTGGCGGCATCGGCCTTTTTCTTGGCGTCCATCTCGGCCTTGCGCTTGGCCATCGCCTGACGCTTCGCCTCGGCAATCGCCTCTTCGCGGGCCTGCCGCGCGGCGGCGAGGCGTTTGGTTTCCTCGGCCTGATGCTTGCGGCTTTGCTTTTCGGCGAGCTTGCCCTTGGCAAAGTGGAAGGTCTGCACGAGCGAGATATTGGCCGGGCAGTTGTAGGAGCAGCAGCCGCAGGTCAGGCAATCCATCAGCCCGATCTTGGCGGCGCCGTCGAGATCATCGGCCTGAATGCGCGCGTTCATCTCGAAGGGCGTCAGGCCCACCGGGCAGCCTTGCACACAGCGCCCGCAGCGGATGCAGGGCATCACCTCGTTGCCGGGGGTCTCGGCGCGGGTCAGCGCGAGGATGCCGTTCGAGCCCTTCACAATCGGCACGCGGCGGTTGGCGATCGGCTGGCCCATCATCGGCCCGCCCAGAAGCAGCCGGTCAGGCTCTTCGACAAAGCCGCCGCAATGGGCGATCACTTCGGAGACCGGCGTGCCCAGAAGCACCTTGACGTTGGCGGGGCGTTTGATGCCGCGCCCCGAAACGGTGACGATGCGGGTGATCAGCGGCTCGCCGTAGCGCACCGCGTTGTGCACCGCATGCGCGGTGGCGACGTTATGGACCACCACGCCAAGATCGGCGGTGAGGGCGCGGGCGGGCGTTTCCTTGCCGGTGAGCAGGCGCACAAGGTGCTTTTCCGAGCCCATCGGATATTGCGTCGGCACCACCTTCACCTGGAAAGTATAGTCGAGCGCGCGATTGTAGCGGCTCATCGCATCAATGGCTTGCGGCTTGTTCGACTCGATCGCGACGATGATCTGCTTCACGCCCAAGGCGCGGCCCATGATGCCGATGCCGTCGGCGATCTCTTCGGCGCGCTCACGCATCAGCCGGTCGTCGCAGGTGAGGTAAGGCTCGCATTCCGCGCCGTTGATGACGAGCGTGTGCAGGTCGTATTTGGCGCGCAGATTGAGCTTCACCGCCGAGGGGAAGGTGGCGCCGCCCATGCCGACGATGCCGGCTTCCGCCACCTGCGCGGCGATTTCTTCGGGCGTCGCATTCTCGGGGCGGATGCGGGGCAGGTGCGGGCCCCAGGTGTCTTCGCCATCGGGGCGGATGGTGATCGTTGGCACCGGCAGGCCGGAGGGGTGGGGGGCGGTGAAATGGCCCACCGCGATCACCCGGCCCGAGGTGGGCGCATGGATATTGGCCGAAACCGGCCCGCGCGCCTTGGCGATGAGCTGGCCCTTGAGCACGTAATCGTCGCGCTGCACCACGGGCTCCGCCTCGGCGCCGATATGCTGTTGCAGGGGCAGGCGGATCAGGGTCGGGATCGGCATCGTCTCGATCTCGGATTCCGAGCTCAGATATTTGCGCGGATCGGGGTGCACGCCCTTGAAGGAGAAGAGTTGCGAGGGCCGAAACAGAGTGCCGAGAGTGGGCAGAACGCTCATGCTGCTTGCTCCGTTCTGGCGGCGTCACGCCGCGGTTCGGGTTTGTCCCAGTACCATTGCCGCAGCGACTTCGGCTTGACGCGCTTGACGATCGCCTCGGTCGGGCAGACCTCGATGCAGGCGTCGCAGCCGGTGCAGGCATCGGTGATGACGGTGTGGATCTGCCGGTTCGCGCCGATGATGGCGTCGGTCGGGCAGCGCTTGAAGCATTTGGTGCAGCCGGTGCAGTGGTCTTCGAAGATGAAGGCGACCATCGGCTCGGTTTCGGCCATGCCCGCAAGCGAGACCCCGCCGCCGCCGCAATCGATCTCCTGCACCACTTCGGCGAGCGCCAGCGCCACGTCGCGCCCGCCGGGGGTGCAGGCGGTGACGGGGGCGGAGCCCTCGGCCATCGCCTCGGCAAGGCCGTGGCAGCCGGGGTAGCCGCAGGCGCCGCAATTGGTGCCCGGCAGGATCGCGTCGATCGCATCGACCACCGGCGGCGCCTCCACATGGAAGCGGCGCGCGGCGAAGCCCAGCATCAGCCCGAGCCCAAGCCCGAGGGCAGACATCGCTCCGACGGCTTCAATCATCTTTCTCTCTCCTCTGGGGCGGCGGTTGCGGGGCAGGGGATCAGTTCGGAACGAGACCGGCGAAGCCCATGAAGGCCATCGACAGAAGCCCCGCCGAGACGAAGGCGATCGGCGCGCCCTTGAAGGGGCCGGGCACGGCAAGTTGCGCCATGCGCTCGCGCATGCCCGCAAAGATCACCAAAACGATGGTGAAGCCCGCCGCCGAGCCAAAGCCGTAAAGCAGGCTCGAGGCGAGGCCGTGGCCCTCCTGAATGTTCAGAAGCGCCACGCCGAGCACGGCGCAGTTCGTGGTGATCAGCGGCAGGTAGATGCCAAGCGAGCGGTGCAGCCCGGGCGAGAGCTTGCGCAGCACCGTCTCGATGAATTGCACGATTGCGGCGATCACGAGAATGAGGCTCAGGATGCGCAGATAGCCGAGGTCGAGCGGTTCAAGCACCAGCGTCTCGACCATCCAGCTCGCGCCCGCGGCCAGCGTCAGCACGAAGGTGGTGGCGAGCCCCATGCCGATTGCGGCATCGGTCTTGCGCGACACGCCCATGAACGGGCAAAGGCCGAGGAACTTCACCAGAACCACGTTGTTCACCAGCGCCGTGCTGAGCAGGATCAGGAAGAAATCGTGCATCTGGGTCTCCGCCTCGGGGATGGCCCGCCGGATCGCGGGACTGCCTGGGGTTGATGAAGCAAGGACCGTGCCAGCTGCGCCGGAAGCCGCCCTGCAAGTCCCGGTTCACGCTGCCGTGATGGCGGCCGGGGCGGGAGCGCCTCGGGTCGAAATTTCGGGGTCGGGCGGGCACTCATCAATCCTCCGCGCGCTCGCGCAGGGGCGGGTCGCGCGGGCGCGGGCGCGCTCGCGCGCGTGAGCGCAGGCCGCGCGCCCCTGCTTGTAGGCTTTGCTACAATTTGTCGGGGCTGCTCCATCACGGCTTCGGGAGCGCGGCTTTGCGACAAATCGGTAAACCGGGATGCGGGGCGGAACATGCGGCATGGCGTGCGCGGCCCGCCTTGCCGCAGCGGTCTCTGTGGTGCGCTGTCGCGGTGCGCTCTCCGGGCCGGAGGTGCGGGTGTCCGGACGGAGGTTGGCACGGTTCTTGCTTGATCCCTGGTGGCGGCCGTGGCTGCCTGCCGTTACCTCAGGAGCCTCTGTTGCCCTCCGAAGCCCTTCATCTGCGCCCCGCGGCGCCCCGCACGACCGGCCCCGAAGGGGCGGTGCCCGTGGCCCATGGCGTGCACTGGATCGGCGCGCTCGATCCGGGGCTGCGCAGCTTCGACGTGATCCTGAAAACCGCGAATGGCACCACCTACAATTCCTACCTCGTGCGGGGCACCGAGGGCGTGGCGGTGATCGACACGGTGAAGGCCGAGTTTGCGCCCGCCTTTTTTGAGCGGCTTGAGGCGGTCGCGCGCTATGACGAGATCCGTTACATCGTGCTCAACCATCTTGAGCCCGACCATACCGGCGCGGTGCCCGAACTGATCCGCCGCGCGCCGCAGGCCGAAATCCTTCTCTCCCCGCGCGGCCTGCCGATGCTGCGCGCGCTGCTGGGCGAGGCCTTTGCCACGGCGCAGGTGAAGCCCGTCACCACCGGACATGCGGTTTCGCTCGGCAATCGCAGCCTTGCCTTCTTCAACACCCCCTATGTGCACTGGCCCGATACGCAATGCACCTGGCTGCCGGAAGAGCGAGTGCTCTTCACCTGCGACCTCTTTGGCAGCCATTTCTGCGACGGGCGGCTGTTCGAGGACCGGGTGGACGATTTCCGCCATGCCTTCGACAATTACTTCGACCGGATCATGCGTCCGTTCCGCAGCTTCGTGATTTCGGCGCTCGATCTGATCGAGCCCTTGGATTTTGCCATGATCGCCCCCGCGCATGGCCCGATCTTGCGGGCCGCCCCGCGCGACTGGCTCGCCCGCACTCGTGCGCTGGCCACCCCGCGCACGAAGGCGGAGACCGCCGAAAAGGTGCTGCTCATTTTCTATGTCTCGGCTTATGGCGCGACGGCCCAGCTTGCGCAGGCGATCCATGACGGCGCCGAGGAAGAGGAGGGCGTGCGGGTCTCCCTCTTTGATCTCGAAGGCGCCGATATCGGCCCCTTCCTCGATCTGATCGAGGAGGCCGACGGGCTCGCCATCGGCACGCCCACGATCAACGGCGATGCCGTGCGCACGGTCTGGGACTTGCTCGCCCGCCTCGTCGATATCGAGACCCGGGGCAAGATGGGCGCGGCCTTCGGCTCTTACGGCTGGTCGGGTGAGGCAGTCCGCCTCGTTGAAACCCGGCTGCAAGGGCTCAAGATGCGTCTGCCCGAACCGGGGCTGCGGGTGAAGCTGCATCCCTCGGACGAGGAGCTGGAAGAGGGCCGCGCCTTTGGCCGTCGCCTTGCCCAGCAACTGACCGGCCGCGCCCCCCCGCGCGAGATCGACTTTGCAGAACTCGCCGCCCGCTGAACAGAAACCCCAGGAATTCCAAAGGCAAAACCCAGAGGACAGAGCATGGAAAAGGCGACACTGACCTTCACCGATGTTGCGATCACCGTCAATGTGCCCCCCGGAACGCGCATCATCGAGATGTCGGAAAAGGTCGGCTCGGGCATCACCTACGGCTGCCGTGAAGGCGAATGCGGCACCTGCCTGACGCATGTGCTCGAAGGCGCCGAGAATCTCTCCGAACCGTCTGCGCTCGAAATGCGGGTGCTGTCGGAAAACCTTGCCGGCAGCGACGATCGGCTCGCTTGCCAGTGCCGTATCCTTGGCGGCAACGTCAAGGTCCGCCCGGGCTGACCCCGGGCCCTCCCTCACCCACCGCAAGCGCCGCTTGCATATTCAGGCAAGGAAAGGACACTCCCATGGCCATGAAGATCGACCCGACCCTCTGCACTTCCTGCGGCGATTGCGAGCCGCAATGCCCGACCGAGGCGATCTCGCCGAAGAAGGGCGTTTATGCCATCAACCCCGATCTGTGCAACGAATGCGAAGGCGAGCACGACCTGCCGCAATGCATCGCGACCTGCATGGAAGACGGTTGCATCACGCCGATCGAGGCCTGAGATGAGCGGCTGCGCCCCCGCAGGACGGCCTGACCCGATGGCCGGGGACATTGTGCCCCGCGCTCTGGTCGAGCGGCTGCGGGTGGTCGCGGTCGGGCCGGAACGGCTCACCGTTCTGGCCGATCGCGCCGCGGGCTGCGCCGCCTGTGCCGCGCGCAAGGGCTGCGGCACCGGCGCGCTGGCGCAACTCTCGCGCCCGCAACTTCTGGAAATCGACCGGCCGGCGGGCCTCGAGATCCGCCCGGGAGACGAGGTCGAGGTGGAGATGGGCGGGAACGCGTTTCTCGCCGCGGCGGGGCTTGCCTATCTGCTTCCCGCGCTCGCGCTCGTGGCGGGGGTGTCGCTCGCCTCCGGGCTCGGGCTGGGCGATCTGGGTGCGGGGCTCGCCGGGCTTTTCGCGCTCGGGCTCGGTTTCGTGCCGGTCGCGCTGATCGAGCGCCGTCGCCGCGGCGCCTCGGATCTGCGCGCGGTGGCGGTATTTGCGCCGGAAGCGCCCGCGTGCTGCAAATGAGACCGCGCGGCGCGCTCGCCCGCGCTGCGCTGGCACTTGCCGCCGGGCTGGCGCTGGCGGGCGGGATGCGTGCCCTGCGCCCCGTGCCCGATGTGAGCGAGTCGCTCTATCTCTTTGGCACGATGGTCGAAATCGAGATCCACGGGGCCGAGGCGGCAAAGGCGCGCGCCGCCATTGCCGCGGTCGATGCGCATCTCGAAAAACTGCATCACGACTGGCATGCTTGGCGACCGGGGGAGCTGGAAAGCCTCAATGCGGCGATCGCCGCGGGCGAGAGCTTCACCGTCGATGCGCCGATGGCGGCAGTGTTGGCGCAGGGCAAGGCGCTTTCCTGCGCCTCGGACGGGCTTTTCGACCCCGCGATCGGCGCGCTGGTCGAGGCCTGGGGCTTTCATGCCGACACGCTTCCCGAGGGGGATCCGCCGTCCGGGGGGGAGATTGCACGCCTCGTGGCCGCTCATCCGCGGATGACCGATCTCAAAATTGCCGGGCAGGAGGTGCGCTCGACCAATCCCGCGGTGCAGCTTGATCTGGGGGCCTATGCCAAGGGTGCGGCGCTCGATCTGGCCGAGGCAGATCTGCGCGCGGCGGGCATTACCGATGCCGTGCTCAATGCGGGCGGCGGGGTGCAGGTGATGGGAAGCCACGGCGCACGGCCCTGGCGCGTGGCGATCCGCGATCCCTTTGCCTGGGGGGTGGTGGCGGCGCTCGAGCTGCGCCCCGGGGAGGCGCTGCATACATCCGGAAATTATGAGCGTTACCTTGATGCCGGGGGGGTGCGGTTCTCCCATATCCTTGATCCGCGCACGGGGCGGCCGGTCACCGATATCGTCTCGGTTTCGGTGCTGGCGCAAAACGGCGCGCTGGCCGATGCCGCCGCCACCGCGCTCAGCGTTGCGGGCCTCGCCGACTGGCCGCGCATTGCCGCCGGGATGGGGGTAGAGAACGTTCTGATGATCACCGGGGAGGGGAAAATGGTCGCCACCCCCGCGATGCGGGCGCGACTCACCCCGGTGGGGGATGATTTTCCGGCGCCGATCAGACTTGTTGATCTGCCCGCGGTTTCCGCACCGCGCTGCGATTGAAGGCGTCCGGCTGACAAAAGGCGCTGGCATGGCCCTTGCTGGGGCGCTTTGCGGGGGGCAGCCCCCGACGATCACGAGAGAGTGACGACAACAAGGAGACAGCGATGCCGAACATTACCTTCAGCGCACCGATTATGAAGAAGGACAAGACGATCTATGCCGTCGCGGGCAATACCTCGACGATCCTTGCGCTGGCGAAAGAACATGACATCCCGATCCCGTTTGAATGCGGTGACGGCGATTGCGGTTCGTGCCTGATCGAAGTAACTGCTCTGGGCGACAAGCCGCTGATGGGCATGGCGCTGACCGAAAAGGAAAAGGCGCGGCTCAAGGAGTTGCAGATGATCTCTCCCGCGGAGCTTGAGCAGGCGGAAGTGAACGACACGCCGCCGCGGTTCCGCCTCGCCTGCCAGTTCATTCCGCGTGACGAGGATGTGCTGGTGAGCTTCACCGGCACGCCCGGCGGCTCTGCCTGAAAAGATCCGGCGCGCCGCCTCCCCGGCGCGCCGGCCAACGCCCCGATCGAGGACCAAGATGAAAACCAATTCCCGACTGCCCGACGTGATTTTCCACACCCGCGTGCGCGACGAGAGCGTGGGCGGGCCGAACCCCTACCGCTGGCAGGACATGACCACGGCGGATTATTTTGCCGGAAAGCGCGTGGTGCTGTTCGCGCTGCCGGGCGCCTTCACGCCGACCTGCTCGACCTATCAGCTGCCGGGCTTCGAAAAGGGCTTTGGCGAGTTCGCCGCCAAGGGGATCGACGCGATCTATTGCCTGTCGGTCAACGACAGCTTCGTGATGAACCAATGGGCGAAAGCCCAGGGGCTTTCGAATGTGAAAGTGATCCCGGATGGCTCGGGCGAGTTCACCCGCCGCATGGGGATGCTGGTGCGCAAGGACAACCTGGGCTTCGGGTTGCGCTCGTGGCGTTATGCGGCGGTGGTGACGGACGGGGTGATCGAGGCCTGGTTCGAGGAGCCTGGCCTGATGGACAATTGCCCCGAGGATCCCTATGGCGTCTCGAGCCCGGAAAATGTGCTTGCCTATCTGAGCCAGGCGCAAGCGGCCTGAAAGCAGGTCTGCTGGATCCGAAAGACTGCAGGGCCCCGCTCCGGCGGGGCTTTTGCTTGGGAGCGGGCAGGAGCCGCTTCTGGTTTCGCCGCGCAGGCGCGGCGACCCGCCGGGGGGGCTTCGCCCCCCGGACCCCCCAGCCGCGCAGGACATCGAGGATCGGAACCAATCGGCGGATCGAAAAAGACGAAACCCGGAGCGCTGAGGGCGCCCCGGGCTTGCGGCCATCCGGTCAGTGGTGCGGTTGAGAAGACTCGAACTTCCACGGGAGTTACCCCACAGCGACCTCAACGCTGCGCGTCTACCAATTCCGCCACAACCGCACGTTCTGACTTGGTGAGCGGGGATTTAGCGGAGCCCGCGGAGAATGAAAAGACCCATTTTGACGCAATCTGCAATTCGGCACGATTTTTTTGTGACTTCCGGGATCGGGGGAAGGGCACGCGTTCGCGCTGCGCGCCGGGGGGGCTTGGGGGGAGGCCGGGGGCCGGGGGCACAGCCCCCGGCCCCCGGCCTCCCCCCAAGCGGGTCGCTTCGGCTCTGCCGAAGCGAAAGTTGCGTGCAAAATGTGGCGTTGCGCATCGGAGCCGACAAATTGTCGGGTCTGCTCCAAACCCTACAATTCTATCAATGATATGATTTTAAATGATAATATTGACTTTTGGGACTTGGCACACTCCCTGCTGAATAGGCTGTGAGCGCGGTCGCGCACCGTCTCGACCCCAGATGAATGCACAACCCCAAGGGAGCCAGACCAATGAGCCAACTCCGTCAGATCGCCTTCTACGGCAAAGGTGGTATCGGTAAATCCACCACCTCGCAAAACACCCTCGCCGCGCTGGTCGAGATGGGTCAAAAGATCCTGATCGTCGGCTGCGACCCCAAGGCGGACTCCACCCGCCTGATCCTCAACACCAAGCTGCAAGACACCGTGCTGCACCTCGCCGCCGAAGCCGGCTCGGTGGAAGACCTCGAAGTCGAAGACGTGGTGAAAATCGGCTACAAAGGCATCAAATGCACCGAAGCCGGTGGCCCGGAGCCGGGCGTGGGCTGCGCCGGCCGCGGCGTGATCACCGCGATCAACTTCCTCGAAGAAAACGGCGCCTATGACGACGTGGACTACGTCTCCTACGACGTGCTCGGCGACGTGGTCTGCGGCGGCTTCGCGATGCCGATCCGGGAAAACAAAGCCCAAGAGATCTACATCGTCATGTCCGGCGAGATGATGGCGCTCTACGCCGCCAACAACATCGCCAAGGGCATTCTGAAATATGCGAACTCCGGCGGTGTGCGCCTTGGCGGGCTGATCTGCAACGAACGCAAGACCGACCGCGAACTCGAACTCGCGGAAGCTCTCGCCGCCAAACTCGGCTGCAAGATGATCCACTTCGTGCCGCGCAACAACGTGGTGCAACATGCAGAGCTGCGTCGTGAAACCGTGATCCAATACGATCCGACCTGCCAGCAAGCGCAAGAATACCGCGAACTGGCCCGCAAGATCCACGAGAACTCGGGCAAGGGCGTGATCCCGACCCCGATCACCATGGAAGAACTCGAGCAGATGCTGCTCGACTTCGGCATCATGCAATCGGAAGAAGATCGCGAAAAGCAAATCGCCGAAATGGAAGCCAAGATGAAGGCCTGAGGCCGATCTTGACGGGGCGGGCGCTGATGCGCCCGCCCGACCTCCCCAACAAGCCCAATGAAACGCCAGTGAGAGGAGTGCCAAAAGGATGGCCAAAGATCACGTGAGCGGCCCGGAAGACCTCGAGAACCTGATCAAGGAAGTGCTCGAAGCCTATCCCGCGAAAGCCCAGAAAAAACGCGCCAAGCACCTGTCGGTGACGACCGCGACCGACGAAGAGCCCGATGCGGTCACCGGCATCGCCTCGAAATGCGACTCGACCAAATCGAACATCAAATCCGTTCCGGGCGTGATGACGATCCGCGGTTGCGCCTACGCCGGTTCGAAAGGCGTGGTCTGGGGTCCGATCAAGGACATGGTCCACATCTCGCACGGCCCGGTCGGCTGCGGCCAGTATTCGTGGAGCCAGCGCCGCAACCTCTACACCGGCACCACCGGCGTGGACAGCTTCGTGACGATGCAGTTCACCACCGACTTCCAGGAAAAAGACATCGTTTTCGGCGGTGACAAGAAACTGGAAAAAACCATCGACGAGATCAACGAACTGTTCCCGCTGGCGAATGGCGTGACGATCCAGTCGGAATGCCCGATCGGCCTGATCGGGGACGACATCGAAGCCGTTTCGAAAAAGAAAAACAAAGACATCGGCAAAACTATCGTGCCGGTGCGCTGCGAGGGCTTCCGCGGTGTGAGCCAATCGCTCGGCCACCACATTGCCAACGACGCGATCCGCGACTGGGTCATCGAAGCGGGCGAGAGCGAAGCGAAGAAGAGCTACGAGCCCGGCCCCTACGACGTCAACATCATCGGTGACTACAACATCGGTGGCGACGCCTGGGCCTCGCGCATGCTGCTTGAGGAAATGGGCCTGAACGTGGTCGGCTGCTGGTCGGGTGATGCGACGCTGGCGGAAATGGAACGCGCGCCGAAAGCGCGTCTGAACCTGATCCACTGCTACCGCTCGATGAACTACATCTGCCGCTACATGGAAGAGAAGTATTCGATCGGCTGGATGGAATACAACTTCTTCGGCCCGACCCAGATCGCCGCCTCGCTCCGCGCCATCGCCGCGAAGTTCGACGCCTCGATCCAGGAAAAAGCGGAAGCCGTGATCGCCAAATACCAACCGCTCGTCGATGCGGTTCTGGCGAAATACAAGCCGCGCCTCGAAGGCAAGTCGGTCATGCTTTATGTCGGCGGCCTGCGTCCGCGCCACGTCGTCACCGCTTATGACGACCTCGGCATGGTGATCGCCGGCACGGGCTACGAATTTGCCCACAACGACGACTACAAACGCACCGGTCACTACGTCAAGGAAGGCACGCTGATCTATGACGACGTGACCGGCTACGAGCTCGAGAAGTTCATCGAGAAGATCCGCCCCGACCTCGTCGGCTCGGGCATCAAGGAGAAATATCCGGTGCAGAAGATGGGCATCCCGTTCCGTCAAATGCACTCGTGGGATTACTCCGGCCCGTACCACGGCTACGACGGGTTCGCGATCTTCGCGCGCGACATGGACATGGCCGTGAACAACCCCGTCTGGGGCCTGTTCAACGCGCCCTGGGACACCCCGGCCGTCGCGGCCGAGTGATCCTCTCCTGAGCTTGCGGGGGGCGACCCGCCCCCCATCCCTCCCTCCTGTTGGCCACGTCCCGGAATGCGGACGGCCCATGAAAGGAAAGACCCATGCCCCAGTCGGCAGATAAGGTGCTCGACCATTCGAAGCTCTTCTTTGAGCCCGAATACAAGGAAATGCTCGCCAACAA
The DNA here is from genome assembly GCF_900217815.1 of Rhodobacter maris. Classification (GTDB taxonomy): domain Bacteria; phylum Pseudomonadota; class Alphaproteobacteria; order Rhodobacterales; family Rhodobacteraceae; genus Rhodobacter; species Rhodobacter maris. The sequence goes on from NZ_OBMT01000006.1 coordinate 80,246, forward strand.
AAAAGCGGTTTTCGAATGCGGCCACACCGCCGAAACCGTTCATCAGATTGGCGACTGGACCAAATCCTGGGAATATCGCGAAAAGAACCTTGCCCGCGAAGCGGTGACGATCAACCCGGCGAAAGCCTGCCAGCCCGTCGGCGCGGTGTTCGCGGCGCAAGGCTATGAGGGCACGCTGCCCTTCGTGCATGGTTCGCAAGGCTGCGTGGCCTACTACCGCTCGCACCTCTCGCGCCACTTCAAAGAGCCGTCGGCGGCGGTGTCCTCGTCGATGACCGAAGATGCGGCCGTGTTCGGCGGTCTGACCAACATGGTCGAGGGCCTCGCCAACGCCTATGCGCTCTACAAGCCGAAAATGATCGCCGTTTCGACCACCTGCATGGCCGAAGTGATCGGCGACGACCTCAACTCCTTCATCATCCAGTCGAAGGAAAAAGGCTCGGTTCCGGAAGATTTCCCGGTGCCCTTCGCGCATACCCCGGCCTTTGTCGGCTCGCATGTCGACGGCTACGACAACGCGCAAAAAGGCTTCCTCGAACTGTTCTGGAACGGTGCCGAGCGTCAAGCGGACGAAAGCCTCAACATCATCCCGGGCTTTGACGGCTATGCGGTTGCCAACAACCGTGAAATCAAGCGCATGCTCGACCTGATGGGCGTGGGCTTCACCTTCCTTGGCGATGTGTCGGAAGTTTATGACACCCCCTCGGACGGCACCTACCGGATGTATGCCGGCGGCACCAAGCTGGAAGACCTCAAAGCCGCGGTCAACGCCAAGGCGACGCTCTCGATGCAGGAATACTGCTCGCCCAAAACGCTCGAATATGTTGAGAAAACCGGCCAGGAAACCGCCGTGTTCAACTATCCGATGGGCGTGTCGGCGACCGACAACTTCCTGATGAAAGTCTCTGCCCTCACCGGCAAGGCGATCCCGGATGCGCTGAAACTGGAGCGCGGCCGCCTTGTCGACGCCATCGCCGACAGCCAAGCCTACCTCCACGGCAAGACCTTCGCGATCTTCGGCGACCCGGACTTCGTGCTCGGCATGGCGAAGTTCATCATGGAGATGGGCGGCGAGCCGATCCATTGCCTTGCCACCAACGGCGGCAAGAAATGGGCCAAGCAAATGGACGAAGTGCTGAAAGCCTCGCCGTTTGGTCAAAAAGCCCAAGTCTGGGCTGGCAAAGACCTGTGGCACATGCGCTCCTTCCTGAACACCGAACCGACCGACTTCCTGATCGGCTCGTCCTACGGGAAATACCTTGAGCGTGACACCGGCGTGCCGCTGATCCGCCTGACCTTCCCGATCTTCGACCGCCACCACCACCACCGCTTCCCGACCTGGGGCTACCAGGGCGGCCTGACGGTCCTCGTGAAGATCCTCGACGCGATCTTCCTCAAGGCCGATCAGGATGCGGGCAAGGTCGGCGAGACCGACATGAGCTTCGACCTGACCCGCTAAGGGATCAGTACGAAAACAGGGGCCGGCGGGAGATCCGCCGGCCCTTTGCTTTGCGCAATGTCGTTATGAAGTTTGGCTGCATGTCGTGAACCCGACAAAACGACAAAAATCGGGCCAAGTCGAAAAATCACGACAGGGCAGTGGCTTGGCGGGCATTTTGCAGTGTGAAAAACTTGGCACGCTCCTTGCTTGATGGTTCGTAACAGGGGAGCGCATCATGTCCGAAGCCTTGAAGACCAAAGTTGCCGAAGTCCTGAACGAGCCGGGCTGCGCCACCAATACGGCGAAATCGGACGGCGCGCGCAAGAAGGGCTGCACCAAGCAGCTGACCCCCGGCGCCGCGGCAGGCGGCTGTGCCTTTGACGGCGCGATGATCACGCTGCAACCGATCACCGATGTCGCCCACCTCGTTCATGCACCGCTCGCCTGCTGGGGCAATGGCTGGGACAACCGCTCCTCCGCCTCTTCGGGCTCGGATCTCTACCGCAAGGGCTTCACCACCGATCTGAGCGAGCTCGACATCGTCATGGGGCATGGCGAGAAAAAGCTCTTCCGCGCCATCCATGAGGTGATCAAGGAGCAATCCCCCGCCGCGGTTTTTGTTTACGCCACCTGCGTCACCGCGCTGGTGGGCGACGATATCGAGGCGGTGTGCAAGGCCGCCACGGCGAAATGGGGCACGCCCTGTATTCCGGTCAATGTGCCGGGTTTCGTGGGCTCCAAGAACCTCGGCAACAAGCTTGGCGGCGAGGCCCTGCTCGATCATGTCATCGGCACGATCGAGCCAGAAACGACAACGCCTTATGACATCAACATCATCGGCGATTTCAACCTGTCGGGCGAGCAATGGCAGGTGAAGCCGCTGCTCGACAAGCTCGGCATCCGCATCCTTGGTTCGATCTCGGGCGATGCGCGCTACCGCCAGATCGCGCAGATGCACCGCGCCAAGGCCACGATGCTCGTGTGTTCGCAGGCGCTCGTGAATGTCGCGCGCAAGATGCAGGAGCGCTGGGGCGTGCCCTATTTCGAGGGGTCGTTCTACGGCATCGCCGACACCTCCGAGGCTTTGCGCAAGATCTGCGGGCTTTTGGTGGAGCAGGGCGCGGATATCGAGCTCTTGGGCCGCTGCGAGGCGTTGATTGCCGAGGAAGAGGCAAAGACCTGGGCGGCGCTGGAGCCCTACCGCCCCCGTGTCGCGGGCAAAAGGGTGCTGCTCTACACCGGCGGGCACAAGACCTGGTCGGTGGTGGCGGCGCTGCAGGAGCTGGGCATGGAGGTGGTGGGCACCTCGATGCGCAAGGCCACGCAAAACGACCGCGCCCGCGTTGTCGAGATCATGGGCGATGCGAGCCACATGTATGAGAACATGGCCCCGCGCGAGATGTATGACGCGCTTGCCGCCGCCAAGGCCGATGTGCTGCTGTCGGGCGGGCGCAGCCAGTTCGTGGCGCTCAAGGCGCGCATGCCCTGGGTCGATGTGAACCAGGAAAAGCATGAGCCCTATGCGGGTTACGTGGGCATGGTCGATCTGGTGCGCGCCATCGACCGCTCGGTGAACAACCCGATCTGGGCCGAGCTGCGCGACCCCGCCCCCTGGGAGACCCCGCTCACCGGCGGCGTGGTGCTGCCCGCCCCCAAGGGCGCCTGCCCGGTGACCAACATGAAGGGCGCCGAGCGCGCGCCGACGTTGCTGCCGCAAGTTGCCGCCGCGCCGCTGGCCGCCGCTGCCGCGCCCGAAGCGGGCCTGCTGGACGGGCTCGCCAATTCCCCCACCGATTTCGAGGATGACTGAGATGGCCGCCCTGACCCATCCGCGCCGTGCGCTTTCCACCAACCCTTTGAAATCCTCCGCCCCCCTCGGTGCGGCACTGGCCTATCTCGGCATCGAACGTGCGGTGCCGCTCTTTCATGGCGCGCAGGGCTGCACCGCCTTTGGTATGGTGCATCTGGTGCGCCATTTCAAAGAGGCGATCCCGCTGCAGACGACCGCGATGAACGAGATCACCACGATCCTCGGCGGCTCCGATCAGCTTGAGCAAGCGATTGAAAACCTGCGCAAACGTGCGAGCCCGAAGTTTATCGGCATCGCCTCCACCGCGCTCACGGAAACCCGCGGCGAAGATGTGGCGGGCGAATTGCGCGAGATGCTGGCGCGGCGCAAAGATTTTGCCGAGACCAAGGTGGTTTATGCCGCGACGCCCGATTTTGATGGCGGGCTGCAGGACGGCTGGACCAAGGCGGTCGAGGCGATCTTGAGCGCGCTCGTGCCGGTGACGCCCGCACCTGACCCGGATCTGCGGCAGGTGACGCTGCTCACCGGATCCCATCTCACCCCCGCAGAGATCGACGAACTGGTGCGCCTCATCCGCGCCTTTGGTCTCAACCCGCTGGTTCTGCCCGATATTTCTACCTCGCTCGATGGCCATCTGGCGGAGGACTGGTCCGGCTGTTCGCTGGGCGGCACGCCCATCGACCGGATCGCCGATGTCACCCGCTCCGCCTTTACGCTGGCCGTGGGCGAGCAGATGCGCGGCGCCGCGCAGATCATCGAAGAAAAGGCCTCGGTGCCCTACCGCGTTTTTCCCTCGCTGACCGGGCTCAAGGCGGTCGATGCTTTCGTGCGGGTCTTGATGGAGCTTTCGGGCACGCAGACGCCGCCGCCCTCGGTCGAGCGCGACCGGTCCCGGCTGGCCGATGCGATGCTGGACGCGCATTTCTTTACCGGCGGGCTCAAAGTGGCGATCGGCGCCGACCCGGATCTGATGTTCGCGCTTTCCACCACGCTCAACCAGATGGGCGCGGAGATCGTCACCGCCGTCACCACCTCGCAGCACAGCCCGCTGATCGAAAAGATGCCCTGCGACGAGGTGATCCTCGGCGATCTGGGCGATTTCGAGCGCGGGGCCAAGGCCGCGGGCGCGCAGATCCTGCTCACCAACAGCTATGGCCGGATGGCGGCGGATGCGCTGCACCTGCCGTTCGTGCGCGTGGGCTTTCCGGTCTTTGACCGGATCGGCGCGCAGGATGCCTGCCGCGTCGGCTATCGCGGCACCCGCGCGTTCCTTTTTGAGATCGCCAATGCCGTGCAATCGGTTCACCACACCCCCCGTCCGGAAGATTTCGGCGCAACCCCCCTGCCTGAGGAGTTTTCACATGTCCCGCACCCTGCGTCTTGTTGAGCCCGAGGCTGGCCCCGCGCCCGGCGAGAAGCCGTTGCGCGTGGCCATTGCCTCGAATGACCTTGAAACCCTCGACGCCCATTTCGGCTCGGCGAGCAAGATTGTCGTGTTCGATATCTGGCGCACCGGCGCGCGCTTTGTCGAAGTGCACGAGTTTTCCAATGCGACCGAGCAATCGGGCAAGCATGACGATATCGACGACCGGATCGCGCCCAAGGTCGAGGCGCTGACCGGATGCGCGCTTGTGTTCGCGCTCGCCATCGGCGGGCCCTCGGCCGCGCGCGTGGTCAAGATTGGCTGCCATCCGATCAAGCGCAAGGAGCCCGAGCCGATCACCGCGGTGATCGCGCAGGTGCAAGAAATGCTCTCGGGCAGCCCGCCGCCCTTCCTGCGCAAAATCCTCGGCACCTATCACAAGCCGGATTTCGCCGCCGATTTCGACGAAGAGGAAAACGCCTGATGGACACTGCGACCGAAGCGCCGCCCGAGATCCCGCGTGGGGGTGAGATGGTGGAAAGCCCGTTCCTGACCCAACTCGTCGCGGTGATCCGCGCCGAGGATTCGCACGGGCAATGGGACATGAAGAGCGACGTTGACCTCCTGGAAGAGTTCATCGTCACCAAGGAAGAGCGCCGCGAGATGCCGATCACCGGCGATCCGGAGCCCGAGCTGATCTGGCGTCTCACCCGGTTTTATGACGCGGTCGGGCTGATGGTGGAAAAGCGCACCGGCTGCATGGCTACGCAGATGCAGAAAATGCACCACGAGGGCTTTGGCCGGGTGGTGCTGATTGCGGGGCGGCTGGTGGTGGTGTCCAAGCATCTGCGCGACGTGCACCGGTTCGGCTTTGAAACCTGGGCGAAGCTTGCTGAAGCGGGCGACAAGCTCGTCGACGAGGCGGTGAAACTCGTGGAGCAATTCCCCGAAGCGGCCCGCGCATGATCCAGATCCCGCCGCTCAAGCCCAAGCGCAAGCCGCGTGTGATCGAACCCGTCAAACTGCACCCCTCGCGCGGGCGCACGGCGCTCTCGCGCTGGCTGCGCGAAGCCCCGCCCAAACCCAAGAGCAAGGACTGAACATGAGCCTTCAAGACATGAGCCTCGAAGAGCTGGAAGCCCACGCCAAAAAGCTGTCGATGCGCGCGACCAACGCGAAGATGGAGCTGCATGATCTGTCGGAGGAGCTGCCGACAGATTGGCAGAAGATCCCCGATGTCGCGCAGCAAACCTTTGAAATTTATCGAGATCTGGATGCAGCCCGCAAGGCGATCAAAATCGCCAAGCAAGCCAAGGAGTAAAACCGAATGTCGACTGTTGCCTATACGCGCGGGGGCGCGGAATATACCCCCGTTTACCTCATGTCGATCGATGCGGAAAAGTGCATCGGCTGCGGGCGCTGCTTCAAGGTTTGCGGTCGCGATGTGATGAGCCTTTACGGCGTGACCGAGGATGGCGACATCGTCAAGCCGGGCACCGAGGAATGGGATGACGTCGAGGACGAGATCGTGAAAAAAGTGATGCAGATGTCGGAAGCCGACAATTGCATCGGTTGCGGCGCCTGCGCGCGGGTTTGCCCCTCGGAGTGCCAGACCCATGCGGCCCTGTCCTGAGACCTGCAGCGCCCCTGCTTCCCCCGCGCCTCTGGCGGCGGGGGAGGCCGATTACGCCTGCATCCTCGGTCATGCGATGGCCGAGCGCGCGGCGGGGCAGGGGCCCTTGACCGAACGGCTCGGGCTTTCGGGCGCCGATCTCGCGGCCTTGCGCGATCTCTTCGTGCCGGGGCTTGAGCTTCCCGATCTGGACCGGCCCGCGCCGGTTGCAAGCGCCGAGGAACAGGCGATCACGCTCCTGATCCTGTGGCGCGCGGGGGTGGCGACACCGCAGGCGCGCTGGCTGGCGATGATTTTGGCGCGCCGCGCACAGGAAACGCGCCATCTGTGGGAGGATCTGGGCCTGCCGTCGCGCGCGCATCTGGGCGCGCTCATCCGGCGCGAGCTGCCGGGCCTTGCGGCGGCAAACCACCAGAACATGCGCTGGAAAAAATTCTTCTACCGGCAGATTTGCGCGGATGCGGCCTTCTCGCTCTGCCTCTCGCCCTCTTGCGACGAATGCGACGAACGGGCCGCCTGTTTTGCCCCCGATTGATCTGAAATCCTTGCTCGCGGGCGCCGCTTCCGCGCGCTCGCGCCCCTATGAGAGCGCCGAGGCGATTGCGCGCGCGCTCGAGGCCGCGCCCGAGGATGTCGAGGTCCGCCTCGCCGCCTATCGCTTCCATTTTTACGGTCATGATTACACGGCGGCGCTGCCGCAGGCCGAGGCGATCTTGCGCCTTGCCGCGCGGCGGCTCAACATCGCCACCGATTGGCAGGCGGTGGGCGCTGCGGACGCCGATTTTACCGCCCATGACTTTGCGCCTGGCCTCTATCTGCAAGCGCTTGTCGGCATCGGCTATTGCGCGGTGCGGATGGGCGAGGCCGATCTGGCCCGCGCCGTGCTGACAAAGGCCAGAGCGCTTGATCCGACGGACCGTTTTGGCGGCGCCTGGCTGCTTGATCGCTTCGAGGCGGGCGAAGACGCGGACCTCTGAGCCCGCGCTGTCGGCCACTTGGCCCGATTTTTGTCGCAAGCCCCACAATGTCGGCCCGAAACTTGCATCAAACCGCGCAGGGAAGGGGCCGAAACTTGGCACGCTTCTTGCTGTATCTCTGATGAGCCCCGGCCCACAGGCCAGACACGGGCCCGGACCACAGGAGAGCATCATGATTGATATCACCGAACCTGCCCAATCCGCGATCAAGGCCGCCATCGACGGCGCGGGCCAGCCCGTCGCGGGGCTGCGCCTGATGGTGCAATCGGGGGGCTGCGCGGGGCTCAAATACGGCATGGCGCTGGAGCTTGAAGCCCAGCCCGACGACGAGGTGGTGAGCTTTGGCGATGTGACCGTGCTGATCGACCCGTCGAGCCGCGAGCATCTGACCGGCGCCAAGATCGACTTTGTCACCAATGTCGAAGGCTCCGGCTTCGTGTTCGACAACCCCAACGCCAAGAACAGCTGCGGCTGCGGCAAATCCTTCTGCTGAGGAGCGCGCGATGTTCGATTATTCCGACAAGGTGAAGGAATATTTCTTCCAGCCCCGCAACGCGGGCGTGCTCGAAGATGCCAATGCCGTGGGGGAGGCGGGCTCGCTTGCCGGTGGCGATGCGCTCAAGCTCATGCTGCGCATCAACCCGCTTTCGGAAATGATCGAAGAGGCGCGGTTCCTCAGCCATGGCGGCGGCTCGATGATCGCCTGTTCCTCGGCGCTGACGGAGCTGGTGCGCGGCAAATCGGTCGATGCGGCCTCGCGCCTGACCCCGGCCGATATTGCCGAGTTCCTCGACGGGCTGCCGCCCGAGAAGATGCATTGCACGGAAAGCGGCGCGAAGGCGCTGGCCGCGGCGATTGCCGCCTTCCGCGGCGAAACGCCCGTGGCGCCCGAACGCCGCCCGGCGCAGCCCGCGCTTGTGACCATCGCCGTGCCGCCAAAGCCGCGCCGCGCCGCGCCGCCTGCCGCCGCCGCCATGGCCGCGCGGCAAGCGGGCGCCGCGCCGGGAATGACGCTGCGCGAGCTGATTGCCAAGAACAACCCGCTCGCCGCGATGGCAGAAGCGGAAGAGACCGGCCCGGTCGAGCCCGTGAGCGAGACCGATGCCGAGGCCATTTCCCGCATCATCACCGAGATGCGCCCGGTGTTCCAGCGCGACAAGGGCGATATCGAGCTGCTGGACATCAAGGGTCGTCAGGTCTTTGTCCGGCTCTCGGGCACCTGCGCAAGCTGCATGATGGCCAGTCAGACGCTTGCCGGGGTGCAAAAACGGATCATGGAAACCCTCGGTCGGCCGTTCCGGCTGATCCCCTCCACCGCCCGCGCCTGAGAGAGCAATGACCCATCCCGCCGCCGCCCCCCGCATCTATCTTGACAACAACGCCACCACCCGGGTTGCGGATGAGGCGCTGGCGGCGATGTGGCCGCTTTACACCGAGAGCTACGGCAATGCCTCTTCGGCGCATGGCTTTGGCGCCGAGGCGGCGGCGGGCCTGCGGGCGGCACGCAAGGCGCTGGCGGCGCTGATCGGGGCGGAGAGCGAGGCGGAGATTGTCTTCACTTCGGGCGGCACCGAGGCGAACACCACCGCGATCCGCGCGGCCCTCGCCGTGCAGGAGGGGCGGCGCGAGATCGTCACCTCCATGGTCGAACACCCCGCCATCTTGCAGCTTTGCGACGCGCTTGAGAAATATGAGGGCGTGAAGGTGCACCGCATCCCCGTTGACGGGGAAGGGCGGCTTGAGATCGACGCCTACCGCGCCGCGCTTTCGGACCGGGTGGCCGTTGTCAGCCTGATGTGGGCGAACAACGAGACCGGCGTGCTCTTCCCCGTCGAGGGTCTGGCAGAGCTGGCGCATGACTTTGGCGCGCTCTTTCATACCGATGCGGTGCAAGCGGTCGGCAAGACCCCCGTCGATGTGCGCGCCGCGGGCGTCGACATGCTCTCGCTTTCGGCCCACAAGTTTCATGGGCCAAAGGGCGTGGGCGCGCTTTACCTCAAGAAAAACACGCCGTTTCAGCCGCTTCTGCGCGGTGGCAAGCAAGAGCGCGGGCGCCGGGCGGGCACGGAAAACGCCCCCGGAATCACCGGCGCGGGCAAGGCGGCCGAGCTTGCCGCCGCCCATATGGCCGCGGATGTGGCGCGCATCGCCGGGCTGCGTGACCGGCTTGAGGCGGGCATTCTGGAGGCTGTGCCGCATGTTCGCGTGCTCGGCGACCGGCGCGACCGGCTCGCCAATACGCTCTGCCTCGCCTTTGATCTCGTCGAGGGCGAAGGCATCGTGATGAAGCTTGACCGCGCGGGCATCGCCGCCTCGACGGGCTCGGCCTGCGCCTCGGGCGCGGTGGAGCCGAGCCATGTGATCCGTGCCATGGGCGTGCCCTTCACCGCCGCCCATGGGGCGGTGCGGCTCTCGCTTTCGCGCCTCACCACTGAAGACGAGATCGCCCGCGTGTTGGAGATCTTGCCGCCGATCGTGGCCGATCTGCGCGCGCTCTCCCCCTTCTGGTCGGACAACGGCCCCAACCTGCCGGGCCTCGCGCCCGCCTCGCTCCAGGAGATCTGAAATGCTCCATGCGCGCCCCCTCACGCCCCATACGCTTGCGCTGTGTGACACCACCTTGCGCGATGGCGAACAGACCGCGGGCGTGGCCTTCTCGCTGTCCGAAAAGCGCGCCATCGCGCGCGCGCTCGACCGCGCCGGGGTGGCCGAGATCGAGGTAGGTATCGCCGCGATGGGCTGGGCCGAAGTGGCCGAGATCCGCGCCGTGATGGCCGAAATTTCCCGCGCCGCGCCGGTGGTCTGGTGCCGGCTGCGCATGGGCGATCTCGACATGGCGCAGAAAACTGGCACAAAACGGGTGCATTTTGCCGCCCCCACCTCGACCGCGCAGCTCGAAGGCAAGCTCCGCGTCGACCGGGACTGGATCCTGCGCGAAACGGCAGAACTGGTCTATTGCGCGACGACACGCGGGCTTGAGGTTTCGGTTGGCGCCGAGGATGCGAGCCGCACCGACCCGGAATTTCTTGTCCGCCTCGCCGAGGTGGCAAAGGCGGCGGGGGCGATCCGCTTTCGCGTCGCCGATACGCTCGGGCTTCTCGACCCGCTCGGCGCCTATCGGCTGATCAGCCACCTTGCGGCCCGGATCGCGCTGCCGATCGAGATGCATGCCCATAACGATTTTGGCATGGCGACGGCGAATACGATCATGGCGGCCCATGCCGGGGCCACGCATCTTTCGGTCACGGTGAACGGGCTTGGCGAGCGCGCGGGCAATGCCGCGCTCGAAGAGGTGAGCGCCGCGCTGGAGGCGGGGGCCATCGGCACCGGCATCGACCTCACCGCGTTGCAGCCGCTTTCCGACATTGTCGCAAAAGCCTCGGGCCGCGCGCTTCCGGTGCAAAAGCCGATCACCGGCGCGCTGGTCTTTGCACATGAAAGCGGCATCCATGTCGATGCGATCCTGAAGCGCGCCGACACCTATGAAGATCCGCGCTGCGCACCGGCCCGTTTTGGCCGCGAGCGCCAGATCGTGATCGGCAAGCATTCGGGCGCCGCGGGCCTTTGCGCCGCGCTCGCGACCGCGGGCCTGCCCGCCACACCCGAGATGGCCGCCCGGCTCAAGCCGCTTTTGCGCGCCCATGCCATTCGCACCAAACGTCCCGCCAGCCCCGAAGATCTGCGCCGCATGGTGGCGCGGCTCGCCCGCAGCCAGCCCACGACCTGAGGAGAGAGAGATGACCCCGCAACCCCAAAGCCCCACGCTCGAGGCGCTTTCGCGCCTCTCCTCTGCCGAGGACATGTTCGCCCATCTGGGCCTTGAGCCCGACCGCCACATCCTCAATGTGGCGCGGCTCCACATCATGAAGCGCTTTGGCACCTATCTGCGCGAGACCGATTTCTCGGGCCATTCCGAAGAGGAGGTGCTCGCGCTGACCCGAGAGGCGCTTTCCCGGGCGCATGATGATTTTGTCGCCTCCACGCCGCTCGCGGAAAAGGTGTTCAAAGTGTTCGAAACCCAGGCCGCGCGGCAGGCCAACAAGTTTGTCGGGCTCGACAGCCTGAAAATCGTGCAGCGCTGAGCGGAGGGGCGCCCGGAATTTCCGCGCGCCAGACAGATCCGCCGCTTATTTGCGCAATTCCCCCCGGGCGCCGCGGCCTTGGTGTCGCAGCCCCGCCCTGCCGCCCCCCGGGCGCGCCCCGATGAGATAGGGTAAGATCATGGACCTCGTGCAGACGCTTTCACAACGCCAGTCGATGCAGATGGGGGGGCAGATGCTCCACTCCCTCGCCATCCTCGGCATGTCGTCGCAAGATCTCTCCGATCATCTGGTCGAACAGGCCTCCTCGAACCCCTATCTCGCCTATCGCGCCCCCTCGGCCTTCATCGCCCGCGGCGGCGCCGATTTCGATGCGGTGGCGGCCGTTGCCGCGCACAAACCGAGCCTGATGGCGCATGTGGTCGACCAGATCGAGATGGCTTTCACCAACCCCGGCGACCGGATGATTGCGCTGCGCTTTGCCGAGGCGCTCGACCCTTCGGGCTGGCTCAGTCAGCCGGTCGAGACGATCGCGCTCGGCGCCGGTGTGGCGATGCCGCGCGCCGAGGCGGTGCTTTCGGTATTGCAGGGGTTCGAGCCTGCCGGGCTCTTTGCCCGCGACCTCTCCGATTGCCTGATCATTCAGGCGCGGGAGGAAGACATCCTGACCTGGGAAGTCGAGACGCTGATCCGCCATATCAACCTGCTGGCCGAAAACCGGCTCGCCGAGTTGGCCGATCTGTGCGATTGCGAGCCCTCCGATATTCCCGAGATCGTCAAGCTGATCCGGCATCTGAACCCGAAACCGGGTCTGGCCTTCGACCATCAGCCGACCCCGGTGTTTCCGCCCGACCTGATCGCCCTGCGCGGCCCCGAGGGCTGGACGGTGGAGTTGAACCGGGCCACCTCCCCGCGCATCACGGTGCGGGAGGATCGGCTCCCCGATGGCAAGGCCGACAAGGGGGCCCGCGCGGAGCGGCGCAAGGCGCTGGCCGAAGCGCGCGCGCTGGCTTTGGCGTTGGAGCGGCGCGGCGACACGCTTTTGCGCACCGCCGCGGTGCTCGTGGCGCGCCAATCCGCTTTTCTGGAAAAGGGGACGGCGCATCTTGTTCCGCTCACGCTTGAGGATGTTGCCTCCGAGCTGGGGCTGCATGCCTCGACCATTTCCCGCGCCGTTTCTGGCCGGATGATCCAGACCCCGGTGCGCGCGCTGCCGCTGCGGGCCTTCTTTTCCCGCGCGGTCTCAACCGGGGCAGGGGGCGAGGCGGTCTCGCGCGATTCCGCGCTCGATTTCGTGCAGCGCGTGGTCGGGGCGGAAGACCCGGCCAATCCGCTCAGCGATGATGCGATCGTGGTTCTGGCCGAACGCGCGGGGCTGCGCCTTGCGCGCCGCACGGTGGCAAAATACCGCTCCACCCTCGGGCTCGCGTCTTCCTATGAGCGCCGCCGCGCCGCCCTGGCCGGCTGAGTCGAAATGACTCTCCTCAAATGCTGATTTTAGCGCCGACAGGCGCGTCGGCGCTGCAATACTGTGCGGTGCCTCTTCACAAATCATGTATTTGAGCGACAAATTCGCCCATCTTCCCCACGCCATCCCTCGCAAGGCCGGATCCTCGCCTATATGTAAGGGACATCCCCCGAAGCGCCGCGGCCAGATGCGATTCTTTCGCGCAGTGACAGGCAGGGTCCGCTTCGGGCAGGACCGGAAGTTGAAGACCATGCCACAGACGCTTGCGCTGGAAGGGAATTTGACGCCATGACCGATCATACGCCCCGCTCCGAGGAGGACCGCATTCCGGTTCGCCCGCGCAAGCGGTCGGCGAGCCAGATTGCCGACCGGCTGGCGCTGGATGCGATCTACGAGATCGCCAAGACTTTTTCCGGCGCGCCCGATCCGATTGCGGTGGTGCCGCAGATCTTCAACGTGCTCTCTTCTTTCCTCGATCTGCGCCATGGCGTGCTTGCGGTGCTGTCCGAGCCGGGCAACGAGACGAAGGCGGTGAACCCCTACCGTATCGCCGCCACCTCGTTTCGCCGCGACGAATCTGCGCCCGCCTCCGATGTCCTCCCCGATGCGGTGGCGCGGATCGTGTTCCGCTCGGGCGTGCCCTTCGTCGCCTTTGACCTTGAGGAAGAATTCGGCGCCGAGGCGGTGCCGCGGCGGCTGCGCGACAGCGGCCAGACCCTGATTGCCGTGCCCTTGCGCGACCCGGAGCGCAGCCATTTCGTGCTGGGCGTCTTGGCCGCCTACCGCAGTCATGATCACAACCGCGCCGGCTATTCCGATGCCGATGTGCGGGTGCTCACCATGGTCGCCTCGCTCCTTGAACAAGCGCTGCGCTTTCGTGCCCGGATCGCGCGCGACCGCGAACGTGCGCTCGAAGATACCCGGCGCATGCTGCAATCGGTCAACGAGCAACGCGGCGTGGCGCAGCCGCCCGTCTCGATCGACGGCATCATCGGCTCGAGCCCGGCGATCTCCGAGGTGGTGGCGCAGGTGCGCCGGGTGGCGGGCACGAAAACGCCGGTGCTTTTGCGCGGCGAAAGCGGCACCGGCAAGGAGCTTTTTGCCCGCGCCGTGCATTCGCAATCCCCCCGCGCGAAAGGCCCGTTCATCCGCGTGAACTGCGCTGCGCTCTCGGAAACGCTTCTGGAATCGGAACTCTTCGGCCATGAGAAAGGCGCCTTTACCGGCGCCAATGCGCTGAAAAAGGGCCGCTTCGAGCTCGCCGACGGGGGCACGCTCTTCTTGGATGAGATCGGAGAGATTTCGCCCACGTTCCAGACCAAACTCCTGCGCGTGCTGCAGGAGGGCGAGTTCGAGCGGGTCGGCGGGCAGCGCACGCTCAAGGTCGATGTGCGCATCGTCGCGGCCACCAACCGCGACCTTGAAGACGCGGTCGCCCGCGGCGATTTTCGCGCCGATCTCTATTTCCGGATCTGCGTGGTGCCGATCGTGCTGCCGCCCTTGCGCAACCGCAAGGCGGATATCAAGCCGCTCGCGCAGCTCTTCCTCGACCGGTTCAACAAGTCGAACGGCACGAATGTGAAATTCGCCTCCGACGCCTTTGACCAGATCTGCCGCTGCAAGTTCCCCGGCAACGTGCGCGAGCTTGAAAACTGTGTGAACCGGGCCGCCTCGCTCTCCGATGGCGAGATCGTTCTGGCCGAGGAGCTCGCCTGCTCGCAGGGCGCCTGTCTCTCGGCGGAACTCTTCCGGTTGCAGGAGGGCGCCTCGCCGATCGGCGGGCTTGCGGTGGGGCGGATGATCACGCCCACGGTGCGGGTGTCCGACCCCGGTCCGCGCAATCCCGAACCGCCGCCCGCCGCACAGTCGCCGCGCGTGGCGGCCCCGCCGCCTGAGCCGCAGGTTCACTCTGAATATCAGCCTGAAATTCCCTCGCCCTATCCGCCGATGCCGCATGCCGAGCCGGAAGAATTGCACCAGGTGCGGCGCAAGACGGCGAATATCACCCGCGACGAGCTGATCCGCGCGCTTGAAAGCGCGGGCTGGGTGCAGGCCAAGGCGGCGCGGCTTCTCGGGATGACGCCGCGCCAGATCGCCTATGCGCTGCAAAAATTCGACATCGAACTGCGCCGGATCTGACCTTTTCAGCCCGTCGTGCGATGCGCCCGCCCGTGCCACCGCACGGGCCGCGCCCGACCGCCCTCGACGGGCGGGAGGGCGCGGGTTCCCCCGGCGCGCGGCTTGGCACAATCATTGTCAGACAAACGACAAACTTCGTGCCAAACCCCTCCAAACCGCGCCGCAACACCTGGCACGATCCTTGCTTGATAATCCTTGAACCAGATCTTCAGGAAGGGGAAGCTCCATGTCCGGCAATATCGTCTCGCTCGGCGGCCTCACCATCGGCTCGAAGGCCGCACTGGAAAAGGCGATGGCCTCCGAGGGCTGCGCCACCACGGGCGCCACCGGCTGCGGCTCGAAACAGGCCCCCGATGACATGGACCCCGCGACCTGGGCCAAGGTGAAGGATCACCCCTGTTATTCGGAAGAGGCGCATCACTACTTTGCCCGCATGCATGTGGCGGTTGCCCCCGCCTGCAACATCCAGTGCAACTACTGCAACCGCAAATACGACTGCGCCAATGAAAGCCGCCCCGGTGTTGTCTCCGAACGCCTCACCCCCGCAGAGGCCGCGCGCAAGGTGATTGCGGTGGCCAACGAAGTGCCCCAGCTTTCCGTTCTGGGCATCGCGGGCCCGGGCGACAGCTGCGCCGACTGGAAGAAGACGAAGGAAACCTTCTCCCGCGTCACCCAAGACATCCCCGACATGCGGCTGTGCCTGAGCTCAAACGGGCTCGCGCTGCCCGAACATGTCGAGGAACTGGTCGACATGAACGTCGATCACGTCACCATCACCATCAACATGATCGACCCGGAAGTCGGCGCGAAGATCTACCCCTGGATCCGGCATGGCGGCAAACGCTATTACGGTGTTGAGGCGAGCCAAATTCTGCATGAGCGCCAGATGCTTGCGCTCGACATGCTGGTGGCGCGCGGCATCCTCGTGAAGGTGAACTCGGTGCTGATCCCCGGCATCAACGACGAACACCTTCTCGCGGTGAACAAGGAAGTCAAACGCCGCGGCGCGTTCTTGCACAACATCATGCCGCTCATTTCCGACCCGGCGCATGGCACGCATTTTGGCCTGACCGGGCAGCGCGGGCCGACCGCGGCAGAGCTGCAAAAGGTGCAGGAAGCCTGCTCGGGCGGTGCAAACCTGATGAAGCATTGCCGCCAGTGCCGCGCCGATGCGGTGGGCCTTCTGGGCGAGGATCGCGGGCAGGAATTCAGCCTCGACAAGCTGCCCGAGGCGCTCGAATACGACCCCGCGGGCCGCGAGAGCTACAAGGATTGGGTGGCGAAGGAGCGTGAAGACCGCCGCGCCGCCGCCGCCGATGCCAAGGCCGAGACCGGCGCCACGGTTGCGGAAACCGCGCCGAAGCTGCTCGTTGCCGTGGCGACCCAGGGCGGCGGGCGCATCAACCAGCACTTCGGCCATGCCTCCGAGTTTCAGGTGTTCGAGGTCGATACCACCGGCGTGCGCTTCGCCTTCCATCGTCGTTGCGACAACTATTGCGTTGACGGCGCAGGCGAAGAGGGCCGGCTCGACCGCGTGATCGCGACGCTTGAGGGCATCGACACCGTGCTTTGCGCAAAAATCGGCGATTGCCCGCGCGAGACGCTGGCCGAGGCCGGGATCACGGTCTTGCAGGATTACGCCTACGATTACATCGAAACCGCCGTTTCCGCCGTTTACCGCGCGCGCATGGGCCTTGCCCCGGCGCAGGCCGAAACCGCGTGAGGAGAGAGCATGCCCGAGGGACCGGCACCCGTGGACTGGGAGGGCAGGGCGCTCGATTGCGCCTCCTGCCGGTTCCGGATGCGGCTCGACCTCGGGCAATGCGGGCTCGGCTGGTCCTGCCTCAATGACCGTTACGCCAAACGGATCGAGCGCTTCTTCCTGCTCAACCCGGAACTGGCGGACGAGAACCTGAACCACCCCTATTTTGAAACCCGGGTGAATGCGGCGCGCCATGCCTCGGTGTTCCGCATCCCGCGGCTTCTGGACGACCCCGATCCCGCGGTCCGCGCGATGGCGATCCTGCGTCTGCCGCAGGCGGCTGCCGAAAAGCTGATCCATGACCCGGACCGCGCCGTGCGCATTGCCGTGGCGCATCGTCTGCCGCCCGCAAGCCTGATCCCGCTGATGCACGATGTCGAACCCTCGGTGCGCCTTGTGGTGGCGCGGCGCGCGCCCGATGGCGTGCTGCCGGGGCTGATCGACGACCCGGACCCCTCCGTGCGCCGCATCGTCGTGAACCGCATCCCGCCCGACTGGATCGACCGGTTCCGCCGCGACCCCGATCCGCTCGTGCGCCGCGCCGCCGCGCATCGCCGCCCCATGCTGTTCGTCGAGGACGAGGACATCCGCGTGCGTCATGCCGCTGCCGAAGAGGGCTGCGAAAAGGTTCTGGCGCGCCTTCTTGACGACCCCGAGGACATCATCCGCGAGACCGCCCGCGCGCGGCTTGCCAAGCTGGAAGGATCTGCCGATGTCGACCGATGACCGCGAGATCGAAGTGTACCGCCAACCGCTTTACCTGCCCGGCGACAAGGTGATGTCGCGCAAGCAGGTGAAGAACGATGGCACCATGCCGGGCCGCGAGATCGGCGAGATCGTCGTGAAGAAGGGCGATGTCGGCTATGTGCGCGACATCGGCACCTTCCTCGGCCAGTTTTACATCTATGCCGTTGATTACCTTGAACGCGGCGCGATCGTGGGGATGCGCGAGGCCGAGATCGTGCCCGCCGAGGCGCTCGGCCCCCGCGACAATGACCGCCCCGCGCTGCAATCGCATATCGTCACCCGCGAGATGCTGCAAAAAGCCTGACTTCCCCCTTATTTCGCTGAATTCCCAAGGAGAAAGCCCGATGAAAGTGATGATCCGCGAAACCGCCAAGGGCCTTGAAGCCTATGTGCCGAAGAAGGACCTCGAAGAGATGGTGGTCGAGCAGGAAAAGCCGGGCCTCTGGGGCGGCTGGGCCAAGCTCTCGAACGGCTGGGTTTTCGCCATGCCGGAGTTTGACACGCCGCCCGCGCTGCCCGTGACCGTCGATGCGCGCAAGATCGGGGATGAGGATTGATGTCCGATCTCGACCTTCTCGACAAGGCCATGGCCGAGGTGGCGCAGGGCAAGCGCGTGCCCTACCTCGGCGCCGAGGTCTCGGCGCTTTCGGGGAGCGCGGCCCCCGCGACCCCCGCGGCGCTCTCGGCCATTCTCGAATCCAAGGTCCGCGCACCGCGCCGGGCCGCGGGCAATATGTGGGCCGTGGCGCAATATATCGAAAGCCGCAAGTTCCGGGGCACGCTCAATAAACTGGTGCGCGAGGCGTTTGCCGTGCCGCCCGGTGGCGTGAACCCGGTGCATGACTGGCTTGCCCGGATCCGGCCCCCGATGGTGGTCGACAGCTGGTATGACGACGGGCTTCTGCGCGCCTTCGGGCCGGGGCGGGATGATTGGGGCTATGTGCAGGGCGTGAGCCGTGCGGGCGGCTGGACCGAAGATTTCACCCGCGCCTTCACCGCAGGCGGGGGCGAGCGTGACGCGGCCGATCCGAGCTGGCCGAGCCTCATTTACAAACCGCACGGGCTTGCCACGGCGGAGGGCTCGTTTTTGATGTCGGATGCCGATTACGTTGAAGTGCTGACCGAGATCGACATCCAGACCCCGATCCCGGAAGAGGTGCAGAACCGCCGCACCGGGCGGCCCTTCCTGTTCCTCGGCTGCCGTTTCGATGACCAGCTTTTGCGGATCTACGCGCGCCAGATTACCAAACGCTCGGGCCGGGGCCATATTGCCGTGCTGCCGGGGCCGCTGACGAAGATGGAGGAGAAATTCCTCGAAGAGATGGAGATGATCCGCATCGATCTGCCGCTCGAAGCGGTGACCGAGCGGCTCACGGTGGCGGAAGGCTGAAGGACTCAGGCGCAGCCGCTGACCTATTGCCGATTGCGCGCCCCCGCCATGCACGATGAGCAATTGTAAAACGGCGGTTTCGGGCGGAGCATGGATGTGTCGGCAGAGGTCGACAGGAATGACCCGATGGCTTGGCCCAAAGAGGGGCCGGAAAGGCAGGCATGAAGCTCAGCGCAAGAAATGTTCTGACGGGCACCGTGATCTCGGTTGAGGTCGGTCATGTCACCTCTCATGTGAAGATCGACATCGGCGGGGCCATTGTGACCGCCGCGATCACCAACGAAGCCGTCGCCGATCTGGGCCTGAAAGAAGGAGATCGGGCCAGTGCGATCATCAAGGCCAGCGACGTGATCATCGGCGTGTGACAGCGCTGCGAAAGGGGGAGCCAAAGATCCCCGACATGTCAGGACGAAAGGGGCGCGGCCGTTACCGGATCGCGCCCCTTTCGTATTTTGCATTCAAGGGGTTACGCCGGGGCGATATGCACTTTCACATCGCGGGGCGGCGCCCAGAACGGCGCGGAGGTAACAAGGATCTGCGCGCCCGTTGCAGCATATTCAGCGGCGTTTTTTGCGTTCACCCCGCCTGCCGCCGCCACCTTGCCGGGCCAGCGGGGGCCGAGGGCTTCGACCACGGCGGCCACCTCGGCGGGGGGGAATTTCTCAAGCTGCAGCACTTCGGCGCCGGCCTCGGCGGCGGCCAGTGCCTCGTCGCGGCTTCCCACCTCCACCACCACGCGCCGCTCGGGGCAGGTGGTGCGGAGCCGGGCGATCTGGTGCGCCAATGCCTCTGCACCGCCAAAGGCGCGATGTTCGGAAAAGAGCAGCACCGTATCGGAAAGCCCGGCGCGGTGGACCGTGGCGCCGCCCGCACAGACCGCCTTGGCCGAGAGCGCACGCGTGCCCGGCACCGCCTTGCGGGTGCAGGCGACCGAAATGGACGGCGCCACGGCCTCGGCCGCGGCGACGATTTCGGCGGCGGATGAGGCGATCCCCGAGGCCCATTCGATCAGCACCTGCGCCACTTTCCAGCCTGCGAGCAGGGCCTCTGCCTGACCGCGGCCGAAAAGCAGCATCTCGCCTTCGGGGACGGTCTTGCCCGAGGGGCAGGCCAGCCAGGCCTCGGCGCCCAGCAGCTGCAGCACCCGCACCGCTTCCTCGGAGCAGGCGACGGTCATCGGCGCGCGCGCCCGCATCGTGATCTCGCCCGCCTCGAGCCCGATGCCGAGCGCGCGGGTGGTCAGATCGCCCATCGGCACATCTTCGCGGATCAGCGCCATGAGCGCCTGGTCGTCAATCAGGAACATCCGTCATCTTCCTTTCCGGGGCGGTTTCCGCGGGGCGACCACGACCGGCAAGCGCGGTGGCCTTGAGCCGCGCGACGATCCGGTCGCCCGGGGCGAAACCGAGCCTGTCCCAGGACTTACGCGACACCCGCGAGAGCAGCAAGGCGCCATTGCCCGCGGGGCCAAGCGCGAGCCGCACCGTGGTCAGATGGCCGTCCGGGTCGGGGGCGGCATCAAGGATGGTGGCGGGAAGCGCGTTCAGGATCGTGGTGTCGAGCGGCGCGCGCCGCCCAAGGCTGACATCCGAGGCCGGGATGCGCAGCCGCCGCCGCGTGCCCGCTGGCCCGAGCGCACCGGGCACAGTGATCACGCCGCCGGGCACGGCGATCTCGCTCAGCCCATAGGCCGGATCGACCGCGATCACCTCGCCCTCGATCACCGCGGCGAGGTCCGGGCGGTGGATGAGCGGCAGCGACGGGTCGGCGAGCAACTGGGCGAGGGGGCCCTCGGCGCGGACTTTTCCCGCTTCCATCAGCACGAGGCGGTCGGCGAGCCGCTCGACCTCGGAAATGTCGTGGCTGACAAAGAGGATCGGCATTTCGAGCGTGGCATGGAGCCGCTCCAGATAGGGCAGGATCTCCTCGCGCGAGATCCGGTCGAGCGCGGAGAGGGGCTCGTCCATCAGCAGCAGTTCGGGTTGCGACAGGAGCGCCCGGCCGATCGCCACACGCTGCCGCTCGCCGCCTGAAAGCGCCGCGGTAGGGCGGGAAAAGAGCGCCTCGATGCCCAGCAGACCCACCACTTCCGCCTCGCCGATGCGCAGCGGGCCACGCGCCCGTTTCATCCCGTAGCGGAGGTTCTCGCGCACGCTCAGATGCGCAAAAAGGCTTGCTTCCTGAAACACATAGCCCACGGCGCGGCGATGCGGCGGAGTGATCTTGCGCCCCTCCTGCCAGATCTGCCCGTTCACCTCGAGCCGCCCGCCGGGGAGCCGCGTCAGCCCTGCCATGCAGCGCAGCACTGAGGTCTTGCCGCAGCCCGACGGGCCGAAAAGCGCGGTCACGCCGCGGCCGGGCGCCTCGAACGCGACATCAAGATCGAAACTGCCGAGACGCCCGGCAAAGCGTGCCGAGATCATCGCCGCGCATCTCCGCGCGCTTCTCCGAAGCGCCGCTCAATCAGCATCATCGCGAGGATGACCGAGAAGGAAAGCACCAGCATGCCGCCCGCCAGCACATGCGCCTTGCCCCATTCGAGGTTCTCGACATAGTCGAAGATCGTCACCGAAAGCACCTTGGTCTTGCCCGGGATCGCGCCGCCGATCATCAGCACGACGCCGAATTCGCCGACTGTATGCGCGAAGCCCAGAATCGCCCCGGTCGAGAGCCCCGGTGCGGCAAGCGGCAGGGCGACAGAGCGGAAGGCATCGAAGGGCGAGGCGCGCAGCGTTGCGGCGACTTCCATCGGTCGCGCGCCCATCGCCGCGAAACTGTTGCGGATCGGGTTCACCACGAAGGGCAGGGAATAGATCACCGAGCCCAGAACGAGCCCGGCGAAGGTGAAGGAGAGCTTGTGGCCCAGAAGTGCGGTGAGAGGCGACTCCGGCCCCATCGCGATCAGCAGATAAAAGCCCAGCACCGTGGGCGGCAGCACGATCGGCAACGAGATGATCGCGCCGACCGCTTCCTTCCACAGCCCGCCGGGCTGCGCGAGCCACCACGCGAGAGGCGTGCCGATCAGCAGCAGGACCACGGTGGTCACGCTCGCAAGCTTGAGCGTCAGCACCAGCGTCTCGAGCATCGCCGGATCGTGGAGGCTCGCAAGACTCATCCGTTATTCCTCGGTTTCATAGCCATATTTCTGGATGATCGCGACAGCTTCCGGAGATTTCAGGAAGTCGAGAAATGCCTTCGCCGCCGGATCTTCCGCGCCCGGCTTGAGCAGGACGGCGTTCTGCGCGATCGGCGCATAAAGATCCTGCGGCACCATCCATTCCGACCCCGTCTTGTCGTCGATCACTTGCGAATAGGCCACAAAGCCGATCGGCGCATTGCCGGTGGCGGTGAACTGATAGGCCTGGGCAATACTTTTGCCGGTAATGATTTTCGGCGCAAGGGCATCGGTCAGCCCGAGCTTTTCGATCACTTCCATCGCCGCCGCGCCATAAGGCGCCGAGGCCGGATCGGCAATCGCCACATGCTCCGGGTCGGCCTTCAACGCGGCGTCAGTGCCGTCGATGGCCTTCGGATCGGCGCTCCAGAGCACGAGCTTGCCGCGCGCATAGGTGAAGTTCGTGCCCGCGACCCCGAACCCGTCCTCGACCGCTTTCGTCGGGCGTTTGGCATCGGCGGAGAGGAACACCTCAAAGGGCGCGCCCTGCGTGATCTGGGTGTAGAACTGGCCCGAGGGACCGAAACTGAGCGTCACCGTATCGCCGGTTTTCTCGGTGAAGAGCGCGGCGATTTCCTGCGCGGGCTTGGTGAAGTTCGCGGCGACCGCGGCAATCACTTCCTCCGCGGCGGCGGGGGTGGCGAGCGCGGCCGAGGCGGCAAGCGCGAGGGTCAGGCGGAGGGAGGTCATCGGCAGTCCTTTCGTTTTTCGGGAAAACCCGGGTGCAGTCGCTATATATACGAACCTCATAGCGGTGGCGAGAGCGACCCGGCAACCGCTGCCCCGGAAAGGGCCTCCGGGCTGCGACCACTTGGCGGTGACGGAAGGGTAACACTGTGCGGAACGCGGGCGGATTTGCGTAAACTGCCCGGAAAACGGGCAGCTTGAGAAGCCCGCGGGCGCGTTTGCGGCGAGTCGTCGTGGCGTCCGGGGTGGCATCCGGGGTGGCATCCGGTCGCGCTCTGGCGCAGGGTGGGCAAAACGGAGGTCGGCAGATGAGCGACGGGTTGAAGAGTGCATTGATCCTTGAGCGCACGGGCGCGCGGATGGGGGCGGAACGGGTGGCGCTGCTCGCGGCGATCGGGCGCACGGGCTCAATCTCGGGCGCCGCGCGCGAGGTCGGGCTGAGCTACAAGGCGGCCTGGGACGGGGTGCAGGCGATGAACAACCTGTTTGCGAGCCCTTTGGTGAGCGCGGCGCCGGGCGGGCGTGCGGGGGGCGGCGCGGTGCTGACCGAGGCGGGTGAGAAGGTGATTGCCGCCTATGGCGCGATCGAGGAGGGGCTCGCCAAGCTCATGGCCTCGCTCGAGGCGCGGCTCGACCTGCCCGCCACCGAGGTTCTGCGCGGGCTGAGCCTGCGCACCTCGGCGCGCAATCTCTGGGCGTGCCGGGTGACCGAGCTCAACGCCGATGCCGTGAGCGCCTCGGTGCGGCTTGAACTGGGCGAGGGGCAGCAGCTCACCTCGGTGATCACCGCGCGCTCGGCCGCCGAGTTGGGGCTTGTGCCCGGCAGCGAGGTTCTGGCGCTGGTGAAATCGAATTTCGTCATGCTCACCCGCGACGAGGCGCCGCGACTCTCGATCCGCAACCGTCTGACGGGCGTGGTGATGGAGCGGATCGACGGCGATCTGGGCGCGGAAGCGGTGCTCGATCTGGGGGGCGGCAAAACGCTCACTGCGAGCATCACCCGCGAGAGCGCCGAGGGGCTGGCGCTTGCGCCAGGAGAGCGGGTCACCGCGCTCGTCAAATCGAGCCATGTGATCCTTGCTCTGCCGTGACGGGCGATCGCGCAGGAAAACGTGCTGCCCCGCCGCTTGCAGGCGCAACGGCTTCCCGAAGTTCACCCAAAGGCGGGACGGCGGTTTTTCAAGGCTTTTCAAGCGATTTTCTTCGTGCTCTCACAGGGCAAAGGTCGGGATTCCCGGCCCCGATCAGACCGGAGACATGCCATGACACGCATTTATGACGACAATTCGCTCTCCATCGGCCGCACGCCGCTCGTGAAGCTCTCGCGCCTCGGCGCGGGGCTCGGCGCAACGGTTCTGGCCAAGATCGAGGGCCGCAACCCGGCCTATTCTGTCAAATGCCGGATCGGTTCGGCGATGATCTGGGATGCCGAGGAAAAGGGGCTGCTCACGCCCGGGCGCGAGATCGTCGAGCCCACCTCGGGGAACACGGGGATCGCGCTTGCGGCGGTGGCAGCGGCGCGCGGCATTCCGATCACGCTGACCATGCCCGAGACGATGAGCCTTGAACGGCGCAAGCTGCTTCTGGCCTATGGCGCAAAACTCGTGCTCACCGAGGGGGCGAAGGGGATGGCGGGAGCGATCGCCAAGGCCGAGGAAATTGCGGCGTCGGACCCGAAATATCTGCTGCTTCAACAATTCCAGAACCCCGCGAACCCGGCGATCCACGAACGCACCACGGGGCCGGAGATCTGGGAGGATACCGAGGGTGAGCTGGACATTTTCGTGGCGGGCGTCGGCACCGGCGGCACGATTACCGGCACCACGCGCTTTTTGAAGGCCAAGGCGCCCGGCCGCATCACTTCGGTTGCGGTCGAGCCCGCGGCAAGCCCGGTGCTCAGCCAGGCGCGGGCGGGCGAAGTGCTCAAGCCCGGGCCGCACAAGATCCAGGGGATCGGCGCGGGCTTCGTGCCCGGCGTGCTCGACCTCGCGCTGATCGATGCGATCGAGACCGTGACGAACGAGGAAGCGATGGAGGTCGCGCTGCGGCTCGCCCGCGAGGAGGGGATCCTCTCGGGCATCTCCTGCGGCGCGGCGGTGGCGGTGGCGCTGCGGCTCGCCGCCCGGACCGAGAACGCGGGCAAGCGGATCGTGGTGATCCTGCCCGACTCGGGCGAGCGCTATCTTTCTTCGGCGCTGTTCGAGGGCGTGTTCGACGGGGCGGGGACGCCCGCCTGAGGCGCCATCAGCCAAGCCTGCGCCGCCCGTTTTGCCGGGCGGCGTTGCTTTTGCGCGTTCAGAACAGGAAATCCTGACTGTCGAGCGTGCCAGCCATGACATGGAAGAGCGTGATCGTCAGATCCTCGAAGCTCAGCACGGCATTCGTGCCCTGCTGCGACAGATGCCCCCCC
Source organism: Rhodobacter maris (assembly GCF_900217815.1). Classification (GTDB taxonomy): domain Bacteria; phylum Pseudomonadota; class Alphaproteobacteria; order Rhodobacterales; family Rhodobacteraceae; genus Rhodobacter; species Rhodobacter maris. The sequence goes on from NZ_OBMT01000006.1 coordinate 105,288, forward strand.
AGATCGGCCCAGCTCGCAAGTCCGGCGATGCCGCTCAGGTCGATCACATCGGAGCCTGCGTGGAAGTCGCGGATCAAGTCAGCCCCGTCGCCCGCAAGGAAGACGAAAGTATCTGCGCCACCGCCGCCCCAGAGCGTGTCATTGCCGGTGCCGCCGATGATCGTGTCGGCGCCCGCGCGCGCGGCGATGAAATCATCCCCTGCATCGCCCCAGATCTGATCGTTGCCGTTGCCCGCAAGCACACGGTCATTGCCCGAGCCGCCGTGGACCGTATCGGCATTCGCGGCTGTGTCCCCGCTGACAATGTAACGGTCGTCGCCCGCGCCGAGCGAAACCAGATCGTTGCCGCCGCCATCGGTGGTGTAATCGCCGCTGTCGCCGCCGGTGATCGTGTCGTCGCCCGCCCCGGCATAGAGGTTGCAGCCAGCATGCGACGCGGTCAGCCGGTCGTTGCCAGCGCCGCCGTCGAGCGTGTCATGCCCGCCGAGGCTGGTGAGCACCTCGTCGCCTGCGCCGCCGCGCACCCGGTCGTTGCCCGCATCGAGCGTATCGGTGAACCAGTCGTTGCCATCGCCCAGAGTGATGTCATCATCGCCCGCGCCACCGCTTGCGGTGTCATCGCCCGCGCCGGTCGAGATCTTGTCGCTCCCTTCGTCGCCATAAACGAGATCATCGCCCGCCGAGGTCTGGATCGTGTCATTGCCCGCGCCGCCAGTCACCGTGTCGCCCGTGCCGATGGCATCGCCCGTGCCTCTGTAGCGGTCGTTTCCGGCGCCGAGTGCGACGAGATCGTGCCCGCCCGCATCGAACACCAGATCGGTGCCCGCGCCGCCGGTCATCGTGTCGTCGCCCCGCCCGCCATTCAGATTTGAACCGTCGTCGCTTGCGACGAGGCTGTCGTTGCCGTCACCGCCATTCAGCCGGTCACGGCCGCCAAGGCTCTCCAGCACATCGTCTCCCGCGCCGCCCCACACCACATCAACCTCGTTCGCGGGGCTGTCGATAAAATGATCGTTGCCGTCGCCAAGCCGGATCTTGTCGGTGCCGGTGCCGCCGATGACGCTGTCATCCCCCGCGCCGGCAGATATCGTGTCATCCCCGCTGCCGCCCGTGATGCTGTCGGCGCCGGAGCTACCGGTGATCTTCCGGTTGTCGTTGCTGCCCGGGCCGACGGCGGGTGTGGTGAGGGCCGCGGGGGCGTCCTTGGCGGCGCCCGGCCCGCTGACCAGCACGAACTGGGACGCCTCGAGCCCCACGAGGGTGGCGCCAGTGATCAGGAGCGCGCCCTCTGCCGTCGCGAGTGTCACACCGAGGCTCGATTGTGCCATCAGCGCGGTGACGGCGCTCCAGCTCGTCAGCGCGGAGATCTGTGACAGGTCGATACGATCGTCACTGCTGAAATCGGTAATCTCGTCGGTGCCGAAGCCGGCGCTGAAGAGGAAAGTGTCGGCCCCGGTGCCCCCGGTCAGCGTGTCATTGCCCGCGCCACCGGTGAGCCGGTCGTCGCCCGCACCCCCCGACACATGGTCATTGCCGGCGCCCGCATCGATCGCATTGGCCGCGTCATTCCCGGTGAGCGTGTCGTTGCCCGCGCCGGTGCGAAGATTTTCGATCAGCGTATCGGCGGAAATGATCATGTTGCCGATGCGCCCAAAAACGTCGGAGATCGCGCCCGGGGTCAGGTCGATGCGCGCGGCATCTGTGCGGTTGGCAAAATCGACTGTATCGGTGCCGGAGCTGTCGACTAGGGTGAAGGAGACGGAGCGGTTGATCGTTGTCGCGCCAAGGTAGTCGAGCGCGCCGCCCGCGGTGGAGCCCAGGCCGTAGGTGGTGTCGCCTGCGTGGCTGGCATGCGTGCCGTAGAGGCTGCGCACCGCGGCGATGTCGAAGCTCATGGGGGTGAGCACATAGGCATAGGAGGCGTTGGTGTTCGGGTTCTGCGCCTGCGTGAAATAGGACATCACCGAAGTCTGCCAGCTGTCGTTGGCGTAAAGCGCGTCCTGGGCGAAGCTGGCGGAGCCATCGTAATCGCCGGTATGGCCGAGCCCGAGCGCATGGCCGATTTCATGCAGATAGGTCTGATAGCCGTAACTGCCGATGGAACTGCCGTATTTCGTCGTCCATGCGGCACCGATGGTCACTGTGGCCGCTGCCAGCACCTCTCCGCTCCAGATGACCGAGGTATAGGCGCCCGATCCGGTGTTCTGGAACCGGATCTGGCCGGTCCCCGCGGTCTCAACGAAGGTGATGCCGGTGACCTCGCTCCATTCATGAAACGCGGCGGCGATCAAAGCCTTCTCCTCCGCGCTGAGGCTGGCGGCGACCGAATAGCGCACGCTGTGCGTGCCGGTGATCTCCCAGGCGGCACGATGCCCGCCCCAGTAGCCCTGGGTGAGCTGCCAGGTTGCCTGCTCGGCAGTGTAGATCGGAAGAGGCATGGCCGGTCTCCTGAGCACAAGACAAGAGGCGTTCTGCCTTCAGGAAGGGCACCCGGCGGAGGCCGGAACACGATGAGAGGAAACAGAAAATAAGGCGTCCGATTGTCGGTGGCGCCAGTCTCTGGAAATAAGGTTACGCGCCTTGTATTGATCTGGCAATAAAATATTCGGCGCAAATTTTCATATTATGCCCCGGTCGTGGAGGGTATAAAATGAGCCGCGAAAATTTTAGCAAAGCGGAGCCGGGCGGTGCGATGACGCATCGAGCCGAGGCAAACGGCGCGCCGGACTCAGGGGAGGGCAGATGCGCCGGGGGCGAGAGCGCGGCCCTGCCCGCGGGCCCTTTGCCCAGCGAGAGCATGGCCCCTGCAATCTTGGAAAAAGTCCGTCAAAATAGGTCGGAGTTCCTTCGCTGGAGGGTAAATCTTGGTCGGATTTCGGTGTGCCGGGAAATGTGTTCCGGGTTTGTTCCGCGTTGAAATCGCCCCTGGGTTGTATTTGTTGCGGATAGTCACCGTGATTTTGTCGCGGGTTTGCCCTCTCTTCCGCCCCTTCAATTTCTCGGGATCACCGTTTCTGCGCCGCCCAATGGCGGATCAGCCGGATTTCAAGGACTTGGCATGAAAATTCGTGCAGCATATGTCAGTCTTTCCATGATTTTTCGCCCGGTCGTGATTATAATTCTCAAGGCACTGTGTCTGTAAATACGGGCAGAATTTAATTGGGCGTATTGCTGTGGGGATCTTTTTGGGAGGGCTCTCTTCCATAATATTATGCAGCTTCAAATTATTATTAAAAGCGGAAAAGAGAGTTTTCGCGGTCCGGCGGGAGAGGGGTCAACTCGCCCTGCAGCGCAGCGCGACCAGAAAGCGCGGCAGAAGCTTTTCCCCCGCCGCGGCGAGCCCGAACGCCTGGCCCGAGCGGTGCCATTCGCCGATCAGCCCGTTGATCATCGCCATCTGCGAGACCGCCGCCTGTTCCGGCGTCAGATCCGGGGCAAGTTGCCCCGCCGTGCGTGCCTGGGTCATCAGTTGCACGAGAACGCCGTAAACATGGCCGTTGTGGCGCTCCCGCCAGGGTGCGGTCTCGTCGCCCGGCTGGCCGCTGATCAGGATCAGATGCAACCGCTGCTGGATCGGGTCATTCTCGACCATGGCCAGAAATTCGAGGCCGGTTGCCGCCATGATGCCGAACGGATCCTCGATCGGACCGGCGGCCGCGGCGGCTTCGATCTGGTCGAGCGGCGGCGGCTTGTAGCGCTCGTAGATCGCGTTCAGAACATCAGTCTTGTCTTTGAAATACCAGTAGAACGCACCACGTGTAGCGCCAGCTTCGCGGGCGATCTGCTCCAGCGTCGTTTGCGCGATTCCGCGCACACAAAAGAGCCTTGCCGCCGCATCGAGAATTTTCTCGCGTGTCTGTTCGGCTTCCGCCTTGCTGCGTCTCACCCGCTTTCGCCCCCGCATGTTCCGCATGCCCCCCGCGAGAACCGCCGGGGCTACGTGTCCAGTGTCTCCTCCGGCACGTCCGGGTCAAGCCCGGCGTGCCCGCTCCGCTCCGGTGCCATGGTGCTGCATGGCCGCAGCGGGTCTTGCTGCGACAGGGCGGCGCGGATCCCTCTTTACATCCATACATGAATGTAAGTAAACCCGGTGCAACGCAACAGGCTCCATGACGGGAATCACATATGCAGGACGGGCAGACGGGGCGGCCGCTATCGCGGCGCGCCTTCTTGGCGGGCTCTGCCCTCTCCGGGGCGGCATTGGCGCTGGCGGGTTGCGCGGCGGTCGACTATCGCGCCCCCGCGGCGGATGCGCCCGGCCGCTTCGAGGGCGCGGCACCGGCACGGCGGGCCCGGGCGGGCGAGGGCTGGTGGCGCGCGTTCCAGGAGCCGCAGCTCGATGCGCTGATCGCCGCAGGCGAGGCGCGCAATCTTGATGTGTTGCAGGCCGTGGCTGCCGTCGAGGAGGCGCGCGCGACGCTGATGAGCACGGGCGCCGCCGATCAACCGCAGCTTTCGGGTTCTGCCGGACTGATCCGGGGCGATTCCACCGGGCGGGCGGGGGTAACCACCACGAGCCAGGCGGGGCTTTCAGTCTCCTGGCTTTTCGATCTTTTCGGCGCGAACCGCAATGCCCGTGCGGCGGCGGCGGCGCGGCTTGAGGCGGCCGATCTCTCCGTTGCAGCGGCGCGGCTGGTGATGCAGGAGGCGATCGCGCGCGCCTATGTCGAGCTGCGCTATCAGCAGGCCTCGATCGCGCTCACGCGGCGCTCGCTTGAGAGCCGGCGCAAGAGCCTGGAGCTGACCCGCGTGCAGGTGCAAAGCGGCACCGCGGGGCGGCTGGAGCTTTTGCAGGCCGAGCAGCTCGTGGCCGAGGGCGAGGCGCAGCTTCCGGGCTTTGAGACCGGCTTCGATCAGGCGTTGATCAGCCTCGCCACGCTCACCGCGCAGCGGGTGTCGGAGTTGCGCCCGCGGCTCGAGCGCGGTGCGCCCCAGCCCGCGCCCCGCTACAGGGCCTCGGTCGGTGTGCCCGCGGATGTGCTGCGTGCGCGCCCCGATGTGGCGCTGGCAGAGCGCAGCTATGCCGCGTCGGTGTTCGAGATCGGCGTGGCACAGGCGGCCTTTTATCCCTCGATCAGTCTTTCGGGCACGGTCACGCCCGCCCATATCCGCCGTGGCGGCTCGATCACCGCCTGGACGGTCGGCCCCGCGCTTGATCTGCCGATCTTTACCGGGGGCGCGAATCGTGCAAACCTCCGCGGTGCCGAAGCCCGGGCGGTGCAAGCGAAACTGGCCTGGGAGGCGGCGGTGCTGGTCGCGATCGACGAGGTCGAGAGCGCGCTGGCCGCCTACAACCGTGATGCCCGCAATATCGCCGCGCAGACGCATCTCGTCGAGACCAGCGCCGAGACCGTGGAACTCGCGCGCGCCAATTACAGCCTTGGCGAGGGCGATTTCATGGAGGTTCTCGATGCCGAGCGTTCGGCGCTCTCCGCCCAGCAGAGCCTTGCCGCGGCCCAGGCGCAGCGCGCCGACGATTTCATCACCCTGAGCGCCGCCGCCGGCGGCCTGAACTGAGCGCTCCCGCTCTCCAGATCCCTTCCGATCCTTTCCAGTTCCGGACCCTTCCCATGCGTCTTTCTCTCCCGCTCGGGCTTCTGTGCCTGTCGCTCATTCCTCTCGTTCCGCTTTCCGCCGAGGCCCAGCAGGGCCCCGGCGGGCCTGCGCCCGTCACCGTGATGAGCGCCCATGCGCACGATATCGTGCTGACGGCGCGGCTGCCGGGCCGGATCAAGGCCTCGACCGAGGCGGAAGTGCGCCCGCAGGTTTCGGGGATCCTGAGCGAACGGCTCTTCGACGAGGGCGCCGATGTCGCGAAGGATGCGCCGCTCTACCAGATCGAGGATGAGCCCTATCGCGCCGCGGTGGCGGCCGCGCGCGCCGCGGTGGCGCAGGCGAAGGCGAACCGCGACCTCGCCGCGCTTGAGGAAAAACGCGCCATCGAACTCTTCGGCTCGAATGCAGGCTCGGCGCAGAACCGCGATTCCGCGGTGGCGACGCGTGAAGCCGCCGATGCCGCACTGCAAGCCGCCGAGGCGCAACTGATGAGCGCCACGATCGAGCTCGATCGCACCACGATCCGTGCCCCTATCGGCGGCGTGATCGGCCTCACCCAGGCTACCACCGGCGCGCTGGTCGCCGCGCAGCAGACCACCGCACTGGCCACGATCCGCGTGCTTGATCCGATCCATGTCGATGTCACGCAATCGGCCACCGACATGATGCATTTCACCACTACCCCCGAAGGGCGGGCGATGCGCGCGACCGGCGAGGCGCATCTCGTGCTCGCCGATGGTTCGATCTTCCCGCACAGCGGGCGGCTTGAGGCGGCGGAGCCGCGCGTCGAGCCCACAACCGGCATGGTGACGTTGCGCATGACCTTCCCGAACCCCGATCACGTGCTGCTGCCGGGCATGTATGTGGAGGTGGACCTGCCGCAGGCGAAAGCGCCGGGCGCCTTTGCGCTGCCGCAAAACGTGGTGATGCGCGAGCGCAACGGCGATGCCTATGTCTGGCTCGTCGAGGAGGGCAAGGTCGCCAAGCGCCCGATTGAGATCGGCCGCGCCTCGGGCAATGACTGGATCGTCACCTCCGGGCTCAACGAAGGCGATCAGGTGATCACCTCGGGCTTCCAGAAAACCGGGCCGGGCGCGCCGGTGACGGTGGTGCCCGATACGCCCGCCCCCGCGGCGGGGGCCGCGCCGCAAGCGGAAGGGCAATAACATGTCGCGTTTCTTCATCGACCGTCCGATCTTCGCCTGGGTTCTGGCGTTGGTCGTGATGGGCGTCGGCGTGCTCGCGATCCTGCGTCTGCCGGTGTCGCAATACCCGTCCATCGCCTCGCCCTCGGTGGTGATCCAGGCGACCTATCCGGGCGCCTCCGCCGAAACCGTCACCGATACCGTGGTGCAGGTGGTCGAAAAGCAGATGACCGGCCTTGACGGGCTGCGCTACATCACCTCTGACACCACCTCGACTGGGCGCGCCACGATCACGCTCACCTTCGAGTTGGGCACCGACCCGGACATCGCGCAGGTGCAGGTGCAAAACAAGCTCGCCCAGGCTGAGGCGAGCCTGCCCGAGGCGGTGACCCGGCAGGGGGTGACGGTAGCGAAATCCACCACCGGCTTCCTGATGGTGGTCTCGCTCATTTCACCCGACCATTCGCGCTCGAGCGTGGAGCTTTCCGACTACATGAGCGCCTCGATGGCCGAGAGCTTCTCGCGGCTCGAGGGCGTGGGCACAGTGCGTGTGTTCGGCTCCGAACATGCGATGCGGATCTGGCTCGATCCGCACAAGCTCAAGGCTTATGACATGGGGCCTGACACGGTGATTGCCGCCGTGCAGGGGCAGAACGCGCAGATCTCGGCGGGCGCCTTTGGCGCGCTGCCCGCGCCCGACGGCCAACTGCTCAACGCCACCATCACGGCGCAATCGCTGCTCACCACGCCCGAGGATTTCGAGCGCATCGTTTTGCGTGCCGATACCGATGGCGGGCTCGTGCTTTTGCGCGACGTGGCGCGCGTGGAACTTGGCGCTGAGACTTATGAGGTGAACGGCTATTACAACGGCAGCCCTTCGGCGGGGATGGCGATCCAGCTGGCCTCGGGCGCGAACGCGCTCGACACGGCGGCGCGGGTGAAGGACCGGCTCGACGAGCTGGCGCCGTTCTTCCCGTCGGGCATGCAATATGTGATCCCCTATGACACCACGCCTTTCGTGACGCTCTCGATCGAAGAGGTGGTGCGCACGCTCTTCGAGGCGATCGTGCTCGTGGTGCTGGTGATGCTGCTGTTCCTGCACAACATCCGCGCCACGCTCATTCCCACGCTCGCAGTGCCGGTGGTGCTGCTGGGCACTTTCGGGATCATGGCGGCCTTTGGTTTCACCATCAACACGCTGACGATGCTGGCCATGGTGCTGGCGATCGGGCTTCTGGTCGATGACGCGATCGTGGTGGTCGAAAACGTCGAGCGGATCATGGGAGAGGAGCATCTTTCTCCGCGCGAGGCCACGCGCAAGTCGATGGACGAGATCTCGGGCGCGCTCGTGGGCATTGCGATGGTGCTTTCGGCGGTGTTCGTGCCGATGGCCTTTTTCGGCGGCTCGACCGGGGAGATCTACAAGCAGTTCTCCGTCACCATCGTTTCGGCGATGGCGCTTTCGGTGATGGTGGCGCTGATCTTCACGCCCGCGCTCTGCGCCACCGTGCTCAAGCCCCATGCCGAGGCCAAGGGCGGCATCGCCAACTGGTTCGGCGACCGGTTCGAGCGCCGCTTTACCCGGGTGACGAACGGCTATGGCGGGCTCACCCGCTGGGTGGTGGCCAATCCGTTCAAGGGGGTTGTGCTTTATGCCTGCCTCGTGGCGGCGATGGTGGCGCTTTATCACCGCACGCCGACCTCGTTCCTGCCCGATGAGGATCAGGGCGTGTTGATGACGCTGATCCAGACGCCGTCGGGCACGACGGCGGCCCAGACGAAAAAAGTGGTCGAGCAGGTCGAGCAATATTACCTCAACGCCGAGCATGACAATGTCGAGGCGGTGTTCGCGGTGGTCGGCTTCTCCTTCGCGGGGCAGGGGCAGAACATGGCGATGATGTTCGTGCGTCTGAAAGACTGGTCTGAGCGGCCCGATCCGCAAGACAGCGCCGCAGCGATTGCCGGGCGCGCCTTCGGCCCGCTTATGGGGGGCATCAAGGAGGCGGTGGTGATCCCGATCGTGCCGCCGCCGGTCCTTGAACTCGGCAACTCGAATGGCTTCACCGCCTATCTGCAGGCACGCACCGGCCAGACCCATGACGAGCTTCTGGCCGCACGCAACCAGCTTCTGGGCATGGCAAGCCAGAGCCCGCTCCTGATGGCGGTGCGTCCTAATGGCGTCGAGGATGCGGCGCAGTTCCGCCTCGATATCGACTGGGCGCGGGCCGGCGCCGTTGGCCTCACCGCAGCGGATGTGGGGGCTTTCCTCAACACGATCTGGTCGTCCTCCTATGTGAACGACTTCCTCTACGAGGGCCGGGTGAAGCGGGTCTATGTGCAGGGCGAGCCCTGGGCGCGCACCTCTCCGGCCGATTTCGCGCTGTGGCGGGTGCCGAACCAGAATGGCGATTTCGTCTCGCTTTCGACCTTCGCGACCGAAAACTGGGTGTTCGGCCCGCAGCAGATCACCCGCTACGACGCGCTGCCCGCGATGCAGATCCAGGGCTCGCCGAAACCGGGGATCTCCTCGGGGGAGGCGATGCGGGAGATGGAGCGGCTCGCCGCACAGCTTCCGCCCGGCTTCGCACTGCAATGGACCGGCCTCTCGCTTGAGGAAAAGGAGGCGGGCAATGGTGCGATGGTGCTTTATGCGCTCTCGCTGGCCGCGGTGTTCCTCTGCCTCGCCGCGCTTTATGAAAGCTGGATCATCCCGATCGCGGTGATCGTCGCGATGCCTGTCGGCATCATCGGCGGACTTGTCGGGGCCTGGCTTGGCGGGCAGGCGAACGGGGTCTATTTCCAGGTGGGCCTGCTCACCGTGGTCGGCCTCACCGGCAAGAACGGCATCATGATCGTCGAATTTGCCCGCGACCGGATGCGCACGCTGGGCGAAAGCGCGACCGAGGCGGCGGTGGCCGCGGCCAAGCTGCGGTTCCGCCCGATCCTGATGACCTCGCTCGCCTTCACGCTCGGCGTGGTGCCGCTGGTGCTCTCCACCGGTGCGGGCGCGGGCGCGCGCGAGGCGATCGGTTATACCGTGCTCTTCGGCACGCTCTCGGGGACCGGGCTCGCGATCTTCTACGTGCCGCTCTTCTTCCGCCTGATCAATGCGCTCTTTGCCCGGCGCGGCGCGGCGAAGCCGGAGGCAAAACCCGCGGGCTGAGGGGGGCCGTCACCCTTCGCCCGTGGAGCGGGGCAGTCCTTCGGGGCTGCCCCGTTTCCGTTGCGGTGCGCGGGCTCAAGCGCTGCGGCGCGCGGCAGGGTCCGCCGCGGGCGCGGGCTCCTCGAGCGGATCGTGATACCACACCATCGCGCGCAGATGCCGTGGCAGTTCCGCCTCGTCGAGCGGTTCGGCATAAAGAAAGCCCTGCAATACATCGCAGCCCATCTCGCGCAGAAGCCGCGCCTGTTCGGCGGTCTCCACCCCCTCTGCCACCGTGCGTACATTCTGCGAGGTGGCCAGATCGACGATCATCTTCACCATCCGCCGCGCCCCGGGATCCTCGACAATCGGGGCAACGATCCGGCGGTCGATCTTCAAGGCGGTGGGCGCGATCTGCATCAGCCCGAGAATCGACGCATGCCCCGAGCCGAAATCGTCGATCTCGATGTCGATACCAAGGGCGCGGATCGCTTCGAGATGGCGCCGGAAGGTCTCGCTTTCCTCTTCGACGAGGATGGATTCGACGAGTTCGAAGGCCACCCGCGTCTCGCCCCCGGCCATCCGTTGCGCGGCGCAGAGCACCTCAGGATCGTGCAGATGGCCGGAACTGACGTTGAAGCTGATGCGCGGCACGATCAGCCCTTTTTCGCGCCAGCGCTCCAGCACCGGGGCGGATTTCTGCATCACGATCCGGTCGAGTTCGGGCACGAGGCGCAGTTGCTCGGCCACCGGCATGAACTGACCCGGCCGCAAGAGCCCGAGCGTCGGATGGCGCCAGCGCACCAGCGCCTCCACGCCCACGAGGTTGCCGGTGCGGGCACAGATCTGGGGCTGGAAGAAGGGCACGAATTCATCATTCTCAAGCGCGGCGCGGAAGGCGACCGAGAGTTGCCAGGCCGAGCGGATCTCGGCGGCGACCGTGCCGGTGAACACCTCGATCCGGTTCCGCCCGCTTTCCTTGGCACGGTAGAGCGCGGCATCGGCCCAGATCTGCAGATCGTCCTCGGTTCCAGTGAGATCGGCGGCATAGGCGATGCCGAAGCTCGCCGTAAGCCGCAGCGGCCGGCCGTCGATCTCGAAGGGCACGGCAATGCGGGTGCGGATCGCCTCGGCGCGGCTGCGCGCGGCGGCGCGCAGGTCTCCGCCAGCTTCCTCCGGCGCCAGCACCAGCGAGAATTCGTCGCCACCGATCCGCGCGGCCAGATCGCCGGGGCGCAGATGCGCGCGCAGCACTTCGGCCACATGCCGCAGCACCGCATCGCCCGCCGGATGGCCCAGCGTGTCGTTGATATGTTTGAAATGATCAAGATCGAGCCGGATCAGCGCGCCGCCGGGGCCGACCGCATGGCGCGCCCGCATCTGCAGCTCCTTTACGAAACGGTCGTAATAGCGCCGGTTCGGCAGACCGGTCAGCCCGTCGTGGAGCGCCTGGCGTTCGTTCTCGGCGCGCATCTCCTCGGAGAGGCGATGCGCCTGTTGCAGTTCTTCCTCGCGGCGCACGTCATTGGTGATGTCATGCAGCGCCCCGGTCCAGACCAGCGTGCCATCGGCCTCGATCCGTGGCGTGGCGGACCCGGCGAGCCAGACCGGGCCGCGGCGCGGATGGGACAGCCGCATCCGCATCTGCCAGACCGAAAGCGTTTTCGCGCAGGCTTCGCGCCGGGCAATGCAGGCGGCCCGTTCCCTGGCCGGGAGAAGATCGACAAAACCGTTCGTCAGCCGATCGATGCGCGTGCGCGCCACGCCGATCATGTCGCACAGATGATCGTTCGCATAGGCGAAGGCAGAGTGCCCGTCGGGGAACTGGCGCCATTCGAACAGCCCGACCTGCACGAGGTTCGAGATTGTCGAGAGCTGGGCATGGGCGGCGGCGACCTCGGCAGCGGCGGAGGCGGCGCGATGTTCCATCTCGAGCGGCGCGGTGATGTCCATGATTTTGCCGAACCATGCCACCGAGCCATCGGCGCGCGCGACCGGGTTGGCATCGACATGCAGCCAGATCCGGCCCTTGGTCGGATGCTCGACCCTGTGGCGGAACTCCACCCGTTCGAGCGCCACGCAGGAACGCGCATAGGCGGCGCGCACCTCGGCGGCATCCTCGGGCGGCACATAGCGGAAATAGGTATCGGAGCTGGCGCGCAGATCGGCGGCATCGACCCCCAGAAGCCGCGCCATCTGCCGGGTGAAAAACGCAAAGATCGGACGGCTGCCGCCCCAGCGGAATTCAAACAGCGCGCCGGGGCTGTTTTGTGCCACCGCGTCGATCGTGTCATGCGCGATCTGGAGCGCCTGAGCCATCTCGGCGGTGCGGCTTTCGCTGCGTTTGAGCTCGTCGATGTCGATATGTGCGCCGGTCAGAAGCGGCGCGAGACCGAGGGCGTCCCGTTCGATCCGGCGTCCGACGGTGCGGTACCAGTGGTAGCTGCCGTCATGATGGCGCAGACGGTGCTCGCGTTGAAATACCGTGGCACGGCCCTCGATCACCTCGGCCATGTCGAACATCGTCGCCGGAAGATCCTCGGGATGGATCAGCGCGCGCAGCCCCTTGAGCGTGGCGGGCACTTCGCCCGGCTCGTATCCGAGCAGGTGATAGGCGTCATCGGGCGCCCAGCCCGGGGCGTCGCCGCATACGAGCCGCCAATGCGCGATCCGCCCGGCGCTGGCGGAAGTGCGCAAAAGCGCCTCGCCTTCTTCGGCGCGCATCCGCGCCTCCTCGACCTCGGCCAGCGCCTGCGCAAGCCGCACCTCGGCACTCATTCTGGCGTCAATATCGGTCAGGCTGCCGCAAATCAGTCGTCCGGGCTGGCTTTCGCTCGGACGCAGTTTGCGACCGCAGGCATGGAACCACTTCCAGCGGCCATCCTTGCAGGCGAGCCGGTAGTCGATCTCGAAACGTGCGCTGCGGTCATCAAGCAGCGCTTCCATCGCGGCGATGGTGGCGGCACGGTCCTCAGGATGGAGCCGCGCGCGCAACCACGCCAGATCAAGCGTGACTTCGCCCGGCTCAAAACCGAGCAAGCTGAAGTAGCTCTCCGTGGCCCACATCCGCCGGGTCGCGATCTCGTAATACCAGTGCCCGATCTCGGCAGGGGTGCTCACCGCACGCCAGAGCGCTTCCACCTCGGGCAGCACCACCTCGCGTTCGGGGATCGGCCTTGGCTTCGCCGCCAGCGCGAGGGGCGCGTCATGTCCGGGCTCGTCCGTGATGCCAGCGTCTCGAAGGTCCTGCACTCTCCGACCCTTTCCGGTCAGTTCCCCTGCCGAACTCATTTTCTGCTGTGATGACTAATGAAAGGTTAACACGCGCAATTCTGGAAAAATTCATTTCAAGTTGCACGAATCGAACACCCGGAAACCGGCCCGGCGCGCAGATGCCGCCGGGCCGTGGGGTCAACTGCCCGGGGCGCGCCACATCGCCTCGGTGATCCCGTGATCAACGAGTGCTTTCTGCGCCGCATAGGCTGTCTGCCAGCGCGCGCGCGCCTCGTCATAGAGCGCGCGATTGGCCGTGTTGGGCAGGACCGAGCGGTCCCAGCGCACGAAGGCCCGTCCGGCCTCTGCGAGGCTGGAAAACTGACCCACCCCCGTTGCCGCCGCCGCCGCACCGCCAAGTGCGGTCGCCTCGCGCACCTGCGGAATGCGGATCTCGCGGCCCGTCACATCGGCAAGGATCTGCGGCCAGAGCAGGCCCTTGGCCGCGCCTCCCGCCAGCGTGAGCGGGCCGCTGCCGCCCACCCCTGCAAAAGCCTCGACCCGGGCGAGGTTCACCGCCGCCACGATCGCGGCATTTTCCTGAATCGCGCGGAAGATCGCGCCCTTGCCGGATTTCTCCGGGTCGATCGAGAGGTTCAGGAGCGAGGGCGCGGCGTGATACCAATTGCCGAAATCCATCGCATCGGAATAGATCGGGATGATCCCATGCGCGCCCGGCGGCACCTGCATGGCAAGCTCTTCCATCAGCGCATAGGCATCGCGGCCCGTCTCGGTGGCGCGTTTGACCTCCTCCTGGCAAAATGCGTCGCGGAACCAGCGCGCGGTGAGCCCCACGAAAAAGCTCAGCGCCTCGGCCTGGTTCATGCCTGCGACGGCGGCCGAGTTCACGCGCAGCCGCATCGTCTCGTCGACCTTGCCTTGCGGGATGTTGACGACCTGTTGCCAGAAGGTGCCGCCCAGCACCGCGGCAGAGCCAAGCTCCACCACGCCAAGCCCGATCGCGCCAAGCTGCACATCGCCGCCTCCCGCGATCATCGGCGTGCCCTCGGCAAGGCCGGTTTCCGCTGCGGCGGCGGCCGTCACATGGCCGACAAGCGCCCCCGGCTCGACAATGCGCGGAAAGATCGCCCGGTCGAGCCCGGCCTTCGCGATCAGCGCTTCCGACCAGTTGCGGGTGGTGAGATCGAGAAGCCCGTTGGTCGAGCCATTCGTCGGTTCCACCGTGATCTCACCGGTCAGCTTCGCGCCGATCCAGTCGTTCACCATCGAGAGCGCGCGGACACGTTCGAAGATTTCGGGCGCATGGCGGCGCACCCAGTTGAGGCGCGGCAGCGCGCCAAGCGCGAAGGTCTCGCCCGAGACAGCATAAAACGCGCGCTCGAAATCGGCGCCCTGCGCGCGCAGCGCCTTCACCTCTTCGGTGGCGCGGCTGTCGACATTGGCGCAGGCCCAGATCTCGCGGCCCGCCCCGTCATAAAGCACGATCGCCTCGCGCATCGAGGTGGCGGAGATCGCGGCAATATCGCTGCCCGTCAGCCCCGCCTGCGCGAGTGCGCCCTTGATGCAGCGCGTGAGCAGCGCCCAGCCGCCCCGCACGTCAAAAGCCATCGAACCGGGCACGCCTTCCTCGGGCAGATGGCGCCATTCTTCCTGCGCGACGCCGCATTGGCGCCCCTCGCGATCAAACACGACAGCACGGCCGGAGCCGGTTCCGGCATCCAGAACAAGCAGGTGGGTTTTCATCAGATCCTCCGCAACAGATCCCGCGCCGTCGGCTCGTCGGTCACCAGAATATTGGCAAGCCGACCCCGCAACAGGCCCAGAATCGCTTCCACTTTTTCAGGCCCCGCGGCGGCAGCCACCACCGAGGGGATCTGGCGCATGTCCTGCGGCGTCACGGCGACAACGTGGCGGTGCACCTCAAGATCGAGGATCTGCCCGTCACGGTCATAGAAATAGCCCAGAATATCGCCCACCGCGCCGCGCCGGGTGAAAAGCTCGATCTCGGTGGCGGTGCAATAGCCGTAGCGCACCAGCGTGGCCGAGCGCGCCACCGAGCCCACGCCGATCATCGCGAGCTTCGCGGTCAACGCCATGTCGAGCACATGGCGCACATAGGGTTCGAGCCGGAGCATCTCCGCCAGTTCGGGCGAGGAAACGCGGAGCGGCGTCGGAATCAGATGGGCAAAGCCCTGCGGCCCGTAAAGCCCGGTCGTGCCGATATAGGCGGAAACGCCGCCCGTGAGGCTGACAAGCGAGATGTTCGATTGCGGGAACACCGGCGCCATGTAGCGCAGCGTGGTCGAGGTGGCATCGCCCCAGCCGATCGCGAGAAGATCATTGGGCACGAGATGCTGCATCAGGAGGCTTGCCGCGGCGCGGCCGATCCGCGCTGCCCCGGCTGTGCCCACCGGGGCGGCGGGCACCACGCGCGCATCGGCGAGCCCGAAGGCGGCGATCAGCTCTTCCTGCAGCGCCATGCTGCCCTGATGCGGTGAGTTGATGCGCAGCTCGATCAATCCGCTCTGGCGGCCCTTTTCCAGAAGCCGCGAGACTTTGATGCGCGAGACGCCCAGCATGTCCGCAATCTGGTTCTGCGTCAGCCCGTCGTTGTAATAGTACCATGCGGCACGGCTGATCTGCTCGATCTCTTCTGCATCCAGCACTGCCGCACCGTCTTGCGGTGCTGTGACCTGGCTCATCCTCCGGTCCTCCCGGTGAGCAGAGGATCACTTGATGATCAATCTGTCAATAATGGAGCGCCGAAATTCGCTGTCATGCGCTACCATGCAGGATTTCACCCTCTGTTCCCGCTTGACAGATGTGATCAAAAAGATTTGCATGGAACAAATGATCGGTAGCAGAGTCCCGAGCCAGACGGCTCGCCGCCGATCTCCCCATCTGCGTGGAGGCAGTGGGGGAGGAGGAAAAGGGCTCGTCGCGAGGAGGCGTTCGATGTTCGTTCAATTTGTCCACATCCGGGTCAAACCGGGCTGCGTGCAGGACTTCCATGATGTGTTCCGCATCAATTTCGAGGGCACGCGCGCCGAGCCGGGCAATTACCGGTTTGATGTGCTGCAAGACCCCCAGGACGACCATCACTTCGTGATCTACGAAGCCTTCGCCGATGAGGCCGCGGTCGATGCTCATCGCAAGACGCCCCATTACGCCAAGGTTGTCGAAGGGCTTGCCAAGATCCAGATCGGCGGCCGCGAGAAGGATTATTACCGCATGATCATGCCCGATCATGCGGCGGCGCTGAACGGGGAGTAAGCGTCATGATCAGCGTGACCCGCGCTCTGCGGGCCCGCGCGCGTGGCATCGGGGTGGGCGTCTTTGCCGCCCCGGCTGCGGCGATGGGAGCTGCGCTCGACGCCCTCGACGGGCTCGAGGTGGTGCATTTCGATATCATGGATGGGGTGTTCGTGCCGCAACTGACGGGCGGAGCGGCCTTTGTGGCGGCGCTCGGCACCGAGGTGCTGCGCGATGTGCATCTGATGGTGGCCAATCCGTCGGCGCAGGTGGCAGGCTTTGCCGCGGCGGGCGCCGATATCATCACCGTGCATGCCGAGGCGCCGGGCGCGGCCGAGGCGCTGGCGCGCGTGCGCGCCGAAGCCGAACGGCTCGGGCGCCCGATCCTTGCCGGGCTTGGCGTGATGCCGGGCACGGAGATCGCGGATCTCGATGCGCTTTTGGCGCTGGAGCCCGACCTTGTTCTGGTGCTGGCGCTCGACCCGCGCGACGGGGCGCCTGCCAATGTGCCTGAAGCCGCGGCCCGGCTCGCGGCGCTGCGGGCGCGCTGTGCGCCTTTTGCGCCGGTGCTCGCGATTGACGGTGGCATCACCGACAAGAGCATCGAGGCCGCCTGTGCCACGGGCGCCGATCTCGTCGTGTCGGGCAGTGCGATCTTCAAGGCGGCGGATCCGGCCGAGATGCTGGCGCGGCTGTCTGCCGTGCGCGCCGCCAATGATCTGGGGGGCGATCATGCAAAGTGAAAGCAAAACCCCGCTGGTGGCCCTGCGCGGCATCTGGAAGGTGTTCGAAAGCGTCACCGTGCTGCGCGGCATCGATTTCGAGATCTATCCCGGTCAAGTGCATGCGCTTTTGGGCGGGAATGGTTCGGGCAA
Organism: Rhodobacter maris; assembly: GCF_900217815.1. Taxonomy (GTDB): domain Bacteria; phylum Pseudomonadota; class Alphaproteobacteria; order Rhodobacterales; family Rhodobacteraceae; genus Rhodobacter; species Rhodobacter maris. Next base: position 122,492 of record NZ_OBMT01000006.1, read on the forward strand.
GTCGACCATCGTGAAGATCATCTCCGGCGCCTACAAGCCAACCGCCGGGGCGGTCGAGGTGGGCGGTGTTCCGGTCGCGCTTGGCAAGCCCTCGGAGGCCCATGCCAAGGGCATCTATATGGTGCCGCAGGAGCCGCATATCTTCCCGAACCTCACGGTGCTGGAAAACCTCACGATGGGGCTTGCGGGCGAGCGCGCGGAGAATGCGCGCCGTGCTGAAAAGCTTGCCGCCGAGATCGGGCTTGAGGTCGATTTCTCCGCCCCCGGAGGCGAGCTTTCGATTGCCAACCAGCAGCTTGTGGAGATCGTGCGGGGGCTGTTGCGCAATGCGCATGTGCTGATCCTCGACGAGCCGACCTCGTCGCTCACGCGCCGCGAGGTCGCGAGCCTTGCCGCCGAGGTGAAACATCTCACCGCGCAGGGGATCGGCATTCTCTTCATCTCGCACCGGCTGAACGAAGTGCTCGAGATGTCCGACCGCGTGTCCGTGCTGCGCGACGGCCATTTCGTGCTGTCGCGCCCGGCCTCCGAGCTCACCGCCGACCAACTGGTCGAGGCGATGTTGCCCGAGGATTTCACGCCGCCCGCGGCGGACGCCAAAACCTCCTGCAAGGTCGCCGGAGCGGCGCCGGTTCTGGAGGTGAAAGGGCTTTCGGGCCGTGCCTTCCGCGATGTGAACTTTGAGGTCTATCCCGGTGAAGTGGTTGGGATTTCCGGCGTTGTCGGATCGGGGCGGACGGAATTTGCCGAGGCAATCTTCGGCATTGATACCGAGGCCACGGGCGAGGTGATCATCGCCGGCAAAACGGCGCCCGAACGCTCGCCGCAGATCTGCCAGCAGATGGGGCTTTCCTATGTTCCCGAAGACCGGCATGCGCATGGGATCTTTCTGGCGCTGCCCTCGGCGCAAACGATCTCTTCGGGGCTGATGTCGCTGCCCGGCGCACGCTTCATGAGCGAGGCGGAGGAGCACAAGCTCGCCAACGGGTTCATTGACCGGCTGCGCATCAAGCTCTCCTCGCCGATGCAATCAGCCAAAACGCTCTCCGGCGGCAACCAGCAAAAGATCGTGCTGGCGAAAACCCTCGCGCCCGCGCCGCGGGTCGTCATTCTGGACGAACCCACCCGCGGCATTGATGCGCGGGCGCGCCAGGATGTGTACCGGATCATCCGCGAACTCACCGCTGATGGCGTGGGCGTTGTCGTGATCTCCTCCGAAGTGGGCGAGATCGCCGAGGTCAGCGACCGGGTCTTGATCATGAAACGCGGCCGCTTGGGCGCCTTGCCCGAGGGCATCACGGCGGTCGAGCAGATCTCGGCGGCCACCTTTGATGCGAAGGGAGGCGCAGGAGCATGATGAGACTTCTGAAAAGCCGCGAGCTGCTGGTGCTGATCCTGCTGGTTGGCATGATCTTCGCCGTGGCCACGCAAAACCACGCGGTGCTGCGCCCGCTCACGCTGATCAACATCGTCAACTCGTCCCTCTTCCTGATGCTGATCGCGGTGGGGCAGATGTTCGTGGTGCAGACGCGCGGCATCGACGTTTCGGTCGGCGCGATCGCAGGCCTCTCGGCGGTGATCTTCGGCTTTGCGCTGAACGCGGGTCTTCCGCTGCCGCTCGCCATGCTCTGCGCGCTCGCCACCGGCGCCGCCGCGGGGGCGGTGAACGCGGTGGGCGTGGTCTTTGTCGGCATTCCGCCGATCATCATGACGCTCGGCACGCTCGGCGCTTACCGCGGCTTCATGCGGGTGCTGACGGGCGGAAGCTGGATCGAGTCGATCCCGCAAAGCATCAAGAGCTTTGCCGTCACCCGCTATCTGCATGTGCCGCTGATGGTCTGGGCCGTTGCCGTGCTGGTGATCGTGGTGGCCGTGCTGCTCTGGCGGGTGCGCGCCGCGCGCAACTTCTATGCGGTGGGGGACAATGCCGATGGCGCCTATCTCCTCGGCATCAACGTCAAGGCCACGCGCTTTGCCGCCTTCACCCTCTCGGGCCTCTTTGCGGGGGCGGCGGCCATCGTCTTTGTCGGCCAGATCGGCTTTGTGCCGATGCAGACCGGCAACGGGCAGGAACTCAAGGCGATTGCGGCCGTGGTGCTCGGCGGCGTCAGCCTGATGGGCGGCACCGGCACGGTCTGGTCGGCGGTGATCGGCGCGCTGTTCCTGACGGCAGTCGATTCCATGATGATCTTCCTGCATGTGCCGGGAAGCTGGAACAATGCCGTGGCGGGCGCCGTGCTCCTTGGCATCGTTGTCTTTGACTACCTGATCCGCCGCACCGTCCATAACCGTCAACTCGCCGCCCGTGCCGCCGAGATGCGCCGTGCCGAGGCGGATCAGGAGCGCGCCTCCTCTGCCACCAAAACCCGGGAGATGGCATCGTGAAACACTCTGTCTTCAAGAGCTGGGAGGCGATGCTGGCCGTCGTGCTGGTGGTCGAGCTTGGCGTCCTTGGCCTGATCAACCCCGCCTTCCTCAATGTCGAGAACCTGCTCTTTTCCACCTCGGATTTCGCGCATGTGATCATTTGCGCGGTGGGGCTGACGCTGGTGATCATGACCGGGGGCATGGACATTTCCGGCGTCTCGGTGATGGGGCTCTCCTCGATCGTGCTCGGCCTTGCCTATGTGGCGGGGGTGCCGATCTGGGGCGGCGTGGCGCTTGCGCTCGTGGTCGGGCTCTGTGCCGGGGCCTTCAATGGTGCGGTGATCGCCAAGACCGACGTGAACCCGCTCGTGATCACGCTCGCCATGCTCTTCTTCTACGCCGGGCTCGCCTCGGGTCTGCCGACGCTGCTCGACATGATGGGCTTTGCCGTGGCCGGGGCAGGGGGATTTGAGGCCTATCAATACGAGGGCATCTCGGGCCTGCCGAAAACCTTCACCTGGGTCGGCACGGGGGCGCTTGGCTGGGTGCCGGTGCCGCTGATCATCACCGTGACCCTCGCGGCGGGCGCCACCTGGCTCATGCATCGCACCCGCTTTGGCCGGTTCCTGAAGCTGATCGGTGTCTCCGATCCGGTGGCGCGCTTTACCGGCGTGCCGGTGACGCGGACGCTCGTGACCGTCTATGCGCTCAACGGCTTTGCCTGTGCCGTCGCGGGGCTCGTGCTGAGCGCCTATTTCACCTCGGCCCGCGCCGATCTGGGGGCGGAGGCGCTTTTGAACATCATCACCGCCGTGGTGCTGGGCGGCTCGTCGATCTACGGCGGGCAGGGCTCGGTGCTGGGCACCTTCCTTGCGGGGCTGGTGCTCGGTTTCCTGCGCCAAGGGCTTCTGGCGCTCGGCATCAGCTCGGATGTCGTGCCGGTGATCGTCGGCGTGCTGCTGATCGGATCGGTGGCGCTGAAAATCGGTATGGGGGTGCTGGCCAGCCGGCGCGCCAACCGCACCGCCTATGAAGCAGAGCTTCGGGCGGTGGGAGGAAATGGCTGACGCCCGTGCCGGGCGTTGGCCGCAGAGGCCGGGGCTGTGGCCCCGGCAGGGAAGACCAAGCGGAGGAACTACCATGACTTTCGGACGTATCGTGACCGGGCTTGCCATTGCCTCGCTCACCACGGCGCTCACCACCTTCTCGGCCAGCGCCGACGGGTCGCGCGTCGCCTTCATCCCGAAGCTGACCGGGGTCGGCTTCTTTGAAAGCGGCGGCAAGGGCGCGCTCGAGATGGGCAAGACGCTCGGCATCGACGTGAAATATGACGGGCCGAGCGAGGCCTCTGTCTCGGGTCAGGTCGAATTCATCAACAACTTCGTCAATCAGGGCTACAACGCCATCGCAATCTCGGCGCTCTCGCCCGAGGGGCTGTGTGAATCGCTCAAACGCGCGATGGACAAGGGCGTGAAAGTGCTGACCTGGGACAGTGACACCACCCCCGCCTGCCGCAGCTACTACATCGACCAGGGCACGCCCGCCCAGCTTGGCGCGCTGCTCGTTCAGATGACCGCCGAGCAGATGGACGACCCGACCGCGCCGAAGAAAGTGGCTTTCCACTATTCCTCGCCGACGGTGACGGACCAGAACCAATGGGCCGAAGAGGCGAAGGCGATCATCGCACGCGATTATCCGAGCTGGGAAATCGTCGCGACCGAATTCTCCAACCAGGATGCGCAAAAGGCCGTGCAGGTGCCGACCGCGCTCTACCAGACCTATCCCGATCTCGACGCGATCATCTGCCCCGATGCGAACGCCCTTCCGGGCTCCGCGCAGGCGGCTGAAAACCTCGGGCTTGGCGGCTCGATCATCGTCACCGGCTTCTCGACGCCCAACACCATGCGGCAATATGTCAAGTCCGGCACGGTGAAGGAATTCGGCCTCTGGGATGTGGTCATGCAGGGCAAACTTGCCGTCTATGTGGCTGATCAGCTTGCAAATGGTGCCAATTGGGCCATCGGCGACAAGCTCGACGTGCCCGGCGTCGGCACCGTTGAAATCTCTCCCAACTCGGTGCAGGGCTATGACTATGAAGCACCGAACAACGGCATCATCCTGTTGCCGGAACGCACCGTCTTCACCGCCGAGAATATCGACAACTTCGATTTCTGAGGCGTGATCCCCGCCGCCCGCCCCCCGGGCGGCGGGTTCCATGACCCCGGCCGGTGCGCTCGCGCGTGCCGGCCAGAATCTGCCAATGAAAGGATCCTCCATGGCCGATCTCGACGACATCAAGGAAGGCAAGGATTTCGGGCTCGACAAGCCGGCCGACCTGCAGGGCTTCTATCTCAAAGGGGCCGCCCATTACGATTGGGGCATGAAGAACCGCCTTTCCCGGATCTTCAACCCGAAGACCGGCCGCACCGTGATGCTGGCCTTTGACCACGGCTATTTCCAGGGCCCGGCGACCGGGCTGGAGCGGATGGATCTCAATATCCTGCCGCTGTGCGACTATGCCGATGTGCTGATGTGCACGCGCGGCGCGCTGCGCTCGACCGTGCCGCCGACCAACACCAAACCGGTGGCGCTGCGCTGCTCGGGCGGCAACTCGATCCTGACCGAGCTTTCGAACGAGACCGTCGCGGTGGAAATCGAGGATGCGATCCGGCTCGGCGTCTGCGCGATGGCGGCGCAGGTCTATATCGGCTCGGAATATGAGCACAAGTCGATCACCAACGTGCTCAAGCTGATCGACACCGGCACCCGCTACGGCATCCCGACGCTCGCGGTGACCGGGGTTGGCAAGGACATGGCGCGCGACGCGCGCTATTTCGGCCTCGCCACCCGGATCGCGGCCGAGCTCGGCGCGCATTACGTGAAGACCTACTTTGTCGAAGAGGGCTTCGAGAAGGTCGCCGCAGGCTGCCCGGTGCCGCTCGTGATCGCCGGTGGCAAGAAGCTCCCCGAGCTTGAAGCGCTTGAAATGGCGTATAAAGCCATTGATCAGGGCGCGGCGGGCGTCGACATGGGCCGCAACATCTTCCAGTCGGAAGCGCCGATTGCGATGATTCAGGCGGTGACCAAGGTGGTGCATGAGAACTTCACCGCCAAGGAAGCCTATCAGCTCTTCCTCGATCTCAAACAGGCCGGCTGATCCACTCACGAGGCAGCCGTGCCGGGCGCCCCGAGCCTCTGGCTCCGGGGCGCCCACATTTTTTTAGCCGTGCAGGAAGTGCAGTGCGGTGAAGTCGCGCCGCCATGCCGCCACCTCGGCGGCGAGCGCCGCGGGATCATTGGCGCGCAGCGCTTTCGCGATCAACCCCGCCATCCGCGGCATCTCGGCCGGGGTCAGGCCAAAGCGGCAGATTTCGGGCGTGCCGAAGCGCAGCCCGTTGAGATCCCCCGCCACCGGATCGCGCGGCAGCCCGATGCCGCAGGCAAGGAACCCGGCTTGGCGAAGCTTCCGTGCGGCGGCCTGCCCGCCGCCCAGATCCGCCGCCTCAAGCGCGAATTGATGCGAGCCGGTGATGCCCTGCGCGGTGCGGAACGGGGTGAGCCCCTCGGCTTCGAGGGCCGCGGCGAGGGCCTGCGCCATCGCCACCATCCGCGCCGCATAGGCTTGGCCGAAATCGCGCCAATCCAGCAAGCCCACCGCCAGCGCCGCCACCCGGCCCGCGTCGAAATTCGCGGTGAGGCCGGGATAGGCGATTGCCTCGAGCCGCTCGGCCAGGGCCGGGTCATTCGTCAGCACAAGCCCGCCCGCAGGCCCGCCAAGGCTCTTGTAGGTGCTCATCGTCATCAGATCCGCGCCCTGCGCCAGCGGATCGGGGAAGACCCCGCCCGCGATCATGCCGCATTGATGCGCGGCATCGAAGAGCAGCTTTGCCCCCACCTCGTCGCAGATCGCGCGCAAGGCGGGCACCGGATGCGCCCAGAGGTTCAAGCTCTGCCCGATCGTGATCAGCTTCGGGCGCACCTGCCGCGCAAGCGCCGCGAGCCCTTGCAAATCAACCGTGTAGCCATCCGCATCGACCGGCGCCTCGAAGATTTCGAGCCCGTAGAGCCCGGCAGCGCCCGCGGCATGGTGGGTGACATGGCCCGCAATCGCGGCAGGCGGCGCGATGATCGCATCACCGGGCGCGCAGGTCGCCATGAAGGCATAAAGGTTTGCCAGCGCGCCGGAGCCAACACGGATCTCGGCAAAACGGGCCGAAAACACCGCGCAGGCGAGATCTTGGGCGATCACCTCGATCTCCTCGATCGCCTCCAGCCCGGTTTCGTATTTCTCGCCCGGATAGCCGAGCGAGGGGCGTGTACCGAGCCCGGCAGACAGCAGCGCCTCTGCGCGCGGGTTCATCACATTGGTGGCGGGGTTGAGGTTGAAACAATCGCGCTCGTGGATCTCGCGGCTCCTGGCGGCGAGGGCCTCGATCCGGGCCGTAAGCGTGGCGCTTGGTGCGCCGTCGAGGGCCGTTTCAATCTCGGCAATGCGGGTCTTTGCGGCTTCGGGAAGCCAAGGGCGGGGGGCGGATGCGGTCATCGGGGTCTCCATCTCGATGGCGCCACTCTCTGCCCGCACGGGGGCCGCCGCAAGGGCGTTTGCACCGCCTCAGCGGGGCATTTCAACCACGTTCACGCCGGGGATCTGCGCGCGCGCGAGCGCAACAAGATGCGCGTGATGGGTGAAGAGAATGGCTTGCCCGACCGTGCCGATCCCCGCGCAAAGGGTCAGCGCGGCGCGGGCGCGGGTGTCGTCAAACGTTTCCATGATATCGTCGAGGATCATCGGCAGCGGCCCCGCCTCGCGGGCAAAGTTGCGATACCCGGCCAGACGAAGCGCGAAATAGAGCTGCCCCATCGTCCCCGTCGACATCATCTCGACCGGCACCGGCGTGCCATCGGGGCGCAACCCCACGAGCTTGTCGCCTGCCGCCTCGGACCAGACATCGACCCCCGTCCAGGCCGGCGCGGTCATTGCCACGAAAGCCGCTTCGACATCGCGCAGCATGCTCGATCGCCGCTCGGCGGCAAGCCGGCGCAGCGCGCCCCGCGCCGCCAGAACGCCCAGCTGCGCGAGCGCCGCAGCGCGTGCCCCCTCGCGCAGTTCCTCCAGCACAACGGCCTGTTCGGTGACGAGGTCACCGCGCTCGGCGGCGCCGAAAGCCTCGCGCCAGAGCCGGTCCGCCTCGACCTTGACATCGCGTGCCCGGTCGCGCTCGGCTTGTGCCTCCGCGAGCGCCCGGGCCAGCGCCTCGGCCCGGCTCGGGTCGGGAAGCCGCCTCTGCTCCGCCTCGAAAAGCGCTGCATCAACCCCCGCGCGCGCCGCTGCGCGACGCGCGTTTGCGGCGCGCAATTCGGTGCGCAGATTGTCGCGCTGGCCCAGTGCCGCGATGCGCTGCGCCGGCGCAAGCGCGCCTCCCTCCTGGCCCTCGAAAGCGGTGGCGAGCGCAGCCTGCGCGGCCCGCAGCTCCATCTGCGCGGCCTCAAGGCTCGCGCGCGCCTCGGCTTCTGCGGCGGCCTCGGCGGTGCGCGCACGCGCCTGCACCTGCGCCGAGGCAAGACGCAGGCGGGCGGTGTCGATGAGCGCAAGCGGGTCGTCCGGATCGCGGCCGAGGATCCGCGCGATCTGGGTGCTTCCCGCTGCAAGGGCGGCGATCGCTCCGCTCAGCGCTTCGATGCGTTGCGCAAGCGCCCCGGTTTTTTCTTCCAGACGCTGGAGCGCGCGCAGATCGGGCAGGGCGGCCAGCACCGCTTCAGCGTCGCGCTGCGGCAGTGCCAGCGGGCGAGTGAGCCCGGCCAGCGCCTGATCGGCCTCTTCGCGGGCCACTGCCGCGGCCGCGCAGGCGGCCGTGAGTTTTTCCAGCGCCTGCGCGTCGGCCTGCCAGCGGGTCCAGGCGCTGCGCATTGGCGTCTGCATCACGAGTGCCGCCTCGGCGCGGGGCGCAAGGGTGTCGGGCGTGGCCTCGATCTCCGCGGCGGCGGCCGCCGCCGAGAGCGCGGATGCGGCGCGGGCGCGCTGTGTCGCCGCGGCTTCGTAGGCTGCCTGCGCCGCCTCGACCGCCGCCGCCGCCGCCGCCGCTGCGGTGAGCGCGGCGTGGCGGGGGGCGAGCGCTTCGGGCGCGGTTTCCGGCGCGAGGCCGAGCGCCGTCGCAAGGCGCCGGGCCTGCGCGTCGTGTTCGGAAACTGCGTGCGATGCCGCGCGCGTCACCGCCGCGGCGGTTTGCGCGCGCGCTTCGGCAAGTGCCAGCGTGCGCTCTGCCTGTGCCAGAGCCTGCCGCGCCTCGGCGCCGGTCAGATAATGCGCGCGCGCCGCATCGTCGGCCTGCATCGCCGCGGCAAAAGCCTCTGCCGTCGTGGCCTCGAGGGCGGCCCGATGGCGGGTCCAGGCCTGATCGCGGAGGCGCCGCGTCACTTCGATCTGCGCAGCATCCGTGCTTTCGGGCGCGGCGCGGACGGCGGCGCAAAGCGCCTGCGCTTCAGCATATTCCGCCGCGCGGGCCTGCCCGTCGCGCTCGGCGGTGACCAGATCGGCCCGCGCCGCCGAAATCGCCTGCACCAGGTGCACAAGCGTCTCCGGGGCGGGCAAACCGGCGGCAACCCGCGCCGACCAGTCAGCCGGCAGCGCCGCACTCGCGGTGCCAAGCTGGGCTCGCGCCTGCGCAAGCCGCTCTTCTTCCCGGGTGAGATCGGCCCGGGTGGAAAACTGGCGCAACGCCGCCTCGAGCGTGGAAAGATCTTTGGGCGCAGCAGGTTGCACGCCGATTTTCGCTTTTGCCTCCGCATGGGCCGCGCGCAGGTTTTGCTCTTTTTGCGCGGCGTCCCGGGCCTGTTGCGCGGCCGCGCCCAGTGCTTCGAGCGCGGCCGGGGTCAACGCCAGATCTGCCGCCGCGGGCAGGTCCAGCCGGTTGCGCAACGCCGTGCGCTGCGCGTCGAACGTGGCCTGCTCCGCCTGGCGGCGCGCCAGATCCGTGCGGGCGGTGGCCGCGCGCGCCGTCAGCGGTGCGTCGTCGAGCTGCAAGGCATCGAGCCGGTCAAGCGCGAGGGCGAGGGCGGCGGCCTGCGGGTCTTCGGGATGCGCAGCAAGCGCGGTCGCATGGCGCGCGGCCTTGGTCTCGGCCTCGTGAGCGCGGGCTTCCTGCGCGCTGATGGTGGCGAGAAGCGCCGCCACCCGCTCGGCGGTGCCGGGGGCCAGATCCGGCCCGGCGGGGAGCTGGGCAAGCTGCATTTCGAGCTGCGCAATCCCGGCGCTTTCGTGCTGCCAGATCGCGGCGGCCGCCCCTGCGGCCTGCGCATTGCGCGCGCCGATGAGCGCGGCCTCGGCGGTCTCGAAGGCGGTTTGGGCTTGCGCCCGTGCCGCGCCAAGGCGGTCGGCGCGGTCGGGTGTCAGCCGGGCGGCGCGCAGCTCGGCGGCGATCTGGGCGAGGCGCTCCTTGCCGGCGCGCAACACGCCGGAGCGGGCCCCGCGGCGGTGAAACGCATCGCTTTTTGCTGCCAGCCCGGCCAATGTCCCCGCCATCGAGGTCAGTCCTGACATGCCGGCATGAAGAAGCTGGCCCAGATCGCCCTGCGCGCCCGCGATCCGCGCGCCGCCCGCCCGCAACCCTGCATCGTCGAGCGAGAACCGCTCCAGATAGGCCTCGCGGCCGAGCCCGTGAAGCGCCGCGGCAAGGAGTGCTTCATCCACCGGGCGGCCCTCGGCATCGGTCAGGGATTGCGCGCGCTTGCCGGTACGGCGCAGCACGATGGGGCCGCGCCCGGGCAGATCGAGCTCCGCGCCAATCAGCAGATCGGCCCGGTCGAAGCGGAAGGCATAGCGATGCTCGCGCGTCTTCATGCCGTAGAGAAGTTCGAGGAAGGCATTGAACGCGGTAGATTTTCCGGCCTCGTTCGGGCCGTGGATCAGGGTGACGTCGGGGCTGCCGGCCGGCGGTGCGGGCAGGCTCAGCCGGGCTTCGTGGAAGCGACCGTAGCGGATCAGATCGAGCCGGTTGAGCCGCATCAGCCGTCCTCCGGCCGCGCTGCGTCGCGGTGGAGTTCCGCGCTGACCTCGCCCAGAGCTGCGCTCAGCAGATCGTCGAGTGCAGTTTCGGCCAGGTCCTCGGCGATCTCGCGCGGCAGCGCCTGACGTAACTCTGCCAGAATCTCGCGTGCGGCTTGCCGAAAACCGGGTTCGGCCGTTTCGGCGCGCATCAGCCGGATCAGATCATCCGTTTGCGCCGCGGTGCCCGGGGCGCGGGGCGGATCGATGCGGCGCAGCTTGTCGATATGCACCTGATCGACATCCTCGCAGAGCGCTGCCGCGAGCGCTGCAAGCTCCGCCTCGCTCTGCTTCGCACTCGCAAGCGTGAGCCGCAGCGCGGTTTCCTGCGCCGGGCTCTGCGCGGCCAGAAGGGCGTCACGCACCGCCTGCGCGCGTTCGCTCTGGTCGGCGCAGCCGCTCAGATCGGGCCGGGCCTCGACGAAGCGCAGCCGCGCGACGGGATGCCAGACAAGCTCCGGCGGGCCCTCCCCGAGCGTGACGAGCGCCACAGAGCCGCCGTGGCGCTCCCCAAAATGGCGCGGCTGGGGAATGCCGGGCATCACGGCGAGCACATCGCCCGCGCGGCGCGCAAAGGGCGCATGGATATGGCCAAGACACCACAGGTTGTAGCCCTGTGCCATCAGCGCGGCCTCGGCGCAGGGGGCATAGGGATCATGGCCCGGCGCGCCTTCCAGCGAAGTATGCATGAGCCCGACATTGCGCCGCCCCGGGCTCGGCGGCGGATAGTCCGGCAAGAAGCTTGCCTGCTGATGGCCCCTCTCGAAGGAGAGGCCATGAAAGGCGACCCCGCCGATCTCGACCGTGGGGCGGGCGCGTTCGAGCAGGTGGATTTTCGGGCCGAGCGCCCCCTGCGCCGCATGGTCGAGCAGCGCATCGTGATTGCCGCGGATCAGCACCGTCTCGACCCCGGCCGCCGCGGCGCGGGCGAGTTGCGCGATCAGAAAGGCACGGATTTTCAGATCCGGCTCGGCACTGTCGAACACATCGCCCGCAAGTACGAGCACATCGACCCGCTCCGAGATCGCCAGTGCAACGATATCGGACAGGCTGTCGCGGCTTGCCTGCCTGAGGCTTGCGCCCAGCACCGGGTTGCGCAATGCCGCCGAGCGGATCGGCGCGCCCAGATGGATATCGGCGGTGACAAGAAGGCGCATCGGATCCAGCGGTTGCGAGAACTTGCGCCAGTATGGAAGCAAGCCTCGGGCGAGGCAATGGGCCGGGCGCGAAGACGCCCGGCCCGGAGCTCAAACGTCGCGGCGGCGGGCCTTTTCGCGGCTCGCATGGCGGGTCATGCGGCCAAAGGCGCGGTCGCGGGCATGGGCCTCCGCGAGGGTCTCGGAGTTGTAGCGATCCTCCCGGTCAAGCTTTTGCCAGCGGGTGAGCCGCTCCGGGGCGAGCTGCCCTTCGGCAATCGCGGCCTGCACCGCGCAGCCCGGCTCATGCGCGTGGCGGCAATCGGCAAAGCGGCAGGTTGCGGCGAGCGCGGTGATATCGTCGAAGGTCGCGGCGACGCCTTCTCCCGCATCGCTCAGCCGCAACTCCCGCATGCCGGGCGTGTCGATCAGCCAGCCGCCTGCGGGCATCGCTAAAAGATGACGCGCGGTGGTGGTGTGGCGCCCCTTCGCATCATTTTCGCGGATGCCTGCCGTCGCCGCGGCGCCCCCCGTGAGCGCATTGGCGAGCGTAGTCTTGCCCACGCCCGAAGAGCCGAGCAGCGCCACCGTCTGCCCCGACCCGCACCAATCGGCCAGCGCCGCGCCGGGGGCGCGTGCATCGATCTGGCAGCAGGCCACGCGCGGGTCGATGGCGGCGGCGCGCGCGCTCCAGGCCTCTGGTTCGGCGCTCAGATCGGCCTTGGTGAGCACGAAAACGGGCCTCACCCCCGCGCTTCGCGCCAGTGCAAGGTAGCGCTCGAGCCGGGCGGGGTTGAAATCGGCATTGCAGGAGGTGGTGATGAAGAGCGTGTCCACATTTGCCGCAATCAGTTGGCGCGCGGCCCCGGTGCCCGCGGCGCGGCGCGCCAGCAGGCTGCGCCGCTCCAGCGGGCGGATCAGCCGCGTGCCATCCGAGAGCCCCCAATCGCCCACGGCCAGCGCCGCGGTGGTGCCCTGCGCGGGCGGGAGCAGGCTTTGCGCGCCGCCTGGCGTGCGCACGTCGAGCCGGTTGCGATGCACCGCCGCGATGCGGCAGGGGGTGAGGGTGGCAAGCTCTTCGAGCGAGAGCTGGCGCATGAAGTCAGCAGCCCAGCCGAGCGCGGCGAGCGTGAGCGTGTCGGTCAATGGAATATCCTCGCAAGACACTGAAAGACGGGCGCCAAAATGGCGCCGACGGCCGTCAGGGGGCGAGGCGGTCGCGGGTCAGCCCGTCAGAACGCCCCGGCCCGGAGGCTCACAAGATCCGACATATCCCCTCCTTGCAATGCGAATGCCCGATCCTACCCCGTTTCGCGCCTCAGGGCCAGCACCGGAACACCGCTCGCCCAGATCGGCTCAAAGCGCAGCCGTTCCCCTTCATCTTGCTGCAAATATCCTGGGGGGTCCGGGGGGCAACGCCCCCCGGCGGGTCGCTTCGGCCCTGCCGAAGCGAAAGACTCACCCCTCCCGCGTGCTCCGCGCATGGAAGATGAAACCAAGGAAGTTCAGGAGCACCTGGGCCGCAAGGATCTGGGTCGCGCCCGAGGGGTCGTAATCGGGGGCCACCTCGACGAGGTCGATCCCCACCACCTCATGGCGCCTGGCCACACCCTGCAAGATCTCGAGCACCTCGTAATAGAGAAACCCGCCATGCGAGGGCGTGCCGGTGCCCGGCGCGATCGAGGGGCAAAACCCGTCGATGTCGATCGTGACATAGATCCGCGCGCCCTCGGGCAGCCGCGCCAGCACGCCTTCGGTGCCAAGCCGCCGCACCTGCCGCACGCTCAGAATATCGTCGCCCATCGCGCGCGCGGCCTCATAGCCGTCTTTCGCGGTCGAGGACACATTGCGGATGCCGAGCGCGGTGATGCCCTCCACATAGTCCTTTTCCGCCGCGCGCCGCATCGGGTTGCCATGGCCATGGCGCACGCCGTGGCGCACATCGACAAAATCCAGATGCGCATCGATCTGCAAAATATGGATCGGGCCCTGATCGTCAAAGGCGCGGATGCAGGGAATGTTGATCGAATGATCGCCGCCGATCACCACCGGCAGCGCGCCGGCCTTCAGCATCGCGCGCACCCCGGCCTCGATATTGGCATGGCTCGCCTCGGTATCGGTATGAACGATGTCGGCATCGCCGATATCGACGATGCGCACGCTCTCGGGCAGATAGGTCGCATCATCCTCATGGTCATAAGCGCCGGCATGGCCAAAGGAAAAGAGCGTCGAGGCCTCGCGCACCGCGCGCGGGCCAAAGCGCGCGCCCGCCCGGAACTGGGTGCCAAAATCGAAAGGCGCGCCCATCACCGCGACATCGGCCTCGATCTTCGTCCAATCCGCCACATAGGGCCGCTTGCCGAATGTGGAAATGCCGACGAAGGGCAGGTTCAGCCGCCCCGTCTCATAGCCGTGTTGCGCCATCTCTGATCTCCTTGCCGGTGGCTTTATCTGTCGCAATCTCTCCCTTGGCCGGGAGCTTTCCCTTTGGCGCGAAATATTGCAAGTTGCCCCGAAGCACAGATCATCGAGGTCACAGATGGCTCCCGTTCCGCCCGAGCTGATGCCCCCGCCCGCCGCGCCCGGAGGGCTGTGGCGGCGCACCCCGCCCGCGATCTTTCCGCCGCTCATGGGCCTCTTGGGGCTCATGCTGGGCTGGCGCCGCGCCGCCGCCGCCCTCGATCTGCCCGCGGCCCTACCCGATCTGGCAATCGGCGCGGCCACGCTGCTCGCGCTCTTCACGCTTGTCGCCTATCTGGGCAAGATGGCGCGCCGCCCCGCCGTGGCGCTCGAGGATCTGAAGATCCTGCCCGGACGGGCCGGTCTCTCGGCGGCGGTGCTCTCGATCTACCTGCTGGCCATCGGCATCGCACCCTTTGCCGCGCCGGGCGCGCGCGCCGTCTTCGGGCTCGGGCTCGCCTTCCATGTGATCCTGACCGTGGCGATGCTCCTGACCCTGCTCAAGGGCCCGCCCGAGCAGCGCCGCGTCACCCCGGTCTGGCATCTGACCTTTTCGGGCTGGATCGTCGCCGCGCTCGCCGCGCTTTCGCTGGGAAACATGCTGCTCGCCACGCTGTTCTTCTGGGCGGCGCTGGTCTTTGCGGTCGGCATCTGGACGGTGTCGCTCAGCCAGTTCGCCCGCGCAAGCGTGCCCGCACCTTTGCGCCCGCTTCTCGCGATCCACCTTGCGCCGGTGGCGCTTTTGGGCACGGTTGCGGTCGGGCTCGGGGCCGAGACACTGTCGATGCTCTTTGGCGCCGCCTCGGTGGTGCTTCTCGCGGTGCTCGCGGGGGCAGCCTTTTGGCTCCTCAAGGCCGGGTTCTCGCCGTTCTGGGGCGCGCTGACCTTTCCGATTGCGGCGACGGCAAACCTCTGGCTCGCGCTCGGAGGGCTTTGGCAGCTCGCGGGGATGGCGGCGCTCGCGCTCGCCACTGCGGTGATCCTGCCGATCGTGCTCCGGCTCTACAAGATGTGGGCGAAGGGCGAGCTGGCCGCGAAAACCGGCGCTGCCACGGCCTGAGGGGTTGCATCGCGGCCCGGTCCATGAAACAGGGACGTGCCAACCGTTCCCTGCCGATGGAGACCCCCATGCAGATTCGCGAGGCCCTCACCTTCGATGACGTGCTTCTTGTTCCGGCCGCATCCAGCGTGCTGCCGTCGACGGCCGATGTCTCGACCTTCGTGACGCGGTCAATTCGGCTCAATATTCCGCTTCTGTCCTCGGCGATGGATACGGTGACCGAAGGCAAGATGGCGATCGCGCTCGCGCAAGCGGGGGGGATGGGGGTGATCCACCGCAACCTGAGCGTCGCGCAGCAGGAAGCGGAAGTCCGCCGCGTCAAGCGGTTCGAATCGGGTATCGTCTATAACCCGATCACGCTCACCGCCGATCAGACCCTCGCCGATGCGAAAGCGCTGCGCGAGCGGTTCAACGTCTCGGGCTTCCCGGTCGTCGATGCGGCGGGCAAGGTCGTGGGCATCGTCACCAACCGCGACATGCGCTTTGCCACCGATGACGCCACCCCGGTGCGTGCGATGATGACCTCCGACAATCTCGCCATGCTGCAAGAGCCCGCCGACCGCGAGGAGGCGATGAGCCTGATGAAGGCGCGCCGGATCGAGAAGCTTTTGGTGGTGAATGCCGAGGGCAAGCTCACCGGCCTCCTGACGCTGAAAGACAGCGAACAATCGGTGCTGCACCCCTTGGCCTGCAAGGACGAGAAGGGGCGGCTGCGCGTCGCCGCCGCCTCGACCGTGGGCGATGCGGGCTATGAACGGTCCTGCGCGCTGATCGACGCGGGCTGCGATCTGATCGTGATCGACACCGCGCATGGCCACTCCGAGGGCGTGGCGAAGGCGGTGGAACGGGTGAAGGCCTACAGCTCGCATGCGCAGGTGGTGGCGGGCAACGTCGCTACTGCCGAGGCAACGAAGGCGCTCATCGGCGCGGGCGCGGATGCGGTCAAGGTCGGCATCGGGCCGGGCTCGATCTGCACCACCCGGATCGTGGCGGGTGTCGGCGTGCCGCAGCTCACCGCGATCATGGATGCCTGTTCAGGCGCGGGCGATATTCCGATCATCGCCGATGGCGGGATCAAATATTCGGGCGATTTCGCCAAGGCGATCGCTGCGGGCGCAAGCTGCGCGATGGTCGGCTCGGCGATCGCGGGCACCGATGAAAGCCCCGGCGAGGTGATCCTTTACCAAGGCCGCTCTTACAAGAGCTATCGCGGCATGGGCTCGCTTGGTGCGATGGCGCGCGGCTCGGCGGACCGGTATTTCCAGAAAGATGCGGCTTCCGACAAGCTCGTCCCCGAAGGGATCGAGGGGCAGGTGCCCTACAAGGGCCCGGTCGCGGCGGTGCTGCACCAGATGGTGGGCGGGCTGCGCGCGGCGATGGGCTATACCGGCAATGCCACGGTCGATGCGATGCGCGGCGGCTGCCAGTTCGTGCGCATCACCGGCGCGGGGCTGAAGGAAAGCCATGTGCATGACGTGCAGATCACCCGCGAAAGCCCGAATTACCGGATCGGCTGATCCGCGCCGCTTGCGGGCATCGCGAAAGGCCGGGGCGCGCGGGCGCGCCCCGGCCTTTACATTTGGCGGACCGGTGGCAAACCGGGCGGGCCGCCGGCGCCAGCGCCGGTGACGGGGGGCGCGGCAAGAGCGGTCTGCCCCCCCCCGCCAGCGCTGCGGCATCATGCCGGATTTACGAAAAAAGCGATGCTGCATCTGCACCTGTCTCGCCCCTGAAACAGGTGAGGCATGTCCGTGGCACAAACCGGCTATGCAAGAATCGCGAAGGGGCGCACTCTCTGAGCATCAACTTGCCCCGGGAGGGGGCCTGACCATCAGGGAGGAAACGATGGCCAACGACATGCCGCACGCATTCAACGGGGTGATGGTGTCGCCCTTCAAGCCGCGCTACGAGAATTTCATCGGCGGCAAATGGACCCCGCCGGTGAGCGGCCAGTATTTCGACAACATCACGCCGATCACCGGCGAGAAAGTGTGTGAAGTGGCGCGCTCGGGCGCGGCCGATGTCGAACTCGCCCTCGATGCTGCCCATGCCGCGAAGGGCGAATGGGGCACCACCTCGGCCGCGCATCGCTCGAATGTGCTGCTGAAGATCGCCGACCGGCTCGAGGAAAACCTCGAATTGCTCGCCGCCGCCGAAACCTGGGACAACGGCAAGCCGATCCGGGAGACCACCGCCGCGGACATCCCGCTGTCGGTCGACCATTTCCGCTATTTCGCGGGGGTGCTGCGCGGGCAGGAAGGCTCGATGTCGGAGATCGACAACGACACCGTCGCCTATCATTACCATGAGCCGCTCGGTGTGGTGGGCCAGATCATCCCGTGGAACTTCTCGATCCTGATGGCGGCCTGGAAACTGGCGCCGGCGCTTGCGGCGGGCAACTGCATCGTGCTCAAACCCGCCGAGCAGACCCCGGCCGCGATCATGGTGCTGATTGACGTGATCAAGGATCTGCTGCCGCCCGGCGTTCTCAACATCGTCAACGGCATGGGCCCCGATGTCGGCGCGCCGCTGGCCCGCTCCACGCGCATCGCCAAGATCGCCTTCACCGGCTCGACCGAGACCGGCCGCAAGATCATGCAATATGCGACCGAAAACCTCATTCCGGTGACGCTGGAGCTTGGCGGCAAGTCGCCGAACATCTTCTTCTCGGACGTGATGGCGAAGGATGACGCCTTCCTCGACAAGGCGGTCGAAGGCTTCGTGCTCTTTGCCTTCAACCAGGGCGAGGTCTGCACCTGCCCCTCGCGTGCGCTCATTCAGGAGGACATCTACGAAGAGTTCATCGCGCGCTGCATCGCCCGCGTTCAGGCGATCAAGCAGGGCGACCCGCGCTTGATGGAGACGATGGTCGGCGCGCAGGCGAGCCAGGAGCAGCAGGACAAGATCATGTCCTACCTGACGATCGGCCGCGAAGAGGGCGCGCAAGTGCTCTGTGGCGGTGATGCGGCGCGTCTTGGCGGCGACCTTTCGAACGGCTTTTACATCCAGCCGACGATCCTCAAAGGCCACAACAAGATGCGTGTGTTCCAGGAAGAAATCTTTGGCCCGGTCGTTTCGGTCACCACCTTCAAAGACGAGGACGAGGCGCTCCATATCGCCAATGACACGATGTACGGCCTCGGCGCCGGCGTCTGGTCGCGCGACATCAACACCTGCTACCGCTTTGGCCGCCACATTCAGGCGGGCCGCGTCTGGGTCAACAACTACCATGCCTACCCGGCGCATGCGGCCTTTGGGGGCTACAAGCAATCCGGCATCGGCCGCGAGACCCACAAGATGATGCTCGATCACTATCAGCAAACCAAGAATATGCTGGTCAGCTACAACCCGAACAAGCTGGGCTTCTTCTGATCCCTCCCCGCCCGGCTTTTTGGCCGCTTCCCTTGCGGGGGGCGGCCTTTGGCGAATGAGGTCTGCGACATTGTGTCCATTGCGATACTTGCGCGCACCAATCCGATATTAGGGAAATCAGCCTAGGGTCTGCGCCATCTTGCTCAGGAGATCGCTATGACCCTTCGCAAACAGATCCTGCTTTTACCTGTGGTTGCCGCTCTGATCGGCGTTGTTCTTGTGTCTGGCGGGATGGGTCTCGTTGGTCGGCAGACGATCGCCACGGCTTATGAAAACGAGCGCAAGGTCGCGGAAGAGACGCTGCGCCTCGCCCTGATCGCCAAGGAAACCGAAGCGCTCTCGATGGCGCGCGTCTTTGCCGGCATTCCCGCGCTGCAAGAGGCGCTCGCCCGGGGCGATGACAGGACGATCGAGGCGATGCTGACGCAGAGCTACACCGATCTGAAGGCCCAGACCGGGCTCAAGCAGTTGCAGTTCCACACGCCCCCCGCCACCTCGCTCATTCGGCTGCACAAGCTCGACAAGCGCGGCGACGATCTGAGCCCGTTCCGGCAGACCGTGGTCGATGCCAACCGTGACCATATCTCGGTGATGGGGCTCGAGCGCGGCGTCGCGGGCGTGGGCGCGCGCGGCATTGCCGCGGTGAGCTGGCAGGGGGAACATGTCGGCACCGTCGAGGTGGGCTTCGACATGGATCAGAATTTCCTTGGCGAAATGGCCGCCAACACCGGCGATGTGTTCGAATATTATGTCGTGCCGAGCGCGGCGGTTGCCGCCTCGACCGGTGCGGAACTGGCCACGATCGAACGCAAGGCGGCGACCACGGAGGCGCCGCCGATGCTCGATGCCGATCAGATCGCACAGGTGATGGCGACCGGCGCGGTCGATATCGAGCAGGATTTCGGCGGCGTGGCCCATGTTGGCCGGGCGATTGCGGTGAAGGATTTTGCTGGCAACGTCGCGGGAATTTATGTCGTGGCGGCGCCGAATGAGCTGGCGGCGCAGATGCAGGCCTCCGAGATCCGCATGATGAGTGCGGCCGTGGTCGCGGCGCTGGTGCTCGCACTTGGTTTTGCCTGGGGCTACGGGCGCCGGATCGTCAATTGCATCGCGCGGATGGCGCACACCACCCGCGCGATTGCCGAAGGGGGCACGGATGTGGAGGTGCAGGGACTGCACCGCAGCGACGAGATCGGTGATATGGCACGCGCGCTGCAGGTGTTTCAGGCCAATCTCGCGGAAAACGCTCGCATGCAGGCCGTGCTGAAAGCTGAGGAAGCCGCGCTGCAGGCAGCGGAAGCGGCGCGGGCCGCGCAGGAAGTGCAAGCGCGGGCCGAGCGCGAACAGGCCGAGGCCGAGATGCAGGAGCGCCGCCGGCTGCGCGAGATCGCGGCGCAGGAAGAGGCGGCGCGTCAGGCCGCCGCGGCCGAGGCGCGGCTGGCCGATCAGGAACGCATCGTGACGATGCTGGGCAAGGGGCTGGAAGCGCTCGCGGAAGGCAATCTCGCCTATGCGATCACCGAGCCGCTGCCGGGCGATTACGACATCTTGCGGCAGAACTTCAACGCCGCGGTGACCCAGCTTTGCGCCGCGCTGTGCCAGATCGACGATACCGCGCTGCGCGTCGAGGCTGAGGCCGGGCGACTTGCGGGCGCCTCAAGTGCGCTTGCACAGAATGCCGAGCGCAATGCTGCCTCGCTCGAAGAGACGGCGGCCGCGTTGAACGAGCTCACGAGTTCGGTGTCCTCGGCGGCCGAGGGCGCGGTGACGGCGCGGCGCATGGCCGATACGGCGCGCAAGAATGCCGAGAACGGGGCGCAAGTGGTGCAGGATGCGGTGGCGGCGATGGCCGAGATCGAGACCTCGTCGGAATCGATCTCGCGCATCACCCATGTGATCGAGGAAATCGCCTTCCAGACCAACCTTCTGGCGCTCAATGCCGGGGTGGAGGCGGCGCGGGCAGGCGAGGCGGGGCGCGGCTTTGCCGTGGTCGCCTCGGAGGTGCGGGCCTTGGCGCAGCGCGCTTCGGATGCGGCCCGCGAGATCTCCGAATTGATCTCCACCTCGACCAGTCAGGTGCAGGGCGGCGTGAAACTTGTCGGGCGCACCGGCACGGCCCTCAAGGAAATCCTGACTTCGGTGACGGATATCCACAGCCGGATGGGCGAGATCGCGTCTTCCGCCGAGGAACAGGCGCGCGGCATTGCCGAGATCAATGGCGCGGTGACGCAGCTCGACCAGACAACCCAGCATATTGCCGAGATGACCGATCAGGCCGCCTCCTCGGGGCGTGCGCTGGCGGGCGAGGGTTCGGAGCTGCGCGAAACGGTGGAGAAATTCGACCTTTCGCGTGATGGCGCGGGCGCGGCAGAGGCCGCCTGATCCGCGAAGACAAAGAGGGGCGCCTTCGGGCGCCTCTCCTGTTTCAGTGCAGCTTCTCGGCGTTTTGATATTTTGCGTTTTTCTTCAGCGTCTTGGCATGGTTCGAGATCCAGTCCATCGCCGCCAGAAGCACGCCAGAGACGACAAAGACCAGATGGATCGTGATCATCCAGATGATCTTTTCTTTCGGGTATTTGTCGAGATCCATGAACACCTTGAGCAGGTGGATCCCCGAAATCGCCACGATCGAGGCGACGAGTTTCAGCTTCAGCGTCGAGAAATCGACCTCGCCCTGCCAGTCCGGCCGGTCCTCGTGGTCGGCAGTGTCCATGCGCGAGACGAAATTCTCGTAGCCAGAGAAGATCACGATCAGGAGCAGGTTTGCCGCAAGGCTCAGGTCGATCAGCGAGAGTGCACCCATCACCGCGTGGTCGACATCGAGCTGCGGGATTTCGAGGATGAAGTGGTAAAGCTCGAGCATGAAGGCCCAGAGCAGGATGGCGAGTGTGCCGACAAGGCCCAGATACATCGGCGCCATCAGCCAGCGGCTGGCAAACAGTACCCGTTCGATTGCGCGTTCCATGAAAATCCCCGGTCAGAATGGTGTGCCGCAGAGATAGCGGCCCACGGGGACGCTGCAAAGGGGGCTCAGCCGCCGCGACGAAATGCCGAGGGGGTCTTGCCCGTGCGGGTCTGGAAGGCGCGGGTGAAATAGGCGGCCGAGGTGAAGCCGAGGCTGGCCGCGATGTCCTTAACAGGGGTGCGGGTCTCTGTGAGCAGCCGGCGTGCTTCGTACAGGCGGCGGTCCTGCAGCAGCTCCGAGGCGGCGCGGCCGCAATTGGCGCGGCAGGTGCGGGTGAGATGCGTGGCGGTGACACCAAGGCTCGCAGCATAATCGGCCACGCCATGCCCGGTGCGGAAATCGCGCTCAAGAAGGGCGGTGTAACGCGCGACGAGCTTGCGGCCGCGCCCGCCGGCGGCGGCGCGCGCCTCTTCGGGCTGGGCGGCGGTCTGACGTTCGAGCGCGACGCTCAGAAGGCCGAGATAATGGCTCGCCGCGCGCTCGGCGCCCGGGCGGCCGCTGTCGAGCTCACGCCCGGCGGAATCGATCAGCCCGGTCATCTCGCCCTGCGTGGCGGTATCGCGGATGCGCAGATGCTGCGCCGCATGGGGCAGGGTCAGATCGGTATTGCGGCCAAAGAACACCGCCATCCCGTGCGTCTGCAACCCGACCTCGAAGGCATGCATGACCCCGGGCGGCAGGAACACGGCCGTATGGGGGCCGTAACCGCGGGTGACGCCGCCGAGCGTGATCCGGCCCTGACCGCGGGTGAACCACAAGAGGCAAGGCTCGGAATGCGCCCGCATCGCCTCCACGCGCCACCGGCCCCCCTGGGCAAGCCGCGCCAGCGGCACCACGCGGGGCGCCGAGGGCGCCTCGGGCAGAAGCGTGACGCTTGCGCGGCGCAGCCGTGCGGGCGCCTCAGGGCGAACGGAGGGGTCTTGCTGCGCGGCGGGCGCAAGCGGGGGCGTCGAGAAGAGTTTCACGGGTGAGGTCCGGCAGCTTTGATCGCGTGAAGAATAGGGCCGAGAAACTTGTAATTTCAACGAAAATTATTGTGACGGCAGAGAGGGCTCAGACCCGCTCCATCTTGTGCCAGCGGGCCATCCGGGCACGAAACCATGTGCGCTGGCGTTTGGCATATTGGCGCGAGGCGGCCTGCGTGCGCGCGATGGCCTCCGCAAGCGGGATCTCGCCGCGCAGATGGGCGACGAGCTCCGGCGCGCCGATCGCGCGCGCCCAGAGCGCTTCGGGCGCCCAGAAGGGGAGCATGGCGCGCACCTCTTCGAGCGCGCCCGCGCCCAGCATCGCCTCGAAGCGGCGGTCGATCCGCGCGGCAAGCGCGTCGCGCCCCACCTGCAACAGCAAGGGGGTGCAATCGGAAAGCGGCAGGAGCGGGGGCGGCGTCGTGTCTTGCCACTGCGCAAGGCCGCGGCCGGTGGCGCGCATCACCTCCCAGGCGCGCTGCACGCGCATCGGGTTGCGCGGATCGATGCGGGCCGCGGTGGCGGGGTCGAGTTCCGAAAGCATGCCCTCATGCCCCTCGGCTTCGCGTCGCGCATCGGCCATCTTGCGGATCTCGGGCGGGGTCTCGGGGATCTCCGCGAGGCCCTCGGTCAGCGCCGTGAAGTAAAGTCCGGTGCCGCCCACGATGATCGGCCGCGGCCCGGCACCTGACCGGAATGCAGCAAGAATGGGCGCAACTTCCCGCAACCACGCGCCGACGGAATAATCCTCGCCCGGCGCGCGATGCCCGTAAAGCAGGTGGGGGGCGCGCGCCTCTTCTTCTGCCGAAGGCCGTGCCGAGAGCACGCGCCAGCAATTCCAGACCTGCAGCGCATCGGCATTCACCACCACGCCCCCGGATTTTTCTGCGATTTCAAGCGCCAGCGCTGATTTGCCGCTGGCGGTCGCGCCCGCCAGCAGAACCGGGCGATCTGCGGGCAGGGCGGCAATATCTGCGAGCGGCTCGGTCACGGGGCGATCCTGAAACGTGCGGGGCGGGTTGTCAGCGTCCGCCATTTGCGACATTTTGCGCGCCAAAGACAACCCGGATCAGATCGAGGACCGCGATGAGCGATGAAGCCGCGCCGAGCGTGAAATACAAACGTGTGATGTTGAAGATTTCCGGTGAGGCATTGATGGGCGATCAGGGCTACGGGCTGCATCCGCCCACCGTTGCGCGCATCGCCCGCGAGGTGAAATCGGTTCACGACATGGGCGTCGAGATCTGTATGGTGATCGGCGGCGGCAACATTTTCCGTGGGCTGGCCGGTTCGGCGCAGGGGATGGAGCGCACCACGGCGGATTACATGGGCATGCTCGCCACGGTGATGAACGCGCTCGGCATGCAGGCGCAGCTTGAGGCGCTCGGCATCCACACCCGCGTGATCTCGGCGATTCCGATGGATCAGGTCTGCGAGCCCTACATTCGCCGCCGCGCCGTGCGCCACCTCGAGAAAAAGCGCATCTGCGTTTTCGCTGCGGGCACCGGCAACCCCTATTTCACCACCGATACCGCGGCGACGCTGCGCGCCAACGAGATGAATTGCGAGGCGATCTTCAAGGGCACCAAGGTCGATGGCGTCTATGACAAGGATCCAAAGAAGTTCGCGGATGCCAAGCGCTACGACACCGTGAGCTATGACGAATGCCTGCAAAAGAACCTTGGCGTTATGGATGCCTCGGCGATTGCGCTCGCGCGCGACAATGCGCTGCCGATCATCGTCTTCTCGCTCGACGAGCCGGGCGGCTTCCGCGGCATCCTTGCGGGGCAGGGCACCTATACGCGGGTGCAGGGCTGAGTCCGGCGCAATCGCGCCGACAGGCCAGAAGAGCCACTCATCCGGGCCGGGTGCGCGCGCTTGGCCCCTATCCAAGGCCGCGCCATGCGGCTAAGAAGAAACCGACTGACAAGACCGGGGAGAGCCCATGTCCGACGAAATCGAAATCGATACCGATGATCTTGAGCGCCGCATGGAAGGGGCGATGCATTCGCTCAAGCACGAATTCGGCACGCTGCGCACGGGGCGCGCCTCGGCAACGATGGTCGAGCCGATCATGGTCGACGCTTACGGCTCGCTGACGCCGATCAACCAGGTCGGCACGATCAACGTGCCCGAGCCGCGGATGGTGACCATCAACGTCTGGGACAAGGGGCTGATCGCCAAGGTGGAAAAGGCGATCCGCGAGTCGGGTCTCGGGATCAACCCGCAGACGAACGGGCCGATCATCATGCTGCCGATCCCCGAGCTGAACGAGGAGCGCCGCCGCGAGCTGACCAAGGTCGCCGCGCAATATGCCGAGCACGCCCGGGTGGCGGTGCGCAATGTGCGCCGCGACGGCATGGACCAGATCAAGAAGGCGAAAGGGAACGGCATGTCGGAAGACGACGTGAAGTTCTGGGAAGCCGAGGTCGAGGAACTGACCAAAAAGCATATCGGCCTTGTCGACAAGGCGCTGGAAGAAAAGCAGGCGGAGATCATGCAGGTCTGAGACCTGCGCGAGAGCCGGCATCAGGGGCGTTCAGCGCGCTCGGAAAGGCAGATCATGGCCGCGACCAAGCCGACCCGGGCTTCGGCCTCCGCTCCGGTTTCCGGGCCGGGAGAGGATTCCGGGACCGGCATCACCGATCACGGCGTGCCGCATGTCGCGATCATCATGGACGGGAACGGCCGCTGGGCGAAGGAGCGCGGCTGGCCGCGGCTCGTCGGCCACCGGCGCGGCGCCGAGCGGGTGAAGGAGATCACCCGCGCCTGCCCCGACATGGGCGTGAAATGGCTCACCGTCTATGCCTTCTCGACCGAGAACTGGAAGCGCTCGACCGAGGAAGTGCTTGGCCTGATGGCGCTTTTCGCGCGCTATATCCAGCGCGAGGCGGATGCGCTTTCGGCCGAGGGCGTCCGGATGCGCTTCATCGGCGACCGGGCGCCGCTCGACCCGAAGCTGTCGGCGTTGATGTCGGGGATCGAGGCGCGCACGGCCAACAACGGAAGGCTGAACCTGACGGTGGCGATCAATTACGGCGGGCGTGACGAGCTTGTGCGTGCCGCGGCCCGGCTCGCCGCGCAGGCCGCCGAGGGCCGGATCACCCCCGAGGAGATCAGCCCGGCGCGGCTCGAGAGTTGCCTCGACACCGCCGATCTGCCGGACCCGGATCTGGTGATCCGCACCTCGGGCGAGAGCCGCACCTCGAACTTCCTGCCCTGGCAGGCAGCCTATGCGGAATATGAATTCACTCCGACCCTCTGGCCCGATTTTACGCCGGCCGAGCTTTCGGGCATTCTCGCGCGCTTCGGTGCGCGCGAGCGGCGCTTCGGCGGGGTGACCGGATGAGCGCGAACTGGTCGGATCTGCGCGCGCGCACGCTTTCGGGCCTTGCGATGGTTGCGGTGGGGGCCTTTGCGATCTGGTCGGGCGGGATCGTCTTTGGCCTTCTGGCCGTGCTTGTCGTCACGCTGATGGTCTGGGAACTCGCGGCGATGACCACGCCCGAAGGCACATCGGGCACGCAGGCAAAAGGGCTTGCCGCGCTAGCAGGCGGCCTGACGCTTTTGGTGCTGTTTTTGCCCAACGCGATCACCCGGATCGCGCTTTTGCTGCCGGTGATCATCGGCACGCTGATGCCGCGGCGGGACCGGACGATTTTCGCCTCCTATGCGTTTTTCGTGATGGCGACGGGCTATGCGCTGATCATGCTGCGCGGCTGGGTCGGCGCGCTCGGCATCCTGTGGCTCGTGGCCGTGGTCGTGATCTCGGATGTGGCGGGCTATTTTGCGGGAAGGGCGCTTGGCGGGCCGAAATTCTGGCCCCGCGTCTCTCCCAAAAAGACATGGTCGGGCACGGTTGCGGGCTGGATCGGCGCGGCGGGCGTGGGGGCGCTGTTCTGGGCGCTCGGGATGGGCTCCTGGGTTCTTGTGCCGCTCTCGCCCTTGATCGCGCTGGCGGGGCAGATGGGCGACATTGCCGAGAGCGCGATCAAGCGCCGCATGGGCGTGAAGGACAGCTCCGCCCTTATTCCCGGGCATGGCGGGCTTCTGGACCGGTTCGATGCGCTGATTGGCGCAGTTTCCATTCTGCTGCTGATCTATCCTTTATTGCCCCGGAATTTCTTCGGAGGATAAGTCATGCGTCGCGTATCGGTTTTCGGAGCCACCGGCTCGATCGGGGTAAATACGCTTGACCTGATCGGGCGTCGGCCCGGGGCGTTTCAGGTCGTGGCCCTGTCGGGCGGGCGCAATGTGAAGCTGCTCGCCCAGCAGGCGCGGCAGTTCAACGCCGAGATCGCCGTCACCGCGCATGAAGACTGCCTTGAGGAATTGCGCGAAGCGCTCGCGGGCGCTGGTACCGAAGTGGCGGCCGGCAAGGATGCCCTAATCGAGGCGGCCTTGCGCCCGGCCGACTGGGTGATGAGCGCCATCGTTGGCGCTGCGGGGCTGGCGCCGGGCTTTGCCGCGCTCTCGCAGGGCACGACGCTGGCGCTGGCCAACAAGGAATCGCTCGTCACCGCCGGGCCGCTTTTGCTCGCCGAAGCGCAAAAGCACGGCGCGCGCATCCTGCCCGTCGACAGTGAGCATTCGGCGGTGTTTCAGGCGCTCGTGGGCGAGGATTATGCCGCGGTCGAGCGGGTGATCATCACCGCCTCGGGCGGCGCCTTCCGCGACTGGCCGCTTGAGAAGCTGAAGGAGGCCACCGTCGCGCAGGCCTCCACCCATCCGAACTGGGCCATGGGCCAGCGCATCACCATCGATTCCGCCTCGATGTTCAACAAGGCGATGGAACTCATTGAGACAAAGGAATTCTTTGGCTTTCCGCCGGAGATGATCGAGGCCGTTGTGCACCCCGAGTCGATGATCCATGCGCTGGTGGGCTTCAAGGATGGCGCACTGATGGCGCATCTGGGCGCGCCCGACATGCGCCATGCGATCGGCTATGCGCTGAACTGGCCCGAGCGCGAGGATCTGCCGGTGAAGCGGCTCGATCTCGTTGAAATCGGCAAGCTCACCTTCCGCAAGGCCGATGAGGCGCGCTTTCCGGCGCTGCGGCTCGCGCGCGAGGTCATGGCCACCGGCGGCACGGCGGGCGCGGCCTTCAACGCCGCCAAGGAAGCGGCGCTTGATGCCTTCATCGCCGAGGAGATCGGCTTTCTCGACATGGGGGCACTTGTTACCGCGGTGCTCACGGAGATGTCGGCCCGTCATGGGCTTGGAAAACCGCTCGAGAACCTCGATATGGTCTACCAGACCGATGCCACGGCGCGCGCGCTCGCGCGTCAGGTGATCCCGAGCCTAAGGACCTGACCCTTGGAATTTCTGCCCGATTTCGGCAACCTGCTTTACACCATCATCGCCTTCGTCCTGGCCCTTTCGGTCATTGTGACGGTGCATGAATATGGCCATTACATCATTGGCCGGATCTGCGGCATCAAGGCGGAGGCCTTCTCCATCGGCTTTGGCCCGACGCTGGTGAGCCGGCGCGACCGGCATGGCACGGTCTGGAAGGTCTCGGCCTTTCCGCTCGGCGGCTATGTGAAGTTTCTGGGCGATGCCAATGCCGCCTCGGCGGGCGCCGACAGCGGCGCGATGGCGGGCATGAGCGCCAAGGAGCGGCGCCACACCATGCATGGCGCGCCGCTCTGGGCGCGGGCGGCGACCGTGGCGGCGGGACCGGTGTTCAACTTCATCCTCTCGATTGCGGTCTTCGGTCTGGCGATCCTGTGGCAGGGCACACCGGTGACGCCGCCGCAGGTGGCGTCTTTGGTGGCGCTGCCGCAAGGCTCGGGCGATCTGCGCCCGGGTGATGAAGTGCTGGCGATCGCGGGCGTTTCGCTCGACGATTACTCCGGCCTGCGCGACGTCGAGACGCCCGGCCAACCCTTCCTCGACTACCGCATCCGCCGCGATGGCACCGACATGGAGGTGCAGGGGCCGCAGATCGCGCCGCCGCGCGCCGAGCAGGTCGTGCCGCAATCGGCGGGCTATGAGGCGGGGATCAAGGCGGGCGACGTGATCACCGAGATCAACGGCACGCAGATCTGGCGATTCGAGGATATCGTGACCGCGGTCACGGCGGGCAAGGGCACGCCGCTTGCGCTTGGCATCTGGCGCCCCGATGCCGCCGATGCGACGGCGGGGACGGAGATTTCCCTCACCCTGACGCCGAAAATCATCGACATTCCGAAAGCCGACGGCAGCTTTGAGAGCGATTACAAGATCGGGCTTCTGGCGGGGATGGGCTTTACCCCCGCCACCGAAAGCCCCGGGCTCGGCACCGCGCTTCTGGGCGGGGCAAAGCAGACTTGGGCCACGATCACCGCCTCGGTCTCGGCGATCGAGCATATGGTGCTGGGGAAAATCTCGAGCTGCAACCTGCGCGGCGCGATCGGCATCGCCGAAGGTTCGGCGGCGGCGGCGAAATCGGGGCTCGCCGATTTCATCTGGTTCATCGCGCTCTTGTCCACCGCGGTCGGCTTCATCAACCTGATGCCGATTCCGGTGCTGGATGGCGGCCATCTGATGTTCCACCTCTGGGAGGGGATCACCGGCAAGCCGCCCTCGGACCGGATCATGTCGATGATGGTCTCGGTCGGGCTCGCGCTTGTGCTCGGTCTGATGGCCTTCGGGCTCTGGAACGATCTCTCCTGCTGAGTGGCAAGGCCCGGCCCGCGCCACGGCCGGGCCGATCCGGCCATAATCCCGCCGCAATGCTGCGCTAACCCGGTCAGGCAGTACAGGAGAGCGATGGGATGCCGACAGGTCTGGCCGAAAGCTATCGGGAATTGTCTCTGATCTGGGGGCTTGCGCAGGACCGGATTCTGGCGCCGCTTGCAATCGTGCTCGCCCTTGGCCTCGCCGTCGCGATCGACCCGCAGATCGAAACCTTGATCAAGACGACGCCTGCCCCCGCCTATCAACTCTGAGCGCGCCCGGCACCGGTTCCGACCGGTGGCCGGGTTTTCCGTCCCCCGCCCAAGGGGAGCCGGATCGCCGCCGCGACCGTTCAGCCGCTTTGACAAGGCCTGTCTTTCTCGCTAGTCACTGACAAGACAGAGCGAAAGGCCACGGGCGGGAGAGGGCAATGACGAAGCGGCGCAACGGCAAGGAACCCACCGGCACGACGCGGCGTCTGAGCCGGCATGCCGGGGCACTCGCCGCAACCACCCTGCTGGCCTTCGCCGTACCTGTGGCTTTTGTGGCCGCACCGGTGATGGCGCAAAGCTATCAGTTCCAGAAAGTCGTGATCGAGGGCAACGAACGCATCGAGCCGGAAACGATTCTCGGCTTTGCGGCGATCGGCAAGGGGCAGGCGCTCAGCGGGGGGGCGCTCAACGAGGCCTATCAGCGGTTGCAGGGCTCGGGGCTCTTCGAGAGCGTCGAACTGGTGCCGCAGGGATCGACGCTGGTGATCCGGGTGCACGAATTCCCGACCGTCAATGTCGTCGATTTCGAGGGCAACAAGATGCTCAAGGACGACAAGCTCCTTGAGATCGTGAAAACCCAGCCGCGCCGGGTGTTCTCGCCCGCGCTTCTTGAGGCCGATGCCGCCGCGCTCGCGGAGGGCTATGCCCAGGCCGGGCGCGTCAACGTGCGCGTCGATCCGAAAGTGATCAAGCGCGACGGCAACCGCGTCGATGTAGTGTTCGAGATCAGGGAAGGCATGGTCTCCGAGGTCAACCGCATCACTTTCACCGGCAACCGCGCCTATTCCGACCGGCGCCTGCGCGACGTGCTCGGCACGAAACAGGCGGGCATCCTGCACCGGCTCGTGCAGCGCGACAATTTCGTGCCCGACCGGATCGACCTCGACCGGCAGATGCTGACAGATTTCTACCGCTCGCGTGGCTACCCCGATGTTGAAGTGGCGGGCGTCTCCTCCGAGATGGGGCGCGACCGGGAGGGGTTTTACCTCACCTTCAACATCCGCGAGGGCCAGCAATATCATTTCGGCAAGACCTCTGTCGTCTCCGAGGTGAGCGAACTCTCCGCTGCGGATTTCGAGGATCAGGTGAAAATCCGCAATGGCGCGATCTATTCGCCCGCGGCGATTGACTATGCGGTGACACGGATGGAGGAGCTGGCGCTGCGCCAGGGCGCCAATTTCGTGCGCGTCGATCCGCGCATCACCCGCGACCCGCGCACCCAGACGCTGAATGTCGAATTCGCACTCGTGCGCGGTCCGCGCGTGTTCGTCGAGCGCATCGACATCGAGGGCAACACCACCACGCTCGACAGCGTGATCCGGCGCGAGTTCAACTCGGTCGAGGGCGATCCCTTCAACCCGCGCGAGATCAAGAACTCCGCCGAACGGATCCGCGCGCTCGGTTTCTTCTCCAAGGCCGACGTCGAATCCCGTCAGGGCTCGGGCCCCGATCAGGTGGTGGTCGATGTCAACGTCGAGGAACAGCCGACCGGCTCGCTGTCCTTCGGCGCGAGCTATGGCGCCTCGTCGGGTTTTGGCCTCAATGCCTCGCTTGAGGAGTCGAACTTCCTCGGCCGCGGCCAGTATCTCGGCGTCTCGATCGGCACCACCAAGGACAACCAGACCAACTCGATCGACTTCATCGAGCCGCATCTGCTCGGACGCGATCTGAAGGGGCGGCTCCAGCTGTGGTACAACACCACCGACACCGATTACGCCGATTACAACACGAAGAAGATTGGGATTACCCCGTCGATCGAGTTCCCGCTTGCGCGCAATTCGCGCCTTGAGTTGCGTTACACTTGGCAGCGCAACGAGATGAGCGGCACATATGGCTATGACGACTGCGTGGCGGACAATTCCGTTGCCGCCTGCGCCGCCAGCACCACCACGGAAAGCTGGTCTTCGCCGCTGATCGTGCGCGACGAGGGCGCGCGCACCAGCACCGGCCCGGGCTATACCTACACCTGGGATACCCGCCGCACCGGCATTGACCCGCGTTACGGCTTCACGTTCCGGATCAGCCAGGATCTCTTCGGCTTCGGAGGCGATGTCGAGGCCCTGCGCACGACCGCGCTTTTGCGCGCCGAACGCAAGGTGTTCCACGAGGACGTCACGCTGCGCGCTGAACTTGAGGGCGGCGCGATCGCGGCCCGCGGCGGCACCCAGCTCTCGGTGCTCGACCGGTTCTCGGGCTCGGGCAAGGTGCGCGGCTTCGAATCGAACGGCTATGGTCCGCGCGATACCGGCGCCCCGAACGAAGACGCGCTTGGCGGGAAATATTATGCCGCGCTGCGGCTCGAGACGGAATTCCCGCTGGGCGTGCCGGAGGAATATGGCATCCATGGCGGCGTGTTCTGGGACACGGGTTCCGTCTGGGGGCTCGACGATACTGCCGGGGCAAGCGGCACTGTCGATGACAGCATGAAGCTGCGCTCTGCGATCGGGGTCTCGGTGTTCTGGGATTCGGCGCTCGGCCCGCTGCGGCTGAACTTCTCGCATGCGATCAAGAAGGAAGACTACGACAATGTGCAGAACTTCGATCTGACAATCTCGACGAAGTTCTGAGCCGGCCGATGCCGCAGCAAGATCGCATGAGCAGATCAAGGCCGGGGCGCAGCTTCGGCCTCGTCTGTCTGGTGCTCGCCGCGGTCTGGCTTCTGGGGCCGATCCCCGGCGTCGCGCAGCAAACGGCACCGGCCGAGGCCGGGGGGCACGATGTGGAACTTCCCGTTCTGACCCTCGATTTCGAGCGGCTCTTCGAGACGACGCTCTGGGGCAAGCGGATCATTGCCGATCTGACGCGTGATCGCGACGCGCTGCGGGCCGAGAACAACCGGATTTCCGATGCCCTCGTGGCCGAGGAAAAGGCGCTGACCGACCGGCGCGCGACACTCGCGCCAGAAGCGTTCCGCGCCGAGGCAGATGCTTTCGACGAACGCGCCACAGGGATCCGCGCGGCGCAGAAAGCCAAGGATCAGGCGCTGTCGCAGGGGCTTGCGCAGCATCGGCAGAGCTTTTATGCGGCCGTGGCGCCGCTTATGGACGAAGTGCTGGCGCGGCGCGGCGCGGTGGTGCTGCTCGACCGGCGCGCGATCATCCGTGGCCTTGAGGCGGCCGATATCACCGATGATCTTGCTGCCCTTGTCGATGCGCGGCTCGGCACCGGACCCGCCGAAGATCAGGGCGCGGATCCGGGTTCCGCGCCGGAAACGATACAGAATCCCGCCGCCTCCGTCGAATGAGCGCGTGCCCCAGCGCGGCGGAGTCGCGCCTTGAAATGCCGTCGCGGCAAGGCTAGCAAGGCCGAAAGGCTGACCCGATTTCAGGAAGGACCGAAAATGAGCGACCCCGCCCCGCATACCCATGCCGATCTGAGCCTGATCAAGCGCATCATCCCGCATCGCTATCCGTTCCTGATGATCGACAAGGTGCGCGACATCGTTCCTTTTGAGAGCGCGGTGGGGATCAAATGCATCACCAATAACGAGCCGCAATTCACCGGCCATTTTCCCGAGGAACCGGTGATGCCCGGCGTGATGATCGTCGAGGCGATGGCGCAGACGGCCGCGGTGGTGGTCGGCATTTCGATGAATGTCATCGACAAGCCTCTGGGCACTTATTTCATGGCGATTGACGCCTGCCGGTTCCGGCGCAAGGTGGTGCCCGGCGATGTGCTCGAGATGAAGGTGACGGTGAAGCGCGGCGGCGGCAAAGTGTGGAAATTCGAGGGCCAGTCTTTCGTCGAGGGGCAACTCGCTGCCGAGGCGGAATTCACCGCGATGATGGATCTGAAGGGCTGACATGGCTAGCGACGCGCCCGCAACCATTCACCCGTCGGCCGTGATCGAGGAGGGCGCCAGGATCGGTCCGGGCTGCTCCATCGGGCCGTTTTGTCACATCGGCCCGGAGGTGGTGCTCGGGCAGGGGGTCGAGCTCAAATCCCATGTCGTGATCGCCGGCGATACCGTGATCGGCGAGGGGACCGTGATCTTCCCCTTCGCCTCGCTGGGCCAGATCCCGCAGGATCTGAAATACCGCGGCGAGAAGACCCGGCTCGAGATCGGGGCGCGGAACCGTATCCGCGAATATGTGACGATGAACTGCGGCACGGCGGGGGGCGGCGGGCTCACCAAGGTGGGCGATGACGGGCTCTTCATGGCGAATTGCCATGTCGCCCATGACGTGACCATCGGCGACCGGGTCATTCTGGTCAATTCCGTCGCGATTGCCGGGCATTGC
This sequence comes from Rhodobacter maris, assembly GCF_900217815.1. Taxonomy (GTDB): domain Bacteria; phylum Pseudomonadota; class Alphaproteobacteria; order Rhodobacterales; family Rhodobacteraceae; genus Rhodobacter; species Rhodobacter maris. Next base: position 156,031 of record NZ_OBMT01000006.1, read on the forward strand.
GTGATCGAGGACGATGTGATCGTCGGCGGGCTCTCGGGTGTGCATCAATGGGTGCGGATCGGGCGCGGCGCGATCATCGGCGCGCTTTCGATGGTGACGGCGGATGTGATCCCGCACGGGCTCGTCGCGGGGCCGCGGGCCGCCCTTGAGGGGCTCAACCTCGTCGGGTTGAAACGCCACGGCATCGACCGTGCCGAGATCTCCGCGCTGCGCGCGCTTTACGCGGAGCTCGGCGCGGGCAATTTCCGCGAACAGGCGCGGGCGCGGGCCGAGCAGGGGAGCGACAGCGCGATGGTGCGCGAGGTGCTCGATTTCATCCTCGGTCCCTCGGACCGCAGCTTCCTGACGCCGCAATGAGCGCGACCGCGCTGATCGCCGGTGCCGGTGCGCTGCCGCGGCTCCTGATAGCGGCCGCACCCGAGATGCTGGTGTGCCAGCTCGAAGGCTTCGAGGCGCTGCCGGGTGCCGAGGTGCTGCGCTTCCGCATCGAGCGGCTCGTGCCGTTTTTCGATGCGCTCGCCGAGCGCGGCATTGACCGGGTTTGCCTTGCCGGCGCGATGCAGCGCCCCCGCCTCGAGCCCGAGTTCTTTGATGCGCGCACCGCCGCGCTGGTGCCGCGGCTCCTCGGCGCGATGCAGGCGGGCGATGATGCCACGCTGCGCGCCGTGATCGGGCTCTTCGAGGAGTTTGACTTCGAGGTGATCGGGGCCGATGCGATCTGCCCCGATCTCGTGCCGGGCGCGGGCGTGCTTTGCGGCACCCTCAGCGCCGAAGACCAGCGCGATGCCGCCCGCGCGGCAGAGATCGTTGCCGCGCTTGGTGCGGTCGATGTGGGGCAGGGGGCGGTGGTCGCGCGCGGGCTCTGCCTTGGCGTCGAAGCGCTGCCGGGTACCGATGCGATGCTCGATTTTGTCGCGCAACACCGCGCGCTCGCCCCCGCGCCGACGACGGGTGTGTTTTACAAGGCGCCGAAGCCCGGGCAGGACCGGCGCATCGACCTGCCGGCGCTCGGGCCGCAGACCATCGCGAAAGCGGCCGCGGCGGGGCTTGCGGGGATCGCCTTCGAAGCGGGCGGGGTGTTGCTGCTCGACCGCGACGCCACGCTGCGGGCCGCGGAGGCTGCCGGGCTCTTTCTGTGGGGGCGCAGCCGATGAAGCTTTTCCTCATTGCCGGTGAAGCCTCGGGCGACAAACTCGGCGCGGCGCTGATGGCGGCGATGAGAGAACTGGTTCCGGACCTCGAGGTCTTGGGCATCGGCGGCGCAGAGATGGCGGCCGAAGGGCTTGAGAGCCGCTTTCCGATGGAAGAGCTTTCGGTCATGGGGCTGGCCGAGGTGCTGCCCAAATATCGCGCCCTGAAGCGCCGGATCGCCGAGACGGCCGAGGCGGTGATCGCTGCCCGGCCGGACGCGCTGATCACCATCGACAGTCCCGATTTCTGTCTGCGGGTGGCGCGGCTCGTGAAGGCCGCGCGCCCCGATCAGAAGACGGTGCATTACGTCGCTCCCTCGGTCTGGGCCTGGCGGCCCGGGCGGGCGGCAAAGATGGCCGAGGTGATCGACCATGTGCTTGCCCTTCTGCCTTTCGAGCCGCCTTATATGACGGCTGCCGGGATGAGCTGCGAGTTCGTCGGCCATCCGGTTGTCGCCGAGCCGCGCGCGACCGAGGCGGAGGCCGCCGCTTTCCGCGAGACGTTCATGATCGGCCCCGACCAGCCGCTCGCGCTCTGCCTGCCTGGCTCGCGGGTCGGAGAGGTGAAGCGGCTCGGGCCGCGCTTCGACGAGGCGCTGATGCGGTTGCGCGACCGCGAACCGGGGTTGCGTGTCGTGGTGCCGACGGTGCAGGGCGTGGCAAAACTCGTGCGCGACATGACGGCGCGCTGGCCGGTGGCACCGATCGTTGTTGTCGAACCCGAGGACAAGCGTGCCGCCTTTGCCGCCGCCGATCTGGCCCTCGCGGCCTCAGGCACGGTAAGCCTCGAGCTGGCCGCGAACCGCACGCCGATGGTGATCGGCTATGATGCGAGCTTTTTGAGCTGGCATATCATGTCGCGGATGCTGCGCATCGACACTGTGACGCTTGTGAACCTCGTCTCGGAGACCCGCGCCGTGCCAGAGTTTCTTGGCCCCGCCTGCCGGCCCGGGCCGATGGCCGCGGCGCTTCTGGAGCTGATCGAGAGCCCGCAAAGGCGGGCGGCACAGATCGCCGCGATGGACGTGACGATGGCGCGGCTCGGGGCCGGGGGAGAGGCTCCGGGGAAGCGGGCGGCGCGCTCGGTGCTGCGCTTTCTCGGGCGCTAGAGCGGCGCGAGTGTCACCCCTGCAGCCGTGAGCCCGGCGCGCAGCGCCCGTGCCATATCGAGTGCTTCGGGGCTGTCGCCATGCAGGCAGATCGTGTCGATCCGGGCCGGGATCTGGTGGCCCGTCTCTGAAATGATCGCGCCCGCGCGCAGCATCGCCAGAATCCGCGGTGCGGCCTGTGTCGCCTCATGGAGCACGGCGCCGGGCAGCTTGCGGTCGACGAGCGTGGCATCGGAGTTGTAGGCGCGGTCGGCAAAGATCTCGCCCGCCCAATCGGCGCCCATCGCCGCGGCCGCGGCCTGTTGCGCGGTGGCGGCAAGCACCACGAGCCGCAGACCGGGGGCGACGGCGCGCGCCGCGCCAAAGCAGGCCTGCGCAAGCGCCGGATCTTCCGAGGCCATGTTGGCCAGGGCGCCATGAAGCTTGAAATGCCGCAATTGCAGGCCGTTCATCTGCGCGACGGCCTGCGCGGCCCCGGTCTGATAGGCGATCAGATCGGCGATTTCAGCGCAGCTCAGATTCATCCGGTTGCGGCCGAAATGCGCGCGGTCCTCGAAGCCCGGATGCACCCCCAGCCCGACGCCCCGCGTGGCGGCCAGCCGCATTACTCGCGCCATCTCGAGCGCACCGCCCGCATGCAGCCCGGCGCAGATATTGGCCGAGGTGACGACGGCGCAAAGTGCGGCATCCGTCCCCGCGCCCTCGCCCATATCCGCGTTCAGATCGACCCGCATCCGTCTTCCTCATCCCCGCGCACCACGCCTGAAATCAACTGGTAGCCGAGAAGGTCCGGGATGTCATCGGGGCGGCGGATCAGGGACGTGCAACTGCGGCGCAGCGCGGCAAACTGTGCGGGCTCGGGGGGCGAGGCGGATTCGGCCGCCTCGAGCGAGATCGGGAGAAGGCGCAGGGGCGTGCCGGGGCGGGCCTGCGCGGCAATCGGCAGATCGGCCGGGATCACCGTGCCGAGGCGCGGATAACCGCCGATGCTCTGGCATTCCGCGAGCAGGATCACGGGCATGCCCGCGCCGGTGATCTGGATGTCGCCTGCGGTGATGAAATCCGACAGGAGCGCCGCGCTACGGCTTTGAAAGGGGGCCCCGTCGTGATGGAGGGGCAGACCCTGGCGGTTTGCCGGACCCGCCGCGAAGGTGTTGGCAAAGGCGCGCGCGCGCGTTTGCGGATCGAAGAACGCGGTCTGCGGCCCCTCGATCACCCGCAGCGTGCCGCCCGAGAAGCGAGCGGGGGTGGGCAGGCATCGGCTTGGCGTTTCGGCGGCGGGATCGGGGGCGAAGGGGAGGCGCATGCCCGCCGCAAGCACGGTGCCAAGGCCCGCGGCGGCGAGCGTGGCGCGCGCCCCCAGCCGTTCGGGCGTCGCGATCCCGCCCGCGAGCGAGAGATAGCCGTAAACCCCCGCTTCGGCCGCGCCGATCTCGATCAGGGCGCCCGCGGGGATCAGATGGCTGGCGTTCCAGGCAAGTGCACGCCCCTCACAATATGCGCGCATTGGCGCGCCGGTAAGCGCGATGCGGCTCGCAGCGGTGAGACGAAACCGGCCCCCGGCAAGCGGCATTTCGAGTGCGGCCCCGGGCGCGGGGAGATCAAGCAGGGCGGCGGCCTCCCAGAGAGCGCGCCGGTCGGCTGCGCCTCCGGGGGCAAGGCCCATGGCCGTGAACCCCGGGCGGCCAAGATCCTGAACGGTGATTTTCGAAGCGATGCCAGCCACTTCGATAAAGCCCGTCATTTCAGGAAACTCCGGATAGTTCCGCCCATCGGATCACCCGCGGCTTCCAGCGCCGCGATTTCCGGGGCGCTTGCCGAGGTAAAGCGCAGCCGGTCGCCGGGGCGCAGCGCGAAAGGGTTCGGCGCGCCAGGGGCAAAGGGGCGCAGGGCGCAGCGGCCCAGCGCGCGCCAGCCGGTGGGCGAGGGCGCGGCGAACAGCACGATCTGGCGAATCGCGGTGGTGATTGTGCCCGGCTCGACACGCGGGGTGAGCCGGTCCATCCGCGGCATCTGCCAATGCTCGGGCAGCATGCCGAGATAGGGTTGCCCGGGAGCGAAGCCGAGCGCGAGCACGTGCAGTTCCGTCGCGCAGAGTTCTGCCACGAGAGCGGTTTCGCTTCGCCCCGCCAGCGCGGCGGCCTCGGCGAGCTGTGGCCCGGCGGTGTCACCAAAACAGGCGGGCACAAGGAAATGCCGCGGCTCCGGAAGCGGTTCCGGCGGCGCGGCAAGGCGCTCTTGCAACGCTGCCTGGAGTGCTGCGCGCGTGGTGGCCTCCCGGTCGAAGCGCAAAAGCACCGAACCAAGTCCGGCAGAGACCTCGGTTTGCCCTGGGAGCGGCGCGGCCTCGAGGCGGGCAGCGAGCGCTTGTGCCGCGCGGTTTGCGCGCTCCGAAAACGTGGTGGCGTAGCGGATCAGCAGCGCATCAAGGCCGAGCGGCAGGATCTCCGGCGCCAGCATCATCAGCTGTCGAGCGGCAGCACATCCACCGCCTGGCTGGTCTCGGCGCTGCCTGCGGAGCGCAGCGCGCCGCGCACCGGGGCGACATCGTCGTAATCCCGCCCGACCGCCACGGAGATATAATCGAGCCCGGCGCCCTGATCATTCGTCGGGTCGAACTCGATCCACCCCATCTCGCGGCCGACCCAGGCGCGTACCCAGGCATGCATCGCATCCGCGCCTTCCAGCCGCGGCGCGCCGGGTGGCGGAAATGTGCGCAGGAAACCAGACACATAGCCCGCGGGAATGCCGAGCCCCCGGAGCCCGGCGATCATCACATGGGTGAAATCCTGACACACGCCGCGGCGCTGCACGAAGGCCTCGCGCGGGGGGGTGTCGACGGTTGTCGCCTCGGCGTCGAAGCTCATGTGGTGATGGAGCGCATGGCCGAGCGCGGTAACGGCGCCATAGGCGGAGATGCCGCGCGGCACAGCGGCCCGGGCAAAGGCGGTGATCTCGGCGCAGGGCACAACGCGCGGGGAGGCGCCGAGAAAGTGATGCGGCGAGGCGGGCGCCAACGTCATCTCTCCCGTCACTTCCGCGCCCAGATCGGCAAGCGGCGGCGAGAGGTCGAGCGGGTCACCCACTGCCAGCCGTTCGACCCGGGCCGATAGCTCGAAGATCGCCTCCGCCACCGGCCCGTGCCAGACTACCGAGGTCATCGCATTGCCGAAGAAATCGATCGTGTCGCGGCGCTCGTCCGGGGTCGGCGTGACGGTGAGCTTGCGCGACCAGACACGTTGGCGGCCAGGCAGTTCGGCGGGCAGCAGGCGCACAAGGTTGCGCAGATGGTCCGAGGGCGCGGCGTAGGTATAATCGATGCTCAGGTGGATGTCGTAACGCATGGCCTCACCTGAGATAGCTGCGCGAGACGAGATCCGAGATCTCGGCGATTTCGCCGCGCATCTCGTGAAGCCGTGCGGTGGGAATCTCGTCGGGGGAGGCGACCGAAAGCAGGCTCTCGACCGGCACTATGGCGCGTGAAAGCGCGGCGAGGCGGCCTTTGTCGCGCGCATTGGGAAGATCGGCGGCGAGCGCGCGCAGCTTCGCGATCTGGAACAGGAGCGAGCGCGGATTGTCGCCATCAAGCGCCAGAAGGTCCACTACCGTCTCGCGCGAGCGTTCCATGCGGTAGCGGCGCTGATGGGTGATCACGCTGTCGGCCACCTCGATCGCGATGTCGAGCGTGCCGGTGGGGGCTTTGGGATCGGCGAAGGTGGCCAGAAGCGCCGAGAGCGCATCGGCACGTTCGAGCGCGCGGCCGAAGCTCAGGAAGGTCCAGCCCGAAAAGCGATACATGTTCTCGTGCACGAGGCCGGAAAAGCCGGTGATCTTGCGCAACAGCACCGACATGGCGCGGGCGGCATCGTCGCCCGGGCGCGCGGTCTGGCTCATCTGGCGCGCGGTCTTGGCAAGATCGGCAAGCGCAGACCAGCCATCGGTCGAGAACCGGTCGCGCACCTTGGAGGCGCAGAGCCGCGCCGCCTCGATCCGTTCGATCAGCGCCTGTGGCACCGGACGGGCGAGGTCGATACCGTAATCTGCCAGGAAGCTGCGCAGAAGCCGCAGCCGCGCATCGTCGATATTGTCGGTGGCGGCAAGGCGCAGGTGATAGGCGCGAATGAGGCGGATCGCATCTTCGGTGCGCTCGACATAGCGGCCAAGCCAGAACAGGTTGTCGGCGGCACGCGCGGGCAGGATGCCGGGAGAGGCGCGGCGTACGCCGCGGATGGGTTTGGGAAAGAGCGTTTCCTGCCGCACCGGGCGGTCCCCCACCACCCAGACATCGGCCACCGCACCGCCGCGCTGCATCGCCAGCGCGGTCGTATCGCCCGAGCGGCCGATGCGCGCATAACCGCCCTTCATGAAGACCCAGCGGCCATGGGCATCGCGCGCCGCAAAGACCCGAACCGTCATCGGCCGCGGTTCGATCCGGTTTTGCCCGGCGCCCGATTCGACCCAAGCGGGCGTGGTGGAAAGCGTCACCGCCTCCTGGCCCACCAGCATGTTGCCCTCTGCCTCCAGCCATTCGGCGATCGAGGCGCGGGCCGAGCCCCGGAAGGCGCCGCCGAGCGCGGTGGTGGCGCCCAGATCGAAGGGCAGGTCGCAGGCATAGGCCGAGCCGATCATCATCCGCTCGGCATTTTCGCGCACATAGGCGCGCTCGGCGGCGCCGCCACACCACCAGGTGGCGATATTGGGAAGTTTGAGCGGCCCGCCCGAGAGCACTTCGGAGACCCGCGGCAAAAAGGCGAGCATGGCGCGCATCTCAAGGACGCCCGAGCCGAGCGCATTGACCATGGCAAGGTTGCCCGCCCGCACCGCCTCCACCAGCCCCGGCGTGCCGATGCGCGAGGTGGCATCAAGCTCCACCGGGTCGGCGAAGGCCGCGTCGATCCGGCGCCAGAGCACGCCAAGCGGCTGCGGCCCCTCGATCGTGCGCACCATGGCCTGCGCGTCCTGCACCAGCAGATCCTCGCCTTCCAGGAGCGGCAGGCCGAGATAGCGCGCGATATAGGTATGTTCGTAATAGGTGTCGTTCGAGGGGCCCGGCGTCAGGATCGCAGCGGCCCGTTCGCGCCCGCTCGCACCCTGGGCGAGCCGCTCCATCGCCGCGCGGAAGGCGCCGAAATAACCCGCGAGCCGGTGAATATGCGCCCGCGGGAACCGCTCAGGAAAGATCCGGCCCGTCGCCATGCGGTTTTCGAGCGCGAAGCCCGCGCCCGAGGGGGCATTGGTGCGATCGCCCAGCACGAACCAGCGGCCATCGGGCGAGCGGCCGATCTCGAAGGCGAGGACATGGAGGTAATGACCACCGCGGGGGCTCACGCCCACCATCGGGCGCAGCCATTGCTTGGAGCCGGCGATGAGTTCTGCGGGCAAATGCCCCTCGCTCACCAGCCGGCCGGGGCCGTAGAGGTCGGCCAGCACCGCTTCCAGCAGGTCTGCGCGCTGCGTGAGCCCGGCGCAGATCTCTTCCCATTCCTTCTCGTGCAGAATCACCGGGATATGTGAGAGTGGCCAGGCACGCTCGGTCAGCGGCTCGTTCGAATATTGCCGGAAGAACACACCCGCATCGCGCAGATATTGATCGGCGCGCTCGAACCGGGTGGTGACTTCCTCGGGCGAGAGCTTTGCAAACCGTTCGACGAAGCGGCGCCAGACCGGGCGCATCTGGCCCTGCGCGTCGAAAAGCTCATCAGCCACCCCCTCGCGGAGGCGGTAGGCCGAGAAAAGATCGGGGGCGGGGCTCGCGGTCATGACTCACATCGTTTTGGCTCACTCAAGCCCGATGGGGCGGCGCAGGTCAAGGGTCAGCGGGAACTCCGGATGCGGCCGTTCGGGGGCAGGGCTGTAGGGGCCGGGCGCATGGCCATGCGGCTCGAACCGGGCCAGACGCCGCGCCTCGGCCTCATAGGCGTTGACCGGGAAGGTCTCGTAATTGCGCCCACCCGGATGCGCGACGTGATAGGTGCAGCCCGCAAGCGCGCGGCCCGACCATGTGTCGTAGATGTCAAACACAAGGGGCGTGTTGACCGGCAGGGTCGGGTGCAGGCTCGCGGGCGGTTGCCAGGCCTTGAAGCGCACCGCGGCGACCGAGGTGCCCGCGGTTTGCGTGCGCGCGAGCGGCACCGGGCGGCGGTTGCACATCACGGTGTAGCGGTCCTGATGCAGGCTCGTGAGCTTCACTTGCAGCCGCTCGACGGAGCTGTCTGTATAGCGCACGGTGCCGCCGATCGCGCCGGTCTCGCCCAGCACATGCCAGGGCTCAAGCGCCTGACGCAGCTCCAGATGCACGCCCTCCGCCGCGATCTGGCCGCAGAAGGGGAAGCGGAATTCGGATTGCGCCTCGAACCAGACCGGGTCGAAGTCAAAGCCATGCGCGCGCAGATCGGCCAGCAGCGAGAGCAGGTCTTCCCAGAGGTAATGTGGCAGCATGAAACGGTCATGCAGCACCGTGCCCCAGCGCACCGGGCGGCCCCGCACCGGCGCGGCCCAGCACCGCGCAATGAGCGCGCGCAAAAGCAGTTGCTGGGCCAGCGACATGCGCGGATGCGGCGGCATCTCGAAGCCGCGAAACTCGACCAGCCCAAGCCGTCCCGTCGGCCCGTCAGGCGAAAAGAGCTTGTCGATGCAGATCTCGGCGCGATGCGTATTGCCGGTGACATCGATCAGCATGTTGCGCAGCAGCCGGTCGACGAGCCAAGGCGGCGGCAGCGGGCCGCCGGCCACCGGGTCGCCGATTTGCGCGAGCGCGATTTCCAGCTCGTAAAGCGTGTCGTGGCGCGCTTCGTCGATGCGTGGCGCTTGGCTCGTCGGGCCGATGAACAGGCCCGAGAACAGGTAGCTCAGGCAGGGATGGCGCTGCCAGATCAGGATCAGCGATTTGAGCAGATCCGGGCGGCGCAGGAAGGGGCTGTCGTTTGGCGTGGCGCCGCCGACCACCACATGGTTGCCGCCGCCCGTTCCGGTGTGGCGCCCGTCGATCATGAACTTGTCGGCGCCGAGGCGGGAATTGCGCGCCTCTTCGTAAATCGCCTCGGTGGTGGCAACGCAATCCTCCCAGCTGTGCGCGGGGTGGATGTTCACCTCGATCACGCCCGGATCGGGGGCGACGCGGATCACATTGAGCCGCGGGTCATGCGGCGGCGCGTAGCCCTCGATATGGATCGGCATGTTCAGATCTGCCGCGGTCGCCTCGGCGGTGGCGATCAGGTCGAGATAATCCTCAAGCGTGTCACAGGGCGGCATGAAGAGGCAAAGCTTGCCGTCGCGCGGCTCGAGCGTGAGCGCGGTGCGCACCGCGCCCCCCGAGGGGTCGGTGCCCGCGCCCAGATGCGTGTCTTGCGGCTGCATCGCTTGGCGGGGCGCTTCCTGTGCGCCGGGGCGGGCGGTTTGCGCATGACCGGGCGTGACCGGGGGCAGGAGCGCGGCGCGCTCCGTCTCCTCGCGGGCGAGCGCGTCGATCTCGGCCTGCACGGCGCGGCGCCGCGCTTCAACTTGGGCATGGAAATCGGGGAGCGGCACGAGCGGGAGCGAGGGGTCGGCGGGGTAGGAATAGGGATAGGCGGCAGGCGGCACCCATGGCAGCGCGCCCAAGGGCAGCCGGAAACCCACTGGGCTGTCGCCGGGGATGAGGAAGATATGCCCGCGCCGCGGCTTCCAGAGCTCGGAGCGCCAGCGCGCCGGGCGGTCGGCCGCCTGCCACATCGGCTGAATGGGCAACACATAGCCCGAGGGCTCGGTCAGACCTCGGCTGAAGACCTTGGCGTAACGCGCGCGATCTTCGGGGTTTTTCAGCTTCGAATTCTCGGGCGAGACGTTCGGCGGCAGGTTCGCCTCTTTCAGGATCCATTCGCCCGGGTCTTCATAGGCGGGCTGGGCATAGGCCGGGTCGAGCCCGAGCCTTTCGGCAAAGGCAGCCATGAACCGCCCCGCCTCGGGCGCGCCCATCGGCGTGCCCGCCTCGCGCGCAACGAGATCAGGGTTGCGCCAGACCGGCGCCCCGTCGCGGCGCCAGTAGAGCGAGAAGGTCCAGCGCGGCAGGCTCTCGCCCGGATACCATTTGCCCTGCCCGTAATGAAGAAAGCCCCCCGGCGCGAAGCGTTCGCGCAGCCGCCGGATCAGGTCATCGGCAAGGGCGCGCTTTTGCGGCCCCACGGCCTCGGTGTTCCATTCGTCGGACTGGAAATCGTCAACCGAAACGAAGGTGGGCTCGCCCCCCATCGTCAGGCGCACATCGCCCGCGGTGAGGCGCTCGTCGACCTTGCGGCCAAGCGCGTTGAGCCGCTCCCACGCCGCGTCCGAGAAGGGTTTGGTGATACGCGGATGCTCCGCCACGCGCTTCACCTGCATGTCGAAATCGAAGCGCACCTCGGGCGTGCCCGCCGCGGTGAAGCCGCCCGAGATCGGTGCTGCATTGCGGTAATGCGGCGTTGCCGCCAAGGGAATATGGCTCTCGCCCGCCAAGAGCCCCGAGGTCGGGTCAAGCCCGACCCAGCCCGCTCCGGGCAGGAACACTTCGACCCAGGCGTGCAGATCGGTGAAATCGACCTCGGTGCCGGAGGGGCCGTCGAGCGCCTTCACATCGGGGGCAAGCTGGATGAGGTAGCCCGAGACGAAGCGCGCGGCAAAGCCCAGATGGCGCAGCACCTGCACCAGAAGCCAGGACGAATCACGGCACGAGCCGGAGGCGCAGGAGAGCGTTTCCTCCGGCATCTGCACGCCGGGCTCCATGCGGATGGTGTAGTTTACGTCGTGCGAAATCCGGGCATTGAGGGCGACCAGAAAATCGACGGTGCGGGTTTTCGTGACATCGAGCGTGCCGAGAAAATGAGCAAGCTGCGGCCCGGCGGGCTCGGGCGTGCGATAGATGCTCAGATCCTCGCGCAGCTCTTCGGGGTAGTCGAAGGGCCAAAGCTCCGCCGTTTCCTCCAGGAAGAAATCGAACGGGTTGTAAACCGTCATGTCGGCAACGAGATCGACCTCGATCTTCAACTCCCGCACCGGCTCGGGAAAAACGAAGCGTGCCAGCCAGTTGCCATAGGGGTCTTGCTGGTGGTTCACGAAATGCCCGCCGGGCGAGACCTTGAGCGAGTGGGAAATCACGCGCGTGCGCGAATGCGGCGCCGGGCGCAGCCGGATGATTTGCGGCCCGAGGTTCACCGGGCGGTCATAGGTGTAATGCGTGAGGTGATGAATGGATGCGTGGATCGCCATGGGTCTCTTCCTGTGCTGCCCCGAGTTTAGGGGGCAGGGCTGACGGCGCCATGTCAAAGCGACGCTTTTCGCGCGGCAGTTGCGAAAATAAGGGCATCTGCTCAAAAAATGATCGCCGCAGTGCAGCATGGACTTGGGGGTTTGTGCGAAAATCGATGCTGCATATGCAAAATCATGATATGATGAAGCATCGCAACTTGGGGAGGACCTGCGATGGCCAAGACAACGATGAAACAGATGGAGGCGAAAGCCTCGGTGCTCGATACCTGGAGTATGTTCTTTGCACCGCAAGCGCGGATGGCGGAGGCGATGCTGGGGCAGAATATCGAGTTGCTCGATTTCTTGAAGGCGCGCTTCGAGCGCGACAAGGCGATGCTCGCCGATCTCGCCAAGGTCGACGATCCCGCCATGGCAATGCAGATCTGGCAGGATTTCTGGGGCCGGATGTTCACCGATTATTCGGTAGAAACGACGAAACTGGCGGCCCATGCCGGGGAGATTGCCGAAACCGCTTTGCGCAGCGCGACCGAGGAGGGGACGGCGATGCTGTCGATGGCGGGCAAGGCGAAGGACTAGTGCTGTAAGCGGTGGCCATGGCCCGGCCGCGCGCAGCCGGGCAAGAGGACGAACCGGGCGGCCTTGCCGCCCGGACAGGACCGCGGGCGCGCCCGCCCGCAGAATGAGGATCGAATGAATAGCCCTTTGAAGACCCGCCCCGAGGCGGAACCGGTGCTCGACGAGGCCGGGTTCCGCCGCTTTGACCGTATGGTTCACGCGCTGATGGGCAAGGCGGAGGGGGGGCTGTCACCGGTCTCTCTGTGGCTGGCCTGGGCCGACTGGGCCGCGCATCTGGCGATGAGCCCCGGCAAACAGGCCGAACTCGGCTACAATGCCCTGGCGCGCGCCCAGCAATTGGCGGCAGAGGTGCAATGCCAGCTGCGTGGCGGCCGTGCCGACGGGCTCGATTGCGTGACGCCCTTCAAGTCTGATCGCCGCTTCGCGGGCACGGAGTGGAAGAAATTCCCCTTCTCGCTTTATGCGCAGAGTTTTCTGGCGACCGAGGCCTGGTGGAAAGAGGCGACGACCGGGCTTTCTGGCGTCGAAAGCGCGCATGAGAAGCTCGTTGCCTTTTACGGGCGGCAGTTCCTCGACATGATGGCGCCCTCGAATTTCCTTGCCACCAACCCCGATCTGATCACCCGGACCCGCGAGGAAGGCGGGCGCAACCTGATCCGTGGCGCACACTATCTGGCCGAGGACATGCGCGCGCTGACGCAGGGGGCTGATGAGGAGGCGCAATTCCGCCCCGGCGAGACGGTGGCGCTGACCAAGGGCCGTGTGGTGTTCCGCAACCGGCTGATCGAGCTTATCCAATATGCGCCGGTGACGAAGACGGTGCAGGCCACGCCGCTCCTGATCGTGCCCGCGTGGATCATGAAATACTACATCCTCGATCTCACCCCGCCCGAGAGCCTGATCGCCTGGGCGGTGGCGCAGGGCTTCACGGTGTTCTGCATCTCCTGGAAGAACCCCGACGAGGAAGACCGCAACCTCGGCTTCGACGATTACCGCGAGCTTGGCGTGATGGCGGCGATGGATGCGATCGGCCGGATCACCGGCGCGCCGAAAGTGCATGGGCTGGGCTATTGCCTTGGTGGCACGCTCCTTTCCGTTGCGGCGGCGGCGATGGCGCGCGATGGCGACGACCGGCTTGCCTCGCTGACGATGCTGGCCGCGCAGGTGGACTTCACCGAGGCGGGGGAACTCAGCCTCTTCACCAACGAAGACCAGCTTGCCCTGCTCGAAGACATGATGTGGCAGGAGGGCTTCCTCGACAAGACGGCGATGGCGGGCACCTTCTCGATGCTGAAGTCGAAAGACCTGATCTGGTCGAAGATGATCCACGACTACATGCTCGGCGAGCGCGAACAGGGCTCGGCGCTGGGCGATTGGTCGCATGACGCGACACGGATGCCCTACCGGATGCATTCGGAATATCTGCGCCACCTGTTTTTGGCGAATGATCTGGCCGAGGGGCGGATGGAGGCGGCGGGCAGCCATGTGATGCTGCGCGATATCCGCTGTCCGGTCTTTGCCGTGGCGACCGAGCGCGACCATATCGCCCCCTGGCAATCGGTGTTCAAGCTGACCTGGCTGCTGGGGGGAGAGGTGACCTTTGCGCTGATCGCCGGCGGCCATAACAGCGGCATCGTTTCGCCGCCGGGCAATGCGCGGGCGAAATATCGCCTGCTCACCCATGTGCATGGCGCCCCCCATCCGGGGCCGGAGGACTGGGCGGAGACGGTGGCGCCGGTGGCGGGATCCTGGTGGGAGCCCTGGGGCGCCTGGCTGAGCGCGAAGGGGGCGGGAGAGAAGATCGCGCCGCCCGCCCCGGGGCCCGATCTCGGTGCCGCACCCGGGAGCTATGTGTTCGGCCGCTGAGTGGTTTGGCCGCTGAGTGGTTTGATTGAGTGGTTTGGCGGCTTTCGCCTCGGCGGCGCCGAGGCGACCCGCCGGGGGGCTGCGCCCCCCGGCCCCCCGTGGCGGTCCGGATCAGCCGGTGTGGCCCTTCCAGATCCAGCCGCCGCCAAAGATCCGGCTGCTCTCGGGGGCATAGAAAACACAGGCCTGCCCCGGGGAAACACCATCTTCGGGCGTGAGCAGTTCGACTTCGGCTTCGGTGGCGCCGAGCGGCCGCACAATGGCCTCTCTGGGCGCGCGGGTCGAGCGGATCCGCACCGAGAGCGGCCATTCCGCGCGGCTCTCGAACGGGGCGTCCCCCAGCCAGTTGATCTCGCGCACCGGCACGATTCGGGTCGCGAGCGCCTCTTTCGGGCCGACGATGACCTGCCGCCGCTCCGGATCGAGCCGGATCACGTAAAGCGGGCTGTCGCCCAGCCCGCCGATGCCCAGCCCGCGGCGCTGGCCAATGGTGTAATGGATCACACCGCGATGGGTGCCGAGCACGCGGCCTGAAAGATCGACGATCTCGCCCGGATCGGCGGCCCCGGGCCTGAGCTTCTCGATCACGGCCGCATAATTCCCCGAAGGCACGAAGCAGATGTCCTGACTGTCGGGCTTGTCGGCAACAATGAGCCCGTATTTGGCCGCAAGTTTACGGGTTTCTGCCTTCGAGGGCAGGTGGCCGAGGGGAAACCGCAAGTAGGCGAGCTGCTCGGGCGTGGTCGAAAACAGGAAGTAGCTCTGGTCGCGCGCGGCATCCGCCGCGGCGTGCAGCTCGGGCCCCTGCGCGCCGATCTTGCGCTGGATATAATGGCCGGTTGCCATGCAATCGGCGTCGAGATCCTTCGCGGTCTCGAGCAGATCCTTGAACTTCACCCGCTCGTTGCAGCGGATGCAGGGCACGGGTGTGGCGCCCGCCAGATAGGCATCGGCAAATTCCTCGATCACGGATTCCCGAAAAGTATTTTCGTAATCAAGGACATAGTGCGGGAACCCCATGGCCTCGGCGACGCGGCGCGCATCGTGAATGTCCTGGCCCGCGCAACAGGCGCCCTTTTTGGCGAGCGCTGCGCCATGGTCGTAAAGCTGGAGCGTGACGCCCACCACATCATAGCCTTCCTCCTTCAGCATCGCGGCAACCACTGAGCTGTCGACGCCGCCCGACATCGCCACCACGACGCGGGTATCGGCGGGCGCCTTGGGCAGGCCCAGCGAGTTCAGGGGGGGATCAGTCGGCATGAGAGGAGTCCTTTAACCAGAATGTCGGAATATAGGAAAATGCGATCTAGTCTCAAGCCCGCGCTAAACCCGTCGTTAAGGCCGCCCTGTGCAGAGTTTCCCGGGACAAAGAAGACGGGGTGAGCCCATGTATCTGAAAAAAGTTGATGGACCGCGTGCGGTTACATTGCCCGATGGCACCATCCTGACGCGCGCTGACCTTCCACCCAAGGAAACGCGCCGCTGGGTGGCATCGCGCAAGGCGACAATCGTGCAGGCGGTGTTTCACGGCCTGATCAGCCGCGCCGAGGTGCTTGAACGCTACGGGCTTTCCGACGAGGAATTCGAGATCTGGGCCGATGCGGTGAAAAAGCACGGGACCGCGGGGCTCAAAGTCACGGCTATACAGAAATACAGACAACTTTAAGTTGCACATCTGCATAAAGTTGTGAGAGTAACTGGGTGTTAACCATTTACTGCCAAAGTCGGAAGTGATCGAGGGATTAATGCGGAGAACCCAGGATGCGGATTTTGTTGGTGGAGGACGACCCGACGACCTCGCGCAGCATCGAGCTGATGCTGACGCATGCCAACCTCAACGTCTATTGCACAGACCTTGGGGAAGAGGGGATCGACCTTGCTAAACTTTATGATTACGATCTGATCCTGCTGGATCTTAACCTTCCCGACATGAACGGGCTTGAGGTTTTGCGTCAGCTTCGCCTTGCCCGGGTCGATACACCGATCCTGATTCTCACCGGCGCAGATGACACCGAGAACAAGATCAAGGGCTTTGGTTTCGGCGCCGACGACTACATGACCAAACCCTTCCACCGCGAAGAGCTGGTCGCGCGAATCCATGCGATCATCCGCCGTTCCAAGGGGCATTCGCAGTCGATCATCCGCACCGGCAAGATTTCGGTGAACCTTGATGCCAAGACGGTCGAGGTGGGCGGCAAGCCCGTGCATCTGACCGGCAAGGAATATCAGATGCTCGAGCTTCTGAGCCTGCGCAAGGGGACGACGCTGACCAAGGAAATGTTCCTCAACCACCTGTATGGTGGCATGGACGAGCCCGAACTGAAAATCATCGACGTGTTCATTTGCAAGCTGCGCAAGAAACTCGCCGAGGTTACGGGCGGCGAGAACTATATCGAAACCGTCTGGGGCCGGGGCTATGTGTTGCGCGACCCCGATCAGGGCGATCTCGACCGCCGCATGGTCGTGGGCGCCTGATCGTCTGATCCGGTTGCCGCTTTACCCTCCCCCGCGCTGCCCCTACATCTGGGGCAGTTTCAGGGGGCCGGAATGAGTGATCCGCAAGAGCAAGAAAACCTGCGGCTGAGCCGCGCCGAGGCCGAGGCAGAACTGCCCGGCCTTGTTGCGCGTGTGGAGGCGGCCAATGCCGCCTATCACAGGCTCGATGCGCCCGAGATTTCGGATGCCGATTACGACGCTTTGAAGCGGCGGCTTGCGGCGATCGAGGCGAACTTCCCCGATCTGAAGCGCCCTGACAGCCCGACTGCACAGGTGGGCGCCGCGCCCGCCGAGGGGTTTGGCAAAGTCTCTCATGCGGTGCGGATGCTCAGCCTCGAAAACGGGTTTTCCGAGGAGGACATCGCCGATTTCGTCGAGCGGATGCGCAGCTATCTGGGCCTTGCGGCGGAGGTGCCGCTCGCCTGCACCGCCGAGCCGAAGATTGACGGACTTTCGCTTTCCTTGCGCTACGAAAACGGTCGGCTGGTGCAGGCCGCTACTCGCGGCGATGGCGCGGTTGGCGAGAATGTGACCGAGAACGCCCGCACGATTGCGGATATTCCGCATCGCCTCACCGGCGCGCCCGAGCTGCTCGAAGTGCGCGGCGAGGTCTATATGAGCCACGCCGATTTTGCCGCGCTGAACGCGCGCCAGACCGAGCGCGGCGAGAAGACCTTTGCCAACCCGCGGAACGCGGCTGCGGGGTCGCTGCGCCAGCTTGATGCCCGCATTACCGCGGCACGGCCTTTGAAGTTTTTCGCCTATGCCTGGGGGGCGCTTTCCGAGCCGCTTTCCGATACGCAATTTGGCGCCATTGCACGCCTCAAAGCATTGGGATTTCAAACAAATCCGCTCACTCTGCTGTGTGCGGACCTGCCCGCGATGCTTGCCCATTATCGCGCGATCGAGGCGCAGCGGGCGACCTTGGGCTATGACATCGACGGCGTGGTCTACAAGGCGAACGATCTGGCGCTGCAGGCGCGGCTCGGGTTCCGCGCCACCACGCCGCGGTGGGCGCTGGCGCATAAATTCCCCGCCGAACTGGCCTGGACCCGGCTCGAAAAGATCGAGATCCAGGTGGGCCGCACCGGCGCGCTGAGCCCCGTGGCGCGGCTCGCGCCGGTTACTGTGGGCGGCGTTGTCGTCTCCAATGCGACGCTGCACAACGAGGATTATATCGCCGGGCGGTCTTCCAAAGGCGCGGAGATACGCGCGGGCAAGGATATCCGCGAGGGCGACTGGGTGCAGGTCTACCGCGCCGGGGACGTGATCCCGAAAGTGGCGGATGTGGATCTTGCGCGCCGCGACCCCGCTGCGCAACCCTATGATTTCCCTAATCTTTGCCCCGAATGCGGCTCGGAAGCGATCCGCGAGGAGGGCGATGCCGTGCGGCGCTGCACCGGCGGGCTGATCTGCCCCGCGCAGGCGGTGGAAAAGCTGAAGCACTTCGTATCGCGCGCCGCCTTTGACATCGAGGGGCTTGGCGCAAAACAAGTCGAGGCCTTTTACAAGGATGGCTGGATCCGCGAACCTGCGGAAATTTTCACCCTGCAGGCGCGCTTTGGCGCGGGGCTGCAACAGCTTAAAAACCGCGAGGGCTGGGGAGATAAATCTGCACAAAACCTCTTTGAGGCCATTGAGGAAAAACGCAAAATTCCGCTCGCCAAGCTCATTTTCGCGCTTGGTATCCGTCATGTCGGTGAAAGCTCGGCCGCGCTTCTTGCCACGCATTATCTGAGCTGGGCGCGCTTTGCCGAAGCGATGCGCGCGGCCCGCCCCGGCACGCCCGAGTGGGAGGAGCTTTTGAGCATTGATGGAGTGGGCGAGACGCTCGCCGCCTCGGTCACCGCCGCTTTTCATGAAGGTCCGGAATATGAGGCTATTCAAAGGCTTGTAGCGCATCTGATCATCGAGGATGCCGTGCTGCCCGCCTCGGAAAGCCCCGTTTCCGGCCTTACCGTCGTTTTCACCGGCACGCTGGAGCGGATGACGCGGGCCGAGGCCAAGGCGCGCGCCGAGGCGCTTGGCGCCAAGGTCGCGGGGTCGGTCTCGGCCAAGACCGATATTCTCGTGGCCGGTCCCGGCGCGGGCTCGAAGGCGAAGAAAGCGGCGGATCTGGGCGTGAAGGTGCTCGACGAAGAGGCCTGGCTTGCGCTGACGGGGCTTGCATGAGCGGGCGGCCCGCCGCGCTCTTTCCGCTTTTTGCCGGGCTCGCAACCCTGCCCGGCATTGGCGCAAAAACGGCCAAGGCTATGGAATCTCTTGGCATCACGCGCCCGCGGGATGTGCTCTTCACGCTGCCGCAAGGCGTGGTGGATCGCCGCCCCGTTGCCGCGCTGCGCGAGGTGGTGCCACCGGTCATTTGCACGCTGGAGGTCGAGGTTCTGGCGCATCATGCCGCGCGCAACCGCTCCGGCCCCACCCGCGTGGCGGTGCGCGATGGCGCGGGGGTCGAGTTCACCCTCGTCTTCTTCCATGCCCGCGGCGACTATCTGCAAAAGATCCTGCCCCTGGGGGCGAAACGGCTCATTTCCGGCAAGCTCGAGCTTTTTGACGGTGTGGCGCAGATGGTCCACCCCGAGCATATCCTGCCACCCGAGGAGGCGGGGGAGCTGCCGCGGTTCGAGCCGGTTTATCCGCTCACCGCGGGGGTCACGCAAAAGCTGATGGCGAAAGCCTCGGAGGGGGCGCTTGCGCGGCTCCCCGATCTTGCCGAATGGATCGACCCGGCGCTGATGGCGCGCGAAGGCTGGCCGGATTGGGCGGCGGCCCTGCGCGCGGCGCACCGCCCTGAGACGGGGGGGGAGACTGCGCCCGCGGCGCCCGCGCGCCAGCGCCTCGCCTATGACGAGCTTTTCGCGCATCAGATGACGCTGGCGCTTGCCCGCCGTCAGGCCCGCCATCCGAAGGGGCGGGAGACCAAGGGCACCGGCGCTCTGGCGCGCAAGGTGCTCGCCTCGCTGCCGTTCAAGCCGACGGGCGCGCAACTGCGCGCAAGCGCCGAGATTGTCGCCGACATGGCCGAGGCGCGGCGGATGAACCGGCTTTTGCAGGGCGATGTCGGCGCGGGCAAGACGCTGGTGGCCTTTCTTGCGCTGCTCAATGCTGTTGAGGCGGGCGGGCAGGGGGTCTTGATGGCCCCCACCGAAATTCTGGCGCGCCAACACCACGAGGGGCTCTCGGGGCTCGCCGCTGCGGCGGGCGTGCGGATGGAGGTGCTCACCGGCCGCGACAAGGGGCGTGAGCGCGCCCAAAAGCTCTCCGATCTGGCCGAGGGGCGGATACAGATCCTGTTGGGCACTCATGCAGTATTTCAAAAAGACGTGATGTTTCAGGATCTTCGGCTTGTGATCATCGACGAGCAGCACCGCTTTGGCGTCAACCAGCGGCAGGAACTTGGCGCCAAGGGCGAGATGGCCGACGTGCTGGTGATGACGGCCACGCCGATCCCGCGTTCGCTCGCGCTCGCGCAATATGGCGATATGGATGTGAGCCTGCTCGATGAAAAGCCGCCCGGGCGCCAGCCGGTGCAGACCGCGCTGGTCTCCACCGCGCGCATCGGAGAGGTCGTCGCGCATCTGCAAAAGGCGGTGGCGGAGGGGCGGCAGGCCTATTGGGTCTGCCCGCTGGTGGAAGAGAGCGAGCGGGTGGATCTCGCCTCCGCCGAGGAGCGGTTTGTGTCCCTGCGCGCGGCGCTTGGCGAGGGGGTGGTGGGGCTGGTGCATGGCCAGTTGCCGCCCGCCGAGAAAGATGCAGCGATGGCCGATTTCGTGGCCGGGCGGACCCGGGTGCTGGTGGCCACCACGGTGATCGAGGTGGGGGTGAACGTGCCCGCCGCCTCGATCATGGTGATCGAGCGGGCCGAGACCTTTGGCCTCGCGCAATTGCACCAATTGCGGGGCCGGGTCGGGCGCGGGGCGGCAAAATCCACCTGCCTCATGCTCTACCAAGCGCCGCTCACGGCGGGCGGCGAGCGGCGGCTGGCGATCTTGCGCGACAGCGAGGACGGGTTCCGCATTGCCGAGGAAGATCTGGCGATCCGGGGCGCGGGGGATGTGATCGGCACGGCGCAATCGGGACTGCCGCGGTTTCGCATTGCCGATCTCGAACATCAGGCCGGGTTGATGGCGCTCGCGCAGACGGATGCGCGCACTTTGCTGGCAAAGGATCCGGGGCTCGAGAGTGCCCGCGGGCAGGCGGTGCGGGCACTTTTGTGGCTGACCGAGCAGGATCGGGCGATCCGGCTGATTGAAGTTGGCTGAATGTTCTCAAAATGTTCTTGACCTGCCGAGAGCAATGTGAGAACAAAGTGGCAACAGAAAGGAGATGCCGATGCGCCAGCCCCCGACGATCCGCCCTCTTGAGGCCTTCGCAAGCCGCGCCCCCGCCGAGGTGGTGCAAGACACGATCGGCGCGCTCTCGCTCTGCGTCACCTTTGTTGCAATCCTGTTCCTGCCCGGGTTGTTCTGAGTTGCTAGCGCTCCGGTGCCGTGCTGCCGGGCCCGATACGAGTGCCGCTGTTTCCCGGTCAGGCGAGCCTGGCCAAATGTTCACTGCCTCGCGCTTTTGCCGCTGTCTGTCCCCAGCTGTGCGGCAGCCTGTCCCAAGGCCCAGTCAAAGCGCACCTCACGCCGCCATCTCCCGATGGCGGCGTTTTTTTGCTACATCCGGTAAGCGAGGCGCAACCCGCCCCAATGCCGTCCGGCCACGAAGATCGGCGCCGAGAGATCTTTCATCAGCACGAAATTGCCGCCGCCCATGTCGCGACGGTAGATCTGCAACAGGAAGGGGGCGGTCGATTGCCCCGCGCGCAGCCCGACCCGGTCGTTGAAGAGCCGCCGGTTGCGGCAGTTTGCGGCGTTCCAGACCGGATCCGCGCTCTGCGGCTGCGAGAATTTGCGGTTATGCGTCGGCAGATAACCGTTCCGGTCCACCGCGGCACAGAACACCACATCGGGCGAGAGCTTCAACATGCGCTCCTGCACATCGGGCAGCACCGCATCGGTGAAGGCGGTGAAGGGTGCGAGGATCTGCGCCGGATCGGTGCCTGCAATCGGCGTGTAGCGGCTGTCGAAAAGCGTCGCGGCAGTGATCTGGCCGGACCGGATCGCCGTATCGAAGAGCCCGGCGATCTCGGCCGCGGCCCCCTGTGCGGCGCGGATGAAGCCATCGTCAGCCGTGGCGCCGCCGAGTTCGACGGCCTCCTGCACGATCGTTTCGCCGGCGAGAATCAGCGCCTGGGTTTTCTCGGTCGCCTGATGCACCTCGGCCGAAGTGCTCGCCATGCCCTCCGACATATGCCGGAACGCCGGGCCAAAGGAGGCGTTGGCCGCATTCACTTCGGAGGCGCGCGCCGCAATGTCACCCACGGCCTCGCGGGTGAGTTTCAGCCCGTCGAGCATCCGGCCGAGCGCGCTGTCGGTTCCGGCCGCGCCGCTCAGCACCGCCTCGACATCGGCCGAAATCGCCCCGGCCTCGTCACGCAGAGCGCCCACCGAATCGCTCAAGCCGCCAACCGCGTCGCCGATTCCCTCGGCCGCGCCAGCGGTCTTGCGCGACAGTTCGTTGATCGCTTCGGCCACCACAGCAAAGCCACGCCCGGAATCGCCCGCCCGCGCCGCCTCGATTTTCGCGTTGATCGCCAGGATGTTGACCTGCTTCGCGATGGACTTGATTTCGGCATTCTCGGTTTGCACGCGGGTCAGCGTCGCGTTGAGCTCTTCCATTCGCGTGATGGCCGCGCGCACCCAGGCAGCGATGGTTTGCGCATGGCTGCCGGTTTCACGCAATTGCGCCACCGTGCCCTCGACGAGATCCAGTGTCACCTCGGCCGAGCGGCCGACCCGCTCGGCACCGTCCAGTACGCGGGCATTGGCGTCCTGAACCGTTTCGGCAGAGGATTGCGCCTTGCGCAGAAGGGACATCTGGGCATCGATATGGCGTTCGAGCGCATCAAGCGCGCCCGCCACTTCGGCGACATCGCGGCCAAGTTCGAGGGCATCCTGGGCAATGCGGTTGATGCGTGCCTCGGTCTGGGCGGGCTCGGGGGATGGCATCGGGCTCTGGGTCATCGCTCGCTCTGGCTGGTTCGCGCCACCATGCCACGGGGGTCTTGCGCAAGCGTTAAGCGCAGCGGGTCATTTTCGCAGCGCGCTGAGCACCGCATCGGGGGCAAGCAGGATCGAGGCATGTCGGTTGGGGTAGGCGCGCGCGGCGATCAGCACCTCGTAGTCGGCAAAGGGCGCAGCCGGCACCGGGCCGCCGGTGAGCATGGCCGCGAGCGCGTCGCGCAGCGCCGCCACCTCGGCCTCGGATCGGCCAATCACGTGGCGCGCGAAAATCGAGGCTGAGGCCTGCCCGAGCGCACAGGCATGCACGGTCTGGCTGTAAGCGGTGATGCGGCCGTCCTCGATGCGCAGCGCGACCGCGATATTCGAGCCGCACAGCGGGGCCCGCTGGGTGGCCTCGTGCGTCGGCGCGGCAATCGGATCGGTGAGCGGAATGTCGGCGGCGAGCGCCAGCACCCGGTCGGCATAGAGTTTGAAGAGATCCTGCTCGCTCATCGGCGCCCTTTTCTGCCGGCCTTTTGTTTACCGGTCCAGGGCGTTAGATAGGGCGGATCTGCGAGGGAGGAAAGCATGGGTTTCGAAGTGAGCCGCCTGAAATACGACGCGAACGGGCTGATCCCGGCGATTGCGCAGGATCATGCGACGGGCGAGGTGCTGATGATGGCCTGGATGAATGCCGAGAGCCTCGCGCGCACGCTTGAGAGCGGGCAGGTGACCTATTGGAGCCGGTCGCGCCAGAGCTTCTGGGCCAAGGGCGAGAGTTCGGGCCATGTGCAGAAGCTTGTGGAGTTGCGGGTGGATTGCGACCGCGATTGCCTGTTGATGCTCGTCGATCAGACCGGGCCGGCCTGCCACACCAACCGCCGCTCGTGCTTTTACACGGCGGTGCGGGAGGGGGAAGAGGTCGAGATTCTCACGCCGATGGATCTGTGAGAGCCCCCGGGGCGCTGCCCCGGACCCCGGGATATTTGTTGCAAGATGAAAGGCTAGAGCCCGACAAGGCGGCGGATGTCTTCGGGGGTTGCGCCTTCGGCGCGGTATTTTGCAAGCGCGCGGGCATCGTCGCGTTTGGCGAGGCGCTTGCCCTGATCGTCGCGGATCAGCCCATGGTGGTGGTAGACCGGGACGGCGAGGCCGAGCAGCCTTTGCAACGTGACATGAATGGCGGTCGCGGCGAACAGATCCTCGCCCCGGGTGACATGGGTGATGCCCTGAGCGGCATCATCGAGCACCACGGCGAGGTGATAGGAGGTGCCCATCTCGCGCCGGGCGAGCACGACATCGCCCACCGCGCGGATCATGCCGTCGCGCGTGATCTGGGGGTGGCCGCGATGGGCGGGGCCGGTTTCCGTGAATGCGCAGTCGGTGGCGGCAAGGTCCATGCGCAGCCGCAGCGCCGCCTCGGGGAGGGGTTGGCCGGGGCGGGCCGCGCTGCGCGCCCGGCAGGTGCCGGGGTAGAGGAGGCCGTCCGGCCCCAAGGGCACGCCCTCCTGCGGCGCGGAGGCGGCGGCCTCGATATCGCGGCGCGTGCAGGTGCAGGCGTAAAGGAGGCCCGCGGCCCAGAGCTTTTCGAGACAGGCGCGATAGGCGGGAAGGCGTTCGGACTGGCGCAGCACCGCGCCGTCCCAGCGCAGGCCAAGCCAGCGCAGATCCTCGTAAATCTGCGCCTCCCAGGCGGGTTTTGAGCGCGCCCGGTCGATGTCTTCGATCCGCAGCAAAAACTGCCCGCCCGCCGCGCGCGCCATGTCATGCGCCACGATGGCGGCATAGGCGTGGCCCAGATGCAGCGGGCCGGTGGGCGAGGGCGCGAAGCGGGTGATCATGCCTGCGCGGCAAGCCAGGCGGAAAACACCTCCTTGGCGCGGTCGGTATAGCCCTTGTAGCGGTCTTTCCGGCCCTTGCGGCCGCCGCGCGCCTCCTCCAGCGGCGGGAAGAGGCCGAAGTTCACGTTCATCGGCTGGAAGCTTTTGGCCTCGGCGCCGCCGGTGATGTGGTTCACAAGCGCCCCCATCGCGGTTTCAAAGCCGGGTGGCGGCAGGGTTTGGCCCTTCATTTCGGCGGCGGCCATGCGGCCTGCCAAAAGCCCCATCGCCGCGCTTTCCACATAGCCCTCAACGCCCGTCACCTGACCGGCGAAGCGCAGGTTTGGCCGGCTGCGCAGGCGCATCTGTTCATCAAGCAGGGTCGGCGCATTGAGGAAGGTGTTGCGGTGAATCCCGCCAAGGCGTGCGAAAGAGGCATTCTCCAGCCCCGGAATCATCCGAAAAACAGCGGTTTGCGCGCCATACTTCATCTTCGTCTGAAAGCCGACGATATTGTAGAGCGTGCCGAGCGCATTGTCGCGGCGCAGCTGCACCACGGCATAGGATTTGGTGGCCGGGTCATGCAGGTTGGTGAGGCCAACGGGCTTCATCGGCCCGTGGCGGAGCGTTTCGCGCCCGCGCTCGGCCATCACCTCAATCGGCAGGCAGCCATCAAAATAGCCCGCCGTCTCGCCTTCATGAAATTCGGTCTTTTCGGCGCTCAGCAGCGCGTCGATGAAGGCTTCATATTGCGCGCGGTCCATCGGGCAGTTGATATAGGCCTTTTGGTCCTCTTCGGTCTCGCCCTTGTCGTAGCGGCTCTGGCGCCAGGCGATGTCCATGTTGATCGTCTCGGCATGGACAATCGGCGCGATCGCATCGAAAAAGGCGAGGCTCTCGGCGCCCGTCGCGGCGCGGATGCTTGTTGCCAGCGCGCCCGAGGTGAGCGGGCCGGTGGCGATGATCCAGCGCCCCTCGCCGGGCAATTCGCAGATCTCGCCCGGAGCGAAGGAAATCAGCGGATGGGCGCGCAAAGCCTCTGTCACCGCGGCGGAAAATGCCTCGCGGTCCACGGCGAGCGCACCGCCCGCCGGGAGCGCATGGCGGTCCGCCATCTGCATGATCAGCCCGCCCGCGGCGCGCATCTCCCAGTGCAGAAGGCCTACGGCATTGCGCTCATCGTCATCCGAGCGGAAGGAGTTCGAGCAGACCATCTCGGCGCAATCGCCGGTCCGGTGCGCGAAGGTGCCCACTTTGGGGCGCATCTCGTGCAGCACCACGGGCACGCCCGCCTGCGCCGCTTGCCACGCTGCTTCCGAGCCCGCAAGGCCCGCGCCGATGATGTGAAGTGTGTCCGTCATGGCGCCGATTTAGGGCGGTGACGGCGAAAAGGAAAGCCCCGTCAGATCAGCGCCACACGCTCGCGGCGCTCGGGATCCGGGAAGGGGCGATAGACGCCGACCGTGTAGGAGGCGATCATCCCGTGCATCAGCTCGTAATGGCGCATCTCGCTTTCCGAAAGCTTGGCAATGGCCCGGAACGTGGTTTCGAGCGCGGCGAGATCTTCAAGCTCGATCTCGAGCAGGAACGCTTCGTGCAGATCGCTCGCAAGCCCCATCTTGCGGCGCAAAAGCCGCCAGCCGCCGATCAGATCGAGCGCTTTCAGCTCGCCCATCCATTGTTCGACCGAGGCCGCGAAGGCCAGCGCTTTCGCGTCACTCTTCAACTCGATCATGCAGTGATAGAGATTCATGCTTTTCTCCCGCAGGTGAGGGCAGAAAAGCACGAATCCCTTGAAATTGCCTTAAACGGTGCCGATCAGGAGCCGGGCAGGAAGGCCATCAACCCGCGCCGGTCAAAGCTGACACCGCGCCCGCTGCCGAAGCTCGTATGAATGCCGAGCCCGAAGGTCGCTTCGGTGTTCATGCCGTCGCCATCCATCAGCCCGAGGCTGCCCGAGATTTCCACCCCCGAGGGCAGCGCATAGCTGAGCCGTGCATCGGCGCGCATCATGTCATTGGTGGAGGTGTCGAGCGCCTGATAGCTCGCGCCCAAGGTGAGCTGGTCGTTCATCATCATGTCGGCGCCGAAACCGTAGCTCGTCACCATCCGCGTACCGGTGTCGATCTTGCCGAAATCGCCGGAGACAGTGGTGTTGCCAAAGCTCTTGCGCAGCTCGGCGCCGTAATGGGAGGCATCATCGCCATCAACCCATTCGTGGCCGAGATAGCCGCCAAGCGAGAGCCCGCCATCGGCATGGAAGATGGCATGCGTGGTGAAGGCGGTGCCAGAGACATTGGCGGCGCCAAAGTAGCTTTGCGCCAGATCGAACTGCAGCCCGACACGCGGTGTGAGGCCATATTCGAGCGCGCCCTCAAGCGTGGTCTTGTGGGTGCCACGCGCGCCGGCATCGGCAAGGCTCGAATAGTCAAGACCGACCTCGGCCCCGGTGACAACCCCTTCGGCCGATGCGCCCATGGGAAGGAGCGCCAGCGAAACGGCCCCGGCCGCTCGCGCGACCATCCTGATAAAGTCCTGCATCTTCAACCTCATAAAGTTCGTTCTTGGTCTTATTCGAGTGTTTCGGGGGCGTCCTCGTCCCCTTGGTCGGCGACGCGGGCAACGGAAACGACTTCCTCCTCCGCGCCGGTATTGAACACTTTCACCCCGCCCGCCGAGCGCGAGCGGAAGGAGATCCCCGCCACCGGGCAGCGGATCGACTGGCCGGTGGAGGTGGCGAGCATGATCTGGTCGCTGGCCTCGACCGGGAAGGAGGCAACAAGCGCACCCGAGCGGTCTGCCATCTTGAAGGCGGTGACGCCGAGCCCGCCGCGGCCACGCACCGGGTAATCGTGGCTCGAGGAGATCTTTCCGAGCCCCTTGGCGGTGACAGTGAGGATCAGATCCTGCGCTGCACGCATCTCGGAATAGCGGGCATCGCTCAGTGTGCCCTCGGCCTCGCCCCCCTCGTCCTCGGCCTCGGTCTCGACTTCCACCTCGCTCTCGTCCGCGCCCATTTCGGCGCGCAGCCGTTTGAGGAAGGCGGCGCGCTCCCAAGGCTCGGCCTCGAAATGGCGGATGACGGACATGGACACGACCTTGTCGCCCTCCGCCAGCCGCACACCGCGCACGCCGGTGGAGGAACGTCCCTTGAAGATCCGCACTTCCGGCACCGGGAAGCGGATCGCGCGGCCCGACGCGGTGACGAGCATGATATCGTCATCCTCATGGCACATGCGCGTGTCCACGAGCGTGACCCCCTCGGGCAGCTCCATCGCGCGCTTGCCGTTCCGCATCACCTTGGCGAAATCGGAAAGCGCGTTGCGGCGCACATCGCCATCCGAGGTGGCGAAGAACACCTGAAAATCGTCCCATGATTCCTCGGGCTCATCGACCGGCATCAGCGCGGCGATCGAGACCCCTTGCGGGATCGGCAGGATGTTGACGATCGCCTTGCCCTTGGAGGTGCGCCCCGCAAGCGGCAGGCGCCAGCATTTGAGCGAATAGACCATGCCGTCTGTGGTGAAGAACAGAAGCTGGGTATGGGTATTGGCCACGAAGAGGGTGGTGACGACATCGTCTTCCTTCGTCGCCATCGACGAAAGCCCCTTGCCGCCGCGGCGCTGCGCGCGGAATTCGACCAAAGGCGTGCGTTTGATATAGCCGCCCGAGGTGATCGTCACGACCATGTCTTCGCGCTCGATCAGGTCTTCGTCTTCCAGATCGCCCGCCCAGTCGACGATCTCGGTGCGGCGCGGCACGGCGAAGAGCTCTTTGACCTCGCGCAGCTCGGTCGCGATGATCTCCATGATCCGCTCGCGCGAGGCGAGGATGGCGAGGTAATCGCGGATCTTGCTCGCCAGATCGGCAAGCTCGTCCGTCACCTCCTGCACGCCCATCGCAGTGAGCCGTTGCAGGCGCAGATCGAGAATGGCGCGGGCCTGAATCTCGCTCAGGTTATAGGTGCCGTCCGCGTTCACCGGATGGAGCGGATCGTCGATCAGCTTGAGATATTCCAAAATGTCATGCGCGGGCCAGCGCCGCTCCATCAGCCGCTCGCGGGCCTCCGCCGGGTCGCGCGAGGCGCGGATCGTGGCGACCACCTCGTCGACGTTGGAAACGGCCACGGCAAGACCGCAGAGGATATGGCTGCGCTCGCGCGCCTTGCGCAGCTCGTAAGCCGTGCGCCGCGCTACAACTTCCTCGCGGAAAGTAATGAAATGGCTCAGAAAGTCGCGCAAGGTGAGCTGCTCGGGCCGGCCGCCGTTCAAGGCCAGCATGTTGCAGCCGAAGGAGGTTTGCAGTTGCGTGAACCGGTAGAGCTGGTTCAGCACCACATCCGCCGTGGCGTCGCGCTTGAGTTCGATCACCACGCGCACGCCGACGCGGTCGCTCTCGTCGGCGATGCCGGAAATCCCCTCAAGCCGTTTTTCGCGCACCAGATCGGCGATTTTCTCGATCATCGCGGCCTTGTTCACCTGATAGGGGATCTCGTCGACGATGATGGCGAACCGGTCCTTGCGGATCTCCTCGATCCGGGTCTTGGCGCGGATGATCACCGAGCCGCGGCCCTCGAGATAGGCTTTCCTTGCGCCACCGCGCCCCATGATCTGCGCGCCGGTCGGGAAGTCGGGACCGGGCACGATCTCCATCAGCGCTTCCGACGACATGTCGGGGTTGGCGATCAGCGCGAGCGTCGCATCGACCACTTCGCCAAGGTTGTGCGGCGGGATGTTCGTCGCCATGCCGACGGCGATGCCGCCTGCGCCATTGACGAGCATGTTGGGGAAGCGCGCGGGCAGAACCGTGGGCTCGCGGTCCTTGCCGTCATAGTTGTCCTGAAAATCGACCGTGTCCTTGTCGATATCGGCCAGGAGGAAGGCGGAGGGCTTGTCCATCCGCACCTCGGTGTAGCGCATCGCTGCCGCGCTGTCGCCGTCCATCGAGCCAAAGTTGCCCTGCCCGTCAAGCAGCGGCAGCGACATCGAAAAATCCTGCGCCATCCGCACCAGCGCATCGTAAATCGCGGCATCGCCATGCGGGTGGTATTTCCCCATCACATCGCCCACCGGCCGCGCCGATTTGCGATAGGGCTTGTCATGCGTGTTGCCGGTCTCGCTCATCGCATAAAGGATGCGGCGGTGCACGGGCTTCAATCCGTCGCGCAGATCGGGGATGGCACGGCTCACGATCACGCTCATCGCGTAATCGAGATAGGCGGTCTTCATCTCCGAGGCGATCGAGACCACGGGGCCGGCATGGGCTGGCCGTTGCGGGGTTTCACCAAGGCTGTCCGAGCTGTCGGGAGTATCGGTCACGCTGTCGTCTTCTTCTAGATTTTGTTATGCCATCTTATAGCGCAACCAATGCCTTGGGTGCAATCGGCAAGAACGCGCCCGCGGCGGCGCGGCGACGGCTTGCGCGGGCTCTGGCTCAGCGCTGCGCCTTGGCGCGGGCCGCCGCGATCCAGAGCAGCACGAGCGCAAGCGAGATCAGCGCGTTGAGGTTGGGCATGGTCACGCCCATCAATTGCCAGGCGATCTCGTCGCAGCGCACGAGCGGCGCGGCATTGATCTGGGCCAGCAGATCCGCCGCCGAGGCGCCTTCGAGCGGGTTCGAGGTGCAGGCGTCGGGGCCTTCGAAAATGTGCCGCTCGACCCCGGAATGATAGATCCCGAGCCCGGTCGAGAGCGCCATGATCACCGCGCCAAGAGAGGCGAAGATCTGCGGCAGCCGCAGCGCCACGAGCACAGCGCCGAGAAGTGCTGCCGCGAGATGCGGCCAGCGCTGTAGCACGCAGAGCTCGCAGGGCGGATAGCCCAGCGCCTGGAAGATGAGCGCCCCGCCAAGCAAAGCCGCCGAGCCTGCGGCGGCCAGCGCGATCAGGACGCGGGAAGAAAGGGCAGGGAACATCACAGATACCTCAGAGCATAGAAGCCGCCGATCAGCGCCACGACGAAGAGCGTGAAGAGCAGTCCGAGCCAGCGCTCGATGAAGGCGCGGATCGGCGCGCCGAATTTCCAAAGAAGAGCCGCGACGATAAAGAACCGCAGCGCCCGCGCCAGCACCGAAACGCCGAGGAACAGCCACAGGTTCAGATGCGTGGCCCCCGAGAAGATGGTGATCACCTTGTAGGGGAAGGGGGTGACCCCCGCGATCAGCACCGCCCAGCCGCCCATCGCGTTGAACCGGGCCGCGAGACTGTCGAAGGCGTCGGCCTTGCCGTAGAAGTCGAGAATGGGTTGGCCGAGCGTATCCATGAAGCCATAGCCGATCGCGTAGCCAAGCAGGCCGCCCGCGACTGAGGCGAGGGTGGCGACAAGTGCGATCCGCCAGGCCTGGGCCCGCGCCGCGAGCACCATCGGGATCAAGAGCACATCGGGCGGGATCGGGAAGACCGAGCTTTCGACGAAAGCCACGAGGGCAAGCGCCCACAGGGCATGGGGTCCGCCGGCCTGCTGCATCGTCCAGTCGTAAAGCCTGCGGATCATGTCTGCTCCCGTCCCTGCCTTGCGATGTCTCGCCTCTCGCGGAGGCAAGGTCAAGCTCCGGATCTTCGGTGCGGACGCCGGAAGGGCTTGTCAGAGCGGCGCGGCGCGGCTAAGTGCAGAGTGCTGGCCCGAGTGGCGGAATGGTAGACGCAGGGGATTCAAAATCCTCCGCCGCAAGGTGTGCGAGTTCGAGTCTCGCCTCGGGCACCAGCTTGAAATAATAAGACAAAATCGGATCAGTGCGCGGGCGGATTTAGGTGTCTTCGGAGCAGTTTCCACATTCATGTTTTGGTCTTGTTCTGTTCCGCCAGAGTCATCGCGGCTTTGGAACGCCGTTTGCGATTCGCCTTTGAGCGGTAATAGGCGATCATTTCCGGTGTCTGGTTTGTGATCGACTGGATCTGCGCATCGCTGCACCCGGCCTCGGCAAGCCGCACGATCGCGAGCTTGCGCAGCCCGTGCAAAGTGAAGGGCTTCGCCTTGTCGTCAAGCGAGATGCGCCAGGTGCGAAATGCCTTTCGATTGCAGAGTGGCCGAGCGGCTCGGTGAGGTTCTTGGCGAGAATGAAGGTTCCGCGGCGCTGCTGCCGCGCAAAGAAGGCGCGCAGGCTCGGGGGGCTGTAGACCTCGATCCGGGTGTCGGTCTTCTCATCAAGCACATCCATCCAGTCGCCGCGAAAGTCGTCATGCCGCAGTCCGATGGCCGCATTGGGGCGCTGGCCGGTGCCGAGGATCTCTGCCGCGCTGGAGTTCGTTCGGGAGGGGGACACTCTCATCGTGACGAAGCTCGACCGTCTGGCCCGCTCGGTGCGTCACCTGGGCGAGATCGTGGAGACCCTGGAGCGCAAGAAGGTGGGGCTGAGGGTGCTCGACCTGGGGCTCGATACCGGCAACGCCACGGGCAAGCTGATGCTGAACGTGCTTGGGGCCGTGGCGCAGTTCGAGCGGGAAATGATGCTGGAGCGGCAACGGGAAGGCATCGCCAAGGCCAAGGCCGATGGGAAATACAGGGGCCGCAAACCCACCGCTCAGTTCAAACAGGCTGAGGCTCTGGCCCTCTTGGCGGCAGGAACCCCGAAGCGAGAGATCGCCCGCAAACTCTGTATCTCGGAGCGCTCTGTCTATCGCGTCCTTTCGGCGGCGGCTTGAACCCCTTGTTCCCATCAACAAGCAGGAGAACCCCATGCTTCGCAAAATCATTGCCCTCTATCGTGTTTCCATCCTGATCTGGTGCGCCCTGATCTTGGCCTCAACCGTCCTCGGCGGGCTGGCCTTCGTCATCGAAGGGGCCACACCTCAGGAACGATGGTCAGGCGTCGGGATGATCCTCGGAGGGACCTTCTTCACGGTGTTTGTCGCCGGGAGCTTTGCTCTGGCCTTCGATAACAACGCCCACCTGCGCAAGATCGCAGAGGGCTTAGAGAAAGACTGAGACGGCCCTCTGAGGCCACGGTGAGCCCCTAACAGGTTGCTGAAATAGTCAGGCGACGAGAAGGATCTTCCGTGATCGGGAGTTTCTGCGGCTGCGTGTCCCTCCGGGCCGCCACGCTTCCGCGTCA
>NZ_OBMT01000019.1:0-33862 GCF_900217815.1 Rhodobacter maris
CTCGTCCGTGCCCCGCATCATGATCCCCTCTCGCCGTGAGAAGGGGTGAATCATGTTCTGCATCCAAGGTCGAGGCCGACTATTTCAGCGACCTGTTAGACTGAATGTCCGCCTTCGCATCGGAGCGAGGTTGAATTCGCATGGCAAAGACTGACCGCTTTCCGCCCATCTGCGACGGGGCGCGGATTCTCGCGGCGCCCGCACGAAGGGTCGGAATGACCTGCCACGCCTCTCGCGGTGAACCGCATCAGGGGCGGCTTCGGATGACTGCGCCATGCGGTTCAGGGCCGGGTGCCCCTGTCAGCGATGCGCCAGATACTCGGCCGAGACATAGCCCGAGACGTTGGGCCGGTCGGTGAGGAAGACCCGGCACCAGACCTTGTCCGTCCGCGTCACACAAGCGCCGCGGGTGAGGCGGGTGCCATCGGGCAGGCCGATGAGAATCTTGTGATCGAGGCCTGGGCCGTCGCGGAGCTTCAGAAGATCATCGGGCCCGGCGCCCTTGACCACGGCGCCGTTCCCAGGCGCACAGCCGGCGGCGATCAGCAGTGCGAGCAGGGCGGCAAAAGGAAGGCGCATCATCTGTCCTGACCTGTTTTCCTCTGCATAGGACATCCCTGCGCGCAACGAAAGCCGGGCGTCACCGGAACAGCTTCTGCAGTCGGGGGCGCAGGCGCAGGAAGCGGCGATAGGCGGCCTCGAAAGCCGGGGCGAGGGGCGGCCACCCGGCCAGGAGGCCAAGCGGGCGCAGGATCGGAATGGCCCGCCACATCGCGCCAAAGGCTGCCGCCCCCGAGAGCAGCTGGCCGGTCTCTTCCGCATGAAATCGGGCGAGCAGTTCGGCGCGGTCGATCGGGCAGGCGGCATCAGAGGCGCGAAGATCGACGAAGCGGATCGCACCGCGCCGATCGAGCCGCCTCATCAGCGCGATCTCGCGTTGGCAGAGCGGACAGCTGCTGTCGAACCAGACCGTCAGAGAAGGTGCCATTCCGAATCTCGTTTCGTCAGAGGGGATCGACTGAGAGATGGGTCGGGTCTTGCGGCGGTCAAGCCTTGCTCGGGCAGGACGATCTGGGCGTCGCCTCAGCCCGCCGCCTCCTTGCCGATCCAATAGCAGAAGGCGCGGGCCTTTTTCGGCGCATCCTCGCGTCGCAGGGCCACATAGGAGAGCCCAGAGGGCAGGAAGTCAAATGGCGCGATCAGCCGGCTTGCGGCGAGGTCGTCGGCCACATGCGGTTCCGGGGCGAGGGCGACGCCAAGCCCGGCGCTGGCAGCCTCGAGCATGAAGTAGAAATGCTCGTAGGGCGCACCGCCCTCAAGCGCCGTGCAGCCGCTGCGGGCGCACCAATCGGCCCAGGCATTTGGCCTTGTGCGGGCCCAAAGGCGCGGCGCGCGGGCGAGATCGGCGGGGGAGCGCAGGGCCAGCCTCTCGGCCAAGGCGGGTGAGAGCACCGGGCCGAACCGCTCGGTGAAAAGCGGGGTGACATGGGTGCCCGCGGGCAACTCGTGGTCGGTCACCCGGATCGCGACATCGTAGCGGCCCCGGCTGAAGTCGCAGGGCGCATCGGATTGCGAGAGCCGCACCTCGAGGCCGGAATGGGTGGCCGTGAACCGGCCCAGGCGCGGGATCAGCCAGCGCAGCGTGAAGGTGCCAAGGCAGGAAACGTCGAGGACGCCCCCCGCATCGTCGCGCAGCGCCGCCACGCCCGCCTCGATCTCGCGAAAGCCGCGGCCGAGACGCTCGGCCAGGGCGGCCCCCGCCTCGGTCGGCACCAGACCGCTGCGGGTCCGCGCGATGAGCTGCGCGCCGAAGTTTTCCTCGAGAAGCCGCACCTGTCGGCTGATGGCACCATGGGTCACGCCCAGCTCTTCGGCGGCGCGGGTCATGCGGCCGTGGCGGATCGCGGCTTCGAAGGCGCGCAGGGCGGTGAGCGGCGGCAGGGACAAGGGTGGGGCCGAAACGCTGTGAGATTTTCTCACAGAAATCCGGCCAAGACGTCGTTTGTCAAGAGGCGTGCGCGGAGGCAGGGTGCGCCCATGTCACATCTCTCCGCGCCCCCGCCCGTCTGCGAAACGCCCCCGTCGCGCCATGAGGCGCGGCTTGGGCCGCTCGGCACCTTGCGCCTGTTGCAGCGCCTCGCGCTCTGGCATCGCCGCGCAAGCAGCCGCGCGCGCCTGGCCCTGCTTGGGGCAGAGGCGCTCTGCGACATCGGGCTGAGCGAGGCCGACCGCCGCGCCGAATGCGGGCTGTGGTTCTGGCAGGGCAGGGATCGGTGAGAGGCGCCACCGGGGGCGATCGCATCGGGACGTTTGACGAGACCGTTCAGGCGAAGAAACGTTGCGGGCGTGACGAAGGCGCTCCTAGTAATCGACCTGCTCGAACCCATAACTGCCTTCATGATCTCGCCACTCGATAAACACGGATCGCTTGTATATTCCCGGGCAGTGGCTGCCGTCCGGCGTGCTGTCGTCAGCCCAGCCTTCCAGGCCTTCGAAGGCCGGAGGGAGCGCCGCGACGGAGGAGCCGTGCCAGCTGAAATCCCCCTGGGTGCCGTATGTTCCGACGCGGACGCGCTGGCTTTGATTGCAGGTATCGTTGTCGCCACCGATCCAGTGCTGTCGGGCGACTTCCACGCTGAACACCCGGATGGAGCGCACGAAGTCGAATTCGGGGCCGCTGACATCGGCATCTGCGGTTTCGTTTCCATCGGTGTATTCGCCGGTCGCAACTTGCACCAGTCGATCGACAAATCGTGCCTCTGTTGGCGGCAGGGCAGGGGAGCGAGGTGTTTGTGCCGGGTTCGCCGCGATCTGGTAAAGGCGCACGGCCGGACGTTCCGCGGCAGGCAGATCGAAGGCCGCATGCATCGGACAGCGCCAGATTTGCAGCGGCGGCTCGACGGGCCAAGGTGTGATGCGGCGGATCATTTCCGCTCGGGCCTGCGCGCAGGGCACGCTCGGCGGGAAGCCGCCGGCAAGGCAGAGAAGGATCGCACAGTCGATCTGATAGGCGCTGGCGGGGGAGGGGAGGAAGAACGCGAGGGCGAAACCGAGCGAAAGGGACGAGCGAAGAGGGTTCATTGAATTTGCTCCGGTGCGGGGGTGGTGTCGAGAAAGGCTGCGTAGCTTTTGGCTGCCAGCCGAGCCTCGTCGAGGCTGCGGCTTCGCTCGGCGTCGAGGCAGGCGCTGTAGGGGCCAACCTGCGCGAAATAGCTCTCGAATTCGGCGGAGATTTCGGCGCGGTAGTCAGTCAATACGGCCGCAGGAAGCGCTGTCGATGGCAGATCCGGGGGCAGGCAGGGCAGGGGGTCTGCTGCGGCCGAGAGGGGACAAAGGACGAAGAGCGCTGCGGCGTGCGTTGCTCGGATCGGGTGCGCGAGGCGCCTGACAGAGCGGTCGCGCACATTGAGACCCGCGATGCGCCACTGCGACATTACGCCAGCGAATGGACCGCAACAGACGGGAAAGAAACGCTTTTCGGGCTCACTTGTTGCGTCGGGGTTCTCATAACAAGGCATTTTCACTCGTATTTGTCATTTTTAAGATTGAAAACCGTTTACACATGGTTAATCATGGAGTCACGAAGAAACTCTTGTTACAACGATCCCCGCTGATCAATCCAAGGGGAGCCAAGATGAAGCGGCGCACATTGCCTGTTCTGCTGGAACGGGATTTTCGCAAGATGGCCGCCACCGATGGAGCGACGGTTGAGATCGAGTGTGTCAGTGCGCCAGACCCCGCGGAGCGGTTTTCGGGGGAATGGCTGTTTTATGTGGTCTCGCGGGAGGGTGATCGGTTCATGCTGGTCACCGCGACGGCGCGAGAGCGGATCATCAACTCGCCGATCGGTCTTTTCGGAATGGCGAGCGGCAAGCTCAACCTCGATCATCTCGACGTGCCTTTTGTCGCTGGTGATGTCCGTGGCGGGATGCGCAGCCGTCCGGGCGGAAGTGATCCGCTGGAATGAGACGGGGCAGGGGGGTGAGCCTGACCTCGCCCCTCAGGCCTTCGCAGCGCTTCCTGCTGAAACGTCGGTCTTGCGCTACGACGCCGAGGGGTACCTGATCCGGCCGAGCGCAGCCAAGGCGGATCGGGGGGACGAGAACCCGGGCCCCCAAACCCCGGTGATGAGCACGAAAAGCGTGGCGGCGCCGCAGTCGGTGTTGCCCGCGATCCGGCAGGTGGCGGCGCGCTATCAAGACCACCCGGCGCTTCGGCGTCTTCAGCTTTCGCCCCGGCAGTGGTCGGCCTTCTTTCAGGCAATGATCAAGGTCGAGAGCAATTATTCCCAACGCGCCGTGAGCGGGGCAGGGGCCCAGGGCCTCGCGCAGCTCATGCCCGATACCGCGCGATATTTGCGCGTCGACCCTTCGGATCCGATGCAAAACCTCGATGGCGGCGCGCGCTACCTGCTGGAACAGATCGGATCGTTCGAGAGCCTGACGCTTGCGCTTGCGGCCTATAACGCCGGTCCGGAAGCCGTGCGCAAATATGGCGGTGTGCCGCCTTACACCGAGACCCGCAGTCACATCGTCAAGGTGATGGCGGCTTACGACCGCATTCTTGCGGAGCTTTGATTCAGGAAAATCCCATGCACATGACCCCGGCGATCCGGCTGGCCCTCGTGGCCGGCCTTGTCACTCTCTCGCAAGTTGAGCCAGCGCTCGCAAATATCGTCTTCACCAAGGCCGAGAACGTCGCCACCGGTGTGCTTGCCTCGTTCCGCGGCACGTTGGCGACGGCCTTCTTTGGCATCGCCTTCGTGGTGACGGGCTTTCTTGCCGCGTTCAACCGGATCAGCTGGGCCTGGGTTTCGCTGGTGGTCGTCGGCGCATTCTTCGTTTTCGCCGGACCGGCGATCGTCGCGAACCTGCGTTCGTCGTTCAGCTGAGGATCGGAACCATGGAAAAGAGTGCGGTCATCCTTGGGCTTTCACGGCAGGCGAAGTTTCTCGGGCTGCCGATGCCCTATGCCATGGCGGTGGGCGGGATGGCCGTGCTCCCGTTCATCCTTTTCAAGGTGATGACGTGGTTCCTGACGGTGCCGCTCTGGTATGGACTTGCGCGGGCTGCGACGCGGATCAATCCGAATGGTCATCACGTGCTTTCGGTGATGATGCAGGTGACGCCGATGGCGCTTCTGCGGCGGGAGCGACGCCATGTTTCCTGAGCTTGCCGAAACGAAACGGGCGGCGAGGGCGCAGGGGCTGCATACGCGCGACCCGAAGGTCTATGCGCATTTGCCCTATCTGATCGAGATCGACGACGAGACCGTGCGCACCCGCGAGAACGCGCTGATGGTGTCGTTCGAGATCGTCGGGATCGATGGCGTCACTTCGGGGCATTCGACCATTCTCGCGCTGCGGGCGGGGCTCGCGCATCTCTTCGACACGCTTGATGAGCGGTTCTGCTTCTACCTGCACCGCCTCATGCGTCCGACGGCAACGAGCGTCACACCGATCCGCGGACTCAGCTTCGCCGCGGATGTCGAGCGCGTCTGGACCGATGAACTGGTGCGGCGCAACCTACAAGAGAGCGTGCTCGTTTTGAGCGTGGTGCGCCGCCAAACCTCGGTGCTGCCGGTCCCGCTTTTTCGGCGCGCGGCCTCGAAGGTCTGGGGCGATGACACGGCGCGCAGGCTTGAGGAACTGCGCGAGGTCGCGGCGATCCTTGAGAGCGGGCTCGGGGTGCGCACGAAACGGCTCAAGATCAGCGATGGCAGCTTGCTCGGGTTTTACGCCTCGCTTCTGACAGGCGAGATGAAACCCCTGCGGCGAGCACCTTTCTGCCTTCTCGCCGAAGATGCGGCCGCGGCCTCGCTGCACTTCGGGAAAGGGCAGTTTACCGTGGAGGAGGGAGGCATGCGGCCACGTGTCGGCGCCCTTCTCTTCGTCAAATCCTACCCGACCTCGACCTGGCCCGGGATGCTCGACGCGCTCGGCGCCAGCCGCGATGTGATCATCACCCACAGCTATTCACCGATCGAACGGACGGGCATCGCCGAGCGGGTCAAGCGCCGCGTGGCGCAGATGCGCGCAGCCGAGGACATTGCGGCCACGATCGAGGCGCAGCTTTTCGAGGCGGCCGACAAGGCCGAAAGCGGAATGCTCGGCTTTGGTCTGCACCAGATGACCATCACCATTTTTGCCGATGACGCGGCCGCCCTCGAAACCGAAGTGGCGCGGATCCGCGGCATCGCGCACCAGAACGGCATGCGGCTCCTTCGAGAGGTGACCGCGCTCGAGGCCGGTGTGTTCGCCATGCATCCGGGCAACATGGACTACCGCGCCCGCGACATGACGGTTTCCTCGATCAACTTCGCCGATCTCGCTGCGCTGCATGCGGCGGATACCGGAACTGGCGCGGAGGCACTGCCTTGGCGCACCCCGATCACGGTGTTTCCGACTCTGCAGGGCAGCCTGCACCGGTTCAGTTTCCACGAACCGGGCGACCCGCAGGCGGAGCCCACCAATGGCCACACGCTCGTTCTGGGCAAATCCGGGGGCGGCAAGACAACGACGGTCGCGTTTCTGGCGGCGCAGGCGCAGCGCGCCGGGGGCCGCACGATCATCTTCGACAAGGAGGCCGGTCTGAAAATGGCCGTCCATGCCCTGGGCGGGCGTTATGCGGAGATCCGGGCGGGGCGCCCGACGGGCCTCAACCCTCTGGCGACCGAGGCAGGCGAGCGCGGCGAGGCCTGGTTGCTCGATTGGCTGGTGAGCCTGCTTGAATCCCGCAGCGGCGCCATGACCCCGCTGCAGTCGGAGGCGATCAAATCGGCCATCACCCAAAACGGCAAAGCGCGTGCGGGGCTTCGCAACTTCCGTGCTTTTCAGGAATTGTTCGGCGATGTGGGCGACGGGCTCGACCTCGCGCAGCGGCTTGCCGAATGGGGGCCGGGCGGACGTTACGGCTGGGTCTTCGGCGAAGCGAATGAGCCGGTCGTGGATTTCGAAAGCCATGACGTGACGGCGGTCGATCTGACCGAGATCCTCGATCTTGGCACCGAACGCAGCGCGATCCTCGGCTATCTTTTCCGGCGCATCGAGATGCTGATCGAGGAAAAGCGCCCGACGCTGATCCTGATCGACGAGGCCTGGAAGGTGCTCGACGACGACTATTTCTCGCGCAAGCTCGCCGAATGGTTGGTCACGGCGCGGAAGAAGAATGTTGTCGTGGTGATGATGACGCAGTTTCCGAGCCAGATCCGCGGATCGAAGGCGCGCTCGATCCTCGAGGCCTTGCCGAACCAGCTTCTGTTCCCGAACGGCGAGGCCGAGGCGTGCGACTATGACGGGTTCCGGCTCACCGATGGCGAGCTGGATTTCGTGCTGACGCCAATCCCGGGCCAGCGGCTGGTGCTCTCGCGCAACCCGCGCGGATCGACGGTGCTCGATGTCGATCTGAAGGCGCTGGGGCCGCTTTTGACGGCTCTGGGCGGCGGTCAGGCCGGGATCAACGCTTTCGGCGCGGATTACGCCACGCGCCCGCAGTTCTGGAAAGAGTGAGGATCGGATGCGATCAGGATTTTACATAAGATTGCTTACAGGCCTCGCGGTACTGATGCTTGCGTCCTGCGCGGATGTTCCCGTTGCCCGCACGAATTGTTGGGCAAATGCGAGCCCCAGCACAAGCGTTTCGTCGAAAGGATCGAGCCCGGTTCTGGGCCGCGCAAACCATGCCCCGTCCTGTCGCTGATCTGCATCCCTCCCTTTCGGGCTTTGCCCTTGCTGCGATCGTGCTGGCTGGCACGGCGGCCGCGAATGGCGTGCCGACAGTCGACGGCAAAGCCGCAATCCAGCACGGCCTCGAGGTTTCGCAGATGGCGGCCTTGAGCGAGGCGCGTCAGCTGGAGACAGCGAAGAAAAGCAAGATCGACGACTTGCACAAGGAACAGCTCGCGGCGCTCGATCAGACGCTTGCCCTGCTCTCGGGCTCCCCGATGCCTGTTGCAGGTCTCGAGTCACTCCCCGGGGCCGAGGCGACCGCAGTCTATTCGGTCGATGACAACAACCCCTATGCGGCCCGGCTCTTTGGCGATGCGAAATCGAGCATCGAGGAGATGATCGTCGAGACGGCGCGCAAATATGCGGGCCATCCCGGTCTTTCGAAGGCGGGTCTGAACCCGACCGAGTTCCGGATCTGGTTTCAGTCGTTGGTCAAGCAGGAGTCCGGGTTTTCGATTGGTGCACGCAGCCCGGTTGGGGCGTTTGGCCTCACGCAGGTCATGCCCGACACGGCGAAAGGGCTCGGCATTTATCCGGGTTATTATGATGACCCGCGGCTGCAACTCGATGGCGGGGCGCGGTACTTTCTGGCCCAGCTCAACCGCTTTGGCTCGGTGCCGATGGCGCTTGCGGCCTATAATGCGGGTCCCGGCAATGTCCTCAAATACGGGGGAGTGCCGCCCTTCAAGGAAACGCAGAATTACGTCTTGCGCATCACCAGCTTTTTCAACGGCTATGCGGCGAAGATCGGCGGGATCGATCAGGTCGGGACGCTCGATCCGCGCGACATGGCAATCGCGGAAGCCAGCAACGTCGCCGATGCCGGGATGCATTACGGCATGGAAGCGACGAGCGAAATCAGCGCCGCACTCACGCGGCTGCGCGCGATCGTCGAGCAGATTCCGAAAACGAAGAGCGCCGAAGAGGCGATGGGTCTCAACACCTATGCCCGGGCCGAGGCGATGCGCATTGCCGTCATGGTGGCCCGGGTGAAAGCCGCGCGGGTTCGCGTGGATCAGGCGCGCTATGCGCTCTTCCTGCAGGCCTATGCCGAAGACGCCACATTCATCAAGGTCAAGGGAGGGATCGAATGAAAGCCCGGTATCTGCGTTTCCTGATCACTGCATGCGCGGTGTCCGCTCTGTCCTCCGCCCCGCTCGCCGTTTCGGCGCAAGGCGTGCCGACGATCGACCTTTCCGCGATCGCCAAGGTCGGCGAGGTGCTGACCGAGGCAAAATTGCAGGTCAAGGAATTGATCGCCTCGAACCTGAAGCTTGACGATCAGATCCTCAAGCAGGCTCAACAGATCCTGCTTCTCAAGGATCAGATCGAGGCGCTGCGTCACGGGCTGACCCTTCAGGCGCTTGGCATCCCGGACCCGAAAACCTTCTTCGACGATATCCTGCCAGATGTGAACGATCTGACCGGCGGGCTGCAATCGGCCAGGAGCGGCAGCTATTCCCTGATCACCACCTCGGGCAAGGTGGGCGACAAGCCTGCGGCGGAATATGTCTCGGAGTTTTTCACCTCGGTCGGGCTCGACGTGAAGACCGTCGACACCCTCTCGAGCAGCGAGAACCCGAGCGCCGCGCGGATTGGCTCGCAGGCGAACACGGCCGCGTTCCTTTCTGCTGCGGCCGAATCCTCCTCGGTGAAAGCGTCCGAAAGTCTGGGACGGGTGAATGAGCTGGTGCAGCAGATCCCCGACACCAAAGGCCTCAAGGAGGCGGTCGATCTCAATACCCGGGTGACGGCCGAGCTTTCGATCGCGCTCGCCAATATCTGGAACATGGAGTCGGCCCAACTGATGGGAATGGGCGAGGCCGGGGTGATGGATGCCGCCACCGCCGCCGAAGAGCAGAAATTTATCAAGGTCCTGGGGGAGAAATGAGCATGTGGTGCGCGGGCGTGAAGGGTGATGTGGCGAAGGCTGCGACGGCAGCGGCGCTGATGTGGACGATCATCGGTGTGGCCGCAGCGGAAACGCCGGTCGGACCCGGGATGGAGGGGGAAGAGGCTTTCCTTGATGTCCTGCCCAAGGTCGCCGTGCCCGCAGATGTGCAGCCGATCTCGGGTGCGGTGAACGAGCCTTGGCGGAGTTGTCAGTCGCTCTGGCCTCAAGAATACCGGCAAACGCAACAAGGTCCGGAGGCTCGCGCCTACCGCGATATCTACGGGTTCGTACAGGCAAAAGAGGTTATCGAAGTTCGAAATTGCAGCTGCGCGACAAAAGCTGCGGACTGGGCACAGGTTGAAAGGATCGCAAGCGGCCTCCGACAGTCGACCGGGACCGAAATTCTGAAGTGGGTGCAAACTCAAGAGATCTCGGAAGAGGCAGACAAGTTGATCGCCGTGGCCGAAGCCATGTGTGCCGGGCCGTTCTGATGGACAGCGTCTCAAGCATCCTGTCGACGCTTGATGGTGCAATCAGCGCCGCCGGAAAGCAGTATTTCGAGCTGACCGCGGTGGCCGTTGCTCCTGTCTTCACGACCCTCTTGACGCTGCTTCTGGTTCTCATCGGTATCAACATGGCGCTGAACGTTTATCGGATCGCGATGCGCGATGCGCTTCAGCTCGCCTTTCGGATCATTATGGTGTTGATGTTCGGGCTTTCGTGGCTGAACTTCAGCCAGATCTATGATGCGGCCAGCAATGGGCTTGGCGATCTGGCGCTCGCCTTCTTCAAGGAAGGCGGGACCGGTGTCGGGGCATCGGCCTCTGCCGCGATGGACGACATGGCCAATATGATGGCGGGCAATGTTGACAGCGTGTCTTCCGCGATGTCCTCGATCATGCGCGGGTTTGTCGCCGCCTTCCTCTACCTCGTTCTTGGCCTGCTCATGGCGGTCTATGTGTTCATCGTTGGCTTTGCGAAGCTGATGATCGCTTTCCTGCTGGGCATCGCGCCCCTTTCCATCGCGGCGACGATATTCGAGAAGACCAAGGGCATGTTCGAGGCCTGGCTTTCGGCCATGATCGGCTATCTGATGTATCCTGTTGCCTCCGCCGGGATCATCGTGGCCGTTGTCACAGTGGCGCATGACGTGTTCACGAAAGCAAAGGATGTCACCGACCTCGGTTCGATCCTTGGCTTCTTCGTGATCGTCTTCGTGGGCATCTTCGCCTTGCTCGCCATCCCGATGGCGGTTTCGCACATCACCGGGCAGATCAATCTCGCATCGATCGCACCGCAGGCGCTGCGCGTTGCCGGGAAACCGCTCGAGAAAACCTCCGACTATGCCGCGCGCCGGATGGGGCAGTTTCGCTCGGGCTTCCTGACCGGAAAGACCGAGCACCACCATTTGCGTGATCAGGCCCGTACGGACGCCGAACGCGGCCACGCGGCTCGGCTCCGGCTGAGCCAGTTCATCCGCAGCGGCTGACGCCACCCCACCCCGCCCGCGATCCC
This sequence comes from Rhodobacter maris, assembly GCF_900217815.1. Lineage (GTDB taxonomy): Bacteria > Pseudomonadota > Alphaproteobacteria > Rhodobacterales > Rhodobacteraceae > Rhodobacter > Rhodobacter maris. The sequence goes on from NZ_OBMT01000019.1 coordinate 11,136, forward strand.
CGAAATCACTGGAGCAGACGATGACAGGTTCAGCCCCTGAATTGAGAAGTTTTCTCGAAGGCGAGATGTTCTTCGGAGTGCGCAAGCGCGAGCGCATCGCCTATGGCATCGCGGGCGGCGGCTTGGCCATCGGCCTCATGGGCATGATCGCGGTCACGGTGCTTTTGCCGCTTAAGGAGACCGAAGCCTATCTCGCCATCGTCGACAAGGACACCGGCGTGGCGGAGCGCGTCGTCTCGGTCGAGAAGGCCGGGATGGAACAGGCCGAGGCGATCCGGCAGAGCCTGCTTTACGCCTATGTGACGGACCGCGAGACCTACGACCAGCACGACAATGAAACCCGGATCCTGCGCGCCTACACCTGGAGCGAGGGCGACGCGAAAACATCGCTCAAGAGCCTCTGGACCGAGGGGCATCCGAACTATCCGCCCAAAGTCTACGGAGAAAACTCGCGGGTCGTCGTGCGGATCCTCTCTATCACGCCTGTCACCGAGACGACCTCGCAGGTTCGGTTCACCAAAACCTGGGTGAGCGATGGCGAAGGCGTGCCCGACCGCGAGGGCAAGTTCACCGCCACCGTCACCTTCCGCTTCGAGCCGAGCAAGGAAAGCGCACTCGATCTCGTCTGGCAAAACCCGACCGGGTTTCTCGTGACCGATTACCGCCTGACCGCGGAATCCCTGCAGCCTCAGGAGGGCTGAAGATGAACTATTCTTCGTGCGCACTTGCCGCCATCCTCGCCGGGGTGACCGCCCTGCCCGTCCACGCCGAAACCGCGCCGCGCGCGGGCAGCCGCGATCACCGCGTGACCTACGCCACCTATCAGGAGGGGCAGGTTTACACCGTCACCACCCGGCTGCGCACGGTGACCCTCGTGGAATTGGCGGATGGCGAGCGGATCCAGTCGATTGCCATCGGCGATCTCGAAAGCTTCAAGATCGACAAGCTCGAGCGGCCGAACCTTTTCATCATCAAGCCCGTCATCGCCGGGGCCTCGACGAACCTCACGATCGAGACGCAGCGCAACATCTATTTCCTGCGGGTGACCGAGAGCTCTCGTGGAACGGCTCAATATTCGGTGAAGTTCACCGTGCCGGGAACGGGTGCGGGAGCGCGGACCGCGACCGAGATTCCGGCCGATCCGCCGATGCGATATCGGGTGATGAAACACGCAGGACGCCTGCCCTCCTTCGCGCCGATTGCGGTGTCCGATGACGGCCGCAAGACCGCGTTCAAGATCCCGTCCGGGGCGCCGATGCCGACGATCTTCCGCGCGGATGATCGTGGTCAGGAATATTCGGTCAATTCTGCAGTTTCGGGAACGACGATCACGGTCAGTGCCCGGTCCGAGCGCTGGGTTCTGCGCTATGGCGCGGATTATGTCTGCGTTGCCGCCGAGACGGGAACGCAGCGATGACCGATCTCCCCGAGAGTGAGAAACTCGCCGAGCGCCTTGCCAGGATGCAACCGCAAGACCCAAAGCCGAAGCGGCGCGGGGTGAACCCCTATGCGCTTTCGGCCGTCACCGCCGTGACAGGGCTCGGCGCCGGGGTCTGGCTCGCGCTTTCCGCGCCGGAGGCCCCGGAGCCGGCCCCGCCGATCGCAACCGCATCGGTGAGCGATTTTCAGCAAGACGGGATTGGAACCGATGGCTTCACCATCTCGCGCCCAAAGCCCGACTTGACGATCAAGCCCGACCGCAGCGCGGAGGAGCGTCTCAAATTGGAGATCGTGGATTTGCAGGCACAGATCGCCACGCTGAAAGCCAATGCGGTCACCGTCCCCGATGAAGCGAAGCTGCAGGAACTGGGCGCCAAGATTGCGAAGCTCGAAGAAGATGCCCGCAACGAGGCCGCAGCTCGGGCGGAACTCGAACGAGACAACATTCGGCTTCAGACTGAGCTCGACACCGCGAAGCTGGTGCAGGGCGACAGTGAAGCCGAGGCGCGGCGGGCGCGCGAGGAAGAGCTGGCGCGGCGTCGCCAGGAAGCCAACGCCCTCAGTGCCGCGCAGATCAATTCCGATATGGTTGCGTTGCGCAACGAGTCCGCTGGCGGTTCCGGTGGTGATGTTGGCGCTTCCGGCGCAACCGGCGCGGATGCATTCCGGCGCGCAGGTGCCAAGACGTCAGCGATCACCCAAGCTGAAGTGATCGCCAATCCCGCACATACGATCGTTCAGGGCACGGTGATCGAGGCGGCACTTGAAACGGCGATCAACACGGATCTCGCAGGCAATGTCTCCGCCATCGTCAGCCGCGATGTCTGGTCCTTCGACATGACGCGGGTTCTGGTGCCGCGCGGCTCGAAGCTTTTCGGGCGATATGACTCTGATGTTTCGCCCGGACAAAGGCGGGTCCTGATTGCCTGGGACCGGTTGATCACCACCGACGGCCAGACCGTCGTCATGGCAGCCTTTGGCACAGATCGGGTTGGCCGCTCGGGCCTTCCCGGCCGTGTGCGCACCCATTTCCTTGAAAGGTTCGGGTCGGCGGCGCTGATTTCGGTCATCGGCGCGGTCCCCGCCCTGGCTGCGGCGAAATACGCCTCGAACGAGATCACCTCGGACACGGCAAAGGATGTCGGCACAGATCTTGGCAATGCCGTTGGCGACGCGATGGCCGACTATCTCAACATCCCCTCGACGATCAGCGTCGATCAAGGCGCGGTGGTGATGGTGCGTGTCGATACCGATCTCGAGTTTTTCTGATGAGCTATCTGGACACATATCTTGGTCAACTCGATGCGGCGCTCGCCGCCCCGGGCGTGATGGAAATCGCGATCAATGCCGATGGCGAGATCTGGGTCGAGCGCGCGGGGTCGACACATATGATGAAGGCGGGTCTCCCGCCCCTGCCCGCGCGAGAAGTTCGCGATCTCGCGGCGCAGATCGCGAACTCGACCTCGAATACGTTCACAGAATCCCTGCCGCTCGTTTCCGCCGCGGTGCGCTATCGCAATTTGATGCTGCGCTGCCAGATTGTCGGCAGCCCTGCTGTCTCGGGGGGCACCGTGATCGGCATTCGGGTGTTTCGGGCGCGCGACGCAGAGGGCAAGCGGGCGCCGCGCTGGTTTGAATTCCTGCGCGCGCAGGTCAAATCGCTCGAAGACGAACGGCGCGAGATGGTTGCGGGCATCCGACAAGATGCGCGCACCACGGATGTGGACGCGTTCTTGCAAAGGCTCGTCACCGAGCGGCTCAACATCATCGTTTCGGGCGGCACATCCACGGGCAAGACAGAACTCGGGCGTCGCCTGCTGTCACTCGTCCCCGAGAATGAGCGCATCGTGACCATCGAGGACTCGCTTGAACTCCTGCCCGCCCAGCCGAACGCGGTGAGCCTGATCGCGCAGCGCGACGACAGCTCGGCGCGCTCGGCCGACAAGCTCTTGCAGGCCACGCTGCGGCTGCGGCCCGATCGGATCATCCTTGGCGAGTTGCGCGGATCGGAGGCGGCCACATTCCTTGATGCGATCAACACCGGTCACTCGGGCTCGTTCACGACGCTGCATGCCCATTCCGCCCGCAAGGCCATGGACAGGCTCGCGCTTCTGGTGATGGCGCAGGGCACGCGGCTCGGGTTTGCCGAGGTGATCCGCTACCTGCAAAGCTCGATCGACGTGATCTTGCAGATGGGCCGTGACGGCGAGCGGCGCGGCATCATGGAAATGTACTTCCCCGGGCTCGACGACTGAGTGGGATGCCCCCCTCGCGGCCCCCGAAACTTCCTCCGAAGGTGATCATGGACGACGATCTCGACCCCGCCGGTGCCCGGCCGAAAGAAACCTATGCGTTGCACCTGACAATGAGCGGGGCTGAGCAGAAATTCACCGACCCGGTTGAGGCTGGCGCGGCCTTTTTCCGCGCTGACCCGGCCGAGCGCCCCTACGTTCTGCATTTGGAAGACGACAAGGCGCGACGGATGGCCGCCACGCATGTGATCCGAGAACCGGGGTCTGAGGAGACGTTCGGGAAATCCCTTCCCGACTCGCACGCCTCTGACGGGGCGTTCCGGACGGGATATTTCAACTCGATGGAAGCATCGCTCTCTGAACGGCTTGCCAAAATCTCCTGGGATGCGCCTAATGCGGAAAACGCCGTGCGCGACGACAGGCGTCTTGTTTCCGATCTTGAAGCCTTGGCGCGGGCCGAGCCCGAAAAGGCGGCAGCGCTCTGGTCCACCGCGACCGACCTTGACCCTCCCGGCCCCACCCTGAAGAACGCGGTGCAACTGGCCGAGGCGGGGCGAATGGCAGAACAGGAAGACCCAGCCTCCACCAGCGCGCCGGTGATCCTCGCGGCGGGGGAATGGGCGCGCACGGATCAGTCCGTCGATCTCCGCCCGGTCGCCGTTGGGACAGAGGCGGGGATTCACACCGGCTATGAGGCGATCCTTCCAACCGGGGAGAAGGAGCTCTCGCATTCTGCGCGCACCTTCGAGACTGCGCGCGAGGCGTTGAAACACGCCTTTGACTTCTACGAAGGCGGCGAGGAGCGGGTGGAAGCTTCGGTTGCCCGGGACGCAACCCTCACGCGTGATGCCTCGGATGACGCGGCACCGATCCCGAAGGGGGTCTTGATCACGCATGAGGCACGCCCCGAATTTGTCCGACCCGAGGCGGCGATTTATGCCGGCGAAGATGCTCAGTTGGTTGTGAGCTTCGAGCGCGACACCCCCGCCACCCGGGCGCTTGCAGAGCAACTCGTCGAGGATCCCGCGTTCCGAAAAGCCGTCGCGGCGCATGTCTCCGATGCGGCAGCCACGATCGGAACCGGGCGGTTTGTGGACGGGGAAGGATCGCAGGGCCTCCTGCCAAGCGAGTCGCTCGCACTCATGACCTTCGATCGGGCCGGAGAGCCCGAGGTCATCGCGAGGTTCCCCGATGAAAGCCCGCTGAGCCAGACCCTGGCCAGGCATCTTGCCGAGAATCCGGTTCTCCTGCGCCATGTCGCGGATCGCGAGGCGCAGGCTGAAAACTGGCAAAGCCCGGAAAAGGCGATTTCGTCCTGGGTGAAGGAGGTCGGCACGCAGATCGAGCAGCTGCCAAAAGCGGTGCAAACCGACTTGCGGGCCGAGATGGAGGAAATCGCCGCCGAAGCCTCGGCCGCCTTCGGGGCGGAACGCGACCGGGGCGTGCCTGCCGTTTTGGAAGAGGCGGCACCAGATCAATCCGACGTCCGCGAGATTGCAGCGCGCCACAAACGCGACCTCGGACAAGAAGAGGGCCGCGCGCGCGCGTCAGACATTACGGACCAGATTATTGAGCGGGCAGCTCGGGGGATCGAGACTGCCTGCTCCGATGCGGCGTCCCGTGAGTATCCGCTTCTTTCTACCCTTCAGAAAATGGCGGAATTTCAGACGCAACAGGAACCGGTTTCGTTTCGGACCGAAGAGCAGGCAGGTGCCTTTGGCGCCGATCTGCGCGCGCGCTATGGCGAGAAGGTGCTCGAGGATATTGCGCAGGGCCGGACCGAGGCCTTGGCGAAGGATTTCGCTGAGCCCTCGGCGCGCGAGGCCGCTGCCAAGGCGATCCTCTTCGCAGCGAAGGAACATCCCGCGCTTGGCGTCACGGTGCAGGAGGCCGAACGCGCCGAGCGCCGTCTCGAAACCGACAGAGCGGAACGCGCCCAACCCGCCCCGATCCGCAAGCTTGAACGCGAACTGGAGTTCTGATCGTGCCGCGCATTCTCCTTTTTCTGCCGCTCGGGCTTTTCGCGGGGTTGATCGTCGGTCTCATTGCCGGGGGCGTGGTGCTGAACCTGATCCTTGGCCGCGACCCGAATGCGACCGGCATCTTCGTTCTCGTGAGCGAATTCCCGGGTTTTGGACGACTGCTGACCCCGCCGTGGCTTCTCCTATGGCAAATCGTCGGGGGCGCCACCGTTCTCTTCGGTCTTGCCGCCGCAGCGCTGTCGCTGCGCCAGCAGCTCACGGAATATGGACAGGCGAAATTCCAGATCCGCCGGGAGATGCGTGCAAACGGTCTTTTGCAGGCGCTTGGCGCCGGGCTGGTTTTCGGCAAGCTGGGGGCGCCGCGGAAATCGGCGCCCTATGTCAGCGCGACCTTCGAGAAGTTTCCGCATTGTCTGGTGGTGGCGCCCACTCGCGCCGGCAAGGGCGTGGGCTATGTGATCCCGAACACGCTTCTTTTCAATGGCTCCTGTGTGATCCTCGACGTCAAGGGCGAGATCTTCGAGGCGACCTCGCGCCACCGCAAGGCGCAGGGCGACGAGGTCTATCGCTTCTCGCCTTTCGACTTCGAACACCCGACGCATCGCTACAACCCGCTCGAGCGTGTCGCCCGCATCGAAAACCCCGAGCAACGCTATACCGAGCTTTCAAAGATCTCGGACTACTTTCTGACCGTCTCCGACAAGGGCACGGCGGGCGATTTCCTGACCGAGGGCCGAGAGCTTTTCGTCGCGGCAGGGCTTCTGGCGATCGAGCGCAATCGCCCGAGCATCGGCGAAATCAGCCGCATTCTCTTCGGGCAGGGCGCAACCTCCGAAGTCTATGCCGAGCACGCGCTCGAGGTGAAACACCCCAATGCCGCGCAGACCTTCCGCAAGTTCGCAGGCTATTCCGACCGCACGCTCTCTTCGCATGCCTCCGTTCTGGGTGGCGCGGGCATGACGCTCTGGAACAACCCGGCTGTCGATCGCGCCACGGGGGGAAACGACTTCTCCTTCTCCGATCTGCGCAAGCGGCCGATGTCGATCTATGTCGTGGTCAATGCCGATGACATTCGCACGCTGGCACCGCTGGTGCGGCTTTTCTTCGGTGAACTCATCGCCACGATGCGCGCCACGATGCCTTCGCCCAAGACCGAACCCTGGCCCGTGATGGTGCTGCTCGATGAATTCGACCAGCTTGGCCCGATGCCGATCGTCGAACAGGCCCTCAAGCAGCTTGCAGGGCATGGGGCGCGGGTCTCGATCATCACCCAGTCGATCCCCGGCCTCGACAACATCTACGGCGAGAACGTGCGCCTGTCGCTTGAAGCCGCCGCCGGGATGAAGCTTTATCTCGCCGCGAACGACAAGAAGACTGCCGGAGAGATTTCCGACGCGCTCGGCAAGACCACCAAGCTCGCGGTCTCCGACAGCCTGTCGCGGGATCGGGATTTCGTGCAGCGTCGCTCGGTGAGCCGGCGCATGGAAGAGCGGCCACTTCTGACCCCGGACGAAGTGCGTCGCCTGAGCCCCGATCAGGCGATCCTGATCCCCGAGCGACAGAACCCGCTCCTGGTGAGCCGCATCGTCTATTTCGAGGATCCGAAGTTTCTGTCGCTCTTCAATGCGCAAACCGGGCCCCTGCCCTATCCCTCGCGCGACAGCGCCAAGGTGCTCGGGCTTGTCGAGCGCATGGAGGCGCTCGAACGTCGGCTCGCGGGGCTCGGCAAGATCGACTATCCCTCGGCTCCCGAACATGCGCCGCCCGCTGCGGTTCCGAAAGTCGCAAAGAAGATTGCCTCGGGAGGAAAGGGCACAACCAAGGATATGACCGCCGAGATCGGGCTCGAAGCTCTGACGCCATCGCAGGAAAATGCACTGGCGCGGATGACGAAGTTCTCGAAGCGGGTTTCCGAAATGGCCGGGTGAGGCTGGCGCCGGCCGTGAACACCGCGCAGCACTAGGTTACACGATGAAACCTGCTACTTCGGTCGCCGAGACAAAATGGACCGCACGCACTTAGACAGCAGAATTCACCAGCGAACTGTCGTCAAATTCGATTGCTGACAACGCTCTATCGGCTATTGCCCTTGATGACAGAACTGCGGCAAATTCTGTTGCCTAAGCGCCTTGGCGTGACTACCCTGGCATCAAGCGAGTTAGACGACGGAATCGGGGCAAAAATGATCGCCAAAACTTATGATCTTTCCGATGCCGTGACCTACCATTCGGGTGAGTTCCCCCCGAGCGCCCTCGACTATGAAGCCTTGCTTGGGCCTGCAGAGGATGCCGCGGCCTCCCTCGCCCGATACGACGCCAAGATGTCGGGTATGGTCAACAGCGAGCTCTTCCTCGCGCCCCTGCGCCGCCAGGACGCCGTGACCTCCTCAAGGATGGAGGGAACGATCTCGACCATCGAAGAACTCTACCGGCTCGAGGCAGAGGAGGACGCGGGCAGCACCGATCCCTACCGAGAAGCGCGCAACGACGATGTCGAGACGTTTCTCTATTCGCGCGCGCTCCGCAACGCGAGCCAGGCCCTAGCCGACGGGGCGCCGCTCAGCGAGCACCTCATCCGCACCGCACATCAGCAACTTCTGTCCTTCGGCCGCGGCGCCCAGAAGCACCCGGGCAGCTACAAGACCGAACAAAACTACATCGGCGACGAAAGGCGCGGCAAAATCTACTACGTCCCGATCGCGCCCGAGCAACTCGCACCGGCGATGACGGAACTCGTGCGTTTCATGGCGGAAAGCAAGCTGCGGCCGCTGATCCGGACCGCCATCGCCCATGTCGAATTCGAGGCCTTGCACCCGTTCGAAGACGGCAACGGCCGGATCGGTCGGATGCTGATTACCCTGATGCTGTGGAAGTTGGGCATTCTAGGCCAGCCAAACTTCTTCGTGTCCGGCTACTTCGAGGCGCATAAAGACGAATACATCGAGCGGATGCGCGCCGTCTCCGCCAACCGCGATTGGACCGGCTGGGTCGTCTTCTTTCTTCAGGCGATGCATGAGCAGGCCTGCGTCAACATCCGAACAGCGGATGCGATCTTCGGGCTGCACGGCGCCATGCGCGAACGTTTCCGCGAGGTCCTGAATTCGCAGTTCCACGATCAGGCGCTCGATTTCGTCTTCGCCAGTCCGATTTTCCGCAACGACCGGTTCGTCGATCGCTCCGGGATCCCCGCCTCCTCGGCCCGCGCCCTCTCTCGCCGCCTCGTGGAAGCAGACTTGTTGCGGACCATCGAACCCGCCTCGGGACGCCGGGCAGCGCTCTATGCCTTCGATCCTTTGCTAGATCTCTTGAAAGTTTGATCCGGAGCCGATCGACGTTGGCGGGGAGCGGTCGTTCGCTGCTGCCGCGAGACCATCGCGCACCTCCTGCAAAGCAGACCTTGGACGCCCCGCGGACGGCCGCGGCCCCGTACCAAGCTTAGCGGGTGGGGAGTAGATCGTCGCTGTGCTACGTTTGGACGTGTTGATGGGAAAAAGTGGGGATTTTTGTCACTGAACGTCCAGTGTAACAAAGCGAGGAAACGACTAGGGCTCGAAGCTTCAGCACACATCTACTTGCTGCAGGGCTGTAGGTCGACTAGCGTCACCAGCATGTCGGCTGAGCTTCTCAATCCTCACAAGGCACTGATCTTCAGAATCGTCCACAGGGACAATATCGGTCAGGTGCTCCAAGCAGGCTGCCATTGCCGAAGTGCAGTGGCGGCACAGTCAGGCTACGTGGAGATCGGCAACCAAGAGCTGATCCAACGACGGACACATCGTGTCGGCGTTGTTGCAGAAAGGTGGCCTGAGGCGTGAGTTTCCCTTTCCCGTTCAGGTTCAGGCCACGCGGACGACCTCGGCAGTGCCGAGCGCGTTGAAGCGATTGATGAGGGCGACTCGAATGTGGATTTCGACGGTTTGGCGATCGGGATCCCTCGCGGCGATGCGCTCACCGAAAGCCTTCAGGCATCGCATCTTGGCCTCCACGCGACTGCGGGCGTGGTACCCGGTCCACCGCTTCCAAAATGCCCGACCGTAGTGACGCGTGGCTCGCAGGGTTTCGTTGCGCGCCTTGGCAGCCGGGCAGTCCTCTTTCCAAGCCCGACCGTTCCTTCGGATCGGTATGATTGCCGTGCCGCCGCGTGCGATGACGGCGCCGTGGCAACGGCGGGTGTCGTAGGCACCATCCGCAGTCACGGTGCCGATGTCCTCGCCCTCGGGGATCTGGCCCAACAGGTCCGGCAGGACGGGACTGTCGCCTTCCCGGCTGGGGGTGAACTCGACGGCCCGGATGTCCGAGGTAGCGGTGTCCATGGCCAGATGCACCTTGCGCCATTGGCGGCGGCCCTGAGCGCCATGTTTGCGGACTTGCCATTCGCCGTCGCCAAGGAACTTGATCCCGGTGCTGTCCACCAACAGGTTCAGCGGCCCGTCGGCACGGCGATAGGGGATCTGCACTTCGAGGGTTTTCTGTCTGCGGCACAGCGTCGAGTAATCCGGAACGGGCCAGTCCAGCCCGGCCAAGCGCAGGAGGCTCGTGACCATCCCGGCGGTCTGCCTGAGCGGCAGCTTGAACAGAACCTTGATCGACAGGCAGAACTGGATCGCGGCATTCGAAAAGACTGGCGGTCGTCCTTGGCATCCCTCATGCGGCGCGTGCCAGGCCATCTCCTTGTCCAGCCAGATCAACAGCGACCCGCGCTTCCTGAGCGCATCGTTGTAGCTGGACCAATTCGTTGCGCGGTAACGGGCGGGTTTGGGAGTGCTCACGCTGCTCGTCTAACCGCATGGATTCCCAATGTGAATCCTTTGCCGGCTGAGTTCTGCAACAACGCCGGTTGCGTGCCAAAGTCACTTCCAACGTAAAGATTATCTTGAATCACAGCAGACCGCGGATGGGCAGCCGTTTTGTCAACACGGCCTAGTAGTCGGTCAGCGCGTCGACGCCGATGACACGAAACCCGTCGTCGAGCAAGCGCTGGCAAACGTAATAACCGATGAACCCGGTTGATCCCGTCACTATGGCTGTGCACATGGCTCCTTCCTCAATTCGAGCCGAAAAGATCGCGGGTGAAGACCTTGTCGGCTACGTCCTCGATCTCGTCGGAAAGCCGGTTGGCCAGGATCAGATCGGCTTCGGCTTTGAACGCTTCCAGGTCGCGCGTCACCCGGGAGCCGAAGAAGCTGTCTTCCGTCATGGCTGGCTCGTAGACGATCAATTCGATGCCCTTGGCCTTGATCCGCTTCATGATGCCTTGGATCGAGCTGGTACGGAAATTGTCACTCCCCGCTTTCATCACCAACCGATAGACCCCCACCACATTCGGTTGCCGCGCCACGATCTGGTCGGAAAGAAAATCCTTGCGCGTCCGGTTGGCGTCGACAATTGCCGCGATCAGGTTGTTTGGCACTTCGGAATAATTTGCTAGAAGCTGCTTGGTGTCTTTCGGCAGGCAATAGCCGCCATAGCCGAACGAGGGGTTATTATAGTGGCTGCCGATGCGCGGGTCGAGCCCGACGCCCTCGATGATCTGCCGCGTATTCATGCCTCGCGACATGGCGTAGCTGTCGAGTTCGTTGAAATAGGCGACCCGCATCGCCAGAAAGGTGTTGGCAAACAGCTTGATCGCTTCCGCCTCGTCCGGGTCCGTGAAGAGCAGCGGCACGTCCTTGTCCAGGGCACCGCCGAGCAGAAGGTCGCCAAATGCCTTGGCCCGCTCGCTGCGCTCGCCGACGATGATACGCGAAGGGTGCAGGTTGTCGTAGAGGGCGCGGCCCTCGCGCAGGAACTCGGGCGAGAAGATGATCCGGTCATCTTCCAGCTCGTTGCGAAGCTTCTTCACGTAGCCCACCGGGATTGTGGACTTGATCACCACAACCGCGGTTTCATTGGCTGCGAGGACCTGCTCCACTACCGTATCGACTTTCGAGGTGTCGAAATAATTGCTTCGCGGGTCGTAGTCGGTCGGCGTCGCCACGATGACGAAGGCCGCGCCCGCGACCGCCGCGTGGAGATCGGTCGTCGCCGACAGGGCGAGCGTGCGGGTGCCGAAATATGCCTGCAGCTCCGCGTCCTCAATCGGGCTCTGGCGCGCATTGACCATCGTGACCCGCTCCGGCGCCACGTCGACGGCCCGGACATCGTGGTTCTGAGCCAGCAGCACTGCGTTCGACAGCCCGACATATCCAAGGCCCACTACCGCGATTTTCATTCTTTCACCTCTTCTGGAATACGCGCGCATAGCATTTCAGCTTTCCCGACGCCGGTGGCCGTACAGGTTTCCCGGCCGGTTTTGGTAGTTATACCCGCCCCGGTGTCGAGAGCGTTTCTCGTCACTGTGTCGCCGTGAGTTCGGTCAACCGGCCCGCGAAGTAGTTGATCGTCCGCTCCAGCCCTTCGCCCAGCGCAATCTTCGGTTCCCAATCGAGGAGCTCCTTGGCTTTCGAAACATCGGGTTGGCGTTGCTTTGGATCGTCCTCGGGGAGATCGCGGAAAACGAGATCAGATTTCGAACCTGTCATCGCGATGACCTTTTCGGCCAGTTCCCGGATGGTGAATTCGCCGGGGTTCCCGAGGTTGACCGGACCGGTGATCTCCGGACCGCTTTCCATCAGCCGGATGAACCCTTCGACGAGGTCATCCACATAGCAGAACGACCGGGTTTGCGAACCGTCGCCAAAGATTGTGATCGGATCGCCCTGCAAGGCCTGGACGATGAAATTGGAAACTACTCGCCCGTCTGCGTGATGCATCCTTGGACCATAGGTGTTGAAGATACGCGCGACCTTGATCTCCAGTTTGTGCTGACGGTGATAGTCGAAGAACAGCGTCTCGGCACAGCGTTTGCCTTCGTCATAGCAGGACCGCGCTCCGATCGGGTTGACGTTCCCCCAGTATTCCTCGGTTTGCGGATGAACCACGGGGTCGCCATAAACTTCCGAAGTGGATGCCTGAAAAATCTTGCATTTCAAGCGCTTCGCAAGGCCAAGCATGTTGATCGCACCATGCACCGAGGTCTTGGTCGTCTGGACGGGATCGTGCTGGTAGTGCACGGGCGAGGCCGGGCAGGCGAGGTTGTAGATCTCGTCGACCTCGACATAGAGCGGGAAGGTCACGTCATGGCGCATGAACTCGACCCTCGCGTGATTGTGCAGGTGGTCGATATTGCGTTTCGTGCCGGTGAACAGGTTGTCGACACAGATAATCTCGTGGCCCTGATGCAGGAGGCGATCGATCAGGTGCGAGCCGATGAAACCGGCTCCACCAGTTACCAGAATGCGTTTTCGGCTATCATAGAGACGGGCCAATGTCGGTTCCTTTTCAACTTGGATTATCGTTGGGTCGAGAGCCGTCTTGCCGCCGCGCGGCGTCGGGCCGTGATGCAACGGGGCGAGATGGTTCAATTTGGCACGGGTCCGTCAGGGTTTAGTGTCGGCGGATTTCAGTTCCTGGATCAACAGGCGAATGGTCTGGAAGTACCATGCTTTGTAGGCACTGTATTGGAACCCGGCGCCACCGTCGAGAAAGCCTCTTTTCACGACGTAGGTGAACAGGAAGTAAAACCAAGGATACCACCATCGCTCGAGGTTCGTGTATTTGAACTTCTGGCGCCCGGTGAAGTGCTCCCAGGCTTCGGGGGTCTGGCGGAGCCGGTTGTAGCGGTAGGCTTCCCACTTGGCGTATGCGAGGTGCTTGTCGATGAAATGAGCGAAGCCCTTGTAGTCGCGGTGATCGATCCGAGTGGATATCTGGCCGATTTTGCCTTCTACGATCGGGTGCTCGTGAATTTCCATGTCGAGCGTGCTCCAGTGGTCTTCGTCGATCTTTTCGAAGAGTGCGCGCCCGACGCGGAACAGCGCGAGTTTTCGTTGTTCCAGCCCATGGTGCAGGGCTTTGCCGAGGAAGTAATTGTCATAGCCGAGGTAGTAGCCGTCGACGTCTTCGCGGCGGACCGCCTGCTCGAGCTCGTCGCAGAACGCGTCATCGAGATATTCGTCCGCATCGACGAAAAGCACCCATGGCGTGTTCAGCTCTTCGTTCATCAGAAACCAGTTGCGCTTCTTCGGGTACTGGCCGTTCCATTTGAAGTTGACGACCCGCGCGCCGAACTTCCTGGCGATGTCGCAGGTACGATCGGTCGAGCCACTGTCGATGACGACGATCTCAGAAAACCGGCCGAGCCGATCCAGGCACTTGGCTAGGTTCCCCTCTTCGTTCTTGACGGGTACTGCCACTGTCACCGGCAAGGCCGGTGCGCGATTTGACTCATGTGTCGTCATTTAATGTCCTTGCTTTTACTACGGTGGCCGGGTTTCCCACCACAATCACGTTGTCCGGCTGATTGCGCATGACAACGGCCCGCGCCCCGACGATGGTCGCTTTGCCAATCGAAACACCGGGGCCGATGAACGCATCCGCCGCGATCCAGCAATCGTTGCCAATCGTTATCGGGGGCTTGGTGAGTGGCATGCGCTGGTCGCGCCAGTCATGAGAGCCCGCGCAAAGGTGGGCGCCTTGCGACACCGTCGCCCGCGATCCGATGGTTATCGGGCCGAGCGCGTAAAGGATAGCACGATCGCCGATGGCACAACCGTCGCCGAGCGACAGGTTCCAGGGGATGGTGATCCTCACGGAGGGATAGATGTGCACGTCTTGCCCGACCTTCGCTCCGAACCGGCGCAAGATCCACTGGCGCCAGCTCCAGAAAGGGCGCGGGCTGAGCTTGAAGAACACGGAGGCGATGGCCCAGACCACCCGTTTCAGCAATTCCTTTCGGGACCATTTTCTAGCCCGACGGTTTTTGCGCACATCGACTTCGAGCGAGTTCATCAGTGATTTGGCCCCTCAATGATCTGGCGATATTTGTCGATGTGGCGCTGCGCGATCCCGTCCCAGCCGAACTTGTCGGCAACCAGCGTCCGGCCCCGCGCGCCCATCGCGCCGAGGTCCGTTTTTTCGAGGAACTGGAACACGTTCTCGGGCGAGTCTTCGAGGTCCAGAGCAGCCCCGGCCTCGAACCCTTCGGGCAGGTTGCAGGCTTGCGTCATCAGCACCGGCAGGCCCATCGCCCAAGCCTCGAGGACCGCCATCGGCAGGCCCTCCGACTTGGAGGGTAGGACGAATGCGGAAGCCTGCGACAGCTCCCGCGTCTTTTCAGTCCCATGGACCGGCCCGATGAACTCGACGGTCTCGGCAAGGCGTAACGTTCCCGCCCTTTTCTCCAAGTCCGAACGATGCCGGTTCTCGTCTGGGCCGGCGATCCGCAGAACCCAAGGGCGGAGCAATCGCGGTTGAACACCGGCCCACATCTCAAGAAACTCCATGAGGCCTTTTTTCGGATGGATTCGCCCGAGAAACAAAAGCCGCGGCCGTTGATCGAGGTGCAGCAAATGATACGGCAGCGCGTTCGGAACGTCGATGCCGTTCGGGATCGTGGTGATGTCCGACCCCAGCAGCACGCGCCGGATGGCCTCGGCCTCGGAGGCATTCAGGGCATGAAGGCAGGCTGCGCTTTGCAGATTCTTGCGCTCGAATGCGGTCCATACCACGCGCTTCTTCAGCTTGCTGTTGGCCATTGCCCAAGGGTCGAGCATACCTCTCGGCGAGATCATGACCTTTCCGCCGTTCGCCGTCCAACGCGCGGTGGCGCGCGAGGCGGCCTGCCAGATACCATGGAGATGAACGAGATCGGGTTCGAGCCGCGCAATTTCGCGCTCCAGCCCGGGCGCGTAGCCGAAACGCGCGGGCCCGACCGTGTCGAGGACGATCGGGGAGAGCGGAGCCCACTCCGCGATGTCGCGCGCCGTGTCCGGATCCCGCAAACCGATTACATGCATGTCCACGCCTTTGGCGGCGAGCGATTGCGACAATCGCCGCACGGACCAGAACAGCCCGCCTGCGCGCCGTGACAAGGCGCCGGTCACGACGACGATGCGCATTGTTTCTCGTTCCTATGCTTTGGGGGCCGGGCGGCTCGACAGATCATAGCCGAAGGCTCCTGCTTGCGCGCCGAGTGCCGTTTCCATCCGGTCAAGGGCCACCGGGCTCAACAACTCCGCCCAAGAGGAGAGCGAACTCTGCGCGAAAAAGACGTTGCCCTTGTGGCGTTGCTGTTGACGGGTGAAATCGTATTTCTCAATCGTGGCAGCGATATCGTCCGCCGACGCCGACCAGCCGAAATGGGCGGCCAGCCTGCCCAACGTGTCTTTCGGGTTGGTCTTGAGATCTTCGAAGCGGACAAATTCCCAGCCCTGGTCGATGCCGTCCTGTAGATGGTCGCGCATGGTCTTGCGTGCGCCGGGCAAGGTCGTCGTCGCGTAGGTGATGAAGTCCTCGGTGATCTGGCCTTGTGGGCCATATACGCCGTCACGGTTGCTGTTGGCCATCGCGCGCGCGGCCGAGCAGACGCTTTCGCGCGGATCGCGAACACAATACAGGATGTTGTCGCGGCCTTTGAACGCGGTGCTGTGGGTATGCAGCGCAATCCCACGCAGCCGAAAGCGCACATCGCCCTGGTGGTAATCCAGACCGGCGAGAGCGGCCGCCAATTGGGTGGCCCAAGTCGTTCCGCTCTTTGGGTAGCCAGAAACGATGAAATTGCCTCGGCGGGCACGCGGACCGCGGAGATAATTGCGCAAGGCGATAGATGCGACGCGGTTTCGAAAGCGGTTCATGTGGCTCTTTCGTCTTGAGACAGCTGTTTTCCTTGCCGTTTCATTTCAATCGTCAATGTCACGGGCGCGGTAATGCGCGGCGAGCGCGCGGTTTTCGGGCCGCGACAATCGCCCCGTGGCGACCCGGGAGAGGAGGGCGCGCGAGCGCAGCACGGGGTCTTGCGCCTCAAGCCATGCGAGGGTCTCGTCGACCAGTTCTGTCGGAACCGGCGGCGATTCCTGCGTGCGGGAGAAGGTCTTGCGGACCCGCGCGCGTGAGTCCGGTGAGAGGTTTCGCACAAGGTTGGTGCGCCGCAGAAGGCACGCAAGAGGGTCCAGAAAGGCAGGGTAGCGCCCCGATTTCCCCTGAACGTTCTCCCAGATCACGGCGTCGCTTTCCAGTGGCGGCAAATCCAGCCAGTCGAAAAGCGCCGACGAGAGCTGGCGCTGGCGATCCTTGCCGTGCAAGTCCTCGAACCGGACAATGAATACATGGTCCGGGTCGATCTCGCGCTCCAGATCCGCGACGGCGCCATCGAAATCGCAGGCCGACAGTATCTCGGCCCGCACGCCGTCCATCGCCGTGGCAATGTACAGGCCACGCCGCTCGGCCATGTGGTTCATATAGCTTCGGGCAAGATCGGCCGGGTCGCGCAGGCACAAGACGTAGCGCGCCGAGTCGGGCTGAATTCCCGCGCTGCGAAGCCCACGGAAGAACCGCGCACGGTTCCCGGTCAGCCCATAGCTCGTCGTGAAATCTGCAATCCACCGGCTCTGATCCGTTGTAGTGTAGCCAGACATCCTGAAGCGCGGATTTTCCCGCAGGAAATCACCGGGCTCCTTCTGGCTGTGCATGCAGATGGCAGGGTGGGCCGAAAGCATCGTCGCCACGGTGGTAGTGCCGCATTTCGGCATCCCGAACCCAAAGAGATGTCTGGTTTGCTCTTGCATCGGCTACGTCTTGCCGAGCGCGCGCGACTGGTCTTCCGCGATAGCCCGCCAAACCGGATGCGCGAGATAGGCGTCGGGAGACGTGAGCGAAAAGTCCTCTGCGAACACGCGGCGCGCGTCCTGTTCGTAGGCCAGCCCAGTGCCCGCGAGTTCACTGAGGCGGATCGCGCGTTCCGCAGGGCTCTCATCGGCTGGCGCCCCCAGAAGGCCGATGGCCCGGGCAATATCTTCAGGGTCGGTGGAGCGCGCGGCTTCCCCCACGCGGTATTTCAGCGTGAGCAGTTCCAGCCCCGGGTAGTCCGAGGTGACGAAAGGAATCCCGGCTGTCAGGTACTCGGTCACACGTCCCGGTCCCTGGTAGAAATTCGCGAGGTCCGTGTCGCAGTAGAACAGCGCGCCGATATCGCAGGCCGCGTAGAGGGCAAGCAGTTCGGCATATCCGAGCCTCGGCAGCAGCACCACGCGGTCACGCACGCCTGCCTCGCCGGCCACGGTCAGACAGGTCGACCGAAGCGGATTGTCCACTCCCATGCCTGTGAAGACGACGCAATAGCGGCGATCAAGATGGGCCAGCGACCGTACGAGTTCTTCCGACCGCCGCCTCGACATATACGGCCCGCCCGCCGCGATGAGGATCGCGGCGCCCCGTACATCCTCGGGGATTTGTGCGAGGACATTCTCCCGCGTTTTGGCCTCGCGCCCGGGCACCGGCCAGGGGGCGGGAAGCGAGGTTCGGATCACGGTCGGCGTTTCGGGGAGGCCGTGAACGAGCTGCATGACCTTGGCCCGGTTTATCTCGTTGCAGATGACCTTCGAGCTTCGCCGTGACAGCATCTTTTCGGCCATGGAATACTGCCATGTGATGAACGGCTTGAAGTCTTGGGTATGATAAAACACCTTGGCTTTCGGAAAAATCCACGGAACCCAAACGCACAAGAGCGCTTGCTGCGCGCCCTGAACATAAACGCAGTCTATCGTTCCGGTACGCAGCTCTTTGAACAGCCGGCGTATCAGAGATAGTCCAGCGCGACGCCGCGGCCCTTTGAAAGAAACGTAGGCGAGATCGTTCAAAGACTGAACCCAATGAGGCGTTGGTTCCGAACTGGTCGCAAGAAACAGCACGTCATGCCCGTTTGCCGCGAGGAAGATCGCCCCCATGGCCTGGTGCGGTGCTCTGCCATCCTCCAGCGCGTAGCCAATATATGCAATACGCGATCTTTTCCGGAGGTCTGCCGCGCCGTCGCGATCAGGCGTCTTTTCAGTTTCATGTGTGGACATTCAGGACTTCCTCTGAACAAACCGAAAGCCAACAATCCGGGTGATAAGCAGGAGCGTCAATGCGTTAACAATCAACTCGACCTGGCTTTTCGGCAGGCCGTGCGCGACGATGCCGGACAAAAAGCTGAGCAATGCGAAAGTCAGCAGGGGGAACGGCCGCAGGATCTCGGCGACCAGGATGACGACGAGCACGGTTGCAAGGAACCCCGGCAGGAACCAGGCGCTGCCGAACGCGAGGGCGATTTCGGAAGGAAACGAGATCGGAATTCCTGCGCCCTGATCGACGTAGTTTTGCCCGCGGAAAACGTAGGCGCCGGCAAGGGGGCCTGTTCCCACGAACTCTGGTTTTCCAGGCCAAAACGCACGAGGTATGAGGCCATAGAACCCACCCAAAAGCAACACCTGAACCACCGGGATACCGCCACCTTGGGAATAGTCCCAGACGATCCGATCCTTTTCCGGGGCAAGGCCATAGCCGGTGGCGGAATTGTTCAGTTGCTCACCGAGAATCGTGAATCCTTCAGCAAGGGAGCCCACGCCTGCGCGTTCGGCGGAAATCGCTGCCATCAGCGCGGTGCCGATCATTCCAATCACGAAAAATGTGGTCAGAATCTTGAGCCTTTGGTTCGACGAGCGCATCCGCACCATGCGAACGAAAAAGACCAGAACGAGCGGGAATATGAAGAGCCCGCGACTGCTCGAGAGGTATCCGACGAGAACTGAGGCAATCAGGACGAGGAGCGCCATCAGAACGTGCGGGTTGCGAAGCCGGAACCGAAACAATGCCAGTACGATGACCATGTATTGACGGAACAAATTAAAAATTGTGTTGGAAACGTTGAACCATACGCCATTATCAGTTGTTCGTTTCGCACTTGAGAACTGCTCGACGCCGGCTTGCTGTATCCAAAAGGAAATGACCAACAGTAGCAAAGCCAGTGCGACCACAAGCAATATCGCCGCGCGCTGTGTCATGCGAGCATAATTCGCGCGGACTTCGTCGAAATTGTCGATCCTGATCCTGCGTCCCTTGAAATAGACTGCCAGCACGATGAAGCAGACCATCCAGGACAACATGATGAGATTGATGGAAATGGCGCCTTCTTCGAAAAACGGTGACGTCAGGGACGACGTGAACAACACCGGGGCGAGCACCACGAGGGGAGACCTCCAGCGGAAAAAAAGGCCAGCCAACCCAAGGGAAACGAGCAACCAAAGGATGTTAGGCATGGCGCGTCCGGCTCTGGTGGTAGCTGGAAATTCCAGGCATTAGGCGATGGTCCAAACCGAACGCGCAGCGGTCTTGTATTTCAACACCGTGGCAGGATTCCCGACTGCAACAGCCAGCGGCGGGATGTCGCGGGCCACGACGGCGCCGGCACCCACGATAGCGTCGTCTCCTATGGTGATTCCGGGCAGAATGACCGCGCGCGCACCGACGAAAACCCGGTCACCGATGTGAACCGGAGCTTGCGTTGGATGCAGGGTCTGCGGATCGTGCCCCCGAGAGGCGATGAAGACCTCGGGGCCGATGATGGATTGCTCGCCGATCACGATCGACGCCCCGGCATGCATGGTGACCGAATGCGCGACATAGGTCTGGTTGCCGATGGATATGTTGCGCCAGTTCTCGGCCCGGACACCTGACCGTATCAGGCAATCGCTCGCCAGTTGCGCGCCGGTGGCCCGTGACAGGATGGCGTTTTTTGCTCGATTGAGCGGTGACAGGTTAAATGCCGGAAAGTCGAGAAACACCATAACGAGGCCGATGAAGACCTGCCGGGCCGTCGCATACATGTTGAACACGAACCGGCGTTTCGAGCGGGCCGTCTCGAGGTCGTTCTCGATCGGGTTCATGGTATCGTCCACCTCAAAATGCTGAAACTATTTGCATTCCGGCCCTCAGACGAAGCGGGCAATCGACATGACCGCTAACGATATCAGCGGGATCGCCATTGCGTCGCGGACGAAATACAGTGTCCGGGTATGCCGTATCTTGGCACTGATCAGCCCTGCCGAGAAATGCCCCGCGAGATTCCCCGCAGCGAAACCGGCGGAAATCGCAGTAAGCCCGCCGATCAATGCGCCGGACGCCACGCCCACGGTGACGAAGACGATTTGCAGGATCGTGATCTTCACCGACAACGCATTCTGCTTGCTCGAGATCAGGTGCGAGACCGACAGGACGTTGAGCGGGGTGAAGAGCAGGCCGACGCTGGTCCACCTGATGACTTCCGCCGCCGGCAGCCACTTTTTGTCGAAGAATAGGTCGATCAGGAATGTCGCGCTGAAAAATTGGATGGCGCAGATGGCCGTGACCCAGAAGCTCATGGCGATCTGCGCTTTGCGGATGATCGCATCGACCTCGCCGCCGGACCGGTTGGCGTAGGCCAGGCCGGGGATGTAGACTTCGCGCAGGTTGGTCGCGAGCAGGAAAATGGATTGGGACGAGATCTGCAGTCCCCAATAGAAAAGCCCGACAGTTGTGGCGTCGGTCAGCCGGCTGAGGGCGATGATCGGGGCTTGGAGCGTCATCGCCGACAGGACCGAAAACAAAAACAGCGGAAATGCCGAACGCGCGATTTTCGCCGACGATTTCAGAGCCGGCCGGGTGATGCGTATTTTTCCGGCCATCCAGAAAGCAAGGGCGAACGAGATCGCGGAGGTTATGAAGCGGGGAATGACGATCGAAATTGCCCCGAATCCCAAATAGGCCAGGATCAGGACCAGCGCGGTTTGCAGTAGACCTTCGCCTAACTTAATCGCGGAGACCGTCTTGAACCGCAGCTCGGATTGGATCTTTGCGAAATAGATCGTTTGGAATCCGTTGACCGCGACGGCGACGCCAACGGCCCAAAGAAGCGGCGGCAAATCGGTTTCGCCAAAGAATTTCGATATCGGTTCGGCGAGGACGATGATTGCAGCACCGATCGAGAGGTTCATCGCGGTAGACGCCCAGAACACGTTCGGCGCTTGCGCGGAGAAGTGGTCGGCGCGTTGGACCAGCAGGGTTTTCATCCCTCCGGCGCTGTAAAGGCTGGACACCTGGAGGAATACAAGTGCTATGGCGGCAAGGCCAAAATCCTTGGGCGCCAGGAACCATGCGATTGCGATTTGACCGAAAAAGGTCCCAGCCTTGTTAATGATGCCGAAAAGGATACTCCAATAGGCGCCTGTGGAGATCGTCTTTTGGAAGCTTTCGTGCATGATCAATGGGGAGAAGGGGCGTTTAACGTTGCAAGGATGTGACGATATTTCGTCGCTGCGTTGTCGGCGCGACAGTTTTTCAGTTGGCTTCGAACTGCTTTTTCAGGTCATTTTGACAAATGGCGGAGCCAGAGTCTGATGCAGGCGATGTCTCTGAAGCCGAGGAAACTGTCTGCGGTTTTGTCGTAACGGGTTGCCAGGCGGCGGCTGTTCTTCAACTTGCTGAAGCAGCGCTCGACCATGTTGCGCAGCGTGTAGATCGTCATGTCGACCGCCTTGCGCAGCTTGCGGTTCTTTCGCATGGGGATCATAGGCAGCGCGTTGCGGCTCTCGATGTCTTCCCGAGCTTTATCAGAGTCATAGCTCCTGTCAGCGACCAGAACGGCGGGCTGTGGCAGGTTTTCTTCCATCACCAGATCATATCCGGTGTAGTTGGACTCTTGCCCCGGCGTGATCTCGGTCCTCATCGGGAGGCCGGCACCGTTGACGCGCAAATGGATCTTGGTCGTGAACCCACCCCTTGAACGGCCAAAAGCGTCTTTCGGAGTCCCCTTTTTGCGCCGGCCGCATGGTGGTGGGCTCTGATCACAGTACTGTCGACCATCTGGAGCTTGTCGAGCGCCAGCCCCGCGTGGTTCAAGCCATCCAAGACGCCCTCCCACAGCCCGGCGAGCGTCCAGCGCCGGAACTGCCGGTAGACAGATGATCACTTGCCAAACTCTTCTGGCAGGTCCCGCCACGGCGCGCCGGTCCGCGCGATCCAGAACAAGCCGATGGTCCGCAGGCTTGCGCCCGTTCGGATGCCGGACGGCTCGGATGAAGCCCTCAAAGAATGCCCATTCGTCGTCGGACATCAGGTTGCGTGCCAAAGTCACTTCCAACGTAAAGATTATCTTGAATCACAGCAGACCGCGGATGGGCAGCCGTTTTGTCAACACGGCCTAGTAGTCGGTCAGCGCGTCGATT
>NZ_OBMT01000019.1:33959-35667 GCF_900217815.1 Rhodobacter maris
AAGTCACTTCCAACGTAAAGATTATCTTGAATCACAGCAGACCGCGGATGGGCAGCCGTTTTGTCAACACGGCCTAGTAGTCGGTCAGCGCGTCGATTTTTGAATCGGTCGGACGCAAGACCGCGTTTGCAGCGCCGCTAGGTTGGGATTGGATTTTGAAACCTGCATGTCCTGTTCGGCCGGGTCGTGCCCGATTGCCATCGCGTGTTTACTACGCCGGCTGCACTGCCCCAAGCCCGCGCACGTCCGGCTCCAACCGGACTGCGCCATTCGAATGCCCTGCTCCGCACGCTACCTTCCGTCAGCTTGGCCAAGGAAACCGGACTCCCAGTCTTGATCGACTTCGCCGCGCAGCAACTTGACTTCCTGCCGCAACGCTTCGTATTATGAGAATTCCGGATTGCGGAAACTCACGGTCAAGATCGACCTTTCTAGCATACCGTTTGGCGTCAGCACATAGGCATAGCTGCATTTGTCTTTGGCGACGGTGAAATTGCCGACTTCACCAAGCCCTTGTAGATCAACGCACTCAGGGCATACTGCCGTTGCTGATCCCGACCTGCCGGGCGAGTTCCCGTTGCGACATCTCGGGGTCCTGGTGCAACAGTTGCAGGATGAGGAACCGCATCTCGTCCTGCCGGTCGGTGCGTCGTGATGACATCGTCGGGGTTGGTCTCGCTCAACAGCTACCGCACAAGGCCTGCCCGCCGGCCGCCTAGCAAAGTTCGTGGTCGATCTGCAAACAAGCTCTTCGCATCGCTCAAGACTGAGCATTAGCGGCATCCCAGGTCGGGAACAAGGTGATTCTGAACGTCGTGGCGGAGGAGGAGGGAGGCAGCGGAACCAGCCCGTTGGCGTGGGTGATGCGGGACCGTGCGGAACCGGTTAGGCCGTGTTGACAAAACGGATTCCCATCCGCGGTCTGCTGTGATTCAAGATCATCTTTACGTTGGAGGTGACCTTGGCACGCAACCTGATGTCCGACGACGAATGGGCATTCTTTGACGGCTTTGATGATGGGTTGGGTAGCCCCTCCTGACGGCACTTGTGCCAGATTGATCCGGACGGGATCAGGAGGAATTGGCTATGAAGAGAGTCTCGATCATCGGCGTTGACCTGGCGAAGCAGGTCTTTCAACTGCACGGTGCGACAGCGGAAGGCGAAGTCGTGTTTCGCAAGAAGCTGTCGCGCAAGCAGTTTCTTGCGTTCATGCAGATGCATCCCGGATGTCTCATTGCCATGGAAGCCTGCGCGACATCTCATTATTGGGCGCGGACGTTGGCGCAAATCGGGCACGAGGTGCGCCTGATCGCTCCGAAATTCGTCAAGCCGTTTTGAAGAACCAGAAGAACGACATGGCGGATGCCGAGGCCATCGCGGAGGCGGCCAGCCGACCGACCATGCGTTTCGTCGAGGTGAAGACGCCGGAGCAGTAGGGGCTCGGCATGATTTTCCGGCTGCGCGATCTTCTGGTCGGGCAACGGACGCAGACAATCAACGCCTTGCGCGGACATCTCGCCGAATTTGGACTCGTCGCTGGCAAGGGGCGCGAGAACATCGACAAACTGCGGGCCGCTCTGGAACCGGGCCAAGATGCGACGAAGGACCTCCCTCCTTCTTTCCCAAATCACACGGGAAGCCTCGGGTTGATGACAGGCGGGTGTTGAGCGGGATTATCTTCATCAATCGCAATGGCTTGCGTTGGCGT
>NZ_OBMT01000038.1 GCF_900217815.1 Rhodobacter maris
CTTGCACCACCGCCGGGCGCACCGCTTCGAGCACCGCATCGGGGATCGACTCAAGGCGTTTGGCAAGCCGGGCGGCCTGCGCGTTCAGATCGAAGTCCGCCATGTCAGACCACCCAAGCCCGATGTGCCTGCAAGAGCTCATGAACGCCAAAGGGCACCGAGGCGGGCGCGGTGCCGCTCAGCGCGGCCTCGCGGGTCTCATACCAGAAGGCGGCGAGCATGAGCACCGCTTGCCGGATCGTCGCCGGGAGAGGATCGGGAAGGCGCGCGCCGGTGAAGCTCGCGGCATAGGCTTCGGCGGCGTCGATCAGGTGCGACAAAAGCGCATCGTCGAGGTCATGATCAAGGTTGAGCTGGGCTTTCAGCTCGGGCAACGTAACGGAAGACATACTCGAAAACTCGTCAAGAAAGGCATTTGTTATAATATAACATATGCAGTCAACGAGTTGAAGAGTCTCCGAAAAAGTAAATCACGCTTGACGGCAACGAGGAATGTTGGGAAAGCGCGGAGCGTGAGGTGATCCAGCAATTTCCCCGATCACCCTACACACCTCCGGCGCCGTTCAAGCTCGGTGCCAAGTGAATCGGAGAGTATTCAAATGCGGGTATTGAACTGGATCGCCTACTTGTCTTGGGTGCTTGCTGCGCTCTATGTGTTCTTTGCCTTCCAAGATAAGTTCACTTTCGACTTCTTCTTCTTCATAGCGCTGGCGGTCTCGCTTGTGATCTCAGGCGTCGTGTTCTTCGCGTTTAGCCGCGTCATCTTCCTGCTTACGGACATTCGGGATGCCCTCGCGCCGGAGAAGGCCCAGCCTTCGCGTGAGCCCCTGCCGCGCCATCCTCCGGTCTTTCAGCCCGGCACCGGATATGTGCCGGTCACTGACGAAGACGAAGACGCCACGGACGAGCAAGAGGCCGCGAGCGCGGAGTATTTCCGCCTAACCGGCAAGAACTGACGATAAGCTGAGTCTGAAAAAGTTATTTAGCGCCCATCCTGCGCGGACCTCCCCCCGCCGGTCCGGGGAAGGGGCGATTTTCCTCTCCGCCCCCGGAGTCCCATCAAATACATTGCAGTTTTTCAAATATGGCTTTGCTTTTGACAAACTTGATGTTCGGAAAGTATTCAACTCCGACCTTCATTCTAACCTTGTCCTTGCAATCGCACATTCTCTGATCGTAGGTCAGAACATTCGGGCAGTTTCCCACCGACGCAATGGCAATAATATGCAGGTCATCGCACTCATTCGGGATCGCGCCAACTTTCGCAATGATCCTTTCTCTGAGTATATTTTCAAAGGAGTCGACACCAGCCTTGTCCAGCCGAGTTGCCTTCTTGCGGCTAAGCCAATCTATTAATATCCGTTGCAGTTTTTCCTTCTTCCTTAGCTCGTCAAGATATTTCGTTCCACCGAAGAGCACGTGATGCTTGCTTGTCGAATTCATCTCGTGAAAGAAGTAATCTGGATATCCAGCTTGGCCAGCTTTTGTGGGTATGTTCATGTCAACAATTATTTTAGCCATCACAGCGCCTCAAGTATCTTCATATTCTCATCGATGAAAAACTCTCGGTATTCATCGGGCACTTCACTAAAAGAACCATCCGCTTCAATTGTCATGGTTTTAAGGACATTCCTGCCACTCAACTTATCAATGGAGAAAAATAAAACCTGAGCGTCAACCTTTTTGTCATCTTCCGCCAGCGCCTGCTCGACCCTAAAGCGATCAATTATAAAGTCACTGTGTGTTTCAATGACTAAATCAGGAGCTTGATGGGAGTTCTTGTGGATCAGGCTTCCAAACTCGGCTTGAGCGCGGGGGTGAAGATGTAGTTCTGGCTGCTGTATAAACAGAGTTTGTTCCGGACCGGCAACAAGGGAATCAATCACCACTGGAAGGATTTGGCTGACGCCATAGCCCAGTTCATCAATGTAAAAATGCTTTCCAGACTTTCCAAGCGTAATTATAAATGGACGATCTGCGACCTTTGTCTTTACTTCTTCGATGGATATAAAGTCAAAGAGACCGCTTGCCACCCCATAGGAACTCAGCTTGTCTTGGAGCTCAGGGATATACTGAACGACATCCTTTAAGACAAATGGGGCGTGCTCGCCGAATGAGTTAAACCGAGATTGCCCGCCGTGCAGCAAACGCTGCGGCGCTCGGCGTGAAGGACCGTAAGAATATGCCCTAAAAATCTGAGGTGCAACGATGGGATTGAAGCTGGGGGAATTAATGATTTTGCCCGCCACGACTACCGCAGCCACCCTCCAGTCATCTGGTTGAAATGACATTTCCTCAAATTCAATCTCTATCCCCGTTTCAGAGTAGAGAGATTCGATATGAATTTTGCTTAGAATGTCAGGATTCGTGATTAGGTCGCCGACATGAATTTCATCAAAGTGGAAATATCTTAATTTGCTATTCTTGTCCCGAATTATCGTAAAGACGCACTCTTTCGATGCGAATGTAATCCCTGCGATGGATAGTTCCCCATCTATATCTAAATAGGTGATTATCCTTCCAAAGAATTCTGATGGCGTGTCAGCCTCACGCCCTGGCGATGCAGCGAATCCAATAGTAACCCCCACGCCATCAGAGATTCTCCCAACTATGTCAGCAGCGCTGCTAATGGAAGGAATAACGTTCAAGGGATCGAATGAAAAAGTGAAGGATGAGCTGGAAACTATTCGGAAGAGTTGCTGAAAGCTCGATTTTCCCGTGCTATTCTCGCCAATCAGGAAATTCACTTTCTTGAGCTTGTGCCATCCGTCTGGAGCGCCTTTAAAGTTCTCGGAATATGCATGGTAAAATTGATCTTTGCTGCTCACTTTTAAGGCTCCCTCGGCATGAACGGATTTACGTTAGCTATTTGAGCTCGATTCTCAAGCGAGAAGTGACCCGTCGCGCTCATCGCCCGCCCGCTCTTGCCTCTGCTTCACCCGGTCATGGCAGGGTTTGCAAAGGGCTTGCCAGTTGTAACGGTCCCAGAAGAGCGCCTTGTTCCCGCGGTGCGGGGTGATGTGATCGACCACGCTCGCCACCGCCCCGCACATTGCACAACACGGGTGGCAGATCAGGAACGCCGCGCGCTCTTTCTCCCAATCCGAGGTGTAACCCCGTTCGCGTGCCGAGGGGCGCCTTGCATCGTGGCGGCGCTTGCGGGCGCGGTCGGCGTCTTTCTGACAGGTGCAGCGCTCGCCATGCGGCACAAGACGGCCGCAAGCGCAGATATGGGGTGGTCTCGGCATGATCAGCCTTTCGCTTTCAGCCGGTGCAGGCCCTCGCGGTCGAAAGCCGGGTCGAAGCCCAGCTCTTCGATTTCGCGCAGCCGCTCGGGCGTGTAATCGGTGGGGGTGGGACCGCTGGGACCGGCGCTGCTCTCGCCGCCGTTCATCGCGATCAGATGCGCAAGCTTGCCTTCGAGAGCCTGCGCGATCTCGGTGGGTGTTGCGGCCCATGTCTCGGCCGGGGTCCAGCCGAGCCAACCCGTGCCGAAGCGATAGAGCTCGCCATAGGCTTCCGCCCAAGGCTTCGAGGAACCCGAGCCCGGCTTTGCATCCTGCCCGCTCTCTTCCTGCGCCGGTGCGAGGAAAAGCGCCAGAAGCGCACAAAGCGGGGCGGAAACGGCCTCTTTCACCACCGTAATGGGGGCGACGGCGAAAGAGGCCAGAAGAGCCTCGGCGGCGTTGCGATCAACCGCCGAAGCCCGGATGATCGCTTGCACGCTGCGCAGGTCGAATTGACCGAGTGCTAGGAGAAGGCCCGGCCACCCCTCGCGCAGACGTTCAAGCGTCATCGCCGCGCGCAGCGAGGGGCGCAGGACCACGGCCAACCCTCCGTGATACACTGTCACCTCTTCACTGCGCGCAAGCACGGTCATGGCTCAGGCAGCGAGCTTGAGCTTCGCCAGCGCCTCGCCGAGCGTCACGCGACCACCCACCCGGCGCCGGGCGTGCAGCTTGACGATGCCGTTCGCCGCGCCGGTGTAGTCGTCACGCATGATGCTGAACCCGGTATGATCGGCAATCGTGTAGCCCGAGGCGAAGTCACCGAAGACGATGGGGGTTTTGCCCGCGGTGGCATCGTCCATGTCG
>NZ_OBMT01000033.1 GCF_900217815.1 Rhodobacter maris
TCAGATGATTACCGCCGGATGACCGAAGACGGTCTGCTTGCCACGGCACCAGAGCCATTTGATGTCTTGATGGACCGGTGTGCTGAGATCGCACTCAGGGCGAATACTGCTTCCAAATCGTAGGGCAAATGCTGGGCATCATCGATCAAGTGGTCGATGTCGCGTCGCCCTGGTGCTTCAGTTGGACATGCCGATATCCTGACCGTTCGCCTGATCAACGATCGCCATCGCAACGTCGAAGAGCTCGGGCCAGCGGCTTGGTTGAGGGGTGTTCATTCAGATCGCGAGCGGAAGCTTGTATCCGGCGAGATCGGAGAACTTCCTGGCGACTGAGGTGACGGCGTCCTTGCTCACATTCATCTCGTCGATGAACGAGTGCTGCAGTTTGGGCGACACCTCCGACAGGAAGGCGAACACGCTGCAATCGCAGGACTCAGCACTCTTGATATCGGCGATCTTCTCGGCAAGCTGCTCAGCCGTCACCGGCACACCGTAGGGCGCGCTGACTGTCGACATCACCTTTGCGGCAACCGAGGCCATGGCATCAACTCTGTGCGGATTTCTGTCCCGCCAACGTAGTCGATGCCCCTCAACAAAGCAATTAAGCCCCTTCGGCAGTATTTTTCACCTGTTCCCGTCGATCCACTTCGACATCAGGCCCTTGTCGCGAAAGCACTCCTCCGGCACGGCGCGCCGTTTGATCCGGGCGAGTTTTTCCGCGAAGGCCACCTGCTTCGAGGTCGGCCGCTGATCCACCTCAGACATCGGCCTCATCCGGGCCTGCGCGTCGATCCATCCGCTCAAGGTCCGGCGGTCCTGCTGCACGTCCCATGGCAGGAGGGTGCCGTTGCGCAGGGCGAGCGAGCGCGCATAGGCGATCTGCTTGGGCGTTGCGGGCAGCGCAGGCGCGGTGCTTTCCATGGTTGATCTCCCCTGCTGGCGTGGTTCCCAATATAGAACAAAGCGCGAACAAAATCAAGCCGGGCGCTGGAAGACAGAGGGGCGAGAGGGAGAGATGGGTCGGGAAAGGGCAGGCCTGAGGGTGCCCGAGAGAGGGTGCCCGGGCTGGCCCTATCCCTCATTCCGGAGTTTCCCGATGACCTTTCTTCCTCCTGTTGCGCCTTTGCCGCCCCTGCGGTCCGTGGATCCGGCGCTGGCGATCATTGCTGTGGCCGAAGCGCTGCAGCCCGATCTGGCGCAAGGCGCACCGATCGACGCTTCGCGCCTGCGGCCCGAGATGGAGCGCGCCTTTGGCGGCTCCGATGCGTCGGGCGCCTGGGATTGGAAACTCGCCTATGAGGCGGGCGAGGTGGCGCTTGTCCTCTTCCTGCGGAAATTCGGTCGCGCGCTTCTCGCCCGGGCGGGCTCGCCTGCGGCGCTGCTGCCCATCCTGACGAAGGTTGCGGGCCTTCCGCCGAGCCATACCCGCCGCTCGGAGGAGATGGAGCGGTTCCAGCAATTCTCGACGCCGCTGCCGATGGGGCTCGCGGCCCTTGCCGCGGCGCAGATCACCCCCCGCGATCTGGTCCTCGAGCCTTCGGCCGGGACCGGGCTTCTGGCGATCCTCGCCGAGATCGCGGGGGGCAGCCTCGCGCTGAACGAGCTCGCGGGCATGCGCGCCGATCTTCTGCAATTGCTCTTCCCGGGCCGCCCCGTGACCCGTTTTGACGCCGCGCAGATCGACGATCATCTCGATGCGGGGCTGCGCCCGAGCGTTATCTTGATGAACCCGCCCTTCTCGGCGCTCGCCAATGTCGAGGACCGCACGACCGAGGCGACCGCCCGGCATCTGCGCTCGGCGCTGGCGCGCCTTGCGCCGGGTGGGCGGCTTGTCGCCATCACGGGGGCGGGGTTCGCGCCCGACACACCGGCTTGGGCAGAGGCTTTCGCGCGTCTGACGGAAACCGCGCATCTGGTGTTCACCGGCGCGGTGTCCGGGGCCGCCTTCGCGCGGCACGGCACCAGCTTCGAGACGCGGCTCACGGTCTTCGACAAATGTCGGGGCGGCGAGGCGGGCGGGATCACGGCTGATCTGCGACAGCCGATCTCCCCTGACGCTGCAGATCTTCTGGCCCGGATCCTGCGCGAGGTTCCGCCCCGGCTCGAACTGGAACAGGACGCTCTGGCAGGGCAGGGACGCTCTTCCCCCTTCCCGGGGAGTCCTGCCCCTGCCGCGCGCAGGCCGATCAGCCCGGCGCGCGCGCGGTTTGCCGCCCGACCGGCGCAGGCTCTGACGCCTATCGAGGCCGAGGAGATCGACTATGCGCTGCGGGATACCGCCGAGGATGGCAGCACGGCGCATTTGTCGGATGCGATCTACGAGACCTTCCGTCTGCAGACGATCGACATCCCCGGCGCGGCGGCGCATCCGACCAAGCTCGTGCAATCGGCGGCGATGGCCTCGGTTGCGCCCCCGAAACCCAGCTACCGTCCGAAGCTGCCCGCCGCCGTCCTGCGCGACGGCCTGTTGTCTGACGCGCAGCTGGAGACCGTGATCTATGCTGGCGAGGCGCATTCTGCGCATCTCGCCGGATCGTGGATCGTCGATGAGACCGGTGACATGGTCGCGGCCGCGCCCGAGGATGCCACCGATGCCGTCCGCTTTCGTCGCGGCTTCTTCCTGGGCGATGGCACGGGTGCTGGCAAAGGCCGCCAATCGGCCGGCATCCTGCTCGACAACTGGGCCAGAGGAAGACGCAAGGCGCTCTGGATCTCGAAAAGCGACAAGCTTCTCGAGGATGCGCAACGCGACTGGTCGGCCCTTGGTCAGGAGCGGCTTCTGGTGACGCCGCTGTCGCGCTTCGCGCAGGGGCGCGACATTCCGCTCTCCGAGGGCATTCTCTTCACCACCTATGCGACGCTGCGCTCGGAGGAACGCGGCGCGAAGAAATCCCGCGTCGATCAGATCGTTGACTGGCTCGGGGCGGATTTCGACGGTGTGATCCTGTTTGACGAAAGCCATGCCATGGCGAATGCCGCTGTGGCGAAGGGCGAGCGCGGTGATCAGGCGGCCTCGCTGCAGGGCAGGGCGGGTCTGCGCTTGCAGCACAGACTGCCCAATGCCCGCGTGGTCTATGTCTCGGCGACCGGGGCCACGACCGTTCACAATCTTGCCTATGCGCAGCGCCTCGGGCTCTGGGGCGGCGAGGACTTCCCCTTCGCCACCCGCGCTGAATTCGTCGAGGCGATCGAGGCTGGCGGCGTCGCGGCGATGGAGGTTCTCGCCCGCGATCTGCGCGCGCTCGGCCTCTACACCGCCCGCTCGCTTTCCTATGACGGCGTCGAATACGAGATGCTGGAACATGCGCTCACGCCCGAGCAGCGCCGCATCTACGATGCCTATGCCGGGGCCTTTGCCATCATCCACAACAATCTGGCGGCGGCGATGGAGGCGGCGAACATCACCGGCGAGAGCGGTACGCTGAACCGACAGGCCAAATCGGCCGCGCGGTCTGCCTTCGAGAGCGCCAAGCAGCGCTTCTTCGGCCATCTGCTCACCTCGATGAAAACCCCCACGCTGATCGGCGCGATCGAGGCCGATCTCGCTGCTGGCCATGCGGCGGTCGTTCAGATCGTCTCCACCGGCGAGGCGCTGATGGAGCGGCGTCTGGCCGAGATCCCGACCGAGGACTGGAACGACATCCGCCTCGACATCACTCCCAGGGAGTATGTCCTGGACTATCTCGCCCATTCCTTCCCGGTGCAGCTCTACGAGCCCTTCACCGACAGCGAGGGCAATCTCTCCTCGCGGCCCGTGGTGCGCGACGGTCAGCCGGTCGAATGCCGCGAGGCCGCCCGCAGGCGCGATGCGCTGATCGAGAAGCTGGCCGCGCTGCCGCCCGTGCCGGGGGCGCTCGACCAGATCGTGCAGCGCTTCGGCACCGATCTCGTGGCCGAGGTCACGGGCCGGTCGCGCCGGATTGTGCGCAAGGGCGAGGGTCCTGCGGCGCGGCTCGTTGTCGAGACCCGCGCCGGGTCTGCCAACCTCGCGGAAACCGCCGCCTTCATGGATGATCAAAAACGCATCCTGATCTTCTCCGATGCGGGCGGCACCGGGCGCAGCTATCACGCCGATCTCGGCGCGAAGAACCAGCGCCTGAGGGTGCATTACCTTCTCGAGCCGGGCTGGAAGGCCGATGCCGCGATCCAGGGGCTGGGGCGCACCAACCGCACCAATCAGGCGCAGCCGCCGCTGTTCCGCCCCGTCGCGACCGATGTGAAGGCGGAAAAGCGGTTCCTCTCGACCATCGCGCGGCGTCTCGACACGCTCGGCGCGATCACGCGCGGCCAGCGCCAGACCGGCGGGCAGGGTCTGTTTCGCCCCGAGGACAACCTCGAGAGCCCTTATGCCCGCGACGCCCTGCGCCAGCTCTATCGCCGCCTCTATCGCGGCGATGTCGCAGGCTGTTCGCTCGGGGCTTTCGAGGATGCGACCGGTCTCAGCCTGACCGACGACAATGGTCTGAAGGACGACCTGCCGCCGATCACCACCTTCCTCAATCGTCTGCTCGCGCTGACGATCGACATGCAGGGCGTGCTCTTCTCAGTCTTCGAGGAGCTGCTCGATCAGCGCATCGAGGGGGCCATCGCCGCGGGGGTCTATGACCTCGGGCTCGAGACGCTGCGCGCCGAGAGCTTCCGCGTCACCGATGCCCGGGTGATCTACACCCATCCCGGTTCCGGCGCCGAAACCCAGCTTCTGACCATCGCCGAAAAGCGGCGCAACACGCCGACCTCGCTCGCGGATGCGCTTGATTGGCTCGAGGACCTCGGCGCGCGCTGCCTGATCAACAGCCGCTCTGGTCGGGCTGCGGTGCAGGTGCCCGCCACCAGCCTGATGCTCGATGACGGCACGATCGAGCCCCGATTGCGCCTGATCCGTCCGACCGAGGCGAGCACGGTGCCTGTCAAGATCATGGAAGACACAAACTGGCAGGAGGTCGACCGCGCGGCCTTCACAGCCGCCTGGAATGCTGAGCTGGCGGAGGTTCCTGAATTTTCAGAAACCACGCTCCACATCGTGGCGGGGCTGCTGCTGCCGATCTGGAAGCAGCTCCCCCAGGACGAAACCCGAGTCTATCGGCTGCAGACCGATGACGGTCAGCGCCTCATTGGCCGCAGGGTTTCGCCGTCTTGGGTCGCGGCCACGCTGGCGGATGACGCGCCAAAGCTCACGGGCGCGCAAGTCCATGCGCTCGTTTTGGAGGGCAAGACCACCGTGCGTCTCTCCGAGGGGATGGAGTTGCACCGCTCCCGCGTCATGGGCGTCAACCGGATCGAGCTTTCCGGATTTTCCGAGGCGGCCAAGGACCGGCTCAAGGC
>NZ_OBMT01000039.1 GCF_900217815.1 Rhodobacter maris
ATGCTGGCCTCGCCCCGGTCGAGCATTTCGACGAAGCGCTCGCCGCCGGTGCCGCCGAAGACCTCATCGGCAACCCGGATCTGTGCCGCCTTGTCCATGCCTTCGAGGCGCTTGACGATCTCAAGCATGAGCGCGCTCGGGTCTTTCAGGCGCGCGGCAAGGTCGGTGGCGCTGAACCCGAGCCGGGTGAAGGCTTCGGCGCCCGCGCCCTTGCCGGTCACAATGAACTCGTCGGCGCGAAGCGAGAGCTCCTTGAACCCATCGGTGAGCGCATCAAGGCTCACCCGGTTCTGTTCCGCAACCACCTGCCAGCGCTGGAAGTCTTCGACGGCCACACCGGCGCGGCGGGCCTCGTTGCCGATCTCGGCGATGCTGCGCACGGTCGCGCGCAACTGCCCGGCAGCAAGACCGAACCCCGCACCGAGGCCAGCACCGGCCAAACCCGCGATGCCCACACCGAGACCGGGGATCGGCAGGCTCTTGAAGGCGCCCGCCATGCGCGCGCCGAGCCCGTCATAGCTCTTCGCCATGCGCTCCACCGATTGCTTGGCGCGGGTTTCCATGTCGCGCGCGGTGCGGGCCTGTGCCTGACTTGCGCGTTTCAACGCCTTTTCGAGCTTGTCGATCCGCGCTTCGACGGGAACGATCAGGCCGGGAAGGGTAACGTCATTCATCTTTCAAATCTCACTCGTCAGAATACAAAGAGCCCATCGGCATCGGGCGCATTATAGGCACTGGCATTGCTCTGCCCGAGGCTCAGGCGATAAACAGCCATCGCGCTGGCAATCGCCCCGTCGATCCGGTCGCGCTTGTGCCCCTTGTGCATCTTCACAAGCCCGGTGTCGGTGCGCACGGCCACGACGCTTGCGAAGTGCTGACGCAGGATCGGGTTGCCGTCATGACGCACAAGCTTGCCGTTCACGATGCGTTCAAGGTCGGCACCGGCCGCGCCCATCGTCAGCGGCCCTTGTCTGACCTCCACCACCGGCAAGCCGTCATCATAGAGTCGCTGCATCATGCGGGTGGCAAGGTGCGGGTCGAAGGCGATCTCCTGCACATCATAACGCGCGCAGAGGTCGCGGATCTCGTCTTCAACCATGCCTTCGTCGATGATCGGGCCGGGGCAAGCGCGGATCAACCCGGCATCGCGCCAGCGCTCATAGGGCACCCCGTCGCGGTCGGCGCGGGCTTTCAGGTCTTCCCCCGGCACGAAGAAGCTCGGGCGCAGGGTCACTTGCCCGTCAGGGTGACGGAAGGCCGCGACAACGGCCGTCAGATCGCCCGAGCGCGAGAGGTCCACCCCAAGCCAGCAAGGCAATTGCTCAAGGTCTTCCGCGTCATCGGCGAAGGTGCGGGCATCGTATGTGTCGAAGTCGAAGAGCGGGTCGCGCGAGTTGCCGAGCCATCGGTTCAGGTTGAATTGCTCGAAGCTGTAGCGCTCGCCGGGGCTGTCCTTGGCCTTCCGTGCCAGCGAACGCAGCCCTTCGAGGTCGGGGAAGCCATGCGCGAGACCGGGGTTCACGCGATGCCAGAGCGCTTCGTCTTCCCAATCCTCGCCCGGCTCGGGCTCGAAGAGGATCGGCAGAAACTCGGGGTTCACGATCTGCCCGAGCGCCACGCCGCGCGCATAGGCATAAAGCTCGGCGGCCAAGCCCTCGTTGCCCCGGCCTGCCGTGGTGGCAATGACCGTGAGCCCGCCCGCGCGCTTCGCCATGCCCGATTGCAGCGCTTCCCAGAGCTCGCGCCCCTGCCAGACGTGAATCTCGTCGGCGAGAACGAAGGTCGGCGTGGTGCCATGCTGCGCGCGGCCATCCGAGGAAACCGCTTTCAAAACAGAGCCGTCGCGGGTGCTCTTAATCGCCTTGGGCGCGTTGTGGGCGTCATAAAGGCGCGTCACCGTTTCGAGGCGTTTGTCGCACCGAACGATCTCGGCGGCCTCGCGAAAGCCGATGCCCGCCTGTTCCCGATCCGAGGCGGCAAAGATGATCTGCCCGGCGGGCACCCGTTCCGGCCCGAGCAGGTGCAACAGCGCGAGCGCCGCGGCGAGCGAGGTTTTGCGGTTGCCGCGCGGGATCATCAGGAAGACCATCTTCACCACGCGGGCGCCCTGTGCATCACGCGGGCCATAGATGCGCCGAACGATGCGTTCCTGCCAAGGTGCGAGCTGAAAGGCCCGCTTCGGTGCCGTGCTCGCCGGGTGACGCAGGCGGCGCAGGAACTCCACCGCGCGGGCACCATGCCCGAGCGGGTCTTCGATGGGTGAGCCATCAAGAACCCAAGCCGGATAGGTGCTGCCCGTCATGTCACACCGCGAGCGGATCGTCGGCTTCGGCATCTTCGGGCGGTGCCGATCCGATGCGGGCGCGCGAGGTGGGCGTGAGGCCATATTCCGAGGCAAGTTGCCGGGCGGTCTGGGCGGCACGGTTCCAGATGCCGAAGGCGGTCTTGTCGATCACACCCCCGGCCGCGCGCCGATCCTCTTCGATCTGGCGGCAGATACTCACCGCCGAGCAATAGGCTTCGACGCCTGCGAGGTCGGCGCGGGTGATGATCCGGCGCGCGATCAGTTGCGGCATGACGCGCTTCCATTCCGCTTTGGCATGGAGCGAGAAATAGCCGGGCGCGGGCGGGGCTTTCGTCAGCGCCTCGGCATCGGCCGTGAGGGTGGGTTTGAGCCCGCGAAGGGTAACGGCGCTCATGCCGCCACCGCCCTGAGCTCAAGCCCATGCCTGCGCCCGATCTCGGCGAGGGCCACTATATTCCATGC
>NZ_OBMT01000004.1 GCF_900217815.1 Rhodobacter maris
GCCGAACATCGCGCCCGACCCTTTGAGCGTATGCATGGCGCGAAAGCTCGCATCGACAAGATCGCGGTTTTGCGGATCCTGCCCGAGATCGAGCAAGGTCTGTTCAAGCGTTTCCAGAAGGTCGCGCGCCTCCTGCCGGAAGGTTTCCGTCGGATCGGGTGCGCCGCTCATGCCCCGGCCACCTTCTTGACCACGGCGAGCAATTGTTCAGGCCGGAACGGCTTCGAAATCCAGCCGGTTGCGCCCGCCTCGCGAGCCTCGCGCTTGAGCGCGTCATCGGTCTCGGTGGTCAGGAACACGATCGGCACCCCGGCACTTTTGGGCGAGGCGCGATATTTGCGGATGAATTCAAGCCCGTTCATGCCGGGCATGTTGAGATCGGTGACCACTGCGTCGACCCGATTGGCGACAGCTTTCGAGTAACCGTCCGACCCGTCGCAGGCTTCGATCACCCGGTAGCCCGCCGAGCTGAGCGTATGGGAAACCATCTGCAAAACAGAGGGAGAATCGTCGATCGTAAGGATCGTTTTCGTCATGACATTTGTCCTTGGAAGGGATTTCGGTCAGGCCGCTTGCACGGCAGCGGGCAGCGTCATGCCGGCACGGGAAAATGCATTGACGCAGGCGCAGGATTCCGGCGCGATCAGGGTGAACCCTTTTCCCTGCTCCGCAGCATGCCGGGACGCGGCCGCAAGCACTTGCAGGGCAGAGACATGCATGGAGACAGCGTGGGATGCGTCGACCACAACGGGCCCACCGCACTCGAATGCTCGAAGCAGGCTGGCGTACAATTCGGAGGCATCACGCAGGCCGACTTCCTCGGCCAGCATAATCGTATCGAGCGCAGAAGAAACTCGAGTCTCGTTGGACATCTGATTTTCCGGTCAAGAGGAACACGACAATGGATCGAGACAGGCTCGCTTCCGCCTCGCATTTGTGGCATCAGATGTTAATTTCTGGCGAATTATGCCTATGAAATTTACCATTTCCTGCAAAAATGACGCAGAATGACGCAGTCGGGGACTTGCTGGAATGCCCTCGGCCAGAATGCGCTTGGCGTCACGATGCTGGGCGGGATGATTTCGGCAACGGTCCCGGCCGTGGTCTTCGTGCCGGTCTTCTTCCCCTTCGTGATGTGCCTGACCGGTAACGCGCGTCGCATGGCCCCTGCCGACCGGCCACCGGGCTGGTCGGCCCCAGCACAGCAACCGTGAAGGCAAACGAAGCTCCGCTCTACGTGGTATTTTGCATATGCAATTCTGCGCTGTGGGGAGGCTGCTCCTCGTTCTCTGTGACGGCGTTTGGCCATGCTGCGCCCCGAACGATCGGCAGATCAGGACTGCGCACGCCTCTCGCTGCGAAAGGCATCCGCGGCAGCTTTGGATGACTGCGCCAGAGCGGCTGGAGGCGGTTCAGGCCCGGTGCGCCCGTCAGCGATGCGCGAGATACTCCGCCGAAACATATCCCGAAACATTGGGCCTGTCGGTGAGGGACACCCGGCACCAGACTTTGCCTGCCTTTGTCACACAGGCGCCACGCGTGAGGCGCGTTCCGTCGGGCAGGCCGAGGATGATCTTGTGATCGAGGCCCGGGCCGTCGCGCAGCTTCAGAAGATCATCCGGCCCCGCGCCTTTGACCACGGCGCCGTTGCCGGGCGCGCAGCCGGTGGCGATCAGGAGGGCGAAGAGGACGGCAAGATGAAGTCGCATGATCTGTCCTGTCGGGTTTTCCCCTGCATAGAATATCTTCGGGCGCGAAGAAAGCCGGGCAGCACCGGTCTTTACCGGAACAGTCTCTGCAAGCGGGGGACGCAGGTGCAGGAGGCGGCGATGGGGGGCGTGAAAAGCGGGAGCGGGTGGTAGGGCGGCGCCCTCAGCCCTCAGCCCGCCGCCTCCCGGCCGATCCAGTCGCAAAAGGCGCGGGCCTTTCGGGGCGCATCGAGGCGGCGGACTGCCACATAAGAGAGCCCCGAGGGAAGGAAGCCGAAGGGCGCCACCAGCCGCCCCGCGGCGAGGTCGTCGGCCACATGCGGCTCGGGGGCGATTGCGGCGCCAAGCCCGGCGGCGGCAGCCTCGAGCAGGAAATAGAAATGTTCGTAAGCGGTGCCGCCCTCATGCACCGCGCAGCCGCTGCGGGCGCCCCAATCGGCCCAGGCGCCGGGCCGGGTGCGGGCCCAGAGCCGTGGCGCGCGGATCAGATCGGCGGGGCTGCGCAACGCCAGCCTCGCGGCCAGTGCGGGGGCGAGCACCGGGCCGAACCGCTCGGCAAAAAGCGTCGTGACATGGGTTCCCGCGGGCAGGTCGTGGTCGGTCACCCGGATCGCGACATCGTAGCGGCCCCGGCTGAAATCGCAGGGCGCATCGGATTGCGAGAGCCGCACCTCGAGGCCGGGATGGGCGGTCGCAAACCGGCCAAGCCGCGGGATCAGCCAGCGCAGCGTGAAGGTGCCAAGGCAGGAGACATCGAGCACGCCCCCCGCATCCGCACGCAGCATGGCAACGCCCGCCTCGATCTCACGAAAGCCGCGGGAGAGGTGCTGGGCCAAGGCGACGCCCGTCTCGGTCGGCACAAGGCCGCTTGGGCTGCGCGTCATCAGCTGCGTACCGAAGCTGTCTTCCAGCAGCCGCACCTGTCGGCTGATCGCGCCATGGGTGACGCCAAGTTCCTCGGCAGCTCGGGTCATGCGGCCGTGACGGATCGCAGCCTCGAAGGCGCGCAGGGCGGTGAGGGGCGGAAAGGACACGGGCGGCACCGGGTGGCTGTGAGATTTACTCACATCAATCTGGCCCAGAGATCGTTTGTCAAGGCGGTTGCACCGGGGCAGGTTTCGCTCATGTCACAGGCTCTCCCTCCACCCCCCCCCGTCGAAGACCCCGCGCCCTGCCCTCCGGAGCGGGTTCGCCGCGTCGCGCCTCTGCCGCCGACGCAACGCGTCACGCTCTGGTTTCGGCGCGCCCGCACCCGCGCGCATCTCGCCCAACTCGGGGCAGAGGCGTTGCGCGACATCGGGGTGACCGAGGCGGAGCGCCGCGCCGAATGCGGGCTGTGGTTCTGGCGCGGCATGGATCGCTGACGCGCGCGGCGGATCGGGCACCATCCAGGCTTCCCGCGTTTGGCCCTCCCTCCCGTCACGCGCGCGGCACCGTCAGTCGCACCGCCAGTCGCATTGTCATCAACACCTGCCGCTCTTGCGCTGCCCGCTCCAGCCTTGCCCGGGTCGGCGCAGAGACCGGCGCGCCGATGAAGCCTTGGTGAGATCGCCGATCATCGCCGCAGGCGAGGTGATCGATCCTGCGTGGTTAGCAGCATGGAGGCCGGGGCACGACCGCGCAACAGGGCCCGGCACAGCCGCGAGTCGCCCCGGCTCAGGGGGTTGGTGGCAGTAAGCACGAAGCCAGCGCTGTAACGCCAGTGCGGCCAATGTTTTCAGCAGCTCTCAGCCTGCTTTCGAGAACGTCAGTGCAGTTCTCGCAGCTCGGGCATCTCTGAATGAAGGCATCTGTTGAAGTCTCCAGGCGTTCTCTCGGCAAAGAGACTGGTTACGACATGTGTGGAAAACATATGTGGGGGAGCGGCCCCAATTCCGTCAAGGCATTAATTTTAAGGCAAAATATATGACGCGAAGGAACTGGCGGAAGCGGTGACTGCCATTGCATGTTCCGGATGTTTCTGGGGGCTTCCAAATAATCCCATAAATAAAAGGGTCTTACGGCCTTTCATTGTCCACGCTGTTCCACCATCTTCCTTGTTGATCCACGTTCAGGTGGGGGACAAAATGGGGGATACAAAATGGCCAAGGAAGGAATTCGGAGACCGGAAAAGGCGCTGTCGCCCCGTTTTGTGGAGACCGTGACAGCACCCGGCAAGCACTTCGACGGGAACGGCTTGTTTCTTCGGGTGCAGGCGAACGGATCGAAGCAATGGGTGCAACGCATCGTCATTCGTGGCAAGCGTTGCGAGCTTGGCTTGGGAAGTCCCCCGGCGATCTCCCTTGCAACTGCCCGCAAGCTGGCCTTGGAAAACCGGGGCAAGGCGATGCTCGGGGGTGATCCGTTGCAGGATCGGCGCGAGGCTCGGGCCGGGCTGACCTTTGCCGAGGCGAAGGAAAAGTATCTGGCGGCGAAGCTGGATGAATTCCGCAACGACAAGCACCGCAAGCAATGGGAAGCCACGCTTGAAACCTACGCAATCCCGACGCTCGGGCCGAAGCGGGTTTCGGAAATTTCGGTGCAGGACGTGTTGAAGGTGCTGGAACCGATCTGGCAGGGCAAAACCGAAACCGCATCACGCCTGCGCGGGCGGATCGAAAGCGTGCTGTCGTGGGCGACGGTGGCCGGGCACCGCGTGGGCGACAACCCCGCCCGATGGAAGGGCAACCTTTCGGAGCTTCTGCCCAAGGTCGCCAAGGTTGCGAAGTCCGAAAATCAGCCTGCGCTTGCCTTGGCCGATGTGCCGCGCTGGTGGGCCGATCTGGCCCTGCGCGAGGGCATGGCGGCGCGGGCGCTCGAATTCCTGACCCTGACTGCCGCCAGATCGGGCGAAGTGCGCGGCATGACGTGGGATGAACTCGACTTCGGTGTATCGGACAAAACCGACGCAACCGACGAAACCCCCGTTGCGACACTCGCGACTTCTGCGACATGGACCGTTCCCGCGTCTCGAATGAAGAACGGGCGGGAACATCGGGTGGCCCTGACCCCCGAGGCGGTGGCGATCTTGAAACGTCTGCCACGGCGATCTGACTCGCCTTTCGTGTTTCCCGCGCCGATGGGGGGTGCATTGTCCGACATGACGATTTCTGCCGTGATGCGGCGGATGCAGGAAACCGAAAGCAAGGCAGGCCGCCCCGGTTATCTAGACCCTCGCAACAAGCGCCCCGCCGTGCCGCACGGGCTGCGCTCGACCTTCCGGCAATGGGCCGCCGAACGGGGCTATCCGCGCGACATGGCCGAAATAGCCTTGGCGCACTTCATCGGCTCTGACGTGGAGCGGGCCTATCAGCGATCCGACATGCTCGAACGGCGGCGGGTGATGATGGCTGCTTGGGCGCGCTTCCTGAGCGGTGAGGCAGGTGTTGAAACGGTGCTGGCATTTGCAGGATCGACGCGTTGATGGCGACTGATCGGCAATTGGCAGAAGCTATCGGCTTGCTCAAGCCCCTGCTGGAATCCTGAAGCCCTTGACGTGGCCAAATCGTGAACGGACAATACGCCATGTTCCACCCGGACATGAGTGGAAT
The DNA here is from genome assembly GCF_900217815.1 of Rhodobacter maris. Taxonomy (GTDB): domain Bacteria; phylum Pseudomonadota; class Alphaproteobacteria; order Rhodobacterales; family Rhodobacteraceae; genus Rhodobacter; species Rhodobacter maris. Next base: position 5,240 of record NZ_OBMT01000004.1, read on the forward strand.
GTCTACTAGCCTCGAACCGGATAGAAGAGACTAGCATCGAACAGGAGCAAGATCGGAGAGGCCCCAACGCACGATTGCAACGCGCGAAGGGGCCGGGTGTAAGGGTTGAACCGCCTCACACACCCTTTCTGGTCTGAGTCGCTACTTTTCGCAACTGCGAAGATTGCGGCAATTTTGACAATGAAAGGAACGACCTTGGCAGAAGCCATACTGAGACGAACCGCAGTTGAACATCGCACCGGGCTTGCCCGATCGACGATTTACGATTGGATGAAGCGGGGCCTGTTCCCGAAACCCGTTGCGCTTGGCGCGCGGCTGGTGGGGTGGCGCGAAAGCGACATTCAGGCATGGCTCGCCGCCCGCGAACCGAAAGCCCTCTGACAACATGGCAGGCGATCGAATTCCAAGCCCGGTGGACCTTTCCAACGGGGCAGGTGGGCTTTGCCATGCGTTAGCGGCGGGCTTCAACACCTTCGCGGCCAGCGCCTCGCGCGGCATATCGGGATTGCTGGCCCAGCGCCTCGCGATCCTCGCAGCGATTGATCCTCTGGCCCTTGCGGCTCTGGTGCCGATCGGCGGGCAACTGGTGGGGGCTGTCCTTTCCACTGTGCAAGGGGGGCGGCAATTATGGATGCGCAATCCTTGACCCGTTCCCTGGGTGGGAAGTGGCATGGCCGATATGGCACCTGTGCTTGCCCGGTTTGCCAGCCCGCACGCCGCAGGGGGCAGGACGCCCTGACCCTTGCCGATGGCACAAAGGGGCTTCTCGCCCATTGCAAACGCCTTAGTTGCGGCTTCGGTGACATTTTGGCGGCGGCTGGGGTTTCCGCTGGCAGCTACTCCCCCCCGGATGCCGAGACGCTGGCCCGATACGATGCCGAGCGGCGGGCCGAAGCCGAAAGGCGCGAACGCCAGGCAAGGGCGCTATGGGGCGAGGCAAAGCCGATCGCAGGAACGGTGGCCGAAACCTATCTGCGCAAGCGCCGCATCGGCTGCGATCTGCCCCCGGTGCTGCGCTTCCACCCCGAGGCGTGGCACGGGGCGACCGCCCGGCGATTGCCCGCACTGGTGGCGCTTGTTGAGGGCGGCGACGGCTTCGCGGTGCATCGCACCTATCTGCGCCCGGACGGTTTGGGCAAGGCCGAGGTGGACCCAGCCAAGGCGATGCTTGGGGCAGTCGCGGGCGGCGCTGTGCGGCTCGCCCAAGGGCCTGCGCGGCTGGTGCTGGCCGAGGGCATAGAAACTGCGCTGTCGCTTGCCTGCGGACTTCTGGATGGCCCGGCGACGATCTGGGCCGCGCTTTCGACATCGGGCCTGCGCGGGCTGCGGTTGCCCGCTCGACCAGGGCAGCTAACGATCGCCTGCGACGGCGACACCGCAGGCCGCGCGGCGGCGCTCGCACTTGCCGAGCGCGCGCACGAGCTGGGCTGGGACGTGGGCACCCTCGATCCCGGCGACGGGGCCGACTTCAACGACATTCTGACCGGAAAGGCGGTGCTGACATGAACGCGCGACCGCAAGAAATCCCGTTCAACCCGAGCTGGCCAGCACCCGACTTGCGTTTGCTTCGGTCCGATCTGCCGCCCGCCCCCGAATTGCCTGTTGCCGAAGTGCTCAAACCGCGCTTGGCCAGATGGGTGGCCAATGCCGCCCAGGCGAAAGGGGCGCCTGCCGATTATGTTTTCGCAGCGCTTCTGACCGTTGCCGCTTCGGTCATCGGCAATTCCCGATGGGTGACGATCTGGGAAGATTGGAGCGAACCGCCGATGATCTGGGCAATGTGCATTGGTTTGCCCAGCGCGGGCAAAAGCCCTGCGATTGACGCCCTTTTGCAACCGCTTCGCAAAGTCGAACGCCCGATGCGCGAAGCGGCAAAAGCCGAACGCAAGGCTTGGGAAGAACGGGCGGAAATCGCCAAACTTGCCGAACAGACATGGAAGGAAGCGGCAAAGTTGGCGATCAAAGCGGGCGAAACGCCCCCGGATCGACCGAAAAGCTGCGATGCGGGGCCGCCCCCGCATGTTCCCCGGCTGGTGGTCAATGATGGCACGATTGAAAAGCTGGGCGCGATCTTGGCGCAGCAACCGCGCGGCACTCTGCAAATGCGCGACGAACTGGCCGGATGGCTCGAAGGGATGCAACGCTATGCAGCCGGGGGCACCGACCGCCCGTTTTGGCTCGAAGCCTTCGGGGGCCGCGACTTCACGGTGGAACGGATGGGGCGGGAACCGCTGACCATTTCCCGGCTTTCCATTTGTGTGCTGGGCGGAATTCAGCCTGACCGCCTGAAAAGCCTGCTTTTCAAAGCCGACGATGACGGGCTTTTGGCCCGCTTTCTGCCGATCTGGCCCGATCCCGCCCCCTTGTGCCGCCCATTGAACGGGGCGGGGGCGGCGGAAATGGAAGCGATATTGGCGCGGCTCTTGTCGCTTGAAATGGTGACCGACGAAACCGGCGAAAAGCGCCCGTGGTTTGTGCACTTTTCCGAATCCGCCCGTGACCTGATGCAGGAATTCCGAAAAACCGAACGCGTCTGGGAAGCTGATGTCGAGGGGCTTTTGCTGTCCTTCATCGGCAAGTTGCCGGGGCTTGCTGCGCGTTTGGCGCTGGTGCTGGCCTATCTCGACTGGGCGGCGGATGATTCCGGGGAACCGCGCGAAATCACGGTAGAGCACTTTGGCCGGGCCGCGCATCTGGTGGAAGCCTATCTGTTGCCGATGGCACGGCGGGCCTATGCCGATGCCGCTACGCCGAAACCGCTTCGGGCTGCGCGACGGCTCTTGGCGATCTTGCGCAAAGAGAACTGGAATCGCTTCACGTCGCGCGATGTGCTGCGGCTTGACCGCGCGGGGCTTGCCACGGCGGCGGAACTCGACCCCGCATTGGTGATATTGACCGAGGGCGATTGCATCCGCGCCATCGAACAGCCCGCCAATCCGAAAGGTGGAAGGCCCCCCCGGCAATTCGCGGTGAACCCGGCTGTTTTCGGGGGGCCTCAATGACGCGATGGTTGCAAGCCGCAAAGCAAGCCGCACCTTCAAATTCCGAAGGCATCAATCCCGACCTGAAGCCGGTTTCGTCGGTTGTGTCGGTTTTGTCCGAAGGGCAGCCCCCTGTCGGACCGCCCCCCGAGACCTTCCCCTATGGCTCCGCCTGCGACCTTGGGCTTTCGCCGCGCACCTGGGCGGGCCGTGTCGTTTCCTTGGCCGATTGGCGCGGGCTGACAGATTGGGAGCGGCACGGGCCTCATGGGAAGCACTGGAACGGCAACACCCGCCAATGGGAACCGAGCGAAGGCGGCGCGGCGTGACCGGGGCAGAACTCGCGGCGATCCGAAAGGCGGCGGGGTTGTCTCAAACCGTGCTCGCCCGACGCGCGGGCATTGGGCGCCATGCGGTTTCATATTGGGAGAACAGGCCGCAGGTTGACCTTCGCGCGTGGGCAGTTGAGCGCATGGCCGAGGTGATCGACTTGCCGAAGAAACCCGCTCTGGGCTGGCGTTTGCGCGCGCCTTGGGAACGGGCTTTGGAAGCGCAAGCCGAGGCGGCTTTCATCGCATACGCTTTGCGGCTCAAGGCCCGCTGCGATGCCGCCGCCGCAAGGCGCCGCGTGATCTGCGGCGCCATGACGCGCAAGGGAACAGCTTGCCGGTGCCTGAGCGAACCGGGAAAGCGGCGGTGCAAGTTTCACGGCGGCAAAAGCACTGGCGCACGAACCCCCGAGGGGCTGGACCGCATCCGCGAAGCGCAACGGCGGCGCTGGGCGAAGTGGCGGGCCGAGCAATTGAAAAACAATCAAGCCAAGCCTCGCGACATGGGCTGTTAGACGGGAAATCAACCGGCTTGGCCTCGGGCGCTGTCGGGTTTCTGGGCCAATACGCGCGCGCGTGGGGGTGGGGTTTTACGTCTTGCCGGATTATCTCCGGTCTCTACGCGAGGCGCCCCTTGCACGAATCCCTTTCGCTTTTCGCCCTCACATTGCAAGAATGTTCTTGGGCAGGATGGGAACAGCACCTTGCAGATCGAAGATTTTATTGAGCGTTGGAAACATTCGGGCGGCAGCGAACGCGCCAATTTCCAGACCTTCGCGAATGAATTGTGCGAGGTGCTGGGCCTGCCCCGGCCCGCCCCGGCAACCGAGGCCACGCAGGCCAATTCCTATTGCTTCGAACATCCCGTGACCTTCATTCACACGGGCGCCCAATCGCGCGGCTTCATCGACCTTTACCGCGCGGGCCATTTCGTCATGGAAGCCAAACAGGGCACCGATGCCGCGCGCGAGGATGACGCCCAACCCGCCCTGATCCCCGATCTGCCCGGCCCGACCCGCAAGGGCCACGGCACCCGAGGCAGCAAACGCTGGGATGACACCATGTTGCGCGCCCGCGCCCAGGCCGATGGCTACGCCCGCGCGGTCTCGCGCAAGGATGGCTGGCCGCCGTTCTTGCTGGTGGTGGACGTGGGCCACGTCATCGAAGTCTATGCCGATTTCTCGGGGCAGGGGCAGGGCTACACCCAATTCCCCGATGGCAACCGCTATCGCATCCGCCTAGACGATCTGCGCGACGAAAAGACCCGCGAGAGACTGCGCGCGATCTGGACCGATCCCCACGCGCTCGACCCCGCCAAGATCGCCGCCAAGGTCACCCGCGAAGTGGCTGATCGGCTGGCCGCGCTGGGCCGATCCTTCGACGGGCAGGGCCATGAACCCGATACCGTGGCCCGCTTCCTGATGCGCTGCCTGTTCACCATGTTTGCCGAAGATGTGGAATTGATCCCGCTGGGCAGCTTTTCCGAGCTTCTGCACCGCCTGCGCGGCCACCCCGAACATGCAGCCCCCACGCTCAAAGCCCTTTGGGCGACGATGAACACGGGCGGCTTTTCCCCGGTCCTGACCGCCGATCTCAAACGCTTCAACGGTGGGCTTTTCAAGGATGCCGAGGCGCTGCCTCTGACCGAGGTGCAACTGTCGCTGTTGATCGACGCCGCAGGCCGCGATTGGCGCGAGGTTGAACCCGCGATCTTCGGCACCCTTCTTGAACGCGCCCTCGATAAGCGCCAGCGTCACAAGCTGGGCGCCCATTACACGCCGCGCGCCTATGTCGAACGGCTGGTGGTGCCCACGATCATCGACCCCCTGCGCGCCGATTGGCGCGATGTGCAGGCCGCCGCCATCACCCTTGCCGCCCAGGGCAAACAGGATGAAGCCCGCGAAGCCGTGCGCGCCTTCCACACCCGGCTTTGCGAAATCAAGGTGCTCGATCCCGCCTGCGGCTCGGGCAACTTCCTTTACGTCGCCCTTGAGCTAATGAAGCGGCTTGAAGGCGAGGTGACCGACCTCTTGCACGATCTGGGCGAGGAACAAACCGCCCTCGCGCTGGCCGGTCATACCGTGGACCCGCACCAATTCCTTGGCCTCGAAGTCAACCCCTGGGCGGCAGCGGTGGCCGAGCTGGTGCTGTGGATCGGCTATCTGCAATGGCACTTCCGCACCCACGGCAAGGCCAGCCCCGCCGAACCCGTGCTGCGCGATTTCCACAATATCGAGAACCGCGACGCGGTGCTGACATGGGACGGCACTCGCCCCCGGTGTGACACCTCGGGCGCCCCCGTCACCCGCTGGGATGGCACCACCACTACCCGCCACCCGGTGACCGGCGACGAAGTGCCCGACCCGCAGGCCCGCATTGCCGTGCTCGACTATCTCAAACCCGCCCCCGCGAAATGGCCCGAGGCCGATTTCATCGTCGGCAACCCGCCCTTCATCGGCGACAAGCGGATGCGCGAGGCTTTGGGAGAAGGGTATTCCGAGGCTTTGCGAGAGGCTTACCCGACCATTCCGCAAAGCGCGGATTTCGTCATGTTCTGGTGGCACAAGGCGGCGCTGGCCGCGCGCGCCTTCAAACCCGCGACCGAGAAAGCCCGCGCCAAGGGCACCCGCCGTTTTGGCTTCATCACCACCAATTCGCTGCGCCAGACCTTCAATCGTCGGGTGTTGGAACCGCATCTGAACGACCCGAAAACGCCGCTGTCCCTTGCCTTCGCGATCCCCGACCACCCCTGGGTGGATGCTGGCGACGGGGCGGCGGTGCGCATTGCCATGACGGTGGCCGAGGCGGGCAAGGCACCGGGGCGGTTGGGCACGGTGACCGAGGAAGCGAAAGGGCGATACGAGGCCGAAGGCCGCCCGGTGCGCTTCGAGGTGGAAAAGGGCAAGGTCTTTGCCGATCTGCGTATCGGCGCGGATGTGGCGGGCGCAGTGCCGCTTAAGGCGAATGATGCAATTTCCTCAAATGGCGTGATGTTGGCCGGGGAGGGATTTATTGTTTCGCCATCGGAGGCCCAATCGCTTGGGCTAGGTTCTGTCAAAGGGCTTGAGCAGCACATCAGACCATACAGAAATGGGCGAGACCTGACCGCAAGCCCCCGAGGTGTGATGGTTATCGACTTGCTGGGATTGGAACAAACTGAGGTGAAAGACCGTTTCCCCCTCGTTTTTCAACACCTCTTGGATAAGGTGAAGCCCATTCGGGACGAGAACAAGCGGCCTTCATTCGTGAAAAGGTGGTGGATCTTCGGGGAACCCCGTAAAGGCATACGTCCTGCGCTGAACAGTCTCACGCGATACATCGCAACTGTTGAAACGACCAAGCACAGGCTGTTTCAGTTTTTGCCGGTAGCCACGCTGCCAGATCACATGCTGATTGCCATTGCCCTTGATGACGCCGCCGCGCTGGCCGTTCTGTCGTCGCGCTTTCACGTCATCTGGGCGTTGACCGCTGGCGGGCGTCTCGGGTTTGGCAACGATCCGCGTTACAACAAATCCAAATGCTTCAACCCCTTTCCTTTCCCCGATCCGACCGAGGCGCAGAATACCCGCCTGCGCGCTCTGGGCGAGCAACTGGACGCGCATAGGAAGGCGCAGCAAAAAGCCCACCCCAAGCTGACCCTGACCGGCATGTATAACGTGCTCGAAAAGCTGCGCGCGGGCGAACGCATCGAAGGCAAGGACCGCGAAATTTACGACCAGGGCCTTGTGGGCATTTTGAAAGACCTGCACGACCAGATCGACGCCGCCGTTGCCGAGGCTTACGGCTGGCCGCTGGACCTGTCCGAGGATGACATTCTGCACCGGCTGGTTGCGCTCAACCGCGAACGGGTGGCCGAGGAAGCGCGCGGGCATATCCGCTGGCTGCGCCCCGAGTATCAAAACCCCGCTGGCCGGGTAGCCGTGGCCAAGGGCGAACAAACCGCGCTCGACATTGGCCCCGCCGACACCGCCGCCAAGGACGCATGGCCGAAAAACCTGCCCGAGCAGATTGCCGCCGTGCGCGCCGCGCTGACCGATCTGGGCACCGCGACCCCCGAGCAAGTGGCCCGCCACTTCCACCGGGGCCGCGCCGCTTCGGTGCAACCGCTTCTCGAAAGCCTGACCGCGCTTGGCCAGGCCCGACTCGTGGAAGGCGGCCAATTCGCTGCCTGACCGGGGGCGCCGAATCTTTGAGGCGTCAACCTGCCCAGACCGGCACCACGACGCACGCAGGGAAAAAATCGGCCCGTTTGAATAACGCGGGGGGGCTTCAATCTTGGAGCAGTCAGACAGAGAACCGGCGCGCTCCGTAAAATTCTCGCGCGGAAGAAACTGAGGCAGTTTTCCGGGTGGGGGGCATATGATCTCTGGGGCTACGCACGGAGGACCGGCTGCCTTCCCGCCGCTCGAACGCTAACGCAGTTTTTCGCCCTCACGCGCGCGCAGGGGGGGGCGGTTGCGCCGATCGGGGCCGCTTGGCCTCGATCCCCGCTCAAAGTCCCCGCCCGTCACAAGACAGAATTCGGTCGGACTTTTCCGGCACGATCCGGGGCAGTCCACGTTTAGGTGGGGGATAACGTGGGGGATAAGATTTCGCCTTATTCAACCATTTCAAGTACTTAATGTGCATAATTGGCGGAAGCGGTGGGATTCGAACCCACGGAGGGGTCTCCCCCTCGCTGGTTTTCAAGACCAGAGCCTTAAACCACTCGGCCACGCTTCCAATCCGCTCGCCCTAGCCGCTCTCACGCGATTCTGAAAGCCTCGGCGTGGCGAAAACGCGCCCCGCGTCCCCGGGCGGCTTTTCTTGCCGGATTTGAACCTGTAAGCTTGCGCCGAACGCCCGCAGCCTGCCGCCGCGGTCAAATAATGCGAGCCGGGCGCTGGTCAGGGGGCGCACCGGCGCCAAAAAGGGGCACTGGAGCATGTCGTATTCGATCCGCTGGATCTGGGCTGTCGCAGCCGTGGCGGCGCTCGCCGGCTGTCAGGAGGGCACGCAGCCCTTCGGCTTTCTCAAGGGCGCGCCGAAAGAGGAAAGTGGTGCCGTGCCGGAAGCCACCTCGGCGCGGATCGTCGAACGCGATGTCGAGGCGCCCGAGGTGTTCTCGGCCGAGGAAGCCGCGCTCTGGGACGGACGCCCCTCTCTCGGCGGTGTCTGGGTCGCCCATCCGGGCGTGAAGGACCCCGAGCGGGTGATCATCCGCAACCCGGCGAACGGCAAGTTCGTGATCGGCGCATTGTTCCGGCGCGAGCGCGACAATCCGGGGCCGAAACTGCAGGTCTCTTCCGATGCGGCGGCCGCGCTTGATGTGCTCGCGGGCGCGCCGACCAAGCTCTCCGTCGTCGCGCTGCGCCGCGAAGAAACGCCCGAAGACCCGGCCGCGACGGAACCGGCGGCTCCCGAGGGCCGCCTGCCCGCCGCAGAGACGATTGCCGCCGCGCCGCTCGCGGCGCCTTCCGAACCCGGCACGCCACCGAAACCGGCGCACGATATTGCCGCAAGCGCCGGGGCGGCGATTGCCGCAGCCGAAGCAAGCCCGCCTGCGCAACCCGCCCCCAAACCTGCGCCCGCCAAACCGGCTGCGGGCAGCAAGATGTTTGTGCAGATCGGCATTTTCTCCACCGAGGCGAATGCCCAGCGCGCCTCCGAGCAACTCTCGAAAGCGGGCGTGATTGCCACGATCCGCACCGAGAAGAGCCAGGGCAAGACTTTCTGGAGCGTCGTGGCCGGGCCTGCGGCCTCGCGCGGAGACCGTGACGCGCTGATCCGCAAGATCAAATCCGTCGGTTATGCCGACGCCTATCCCGTTTCGAAATGAGGTTTTCGGCCCGATGACGCTCGTCCGACCGCTCCTTCGCCTTGTCCTGCTCGTCAGCGTGCTCCTTGCCGCGCTTCCCGCCGCCGCCTTCGAGACCCGCGCCCGGGCCGCATGGGTCTATGACCTCACGGCGCAGACCGTGCTTTTGGAAAAGAACGCCGATGTCGCGCTGCCGCCCGCCTCGATGTCGAAGCTGATGACGCTGAACATGTTGTTCGAAGCGCTCCGCGAGGGCCGGGTGACGCTTGACACGACTTTCGCCGTCACCACCCGCGCCAAGCAGATGGGCGGCTCGACGATGTTTCTGAACGAGATGGACCGGCCCAGCGTGCGCGAGCTGATGCAGGGGATCGCGATCAACTCCGGCAACGATGCCTGCGTGGTGGTGGCCGAGGGGCTCGCGGGCTCCGAAGAGGCCTTTGCACAGCGCATGTCCGAGCGGGCGCCGCAACTGGGCATGACGCAATCGAGCTTTGCCAATGCCTCGGGCTGGCCGCATCCGAACCAGCGCATGTCGATGCATGATCTGGGGGTGCTTGCCGTGCGCCTGATCACGCAATTCCCGGAATATTATCCGCTCTTTGCGGAAACGACCTACAATTACAAGAACCGTGCCCCCGCCAATGCGCACAACCGCAACCCGCTTCTGAAGATCGCCGCGGCCGACTGGCATGCCGACGGGCTGAAAACCGGCCATACCGAAGAGGCGGGCTACGGCCTCGTAGGCTCCGCGGTGATGGGCAACCGCCGGATCGTTTTCGTGCTCTCGGGCCTCGGCTCGGAAGCCGAGCGCGCGCAGGAGGCCGAGGCGGTGGCGAACTGGGCATTCCGGCAATTCGTGCTGAAAACCGTGGCGGAAAAGGGCACACGGCTGGCCGAGGCACCGGTCTGGCTCGGGGCACAATCCCATGTCGGGCTTGCGCCCGCGGAGGATGTGGCGCTGCTGCTTCCTGCGGGGGCCGCGGCAGGCGTGACGGCCCAGGCCGTCTTTGATGCGCCCCTCACCGCGCCGGTTGCCGCGGGAGCGACGGTCGGGCGGCTCGAGATCGCCGTGCCGGGGTTTGACGCGCCGCGCGTGGTGCCGCTGGTGGCCGAGGCAGAGGTCCCTTCGGGCGGCTTTCTGACCCGCTTCACCTCGGCGGCGCTGCGGCTCTTTGAACGCGCCGTGGCGATGACCGCCAGCAGCTGAGCGATGTTCATCACCTTCGAGGGGATCGACGGATCGGGCAAATCCACCCAGGCGCGGCTCCTTGCGGAAGCGCTCGGGGCGGCGGGGCACAGCGTCGTGCGCACGCGCGAGCCCGGCGGCAGCCCCGGCGCGGAAGAAATTCGCGCGCTGGTGTTGCAGGGCGATCCCGAACGCTGGTCGGCCGAGACCGAAATCCTTCTCTTCACCGCGGCGCGGCGCGACCATCTCGAACGTACGATCACCCCCGCGCTTGCTGCCGGAAACGTTGTGGTATGCGACCGCTTCGCAGACAGCACCCGGATGTATCAGGGGCTCTCGCGCGGGGATCTGCGCGCGCAGGTTGATGCCCTGCACCGGCTGATGATCGGGCGCGAGCCGGACCTCACCTTCCTGATCGACATCGACCCCGCGGTGGGACTCTCCCGCGCCAAGGGGCGGCAGGGCCATGAGGAGCGGTTCGAGGATATGGGGCTTGGCATGCAGACGCAGATGCGGGCGGGGTTTCTCGCGCTCGCAAAAGAATTTGCGCCCCGGTTCCGGGTGATCGACGGCGCCCGCCCGGCCGAGGTCGTTGCCGCCGAGGTGCGCGCTCTCGCAACCGCAGCACTTGAGGCGCGCGGGCAATGAGCACGACCGACTTCCCTGACCCGACCGCGGTCGAGGGCGCACCGCACCCGCGCCAGACCGCACGGCTTTACGGGCAGGAGCACGCCGAACAGGCCTTTCTGGAGGCCTTCACCTCTGGCCGCCTGCATCACGCCTGGATGCTCACCGGCCCGCGCGGCGTGGGCAAGGCCACCCTCGCCTGGCGCATCGCGCGGTTTTTGCTCACGCAACCGCTTGAAGAGGGCGGCGGGCTCTTTGGCGCCCCCGAACCGCCGCGCAACCTTGACGCCGACCCCGAGCATCCGGTGTGCCGCCGCATCCTGGCCGAGGCCGAACCGCGCATCTTTCATCTCAAACGTGGGCTCAACAGCACCAAAAGCGCGCTTTCGGAGGACATCCGGGTTGAGGAGGTGCGCAAGCTCACCTCTTTCCTGCATCTCTCGGCGGCGGATGGCGGGCGCCGCGTGGTGGTGATCGACGCCGCCGACGAGCTTGCCACCGCGGGCGCCAATGCGCTTTTGAAACTGCTCGAAGAGCCGCCGCCGCTTGTCACCTTTCTGCTCGTCACGCACCAGCCCGCCCGGCTTTTGCCCACAATCCGCTCGCGCTGCCGCGAGTTGCGGCTCACCACCCTGCCGCCCGAAGAGCTCGCGCTGGCCCTCAGCGCCGCCGAGGCAGAGGTGAGCGCAGAGCAAACCCTTGCGCTCTCGGCACTTGCGGGGGGCTCGGTGGGGGAGGCGCTGCGGCTGATCAACCTCGACGGGCTTGAAAGCTACACCGCGCTCGTGACGCTTTTCGCCCCGTTGCCGCGGCTGGAGCGCCCCCGCGCCTGGGCCTTGGCGGAATCGGTGACCGGGCGGGCCAATGAGCCGCGGTTTGATCTGATGTTGCGGCTGATCGACCTGTTCCTGTCCCGGCTCGCGCGCGCGGGGCTGACCGGCCCGCCGATGCCCGAGGCGGCGCCGGGCGAGGCAAAGCTGATGGCCCGGCTCTCCCCCGATGGCGCGGCCGCACTGAAATGGGCCGGGCTGCATCAGGATCTGGGCGCGCGCGCGCGTCACGGCAAGGCGGTCAATCTTGACCCCGCCGCGCTGGTCATGGATATGGTGTTGGCAATCAACGCCGCCCCCTAGCGGCAGGAGAGAGACGTGACCACCCTGCCCCGTATCGTCGACAGCCACTGCCATCTCGATTTCCCCGAACTGAGCGCGGAACTGCCCGAGGTGATCGCCCGCGCCAAGGCCGCGGGCGTGACGCGGATGGTGACGATCTGCACCCGGCTGCGGTCCGTGCCGCAGGTGCGCGCGATTGCCGAGGCCCATGAGGGCGTGTTCTGGGCTGCGGGCACGCATCCGATGAGCGCCGCCGAGGAGCCGATGGCGACGCTCGAAGAGCTTGTCGCCCTCGCCCACCATCCGAAATTCGTCGGCATCGGCGAGACCGGGCTCGATTACCATTACACCGCCGACAGCGCCGAGGTGCAGAAGGTTTCGCTGCGCCTGCATATCGAAGCCGCGCAAGAGACCGGGCTGCCGCTCATCATCCATTCGCGCGCCGCCGATGAGGATATGGCCGCGATCCTGACCGAGGGCATGAAGCGCAAGCCCTATGCTTGCGTGATGCATTGCTTTTCGTCGGGCGCGGCGCTTGCGCAAACGGCCATCGAGCTTGGCTTCTATCTCTCGATGTCGGGCGTCGCCACCTTCCCCAAAAGCGGCGAGATCCGCGAGATCTTCGCCCAAGTGCCGCTGGAGCGCGTGCTCGTCGAGACCGACAGCCCCTATCTCGCCCCGCCGCCCCATCGCGGGCGGCGCAATGAGCCGGCCTTCACCGTCCATACCGCCAAGGTCGGCGCCGAGGTGTTTGGCCTGAGCTTCGAGGCGTTCGCCGCCGCCACCACCGCCAATTTCGAGCGGCTTTTTGCGAAGGCCTGCCATGGCTGACCGGCTCCGCTTCACCATCCTCGGTTGCGGCTCCTCGGGCGGCGTGCCGCGGATCGGCGGGCATTGGGGCGAATGTGACCCGAAGAACCCGAAAAACCGCCGCACGCGCTGCTCGATGCTCGTCGAGCGCGTGGGCGCCGCGGGCATTACCCGGGTGCTGATCGATACCTCGCCCGACATGCGCGAACAGCTGTTGCGCGCCGAGATCGCGACGCTCGATGCGGTGGCCTTCACCCATCCCCATGCCGATCACCTGCACGGGCTCGACGACATTCGCCAGATCACCTTCAACATGCGCGCGCGGCTGCCGGTCTGGGCCGATGCGCCCACCACGGATGCGCTGATCAACCGCTTTGGCTATGCCTTCGTGCAGCCTGCGGGCAGCGACTACCCGCCCATTTGCGATCTGCACGAGATCGAGGGACCCTTCAGCGTGCAGGGCGCCGGCGGGCGGATCGATTTCGTTCCCTTCAAGGTGGAACACGGCAATATCCCGGCGCTTGGCTTCCGGGTGGGGGGGCTCGCCTATCTGCCCGATGTCTCGGCGATCCCGGAGCCTGCCTGGGCCGCGCTCGAGGGGCTCGACTGCTGGGTGCTCGACGCGCTGCGCCGCAAGCCGCATCCGAGCCACGCCCATCTTGCGCTTTCGCTCGCATGGATCGCGCGCGCGCAGCCCAAAAACGCCGTGCTCACCAATATGCATATCGACCTCGACCACAGCGATGTTGAGGCGGAAACCCCCGATCATATCCGCGCCGCCTATGATGGCATGGTGCTGGAGCTGCCCGCGCCATGAGCGGGCTCATCGATGTCATCCTGCCGGTCTTTCTGGTGCTCGGCTTCGGCTATCTGGTGGTCTGGAAAGGGCTCTTTTCCGAAAGCGCGGTCGACGGGCTGATGCGCTTTGCGCAGAATTTTGCCGTACCTGTGTTGCTTGCGCGCTCGATCGCCAAGCTCGACCTTGGCGCGAGCTACGATTTCGGGCTGATGGTGAGCTTTTACGCGGGCGCGCTGATCTCCTTTGTCATCGGCGCGGGTGCGGCACGGCTCTGGCTGCGCCGCACCGGCCCGGATGCGGTGGCGATCGGCTTTGCCTGCCTGTTCTCCAACTCGCTCCTCCTCGGCATCCCGATCACGGAGCGCGCCTACGGGCACGATGCGCTTGCGGGCAACTTTGCCATCATCTCGATCCATTCGCCGTTTCTCTACACGATCGGCATTGTCGCGATGGAGGCCGTGCGCAGTCATGGCACGGGCGCGGGGCTGAGCCGCGTCGGGCTCAATGCGCTGATGGGCGTTTTGCGCACGCCGCTCGTGATCGGTATCCTGACGGGCTTCACGATTCAGGCGGGGCAGGCGCTCACCGGCATGGTGCTGCCCGCCCCGGTCTGGTCTGCGATGGACATGATCGCGGGCGCGGCACTGCCTGCGGCGCTCTTTGGCCTTGGCGGGGTGCTGGTACGCTATCGCCCCGAGGGCGACGGGCGCGCGATTGCCATGGTCACCACGCTTTCGCTGATCCTGCATCCGGGCATCGCCTATCTGCTCGGCCATTTCGTCTTCGATCTCGGCACGCCCGCGCTGCGCTCGGCGGTGCTCACCGCAGCGATGGCGCCGGGCGTGAACGCCTATCTCTTCTCCAACATGTATGGCGCGGCGCGGCGCGTGGCCGCCTCAAGCGTGCTCGTCGCCACCGCGGGCTCGATCCTGACGATCTCGTTCTGGCTCGCGCTCCTGCCCTGACCGCGCAGCCCCCCCAGGCTCCTAAAATTGCCAAATCTTTTCTGAGCCGACTTAACCGTCGTTTCAGGGAAGATCGTCAATATCCGTTGCGGGGGACTCCGCGCGGATCTGGACATCCGCATCGATGAGAGATTGAGGCGATGAGCCGGGGGCAAGAATGACGACCTGGACGATCCAGGGCTTTAGCGGATCGGATCTGATCATCGCCGAGGGCGGCAGCACCCTCTCGGTGGGGTCGAACTTCATGCTCGATCCAACCTGGGACGCCTCGACAGATGCCACCAGCTACACATTTACTGACCCGGACGACACCAACCTTTCCGGTGACAACCTCAACAACGAACATGGCAACGACGGCAACCAGACGATCAACGTCTATGATTCCTCGGGTACGCTGATCCATTCGGGGCAGGTCTATATCGAGGACTCGGCGGTCTTCACCGCGCCCGACGGCTCCTCGATCACGCTTTACACGCTTGAGGTCAACGGCGTCGTTGTCGGAACCGTCACCTCGGCGCCGCTGGTGCCGGGCGTCACGTATCATGTTACCGCAATCAACGACGTCACGACGGGGCCGCTCTATACCGCGCTCGCCTCGACCACGTATGACCCTGACCTGGCCAATACCGTCACCGGAGGTGATTACGCAGATTCGATCACGGGCGGCGCGGGAAACGACACGATCACCACAGGCGCCGGATCGGACACGATCGACGGCGGCACCGGCAATGACTCGATCCAGTTCGGCACCGGCGGCGATTCCGTGCATGGCGGCGACGGCAACGATTACATCGACGATTACGCAGGCTCGACCGGATACGTTTACAACGACACGCTTTATGGCGATGCGGGGAATGACACGATCTTTGCCGGATCGGGCAACGATTATGTCGATGGCGGCGCCGACAATGACAACATCTACGGCGAGGATGGCAACGACACGCTGCTGGGCGGGGCGGGCTGCGACTGGATCGAGGGCGGCGCGGGAGCTGACAGCATCGACGGCGGCACCGGCACGGACATCATTCTGGGCGGCGACGGCAACGACACGATCCATGGCGGCGATGGTGCCGATTACCTCGCCGGCAACACCGGCAACGATGTGCTTTATGGCGAAGCCGATGCCGACCGGTTCTATTTCGAAAACGGTTGGGGCTCTGATACGGTCTATGGCGGCTCGACGACCACCGCCGGGGGCGTTGATCTCGATACGCTCGATTTCAGCTATGACACGGTCAGCGGCGTCTCGGTCACCTTCACCGACTGGGAAGACGGCACCGCCACCGATGGCACCAGCACGGTTACTTTCGACAATATCGAGGGCATCTACGGCACTGCCTTCGGCGATACGATCAATGCCTCTGCCGATGGCTCGGGGCTGACACTCGACGGTCAGGCGGGCAATGACAGCATCATCGGCGGCTCGGGGGACGACTGCATCCTCGGCGGAGCGGGCGATGACACGATCTTCTCGGGCTTCGGCAATGACACTGTCTATGGCGGCGACGGCAATGATTCCATCGACGACAAGTCCGGCGTTCTGGCCGAAACCTACACCAACTACGTCGATGCAGGCGCGGGCAATGACACGGTGTTCACCGGCGGCGGCTCGGATACGATCCTGGGCGGTGAGGGCGATGACCAGCTCCATGCCGAGGCGGGAGATGACCTTGTCTATGGCGGAGCCGGGGCCGATACGCTCTGGGGGAACGAGGGCGCCGATACGCTCTGGGGCGGCGATGGCGCAGATTCGATCCTCGGCGGGATCGGCGACGACCTGATCTATGGCGAGGCCGGAAACGACACGATCACCGGGGGCGACGGGGCCGACAGCATCAGCGGCGGTGCCGATAACGATGTGATCACCGGCGATCTGGGCGATGATACGCTCGCGGGCGGCACCGGCGCGGATACGCTGACGGGCGGCACCGGGGCGGACACCTATGTGATGTCGGATGGCGACGGCGCCGATACCGTCACCGATTTCGACATGACGATGGTGTCGGGGCTGACCACCGACCAGTTCGATGTCAGCGGCCTGAAAGATGCAGAAGGCAATCCCGTCAACGTCTGGGATGTCACGGTCGACAGCGACGAGCAGGGCAATGCCGTGCTGTTCTTCCCCGATGGCACCTCGGTCACTCTCATCGGTGTCTCGAAGACCAGCGTGAACACGGCGCCGATGCTCCACGCCATGGGCATTCCCTGCCTCGTCGCGGGGAGCCCGGTGGCAACGCCGCGCGGCCCGGTGGCGGTGGAGCAACTTGTTCCGGGCGATCTGGTGATCACCGCCTCGGGGGCAGCCGAACCGGTGCTCTGGACCGGGGCGCGCGCGGTCACCGCGGCGGAGATGGCGGCCGATCCGCGGCTTCTGCCGGTGGAAATCGGCGCGGGGCGGCTCGGCAATGCCGCACCGGTGCGACTTTCGGCGCTCCATGCCGTGCATGTGCCCGCGCGCGGCGGCGCGCTCGCGCGGGCGGGGCATATGGCGGCAACAGGCTGGGGCGGGGCGCGGATCCTGCACGGGCTGGCGCGGCAGGAGGCCGGGCTGCGCTATCATCATTTGCTTTTGCCTCGCCATGCGCTGATCTCGGTGGCGGGGCTCTGGGTGGAAAGCTTCTGGCCCGGGCGACAGGGGCTGGCGGGGCTCGATCCGGCTTCAAGGACACGGTTGATTCGCGCTCGCCCGCAGCTCGCACAGGTGCTCTGGGGCGGCGCCAGTGTCGCAGCCTGCTACTCGCAGCCCGCAGCGCCGTTTTTAAGGCGCCGAGAAATTGATCGTGCGGCATGTTCGAACTGGTCGCTCCTTGCCCGCGAGAAGCCGCATTCGGACGGTTTCCAAGCCTCGTCCGGGCAGGCATCAACTCTGTGACACCCTGTCGGAAATGACGGTTGAAATCTCGCAAAGGCACTGTTTTAGTTGCCGCACGGGAGCAAACGAACCAGAAAAATCACGGGGAGCCCGCATTGACTGCTGTACCGACCGACGAAGGCTTCGTCGTCTTCGACCATGTCCAGAAGAGCTATGACGGCGAAACCCTCGTCGTCAAAGATCTCAATCTGTCGATCGCCAAGGGCGAATTTCTGACCATGCTCGGCCCCTCGGGCTCGGGCAAGACCACCTGCCTGATGATGCTGGCGGGGTTCGAGACGGCGACGAACGGGCGCATCCTGCTCGATGGCACCAACATCAACGAAATGCCGCCGCACAAGCGCGGCATTGGCATGGTGTTCCAGAATTACGCGCTTTTTCCGCATATGACGGTGGGCGAGAACCTCGCCTTCCCGCTTGAGGTGCGGGGCATGGGCAAGGCCGAGCGCGAGGCCAAGGTGATGCGCGCGCTCGACATGGTGCAGATGGGCAAATTTGCCAACCGTCGCCCGGCCCAGCTTTCGGGCGGCCAGCAGCAACGGATCGCGCTTGCCCGTGCGCTGGTGTTTGACCCGAGCCTCGTTTTGATGGACGAACCGCTCGGCGCGCTCGACAAGCAGCTGCGCGAACATATGCAGTTCGAAATCAAGCACTTGCATGAGACGCTCGGGATCACCGTTGTCTATGTGACGCATGATCAGGGCGAAGCGCTGACGATGTCGGACCGCGTTGCGGTGTTTAACGACGGTCGGATCCAGCAGCTGGCGCCCCCCGACGAGCTTTACGAACGCCCGAAAAACAGCTTCGTGGCGCAATTCATCGGCGAGAACAACAAGCTGCCCGGCACGGTCGAGGAACTTGACGACGAGAAATGCCTCGTGCGGCTCGAAACCGGGGAGATGATCGACGCCACGCCCGTCAACATTCGCCACAAGGGCCAGCAGACGCTGGTCTCGATCCGCCCCGAACGGGTCGAGTTCAAGCCCGAGATGATGCCGCCGGGCGCCCATATGATCGAGGCCGAAGTGCTTGAGGTGATCTACATGGGCGACATTTTCCGCACCCGGATGCGGGTTGCCGGGACCACCGATTTCGTGATGAAATCGCGCAACACCATTGGTCAGACCAAGCTCAAGCCCGGCGAGCGGCTGAAGATCGGCTGGCACCCGGCGGATGCGCGCGCGCTCGATCCGATGTGAAGATGCGGCCCGGGCCGCCGCCGGTCGGGCCGGCGCGGCACAAGGGGCCGAAGAGCTGCCGACACCGGCGGACCCTGACGGAGAAGGGTCAACCGGTGTGCACAAGACGACAGCAGACAAGATGCAAAGCGGGGGCACATCCGCAAGCATCACGAAGACCCGCAATCAACAAGGGAGTAACCAAATGAAGAAACTTCTGGTCCTGAGCACCGCTCTGGTCGCCACGGGCTTTGCCGCGCAAGCGCAAGAGCTCAACGTGGTGTCCTGGGGTGGCGCCTATACCGTCAGCCAGGTCGAGGCCTATCACAAGCCCTTCACCGAAATGACCGGCATCAAGATCAACTCGATCGACGCCGACAACCCCGCCGCCCCGGTGAAGGCGCAGGCCGAAGCCGGCAACGTTTCGATCGACCTCGCCGACGTGGAACTCTCCGACGCGATCAAGATGTGCGACGAGGGCCTGCTGGCCGAGATCGACCCGTCGATCCTGCCCCCCGCCCCCGATGGCACCCCCGCGACCGAAGACTTCGTGCCGGGCGCGATTCAGGATTGCGCCGTGGCGAACATCGTCTGGGCGACCGTGATCGCCTATGACAAGACCAAGGTCGGCGACACCCCGCCCACCACGGTTGGCGATTTCTTCGACACCGCCAAATATCCGGGCAAACGCGGCCTGCTGAAATCGGCCAAGCGCACGATGGAACTCGCGCTCTATGCCGATGGCGTGGCTCCCGAAGAAATCTATGACGTGCTGGGCACCGACGAAGGCGTGAAACGCGCGCTCGCCAAACTCGACACGATCAAGGGCGACATCGTCTGGTGGGAAGCCGGCGCGCAACCGCCGCAACTTCTTGCCGATGGCGAGGTGGTGATGACGAACGGCTATAACGGCCGCTTCTTCGCCGCCGAAGTTGCCGAGGGCAAACCTTTCGGCACCGTCTGGGACGGCTCGTACATGGATTACGACCTCTGGGTGATCCCGAAAGACGCGCCGCACAAGGAAGATGCGATGAAGTTCCTCGCCTTCTCCACAGACACCCAGCGCCTTGCCGATCAGGCGAAATGGATCTCCTACGGTCCGGCCCGCAAATCGTCGAACGCGCTTGTCGGCCTCTATCAGGACGGCAAGACCGAGATGGCGCCCTACATGCCGACCAACCCGGCAAACATGATGTCGCCGATCTGGACCGATCCGACCTTCTGGGCGGATCACGACACCGAACTGAACGAGAAGTTCAACGCCTGGCTGGCGAGCTGATCGTCTGACCACCGCGGGCGGGGGCAACCCCGCCCGATCTCCCCGCCGCATCCCCTGCGGCGGCGGTATTCCTATTGACCGGGGAACCGAATGACCGACGCAACTCTCCCTACTCCCTCCGGGCCGCTGACCACTGCCGATGGCCGCCCGCTCAAGGCTGCGCTCGCCGCCTCGCTCGCGGTGCGCCGCCGCCGTGCGCTGATGCTTGTTGCGCCGCTCTTTCTGTTTATCCTGATCAGCTTCATCGTGCCGATCGGCCAGATGCTGTTCAAATCCATCTACAATGACGGGTTCTCGAAGAATGCGCCTGCGCTGGTGCAATGGTTCGATGAGCACCCCAAGGGGTCGGAGATCGACGAAAGCGCCTATGCCGCGCTCCGATCGGACCTGATCCTGATGCGCGAACAAAAAACCGCCGGCGAAGCGGGCACCCGGATCAACTACGACATCTCCGGCACACGCTCGCTTTTCACCGGTGCGGCACGCAAGGCAGAGAAGCTGGAGCCGCCTTACAAAGAGGCCTTCATCGCGCTCGACAAGGACTGGGGCAACCCGAATGTCTGGCGCGCGTTGCGCTCGGCCGCGAACCCGTTCACGATCGATTTCTATCTCGCCGCCAATGACATGACGCGCGACGAAACCGGCGCAATCACCGCCGTTCCCAAAGATCAGCAGGTCTACAAGAAACTGATGGGGCGCACGCTCATGCTCTCGATCGAGATCACAGCGCTTTGCCTGCTGCTCGGTTTCCCGATCGCGCATCTGCTCGCCACCCTGCCGATGCGCAAGGCAATGCTGCTGATGATCTTCGTGCTCTTGCCGTTCTGGACCTCGCTTCTGGTGCGCACCACCTCCTGGATGGTGCTGTTGCAAAGCCAGGGGGTGCTCAACGATGTCTTCGTCTGGCTCGGGGTGATCGGCGAGGATGGGCGTATTCAGATGATCTACAACGAGATGGGCACGATCATCGCGATGACGCATATCCTTTTGCCGTTCACGATCCTGCCGCTTTACTCGGTGATGAAGACGATCCCGCCCTCCTATGTGCGGGCCGCCCGCTCGCTTGGCGCCACCTCATGGACGGCGTTCCGCCGGGTCTACCTGCCGCAAACGCTGCCGGGCGTCGGCGCGGGGGGGCTTTTGGTGTTCATTCTGGCGATGGGCTATTACATCACCCCGGCCCTCGTCGGCGGTGCGGATGGCCAAATGATCTCCAACATGATCGCCTTCCACATGCAGAAATCGCTCAACTGGTCGCTTGCGGCCGCCCTTGCCGCACAGCTCCTTGTTGTCGTGCTGATCTTCTTCTGGATCTACGACAAGCTCGTCGGCATCGACAAGATGAAGCTCGGCTGAGAGGACGAACCGATGGCCCTACCCGTCTATGCAAGCCCGCTCGAAAAGCTCTGGCATTATGCCTATCTGGTGCTCTGCGCGCTGATCTTCGTGTTCCTGATCGCGCCGATCATCATCATCATTCCTTTGAGCTTCAACGCCGAGCCCTATTTCACCTTCACCGACAAGATGCTGACCTTCGACCCCGAAGGATACTCGCTGCGCTGGTATGACAAGCTGATCACCTTCGGCATGGCCGAGCCCGATGCCCCACGCAACATGGCCTTCTGGCTCGATTTCTGGCACAATGCGACCTGGATGCAGGTGGCGAAAAACTCGGTGATCATCGGCGTTTGCGCCACGGTGCTCTCGGCCGGGCTCGGCACGGTGGCGGCGCTTGGCCTCACCCGGCCCGAGATGCCGTTCCGCAAACAGATCACCGCCGTGCTGATCTCGCCGATGATCGTGCCGATCATCATCTCGGCGACGGGCATGTTCTTCTTCTACTCCGGCAAATGGGTGCCGAACGTCGGCCCGGATGGCTTCGAATGGGGGCGCCTCGCGGGCACCTATGCGGGGATCATCCTCGCGCATGCCGCGCTTGGCATCCCCTTCGTGATCATCACCGTCACCGCGACGCTCTCGGGCTTTGATCAATCGCTCGTGCGCGCCGCCGCCTCGCTCGGCGCGAACCCGCGCACGGCCTTCTTCCGGGTGGTGATGCCGCTGATCATGCCGGGCGTGATCTCGGGCGGGCTCTTCGCTTTTGTCACTTCGTTTGACGAGGTGGTGGCGGTGCTGTTCATCGCCGACCACACCCAGCAAACGATCCCGCGGCAGATGTGGAACGGCATTCGCGAGCAGATCTCGCCTGCGATCCTCGCCGTGGCGACGCTCCTCGTGTTGCTGTCGATCTCAATGCTGACCGTGCTTGAACTGCTGCGCCGCCGCTCGGAACGGCTCCGCGGCATGACCCCGAGCTGATCGGACGGCACGGCCCAAAAGAAACGCAAGAGGGGGCGCCAGCCCCCTCTTTTCATTTGTCGGCGGCGGCACCTCAGCCTTGCCCCTGTTCCCTATGATCAGCGCTCCCGCTTCGGCGCAAACCTGCCGCAGTATGCCCGAAGCATCCCGCGCGTGACCGGCGAAGAGCCATCGCACCGCGTCAAAACTTCGCCGCGCCCCCACGCCATGCAAAAGGGGCGCTGGAGCGCCCCTTTGAAGAGTGTTCTGGCCTGTTCTTCAGGGCTGGGTCGGCAGTTGCGCCGCGCCGGTGGCGACCATGTTGGCCGCCCCCGCCGCCAGCCCGGCGAGGCCCGCAAGCCCGCCCGGAGCCGATTGCGTCGAGACGGTCGCCGCCGATGCGGAGGCCGGGATCGCAGGTGCGGTTGCGCTCGGGGCCGCCACCGGCACCGGCAGCATCGGCACCAGGCTCGCACGGCCGTTGAGCGCCATCGAGGCCTTCTTGATCAGCCCGGCGCGGTCCGCCTGCTCGGGCAGGAACACCGGCGTCTGGCCGACAGAGAGCGCGTTGCCGCTCAGATCATACCAGTCGAGCGCCAGATCGGGATGCGCCTCAAGGCCAACGCCCGAGGTCAGGTGGTGCCCCAGCATTTCGGCATAGACCATCTGCCCGGCCCCGGTCAGCACCAGCGCCGAAGCAATCGCCACTTCCGGCTCGTCCAGCCCGTAGCCCATCGACAGGCAGACTTTCGAGGTCGAGACGAGCTGATCTTGCGACATCCCCGATTGCGCGATCCAGCCCTGGATCGAGGCGATCATGTCGTCGCGCGGCGTGGTCGTCAGCAGCGCCACCTGATCCTTCAGCGCAGCGCCGAAGCCGCGGCATTGCGTGGCGATCTGCTCGGGCGTGAAGCCCTGGATCTGCTTGCCGATTGCCTCGCCATCGGCCTTGGCCGCGGCGGAGACGGCACAGAACTGCTCGCCGAGCGCCTGCCCCGGATCAGAGAGCATGGCCACCGTCTGCGGCCCGCCGAAAGATCCGGTCTTCGCGCTCACACCCGCGCAATAGCTCGTCAAAGTCACCTTCGGCGGCACGATTGCAGCGCCGAAACTGGGCAGCGCGGTCGCCGGCGCCGGCGCGGCCGGTTGCGCCGCCATCACTGTTGGCGGCAGCGGCGCGGTGGGCATCGGAAGCGGCGCCGGCGTTGCGGCCATCATCGCACCATCCTGCTTCACTTCGCACAGCCCGTGCGAGCAGGAGAAGGAGGCCGGCGTCGCATTGGCGAGCTGGAAATCGTTGCGCTGATAGCCCTGCGGTGTCGAGGCGAACACCCGCACCGTGCAGGCCGGGCCGTTGCACCAGAAGCCTGAGCCGGTGACCGAGGTATCGATCATGTAGTCTGTCCGACCGTCCGCATTCATGTCGGCAAGCTGCACGAAGCCCGCGCGCTGCATCAGTTGCATCGGCTCGACATTGGTGTTGCGCGCAATCTCGAACACCGCCTCCGAGACCTCGGGCGGCAACCCGCCGATCGTGCCCCCCGCATAGCCCGCGGGCGCCGTGCCCGGCCCGCCGCCGATCATCTGGTCACGCTGTGCCAGCAGCATGCCCCGGATCCCCTGCGGGCTCGTCGAGATGATGTTTTGCACCTGCGGCCCGCCAAGCTGGGCGCGGTTATAGGCGGTCACGAGAATGTTGCGCTCCATCTCGGTGAGCTGGCCGGTCGCCGGATAGCCGAGCAGCGCCTGATATTGCGAGATCGCGGCGCGCGATTTGGAACCCAGAACACCATCGGGCGTGCCCACCGGATAGCCGAAGTAATTGAGCGAGTTCTGCACTTCGCGGTTCCGCTCGCGGGTCGCCGAGGAAACCGAAGAGGTCGACCGGCGCACCGTCGTGCGCGGCTGGTGGCTGCGGTTCGCTTCGTTGATGATGGCGGCGCCGATCATCCCGCCGATCAGGCCGCCGACGACATCGCCGCCACCAGCAAGCACCGGCGTGCTGCCGGTGATCCCAACGCTCAGGGCGAGAAAACTTGTGAGCAAGTGACGGGTTTTCATGACTCTCTCCAAATCTTGGCCCCGGGGCGGTGTTGCGGAGGGAGGCCACACTCCCCGACGCTGCACCCGACGCAGATCAAACCTGCGTGAGTTTCTCGCAAGAATCGGGCTTGAGGCAAGCGATTTGTTCTTTTAGGTCGGATGCAAAGGAAAACGCCCATGCCCGAATGGATCCGCTCCGAAACCCCCGTGCCCTATCCGGAAGCGCTCGCCGTCATGGAGGCGCGCGTCGCGGCGATTGCCGCGGGCACCGCCGACGAGGCCCTGTGGTTTCTGGAACATCCGACGCTTTACACCGCGGGAACCTCGGCGCGGCGCGAGGATCTGGTCGAACCCGACCGCTTTCCGGTTTATGCCGCCGGGCGCGGCGGACAATATACCTATCACGGGCCGGGCCAGCGGGTGGTCTATGTGATGCTCGATCTGAACCGGCGCGGCCGCGATGTGCGTCGCTTCGTGCAGGCGCTGGAAACCTGGGTGATCGCGGCGCTCGCAGAGTTCAACGTGAGGGGCGAGATCCGCGAGGGGCGCGTCGGTGTCTGGGTGAGCCGCCCCGAAAAGGGGATCGGCCCCGATGGGCATATCCGCGAAGACAAGATCGCCGCGATCGGCGTCAAACTGCGCCGCTGGGTCAGCTTTCACGGTCTCTCGATCAATGTCGACCCCGATCTGAGCCATTTCTCCGGCATCATTCCTTGCGGCATCCGCGAGCATGGGGTGACCTCGCTCGTCGATCTCGGCCTGCCGGTGCAGATGGAAGACCTCGATCTCGCCCTCGAGGCGCGGTTCGAAACGACGCTCGGCGCCTTGCAGCCTTCGGGCCAACCCAAGGATATAGTCACCAACAGGTCATAATGGGAGATGCGCGACCATTTGCCCTGTGGTATTGGGATGGGTGGGCACCAAGACTGCCTGGTGATCCCGGCGGAGCCGGGCAACAAAGCATCAAACAGACCAAGGATCCAGCGATGAAGATCAGCCTCTACGCCACCCTCGCCGCGTTCGTTCTGGCCACGCCCGCGCTCGCCGGGGGCGATGCCGCCAAGGGCGAGAAAGAATTCTCGAAATGCAAGGCCTGCCACTCGATCATCGCCCCCGACGGGACCGAGATCGTGAAAGGCGCCAAGGTCGGCCCAAACCTCTACGGCGTGGTCGGCCGCACCGCGGGCACCTATCCGGACTTCGCCTACAAAGACTCGATCGTCGCGCTCGGCCAGACCGGCTTTGCTTGGAGCGAAGACGAAATCGCGGAATACGTGAAAGATCCGGGGAAATTCCTCAAGGCCAAGCTCGACGACAAGAAAGCCAAGACCGGCATGGCGTTCAAACTCGCCAAGGGCGGCGAAGACGTCGCGGCCTATCTCGCCTCGGTCGCGCAATAAGATCCTGCGCCTCGGCGCAAAAGAGGCCCGGTCGCTTGCCGACCGGGCCTTTTGCTGTCCGAAAGGAGACCGTTGCGCCGGAGCGGCCCCGACCGCACCCTTTTGACGATGTGAAACAGCCGCGGGAGAGTCGCCCCCTCCTCGACCGACTGGAAGCGGGCTTCAGCTCAGCCGCGCTTTCACCATCGGCCCGACCGCACCGAAATCCATCTGCCCGGTATGGGCGGCCTTGAGCTCTGCCATCACTCGGCCCATGTCGCGGATCGACTCCGCGCCAAGCTTCTCGATCGCCGCTGAAACCGCCGCCTCTACCTCTTCGGGCGTGAGCTGGCGTGGCAGGAATTCCTCGATCACCGCCACCTCGGCGAGTTCCTTTTCGGCGAGCTCAAGCCGCCCGCCCTCCTCATAGGCGCGCGCCGATTCCTGACGCTGCTTCACCATCTTGCCCAGAATCGCGAGAATCTCCGCATCGCCCACTGTGGCGCCATCACCCGCACCGCGCAGCGCGATCTCGCGATCCTTGATCGCCGCATTGATCAGGCGCAGCGTCGAAAGCCGCGCCGCCTCCTTGGCTTTCATCGCCTCTTTCAGCGCCGATGCCAGCTTTTCGCGCATGCCCCTGCCTATCCCTGAGTGCTCTTGACACCACTCTAGCCCGAAGCGCCGCCCCGCACAACTGCGGCAAAATACTGATTTCATTGAATTTCATCATTTATCCAAAAGCCTTGACGCCCCCCGCCGCGCCCCGTAGGTTCGGCCGGATTTTGCCCCGGGGAGTCGCGCCATGCCCATCAGCCACCAGCCGTCGGAAAAACCCACCGCGCTGATCGCCACCGCAGACGGGCAGTTGTTCTACGGGCGCGGTTTCGGTGCCACCGGCGAAACGGTGGCGGAGCTCGTCTTCAACACCGCAATGACCGGCTATCAGGAGATCATGACCGACCCCTCTTACGCCGGGCAGGTCGTCACCTTCACCTTCCCCCATGTCGGCAACGTGGGCGTGACCCCGGAGGATGACGAGACCGCCGAGCCGGTCGCCGCCGGGCTGGTGGTGAAATGGGATCCGACCGAGCCCTCGAACTGGCGCGCGGCGGAAAACCTCGTTGGCTGGCTGGAAAAACGCGGCCGGATCGGGGTTGGCGGCATCGACACGCGCCGGCTCACCCGGGCGATCCGCCAACAGGGCGCGCCGCATGTGGCGATGGCACACAACCCCGACGGCGTCTTCGACATCGAGGCGCTGGTGAGGAAGGCGCGCGAGTGGAAAGGGCTTGTGGGCCTTGACCTCGCCAAGGATGTCACCTGCGCGCAAAGCTACCACTGGGACGAGCAACGCTGGGCCTGGCCCGATGGCTATACCAAACGCTCGGAACCCGGTTTCAAAGTCGTCGCCATCGACTATGGCGCAAAACGCAACATCCTGCGCTGCCTCGCCTCGGCGGGCTGTGACGTGACCGTGCTGCCCGCCACCGCGACGGCGGAAGAGGTGCTCGCGCTCAAACCGGAGGGCGTGTTCCTCTCGAACGGACCGGGCGATCCGGCGGCGACGGGGGAATATGCGGTGCCGATGATCCAGGGCGTGCTGGAAACCGAACTCCCGGTGTTCGGGATCTGCCTTGGTCACCAGATGCTCGCGCTCGCGCTTGGTGCGAAGACGATCAAGATGAACCACGGCCACCATGGCGCGAACCATCCGGTGAAGGACATCACCACCGGCAAGGTCGAGATCACCTCGATGAACCACGGTTTTGCCGTCGATGCGCAAACCCTGCCCAAAGGCGTTACCGAGACCCATGTGAGCCTGTTCGATGGGTCCAATTGTGGCATCGCGCTTGAGAATCGCCCGGTATTTTCGGTGCAATATCACCCCGAGGCGAGCCCCGGACCACAAGACAGCTACTATCTCTTCGAACGTTTCGCCGCCGCCATGGCCGCGCGCCGCTGAAACCGGTTTCAACGCGCCAGACTGCGGCGCGTTGAAATAGCTGAAGATTTCGCGAAAACACCCGAAATCGTCGCCGCCCCTCCGAAAGGATAGGGCGACGATCTTTGGTATTAACGCATTCTTAACCAAAGATCCGCACCCTGAAGGCAGAACGGTGGTTCGGTGACGAGGGCAGAATGCGGGACGCGGCGGAACGCAAGGTGATCCATGCCGACTTCGGCGCCGCACGGCGTGCGCAGGCCGCAAAGCTTGCCCGGCCGATGCTCGCGGCGGAGGCTTCCCCCTCTTCTCCCCCTCCCCAGACCGCCCCGTCGCAAACCGCCCCGTCGCAAACCGCGACCGCTGCAGCCGCCCCGCGCCCGCAGCCGGGCCGCAAGCCGCTCGGACAGATCCTGCTCGAGATGGAGGCAGTGGCACCGGGCGATCTTCTGAAAGCGGTGACGTTGCGGGCGCGCCAACAGGTGCGGCTGGGCGATATCCTGCTGGCGCATGACTGGGTCAGCGAGGCCGATCTGATGGCGGCGCTCGCGCGGCAATGGAAGGCTGCCGTGGTCGATCTGATCGCCGAGCCGCCCGACCCGCGGCTGATCGACAGGCTCGGGGCCGAAGCCTGCCTGACGGGGGCGCTCCTGCCCTGGCGCAGGGTTGGCGGGCTCACGCTGATCGCCACGGCCCGGCCGGACGATTTTGCCCGCGCCCGCGCCTTCCTGCCCCCCGGGTTCGAACCCTGCCGGATGGTGCTTGCCCCCGAGCGCGACATCCACACCGCCCTTCTTTGCCGACGCCAGACCGCGTTGATCCGGCGCGCGGAGATCCGTGTCGATCCGGCGCAGAGCTGCCGCACCCGCAACGAACGGCGCGCCGCATGGCTCGCCCTGGGCGCGGTACTCGGCCTCGGGCTCGGCCTTGCCCTTGCCCCGGTCGCGGTCTTCGGGCTGCTCTTCTTCTGGGCGATCGTCACGCTCTTTGCCACGATGGGGCTGAAGATTGCCGCCGCCGTCGCGGAATATCTGGCGCTGCGCCACCGCGCGCCGCCGCGGGCGCTGTGCGCGTCTTTGCGCGGGCCGCAAGCGGCGCTGCCGATGATCTCGATCCTCGTACCGCTTTTTCAGGAGCGCGACATTGCCGCCCGGCTCATCGAGCGGCTTGGACGCCTGCACTATCCGCGCGAGTTGCTCGACATCCTGCTCGTCGTCGAGGAGGCCGATACCACCACCCGCGACGCGCTCGCCACCACCACGCTGCCGCATTGGATGCGGGTTGTTTCCGTGCCCGGCGGGCCGATCCGCACCAAGCCGCGCGCGCTGAACTATGCCCTGAACTTCTGCCGCGGCACGATTGTCGGCGTTTATGATGCCGAGGACCGCCCGGACCCCGATCAACTGCATGTGGTGGCGCGCCGCTTCGCCGAGAGCCCGCCCGAGGTGGCCTGCCTGCAGGGCATTCTCGATTATTACAATCCCCGCACCAACTGGCTCGCACGCTGTTTCACCATCGAATATGCGGTATGGTTCCGCGCCGTGCTGCCGGGGCTGGCGCGGCTCGGCCTCGTCGTGCCGCTGGGCGGCACGACGCTCTTCTTCCGCCGCGAGGCGCTTGAGAATCTCGGGGGATGGGACGCCCACAATGTCACGGAAGACGCCGATCTCGGTCTACGCCTCGCCCGGTTCGGCTATCGCACCGAGCTCATCGCCACGGTCACCGGAGAAGAGGCAAACTGCCGGGCGCTGCCCTGGGTGAAGCAGCGTTCGCGCTGGCTTAAAGGCTATGCCATGACCTGGGCCGTGCATATGCGCGCCCCGCGCAGATTATGGCGCGACCTCGGACCCTGGCGTTTTTTGGGCGTGCAGGTGCTGATCCTTGGCACGCTGTCGCAATATCTGCTCGCGCCGGTCCTGTGGAGTTGCTGGGCAATTCTGTTCGGCTTCTGGCACCCGGTCGCGGCACTGCTCTCGCCGCAACTGGAGACGCTTCTCCTGCTCAGCTTCGTGATGGCCGAACTCGTCAATATCGCGGTCGGCGCCTGGGCGGTGCGCGGGCCAACGCATCGTCACCTGATCCCCTGGGTGCCGAGCCTGCATGTCTATTTTCCGCTCGGTGCGCTCGCGGGCTGGAAAGCGATCTACGAAGTGATCACCAAGCCCTTTTATTGGGACAAGACTGCGCATGGGCTCTTTGACCGCGTCCCGGGGCGCCCGCACCGGTCGCATTCTGTGCTTGTCGCACGCATCGCCGCGGCGGCCAGACGCTCCCCGGCACCGGCACGCACCGCGCTTGCGCCGCAGATCGACTGACCTCAGGGATGCTCGCCGCGGCTCTCCGCGTCGAGCTTCAGCCGGGTCTCGAAGGCCTGCGAAATGTGCGTGCGCAACGCCAGCGCAGCCCCCTCCTCGTCGCTGGCACGGATCGCATCGACAATCGCCTGATGCTCGTCGAGCGCCCGCGCGCCGCGCCCTTCGGCGGCAAGCGACGTGGTGGCCAGAAGCGCCATCGAGCGATGCACAAGGTCAAGCTGCTGCACCAGGTAGCGATTGTGCGAGGCAAGATGCAATTGGTGATGGAAGCGCTTGTTCGCCCGGGCCAGCGCGACAGGGTCGTTTTGCTGGCCGCGGTCAAGATCGATCATCTCCTGCAGCACCCGGATCTCTTCGGGGGCGGCATGTTTGGCGGCAAGCCGCGCCGCCAGCGCCTCAAGTTCCGCGCGCACCACATAAAGCTCGGCCAGCTGGTTGTGATCGAGCGAGGCGACGATCAGCGAGCGCCCGTCCC
The DNA here is from genome assembly GCF_900217815.1 of Rhodobacter maris. Taxonomy (GTDB): domain Bacteria; phylum Pseudomonadota; class Alphaproteobacteria; order Rhodobacterales; family Rhodobacteraceae; genus Rhodobacter; species Rhodobacter maris. The sequence continues at coordinate 35,633 of NZ_OBMT01000004.1, forward strand.
GCGCCAGCATCGCCTGGGTCTCGAGCCGCTGCATCGCTTCGCGCACAGGCGTGCGGGAGACGCCGAAGCGCTCGGCAAGCTCCGATTCCACCAGCCGGTCGCCAGGCCGGTAAAGCCCCGCGTCAATCGCTTCGAGGATCAGCGTATAGGCATCCTTCTGCATCGCATTCCGGCCTTTCGTGCTGCACTCGCATTGTATGCCGCGGTATGCGCAAACCCGGCGCCGCCAACTTAGGCGAGCCATCGCCCCGTGACAAGCCGCCACAGGCGCAAAATCCCCCGCTTGCACGCCCTGCCCCGCCCGATTAGCCTCGCGCCATGCCGCATGCCATCTTTTCCCATGTCGCGCACTGGGTGTTCGACCTCGACAACACGCTTTACCCGCCAAGCGCGCGGCTGTTCGACCAGATCGAACGCCGGATGACGGATTATGTCGCCCGGGTGCTCGATGTGCCCGAAGACGAGGCGAACCATCTGCGCGACCATTACTGGCGGCTTTACGGCACCACCTTGGCCGGGCTGATGCACGAGCACGGCGTCGCCCCCGGCCCCTATCTGGCCGAGGTGCATGACATCGATTTTGGCGTGCTCACTCCTGACCCGGAGCTGCGTGCGGCCATTGCCGATCTGCCGGGGCAAAAGATCGTCTTCACCAATGGCTCGGCACCCTATGCCGAGCAGGTGCTGGCGGCGCGCGGGCTCTCAGGGCTGTTTGACGGCGTGTTCGGCGTCGAGCATGCCGAATATCATCCCAAACCGCATCCCGAGGCTTTCGCCGCGGTCTTTGCCAAAGCGGGCCTCACCCCGGCCCGCGCCGCGATGTTCGAGGATGATCCGCGCAATCTTGCCGTGCCGCACGGGCTTGGCATGCGCACGGTCCATGTCGCCCCCGCCCCCGCGCCCGCACCGCATATCGAGCATCACACCGCCGATCTGCCGCAGTTCCTGCGCTCGCTTCACGCGCCGCGCCACCACTGAACGGGCTTCAAATTCTATATACTGTATTGCCAGAAAACTGTTTCATTTTGTCGCATGCCATTGTATGCAATGCCCCGGTGTCAGGGAGACACCCACGGGAGAATCGCCATGACCATGACCACCGCCGACACCGGCATGCTTTCGTCCGCCTCGCATGGGCATGACGAAAAGAAAGATTACACCCTCGCCATGTATCTGATTGCCGCCGTGGTGATCGGCGTTGTGGCGGCCGCCGTTGTGACGATGGGCCTGGGCGGTCTCATTCTCTGCGGCGTCGGCGCGACCTGGTTCATGCTCGCGCTTCTCGTGGTGATGACCGCAGGCGGCTGAGCCCCCGCGCATCCCTTGAAAAAGACCCGGGCCTCGGCCCGGGTCTTTTGTTTCACCGGCCCCGCCCCGCTCCGCACCTGTGATCCGCGACGATCTGCGACATGGTCAAATCGCCGCATTTGAGTCAATTATTCATATATTATTTATCCATGAATACCTGCCGCGCAGGGGAGGAAACGATCATGAGCGCTACGGAAACGTCTTCGGTCAAGGGCACGCTTGTCATGTATCTGGTCGCGCTGATCATCATCGGCGGCGCGGTGGCGGGCTTCCTGATGGGCGGCATCGGCATGATGACGCTCTGGTTCGTCGGGCTCACCTTCTTCATGCTCGCGCTGATGGTGGTGATGTCGATCGCCTGACACCCGCAAGCGATTGACATGGCGGCCGGGCAGGCCATCTTTGGGCAAAGCTCAGGGAGAGTGCCATGCATGAAACAACCGCGCCGCGGCCGCAAACCGATGTTCTGATTTCCGGCGGTGGCGTCGCGGGGCTTGTTGCCGCCGCCGCCTTCGGCTCGGCGGGGTTCACTACGGTCTGTGTCGACCCTGCCCCCCCGGTGACGGAAGAAGGGGCAGCGGGCGCGGATATGCGCACCACCGCCTTCCTGCACCCCTCGCGCGCGGTGCTGGAGCGCGCCGGGCTCTGGGGACGGCTTGCGCCCCATGCGGCCGCGCTCCAGATCATGCGCATCATCGACGCGGGCGGCGAAACGCCAAAAGCGCGCCTCGTACGGGATTTCGACGCCGCCGATCTCTCGGAAGAGCCCTTCGGCTGGAACTTCCCGAACTGGCTTTTGCGCCGCGAGATGGTGGCGCGCCTCGCCGAACTGCCGCTCGTCGACTTCCGCCCCGGCGTGGCGACGGTTGGGCTCGTGACGAATGAAAGCGGCGCAGAGGTGCGGCTCTCGGATGGCTCGCGGGTCACGGCAAAGCTCGTGATCGGCGCAGACGGGCGCAACTCCTTCATCCGCGAGGCGGCCGGGATCGGCGTGAAGACCACGCATTACGGGCAAAAGGCGCTTGTCTGCGCCGTCACCCACCCGAAACCGCATGAGAATGTGTCAACCGAGATCCACCGCTCGGGCGGCCCGTTCACGCTGGTGCCGCTCCCCGACCGCGACGGGGTGCCCTCCTCCGCGATCGTCTGGATGGAGCGGGGGCCCGAGGCGGAACGGCTCGCCGCCCTCCCTGCGCCAGAGTTCGAGGCGGCGATGACCGAGCGCTCGACCGGCGTGCTCGGCCCGCTCAGCCTCGTCACCCGCCGCGCGCTCTGGCCGATGATGACGCAGATCGCCTGCACCTTCGCGGGCGCGCGCGTGGCGCTGCTGGCCGAGGCCGCGCATGTGATCCCGCCGATCGGGGCGCAGGGGCTGAACATGAGCCTTGCGGACCTCGCCTGCCTGCTTGATCTGGCCGAGGCCGACCCGGCGCATCTGGGCGAAGCCGCGATGCTCGCCACCTATACGCGGCGGCGCTGGCCCGAAGTGAAGGCGCGCGAGATCGGCATCGATCTTCTCAACCGCGCCTCGATGCTGGAACCGCGCCCGCTGCGCGATCTGCGCGCGGGCGCGCTCGGCGCGCTTTACGCGTTCAAGCCCGTGCGCAAAACACTGATGAAGGCGGGGCTCGGTCTGCGCTGAGGCGCAGACCGGTTTCTTCGCTTCGGACCGACAAAAAAGAAGCGGGGGGAGTCCGCTTGCGGACGGGGGGCAGCGCCCCCCTACACGCTCACCACGTCGCGCAACGCCTCGCGGGAGAGGCTCTCTTTCGTGCCCCCCATCGCCACCGCGCCGCGCTTGAGCACATAGAACCGGTCCCCCAGATCATGCGCGAAATCGAAATATTGCTCCACCAGAACGATCGCCATCCCCTTGGTATCACGCAGATATTTGATCACGCGACCGATCTGCTGGATGATGTTGGGCTGAATCCCTTCCGTCGGCTCGTCAAGCAGCAGGAGCTTCGGCTTCATCAGCATCGCGCGGGCAATGGCAAGTTGCTGCTGCTGGCCGCCTGAGAGATCGCCGCCGCGACGGTTGAGGAATTCCTTCAGGATCGGAAACAAGTCATAGATCTCGTCAGGGATGAACCGCTCCGAGCGCGGCAGCACCGCAAAGGCGGTTTCCATATTTTCGCGCACGGTCAGAAGCGGGAAGATCATCCGCCCCTGCGGCACATAGCCAAGGCCGCGCCGGGCCATCGCCTGCGGCGGCACGCGCCCCACCGTCTCACCATCCAGCGTGAGGCGGCCCCCCGAGCGCGGATGCGCCCCGGCAATCGCCTTGAGAAGCGAGGTCTTGCCCACGCCATTCGTGCCCATGATGCAGGTGACTTCCCCCGCCCGCGCCTCGATGTCGATGCCATAAAGGATCTGCGAGCCGCCGTAATGGAGCGTAAGCCCCTCTGTTTTCAGCATTTCATCGCCCCAAATAAACTTCGATGACCTGTTGGTTTGCCGTGACATGATCAAGCGAGCCCTCGGCCAGCACAGAGCCCTCATGCAGCACGGTGACCTTGCAGTTGAGCCGGCGCACAAAATCCATGTCATGCTCGACCACAACGACGGCATGGGTTTTGGCAAGCTCCACGAGCAGCGTTGTGGTTTGCTCGCGCTCGGCCAGCGTCATGCCCGCGGCAGGCTCATCCACCAGCAAAAGCCGCGGCTCCTGCGCGAGCAGCATGCCGATTTCGAGCCATTGCTTCTGCCCGTGCGACAATTCCCCGGATTTGCGCGAGAGGCTGTCGCCGAGCCCCACCTGCACCGCCAAGGCCTCAACCCGCGCATGATCCGCGGCGGCGGGCTTCCAGAGCAGCACCCGCCACGGGCTGCGGTGCGCTTTTAGCGCCATCATCAGGTTTTCTGCCACGGTCTGATCTTCGAACACGGTCGGGCGCTGGAACTTGCGCCCCACACCCGCTCGCGCGATCTGCGCCTCATCGAGCCGCAACAGATCAATCGAGCGCTCGCCCCAGAGCACCCTGCCCTCGTCGGGCCGGGTCTTGCCGGTGACGATATCCATGAAGGTGGTCTTGCCCGCACCATTCGGCCCGATCACCGCGCGCAGCTCTGCCGCGCCAATCGAGAAGGAGAGGTTGTTGATCGCGCGAAAGCCGTCAAAGGTGACGGAGATCCCGGACACTTCGAGCAGCCCGCTCATTCCTGTGCCTCCCGCTCCTGAAGCGCGCCCTCATTCGGCCCGAGCGGCGCGCCGCGGCGTGAAGGCGGGCGCAGCCCCGTGAGCAGATCGACAAGGCCCGAAAGCCCCTTCGGCGCGAAGAGCGTGACAAGCACGAAGGAAAGGCCCAAGAGCACCTGCCACCAATCGACCCATTTGACGATGTAAAAACCGAGGTTGAGATCGGGGGCGCGCCCCCCGGTGAACCAGGTCGAGACGAGCGAGACGAAGGCAGCCCCGAGCACCGCGCCCCAAAGTCGCCCCCGCCCGCCGATCGCCACCCAGACAGCCAGATAGATCGAGGCGATGGGGGCGATCTCGGCGGGATTGATGATGCCCGCCTGCGGGTAATAGAGCGCGCCCGCGATGGCCGCTATAAGGGCGGTGAGGGTGAAGACGAAGAGCTTGTAGCCCTCGACCGGGTAGCCCAGAAAGCGCACCCGCGCCTCGTCATCGCGGATCGCGCGCATCACCGAGCCGAACTTGCCCGAAACGATGAAGGTCGCGGCGAGATAACCGAGCCCGAGCGCGAGCGCCGAGGCCCAGAGGAACCAGACCGAGAGCCGGTCTTGCCCGGCCCAGGCAAGGCCCGGAATGTTTTGCAGCCCCGACAGCCCGTTGTTGCCGCGCAGGCCCGAGTCGTTCTGGAAGAGATAAAGCGCAAGCGCGAGCGTCATCGCCTGGGTCAGGATCGAGAGATAAACTCCGGTAACGCGGGCGCGGAAGGCCAGCCAGCCGAACACGAGGGCGAGCAGCCCCGGCACGATCAGCACCAGCGCAAGCTGGGCGGGCAAAGAGCCCGCAAAGGCCCAGACGGCGGGCATTTCAGACGTGCCCACAACGCCAAAGATCTGCGTGGCAATCGCGTCGTTCAGCTCTTGCGGCGTCATCGGCAGACCGGCGGCGGAAGAGAGCACGATATCGCGGGTGCGCGCATACATCAGCCACATGCCGACCATGTAGCCGCCAAGCCCGAAAAAGGCGAAATGGCCGAGCGAGAGAATGCCCATATAGCCCCAGACGAGATCCATCGCGAGGGCGATGAGGCACAGGCAGAGTGTTTTGCCGAGCGTCTTCACCATCGAGGTCGAGACGAGGTCGAGCCCGTAGGCGTTGGAAAGAACCGTCACCACAAGCGTGAAGATTGACAGGGCCAGAAGGAAGATCAGCACCGAGGGGTTGCGGGAGAGAAAGCCTTGGGTCATGCGCGGGCCTCCGGCCGGGCGCCGGGGGCTTCGCGCCCCCGGACCCCCGCGGGATATTTGAAGCAAGATGAAAGCGCGCGGGATGTTTGCATGATCAATCTCCCGCGGCGCGGCCCTTGAGCGCGATGATGCCGCGCGGCCGGAACTGGATGAAAACGATGATGAAGAGGATCATATAGGTCTGGGCGGCGAGCGTGTTCGAGGGGTTGAGGGCCTCGATCCCCTTTTGCAAGCCCCCCACAAGCGCGGCGCCCGCGAGCGTGCCCCAGATATTGCCGACACCGCCGACCACCACCGTCATGAAACTCTGCACGATGTAATCGGCGCCGAGCTCGGAAGTGACCTTGGCGAAAAGCCCGATCGCAACCCCCGCGATGCCCGCGATGCCCGAGCCAAGCCCGAAGGTGAGCATGTTGATGCGGTCCGGATTGATGCCCATCGAGGCCGCCATCGAGGGGTTTTGGGTCACCGCCCGCACCTCGAGCCCGAGCCGCGTGCGGTTCATCACGAAGAGAAAAAGGCCGAGGAAGACGAGCGCCAGCACGAAGATCGCGATGCGGATATAGCTGATGCCGACGATGTCGTTGAGCACCCAGGCGCCATCGAGCCATTCGGGCGCGGTCAGCGGGCGGGCCTGCGTGCCGAAGATGTTCTTGAAGAGCTGTTGCAGCGCGATCGAGATCCCGAAGGTGGCGAGCAGCGTTTCGAGCGGGCGACGCAGCAGGTGGCGGATGACGAGCCGCTCCATCGCCACACCGGCGGCAAAGGTGACGGCGAAGGCGAGCGGCAGCGCGACGAGGATCGAGATCGTGTAGTCGGATATATGCTGCTGCACCACATAGCCGGTGTAGGCGCCCATGGTGATGAACTCGCCATGCGCCATGTTGATCACCCGCATCACCCCGAAGGTGACGGCGAGGCCGATGGCGGCCAGAAAATAGATCGAGGCAAGCGAAAGCGCATCGAGCGCGAGATCGGCGCCATGCATGGCATCGACCTTGAGCGAGACAGACTTCAGGGCCGAAGCGGCGGCGGCGGTGACGGCGGCATCCGGCTCGGCATAGATATCGGCATAACGATGCGCGGCGACACTCTGTGCGACTTCGTCATCGGTGGCCGCCGCGGGGACGGCGCCCGCGCCTTCGAGCGCGGTATAGGCGGCGTCGCGGCGGGCGGGCGTGTCGAGATCTGCGAGCGGAATGCCTGCGACCGCCCCGTTTTCAATATGCGCCTCAAGCGCCGCGCGCAGATCGGCGCGGGTGAGGCGCGCGGGCGCGCGGCCCTCCGCCACAAGGAGGTCATAGGCCTCTTCGGCGGAAAAGCCGGGCTTGCCGGGGCGCAGCTCGGCCGCGACATTCCCCTCGGGGGCGGCGTTAAACGCCTGGCGCTTGGTGGCGAGAAGCGGGTTCAGCGCAGCGCGGAAATCGAGGCCCAGATCGGCGCCAAAACCCTCAATCGCCGCCACGCGGGCGGCGGGATCCGTGCCAAAGCGGATCGTCAGAAGGCCAAGCATCCGTTCTTTCTGGGCGCGGATTGCTGGATCTGGTTCGTCGGCAATCGCGGCGGCGAGCGGCTCGAGATGTTGCGGCCCGCCATCGCGGGACAGTGCCGTCAGCGCGGCCTGACGTTTGGCGATATCGGGATCGGAAAGCTGAAACCGGATCAGCGCAGCGGCGATCAGCCCGCGCACCCCGGCATTGGGTTTGATCTCGGAGATCTCGGCGCGCGGCGCCTCGCCCGCATCCGCACCGGTAACGGGATCAAAGAGCGCATAGCCCGCGCCCGCCTTTTTCACCCGGAAGATCGCGCCATCGGATTTGCGGCTCCCGAGCGCCTTGTCGGCCCAGGCTTCCAGAAAATCCGGCGCGCCCGGCCCCGCCTTGCCAAGCGCGGCGATCACCGGGGCAATGCTCTGGCGCGAGGGTTTGGCAATATCGGCCTTGTGCTCCGCAATCACCGCGGCCAGCCCGCTTGCGGGTGCCTCGGCGGCAACGGGGGAGGGCTCTGAGGGGGCATCCTGCGCGCACAAAGGCGCGCTCAGGGCAAGGCTGGCGGCCAGCGCCAGAAGCAAGCGTCGCATGGGAGATCCCGACTGGAGGGAGGGGGCCGCAGGGCCCCCTCCGGTAGGGTTGGCAATCGGCTCAGTAGTTCGATTTCAGCTGCACGCAGGTCTTGGTTTCGGTGTTGTACATGCCGCAATGGAGATCTTTCCAATCCGACTCGAGCACCGCAGATTCCGGCAGATAATCGGTCCAGGCGTCGCCCGGCACCGGATCGGTTTGCGAGATGATGTCGAACTGGCCATCTTCCTTGATCTCGCCGATCAGCACCGGCTTGGTCAGGTGGTGGTTGGGCAGCATCGTCGCGGTGGAGCCGGTGAGGTTCGGGAAATCCTGGCCGATCATCGCCGCTTCCACAGCGTCGGTCCCGGTGGAGCCCGCTTTCTCGACCGCATTCACCCACATGTTGAAGCCGATATAGGTGGCCTCCATCGGGTCGTTCGTGACCTTGTTCTCGCCCATCCGCGCTTTCCAGGCCTTGATGAACTCTTCGTTCGCGGGGCTTTCGGCGCTCTCGAAGTAGTTCCAGGCGGCAAGCTGGCCGACGAGGTTCTTCAGATCGCCTTCACCGAGACCCGAAAGCTCTTCCTCACCCACCGAGAACGCCACCACGGGGATGTCTTCGGCGGTGATGCCGGAGGCCGCGAGCTCCTTGTAAAAGCCGATGTTGGCATCGCCGTTGATCGTCGAGATCACGCCGACCTTCTTGCCGTCGGCGCCCAGCGCCTTCACATCCGCCACGATCTTCGACCAGTCGCTATGGCCGAAGGGGGTGTAGTTGACGAAGATGTCTTCCTTGGCGATGCCCTTCGATTGCAGATAGGCCTCAAGGATGTTGTTCGTGGTGCGCGGGTAGACATAGTCGGTGCCGAGCAGTGCGAATTTCTGCACACCAAGCTCGTCGAGGAAATAATCCACCGCCGGGATCGCCTGCTGGTTCGGCGCCGCACCGGTGTAGAACACGTTGTACGAGCTTTCCTCGCCCTCGTACTGCACCGGGTAGAACAGCAGCCCGTTGAGTTCCTCAAGCACCGGCAGCACCGATTTGCGGCTCACCGAAGTCCAGCAGCCGAAGATCACATCGACCTTGTCGACCGAGATCAACTCGCGCGCCTTTTCGGCAAAGAGCGGCCAATCCGACGCCGGGTCGACCACGACGGCCTCAAGCTTCTTGCCCAGCACGCCGCCCTTGGCATTCTGCTCGTCGATCAGCATCAGGACGGTGTCCTTGAGCGTGGTTTCCGAGATCGCCATCGTGCCGGAGAGCGAATGCAGCACACCCACCTTGATCGTATCGCCTTCGGCCATCGCCATGCCGGCGGTGAGCACGAGCCCCAGCGCGGCCCCCGAAAGCAGTTTCCCAATCCCTGTCATCGCATTCCTCCGTTTCGCGCCTCGGAACGGGCGCCGCGGTGTTGATTACTGGCGGGTCACACCCGCGTGATGAGGAGAGCCGGGGCCTTTGAGGACGGCAAGATTCGGGCCGAGCGGAAACAGGTCACGGCGAAGATTTGCCCGCAAAACAAGCAAACGCCCGGCTCTTGCGCAAGAACCGGGCGTCATCGATATAAAGAGCGCAGGTTTCTTGCGGGGTCACCCGGGAATCGGCGCAAGCTCAAGCCCGCCCTCCCGCAGCAAGAAAGCGACCACCTCGTCGAGGCCCACACCGTTTTTCAGCTCGGCCATCACATAGGGCCGCGCCCCGCGTGCGCGTTTCGTGTCTTCCTCCAGCAACACCGGATCAACGCCGACATAGGGCGCGAGGTCGATCTTGTTGACGACGAGAAGGTCCGACCGGGCAAGCCCCGGACCCCGTTTGCGCGGAATGTCCTGCCCGGCGGCCGTGTCGATCACATAGATCGTCAGATCGGCCAGTTCCGGGCTGAAGGTGGCGGCGAGGTTGTCCCCGCCCGACTCGATCAGCACGAGATCGAGATCGGGGATCTCTTTCGTCAGCTCGGCAATGGCGGCAAGGTTGATCGAGGCATCCTCCCGGATTGCCGTATGCGGGCAGCCCCCGGTCTCGACGCCGCGAATGCGCGTTGCGGGCAACACCTGCGCGCGCATCAGCGCCTCGGCATCCTCGCGGGTGTAAATATCATTCGTGACCACAGCCATCGAGAGCCGATGCGCCAGAGCCCGGCAGAGCTGTTCGGTCAGCGTGGTCTTGCCCGCACCGACCGGGCCGCCGATGCCGACACGCAAAGGTCCATGGGTCATGTCTTGAAGATCCTCACATCGAGCGTTTCATGAGCCGCCGATTGCAGATCGGCGCGGACGGCGGATTGCGCCAGATCGGCGCGGGTCGCGGTGGCGGCCCTTTGTGCGATTTGTGCAATGAGCGGGTGCAGCGCGGCCAGAACCCGTTGTCCGGCAGATTGCCCCAAAGGGATAAATCTGACCCCGGCAGAAACGAGGTTTGAGGCAAAGGAATGCTGAAAAAGGGCAATCACCTGTTCGGGCGGAAGCCCCAGTCCGCGCGCGGCTTCGGCCAGAGCAAGCGGCAGCGGCATCGGCTTTGTGCAAGTGCTGGTCATCTCGGCCCGCGCCCGCGCGAAAGCCGCGCCCTGCTCTTCGGTCTCTTTCAGACGCTCTGCCGTGCCCGCAAGCGCGCGCGCCAGATCACACAACGTTGCAAGATCCTCGCCCCGCAAACCACAGGCCAGCAGCACCGCATCATTCCAGCCCGCGCCATGCGCGAGAATATCGCTGAGCCAATCCGCAAGCTTGGCTTCCGAGGTCACGTCGCCTGCCACCACGGCCGCCTCAAGCCCGTGGCTGTAGGCGAAGGCGCCGGTCGGGAAAGCGGGTGAAAGCCATTGCACAAGGCGCAACAGCGCCAGATCAGCCGTGGGCATGGAAGGCGCCGGCGCTGTGGCCATGTTCATGCCCCATCGTGCGCCCCATGCCGTAGGCACCGCTTTCCGGGCGGAACGGCTCCATCCGCTTCTCGACGCGCGCCCCAAGCCCCTTCAGCATCGCTTCGAGCACGTGATCGTCGCGGATCACCAGCCGCGCGGGCTCGATCTGGCACGGCGTGTGGCGGTTGCCGATATGCCAGGCAAGGCGGGTGAGATCCCCGGTGATCCCCAGAACCGGTTCAAGCGCGCAGCGCACCTCGATCAGGCTGCCATCCTCCAGCGCGAAGGCCTCGCCGCCAGTGAGGTTGGTCACCTCTTCCAGATCCACCAGAAAATCGGCGCCGGAAGCCGCCACCAGCCGCTTGCGGCGCAAAAACCGCCCCTCGTAATCAAGCGCCACATGATCTGCCGCGCCCGACCAGCTTCCCGCCGCCAGAACCCGTGTCGCCCGCCGCATCAGCGCCATGATTTTCTCCGTCTTTAGAGTTTTCTTAAACATGAACGGGCAGCATGAGTGCAACCCACCCAGAACGGGAGCCCCAGATGCAGCCGCAGACCGCCGCCGAAGAACTCACCCTGATCCGTGCCGAAATCGCCCGGCTGCGCGCCCGCGAGGCCGAGCTTGCCGAAGTGGTGCTGCGCACCGCCGCCCTGCCGCGGGTGACGCGGATGCAGACCAAACCGCTTGTAAGCAAGCGCGAGCGCGTGTTCGACCCGCGCCTCCTGCCCGCCGAGATCCTCCTCGACCCGGCCTACAGCCGCGAAAAGATCACCGGCACCACGACCGAAGCGCCCCGCCAAGAGCCGCACCGGATGCAGGTTTCGGCGCCGCTTCAGGCGCGCTTTGGCAGCCATTGAGGCTCAGTAGAGGAAGTAGCGCTGCGCCAGCGGCAGGCTTTCTGCCGGTTCGCAAATGAGCAGTTCTCCATCCGCCCGCACCTCATAAGTCTCAGGATGCACGTCAATTTTCGGCGTGGCTGTGTTGAGCTTCATATCCGCCTTGCCGATGGTGCGTGTGCCCTTCACGGCCAGAAGTTGCTTTTCGAGCCCAAGGCGCGCGCCAAGCCTCTCCGCCTCGGCCGCCTGAGAGATGAAGGTCGCGCAGGTCGCGGAGCGCGCCTTGCCAAAGGCCCCGAACATCGGGCGCGTATAAAACGGCTGCGCCGGGATCGAGCCGTTCGGATCGCCCATCTGCGCGGCCACAATCGCGCCCCCCATCAGCACCATCTCGGGTTTGGCGCCAAAAAACGCCGGATGCCAGAGCACCAGATCGGCGCGTTTGCCCACTTCGACCGAACCGATATGCTCGGCCATGCCATGCGCGATTGCCGGGTTGATCGTGTATTTCGCCACATAGCGGCGCACGCGCATGTTGTCGTTCGCGCCCGTTTCCTCGGCGAGCCGCCCGCGCTGTTTCTTCATTTTATCAGCGGTTTGCCAGCAGCGGATGATCACCTCCCCCACGCGCCCCATGGCCTGACTGTCAGACGAAATAATCGCCATCGCGCCCATGTCGTGCAAAATATCCTCCGCCGCGATCGTCTCCTTGCGGATCCGGCTCTCGGCAAAGGCGACATCCTCGGGCACCTTGTTGTCGAGGTGGTGGCACACCATCAGCATGTCGAGATGCTCCTCGACCGTATTCTTGGTGTAAGGCCGGGTCGGGTTCGTCGAGGACGGGATAACGTTCTGGGAAGACACAACTTTCAGGATGTCGGGCGCGTGCCCGCCCCCGGCCCCCTCGGTGTGGAAGGCATGGATCGTGCGGCCCTTGAAGGCGGCGAGCGTGTTCTCGACAAAGCCCGATTCATTGAGCGTGTCGGTGTGGATCATCACCTGCACATCCATATCATCGGCCACGCTCAGACAGCAGTCGATCGCAGCCGGGGTGGTGCCCCAATCCTCGTGCAATTTCAACGCACAAGCGCCCGCCTTGACCTGTTCGACCAGCCCTTCGGGCAGGCTTGCATTGCCCTTGCCCGCAAGGGCGAGGTTCATCGGGAAGGCCTCGAAGCTTTGCAGCATCCGCGCGATGTGCCACGGCCCCGGCGTGCAGGTGGTGGCGAGCGTGCCATGCGCGGGGCCGGTGCCGCCGCCAAGCATGCAGGTCACGCCCGAGGCGAGCGCATCTTCGATCTGCTGCGGGCAGATGAAGTGGATATGCGCGTCCATCCCGCCTGCGGTGAGGATTTTCCCTTCCCCGGCAATGATTTCCGTGCCCGGCCCGATGATCAGCGTGACACCGGGCTGGGTGTCGGGGTTGCCCGCCTTGCCAATCCCGGCAATCCGCCCGTCGCGCAAGCCCACATCGGCCTTGTAGATGCCGGTGTAATCGAGGATCAGCGCATTGGTGATGACGGTGTCCATCGCCCCGCCCGACCGCGGGATCTGGCTTTGCCCCATGCCGTCGCGGATCACCTTGCCGCCGCCAAATTTCACCTCTTCCCCGTAAGTTGTGAGGTCTTTTTCAACTTCGATGATGAGGTCGGTATCGGCAAGACGGAGCTTGTCGCCGGTGGTGGGGCCGAACATGTCGGCATAGGTCGCGCGCGAAATCAGGGCGGGCATCAGAGGTCTCCCATCACTTTGGCGTTGAAGCCGAACACGCGGCGGTTGCCGCCGAGCTGCACAAGGCGCACCTCGCGCGACTGGCCGGGTTCAAAGCGCACCGCCGTTCCCGCGGCAATATCAAGACGGTAGCCGCGGGCCGCGGCGCGGTCGAAGCTCAGGCCGGGGTTCGTTTCGGCAAAGTGGTAATGCGAGCCCACCTGCACCGGGCGGTCTCCGGTATTGGCGACCATCAGCGTGATCGCTTCGGCACCTTCGTTGAGGGTGAGATCGCCTTCTGCGGGAAAGATTTCTCCGGGAATCATCAGTTTACCTCAGCGGATCGGATGGTGGACGGTGACGAGCTTGGTACCGTCGGGGAAGGTCGCCTCGACCTGAATCGAATGGATCATCTCGGGGATGCCCTCCATGCACTGCTCGCGGGTGATGACCGAGGCGCCCGCCTCCATCAGATCGGCGACGGAGCGGCCCTCACGGGCGCCCTCAACCACGAAATCCGAAATGATCGCAATCGCTTCGGGGTGGTTCAGTTTCACCCCCCGCGCCAGCCGGTTGCGCGCCACCATGGCGGCGAGGCTGACGAGCAGCTTTTCCTTTTCGCGCGGTGTCAGGTTCATCGCTTTTCCTCAGGTTTGCCAGACGCGCGGCGGCGGGGCGCCCCGGCGCAGCGCGTGCATCAGTTTCAAAATCTGTTTGCGCAGCGGCCAGCCATCTTCGGCCAGAAGCCGCACCACGCATTTGCCATCAAAGCCCGAAGCCGCCGCCTCGACGCCGGGTTCGGTGAGCGCCGCGCGCACGGCGCCAACCGCATCTTCGGCGCCCGATGCGCATAAAACAAGCGTCGCAAAGGCACGGGCGCGGCCCAGCAGCGCAGAGCGCGGGCCCTTTGCGATGATGTCGGAGTTCAGCAGGAGCGGCTCGAAAAACACAACCTTTCCGGCACGCTCAATCCGCCGAATGTCGGAAAAGTGCAGGTTGTTCACCGCCTCCCCCATCGCCAGACGGCCCAGGATCACCGCTTCGAGCATCAGACAGCCCGCGTCCGGCGCGAGGCGGATCGTGGTCTCGCGGGCAAGGTTCGAGCGGTCAAACAAGATCGTTTCCTGCGGCAGCCAATCGAGCCATGCGCCCGCGCCAAGCGCATGCGTCACGGCCACTTTGGCCGCCTCGCCCTCGGCGCGATAGGCGCGCTCTGCCGCTTGCGTGGTTGCCACGGCCCGGGTGCCGCCGTCGAGATCGAGACGATAGGAGAGCGTATCGCCCGATGTAAGCCCGCCCGAGGTGTTGAGAAACACCACCTCAGGCACATCGCGCACGTGGGGAAGAAGCGCCTTGGCTGAACCTTGCTGGCGCAGGCCTTTCAGTCGCGCAGCCTCGAAGCGCACGGCCGCAAGACCATGGCTGCGCTGAGGACGAAGGGGGCGCGCGGTATCGAACATTGGAACCTCGCCCCGATCTGAGCAGATTTGCGCCAAGGGTCCATGCGGCTGCGTTGAGAAGGGGCGCACAGGCTCGCTAGCCCCCTCATCTCGCACAAAATTACACCGACATGCGCGCAAAGTAAGCCGAATTGAATCAGCCGAGCGGCCCGGGCCGTCGCTCCTCACTCAACATCACATTCGCCTCGATCTGCCCGACACCCGGCAGGGTCATGATCCGCCGCCGCAGCACGCGCTCGAAATCGGCGATGTCACGCGCCACCACCTTGAGGCGGTAATCGAACCGGCCCAGCACGTGCTGAACTACCTGCACCTCCGGGATCGCCTGCACCGCGCGCTCGAAATCCTCGAACGAAATCCGCCCCTTGATCGCGAGCTTGATGCCAAGGAACACGGTCACGCCGAACCCCAGCGCCTGCGCATCGAGCACAAGGCGGCGCCCCGCGAGCACTCCCGCCTCTTCCAGACGCTTCACCCGCCGCCAGGCCGCCGGCTGCGACAGGCCGAAGCGGCGGCCAAGCGCCCCCGCCCCCAGAGTCGCATCGGCGGCAAGCGCATGCAGGATCGCCCGGTCGGTATCATCCAGCGCGATCATAGCGGCAGCGCTTCGCTGTCTTTGAGTGTCGAGATCAGCATCAGCGCATCCATCTCGGCAATATGCGGCAGCGTCAGGATGCGCGCGCGGTAGATCTCCTGATAATGCGCCATGTCACGCGCGATCACGTTGAGCCGCACATCGGTCAGCCCCAGAAAGGTCTGGATCTCGATCACCTCCGGCACTGCCCGCGCCGCTTCGAGAAATTCGTCAAAGGCGCGGGGATGCGCCTTTTCGAGCGTGAAGCGCAGGCTCACCTCGACCGCCCAGCCCAAAGCGCGCCAGTCGATCACCGCCTCCTCGCCGCGGATCACGCCGCCCTCGCGCAGCCGCTCGATGCGCCGCCAGAGGCTTGCCGCCGTCACCCCGGCGCGCTCGGCAAGCTCGGCACGCGCGGCATCCGGCGCTGCCAGCATCTGCCGCAAGATCCGCCGGTCCACATCGTCCACCTGCATGATTTTTCCATCATTCGCTATTTCAACGCATGATGATTATCCAATATTGCAAAACTCTTCAAATCCTGAACGCATCCTTTTGGCAAAAAGCGTAGGATGCGGGCATCAACAGTGGAGGAACGCCATGCGCGTCTATTATGATCGCGATTGCGATGTGAACCTGATCAAGGACAAGAAGGTCGCTATTCTGGGCTACGGCAGCCAGGGCCATGCCCATGCGCTGAACCTGCGCGACTCGGGTGCCAAGAACGTCGTCGTCGCGCTGCGCGAAGGCTCTGCCTCGGCGAAGAAATGCGAAGCCGAAGGCCTCACCGTGATGGGGATCGCCGAAGCCGCCGCCTGGTGTGACCTGATCATGTTCACCATGCCCGACGAGCTTCAGGCCGCCACCTACAAGAAATATGTGCACGACAATCTGCGCGAAGGCGCGGCGATCGCCTTTGCCCACGGGCTCAACGTGCATTTCGGCCTGATCGAGCCGAAGCCGGGCGTTGACGTGATCATGATGGCACCGAAAGGCCCGGGCCACACCGTGCGCGGCGAATACACCAAGGGTGGCGGCGTGCCCTGCCTCGTCGCGGTCGACACCGATGCGACCGGCAAGGCGATGGATATCGCGCTGTCCTATTGCTCGGCGATCGGCGGCGGTCGTTCGGGCATCATCGAAACCACCTTCCGTCAAGAGTGCGAAACCGACCTCTTCGGGGAACAAGCGGTGCTCTGCGGCGGCCTCGTGGAACTCATTCGCATGGGCTTCGAAACCCTGGTCGAAGCCGGCTACGAGCCGGAAATGGCCTATTTCGAATGCCTCCACGAAGTGAAGCTGATCGTCGACCTGATCTATGAAGGCGGCATCGCGACGATGAACTACTCGATCTCGAACACCGCCGAATATGGCGAATATGTCTCGGGTCCGCGCGTTCTGCCTTACGACGAAACCAAGGCCCGCATGAAAGCCGTGCTGACCGACATCCAGAACGGCAAGTTCGTGCGTGATTTCATGCAGGAAAACGCGGTCGGCCAGCCCTTCTTCAAGGCCACCCGCCGCAACAACGACGCCCACCAGATCGAACAGGTCGGCGCGAAGCTGCGCGCCATGATGCCCTGGATCGCCAAGGGCAAGATGGTCGACAAGACCCGCAACTGATTATGTCCTCCTGACAGGAGCGGGGGCGGGTTTCGGCTCGCCCCCGTTCACCCCTCCGATGAGGCCCCGGCGGGCCGGACCCGCCCGGGGCCAGCGATGCCCCCCTTTTCTCGCGGCGCGAACGCGCCATCTTGAAGGCTGCACCTGCGGCCATGAACGGGGAAGGCATGAGCTCTGTCTGGAAATGGAACCTGCGCCAGATCGGACGCCAGATCTGGGTGCCGATCGCGGCCTTTGCGGCGCTCGGGCTTGCCACGGCGGGCGGCGCGGTTTTGGCAAAACCCTTCGTTCCGGCGGAGCTGGGGTTGAAGATCGGCGCCGAGTCCGTGGGCACGCTGCTCGAGATCCTCGCCTCCTCGATGCTCACCGTCACCACTTTCTCGCTGTCGATCATGCTTTCGGCCTTTGCCTCGGCGGCAGGCTCGGCCACGCCGCGCGCGATCAAGCTGATGCAGGAGGATGATGTCTCCCGCTCGGTGCTCGCCACGTTCATGGGGGTGTTCATCTTTGCGCTCGCCGGGCTGATCGGGCTGCAAAGCGGCATCTACGATGCCTCAGGGCGGCTTGTGCTGTTTGTGGTGACGCTCGCCGTGGTGGCCGCTGTGGTGGTGCAGCTGGTGCGCTGGATCGGGCATCTGGCGGATTTCGGGCGGCTGGGCGACACGCTCACCCGGCTTGAGGCGGCGGCGGATACCGCCTTGGCGGACCGGCTTGCAACGCCCTTTCTGGGCGGGCAGCGCCTCACCCCGACAGAGGCGCGGCATCCCGGTCAGGTGATCCGGGCGCCCACAACGGGTTATCTGCAAACAATTGACATGAAAGGGATAGAAGGGGCTGCCAAGCTTGCGGGCACACGCATCGCCATCACCGTCCTGCCCGGCCATTTCCTGCATCAGGCGGCGCCGGTCGCGCATTGCCTGAGTGACACATCGCTCGACGAAAACACCGCAAAATTCATCGCCTCACGGTTTATCGTCGCCGAGGCCCGGACGTATGAGCAAGATCCGCGCTTTGGCGTTCTGGCGCTCACCGAGGTGGCGTCGCGCGCGCTCTCGCCCGCGGTGAACGACCCCGGCACCGCCATCGACATTCTGGGCCGGCAAGTCCGGGTGCTCTCGCGCTGGCGCACGCGGCCCGAGCCGGTGGTGCTCTACTCAAGCCTCTCGGTGGCCGAACTCAGCCTTGCCGACATGATGACAGATGCCTTTGCCGCCATCGCCCGCGACGCTGCGGGGCTGATCGAGGTGCAGATAAGGCTGCAGAAGATGCTGATCGCGCTTCATGACATCGACCCCGCGCTCTTTGGCCCGGAGGCGCGGGCGCTCTCGGACCGCGCGCTTGCCCTCGCCGAGGCGGCCCTCGTCTATGCGCCCGACGCGGAGGTTTTGCGAGCCTTGAACGCCACGCTCCATGCCCGCACTTTGCCTGCGGATGCCCGGCACCAGAGCACCTGAGCCACGCTTGCGGGGGCGGCGGTTTTGCGGCAGGGTCGCGCACGAACACGGGAGGAAGCGATGAGCGAACTGAACGAGGAGCAACTTGCCGCGCTGGAGCGGGAGCGCGCGCAGATCTTCATGCCGCGCTGGTTTGGCGATCTCCTTGGCGCAAGGCTCAGCTTTGGCGATACGTTCTGGCTCGGGCTGTTCGGCGTTTTGATGTTTGTCGTGCCCGGCGTGGTGCTGATTTCGGGGCTGCTCTATGCGCAGGCCACAGCGCTCATGGTGCCGTTCCTGAAGCTGATCGCGGGGCTCTATTCGCTCTGGGCGCTGTTGATCTTGCGCGCGCTGATCACGCGCGGGGGCCGCGGCGGCTGGGCCGTCACCGGCTATGTGCTCACGGTGATGATCGCGGCGGGGGCGCTCCTGACCGCCGCGACGCTCTGAGTCACGCGGTTTCGCGCGCCACCGCAGCAACGATCCCGGCCACGGTTTCTTGCAACAAGCCCTCGTCCTCGCATTCCGCCATCACCCGGATGAGCGGTTCTGTCCCCGATTTGCGGATCAGGATCCGGCCTTTTCCGGCGATCCGCGCCTCCGCCGCAGCAATCACATTTTGCACGTTCTCGGCCTCAAGCGGGGCTTGGCCAGCCTGATAACGCACATTTTGCAACATCTGCGGCACGGTCTCGAATTGCGCGACCAGTTCCGAGGCGGGCCGGCCAGTTTCCGCCATCGCGGCGAGGAACTGCAACCCCGCCATCAGCCCGTCGCCAGTGGTGGCAAAATCGGTCATCACGATATGGCCCGATTGCTCGCCCCCAAGGTTGAAGCCGCCCGCGCGCATCCGCTCCACAACGTAGCGGTCGCCTACCGCGGTGCGTTCAAGCCCGAGCCCGTGCCCCTGCAAAAACCGCTCCAACCCGAGGTTCGACATCACCGTGGCCACCAGCGCCCCCCCGCGCAGCCGCCCGGCCTCGGCCCAGCGCGCGGCGAAAAGCGCCATGATCTGGTCGCCATCCGCCACCCGGCCCCGCTCGTCGAGGATCATCACCCGGTCAGCATCGCCATCAAGCGCAATGCCGAGATCCGCACCATGCGCCACCACCGCCTCGGCCGCCGTCTGCGTATGGGTCGAGCCGCAATTTTCGTTGATGTTCAACCCGTCGGGTGCCACCCCCAGCGAGACGACTTCGCAGCCAAGCTCCCAGAGCACCTGCGGCGCGGCCTTGTAGGCGGCGCCATGCGCGCAATCGACCACGACCTTGAGGCCCGAGAGCCGGTCACGCGCCGGGAAGGTGGTTTTGGCATATTCGACATAGCGGCCGAGCCCGTCGTCGATGCGCCGCGCCCGGCCGATGTTGTGCGGCTGTGCAAGCCGGATCTCGCCCGCGACAATCGCCTCGATTTCCGCCTCGGCCTCATCGGAAAGCTTGAAGCCATCGGGCCCGAAGAACTTGATGCCGTTATCTTTTGCCGGGTTGTGGCTGGCCGAGATCATGATGCCCAGATCGGCGCGCATCGAGCGGGTGAGATAGCCCACGGCGGGGGTGGGCACGGGGCCCAGAAGCAGCACGTTCATCCCCGTGGAGGTGAGCCCGGCGGTGAGCGCGTTTTCGAGCATGTAGCCCGAAAGCCGCGTGTCCTTGCCAATCACCACGCGATGCCCGTTGCGGCCATCCCGGCGGAAATAGCGCCCCGCAGCCGCGCCAAGGCGCAGCGCGAGTTCCGCCGTCATCGGCGCGGTATTGGCCTCGCCGCGCACCCCGTCGGTGCCGAAAAGCTTCCGGGTCATGCTGTGTAACCTCTTGTTATTGAACCGTATAGACGGATGCCTTGGGCGATCTCCGCGACGTCGTGCACGCGGTGCATCTGCACCCCTTGGGCGATTGCGGCAAGCGTGACGGCGAGCGTACCGGGCGCGCGGGCCTCAGCTTCGGGGGCGCCGCCAATCGTGCCAATGAAGCGCTTGCGCGAGACGCCCAGCAGGAGCGGACAGCCAAGCCCATGAAACAGGCTCAGGCCGCGCAGAAGCGCGAGATTATGATCGAGCGTCTTGCCAAAGCCGATGCCGGGGTCGAGCAAAACCCGGGCGCGGGCAATGCCGGTCGCCTCGGCCGCCGCAAGCCTTTCGGCAAGGTGGTCGTAAACATCGAGCAATACATCGTCGTAAGCAGGCGCGGCCTGCATCGTTTCGGGCCGGCCCTGCGCATGCATCAGGCAGAGCGCGGCATCGGTGCGGGCCACCGTGGCGGCCATCGCCGGGTCAAAGAGCATCGCCGAAACATCGTTGACGAGCCCCGCCCCCGCCAATACCGCCGCCGCCGCAACCGGCGCCTTGCGCGTATCAATCGAGATCGGCGCGGGGAAGGCTTGCGCCACAAGCGCGGCGATCACCGGGGCGGTGCGGGAAATCTCTTCTTCAACAGGAACTTCTGCGGCACCCGGGCGGGTGGATTCGCCCCCGATATCGAGCATGTCCGCGCCCGCGGCGAGAAGTGTTTGCGCCCGGGCGCGCGCCGCTTCCGGCGCATCGAACTTCCCGCCATCGGAAAAACTGTCGGGCGTGACGTTGAGGATGCCCATGATCGAGGGGCGGTCAAAACTGACACCCGCCAGCGCGGAACGCGGCGCGGTGAGGCGGGCGAGGACTTCGGCGGGCAGATCGGCCGCGGGCATCCGCCCCTGCGATCCGGCACGGGAGAGCACTTCGACCGTGTCGAACCAGCACCAGCCTCCGGCGAGCGAAAACGCCCCCGCTGGGCGAGCGACATCGGTCTGGGCGATGGGGCGATAATAAAGCATCATGCGCCTGTCTTGGCGCGCCGGGGCGAGCTTGGCAAGGTCAAGGAGAGGTTAACCCGCGACGCTGGCGAGCGGCACGCGACTTCCCGCCGGAGCTGAAACATCGCCGTGAAGCTCAAGCCTTGTGGCCGCCATCTGCTCGGCGAGCCAGAGGATCAGGTTGCCCGCCTCGCGCACCGCGCCCTTCGGCCCGTCGACCGCGTCGAGCACGAGCTTCGAGGGCGCCCAGACCACCATCTGCCCGTTGCGCATCGCCCAGTCGATCTCGGTGCGGGTGGCCACCACCACGCAACGCGGATCGCGCGCGGCCAGCACCCAGGCGTTCTGCTCGATCGCCAGCAGGTCGATGCGGCGCTGGGTCGGGCGGTGCCCGGTTTCGGGCGGCGCCACATCGGGCATGCCCACAGCCAGAATCACTGGCGCACCGGAAGCGGCCAACCGGTCGAGCCGGGCGGCAAGATCGGGCGCGGTGATCACCGCATTCGAGAGATATGCCACGATCGGATGCAACGCGCTCGACTCCTCGTCGAGCGTGTGGGTGGGGGCCGAGGCGCGCGCCCGCACGATCTCAACGCCAAGCGCGCCGGGGCCGCGGTCGAGTTTTTCGATGCGGATGAACACTCGCATCGCGCGCGGCTCGAAAAGGATCCGCTCCGCCACCCGTTCGGCCAGCGTTTCCAGCAGGTTGAGCCGCTCGGCGGCCAATTCGGCGGCAATCGCCTCGGTGATGCGGTCATAGGAGAGGATGCGGTCGACATCATCCTCAAGCGGCCCGGCCTCCGGCCGCACCTCGACGACAACGTTGAAATTCAGCCGCTGGCTGTGGCCGCGTTCCTGCTGGAAAGCGCCGATATCGGCCTCTACCACATGGTCACGCAGGCTGATCCGGTCGCGCGGATCAGCGGGCGCGGAGGCCAGCGCACGCTCTTCAGGATGGGCGAAGGCAAGGGAAGTGTCGGATGTCATCGGGCCGCCTTTTTGCCCCTGATATAGAAAAAGGGCGGGCCGGAGCCCACCCCGAAACGTCATTTGCGGCCGCGCTTGCGACGTCAGTTGAGCGCAGTCTGCGCGAGCAAGCCATCGGCAGTTTGCTCCGGGCGGCGGTAGAAGGTATGCCCGCCGATCCGTACCGTCTGCTCGAACCGCTTCGCCCAAGCGGGCTTCACGGCGCGGGTATGGAAAAAGGTGGCGCCGTCCGTCAGCGCGCGCGGCGCGCCATCGAGCATGGCGCGGGCGATACGCGCGGCGCGGTCCCAGGCGACGCGGTCGCCAATCCGGTCCGAGCGGCCGTCGCAGGTCCAGCTGAACTGGCATCCCTGGCTCGAGCCCTGTTTCACCACACCACAGACCGTGCGCGGAAAGCGCGGATCGTCGACCCGGTTGAGCACCACTTCGGCCACGGCGACCTGGCCCGGAATGCCCTCGCCGCGGGCTTCGTGATAAAGCGTCTGGGCGAGGCATTGAAATTGCGCGTCGCCCGAGGGCTGAGGCTGGGCCGCGAGCCATGTGGCGGTTATTTCGGCGGGTTTTTCATCGCGTTTGCGCGACCAGGGCCAGAAGCCACGGCGCGCCTTGGGCGCCTCCGTCAGGGCTTCTACCCGCTCTGCGGGAACCTGTTCGAGCCCGGTGCGCTCCTGAACCAGAAGCGCCATGAGCCCTTGTTCGGGCACCTGGGTCGGATCGTTCGACTGGCTTACCGTCGTATCGGCACGCGAGCCTCCGGCGAGGGCGAGGAGGATCAGCGCTCCCCCTGTCCAGCTTTTCAGCACTGACATGGTTTTCTTTCGATAAGTGCAATCGCCCCGGCACAAGCCGCGACGCAGGGGGCTTATCGAAGATGGGCAAAGATGTCCACAAAGCAAAACCGCGCAGAAACTCTCACCGCTAAAAAGCGGCGAAAATCCGCGCAAATCTCGGGGCGACTCCCTCGCTGTCCCTATAGTCTGCGACTAATCGTATCGAGAAAGAATTACCAGAGCCTTTGTTTCATTAACCCTGATTTTACCCCTTTGCGCCGTTCAGAATCGGTTGCGCGGCGCGAGCAAGGCGAAATGTGCGGCAGCCAGGCGCGCGACCGGCACGCGAAAAGGCGAACAGGACACATAGTCAAACCCGGCAGCGCGACAGAAGGCGATCGACTCGGGGTTGCCGCCATGTTCGCCGCAGACCGAGATCGTCACATCCTTGCGCGCGGCCTTGCCCCGCGAGGCCCCCATCAGCAAAAGCTCCCCCACCCCCTCGACATCGAGAATGTGGAACGGGTCTTCGGCATAGACATGCTGATTGACATAGGCCGACATGAACCGCCCCGCATCGTCGCGCGAAAGCCCATAGGTCATCTGCGTCAGGTCGTTCGTCCCGAAGCTGAGGAAATGCGCATGTTCGGCAATCTCGCCCGCGCGCAGCGCCGCGCGCGGCGTTTCCACCATCACGCCAAGGCGATAGGCAAAATCGGTCTTCATCTCGGTGCGCACGGCCGCCGCCACCGCGTCGATGCGGGTTTTGACAATCTCCACCTCGCGCGCGGCGGAAACAAGCGGGATCATCACCTCGGGCACCACGGGCGCGCCGCGGCGCGAGGCCTCCACCGTCGCCTCGAAGATCGCACGCGCCTGCATGTCGTAGATTTCGGGCACGGTGAGGCCGAGCCGTACGCCGCGCATCCCCAGCATCGGGTTGAATTCGGAAAGCGCCTCGACCCGGCGCGACACTTCCGAGAGCGAGCGGCCAAGCGCCTCGGCGAGCTCGCGCATCCCCTCACGGTCATGGGGAAGGAATTCATGCAGCGGCGGGTCGAACAGGCGAATGCAGACCGGCTGGCCCGCCATGATGTCAAACAGCGTGATGAAGTCGGCGCGCTGCATCGGCAGCAGGCGTTCGAGCGCGATGCGCCGGTCCGTCGGCGTATCGGCAAAGATCATCTCGCGCATCACCGTGAGCCGGTCCTCGTCAAAGAACATGTGCTCGGTGCGACACAGCCCAATGCCATCGGCATCGAACATCCGCGCGGTGCGGGCATCGTCGGGCGTGTCGGCATTCGCGCGGATGCCAATGTCGCACACCGTTTCCGCCCAGCGCAAAAGCGTGCGGAAGCCGTCATCCAGCGCGGGTTCGAGCATTTCGGCCGCCCCCGAGAGCACCTCGCCATTGGTGCCGTCAACGGTGATCAGCTCACCCTCGGAAAAGCTCTGCCCGCCCGGGCCGCGCAGCACCTTTTCGCGCCCCGAGATCTGGATCTCCGAGCAGCCGACGATGCAGGGAAGCCCGAGCCCGCGCGCGATCACCGCGGCGTGGGAGGTCATGCCGCCACGCTCGGTGAGCACAGCGACGGCGGCATGCATGCCGCGAATATCCTCCGGCCCGGTCTCGCGGCGCACGAGAATGCAGGGCTCGCCGCGCGCCGCCGAGGCCTGCGCGGCGGTGGCGGTAAAGACGATCCGCCCGACCGCGGCGCCCGGCGAGGCGGCGATGCCACGGGCAAAAGGCTCGCGCGGCGCGCGCGGGTCGACCTGATAGTGCAAAAGCTCGGAGAGCGCGCGCGGCTCAACGCGCAAAAGCGCCTCCTCGCGCGGGATCACCCCATCCTCGGCTAGCGCCACGGCGATTTTCACCGCGGCACGGGAAGAGCGCACCACGCGCAGCGCATCAATCACCGCAACGCGCCCCCCCTCGACGGTGAACTCCACCTGCATCTCCTCGCGCAGCTTCGCGCGGCAGACCGCGCCATAGCCACGCAGCTCGGCAAAGACATCGGGCGCAAGTTCCTCAAGCGAGGGGCCACGCGGGTCGCGGGTGAGATAGAACGTGTCCTGCGCATTGCGCCGCCCCTGGCTCTG
Organism: Rhodobacter maris; assembly: GCF_900217815.1. GTDB lineage: Bacteria > Pseudomonadota > Alphaproteobacteria > Rhodobacterales > Rhodobacteraceae > Rhodobacter > Rhodobacter maris. The sequence goes on from NZ_OBMT01000004.1 coordinate 60,526, forward strand.
GCCGCGGAACCGCCCGGTGATGCGCGGGGCGCCGGTGACGCTGTCGACAAACTGCATCGTCCCCGAGCCGGAAATCCCCGGGCCGATGCCCAGCGCCATGCGCTGCACCAAAAGCCCCAGCACCGCATCGGGCGGCGCGCCCTTCGCCTGCCGCAAAAGCCGCGCCGTTGTGCCCTCCCAGGCGCGCGCCATCGAGCGCAGCACCTCGGCAAGCTGGCGCGCGGGCGCTTGCGGGAAGGGCTCATCGGTCTCGCTTTCAAACGCGGCGAGCGCCGCGGCAAGCGCCCCCGGCCCCGGGCCGCCGTGGAACATGTCCGGGTCAAGGCGCGCGACATGAATGGCGTAGCTCTGCACGAAGCGCAGGTAGAGCGCATCCGCCGCCTCCTGCCCGTGGCTTGCGACAAGCTTTTGATGCATCGCATCGTTCATGCCGACATTCAGCACGGTGCCCGGCCCGCCCCATTCGGGGTTTTCGGGGGAGGAGCGCACGGAAACGAGGAAATCCGGGCCGAAATGTGCGGCGATGCGCGCCGTGTCCGGCATCACGCCCGCCGCAATCGCCCGCACCGTCTCGACCGGCAGCGCCACGGTCGCCGGCACCGGCAGATCGAGCCGGATCAACCGTTGCAGGCATTTCGCGCGCCAGCCATGGCGCGCGGCCTTCACTTCGGCTGCGGGCGTGAGTTCAACGAACTCGCTCACATCGGCAATCTTCTGCATTCCGGCTGGTCCCTGTCCTCGGCGGGCAGGATAGGCTTCCTGCCGCGCCGCGCAAGTGTGAACGGAACGTAACAGCCGCTTTGGGGCTCAGCCTTCGAGCTTGGTCAGATCGGCGACGGACAGGCAGATCTGACGGATGCGCGACAAAAGATTGAGCCGGTTGCGCCGCACGATCTGGTTTTCGGCGTTGATCTGCACCGCGGTGAAAAACGCGTCGATCGGGGAGCGGAGTTTTGCCATCTCGGCCATCGCTTCTGCGAAGGCTTCGGCCTGCATCGCCGGGGCCAGCGCCGCCTCGGCGGCATCGAGCGCGGCAAAGAGCGCGCGTTCCGCGTCGCTTTCGGCAAATTTGGGATCGGCGCCGTAGCTGTATTCCACCCCGTCCTTCGCCTCGGCCTGCGTCAGGATGTTGTTCGCCCGCTTGAAACCCTGCAACAGGTTGGTGCCGTCTTCGGTCTTGAGGAAGGCCGAAAGCGCCTCGGCGCGTTTGACGACAAGGGTGAGATCGTCATTGCCCGGCATGGCCAAGACGGCGTCGATCACATCATGACGGATGCCCTCGTCTTTCAGGAACACCTTGAGGCGGTCATGGAAGAAGGAGAGGAGGTCATCGCACTTCGTCATTCCTTCGTTAATGGCGATATTAGTCAACTCGTCACTCATGTGGACCGCCGCAGCCTCGATTGACTTTTGAGCGAGGCTCGCTTCACGTGGGAAGCCAAGGCTCTTAATCGTTTCAATCGCACTGCGAGCCAGCAATCCCTTACCTTGAGTTTTGATCGAGATCAGATGACCAAGCATAGGAATGAAGAATTGCATCCTCATTCCGACTCTCATTCCATTCTCAAGCACCAGCCGGATCACCCCCAGCGCGGCGCGGCGCAGCGCGAAGGGGTCTTTCGAGCCGGTGGGCTTTTCGTCAATCGCCCAGAAACCCGTCAGCGTGTCGATCTTGTCGGCCAGCGCCACGGCGACCGAGACCGGCTCGGAGGGCACGGCATCCGAGGGGCCAAGCGGCGAGTAATGATCCTTGCAGGCGGCGGCGACCGGTTCGGGCAGCCCCGCGGCGCGGGCATAGTAGCTGCCCATCAGGCCCTGAAGCTCCGGGAATTCGCCCACCATCGCGGAGCGCAGGTCAGACTTCACCACCCGCGCAGCCTCCGCCGCAAGGTCGGGCTGGGCGCCGACATGGGGCGCGATCTCGCGCGCGAGCGCCTCGATCCGGGCGATCCGCGCGGCCTGGCTCCCGAGCTTGTTGTGGAAAGTGACATTGGCGAGCCCCGCGCCCATGCCTTCGAGCCCCTCGGTCTTCACCACGCGCAGATCATGCTCCCAAAAGAAGCGCGCATCTGAAAGCCGTGCCGACAGCACTTTCTGATTGCCTTTCAGGATCGTTGCGCCGTGGTCGGCGGTCTCGCGGTTGGCAACCGTCACAAAGCCCTCGATCCGGCCCGTTTTCGGGTTTTTGACCGAGAAGAACTTCTGGTGTTCCTTCATCGAGGTTTGCAGCACCTCGGGCGGCAGGTGCAAAAAGTCTTCCGCAATCGCGCCCATCAGCGCGACCGGGCATTCGACCAGCCCCGCCACCTCGGCAAGCAGCCCCTTGTCCTCGACAAGCTCAAGGCCCTGCGCAAAGGCGAGCTGGCTTGCATCATGCCAGATGATCTCTGCGCGCTCGGCGGGGTCGAGCACGACCTTGGCGGCCTTCAATTTCGCTGCGTAATCCTCGAAATTCGTGACCGAAAAGCGCGCGGGCGCCATGAAGCGGTGGCCGGCGGTCGTGTCCCCCGCGGCAATACCCTCCACCTCAAGCGGCACGACCTCCGTGCCCGCCTCGGAAGAGAGGATGCAGAGGATCGAATGCAGCGGGCGCACCCATTTCAGCGTGCCATTGCCCCAGCGCATCGACTTTGGCCAAGGGAAATTGCGGATCGTCCGGTCAAGCACTTCGGCGATGATCTCGGGCGCCTTGCGGCCCGGTTTCTCGATCAGAGCAAACCAGACCTCGCCCTTTTTATCGGCGCGTTTTTCAAGCTGATCGAGGCGGAGCCCGGTCGCGCGCAAAAACCCTTCGATCGCCTTTTCGGGGGCGGAGACGGAGGGGCCCTTGCGTTCTTCCTGAAGCGTCGGGCTTTCGGCGGTGAGGTCGGTCAGCACCAGCGTCAGCCGCCGCGGCGTGGAAAACGCCTCCGCATGGCCATAGGTGAGCCCGGCTTCGACAAGCCCGTCGGTGACGAGTTTTTTCAGCGCCTCGCGCGCCGCGCCCTGCATGCGGGCGGGGATTTCTTCGGAGAAAAGTTCGATCAGAAGCTCGGGCATTACTGGGTCCCCGCAAGGTCGCTTGGTTGTTGCCAGACATAGGCCCGGCCATCGGGATAGACGGCGACAACGCGGTCAACGCCGGGGGCGATGTCGCGCGCGCTCAAAAAGGCGACCGCCGCGCCGGTGGCGAGATCAGCCCCGATCCGGCCCGCATCGTAGCAGGCAAAGCCGGGCGGGGCCGAAAGCGGATGGGCGGCGTCGTAAATCGTGAAGGTCTCGGTCAGAAGGCCGAGGCTCAGGGGGGTGCGGAAACAGGCGCGAAAGTCGATGGGCGCGCTTTGCTCCCCCACCGCCTGCCAGTTCTCCGAAAGGATCGGCTCGGGCCGCCCGGTGATGAGCGAGGTCAGCTCCACCGTTTGCGGCACCGCAGCCGCCGCCGCCCCGGCAAAGACGAGGCCGAGAGGGAATGCGGCGTGTCTCACGCCTCGGCCTCCGCCACCCAGCCGCCCGCCTCGGTCTGCACAAAGGCATCGGCGCATTTCTTGGCGAGCGCGCGCACGCGGCCAATATAGGCCTGCCGCTCGGTCACCGAGATCACCCCGCGCGCATCGAGCAGGTTGAAGAGGTGGGACGCCTTGATGCACTGGTCATAGGCCGGATGCGCCATGATGATGCGCTTGCCGGAATTGGCATCCTCCGCCGGGAAAGCGAGCAGCTTCTCGCATTCGGCTTCCGCATCCTCGAAATGGCGCAGCAGCGCCTCGGTATTCGCCGCATCGAAATTGTGGCGCGAATATTCCTCTTCCGTCTGGCGGAAGATGCCGCCGTATTTGAGCGGGATCGGGCTCGCCGGGTCGTTGAAAGGCATCTCCATCACATGATCGATGCCGAGCACATACATGGCGAGCCGTTCGAGCCCGTAGGTCAGCTCCCCCGACACCGGGCGGCAGTCATGCCCGCCCACCTGCTGGAAATAGGTGAACTGGCTCACCTCCATGCCGTCGCACCAGACCTCCCAGCCGAGGCCCCAGGCGCCGAGCGTCGGGCTTTCCCAGTCGTCTTCGACAAAGCGGATGTCGTGCAGGCCAAGGTCGATGCCGATCGCCTCGAGCGAGCCGAGGTAGAGCGCCTGAAGGTCAGGCGGGCTCGGTTTGATCAGCACCTGATATTGATAATAGTGCTGCAGCCGGTTCGGGTTTTCGCCGTAGCGGCCATCGGTCGGGCGGCGCGAGGGCTGGACATAGGCTGCCGCCCAGGGGCGCGAGCCGAGCGAGCGCAGCGTGGTGGCCGGGTGGAACGTGCCCGCGCCCACCTCCATGTCGTAAGGTTGCAGCACCGCGCAGCCTTTCGAGGCCCAGTAGGTCATAAGCCGCAGGATGATTTCCTGAAACGAGCGGGGCGCGTCTGCCATGGTCTCTCACCGATCTGTTCGTGACGCCCCTCTCTAGGCAAGGGCCGCGGGGCGGTCAACGGGCCGCGCCCGGCCCTGCGGCGCGAAAGCGCGTTTTGGCCGCTTTTGGGGGTGACGCCCGCGCGCGAGATGCTAGTTTGCCGCAAAGCTGTCACGGAACGATTTCGAGGAAGAGATGCAGGCAGGAATTGGGGCAAAGCTTCGCGCAGGCGCGCTGGGGCTGGCGGTGGTGATCTGCGCGGGTCAGGCCGGGGCTGAGGCGGCCTGGGTGCAGATCCAGGCCCTGCCGACCCTCGATCAGGCCGAAAGCCGGCTGCGCGAGCTCTCTACAGGCTTCCCCGACATTGCGGGTTTTGCGCTTGCGGGCGGCTGGTACGGGATCGCGCTCGGCCCCTATCCGAGCCCGGAGGCGGCGCAATCCGCGCTTGCAACGATGCGGGCGCAAGGCCAGATCCCGGGGGACAGCTATGTGGCAGACCCGAAAACCTTCCGCAACCAGTTCTGGCCGGTTGGGGCCAATCTGGCCGCGCCGCAGGTGCCGATGACGCCAAGCCCGGAAACGCCTGCCGAAACCACCGCAGAAACCGCCACGCCGGCGCCTCTCCCGCAGAGCCCCGCGCCCGAAGCCCTTTCTGCCCCGGCTGAGCCGGTCGAGACGCTGGCGGAGTCCCGCCAATTCGAGGCGGCGCTCTCCCTTGAAGGACGGATGGAGATTCAATCGGCCTTGCAATGGCTTGGCCTTTATGCGGGCGGCATCGACGGGGCTTTTGGCGCGGGCACGCGCGGCTCGATTTCGGCCTGGCAGGATACGCAGGGCGTGGAACCCACCGGCGTCCTGTCTTCCGCCCAACAAGCGCATCTGCTCGAAACGGTCGCACAGGACCGCGCCAGCCTCGGCATCACGCCGGTCGACGAGGTTCGCGCCGGCATCGCTATCGACCTGCCGCTCGGTCTCGTCGAATTCGACCATTATGACCCGCCCTTCGTGCATTACCGCGCCAAGGGTGCCTCCGGCGTGCAGGTGCTGCTGATCTCCGAACCGGGCGACCAGAATGCGCTCTTCGGCCTTTACGACGCGATGCAAACGCTTGAAATCGTGCCGCAAAACGGCCCGCGCGAGCGCTCCAACTCAGGCTTCAAGATCATTGGCGAGGATGCGCGCCGCCATTCGGTGACCGAGGTCGGACTCTCGAAGGGGCTGATCAAGGGCTTCACCATCGTGTATCCGGCCACCGAGGAAGCGCGGATGGTGCGCGTGGTCGCGGCGATGCGCGCGAGCTTCCGCCCCGTGGGCGAAAGCGCGCTTGACCCGACGCTGGGCCAACCGATGGCGGTGGGCCGGGCCGATCTGATCGGCGGGCTTGATACCCGTCACCCCGAATTCGCCCGCTCGGGCTTTTTCATCAACCAAGCGGGCGCCGTGCTCACCGCCGCCGCCGGGCTCGGCCAGTGTGGCCGGGTGACGATCGAGGGATTGCCCGCGCGCGTCGCCTTCAAGGACGCGGGGCTCGGCATCGCCGTGCTCACCCCCGAGGCGAAGCTCGCCCCGCCCGCCGTCGCCGCTTTCGAGACCGAGAGCCCGCGCCCCGGCACCACGATCACGGTGGCGGGCTATTCCTACCCAGAGGCGCTCTCGGCGCCGGTGCTGAACTTCGGCACGCTCTCTGACCTCAGCGGCCTTGCGGGCGAAGAAAGCCTCGCGCGCCTCGCCGTCACCACGCTTCCGGGCGATGCGGGCGGGCCGGTGCTGGACCCGACCGGCGCGGTGGCGGGGCTCGTGCTGCCGCATGACGGCGATGCGAGCCGCCTTCTGCCCGCCGAGATGACAGTGGCGGTGCAGACAGCGGCACTGGTGCCGGTGCTGGCCGAGGCGGGCTTTGCCCCCCATGCCGCCGAAAATGCCAATGCGTTGGCCGCCGAAGACATCGCGGCCCGCGCGCAGGGCTTCACCGTTCAGGTCGAATGCTGGAAGTGAACAGACTTTGCAAACTCGGGCAAATTGGACAGTAAATTTGCCCGATTTCGCAGATAGCCCTTGCGCCGCGATGCAGCGCCGCTAGGTTTTGCCGCAACCCCCTTTTCAGGGTGCGTTTTCGGGGAGACCTCACATGTTCAAGAAAATCCTGGTCGCCAACCGTGGCGAGATCGCAATCCGTGTGATGCGGGCGGCGAACGAGCTGGGCAAGAAGACGGTCGCCGTCTATGCCGAGGAAGACAAGCTCGGGCTGCACCGCTTCAAGGCCGATGAGGCCTACCGCATCGGCGCGGGTCTCTCGCCTGTCGGCGCTTATTTGAGTATCCCCGAGATCATCCGCGTGGCGCAGGAATCGGGCGCGGACGCGATCCACCCCGGCTATGGGCTCCTGTCCGAAAACCCTGATTTCGTCGAGGCTTGCGCGGATGCGGGCATCACTTTCATCGGCCCGAAGGCGGAAACGATGCGCGCCCTTGGCGACAAGGCCTCGGCGCGCAAGGTGGCGATGGCGGCGGGCGTGCCGGTCATTCCGGCCACCGAGGTGCTGGGCGACGATTTCGACGCGATCAAGCGCGAGGCCGCCGAGATCGGCTATCCGCTGATGCTGAAGGCAAGCTGGGGCGGCGGCGGGCGCGGCATGCGCCCGATCAACAGCCCGGACGAGCTGGTCGACAAGGTCCGCGAGGGGCGCCGCGAGGCCGAGGCCGCTTTCGGCAATGGCGAGGGCTATCTGGAAAAGATGATCACCCGCGCGCGCCATGTCGAGGTGCAACTGCTCGGTGACACGCATGGCCACCTTTATCACCTCTTTGAGCGCGACTGCACCGTGCAGCGCCGCAACCAGAAGGTGGTCGAGCGCGCGCCCGCCCCCTATCTGACCGAGGAACAACGCGCCGAGGTCTGTGCGCTGGCGCTGAAAATCGGCAATGCCGTCGGCTATCAGAACGCGGGCACGGTCGAGTTCCTGATGGATATGGAGAGCCAGAACTTCTACTTCATCGAAGTGAACCCGCGCGTGCAGGTGGAACATACCGTCACCGAGGAAGTGACCGGCATCGACATCGTGCAAAGCCAGATCCGCATCGCCGAAGGCGCCACGCTGGCCGAGGCCACCGGCGTCACGAAACAGCAAGACATCACCCTCTCGGGTCACGCGCTGCAATGCCGTGTCACCACCGAAGACCCGCAAAACAACTTCATCCCCGATTACGGGCGGCTGACCGCCTATCGCTCCGCGACCGGCATGGGGATCCGGCTCGATGGCGGTACGGCCTATGCGGGCGGCGTGATCACGCGCTATTATGACAGCCTGCTCGTCAAGGTCACTGCCTGGGCGCAGACCCCCGATCAGGCGATCCGCCGCATGGACCGGGCGCTTCGGGAGTTCCGCATCCGCGGCGTGAGCACGAACATCGATTTCGTGATCAACCTGCTCAAGCACCCGACCTTCCTCGACATGAGCTACACGACGAAGTTCATCGACACCACGCCCGAACTCTTCCAGTTCCGCAAGCGGCGCGACCGGGCTACGAAGATCCTCACCTATATCGCCGACATCTCGGTGAACGGGCACCCGGAAACGGCGGGGCGCCCCAAGCCCGCCGCCGAGGCAAAGCCACCCCGTCTTCCCGAGATCAAGGGCCAGGTCGTGCCCGGCACGCGCGATCTGCTCGAGGCGCAGGGGCCGAAGGCCGTCGCCGACTGGATGCGCGCGCAGAAAAAGCTCCTGATCACCGATACGACGATGCGCGACGGCCACCAGTCGCTTCTGGCCACCCGCATGCGCTCGATCGACATGATCAAGGCCGCACCCGTCTATGCTGCGAACCTCTCGGGCCTTTTCTCGGTCGAATGCTGGGGCGGCGCGACCTTCGACGTGGCGTACCGTTTCTTGCAGGAATGCCCCTGGCAGCGGCTGCGCGACATCCGCACGCAGATGCCCAACATCCTCACGCAAATGCTTTTGCGCGCCTCGAACGGGGTCGGCTACACGAACTACCCCGACAATGTGGTCCAGTTCTTCGTGCATCAGGCGGCAAAATCGGGGGTCGACGTGTTCCGCGTGTTCGACAGCCTGAACTGGGTCGAGAACATGCGCGTGGCGATGGATGCGGTGATCGCGGCGAACAAGGTCTGCGAAGGCACGATCTGCTACACCGGCGACATTCTGAACCCCGACCGCGCGAAATATGACCTGAAATATTACGTCGGCATGGCGAAGGAGTTGGAGGCCGCGGGCGCCCATGTGCTCGGACTGAAGGACATGGCGGGGCTTCTCAAGCCCGCCGCCGCGCGCGCGCTTGTCACGGCGCTGAAAGAAGAGGTCGGCCTGCCGATCCACTTCCACACCCATGACACCTCGGGGATCGCCGGCGCCACTGTGCTCGCCGCCGCCGATGCCGGGGTCGATGCCGTCGATGCGGCGATGGACGCTTTCTCGGGCGGCACGTCGCAACCCTGCCTTGGCTCGATCGTGGAAGCGATGCACCACACCGAGCGCGACACCGGGCTTGATATTGCCGCCATCCGCTTGATGTCGAACTATTGGGAGGCGGTGCGCCATCAATATGCCGCCTTCGAAAGCGGGCTCGAGAGCCCCGCTTCCGAGGTCTATCTGCACGAGATGCCCGGCGGGCAGTTCACCAACCTCAAGGCGCAGGCGCGCTCGCTCGGGCTCGAAGAACGCTGGCACGAGGTGGCGCAGGCCTATGCCGATGCCAACAAGATCTTTGGCGATATCGTCAAGGTCACGCCCTCTTCCAAAGTGGTGGGAGACATGGCGCTGATGATGGTGGCGCAGAACCTGACCATGACCGATGTGCTCGACCCGGCAAAAGACATGGCCTTCCCGGACTCGGTCGTCGATATGCTCAAGGGCAATCTCGGCCAACCACCCGGCGGCTGGCCCGAGGCGATCGTAACGAAAGTGCTCAAGGGCGCGGCCCCTTCGACCGAGCGGCCGGGCCTGCATCTGCCACCCGTCGATCTGGAGGAGACGCGCGCGAAGCTTTCGGCCGAACTCAACGGCTTCACGGTCGATGACGAAGATCTCGCGGGCTATCTGATGTATCCCAAGGTGTTTCTCGACTATATGGGGCGGCACAGACAATATGGGCCGGTGCGCACGCTGCCCACGCCCGTCTTCTTCTACGGCATGCAGGCGGGCAACGAGATCTCCGCCGAGATCGACCCCGGCAAGACGCTCGAGATCCGCTATCAGGCGGCCTCGGAGACCGACGAGTTGGGCGATGTGAAGGTGTTCTTCGAGCTCAACGGCCAGCCGCGCGCGGTGCGCGTGCCGAACCGTGCGGTGAAAGCGGCGACCAGGGCCAAGCCCAAGGCGGACCCCGGCAACCCGGCCCATATCGGCGCGCCGATGCCCGGCGCGATCGCCTCGGTGGCGATCAAGGTCGGCCAGAAGGTGCATCCGGGCGATCTGATGCTGACGATCGAGGCGATGAAAATGGAAACCGGGCTTCATGCGGATCGCGCCGCCACGGTGAAGGCGCTGCATGTGGGCCCCGGTGCACAGATCGACGCGAAAGACCTGCTGATCGAGCTGGAATAGCGGCACGCTCCCCGTCGGCGAGCAAAGACGCCCCCGGCAGATCCGGACAAAGCCATTGCCCGGCGTCATGCGCCGCAACATTGAGCATGGGTCCGGGGGGAATTTGCGCGCAGCGCAAAGGGGGGCAGAGCCCCCCTCTTCGGCCGGAACGAGACCGGGGGCCGCAAGGCCCCCGGTTCCGTTTCGGCATCCTCCGGTCGCGAGGGGGGCGGCCCGTCAGATCGAATCGAAGAAATCGTCGACCTCGCGTTTTGCCGCTTCTTTCGTCTTGCCGTATTTCTGCTGCACGAGGCCTTCGAGCTTCTCGCGCTCGCCCGCGACCTGTTCGATCTCGTCATCGGTCAGCTCACCCCATTTGGCGCGCACACTGCCCTTGAGTTCTTTCCATTTGCCTTCGATCATATCGGTGTTCATGGTCGTCTCCCTTCGGTTAGGCGTTGCGTGCGGGCTCCCTTCCGCACCTGCCAGACCAACGCGCTCCGCCCCGTCCTGGTTCCCGGCCGAGTTTTTCGCGCCCGCGCGCATTTTCCTCTTGCGGGTCCGCGCGCGATTGCCTAAATCGCCTGCACCGAACGGCAGCGCGGGCGTAGCTCAGGGGTAGAGCATAACCTTGCCAAGGTTAGGGTCGTGAGTTCGAATCTCATCGCCCGCTCCATTCGGAACCCGGACCCGCAAGGGTCAAAGCCAGGATGCGGGCGTAGCTCAGGGGTAGAGCATAACCTTGCCAAGGTTAGGGTCGTGAGTTCGAATCTCATCGCCCGCTCCAACAAAAACCCTCCCTTCGGGGAGGGTTTTGTCTTTTCCGTTCCCGCTTAACAAGCACGGTTGCAGGCCCTATAAGGCCTTGAACGCGAAAGGAGCCTCCGATGCGCAAGGCCACGATCACCCGCAAGACCGCCGAGACCGATATCTCGGTCACCGTCACGCTCGACGGCACCGGGACTTACGCGAATGCCACGGGCGTGGGCTTCTTCGACCATATGCTCGACCAGCTCTCGCGCCATGCGCTGATCGACCTCACCATCACCGCCAAGGGCGATCTGCATATCGACGATCATCACACCGTCGAGGATGTGGGCATCGCGCTCGGCCAGGCGCTCACTCAGGCGCTCGGCGACAAGCGCGGCATTCGCCGCTACGGCCATTTCGTCTTGGCGATGGACGATGCGCAGGTGGCGACCGCGCTCGACCTCTCGGCCCGGCCCTTCCTCGTCTGGAACGTCGATTTCCCGACCCAGAAGATCGGCACCTTTGACACCGAATTGGTGCGCGAGTTCTTTCAGGCGCTTTCGACCCATGGCGGCCTCACGCTCCATGTCGACCGCGTGCACGGGATCAACAGCCACCACATCGCAGAGGCGGCGTTCAAATCCGTCGCCCGCGCGCTGCGCATGGCGGTCGAACCCGATCCGCGTATGGGGGACATGCTGCCCTCGACCAAGGGAGCGCTGTGATGAGCCTCACGGTTCTGGTCGATTACGACAGCGGCAACCTCCATTCGGCGCAAAAAGCGTTTGAGCGGATGGCGCGCGAGGCGGGCACCGGCACAGTCGTCGTCAGCGCCGAGCCCGATGTGGTGGCGCGCGCCGACCGGATCGTGCTGCCGGGCGACGGCGCCTTTCCCTCCTGCCGCGCGGCGCTCATTCGCCACACCGGGCTTTTCGAGGCGGTCGACGAGGCGGTAACCCGCCGCGGCGCGCCATTTCTGGGCATCTGCATCGGCATGCAGATGCTTGCCACTCGCGGGCTCGAATTCGAGCCGACGCCCGGCTTTGGCTGGATTGGCGGCGAGGTGGTGCGGATCACCCCCGCCGATCCGGCGCTCAAGGTGCCGCATATGGGCTGGAACGATCTTGTCATCGACACCCCGCATGCCGTGCTTGAAGGCATCGGCACCGGCGATCACGCCTATTTCGTGCATTCCTACCACTTCGTGGTGGAAAATCCGGCAGAGCGCCTCGCACACGTGGATTACGCGGGCGCGACCACGGCAATCGTCGGGCGCGACAATATTGTCGGCACCCAGTTCCACCCGGAGAAATCGCAGCGCACCGGGCTCAGGCTCATCGCCAATTTCCTGGCCTGGAAGCCCTGAGCCCTCGCCCGGCGGCGCTCAGGCGCGCAGACCGTGATCACGCTGATGGCGGCGCAACAGCGTCACCATCGAGCGGGCGGAGATATGCGCGTGATGCTTGAGCACCACCACCAGCCGGTCGGTATCGTCCAGCCCCACCCCCTCCGCAACATGTTGCGTGAGCGGCGCGAGCATCTCGGCATGGGTCGGGGTGTCCGGGTCGATATGTTTCATCCGCGCAAGCCGTGTCACCACCGCAGCCGCCGGATATCGGGTCTTTTTCATCTGTCACCTTCCAAAACTGGATCGTTCAGATTCTCTCCCTGAGGAAAAGTTAACACAGTCGGACGGAAACGGGAAATACACCGGGGACGGGGGCGCAAGAAACCGGCCAGAGCGCGGTCATCTGCCCAAGCTTTCAGCAAGTCGCGGCGACGCGCGGCGGGCTCAGGCCGCTTCGGTCGCGATCCCCACCGCCTTGCGGGCCGCGCGCACGATCACCAGTTCCTCACGCGTCGGCACGATCATCACCGCGGTGCGGGCGAATTCCGACGAGATGATGGTCGCGCTTTCGGCATTGCGGCCGTGGTCGATCTCCACCCCCATCCAGCCGAGCCGTTCGCAGATGCGCCGCCGCACCACGCGGGAGTTCTCGCCGATGCCGCCGCAGAACACGAGCGCGTCGATCCCGCCCATCACCGCCGCCATGGCACCGAGTTCGCGCTGCACGCGGAACACGAAATAGTCGATGGCGCGGTGGCTCTCGGGGCTGTCGGCTTCTTCAAGCGTGCGCATGTCGTTCGAAAGCCCGCCCGAAAGGCCCAGAAGCCCGCTCTTGTTGTAAAGAATGTCGCGGATCTCGGCGGTCGAAAGCCCCTCGCGTTCGAGCATGTAAAGGATCACGCCGGGGTCAACCTGACCGCAGCGCGTGCCCATCGGCAGCCCGTCAAGCACCGAGAACCCCATCGAGGAGGCGACCGAGCGGCCCCGCATGATCGCGCAGGTGGAGGCGCCATTGCCCAGATGTGCCACCACCACGCGCCCCGCCATCAGATGCGGCGCGATCCGGGCCACTTCGCCGGTCACATAATCATAGCTCAGCCCGTGGAATCCATAGCGGCGCACGCCCTGCTCGTAATAGCGGTGCGGCAGCGCGAACGTGTCGTTCACGAAAGGCTGGCCGCGGTGGAAGGCGGTGTCGAAGCACGCCACCTGCGGCACGCCCGGAAAGGCCTCCATCGCGGCGCGGATGCCTGCAATATTGTGCGGCTGGTGAAGCGGTGCGAAGGGCGAAAGCTCGGTCAGTTCGGCCAGCACAGCTTCGGTCACCTCGACCGGCGCGGTGAAGTTCACGCCCCCATGCACCACCCGGTGCCCCACCGCGGCAAGCTTGAGCCCGGGGAAGGCCGCGCGCACCGTGGCGATGATCGCCGCAAGCGCTGCGTCATGGTTCGAAATATCGCCCGAGACGACCGGCAGCGCCCGCCCGTCGGCATCCTTGAGCTTGATCACGCCCTCGGGGCCGATCCGCTCGGCCTGCCCGGTGACGAGCGCGCGGTCACCCGTGGCGCCGAAAAGCGCCACTTTCAGCGAGGAAGACCCGGCGTTGAGCGCCAGAAAGGCGCGGCTGTCTGCCTGTATCGTTTCGGTCATCGCCCTTGCCTTTCCGCTGCTGCGTGTTCGGTGCGGCCGGAGCGCAGCCTCACCGGATAAGATGCGCCGAAGGTGCGGGAATTGCGCGTTCGGCGCAAGCCTGAGACCGGCTTTCAGTCATGCGGTGATCGAATAGCCGCCGTCGATTTCGTGGATGCCACCGGTCATGTTGCGCGCCTCGGGCGCGGCAAGGAAAGCCGCCATCGCGCCGATATCCTCGATCGTGGCAAGATGATGGGTGGGCGCGCGCGCGGCCGCCTCGGCCATCATCTCGTCGAAATGGTCGATCCCGCTCGCGGCACGGGTGGCAAGCGGCCCGGGCGAGAGCGCATGCACGCGGATGCCCTTTTCGCCAAGTTCGGCGGCGGCATAGCGCACCGTGCTCTCAAGCGCGGCTTTCACCGGCCCCATCAGATTGTAATGGCGCACCACGCGCGACGACCCGAAGAACGAGACCGAAAGGCAGGTGCCCCCCTCCGTCATCAACGGCTCGGCAAGGCGGATCATGCGCAGGAAGGAATGGACTGACGTGTCCATCGCACGGGCGAAACCTTCGGCCGAGCAATCAACGACGCGGCCGTGCAGGTCGTCTTTCGGCGCATAGGCGATCGAATGCACCAGCGTGTCAAGACGGCCCCAGCGGCCCTCGATCCCGGCGAACACCGCCTCAAGCTGGCCCGGCTGCGAGACATCGAGCGGAGCCATGATCTCGGCCCCGATCGCTTCGGCCAGCGGGCGCACATGCGGTTCGGCCTTCTCGTTGAGCCAGGTCACCGCGATCTCGGCGCCCTGGGCCTTCAGTGCCCGGGCGATGCCCCAGGCGATCGACTGCGCATTGGCGATGCCCACCACCAACGCTTTCTGCCCTTCCAGTGAAAACATCCTCGAACCTTCTCTTTGCCTGGCACGCGGGGCGCCCGGACCGGCCTGCGCCCGCAACCTGCCCCCGCCGTATGAAGGGAACATATCGCGGCGATGACAGAAATGATTCTGCGCCGCGGCAATGCGCGCGCAGCACAACTCTGCGCGATCTGCCGACGCAGCCGACTATCGACACCGCGCGCCCGAAAACTTAAGAACGACGCAACGACCCCAGCACAGGGAACGGGAAATGGCGCCGAAATTCGGAACGAGCGGCCTGCGCGGCCTCGTGGTGGAGCTCACCCCGGAGCTGGTCGCGGCGCATGTGGCGGCCTTTGTCGCCGCCTGTCCGACCGGCACCGGCCTCTTTGTCGGGCGCGATCTGCGCCCCTCCTCGCCCCGCATCGCCGCCGATGTCATGGCTGCGGGCCGCGCCTGCGGACTGGCCGTGACCGATTGCGGCGCGCTGCCGACCCCGGCGCTGGCGCTCGCCGCGATGCGGGCGGGTGCGGGCGCGGTGATGGTGACAGGCAGCCATATTCCGGCAGACCGCAACGGGCTCAAATTCTACCTGCCGACCGGCGAGATTTCCAAGGCGGACGAGGCGGCGATTTTGGCGGCTCTGTCCACCTCGGGCGCGTCCAGCGGCGCGGAGGGCCCGCTTGCCACAGCCCCCGATGCCGGGGCGGAATATGTGGCGCGCTATGGTGCGGCCTTTGGCGCCGATGCGCTCGCGGGGCTGCGGCTCGGGCTTTATGAGCATTCCTCGGTGGCGCGCGACCTCTTGGCGGAGCTGCTGACCGCCCTTGGCGCCGAGGTGGTGCGGCTTGCCCGCTCCGAGACCTTCATTCCCGTCGATACCGAGGCGGTCGCGCCCGAAACCCGCGCCGATCTCAAGGACTGGTGCGCGACGCAGGGGCTCGATGCCGTGCTCTCGACCGATGGCGATGCCGACCGGCCGCTCTTGACCGATGCGACGGGTCTGGTTGTGCCGGGGGATGTGCTCGGCGTGCTCAGCGCGCGCGCTTGGGGCCGAGGTGATCTGCACCCCGGTTTCCTCCAACTCGATGGTCGCCGAGATCCCAGCCTTCCGGGCGCTGCATCTGACAAAGATCGGCTCGCCCTTCGTGATCGCGGCGATGGAGGCCGCACTTGCCGCCGATCCTTCCGCGAAAGTGGTGGGGTTCGAGGCGAATGGCGGCTTTCTGCTCGGCTTCGAGGCCAAGGCGCCCGCGGGCCCCTTGCCCGCGCTGATGACGCGCGACGCGGTGCTGCCGATCGTGGCGCCGCTCGTTGCGGCGCGCGCCGCGGGGCAGAGCCTCGCGCAGGCGGTGGCGGCGCTTCCGGCCCGCTTCACCGCTGCCGACCGGCTTACCGAGATGCCGACCGAGGCGAGCGCCGCTTTTCTTGCGTCCTTGCGCGAGAATGCACAGGCGCGGGCCGAATTCCTTGCACCGCTGGGGGAGGAATGCGCGCTCGACAACACCGACGGGCTGCGCATCACGCTTGGGCGAACGCGCGTCTTGCATTTGCGCCCATCGGGCAATGCCCCCGAGTTCCGGGTTTATGTCGAGGCGGAAACCCCTGCGGCGGCACAGGAATTGCTCGGCCGGGCGCTGACGATGGTGGCTCAGGCGCTCGCGCCATGCTAGGGCTTGCCGCCTTGCAGCGGCTGGCATTTTTTGAACATAGATTCGCATGGAGGTGCGCTTGATTTACCCCACAATCCTCTGCGGTGGCTCCGGCACCCGCCTGTGGCCGCTCTCCCGCAAGAGCTATCCCAAGCAATTCGTGCCGCTGCTGGGGGAGGAGACCCTGTTTCAGGCCTCTGCCAGGCGCCTCACCGGGGCGGGCTATGCCGCGCCCGTGGTGCTGACCAATTCAGACTTCCGCTTCATCGTCACCGAGCAACTCGCGGCGGTCGGCATCGACCCGGGCGCGATCCTGATCGAACCCGAGGGGCGCAACACCGCGCCCGCGGTGCTGGCCGCCGCACTGCATCTGCATGCCATCGATGCAGAGGCCGTGCTGCTCGTCGCCCCCTCCGATCATGCGATCCCCGATGCCGCGGCATTTCAGGCCGCCGTCCAGCGCGGGCTGGCCGCGGTGGATCAGGGGCAGATCGTCACCTTCGGCATTACCCCCACCCGACCCGAAACCGGCTACGGCTATCTGGAGCTGGCGCATGCCCCCGAGGCGAGCGAAGCGCCGGTGGCACTCACGCGCTTTGTCGAAAAGCCCGATCTGGCGCGCGCCGAAGAGATGGTCGCCGCCGGAAGCTTTCTCTGGAACGCGGGTATTTTCCTGTTCCGCGCCGCCGACATGATCGCCGCGTTCGAGGCCCATGCGCCCGAGGTGCTGGCCCCGGTGCGCGCAGCCCTCGCGGGCGCGCAGACGGATCTGGGCTTTTTGCGCCTCGCCCCCGAGCCCTGGGGCCTCGCCCCCGAGATCTCGCTCGATTACGCGGTGATGGAGCGCGCCGCAAACCTCTCCGCCGTGCCCTTTTCAGGCGCCTGGTCCGACCTCGGCGGCTGGGATGCGGTGCGCGCCGCCGGCCCCGAGGATGCGACGGGAACGGTCACTTCCGGCGCGGCAACGGCGATCGACTGCACCGCCAGCCTGCTGCGCTCCGAGAGCGAGGGGCTCGAACTCGTCGGCATCGGGCTCGACAACATCATCGCCGTGGCCACGAATGACGCGGTGCTGGTGGCCGACATGTCGCGCGCGCAGGATGTGAAAAAGGCCGTGGAGGCGCTCAAGGCCCGCAAGGCGCCGCAGGCCGTGCAATTTCCGAAAGACCACCGCCCCTGGGGCTGGTTCGAGACGCTGGCGCTCGCCGACCGTTTCCAGGTCAAACGCATCGTCGTGCATCCGGGCGCCGCGCTCAGCCTGCAAAGCCACCACCATCGCTCCGAACACTGGATCGTTGTGCAGGGCACGGCCAAGGTCACGGTCGATGAGACGGTGCAACTGGTGACGGAAAACCAATCCGTCTATGTACCGCTCGGGGCCATCCACCGGATGGAAAACCCCGGCAAGGTGCCGATGGTGCTGATCGAGGTGCAGACCGGCTCCTATCTGGGCGAGGATGACATCATCCGTTACGACGATGTCTATGCCCGCGGTCAGGGAGCAAAAGGATGAAGATTGCCGTTTTCGGGCTCGGCTATGTCGGGCTTTCCATGGCCGTTCTGCTGGCCCGCCACAATCAGGTGATGGCGGTCGATATTTCGGCGGCGCGCGTTGCGGCGGTCAATGCCGCGCAAAGCCCGATCCAGGATACCGAGATCGAGGCGGCACTTGCCGCGGGCGGTCTTGACCTGAGTGCCACGACGGAGGCGCAGGCGGCGATTTCGGGGGCGGAGTTCGTGATCGTCGCCACGCCGACGAACTATGACACCGCCACCAACACCTTCGACACATCGAGCGTCGAGGCGGTGGTGCGGCAGGTGATCGCCCTCAACGCCACCGCGACGGTGGTGATCAAATCGACGATCCCGGTGGGCTATGTCGAGAGCCTGCGGGCCGATCTCGGCACCGGGCAGGTGATCTTCAGCCCCGAATTCCTGCGCGAGGGGCGCGCGCTTTACGACAACCTCCACCCCTCGCGGATCGTCGTCGGCGAGCGCTCCGAGCGCGCGCGCCGTTTTGCCGACCTCTTGCTTCAAGGCGCGCTCGAGAAAGAGGTTCCGGTCCTTTTCACCGATCCTTCCGAAGCCGAGGCAATCAAGCTGTTCGCCAATACCTATTTGGCGATGCGGGTTGCCTTTTTCAACGAACTCGACAGCTACGCGCTGGCCCGCGGCATGGACAGCCGCCAGATCATCGAGGGCGTTGGGCTCGACCCGCGGATCGGCGCGCATTACAACAACCCCTCTTTCGGCTATGGCGGCTATTGCCTGCCCAAGGACACCAAGCAGCTTCTGGCAAACTACGATCAGGTGCCGCAGAACCTGATCGCCGCGATTGTCGATGCGAACCGTACGCGCAAGGATTTTCTCTCCGACCAGATCATCATGCGCCGCCCGAAAATCGTGGGCGTCTACCGGCTGGTGATGAAGGCGGGTTCGGACAACTTCCGCCAAAGCTCGATTCAAGGCATCATGAAGCGGGTGAAGGCCAAGGGGATCGAGGTGATCGTCTATGAGCCGGCGCTCGCGGAAGAACGATTCTTCGGTTCGCGCGTGGTACGCGATCTTGCGGCCTTCAAGGCCGAAGCGGATGTGATCGTGGCAAACCGCCATGCCGCCGAACTCGCCGATGTCGCCGAAAAAGTCTTCACCCGCGATCTTTTCGGGGCAGACTGAAAAGCATAGGCCCTGAGAAGAAGGACGCGGCGGGACGACAAAGCGTGCAAATCCCCCGCATGCCGAGAGGTGCCTTCTGGGCAAACCTCGCCTTGGCCGCGTTTGCGGCAGGTCTCCACCGGCGGTGCCGGGGCACAAGTCCCGCGCCGTCGGCGGATCGCAGAACATCGTCGGAAAGACCCGTCCGCCCCAGTTATCCACGACAATCTGCTTTACAGCCACGCCCGTTGGCCCCACGATATATGGTAGAACGGCAAGCTCAAACTGCCGCTCATAGTGAGGAAACCAAGCTCTTGGGGATAACTTCCTGAGGTGCGCAGGCAGGTGGGAATGACATGGCACTGAGCGAAGACTATCTCGACGGCTCCGATACCCATCCGATCGATGTGGTGGAGACCCTCGCCGAGGCGCATGACTGGGAGTTCGACCGTATCGCGCATGACCAGATCGCGATGTCTGTCGAGGGCCAGTGGCGTTCCTATGCGCTCACCCTCGACTGGTCCGAACAGGACGAGACGCTGCGGCTGATCTCCACCTTCGAGCTTGATCCGCCCGCAGCGCGGTTGGGCGCGCTTTACGAGCTTTTGAACCGCATCAACGACCAATGCTGGACCGGCGCTTTCACCTGGTGGCCGGAACAAAAGCTCATGGTCTGGCGCTACGGGCTCGTGCTTTCGGGCTGCCAGATCGCCGGGCCCGAGCAGGTCGACCGGATGATCCGGGCCGCGCTGATGGTTTCGGAGCGGTTCTACCCCGCGATGCAGCTTGCCACCTGGGGCGAGGAGAGCCCGGAACAGGCGATGAAAGTCGCCATTGCCGAGGCCTACGGGCGCGCCTAATCTCCCCGCGAAGGAGATTGCAATGGATTTTGGCGATATCGAGAGCCGCGGGCTCGTGCTTCTGGGATGCGGCAAGATGGGCTCTGCGCTGCTTGCGGGCTGGCTGGGCGAGGGGCTCGCGCCTGCCGCCGTGCATGTGGTGGACCCTCATCCTTCGGACTGGCTGAAGGGCACGGGCGTTGCGCTCAATACCCCTCTTCCCGCGGCCCCCGCGGTGGTGTTGATTGCCGTGAAACCGCAAATGATGGCGGAAGCCCTGCCGATCTTGCAGATGATGGGGGGCGGGGCCACGCTCTTTGTCACCGTCGCCGCGGGCACGACGCTCGCGACCTATGAGAAGATCCTTGGGCCGACCACGCCTATCGTGCGCGCGATGCCCAACACCCCCGCGGCGATCGGGCGCGGCATCACCGCAATTTGCGGCAACGCCGTCGCCACCGCAGCGCATCTTGCGGAAGCCGAGGCGCTGCTCTCTGCCGTGGGTCAGGTGGTGCGGCTTGAGGGCGAGCATCAGATGGATGCCGTCACCGCGCTCTCGGGTTCGGGGCCGGGCTATGTCTTCCACATGATCGAGGCGATGGCGGCAGCGGGCGAAGCGGTCGGCCTCGCCCCCGATCTGGCGATGACGCTGGCCAAGGCCACGGTCGCCGGCGCGGGCGCGCTGGCCGAAGTGGCCGAGGAGAGCCCGGCGCAACTGCGCCTTGCCGTCACCTCGCCGGGCGGCACGACCGCCGCGGGGCTTGCCGTGCTGATGGCTGAGCCGGGCGGGCTCACCGATCTGATCACCCGGACCGTCGCCGCCGCCGAGGCCCGCGGCAAGGAACTTGGCAAATGAGCGATCCGATCAGCTATGACGATTTTGCCAAGGTCGATATCCGTGTTGGCCGGATCGTCGAGGTGCTCCCCTTCCCCGAGGCGCGCAAACCCGCCTACAAGCTCAAGGTCGATTTTGGCCCGGAAATCGGCGTGAAAAGATCCTCTGCCCAGATCACCGTGCATTATACGCCCGAGGATCTGCTGGGCCGTCAGGTGCTTGGCGTCGTCAACTTTCCGCCGCGCCAGATCGGCCCCTTCATGTCCGAGGCGCTGGTCCTTGGCCTGCCCGATGCCGCGGGCGCCGTGGTGTTGATCGGCCCCGGGCAAGAGGTGCCGCTCGGCGGGCGGATGTTCTGATGCGGCTTCTCGTCACCCGTGCCCAGACGCCCCGCGTCACCGAAATCCTGCGCAGGGAATTCGACGCCGAGTTCCGCACCATCGATGCGCCAATGCAGTTGGGCGAGGCACAAGCCGCACTCGCTGATTATGATGCGCTCCTGCCCACGCTTGGCGACCGTTTCCCCACAGAGGCCTTTGCGGGCCGCCCCCGCGCCAAGCTTTTGGCAAATTTCGGCGTCGGCGTGAACCATATCGATCTTGCCGCCGCCCGCGCGGCGGGGGTGGCCGTCACCAACACCCCCGGCGCCGTCACTGATGCCACCGCCGATATTGCGATGATGCTGGTCTTGATGTCGGCGCGCCGGGCCTCGGAGGGCGAGCGGATGCTGCGCGCAGGCCAATGGACCGGCTGGGCGCCCACACAAATGCTTGGCGCGCATGTCAGCGGCAAGCGCCTTGGAGTGCTCGGCATGGGGCGGATTGGCCAAGCCATTGCAAAACGCGCCCATTTCGGCTTCGGGATGGAGGTCTTCTACACCTCCCGCAGCCCGAAGGATCTGCCCTTTCCGGCGTGCCCCCTGTCCTTGGCCGCGCTCCTCGAAACGGTCGATTTCCTTGTGCTCGCCGTGCCCGCCACGGCGGAAACGCGCGGCATCATCGGTGCGGGGGAACTGGCGCAGATGCGCCCCCATGCGCATCTGATCAACATCGCGCGCGGCGATGTGGTCGACGAGGCGGCGCTGATCGCAGCCCTTGAAGCGCGCACCATCGGTGGCGCCGGGCTCGATGTCTATGCCAACGAGCCCGAGGTGCCCGCGCCCCTCCGCACCCTCGACAACGTCACGCTGCTTCCCCATCTCGGCACCGCAACCGAGCAGGTGCGCGACGCGATGGGAATGATGGCGGTGGAGAACCTGCGCGCCTTCCGCGACGGCAGGCCGCTTCCGAACGCCCTCTAGGCGCTTGACCTTCCCGCGCCGCCAGCGGAATTTGACCGGCAAACGGGAGGAACCGTCATGCATCAGCCTGCCATCACCGCCACCGGCGTCTTTGTGCCGCCGGACACGATTTCGAACGACGAACTGGTCGTTGCCTTCAACGCTTATGCGGATCGGTTCAATGCCGAACATGCGGCGGAAATCGCAGCGGGCGCGCTGGCCGAAGTGCCCCATTCCTCCTCGGAGTTCATCCACAAGGCCTCCGGGATCGAGAGCCGCTATGTGATGGACCGCACCGGCGTGCTCGACCCGGCCCGGATGTATCCGCATCTGCGCCAGCGCTCGGATGACGAACCCGGGATCATGGCGGAAATGGCCGTGGATGCCTGCGAAAAGGCGCTCACCAAGGCCGGGCGGACCGGCGCCGAGGTCGATCTGGTGATCTGTGCCGCCTCCAACATGGAGCGCGCCTATCCGGCGGTGGCGATCGAGATTCAACAGCTTCTGGGCGCGGGCGGCTTTGCCTTCGACATGAACGTGGCCTGCTCCTCGGCCACTTTCGGGATTCAGGCCGCGGCAGACATGATCCGCGCGGGCTCTGTGCGCCGCGCGCTGGTGGTGAACCCGGAGATCACCTCAGGCCATCTGGAATGGCGCGACCGGGATTGCCATTTCATCTTTGGCGACGTGGCCACCGCCACGCTGATCGAGCGCGTCGACGATGCCCAAAGCGGTTTTGTGATCCGCTCCAGCCGCTGCGGCACCGAGTTTTCCAACCACATCCGCAACAACAACGGCTTTTTGCGCCGCACCCGGCCCGACGGGATGGCAGACCGGCGCGACATGCAGTTCATGCAGGAGGGCCGCAAGGTCTTCAAGGAAGTGCTGCCGCTTGTCTGTGCGCATATCCAGCATCATCTGGACGACACCGGCGTGGCGGCAAACCGGCTCAAGCGGCTCTGGCTGCATCAGGCCAACAAGACGATGAACGATTTCATTGGCCGCAAGGTGCTCGGGCGCGACCCGGAGCCGGGCGAGCAACCCAATATCTTGCAGGAATTCGCCAATACCTCCTCGGCGGGCTCGATCATCGCCTTTGATCGGTTCTCGGAGGATTTTGCGCCCGGCGAGATGGGGCTCATTTGCTCCTTCGGCGCGGGCTATTCGGTCGGCTCGGTGATCGTCGAGAAATATTGAGGGCACTGGCCGAGGGGGCCCGCCCCCCGGCCAGCAAATAGCCTTATTCCGCCGCCCAGGCCTCCAGCGGCGGGCAGGTGCACACAAGGTTGCGGTCGCCATAAGCGTTGTCGACCCGGCCCACCGGCGGCCAGTATTTGTCGACCCGGAAGGCGCCGGGCGGGAAGCAGCCCTGCTCGCGCGAATAGGGGCGATCCCACTCCGCAACAAGGTCTTCGACCGTGTGGGGGGCGTGGCGCAGCGGGCTGTCTTCCGCCGAGATCCGGCCCTCGGCCACGTCGCGCACCTCCGCGCGGATCGCCTCAAGCGCGGCGATGAAACGGTCCAGCTCCGCCTTGGTCTCGCTTTCGGTCGGCTCCACCATCAGCGTTCCCGCCACCGGCCAGCTCATCGTTGGCGCGTGGAAACCATTGTCGATCAGCCGCTTGGCAATATCGTCCACGGTCACGCCCACATCTGCAAAGGGCCGCGTGTCAAGAATGCACTCATGCGCCACCCGGCCCCGGTTCCCCATGAAGAGGATCGGATAGGAGGCACGCAGCCGCGCCGCGATATAGTTGGCGTTCAAGATCGCCACGCGGGTCGCCTGCGCAAGCCCCGCGCCCCCCATCATCAGGCAATAGGCCCAGGAGATCAAGAGCACCGAGGCCGAGCCATAGGGGGCGGCAGAGACCGCACCGGGCTTGCCATCGGTTTCCGAATGCCCCGGCAGGAAGGGGGCCAGATGCGCCTTCACGCCAATCGGCCCCATGCCCGGCCCGCCACCGCCATGAGGAATGGCAAAGGTCTTGTGCAGGTTGAGGTGGCTCACATCCGAGCCGCATTCCCCCGGCCGCACAAGCCCCACAAGCGCGTTCATGTTCGCGCCGTCAAGATAGACCTGCCCGCCATGCTCATGCGTGATCTGGCAGATCGTCTTCACCGTTTCCTCAAACACCCCATGCGTCGAGGGATAGGTGATCATGCAGGCGGCGAGCGTGTCGCCCGCAGCGGCCGCCTTGGCGGCAAAATCTTCGATATCCACGTCGCCGTTGGGGGCGGATTTCACCACCACGACCTTCATCCCCGCCATCGCTGCCGAGGCCGGGTTAGTGCCATGCGCCGACATCGGGATCAGGCAGACATCGCGCTGCGTATCGCCGCGCGAGCGGTGATAGGCGGCAATCGTCATCAGCCCGGCATATTCGCCCTGCGCGCCCGAGTTCGGCTGCATCGAAAAAGCATCGTAACCAGTGATCTCGCACAGCTTCGCCGTCAGATCCTCGATCATCTCGGCATAGCCCCCGGCCTGATCGGCAGGCACGAACGGGTGGAGCGAGTTGAAGCGGTGCCAGGTGAGCGGCGCCATCTCGGCGGCGGCGTTGAGCTTCATCGTGCAGGAGCCAAGCGGGATCATCGCCCGGTCAAGCGCGAGATCGCGGTCCGAGAGGCGGCGCATGTAGCGCATCATCTCGCTCTCGGCGCGGTTCATGTGAAAGACCGGATGGGTCAGATAGTCCGTTTCGCGCAGCATCTCCTCGGGGAAGCCCAGATGCGTGCCCGCGGGCGGCGGATCGGAGATGCCAAAGGCCGCAAGCACCCGCGCGATCACATCGTCATCGGTGAGTTCGTCCACCGAGATGCCAACGCGCCCCTCGCCCACCTTGCGGAAGTTGAGCCCGTTTTGCCGCGCCGCCGCCATGATGCCCATCTGCCCCACGCCCACGCGCACGGTGATCGTGTCAAAATAGGCCTGCGGCGCCACATCGGCGCCCGCAGCGACCAGCGCATCATGCAGCCGCACCGCGTTGAAATGCACCCGCTCGGCAATGGCGCGCAGCCCCATGGGCCCGTGGAACACCGCATAAAAGCTCGCCATCACCGCCAGCAGCGCCTGCGCGGTGCACACGTTCGAGGTGGCCTTCTCGCGGCGGATATGCTGCTCGCGGGTTTGCAGCGCGAGCCGGTAAGCCTTGTTGCCGCGCGCGTCGATCGACACGCCGACGATCCGCCCCGGCATCGTGCGCTTGAGCGCATCGCGGCACGCCATGAAGGCGGCATGCGGGCCACCATAGCCCATCGGCACGCCAAAGCGCTGCGCCGAGCCCACGGCAATATCGGCCCCCATCGCGCCCGGCTCCTTCAGAAGGCAGAGCGCCAGAAGGTCCGTTGCCATCACCGCTATGCCGCCGGCGGCATGCAGCATGGCGATGTAATCGGTGAAATCGCGCACATGGCCATAGGTGCCCGGATATTGGAAGATCGCGCCAAACACCTGATCGGGCAGCATCTCGTCGGGCTGGCCCTTGACGATGGTGATGCCAAACGGCGCGGCGCGGGTCTCCAGCACGTCGACCGTCTGCGGATGCAGGTTGAGATCGACAAAAAACGCCTGCGCCTTCGATTTCGAGGCGCGATGCGCCATCATCATCGCCTCGGCGGCGGCGGTGGATTCGTCAAGCAGGCTCGCATTCGCCACCGGCAGGCCGGTCAGATCCGCCACCATGGTCTGATAGTTCAAGAGCGCCTCGAGCCGCCCTTGCGCGATTTCCGGCTGGTAGGGCGTGTAGGCGGTATACCAGGCCGGGTTTTCAAGGATGTTGCGCTGAATGACCGGCGGCGTCGCGGTGCCGTAATAGCCCTGCCCGATCAGCGAGGTCATCACCTGGTTCTTCTTCTGCACTTCGCGCAGCTTGTCGAGGAGCGCATGTTCCGTCATCGGCGCCCAGGAAAGCGGCGTCGATTGCCGGATCGCCTGCGGCACCGTCTCGTCGATCAGCGCCTCGAGCGAGGGCACCCCCACCACCTTGAGCATCTCCTCCATCTCGGCCGGGCTCGGCCCGATATGGCGGCGGTTGGCAAAATCGTAAGTATCGTAACGGGTGGGGGTGAAGGCCATGATCTTACCCGATAAAAGCTTTGTAGGCGGCTTCGTCCATAAAGCCATTGACGGCACTCGCATCGGCCGGGCGGATCTTGAAGAACCACGCCGACATCGGATCGTCGTTCACCGCGCCGGGGGTATCGGGCAGCGCCTCGTTCACCTCGACGATCTCGCCTGCGAGCGGCGCGAGGATGTCCGAAGCGGCCTTGACCGACTCGATCACGCAGATCTCCTCGCCCGGCGCGACCGTGCGCCCCGCTTCGGGCAACTCGACATAGACCACGTCGCCGAGTTGCTCGGAGGCGTGTTCGGTGATGCCGACAACCAAAAGATCGCCCTCGGGGCGCAGCCATTCATGGTCTTCGGTGAAACGGATCGTCATGGTCGCTCCTCAGCGTTTGTAGCGTGTGGGATGGAAAGGCAGGGCCGTGATGCGCGCGGGCAGGCGTTTGCCGCGGATCTCGCCATAAACAGTGGCGCCCTCGGCGAGGGTCGCGGGCAGGTAGGCCATCGCCATCGGCGCCTCGATCGAGGGGCCAAAGCCGCCCGAGGTGATGGTGCCGATCGGGCTTCCGCCCTCCGCTTCGGCATAAATCTCAACGCCTTCGCGCATCGGCGCGCGGCCTTCGGGGCGCAGCCCCACGCGCTTGCTGGCGGGGCCCTCAGCAAGCTCGCGCAAAATCCGCTCGGCACCGGGGAAGCCCCCCGCCCGCGCGCCGCCCGCACGACGCGCCTTCTGGATCGCCCAGGCGAGCCCCGCCGCGACGGGCGAGGTGGTGGTGTCGATGTCATGGCCATAAAGCGGCAACCCGGCCTCAAGGCGCAGGCTGTCGCGCGCGCCAAGGCCGATGGGTGCAACCTCTTCCATCGCAAGAAGGGCCTCGGCAAAGGCTGCGATCACCGCATCGGGCACGGAAATCTCGAACCCGTCCTCGCCGGTATAGCCCGAGCGGGAGACCCAGATATCTTCCCCCTGCCACAGGAAGGTCGCCACATCCATGAAGCGCATCGCCGCCACGCCGGGAAGAAGCCGTTGGAGCGCGGCCTCCGCCGCCGGGCCTTGCAGCGCCAGAAGGCCGCGACCGGTGACAACGGTGACGCCCGGCACATGCGCGTTCAGATGTGCAATATCGGCCTCGGCACAGGCGGCGTTGACCACGAGAAAGAGATGATCGCCACGGTTCGACACCATCAGGTCATCGAGGATGCCGCCCGCGTCATTGGTGAACATCGCATAGCGCTGCCGGTTGAGCTCGAGCCCGGCAATATCGACCGGCACCAGCGCCTCGAGCGCGGCCACGGCCCCCGCGGGCAGCATCACCTGCCCCATATGCCCGACATCGAAAAGCCCGGCAGCGGCGCGGGTGTGCAGATGCTCCTTCAGCACCCCCATCGGGTAGCTCACAGGCATGCTCCAGCCCGCGAAGGGAACCATCTTGGCTCCAAGTTTCACATGCAGATCGTGAAGCGCCGTGCGCTTCAGCCCCGTATCCCCGGCCATGTCACCCTCCAGCCGGTTCCCCGGCACCGAATCCCTGGGCTTGCGCCCGCTCGATGCCCCCCCTGTCCTTGCCTGTTCAGGCGCCTGAGATCGTTATCCCTTCGGCGGGCCTCTCTAGGAGGCCTCTCTCCAGAGTTCTTGCCGGGTCGGTCCTTTTGCCTGAGAGTTTACCGGGGCGGTTGCTCCTTCGGCCCTGACCTTGCGGCCAGTGTCTCCCGATCCTGACCTCTCCCGCATAGCCGAGGCCGCGACACTCTGGCAAGGGGGAAAAGCAAATCCGACGCTTTGCGGCCAAAACCGACACGGATCAGGTCGCAAATGCAAAAACCGCGCCAATCTCGCAAAACCGACACCGCAAAAGCAAACAGGGCCGGAGCCCGACCCTGTTCATCTTGCTCCAAATATCCCACGGGGGTCCGGGGGTGTGAAACCCCCGGCGCGCGGCCTCAGCCCTTCGCGCGGACCTTTTGCAAAAGCGGCATGAGATCCGCCATTTCAGGCCCATGCGCCTGCCCGGTGAGCGCGAGCCGCAGCGGCATGAAAAGCCCCTTGCCCTTGCGCCCGGTCGCCTCTTTCACCTGCGCCGTCCATTCGCTCCAGGTGGTGGCGGCAAAGGGCGGTTCGGGCAGAAGCGCCATCGCGGCGGCGATAAACTCGGCATCCTCGGGCGCGATCACCGGCTCGGCGCCTTCGAGCACCAGCTCGGCCCAATGCTTGAGGTCCGAAAGCTTGTCGATATTCTTCGAGGCGACGGCCCAGAACTGCTCCGCCATCCCCTCCGCAATGCCAAGGGCGCGGATCTCGTCGGCCACTGCCGCATAGGGCAGATGCTGGTTGCGTGCACGCGTCAGCGGGATCAGGTCCTCGGGGTCGAATTTCGTCGGCGCCGCGCCGAACTGGCTCAGATCAAACCCTTCGGCGATTTCCTCAAGGCTCATCTTCAGCTCGACCGGCTGGCTCGAGCCAAGCCGCGCCATCATCGACAACAGCGCCTCGGGGGCGATGCCACTGGCGCGCAGATCGCGGATGGAGAGCGCGCCGAGCCGCTTGGAAAGCTCCTCGCCCTTCGCCCCGGTCAAAAGCGAATGGTGGGCAAAGGCGGGCGCCTTGCCGCCCAAAGCCTCGATGATCTGGATCTGGGTCGCGGTATTCGTCACATGGTCGGCGCCGCGCACGATATGGGTCACGCCCATCTGCAAATCGTCGACCGAAGAGGCGAAGGTGTAAAGCACCTGCCCGCCCGCCTTGATCAGGACCGGGTCGGAAACCGAGGCCGCGTCGATTGATATGTCTCCGATGATGCCGTCTTTCCACTCGATCCGGGTGAGATCGAGCAGAAAGCGCCAATAGCCCTCGCGGCCCTCGTCGCGGAACTTCGCCTTGTCATCCTCGGTGAGTTTCAGCGCCGCGCGGTCATAGACCGGGGGCTTGTGCATGTTTAGAAGCTTCTTGCGCTTCAGATCAAGCTCGGTCGGGCTCTCGAAACATTCGTAAAGCCGCCCCATGCCGCGCAGGCTCTCGGCCGCGGCCTCATAGCGGTCGAACCGGGCCGACTGGCGCTCCTCCCGATCCCAGGTGAGGCCGAGCCAT
The DNA here is from genome assembly GCF_900217815.1 of Rhodobacter maris. Classification (GTDB taxonomy): domain Bacteria; phylum Pseudomonadota; class Alphaproteobacteria; order Rhodobacterales; family Rhodobacteraceae; genus Rhodobacter; species Rhodobacter maris. Next base: position 89,440 of record NZ_OBMT01000004.1, read on the forward strand.
TCGAGATCCGCTTTCAGCGCATCCACATATTCCTGCTTCGAGCGCTCAAGATCAGTGTCGTCGATGCGCAAGATGAAGGTGCCGCCAGCCTTGCGGGCGACGAGATAGTTCATCAGCGCGGTGCGCAGGTTGCCAACGTGGATATAGCCGGTCGGCGAGGGGGCGAAGCGGGTCACAACGGTCATGGCGGTCTCCTGTTGCAGTTCCTCTTTCACAGGCGGGCCGTTTTGTCCATATCGGGAAGGGCGCGGCGGGGCTGCGCATTGGTAAGGGAGCCGTGAGGTGGAGCAGTGGACAGGCCGCGAGGCGCCAAGCCTCGAAGACATCGAGGCAATGGCCGAGGCGGCGCGCGCTGACCTGCCCGAGGCGTTCCGCCCGGCCGCGGGCGCGGTGGTGCTGCGGGTGGAGGATTTTGCCCCCGATGCGCTCCTCGACGAGATGGGGATCGAGGATCCGTTCGAGCTGACCGGCCTTTACGAGGGCGTGCCGATGACGGAAAAATCCGTCTCCGACCCGAGCGGCCCCGATGTGATCTGGCTCTTCCGCCGCCCGATCCTCGATGAATGGGCGGCGCGCGGCGATGTGAACCTTGATGCGCTCGTCGCCCATGTCTTCGTGCATGAGATGGCGCATCACTTCGGCTGGTCGGATGGCGATATCGCCAGCATCGACCGCTGGTGGGAATAGGGCCGTAGCGGTGCCTTACGCGCGCCCCGCCCGGCTCCGGGGCGCAAGCTCCCGGATCAGGCACAAAGGCTCGGCAGGCGGGCTCTGTTCCAGACGCAGGTAGTTCGCGCCATTCGCGTCGCGGCGAAAGAGGCCAAGTCCGACCAACTCGCGCCGCAAGATCGCATGATCGCCAAAATCGTGCAGCGCTTTTAGCCGGTCACTGATCTCGCGCTCGCTCATGCGCGTGGCGGCGGGCAACCGGGCCCAAAGCCCCCAAAGACACAGGATCTGCTGCGCCCGCCGTGACGGCCAGCGCATGAGCCGCCCCTCAGCGTCAAAATAGCCCGCCACCTTGGCGATGCGGCGCAGATCGACCGGTTCGGGTGGGCTCTGCGGCGCGGATGCAGGCGGTGGTGACGGCGCGCAAGGCGCCCCCGCCCGCAGATGCTGAAAGTTGCGAAACCCCGCCGCGCGCGCAAGCATGTTCATCAGCGTCAAATGCGAAGGCGCCCCGTCGGGCCGGGTGGCCAGTTGCGCGCCAAGCGCGCGGGAAAACTGCGAAAGATCCGCAATGGGAAGCGGGACGGACTGTCTCGGCATGATCGTTCCTCGGGGGCCTGCACGAAATCGCTGGTCGCTGGCTTGCGACAAGGCCCCGGGCAAGCCGGGTCTGTCGAGAAGAGGAGCAGGTTTAGCTTCCCTCGCGGGACAGCGACGCCTCGGTGAACTGCCGACCGTGACGCAGGGCTAGCACAAAACGCCCGCCGTCACAAGACAGCTGCGCCCGGCCCGGCGTGCGGGCCTCAGGGCATCAGGATCTGTCCCCGCGCGAAGCTCGCCTCATCTTCCGTGCCGTCGTCATAAATCAGTCTCACCCGGATCGACTGCACCGAACCTGCTGGCTGCGCGACATAAATCGCATCGGTCTCGATCGCATTCGGCGCGGCGGTGCCCTCGTGGCAGGTTTCGAGGAAAAAGGGCATCTCCGGCGCGGCGCCATTGAGCCCGTAAAACACCTGCGAGAGCCCGCAGCGCCAGCTCAGCACTTGCGTGAAATAAAGGAGATCTTGCCCCTCGTATTCGCGCAAGGCCAGCCATTGCGCCTTGGTGGCCTGCAAGATCGGGCGCACTTCCGCGGCTGTGGTGAATTGTTCCGCTCCGGCCGCCCCCGCAAGCAAAGCGAGCCCGACCGTTGCCATTCCAAGCGTATATCGCATCATTCCCCCCTTGCGGGACTTCCGCCCCGCGCCGAAACTGCATATCTCCGAGCAAAGAGCATAAGGCGCAGCCCGATCATCATGACAACGAAATCAGGCACCGGTCCATTCCCGAATGTCTTCTTTGTCGTGCAGGCGGGACGGCTCGAATTCGAGGCGGTGATCTTTGTCGCAACTTTTCGCGCCGCGAACCCCGATTTCGCCGGTCGGCTCCTCGCGATGGAGCCCAAAGGCGCGCGCTGGTCCACCCCGGTGGCGATCTCGGACCCGGTGCGCAAGTTCCTGAAAGACAATGGCGTCGAGATCCTGCCCTTCGAGAACCGCCATTTCGGCGAGAGCTACCCGCATGGCAACAAGATCGAGGCGATGGCAGCGCTGCCCCCCGGCCCCTTCGTGTTCTTCGATACCGATACGGTGTTTTGCGGCCCGCTCTCCTCGGTGGGCTTCGATTTCGCCCGCCCCTCCGCCTCGATGCGCCGCGAGGGCACCTGGCCCGAACCGCCGCTTTACAAGGTCGGCTATACCGAGATCTGGAAGAGCCTTTACGACAAGTTCGGCCTCGATTTCGAAAGCTCGCTCGACCGCTCGCAGCCCGATGAATACTGGCGCCGCTACCTTTACTTCAACGCGGGCTGGTTCTTTGGCGCAGATGGGCCGTGCTTTGGCGAGCGGTTCCTGCATTATGCCCATGCGATCCGCTGGGACACGCCCGATGAACTCGCCTGCCAGTCGCTCGATCCCTGGCTCGATCAGGTGGCGCTGCCGCTGGTGATCCATTCCTTCGGCGGCGGGCGTCCGGGGCCGGAGCTGGCCGGGCTCGACGGCGATGTGAGTTGCCATTACCGCGCCCTGCCGCTGCTTTACGCGCGCGAAAGTGATGCGGTGGTGGCTGCGCTCGAGGCGGCGGTGAGCCCGCAACCGATCAAAAAGGTGCTGCGCCTCCACGAGCCTGCGAAAAAGCTGATCTATCAAGGCAAGGGGCAAAAATTGCGTGCAAAATTTGACCGCAATGCGCTCCCTCGGCGTGAGCAGGTGCTGCGCAATGCGATCCGCCGGGAGGGGCTCTGGCTGCGCTGAGCCGCCCCGTTCCGGTTCGGATTTCCCGAAGTGAATATGTTTGCGGCACCATTTTGGCCCCGCTAAGGTCGCGCCGATCAATCAGGGAGACCCCGATGAGCGACTATTCCTTCGACACGCTGCAAATCCACGCCGGGGCCGAACCCGACCCCGCCACCGGTGCACGTCAGGTGCCGATCTACCAGACCACGGCCTATGTGTTCAAAGACGCGGCCCATGCGGCGCGCCTCTTCGGCCTGCAGGAAGTGGGCTATATCTATTCGCGGCTGACGAACCCGACCGTCTCGGCGCTCGCCGCCCGCATCGCCGCCCTTGAGGGCGGCGCGGGGGCGGTGTGCTGCTCCTCGGGCCATGCGGCGCAGATCATGGCGCTTTTCCCGCTGATGGGCCCGGGGCTGAACATCGTCGCCTCGACCCGGCTTTACGGCGGTACGATCACCCAGTTCAGCCAGACCATCAAGCGCTTCGGCTGGTCGTGCACTTTCGTCGACTTTGACGATCCCGCAGCCATCGAGGCGGCGGTGAATGAGGACACCCGCGCGATCTTCTGCGAATCGATCTCCAACCCGGCGGGCTATCTGACCGACCTGCCTGCGGTCGCCGCGGTCGCGAACAAGGTCGGCCTGCCGCTCATTGTCGACAACACCCTCGCCTCGCCTTACCTGTGCCGCCCGATCGAGCATGGCGCAACGCTCGTGGTGCATTCGGCGACCAAATATCTCACCGGCAATGGCACGGTGACGGGCGGCGCGGTGATCGATTCGGGCAAGTTCGACTGGTCTGCCTCCGGCAAGTTCCCGAGCCTTTCGGAGCCCGAGCCCGCCTACCACGGCCTTGCGTTCCACAAGGCGCTGGGGCCGATGGCCTTCACCTTCCATTCGATCGCCGTGGGCCTGCGCGATCTTGGCATGACGATGAACCCGCAAGGCGCGCATTACACGCTGATGGGGATCGAGACGCTGAGCCTGCGGATGGAAAAACACGTCGCCAATGCCAAGGCCGTGGCGGAGTGGCTCGAAGCCGATCCGCGGATCGACTTTGTCACCTATGGCGGGCTCGCCTCCTCGCCCTGGGCGAAGCGCGCGGCGCGCCTCTACCCGAAGGGCAGCGGCGCGCTCTTCACCGTCGCGGTCAAGGGCGGCTATGATGCCTGCGTGAAGCTTGTCAACAATCTCAAGCTCTTCTCCCATGTGGCGAACCTTGGCGATGCGCGTTCGCTGATCATCCATTCGGCCTCGACCACGCATAGCCAGCTCACCGAAGAGCAGCAGATCAAGGCGGGTGCCGGCCCCAATGTGGTGCGCCTTTCGATCGGCATCGAGAATGCAGCCGACCTGATCGCCGATCTCGATCAGGCGCTGACGGCCGCCACCGCCTGAGGCGGCACCCTGTCTTGCCGCCCCCCGGGACCGGTTCACGTCTCGGTGGGCGGCTTTTCATGCGCGGTTTTCTGCTTTACTTAGGGAGCCCGACCCGCCGCCGATTTCGCTCTCCGCCCGTGATGTGGTAAGGCCCGCGCATGAAACCGAATTTTGCCCTCAATCTCTCGCATGACGGAATCAGCCTGTTCTTCCGCGCGAAGGGTGGCTGGGAACTTCTGGGCGCGGTCGCGCTCGATGCGCCCGACTTCAACGACCGGCTGAGCGCCCTGCGCCGGGCCGCCAAGGCCCGCGCCGGAGCGGTGCCCGTCACTTCGAAACTGGTGATTCCCGCCTCGCAGGTGCTTTATGCCGAGATCGCCGCCCCCGGGCCGCAGGCGGCGGCACGCCGCGGCCAGATTGCCGCCGCGCTTGAGGGGCGCACCCCCTATGCGGTCGATGATCTGGTGTTCGACTGGTCGGGCCATGGCGAGACGGTGCAGGTGGCCGTGGTGGCGCGCGAGACGCTCGAGGAAGCCGAAGCTTTTGCCGAAGATCGCGGCTTTGCGCCGGTCTCTTTCGTGGCGGTGCCCGAGCCCGGGCAGTTCGCCGGGGAGCCCTGGTTCGGGCCGAGCGCCGCCGCGCCCGTGCATCTGCCCGACGGGGCGCGGATCGAGCGCGATCAGGATCCGTTGCCGCTCTCCGCGCTGACCGAGATAGCGGCCTCCGACGCAGGGCCCGCCGAGGCGCGGGAAGAACCGCGCGACGCCCCCCCTGTGGCCCCCTCGGTGGCCCAGCCCGATGCGCCGGCAGAGCCGGCAGAGCCCCCCGAGCCCGAGCCGATGCCCGAGCCTGTGCCCGCGGAAGCGCTCGAAGCTGCGCCCGCGCCTGAAGTGACATCGGCCGAAACCGCCCCTGCCGCCCCGGAGGTCAAACTCGAGGCGCCGGAACCGGCCGAAACCGAGGCTGAGGCCGAGGCCGCCGCGACGGATGCCCCGGAGCCGGAGCCGCTCCCCCTCCCCCCCGACGGGAATGCGGCCGCATCCCCGCAGACGGCCCCGCAGACGGCGCCGGAAGAGGCAGCACCCGCCGGGCCTGATCCTGTCGCATCTGCGCCTGCTGAACCAGCGCCCGCGCAGGCAAGCGCCGCGGAGCCCGCCCCCACAGAGCCCGCCCCTGCAGACCCCGCAACAGACGCGGCAGACCCCGCACCGGCGCCAGCGACGACCGCCCCAATCGAGGCCCCGCGCGCGGCGCCCGTCGCGGCAAAACCGCCGCGCCAGCCCGGCGCGCCGCGCGTGCCGCGCAGCCCGCCCAAGACGGCGCTGATCAAACCCGGCCTGCCTGAGCTTGGCCCGGCGCCGCAACCGCCCGCATCGCGCCCGGCGCCCCCCGCGCGCAGCGCGCCCGCCATCACCTCCGTCACCCCCATTCCGGCGGCCCGGGCCACGGAGACCGCCTCCCCGACCGCCCCGACGGCTGCTGCAGCGAAAGCGGCCGCGCCGAAACCCGACCGCCCCCCCGCGAAAGCTCCCGCAAAAGCCGATGTCACCGCGCCGAGCCTCACCCTGCCCTGGGAAGAGGAGCACAGCGGCGGCGAGTCGTTGCGGCAGGTTGCGGGGAAGATGGCCGGGGCGGGGCTGCGCCGCGCCGCGCAAAGCACTGCGGCCCTGGGCAGCAGCGCGGGCAAGGCGCTCGCCGTGGCGCGCGAGATGCGGCCGCGGGTGGAAATCACACCAAGCGCCAGCCCGGAGACCATCGACCCGGAACGCACCGTCTTTGGCGCACGCAAGGCGCCTGAGGTCGGCGGCAAGCCGAAACATCTGGGGCTGATGCTGGGCGCCGCGCTTGCGATATTCCTGGCTATCGTCGGGCTCTGGGCCGGTTTTCTGGGCGATGAGCCGACGGAACTGGCCCGCGCCCCGCAGCAGGAGGCGCCGGGCAGCACGGCCATGCAGGTGCCCGCGCCACCGGCCCCCGAAGTCGCGCCAGAAGAAGCGGCTTCAGCCCCGGGAACGGCGCCCGCCCCGTCAGAAACGCCGCAAGCCGGACCCGCGGAGCCTGTGGCCGTGCCGGGGATCGTGGCGCACAGCGACGCCGCCCCCGAAACGCCCCTCCCCCCCCAGACCGAGGCAGGGGCCAAAACACCCGATGTGCTGCCCGGAGAAACGGCAGGCGATCTCGCGCCCTCACCGGTTGCAACGGAAGCCGCGCCGATCGTCGTGCCGGGGCTTGCGCCTCTCGCCCCGCTCGGCACAACCGCGACCGCCGCGTTTTCCTCGCCCGCGGCCACCGCGGCAGACCTCCCCGAAGCGCCGCCCGCGGAAACGGTCCCCGAGACGACACCGGCGATAGCGCCCGCCGTCGCGGACGAGCTCGTGCCGACGCGCGAAGGGGTGGCGGCGCCCGGCGGCTTCACGCTCTACGCCGGCAAGCCGCCGCGGGTGCCGCGGCCGCGCCCCGATGCCCGGATCAGCCGCGCCGCCGAAGCCGCGCGCATCGCCGCCGAAGCGCCCTATGCTGACCCGGCGCTCAAACGCTACCACCCGAAAGCGCGCCCGGCCAAGGTAGAGGCTGCGGCGAAAGCCGCGGCGGAGGCCCCCGCCACGGCTCCCCCCGAAGCGGCCCCCTCCCGACCGCTGCCTCCGGCCAGCTACTTGGACCGTGAAGGCGCGCTGATGCCAACCGGGCCGAGCCCGCGGCTCTCGACCGCGCAGGCCGCGATCGTGACAAAAACCCAGCCCAAACCGCGACCGCAATCGGTGGAGCGTGCCGCGGCAGCCGCCCCGGTGACGGCGCCCGCGGTCGAGACCGCCGAAGCGGCACCGGCGAGCTTCCCAAATGCCTCGGCGCAGGCCGTTGCCGTCTCGCGCCGTCCGCTCGCCCGGCCGCGCGATTTCTCCGCCGCGGTCGAAAGCGCGCTGGCCGCCGCGATCGCGGCCGAACCGCCTCCCGCCGCGCCGGCCGCTATCCCGCCCCCCGCTCCCGCCCCTGCTGTCGCCATCGCGGCCGCCGCCCCCGCGCCAACGCCCGCTCCCGCGCCGCGCCGCGCCGCCCCCTCCCCCGCGCCGGAACCGACCGTCTTCACCAGCTCGGAAGAGAGCTCTGAGCCCGAACCCGCCGCTGCGGCGCCGAAATTGCCGACCACGGCCTCGGTCGCGCGTCAGGCGACGCAGAAAAACGCGATCGACCTTGGCGAGGTGACACTGATCGGCCTCTTTGGCACCCCCAACAACCGCCGCGCGCTGGTGCGCCTGCCGAACGGGCGGTTTTACCGCGTTGCCGTGGGCGACCGGCTCGACGGCGGCAAGGTGACGGCGATCGGCGAAACGCAGATGACCTATCAGAAGGGCAGCCGGCCGATCACCCTCAAGCTCGTGCGCGGCGGCTGAGACCCAAAGATCTCGCAACCGTGCGCAAACGCACCCCATTTCGGCTTGTCTGGGGGCGGCTTTGCTTTAGGCTCGCACCATCCCCTGCTTTCACTGTCTCCGGTCTGCCCGGCCCCGCCGCGCAGACCTCAACCCGCTCCGTGAGTTTCGATGGAAGGTTTTCTGCTTCAGGCGACACTTTATCTTGTTGCCATGGTGGTCGCGGTTCCGATCGCCACACGGCTCGGGCTCGGCTCTGTGCTGGGCTATCTGCTGGCGGGGGTGGTGATTGGCCCGATCTTCGGCCTTGTCGCCGATCAGGCCCACGACCTGCAGCATTTCGCCGAATTCGGCGTGGTGATGATGCTGTTCCTGATCGGGCTCGAGATGAACCCGCGCGCGCTCTGGTCGATGCGCGACAAGCTCCTGGGCCTCGGCGGGCTGCAATTTCTGCTCACGGCGCTTGCGGTGGCCGGGGTGACGATGGCGGTGGGTCAGCCGCCGCGCGCCGCGGTGGCACTCGGCGCGATCCTCGCGCTCTCTTCGACCGCGATCGTGATGCAGACCCTGAACGAGAAGCGATTGTTGCAGACCGCGGGCGGGCGGTCCGCTTTTGCAGTGCTGCTGATGCAGGATATTGCGGTGATCCCGCTGCTCGCGCTTCTGCCTTTGCTGGCGCTGCCGGGCGCGCGCGAGCTCGCCCGCGCCGACAGCGCCGCCGGGCATGGCATGGCAGCGCAATGGCTCGACGCGTTGCCCGCCTGGGGGCTCACCCTCGTGACGCTGGGCGCGGTGCTCGCAGTGGTCGCGGCCGGGCATTTTCTGGTGCAGCCGCTGTTTCGCTTCGTGCAGGGCTCGAAGCTGCGCGAAGTGAACACGGCGGTGGCGCTGATGATCGTCGTCGGCATCGCCTCGCTGATGAACCTCGTCGGCCTCTCGCCCGCGCTCGGCACCTTCCTCGCGGGGCTCGTGCTCGCCGACAGCGCCTTCAAGCATGAGCTTGAAGCGAGCGTGGAACCCTTCAAGGGGCTCCTGATGGGGCTCTTCTTCATTGCCGTGGGCGCGGGGATCGACTTTCGCGTCTTCCTCGCGGGCCCGCTCAAGATCATGACGCTGGTGCTCGCGCTGGTGATGCTGAAGGCCGCGATCCTCTACGGGCTCGGGCGTCTCTTCGGCTTGCGCGGCTCGGACCGCTGGCTTTTTGCCTTCGGCCTCGCACAGGCCGGGGAATTCTCGCTGGTGCTCGTTTCCTTCGCCACGGCGCAGCGGATCCTGCCCCCCGCGGTGGCGGAAAAAGTACTTCTCGTGATCGCGCTGAGCATGCTGCTTTCGCCGGTGCTGTTTTTGCTGCACGAACGGCTTGCCCCGCGCGTCGAGGCCGACGGCCGCCCCGACCCCGACACGGTCGACGAACAACGGCCGATCCTGATCGCGGGGGCGGGGCGCTTTGGTCAGGTGGTGAGCCGGATGGTGACGATGTCGGGCTATGCGACAACCGTGATCGATGCCGATCTGCCCACGGTGCAACGCATGCGCACCTTCGGCTACAAGGCCTATTTCGGCGATCCGACCCGGCCGCAACTGCTGGCGGCCGCGGGGCTTTCGAAGGCGCGGGTGCTCGTGGTCGCGCTCGACGATAAGCAGGCGGCAACCGCGCTTGTGCGCTACGCCCGCAAGGAACGGCCGGATCTGCATATCATCGCCCGCGCCCGCGACCGCTACCATGTCTACGACCTTTATGCAGCCGGCGCGAATGACATCGTGCGGGAGATGTTCGACAGTTCCTGCCGGGCGGGGCGCTACGTGCTTGAGAATGTGGGGCTGAGCGCCTATGAGGCGCATGAGCTGGAGCGCACCTTCTGGAAGCTCGACCGCGCCTCGGTACGCGATCTGGCCGAAGTTTGGCAACCGGGCATCGCCGCCGAGAAGAACGCCGCCTATGTGGCGCGGCTGAAGGCGCTCAATGCGGAATTCGAAGCACAGATGACCGCACAGCTCGCCGCGCGCCGCGGTGCGGACGGCAAGGCGCCGCAGGATGCCGATGTGCTCAAGGAAGGCTGAGGCGCGGCGCAGGAGAACTCGATGAGCAACACCCTCGTGCCTGAACTCGCGGTATCGGACTGGCGCCGATCAAAGGCCTTCTATTGCGATCTGCTCGGGTTTTGCTGCGTCTATGAGCGCCCCGAAGAGGGGTTTTGCTACTTGCGCCTCGGCGCGGCCGAGCTGATGCTCGACCAGATCGGCCTTGGCCGCAGCTTCGACGGCGGGCATTTGCCTGAGGCCTATCCGTTCGGGCGGGGCATGAACCTGCAAATCCGCGTCCCCGCCCTTTTGCCGCTTCTGGAGGCTCTGGCGGCGCGCGACATCGCGCTTTTTCTCCCCGTCGAGGAGAAATGGTATCGCGCCGGGACCGAGGAGAGCGGGAACCGGCAGTTCCTCGTCGCCGATCCCGATGGGTATCTGCTGCGTTTCTTCGAGGATCTGGGCAGGCGCCCGCTTCCCGGCTGATGTCTTCGCCCGGCTTTCCGGGCCCGTGAAGATTGGGCGCCAGAGCGGGGGCCGGGTCGCCTCGGTCCTGCACCGAACGGCAAATGAAACGGGCCCCGGAAGGGGCCCGTGAACCCTGTGCGGGGCCGGAGGCTCAGGCGGCGCGGCCGAGCAAAACCTCGTCCACCTTCTTCGCCGCGCCCGCCTCGTCGGTGCCCGAAACCGCCGCGACCTCGCGGGTCAGCCGTTCCAGCGCCGCTTCGTAAAGTTGACGCTCGGAATAGGATTGCTCGCGCTGATCGTCGGCGCGGTGCAGATCGCGCACCACCTCGGCAATCGACAGAAGATCTCCGGAGTTGATCTTCTGCTCGTATTCCTGCGCCCGGCGCGACCACATCGCCCGCTTGACCTTGGCCTTGCCTTTCAGCGTCTCGAGCGCCTTGGTCACCACATCGGGGGTGGAGAGCCCGCGCATGCCGATATCCACTGCCTTGTGGGTGGGCACGCGCAGCGTCATCTTGTCCTTCTCGAAGGAAATCACGAACAACTCGAGCCGCAGCCCCGCGATTTCCTGTTCCTCGATCGAGATGATCCTGCCCACGCCATGCGCGGGGTACACAACGAAATCGTCCGGACGAAACTCGGTCTTCTTCATCTTGGTCATTCAGTCGCTTCCTTGCAGCCGGGCTGCCCCCATTTCAGCGCAAAGAACACCCACGGCACCGAAAGCGCCGCGGTGAATGTTCTACGATGAATGACGCGCAGACGAGCGGTTCTGCGTGGGGACATGCTCCTTTGTAACGGGAGTGTAGCACGAAATTTGCCCGATTCATAGCATCCGCCCCCGCAACAAGCGCGTGAGCGGGCGGATTCCCGAGGGTAACCTTGCCAGAAAGTAACGGATATTTTGTCGCGCCGCCCGTATTGTGGCCGAATCGCTGTGGGCGTGCGGCGGCGCAAAAGGGGGCCCACCGGCCCCCAGCGCAAGGGAATCACGCCGTTGCACCTGTCGCGATCACGACAGGACAGCCCGACCGGTCTCAGTCGCCGGTGCCGGGGTTCGGCGAGAAGTATTTCTCGCGTTTGCCGGTCTCGCCGTCATGCGCCTTGTGATCGGGCAGCGCGTCTTTCTTGACCGTGATCACCGGCCAGATCTGGGCATATTGGCGGTTGAATTCCACCCAGTCTTCCATCCCCGGTTCGGTATCGGGGCGGATCGCATCAGCGGGGCATTCGGGCTCACACACACCGCAATCGATGCATTCGTCCGGATGGATCACCAGCGTGTTCTCGCCCTCGTAGAAGCAATCAACCGGGCAAACCTCGACACAATCGGTGTATTTGCAGGCGATGCAGTTGTCGGTGACGACATAGGTCATTCGGATACCCCAATCTTCGACGCTGCGATTTCCTAGCCCCCCGAGCCGCCGCAATCAAGAGAGAGATACATAAATAACGAGGTGCGGCGATGTGGCTTAGCCTTTGGAGCGCGGGCGCGGCGGTCAGGCCCGAATCTTGCTGCCCGGCGCTCCAGCGCCCGGGGGCGACCCGGCTTAGACAGTCTCCGCAGCGGTCTCGGGCCCCTCAAGCACTTCGTAAAGCGTGGCCGCCTCGGTGGCGGGGCCGCGGCGGGTGCCACAGGCGAGGATGCGCACCACCCGCACCTGCCCCTGAAGCGCAAAGGTCAGCACATCGCCCGGGCCGACGGGGCGGCCCGGCTTGTCGATCTTGCGGCCGTTGAGCCGCAGATGACCGGAACTCACCAGTTCGACGGCCAAGGGGCGGCTCTTCACGAACCGCGCCTGCCAGAGCCATTTGTCGATGCGGAGCCGGTCGCGCGTGTCCACCGCTCTAGAGCTTGCCCTTGAGCCCCATCAGCGCCGCGGCAAAGGGGTTATCCGGGTCGATCGGCTTGTCTTTTTTCGGCGGGTGGGATTCGAAGCCACGGCCACGATCGTCAGACTTGCCGCCCTTCGGTCCGCCGTGCTTGCCGCCCTTCGGCTTGCCACCAAATTTGCCGCCGCGCTCGCCGCCACGTTCGTTGGCGCCCTCGCCCTCATGGCGGCGCGGTTTGCCACCGCCCTCGCCCCGCTTCTCGCCACGCCCTTCGTTGCGGCCCTCACGCGGGCCGCCGCCATGGCGCGCTTCCCCGCCCTGATGGTTGCCACTTTGGCCGCCACCCTGATGGTTGCGGCGCGGCCCGCGATCGGCGCGCGGACGCGGCGCCCAGGCGAAGGTGTAGAACACTTCGGTTTCAGCCTCGGTCGCGAGCGCTTCGGCTTCCGCCTCGGCCACGGGCGAGCTTTCCTCGGGGATCGGGTTCTCGGCGCCAGCCTCCGCCTCGGGGGCCTTCGGCTCGGGCGCCGGACGCGCTTTCGGCCGCTCGGCCTTCTCGGCGCGGTAGCCGAGCCCGGCCATCAGATCGGAAAACTGCTCAAGCGTCATGCCGGTGATCGAAAGCATGTCGGGCGTGGCTTCAAAGCCCGCCTTGCTGTCTTGCGTGCGCAGAATGTCCGCAAGCCGCTCAAGCATGTCGATGCGGATCGCGCGGCTGCCCGCCGGGCGGTAGCCCGAAAGCGTATAGGCCGAGCTCGGCACTTCGGCGATATAGGGGATCGTCACGAGGCCCGGAGGCGGGCTTTCGGGGAATTCGGCCAGACCCTCCCAAAGCGAGGCGAGTACGAGACGGAGCCGCGTCGGCGCGGGCTTCAGAAGCGCCTGCTGGAAGATCGTATATTGGCCAAAACGCACGCCATGCTTGCGCAAGAGCCCGCGCGCCTCCTGATCAAGCTCCTTGACCTCGGCGGCCACGCCTTCGCGCGGCAGGATGCCCATGCCTTCGACAAGGCGGAACGCAAAGCCGCGCGCAAGCCCGGTGAGCGCTTCATCCCGGCTCATCGCCAAGAGCGGCTCGAACAGGGCAGCCACCTTGCGGTCGATGAAATGCTGCAGACGGCGGCGGACCTTTTCCACCACCTCGGGCCCGGCTTCCTCGTCGACGAAGGCATCGACCGTCGGCTTGAGCGCCTCGGCGCCCTTCACGAGCTTGCCCACCGCGAGCTCGCCCCACATCAGGCCGCCCTGTTCGGTGAAATCCATCTCGGTATCGGGCGCATTGTAGAACCGGTCCGAGCGCAGGCTGAACTCGGGCTTGAGCGCCTCATAAGCGGCGCGCGCCAGCATCTTCGCCTCGTCGGGCGAGGACGTGCCGTCCTGCCGGAAGCGGAATCCCTCGAGACGGCCGGCAAATTCGCCTTCGACCATCACTTCGCCCTTGTCGTTCACCTCGGCCACGAGGGTCTCCTTCTGCTTGAGCCGCCGCAACAACACAGAGGTGCGCCGGTCCACAAATCGTTGGGTCAGTGCGCCATGCAGCGCATCCGACAGACGGTCTTCTACAGCGCGCGTCTCTTCACGCCAATGGGTTTCATCATCCACCCAGCCTTTGCGTTGCGCAACATAAGTCCAGGTGCGGATGAAGGCGAGACGTTTCGAAAGCGTATCAATGTCGCCGCTGGTGCGGTCGATGCGCGCAATCTGGCCTGTCAGCCAATCGGAGGGCACGCCCTTGCCGGTTTGCAGGAAGCCGAAAATCCGCGCCAGCAGCGTCGCATGTTCGGCCTCGGAAATCGAGCGAAAGTCGGGGATCCGGCAGACATCCCACAAAAGCCGCACATCGGCCGGCGCGCGGACCCGGTCGCGGATCTCGGGGAAGTCGGCGAGCGCCTTGAGCGCCAGAAGGTCGTCGGCGTCCCGCCCCCGGGTGAGCCATTCGTCGCGCGGCGCGGTTTCGAGCGAGGCGATGAGCCGCGCCACGGTGCCGAATTCAAGCCGCGGATTGCGCCATTGCAGCCGCTGGATCGGCGCAAAACGGTGTTCCTCGACCGCCTCGATCACATCCTCGGGGAGCGCATGCGCCTCGCCGGTCACGCCAAAGGTGCCGTCCTGCGTGTGCCGCCCGGCGCGGCCCGCGATCTGGCCGATCTCATGCGGGAAAAGATGCCGCATCCGCCGTCCGTCGAATTTTGCCGTCGCGGAAAAGGCCACATGCTCGATGTCGAGGTTGAGCCCCATCCCGATCGCATCGGTGGCGACGAGATAATCGACATCGCCGTTTTGATACATCTCCACCTGGGCATTGCGCGTGCGCGGCGACAGCGCCCCCATCACCACCGCCGCGCCGCCCTTTTGCCGCCGGATCAGCTCGGCGATGGCATAGACATTGTCGACCGAGAAGCCGACGATGGCGGCGCGCGGCTTCATCCGCGAGATCTTCTTCGAACCGGCCCAGCTCAGCTTCGAGAATCGCTCGCGTCGGGTGAACTGCACCTTCGGCACCAGCGCCGCAATCGCCCCCTTCATGCTCTCCGACCCAAGGAAGAGGGTCTCGTGCAATCCGCGCATGTAAAGCAGCCGGTCGGTGAACACATGGCCGCGCTCCGGGTCGGCGCAAAGCTGGATCTCGTCGATAGCCACGAAATCGGCACCCAGTTCCGGCATCGCCTCGGTGGTGCAGACCCAGTATTGCGCGCGCTCGGGAACGATGCGCTCCTCGCCCGTCACCAGCGCCACGACCGAGGGGCCGCGCGCCTTCACGATCCGGTCATAGACCTCGCGCGCCAGAAGCCTGAGCGGCAGGCCGATCACACCGGTGCGATGCGCCAGCATCCGCTCGATGGCATAATGGGTCTTGCCGGTATTCGTCGGCCCGAGGACCGCGGTGATCCGCCCCGTCATCGCTTCCTCCGGCGGGCCTCACAGGGTGATGCCCGCGAGCTCCTTTTGCAGTCGCGCAATCGCGTCTTTCACATCCTGCTGATGCGGGTTCAAGGCGAAAGAGGCGCGATAGGCGGCCAGCGCCCGCCCGGTCTCGCCCATATCGGCGAGCATCCCGCCCAGACCGGCAAGTGCCCCCCAGTGCCGCGGTTCAAGGCGCAAAACCTGCGCGATATCGGCCATCGAGGGGCCGTAGAGCCCCGCCATTGCATAGGCGGTGGCGCGGGCATTGAACCCCTCGGCAAAATCGGGGTCGTGATCGGTGAGCGCAGTCAGATGCTCGATGGCCGCGCCCAGATCGCCCGCATCGAGCGCCGCCTCGCCGCGCTTGAGCAACAGATCCATCGACGCCGAACCCGAGCGCGACCAGGCCCGGCGGATATCCGATTCTGCACGCTCCCACCCCGCATAATCCGGGTCGGCCAGCTCGGCAAAAGCCCGCTCAAGCCCCGCGGTCTCGGCATCGGCCGGAGATGCGAGGTTGACGAAGACGGCAAGTGCCGCAACGATACATTTGTTTTGCAAGGCCAAGCGCTTCATATACGGGAATGTAGGCGATCCGCCGCGAAAAGCGAGAGCCGCAAATCAGATTTGGAGGGAACATGAGCATCGTCATCGAAAAGGCCGTGGAGCAACTGTCGGAGAAGCTTCCGAACGGGTTTCCCTCGGTCGCGAAGTTCGTCATCGAGGGCGAAGGTTCGATCATTGCCGATCCCGATGGCGTGCGTGAAGGCGATGGTGAGGCCGATGTGACTCTGACGGCCGATACCGACACGTTCCGCGGCATGCTCTCGGGCAATGTGAACCCGACCATGGCCTTCATGCAGGGCAAGCTGAAGATCGACGGCTCGATGGGGCTGGCGATGCAACTGGGCTCCGCGCTTTCGTGATCGAAGCGGCGCCCCTGCATGACGAGATCGCGCGCGGCCCCGAGGGCGGCGTGGCTTTCTGGTTGCGCACCGCCGACCGGGTGCGGATCCGGTTTGGCCTGTGGCCGAAGGCGGGGGCGAAGGGTACGGTGTTCCTGCTGCCCGGGCGCACCGAATATGTCGAAAAATATGGCCCGGCGGCGGCCGCTTTCGCCCGGCGCGGCTATGCGATGCTGGCCGTGGACTGGCGCGGTCAGGGGCTCGCCGACCGCCCCGCCCATGACCCGATGCAGGGCGATGTCGTGGAGTTTGGCGATTATCAGCGCGATTTCGATGCGGTTCTGGCGGCGGCGACCGAGCTGGACCTGCCGCGCCCTTGGGTCATTCTCGGCCATTCGATGGGCGGTGCGATTGGCCTGCGCCGGGTGATGGAAGAGCACCCGTTTGCAGCTTGCGCCTTTTCCGCGCCGATGTGGGCGATTGGCTTGCCGCGGCTGATCCAGCCGATCGGCCCCTTCGTGGCGCGGATGCTGCGTACGTCGCCGCTCGCCACCCATTACCCGCCCGGCTTCTCGCGCAAGAGCTATGTGCCGAGCGCGCCCTTTGCCGACAACAAGCTGACCACTGATGCCGAAATGTGGGCCTTCATGCTCACCCATCTGCAGGCGGTGCCGGCGCTCGCGCTGGCCGGACCGAGCTATCGCTGGGTTTGCGAGGGCATCCTCGAATGCGCCGCGCTCGATGCGCTCCCCTCCCCCGATCTGCCCTGCTATTGCGCGCTGGGCGGCAATGAGCGGATCGTGGCAACCCATTGGGTGCATGAACGGATGAAGCGCTGGCCGAAGGGGCGGCTCGAGATTTTCGAGGGCGCCGAACACGAACTGATGATGGAGAGCCCGGCCCGGCAGGCCCGATTCTTCGATGCCTGCACCGCACTCTTCGACCGGGCCGGTTCTAGCTGATCAGCTCGATCCGGCCAAAACCATCGCGCAAGGCCTCTGACCAGGCCAGCGACATCGCGGCGAATTGCGGATCGTCCTTCTCGATGCGCCGCTTCAGCGTTACCTTGCAGTCGTCGCGCGCGATCACCGCAAGATCGAGCGGCATGCCGACCGAGAGGTTCGAGCGCAGGGTCGAATCCATCGACAAAAGCACCGCCTTCTGCCCGTCTTCGAGCGTGGTCGCCATGCGCACCACGCGGTCGAGGATCGGTTTGCCGTATTTGTGCTCGCCAATCTGCAAAAACGGCGTGTCCTCCGTCGCCTCGATGAAATTCCCCTCGGGGTAAACGAGGAAAAGCCGCATCGTGCCGCCGCGGCGCTGGCCTGCCACGATCATCGAGGCGGTGACCGAGACCTTCGAGGCATTCATCTTGTGGTCGATGTCCTGGCGCACCGAGGCGAGCGTGTTGCCGATGATCTCGGCCACGTTCAGCATCGTCGGCGCCTGCATGATCGAGTCGTCTTCACTCGCCTCCGGATGCTCGATCGCCTCGCGCAGCCGCGCGATCGTCGTTTGCGTCACCGAGAGCGAGCCCGCGGTGAGGATGGTGATCACCCGCTCGCCCGGCTCCTCGAAGATGAACATCTTGCGATAGGTCGCAATATTGTCGAGCCCCGCATTGGTGCGGGTGTCACTCAGCAGCACCATGCCTTCATCGAGCAGAAGGCCCACGCAATAGGTCATAACCGTTCCCTGCCCCCCGGCACAGCACCGCCGCGCAGCCTATTGCTGCACGGCTTCAAGCGCAACCGTCACATCGAGCCGCTCGGCTCCCTCGCCTTGCGCCACGCCCTTGATCGGCGCCGCCTCGCGCGCATCGAGCCCGGAGCCGAGCCGGATGAAGCGCGCATCGGGGCAGCACTGGTTGGCCGGGTCGAAACCGATCCAGCCGATGTTCTCGACCCAGATCTCGGCCCAGGCATGGGCCGCCTCATGCGGCTCGCCGTCCTCGCGCGCGAAGAGATAGCCCGACACATAACGCGCCGGCATGCCGAGCACCCGCGCGCAGGCGATGAGCGCATGGGCATGGTCCTGACAGACCCCCTCGCCCTGCGCCAGCGCCTCGGCCGCGGTAGTATGGGCGGTGGTGGTGCCGGGGCGATAGGCGATAGCCTCGGCCACAGCATTCGAAAGCCGGTGCGCGCGGTCGAGCGCATCTGTCGCCCCCTTGGCCGCTTTCTGCGCCAGATCGCGGATCTCGGCGCTTTGCCAGGTGGCGGTGGTCTCGCGCAGGTAGGCAAGCGGCGAGACGCTCTCGCGGTGGCCGCGCAGCACGCCCGCCGTGTCGGCGGTATCAACCTGCCCCGAAACCGAAATCGTCACCGCGCTCACCGGGCCGCGGATCGACCAGCCCTCGACCTTGTCGCCCGCCCCGTCGCGAAATGAGCCGCCGCGCGTACCGCCCTCCACCTCGACCGACCACTGGATCGTGCGCTGGCCGTCGAACCGTGAGGGAAAGAGCCGGAGCGATTGCACGGCAGCGCGCATCGGCGCGTCATATTCGTAAGTCGTGACGTGATTGACCGTCAGGATCATCGCGCTTCTCCGCTCAGATACATGCCCTGCACCATGTCCGAAAGCTCGCCCACATCGCGAATGAAGCGGGTGAGAAACTCGTGCAGACCCTCGTCGAAAATTTCCTCGACGCGGGTTTCGGCGATCTCGCCCACCAGCGCGCGGGCGCGCATCTGCGCGGGGCCGGATTTCTGATAGCCGCGCGCCAGCGCATCGAGATGTTCCATCGCCATCGTCACGGCGGTCACGAGCGAGCGCGGCGATTGCGGATTGAGGATCAAAAAATGCGCGATCTTCGCCGCAGTGATGTCGCCGCCATAGGCCCAGTGGAAGGCGCGATGCGCCGAGAGCGCGCGCAAAAGCGTCTGCCACTGGTAATTGTCGAGCCCGGAGCCGACGAAATCGACCGAGGGCAGGAGCACGAAATACTTCACGTCGATCAGCCGCGCGGTGTTGTCGGCGCGTTCGAGCGCGAAGCCGAGGTTGAGGAAGCTGTAGCCGTCGTTGCGCAAAAGCGTGGCGTCGATCGCGCCGCGCACCAGCGCGGCCTGGCGGTTCACCCATTCGGTGAGCTCGGTCACCTCAAGCTCCGAGCGCGGCATCCGCTCGAGCCGGCGCATCTCCTGAAACGCGCCGTTGAGCGCATCCCAGACCTGCGAGGTCAGCGCCGTGCGCACGATCCGCGCGTTTTCGCGCGCGCGTTCAAGGCAGGAGACCACCGAAGAGGGGTTGTCGCGGTCAAAGAACAGATAGCTCTCGATATTGCGCTGCACCGGGTCGCCATATTTGGCCGAGAACCCCTCGGCGGTGCCCGAGGCTTGCAGGATGCTTTCCCACTCGCTGCGGTAGCCATGCCCGGCCGAGGGCATCAGCGCGATCCGCGCGCCCACTTCCAGCAGCCGCGCCATGGTTTCGGCGCGTTCGATGTAACGCGCAATCCAGAAAAGGTTTTCAGCGGTCCGGCTCAGCATTTTGTCACTCCGCCAACACCCAGGTATCTTTCACGCCGCCCCCCTGCGAGGAGTTCACGACGAGCGATCCCTCCTTCAGCGCGACGCGGGTGAGCCCGCCCGGCACAAGCTCGATCTTCTCGCCCACAAGGCAATAGGGGCGCAAATCGACATGCCGCGGCGCGATCCCTTCCTGCACGAAGGTGGGCGTGGTCGAAAGCGCAAGCGTCGGCTGGGCGATGTAATTCTCGGGATGGGCCGCAACCTTGGCGCGGAAGGCCTCGATCTGCTCGGTGGTCGATTTCGGCCCAACGAGCATGCCGTAGCCGCCAGAGCCATGCACTTCCTTCACCACCAGCTCTCCCATGTGCTCAAGCACATATTTGCAATCGTCCTCCTTGGCGCATTGCCAGGTGGGGACGTTGTTCAAAAGCGGCTCCTCGCCAAGGTAGAAGCGCACCATCTCCGGCACGAAAGTATAGACCGCCTTGTCATCGGCCACCCCCGCGCCCGGCGCCGAACAGATGCTGACACCGCCCGAGCGGTAGACATCCATCAGCCCGGGAATGCCGAGCATGGAGTCGGGCCGGAAGCAGAGCGGATCAAGGAAGGCGTCGTCGATGCGGCGGTAGATCACGTCGAGCTTTTTCGGCCCTTCAGTGGTGCGCATCCAGACAAACCCGCCCTCGACGAAAAGATCGGCGCCCTCGACCAGCTCCACCCCCATCAGATCGGCAAGGAAGCTGTGTTCGTAATAGGCGGAGTTGTAATGGCCCGGCGTCAGGATACCGATATTGGGTTCGCGGTCGCATTTCGAGGGCGCGACCGAGGCGAGCGTGCGGCGCAGCGCATCCGCGTAACCATCGACCGGCTCGATCCGGTTTTCGCGGAAGAGCTGCGGGAACATCCGCATCATGATCTCGCGGTTTTCCAGCATGTAGCTGACGCCCGACGGCGTGCGGCAGTTGTCTTCGAGTACAAAAAACTCATCGGGCCCGGTGCGCACGATGTCGATGCCGACGATGTGGGAATAGATCCCGCGCGGCGGCGTGAAGCCCGTCACCGCGCGCTCGAACGCCTCGTTCTGGAACACGAGCCGCCCCGGGATCTTGCCCGCGCGCACGATCTCGGCACGGCCGTACACATCAAGCAGGAAGGCGTTCAATGCCCGCGCACGTTGCTTGATGCCACGCTCAAGCTTGCGCCATTCGGTTTGCGTGAAAACCCGCGGGAACATGTCGAAGGGGATCAGCCGGTCCGGGTCGCCGCCCTCGCCATAAACCGCGAAAGTGATGCCGATGCGGCGAAAAAGCGCCTCGGCTTCCGCCTGTTTCATCGCCCGCAATTCGGCGGGCATGGCCTTCGTCCAGTCCTCGAGCCGCCGGTAAGGCTCGCGGACTTTGCCGCCCTCATACATCTCGTTGAAATATTCCGTCATTGCGATGATTCCTCCGGCCTTGATCGAATCCTAGGCAGCGGTCGGGCGGAGCGGAAGGTGAGCCGCACCCATTCTCGCGGGGAAGTTGTGCGTGGCGCTCAATTTCCGCCTTTCCGCCTAAATTTCAGGCATTCGCGCCGTCATTTTCCCAGGCGCCCGATTACACGCGCCATCAGATCGAGAAAAAGCGCCTGTTCCTCCGGCGTGAGCCCGGCGAGTGCCCTCGCATTGACCGCCTGCGCGGCTTCCGTGGCCAGCGCTTCGAGCGCGCGGGCGCGTTCCGTCAGATGCAGGGTCTGGGCGCGCTTGTCGCTGGGATGCGGGCGGCGTTCGATCAGCCCGTCGCGCTCCATCCGCCCCAGCGTGCCCGCCATCGTCGCCTGTTCCACCGCAAGTCGCGCGACGAGGGCGGCCTGGGTCTGGCCCTCCTCGGCCCAAAGCTCCAGCAGCGTCATGAATTGCGCGGGCGTGAGCCCCAAGGGCCGGATCGCCGCCGCGAGCCGGTTCTCAAAAAGCCGCGCCATCATGTTGGCCAGAAACCCGGCGGAACTGGCCTTGTCGAAAGATGCGATGTCCATGACCCGGAATAGCATTTGCATAGCATGCAATTCAATTTCATATTACATAGCATGCTATTTATATGGAGTGAGTCGATGCTTCCCTTATCGAAACTGCATGCCGCTGCGGGCGGTGTGGCGATGGCGACAATCTGCGGGCTTCAGGCCACGATCCTCGCGCATGAACTGGGCGGCGTGCCGGCCGACATCGCGGCGATGCGCGCCAATATCCTGTGGGTGGTGGCGCTGGTGCTCCTGCCCGCAATGGCGATGGTGGGCGGCTCGGGCAGCAAGCTCGGGCAGGGCTGGAAGGGTGCTTTTGTGGCGCAAAAGCGCGCGCGGATGAAGCGGGTGGCGGCCCTCGGGCTCGGGCTTCTGGTGCCGCTCGCGGCGCTCCTTGCCTGGCGTGCGAGCTCCGGGCACACCGGCGCCGACTTCGTGGCGCTGACCCAGCTTGAGCGGCTTGCGGCGCTCGTCAACCTCTGGCTTTTGGGGCTCAACATGCGCGACGGCCTCGCCCATGCCCGCGCCCGCAAACCGGCGGCCGCCTGAGCGACCCTTGCACCGCCCCCCCCGCAGACCCTATCTGTGGGGGGACAGATTGCGAGGTTTCCATGAACATCACCCTGCCCACCCCGGTTTTCGACGCGTCCGCCGCGACCAAAGGGGGCGGCGACTTCGGCGCCCTGCCCGACTGGGATCTGAGCGACCTCTACACCGCGCCCGATGCGCCCGAGTTCGCGCGCGACATGGGCTGGCTGGAGAAAGAATGTGCGGCCTTTGCCGCCGATTACGAGGGCAAGCTTGCCACGCTCGATGCCGCCGCGATGGCAGACTGCATCGCGCGTTACGAGGCGATCGAAACCACGGCGGGGCGCATCATGTCCTATGCCGGGCTGCGCTATTACCAATGCACAACCGATGCGGGCCGCGCCAAGTTCATGGCCGATGCGCAAGACCGCATCACCGCCTTCACCACGCCGCTCGTGTTCTTCTCGCTCGAATTCAACCGCATCGAGGATGCGCGTTATGAGGCCGTCTTTGCCGATCCGGCGGTGGCCCGCTTCAAGCCGGTGTTTGACCGGATGCGCGCGATGAAACCCTATCAGCTCTCCGACGAGCTGGAAAAATTTCTGCACGATCAATCCGTCGTGGGGGCGGCGGCATGGAACCGGCTGTTTGACGAGACCTCTGCCGCGCTCACTTTCACGGTGGATGGCGAAGCGCTGAACCTTGAGGCCGCGACCACGCTGATGAGCGATCATGACCGCGCCAAACGCGAGGCGGCCGCGCGCGAGCTCGCCCGCGTCTTTGGTGAGAACGTGAAGCTCTTTGCCCGCGTCCACAACACGCTCGCGAAGGAAAAGGAGATCGAGGACCGCTGGCGGAAAATGCCCACCCCCCAGACCGGGCGGCATCTTTCCAACCATGTCGAGCCCGAGGTGGTGGAGGCGCTGCGCAATGCGGTGGTGACCGCCTATCCGCGGCTCTCGCACCGTTACTATGCGCTCAAAGCCAAATGGCTCGGGCTCGAAAAACTGCAGATCTGGGACCGCAACGCCCCCCTTCCGACCGAGACGCCGCGCAAGATCTTGTGGGACGAGGCAAAGGCCACGGTGCTTGGCGCCTATGGCAGCTTTGCGCCGAAAATGGCGGAGATTGCCGAACCCTTCTTCGAAAAAGGCTGGATCGACGCGGGCGTGAAGCCCGGCAAGGCGCCCGGCGCCTTTGCCCACCCCACCGTGACCACCGTCCACCCCTATGTGATGCTCAATTACCTCGGCAAGCCGCGCGATGTGATGACGCTCGCCCATGAGCTGGGCCACGGCGTGCATCAGGTGCTGGCCGCGAAACAGGGGCCGATGCTCTCGGACACACCGTTGACGCTGGCGGAAACCGCTTCGGTCTTTGGCGAGATGCTGACCTTCCGGGCGCTTCTCGATGCCGCCCAAACGCCCGCCGAGCGCAAGCAGCTTCTGGCCGGCAAGGTCGAAGACATGATCAACACCGTGGTGCGGCAGATCGCGTTTTACGATTTCGAATGCAAGCTCCACGCCGCGCGCGCCGAGGGCGAGCTGACGCCCGAGGATATCAACGCGCTCTGGATGTCGGTTCAGGGCGAAAGCCTCGGCCCGGCGTTCGAGTTCATGGAGGGCTATGAGACCTTCTGGACCTATATCCCGCATTTCGTCCACTCGCCCTTCTACGTCTATGCCTATGCTTTCGGCGATGGTCTCGTGAACGCGCTTTACGCGACCTATGCGGGCGGGCTTGCCGAGTTCCAGACGAAATATTTCGAGATGCTGGAGGCGGGCGGCTCGAAGCACCACAAGGATCTGCTCGCGCCCTTCGGCCTTGATGCCTCTGACCCGGCGTTCTGGAACAAGGGGCTCGACATGATCGCGGGCTTCATCGACGAGCTTGAGGCGATGGAGGCGTAACGTCTTCCTTTGCCTGCTCCCCGGCCCCTGCTAGCCTTTCCCAAAAGGGAGGAGATCATGGGCTGGGGAAAACGCATTGCCTTCGGGCTGGGCGGAGTTTTGGTGCTGGGGGCGGCGGCGTTTTTCACGCTCGCCCCCGGGATCGCGGAAAACGGGCAAAACCGGGTCGTGCCGCATGCGCCCTGGCCGGTGAGCCCCGAGGCAGCACAGCTGCACCAAAGCCTCGTCATCGGCGATCTGCATTCCGACGCGCTGCTCTGGGACCGCGACCTGCTGACCCGGTCAAGCCGCGGCCATGTCGACCTGCCGCGGTTGCGCGCGGGCCATGTGGCGATGCAGGTGTTCACCACCGTCACCAAATCCCCCGCCGGGCAGAATTACGAGCATAATTCAGAAGATGCGCGCGACAATATCACCACGCTGGTGATCGCCGAGGCGCGCCCGCCGAAAACATGGTTCAGCCTCACGGAGCGGGGCCTCGATCAGGCCGCAAGGCTCAATGCCATGGCCGCGCGCGCGCCCGATCAGCTTGTGGTGGTGCGCACAGCCGCCGATCTTGAGCGCGTGCTGGCCGCGCGCGCGGACGGGGCTCAAACCGTGGCGGGCATCCTTGGCGCCGAGGGCGGCCATGTGCTCGAGGGCAAGCTCAAAAACCTCGACCGGCTTTATGATGCGGGCTTCCGGCTGATGGGGCTCACCCATTTCTTCGACAATGAGCTTGGCGGCAGCCTGCATGGCGAGGAGGACGCGGGCCTCACCCCCTTCGGGCGGGAGGTGGTGGCAAAGATGGTCGAGAAACACATGGTGATCGACCTCGCCCATGCCTCCGAAAAGATGGCGCGCGAGGTGCTGGCGATGGCGGGCACGCGCCCGATCGTCAGCCACGGCGGCCTCCATTCGGTCTGCCCGGTGAAGCGCAACTTCCCCGACGATCTGATGCAGGCGGTGGCGGCAAAGGGCGGGCTGATCGGTATCGGCTACTGGAAGGATGTGACCTGCGACGCTTCCCCCGCGGGCGTGGCCAAGGTGATCGTGGCCGCGGTGGCGCTGGTGGGCGAGGACCATGTTGCGCTCGGCTCGGATTTCGACGGCGCGGTGGAGACGGAATTCGACAGCTCCGAACTCGCCGCCCTGACCCAGGCGCTGATGGACGCGGGCCTGAGCCCCGAGATCATCGCCAAGGTCATGGGCGCCAATATGGCGCGCTATCTGCGCGACACCCTTCCCCGATAATGCCCCGGAGGGGGGGCGGGGGGCCTCGCCCCCCGGTCAAGCGGGGGGCCGGGGGGCGGCAGCCCCCCGCGGGTCGCCCCGGTCCCGCCGGGGCGAAACCTCTCACGCCCAGAGGCTCTCCACCTCGAACCGGGTCAGACGCGGATGCGCAAGCGGGCCGAAACCGGCGAGCCCCTCCAGCTGCGGAAACTGCGCCTCGAAGAGCGAGAGCATGCGCGGATCGATCATCCGCTCCACCCCCTCGCCGGGGTGGAACGCCTCCACCTCCAGCCCGGCCACGCGCAGCGAGCCATGGTTTTCCAGCACCACATGATAGACCGTGACCGGCGCAAGCGGCGTCACCTCGATCACGCTCACCCCGTCGATGAAAGCACGCGCAGGCACATAGGCGGCCTCGCCCCCGATCACAGCCCGGAGCCGCGGATCGCGCAGGCACAGCCGCGCCCGTGGCCCGAGCACGAGATCGGGCACCGGACGGCCCACCCCGAGAGCCTCGGCGGTGATCCGTGTCAGGCGGACCGTATCGCGCCCCTCAGCCGCACCGTGCTCCGGGTAAATCATCATCGAGCCAACCCAGGTGATCGTTTCAAGCCCGCCCTCTCCGGTGCGTGCGCGCATCCCCGGCACCAGATCCTCGACAGCCACCGGCCCGGTCTCGGTGGCAATGACCGAGCCCCGGGCGAGCGCCGAGAAAGCCTCCTCGAACAGCGGCGTCGCAGGAGCCAGCCGGATGCTGTCCCGAATCTCGCCCGCATTATCGCACCAGATCGCCTCGTAGCGGCGGGTAAGCGGCATCGTCCGCACCGGCCGCGGCGCGGGAATCGCATGACGCGACCGGCCAGACGGAGACAGCGCCTCGGCTGCGGGCAAAGGCTGCCCGGCCCCGCCCGGGTGAGAATACGACATGGCACAGCCTTTCGGTCTGGTCACATCTGCGCGGCCCCCACCGGATGCAGAGAGACATCGCCATCCTGCGCGCCCGAAATGGTCCCGTCAAATTCCTGCGGGAATTGCGCAGGGCGAGGGGACCAATCCGCACGCGTCGCGGTGGACTGAAAGCCCCCTCTGCAACAATGCCCGGATCTCGCCGCAATTGGTTCGAATCACCGCGCCGGCCCCCGGTGCCCCCGCCCCGGCGCGCCGTGCCAATGCGGGGCCTCGGTGCGGCGCCTCGGTGCGCGGCCTCGGCCCCGCAACGCCGGCCCGTTCCGCGCGCCTCCTCGGCATCAAGGTTTCGTCTCTCATTGCGGCGGTGTTTGGGCGCGCCAGGGTATCGGTGCGGCCAAACACCGCCCGGAGTGGCGCCATTCGTTCCGCAGGGAAGGGCTTTTGCGTGCGATCAGAGCCGGATCGCCGAGATCAGCCGACCGTAATCGACTTCTCCCAGGTGAGTCGTGCGGCGGTAGGAATAGAACCGCTCGGGGTCGGAATAGGTGCAGTGCCGCGTCCATTCGGCCGCGCCCACCCCCGCGGCCCGCAGCCGCGCGAGGCTGTAGGCGGGCAGATCGAACATCGGTTTTCCGTTCGGCCCGGCCGCAAAGAACCGTGCGTTTTCCGCATCCTCGACGAGGAAATTTTCCATGAAATCATGGCCCACTTCATAGGCCCGCTGGGAGATGCAGGGCCCGATCACCGCGGTGATCTGTGCGCGCCGCGCGCCCAGCCGCTCCATCGCGGCAAGCGTCTCCTCGAGGATGCCGTCGAGACTGCCGCGCCAGCCCGCATGGGCCGCGCCGATCACCCCGGCCCTGCGGTCGGCAAAGAGCACTGGCTGGCAATCGGCGGTGAGCACGGTGAGCAGGAGCCCCGGCGTCGCCGTCACCAGCCCGTCGGCCTGCACCTTTCCGTCGAAGGGGGCGTCAACGGCGACCACATGGGCCGAATGCACCTGCCAGATCCCCACCATCGCCGCGGGCGCCACCCCCATCGCCTCGGCCACCCGGGCGCGGTTGAGCGCCACGGCTTCGGTCTGGTCGGAAGAGCCATGGCCACAGTTGAGCCCGGCAAAAACACCCGAGGAGGCACCGCCCTTGCGGGTAAAAAAGCCATGCGGCGTGCCGGCAAGCGCCGGTGCAGTCAGGATTTCGAGCGTGGTGGGCATGGTCGGGTCGGTCAGGCCTGGAGGGGAGAGGAGGGATGGGCAAGGTCGAAGCCCGGCGGCAGCGGGGCGGTGGCAGGGTAGATGGCAAGGCTTTGGAACACCTGACCCATTTCTTCGGGATGGGTCAAGCGCCGATGCGCGGCAACATGGGCCTCCAGGGCCGCCCCCGACAGCGCACGGGCAAGCGCCTCGGCGCGGGGGGTGATGCCGAGCCGTTCCAGAACCACGCCCTGCGCGGTCATCGCCGAGACCGCGGCACCGGCCGCGCGTGCGGCTGCGGCAAGAGGCGCAAAAGCGACATGGGCGGTCAGATCCGCTTCTCCCGGCATTGCGAACGGGTCGCAGGGCGCATGGTCCCTGACCGCCTGAAACGTGTCGCCGAGGCTCGTCCAATGGCCATAATCGACGATCAGGGCCACGCCGCCATGGCGCACGATCCGCCCCGCGATCTCGTCCATGATCGGCGGGCCGGCAGGGCAGATCTCGACCACATCGCCCGGTCGGGTGTCTGCAAGCCGCGGCTCGAGCGCGGCAAGCCGCGTCGGCGGAGCCAGACCGGGGATGAGACGGTCTGCGCTCAGACCCACCTGCCGCTCCGCCCAGCCCGCCTCGACGCGGACAAACTGACGGATCGGCAGCGCATCGAAGAATTCGTTCGCCAGCAGAAAGAGCGGCGCCTCGGGCAAGCTTGCGATGTTTTCATGCCAGGTCACGGCACGGGGCGCGAGCCGGTCGCGCTGAAGCGCACGCAGCTTGGGCGAAGCCTCGACCAGATGCACTTCCGCCGCGGCCGCCATCCCCGGCACAGCGCGGATCGCGCGCAGCACATCGGCCATCAACGTGCCACGCCCGGGCCCGCATTCGGCGAGCGTGAAAGGGGCGGGCCGCCCCTGATCAAGCCAGACCTGCGCAAGGCAGAGCCCGAGCATTTCGCCGAACATCTGGCTGATCTCGGGCGCCGTGATGAAATCGCCCCCGCGCCCGAACGGGTCGCGGGTAGCATAATAGCCGTGTTCGGGATGCAGCAGGCATTCGGCCATATAGGCATCCAGCGGGATCGGCCCCTCCGCCGCAATCCGGCGCAGAAAAATTTCTGCAAGCCGCGTCATGCCCGGCCCCGGGCGCGGGCACGGGCGCGCAGGACAAAGAAGAACCCGACCAGGATCATCGGGATCGACAGCACCTGCCCCATCGTCAGCCCCGCTTCGCCGATTTGCCAGACATAGCCCATCGGATTGGTCGCGGAGGTGAATTGAAGATCGGGCTGGCGGAACAACTCGACGAAGGCGCGCGCCGCGCCGTAACCTGCCAGAAACACCCCCATCACCTGCCCCGGGCGACGCAGCGCCCCCGTGACGGCGAGGCTCCAGAGGATCACGCCAAGCAAGATCCCCTCAAGCCCGGCCTCGTAAAGCTGCGAGGGGTGACGGGCGCAGATCCCGTCGATCTGGCCCGCCCAGCCGTGGCAGGTCTGTGCCGCCTCGGTCGGAAAAATGACGCCCCAGGGCAGGTCGGTCGGGCGCCCCCAGAGTTCGGGCTTGATGAAATTGGCGATACGGCCGAAAAACAGCCCGATCGGCGCCACAAGGGCAAAGGCATCGCCCACCGAGAGCGCCGGATAGCGGCCCCGCCAGCAAAACCACAGCCCCGCCACGACGACGCCGAGAAAACCGCCGTGAAAGGCCATCCCCCCTTCCCAGAGGCGGAGCACGGCGAGCGGGTCGGCGAGATAGGTCGCGGGGTCATAAAAGATCACATAGCCGAGACGGCCGCCGAGAATCACGCCCAGAATCACTGCGGTAAGCAGATCCTCGACCCGCTCGGCCGGCATCGGCGCAACGCCGCCCCAGAGCCGGGGCCGCCGCATCAGCGCCATGACGATGCGCCAGCCCGCGATCAACCCGGCGATATAGGCCAGCGCATACCAGCGGATCGGCAGGCCAAGGCCCGGAATCACGAAAGCGTCGGGGGAAATCTCGGGGAATGGGATCGCCATCTGGTCCTCGCTGATCCGGTCGCATCTGCCGCGCGGCCAAAAGGCCCGCCTGCTGCGGCGAAGTCAACCGCTCTCGCGGCCCCTCACGGCCTTGTCTCCGCGCGCGAGCGCGACCATATAGGGGCGAAGGTCGGGCGGCCGCCCGGGGTCCAAGAGGGAAAAGCGATGCAATCTTCGAACAAGATTTTCGACGAGATGTCGAAACTGATGACCAATGCGATGGGCGTTGCTCAAGGCGCCAAGACGGAAGCCGAGACGGCGATGAAAAGCTGGATGGACCGCTGGCTTGCCGAACGTGACTTCGTCACCCGCGAGGAATTTGACGCGGTGAAGGCGATGGCGATCAAGGCGCGCGAGGAAAACGAGGTGCTGAAAGCCCGTCTCGACGCGCTCGAAGCAAAATAAGCCGCACGGGCCCGCCCCTTGAGGGCAGCGGGCCGCCATGCCGCCCCCGAAGCACCCCGGCAAGATCGCGCGGGGTGCTTTGCAATTTCGCCCGCCTGCCCGCCCCTGCGAAACAGCACACCGCTCCCCCCTTCGACTTTGCTCAATATCCCGGGGGTCCGGGGGCGGAGCCCCCGGCGGGTCGTCCCGGCCCTGCCGGGACGAAACTCACTCAAGCGCCACGTCCTGCACCAGCGCACCGTCGGGGCGGTAGACAAGCACCCGCCCGGTATCGCTCACCACCACGGTGAAGCCCCGCCCGAAGGTGACCGTCTCCGCCTTCACCCCGTCCGGCAGCACGATCTGCTCGGGCAGCCTTGGCAATACCGGCGCACGCGGCAGCCGCGTGACAAGGAGCCCGATGATCGTTACAAGGCCCACGATCATCACCCCGGCGAGCGTCGTGGTGAGCAGCTTCAGAAATCTCACCTCGGGCGGCGGGGCCGGATCGGAAGGCATCATGTCGGACATCGCGTCTCACCTCCTGCGCATCGAGATCGGCGACAACCCCGCCGAACGGCTTGATAAGGCATTGGCCGCGCTTGTGCCAGAAGAAGCCGCCCTCTCCCGCTCGCGCCTTGCCAAGCTGATCGCGGAGGGTGCCGTCACAAAGGACGGCGCCGCCGTCACTGACATCAAGGCGAAGGTCGCTGCGGGCGAGATCTATGAAATCACCCTCGCGGCCCCCCGTGCGGTCGAGACCGCGGCGCAGGACATTCCGCTTTCCGTGCTCTGGGAAGACGACGACCTGATCGTGATCGACAAGCCCGCGGGCCTCGTCGTCCACCCGGCGCCAGGCTCGGAAGACGGCACGCTGGTGAACGCGCTTTTGCACCATTTCGGCGGCAGGCTTTCCGGCATCGGTGGCGAAGCCCGGCCCGGCATCGTGCACCGGATCGACAAGGAGACCTCGGGTCTTCTCGTCGTCGCCAAATCCGACCGCGCCCATCACGGGCTCGCGCATCAGTTCGAAAAGCACACGGTGCATCGCCATTACAGCGCGCTCGTCTACGGCCTGCCCTCGGCCGCCGATCCGCGGCTGCGCGGCATCCGCGGCGTGAATTTCGAGGCCGGCAACATCCTCAAGATCACCTCGCAACTTGCCCGCCACCCGACCGATCGGCAGCGTCAGGCGGTGCTCTTCACGGGCGGACGCCATGCCGTCACCCGCGCCCGCGTGGTCGAAAGCTTCGCCGGTGTCGCGGCGCTCGTCGATTGCTGGCTCGAGACCGGGCGCACGCATCAGATCCGCGTGCATATGGCCCATGTTGGGCATGGGCTCGTCGGCGATCCGACCTATGGCGGCAAGCGCAAGCTGCCGGCGCGGCTGATCGGGGCTGAGGCGGCCACCGCCGTCGCCGCCTTCCCGCGTCAGGCACTCCATGCCGCCACGCTCGGCTTCACCCATCCGGTGACGGGGGAGGAGCTGAGCTTCACCTCGCCGCTCCCCGCCGATCTGACCGCGCTGATCGAGACCCTGCGGCAGGCTTCAGCAACGCCCTGAGCGCTCACAGTTCCGTCAAGCCCGCTTGCCCTGCGCCGGAAAGCGGTTCATGGTCCGTTCAGCCCCCGAGACCGGATGCCCGCCGCCCGCCTGCCCTTGAAAGCCGGAGCGCCGGGCCCCATTTTCCGGGGTCGAAGGGAGAATGACCGCCGATGAGCACCTATGCCAACCTGCCAGCCCCCAGCCCCGAACAGGGCCTGAACCGCTATCTGCAGGAGATCCGGAAGTTTCCGCTTCTGGAACCGGAAGAGGAATACATGCTCGCCAAGGCCTGGGTCGACCATCAGGATCCGCAGTCGGCGCATAGGCTCGTCACCTCGCATCTGCGGCTCGCCGCAAAAATCGCCATGGGCTATCGCGGCTACGGCCTGCCGCAGGCCGAGGTGATCTCCGAGGCGAATGTGGGGCTGATGCAGGCGGTGAAACGCTTCGATCCGGAGCGCGGCTTCCGGCTCGCCACCTATGCGATGTGGTGGATCCGCGCCGCGATCCAGGAATATATCCTGCGCTCTTGGAGCCTTGTGAAGCTCGGCACCACCTCGGCGCAGAAAAAGCTGTTCTTCAACCTGCGCAAGGCAAAATCGAAGATCGGCGCATTGGAAGAGGGCGATCTGCGCCCCGATGCGGTGGCCCAGATCGCCAAGGATCTCAACGTCTCGGAAGATGACGTGGTGGAGATGAACCGCCGCCTTGCGGGATCGGATGCCTCGCTCAACGCGCAGGTGGGCTCGGCCGATGGCGACAGCGCCACGCAATGGCAGGACTGGCTTGAGGACGAGACCGCCGATCAGGCCGAGGCCTATGCCGAGGCTGACGAACTGGAAGCACGTCGCGCCATGCTGATTGCGGCGATGGATGTGCTCAACGAGCGCGAGCGCGATATTCTGATGGCGCGACGGCTGCGCGATGAGCCGGTGACGCTTGAGGAGCTTTCGGGCCAGTATGAGGTGAGCCGCGAGCGGATCCGCCAGATCGAGGTGCGCGCCTTCGAGAAGCTGCAAAACCGCATGAAAGCGCTCGCAAAAGAAAAGGGCATGGCGCTCTTCGGCTGATCCACCTTGCTGCCCCCTGCCGCGCGCGCTAGCCTGACCGGGTTAGCGCAAACGGAGGGCAGGATGGAACCGGTGAACTGGGGTATTCTGGGGGCGTCGAATTTCGCGGCCCATCGCATGGGGCCCGCGCTCCATGCCGCCCGGGGCTCGCGGCTTGCCGCGCTGGCAACCTCCAGCGCCGAAAAGGCCGCCCCCTTCGCGGCTTTCGCCCCGGGGCTGAAACTGCATGAGAGCTACGCGGCGCTGCTCGCCGATCCCGAGATCGAGGCGGTCTATATTCCGCTGCCGAACACGCTCCATGTGGAATGGGGGATCCGCGCGCTTGAGGCCGGCAAACATGTGCTGATCGAGAAGCCGCTGGCGATGACGGCCGCGGAGATCACCCCCCTGATCGCGGCGCGCGACCGGGCGGGCAAATGCGCGGCCGAAGCCTATATGATCGTGCATCATCCGCAATGGCAACTGGTGCGGCGCTGGCTCGACGAGGGGCGGATCGGTCGGCTGAAACACGCCGATGTGGCCTTCACTTTCGACAATCCCGACCCAGCCAATATTCGCAACCGCGCCGATGTGGGGGGCGGCTCGATCCCCGATATCGGCGTTTATGCCTATTCCTCGGTGCGTTTTGCCGCCCGTGCCGAACCGGTGACACTGCAGGCGAAGATCCGCCGCGAGAATGGCGTCGACACGTTCACGCAGGTCTGGGGCGATATGGCGGGGCCGGGCGGGCCGTTCAGCTTTGCCGCGCTCACCTCGACCCGGCTCTTTCCGCGTCAGGAGGTAACCTTTCAGGGCGAAACTGGCCGGATCACGCTTTCGGCCCCTTTCAACGCGGGCGTCTTCGGCGAGGGCCAGGTGAGCCTTCACGGCTTCAGCACGACCGAAACCCACCGCTTCCCGGGCGTGAACCAGTATGTGCTTCAGGTGGAGGCCTTTGTCGCCCATATCCGCGAAGATGTCCCCTTCGCCTGGACGCTGGAAGACGCCCGGAAAGGTCAGGCGATGATCGACATGGTGCGCGCGGGCGAGATCTGACGCGCCCGGCGCCCCCTCCTCCTCAGGCCAGTTTTGCCAGCCGCTCCTCGAGCACGTCGAAGGGCACGCCGGGCTCATCTTTGGCGCAGCGGATCACCAGAGACGTCTTCACGCTCGCCACATTTTCCGCCGCGGTCAGCTCGCCGGTGAGAAAATTCTGGAACGTGCTCAGATCGGGCGCGGCGCATTTCAGCACGAAGTCGATCTCGCCATTGAGCATGTGGCATTCGCGCACGAGCGGCCAGGCCTTGCAGCGGCGCTCGAAGGCGCTCAGATCGGTCTCGGCCTGGGAATGCAGCCGCACCATCGCGAAGACCTGCACCTCGAAGCCCAGTTCGCGCGGGTTCACATCGGCATGGTAGCCGCGGATATAGCCCGCCTCCTCCAGCGTGCGCACCCGGCGCAGACAGGGCGGCGCGGAGATCCCCACGCGCTTGGCGAGTTCCACGTTCGTCATGCGGCCGTCAGCCTGAAGCTCGGCCAGAATCTTCCGGTCGATCTCGTCGAGCTTGCTCGTGCCCATGCGTCCCTCCTTGGTTGCGCAAACCTTATATATCGGCGCCTTGGGGCGCAATATTGTTTCGCCCCGCCCGGCGCAAGCGCAATCCGCTCCCGAATCATGCCGCGAGCCCAGCGAAACGACGCCGGGCGCTTTCCCATCCTCTGCGTGACGCTTATATGAGCAGCAGGTTCAACAAGGAGCAGACGATGGGTGAGACGAAACGGACGAAGCTCTTGATCATCGGGTCCGGTCCGGCAGGCTATACCGCCGCCGTCTATGCTTCGCGCGCGATGCTGAGCCCGGTTCTTGTGCAGGGGATGCAGCCGGGCGGGCAGCTCACGATCACCACCGAGGTGGAAAACTGGCCCGGCCGCACCGAGGTGCAGGGCCCCGATCTGATGGTGCAAATGGAAGAGCATGCCCGCGCGATGGGCACCGAGATCATCTCCGACATCATCACCAAGCTCGATCTGGGCGCCCGCCCCTTTGTTGCGACGGGCGATTCGGGCACGAGCTATATCGCGGATGCGGTGATTCTGGCGACGGGGGCACAGGCGCGCTGGCTTGGCCTGCCCTCTGAAAGCAAGTTCCAGGGCTTTGGTGTCTCGGCCTGCGCCACCTGCGACGGGTTCTTTTACCGTGGCAAGGAAGTGGTCGTGGTGGGCGGCGGCAATGCCGCGGTCGAGGAGGCGATGTTCCTGACCAATTTCGCTACCAAGGTCACGGTGATTCACCGCCGCGACAGCTTCCGCGCCGAGAAGATCCTGATCGAGCGGCTGATGAAAAACCCGAAAATCGAAGTGATCTGGGATTCGGTCGTCGAGGAGGTGCTGGGCACGGAGGCGCCCTTGGGCGTCACCGGCTGCCGGGTGAAAAATGTGAAAACCGGCGCCGAGACCGAGATCCCCTGCCACGGCTTCTTCGTGGCGATCGGCCATGCCCCGGCCTCGGAGCTGGTGAAGGACCAGTTGGACCTGCACCACGGCGGTTATGTGACGGTTGAACCGGGCACCACGCGCACCACCATTCCGGGCGTGTTCGCAGCGGGCGATCTCACAGACCATGTCTACCGTCAGGCCGTCACCTCCGCGGGGATGGGCTGCATGGCGGCGCTCGATGCCGAGCGCTGGCTTGCCGCCGAGGGCCTTGCGGAATGATCCCCTTTTCCGGCACGGTCTGGCGCATTCTCGCCGCAGAGCGTGCCGGGGAGGCCACCGCCCCGGCGCGTCATCCGGAGGGGCGGTTTCACCATTCAGGGCAGACCGCGCTTTATGCCTCGCTTACGGCGGAGGGCGCGGGCGTTGCTATTGCGCGGTATCTTGCCCCCGGCGACGGGCCGCGGGTGATCGTGCCGCTGCGCGTGGAGGCCGCGCGGATTGCCGACCATCGCGGAGAGCCTGCACTTTCCGTGATCTGGCAAGAAGACCGCGCCGCCACCGGCGCCCCCTCCCCCACCTGGGCGTTTTCGGATGCGGCGCGCCGGGCCGGCGCGCAGGGGCTGCTCTATTCCTCGCGCTCGCGCCCCGAGCTTGCGCATCTCGTACTCTTCGATCTCTCGCCCGGGCTGCTGACGCCCGCAGACCCGCTGTGCTATGCTACTCAAGCCTTCCGCGAAGCCTGAGAAAAACCACGGCATTGACCCTTGTCGGTTCCGCAATCGCATCGAGAGAGAGGCTTGCGCTGCATCGCCCGATTTTGAGCCGGATCGACCTTTCCGATCTGATCAGCGCCGCACCCGCAGCATGCCGCCCCCGGCATCGCGCGCGAGGCGCGCGAAAATCGGCGCAGAGAGCATCGCCACCGCCGCGACCATCCCGAACACCGGGGCGAAATCTGGCGCCTCGAGCACGGCATGCCCGCTCAGCCTCTGCGTACCCGTCAAACCGAAGGCCGCGAGGGTGATGCCGATCGAGCCCGAAAGCTGTTGCAGAACCGAGGTGAAGGAAGTGGCCGAACTCATCCGCTCGGCGGGCACCTCCGCATAAGCGATGGCGTTGATCGCGGTGAATTGCAGCGACCAGCCGACCCCGGCAACAAACAGCGGCACCACGATCAGCACCCAGGGTGTGGTGGCGGTAAACGCGATCGGCAAGAGCATCAGCGCCGAGGAAATCACCGCATTGGCGAGCAGCACGCGGCGAAAGCCGAACCGGTCGAGGATCGGTTTGGCGACGAATTTCATCGTCATCGCGCCGAGCCCCGAGGCGAAGGTCAGCGCGCCCGACTGGAACGGGGTCATCGCGAAGCCGAGCTGGAAGAGCAGCGGCAACAGGAACGGCCGCGCCCCGGCGCCGATGCGGAACAGGGTGCCCCCCAGCGCGGCAATACGGAAGGTGGGGATGCGCAGGAGGCCAAGATCGACGAGCGGTTCCTCGACCCGCCCCGCATGCACGACATAGGCGGCGACAAGCGCGATGCCGCCGAGGGTGAACCCTGCAATCAAGAGCGGCACGGAGAGGTCGAGCCCCGCCAGTGTCACCCCGGTCAGCAGCGTGCCCAGGCCGGGGCCGAGCAGCAGAAAGCCGCGCAGATCGAAGCGACGCCGGGTCTCGGCGGTGATCTGCGGCACGAACAAAGTCACCAGCACGAGGCCGAGCGCGGCGATGGGCAGGTTTATCCAGAAGATCCAGCGCCAGTCCCAATATGTGGTGATGAAGCCGCCCAGAAGCGGCCCCAGCACCGGCCCGATCAACGCGGGCACGGTAAGCCAGGCGAGCGCATTGACGAGTTCGGCGCGCGGCGTCGTGCGCAGCACGATCAACCGTCCGACCGGCACCATCATCGACCCGCCGATGCCCTGCAGCACGCGCGCGGCGACCAGCCCGGCCAGCGTATCCGCCGCGCCGCAGGCGATCGAGCCCGCCGCAAAGACCCCGATGGCGAGGCGAAAGATCGGCCGCGCGCCGAAGCGGTCGGCGGCCCAGCCCGAGGCCGGAATGAAGATGGCGAGCGCCAGCATATAGGAGGTCAGCGCGAGTTTGAGGTGGATCGGCGAAGTGCCGAGGTCGCGGGCGATCTGCGGCAAGGACGTCGAGATCACATTGGCGTCGAGCGTCTCCATCAAAAGCGCGACGGCGACGATCAACGGCATCAGCCGCGCCCGGATCAGCGAACGCAGCGCGGCCCGGGTCATTCGCGGAAGTCCATGGCAAGAGGCGGATCTGGGAGGAAGCTTGTCATGGTCGTCTCGTCGTCTGATGCGGCTTTCCGCGTATCCGGCCTGTCTAGCCCCCTCCGCTCCGGTACGAAATGGCTAATTCCGGTCGCGGCACGATGCCTCTTCGGGGCCGCCGCGGGCCTCAAACACGAGGGCATTGGGAGCCTCTTGAAGGGCAATTGCCGCATCTTTCAGGGCACGAATGCGGCGCCAGAAATGATTTTCATTATATTACAAATATTTGCCTCCTAACGGCCTCTGAAGGCCGCGGATTACGGCAAGCCTCCAGGGCGCGTCAGCCCCTCCCGCCCGGGCCCGGCCTCCGAGCCCGGCGTCATTGCCTTGTCACGCCAATCGGGTAAGCTGGCTTCATGCGGGGACGTGGCGTGAACCATATCGAGCTTTCGGTGCTCGACTACGAGGCCTCGGTGGCGTTTTACGATGCGCTGTTCGGCTGGCTCGGCTACATGAGCTTCTCGACGCTCGATATCGGCTACCGCTCCACCTATTACATGGCCGCGAAACCCTTTCCGCACAGCTACATCGGGCTGCAACCGGCGCATTCAGGCACAAAGATCGACTTTGCCGCACGCCCGGTGGGGCTGCATCATCTGGCCCTTTGGGCACGCTCGCGCGCCGAGGTCAAGGCTTTCCATACCGAGTTCTTGCTGCCCCACGGGCTTGTGGTCACCGATGCACCCAAAGCCTATGATCTTTATGCGCCGGGCTATTATGCCGTTTTCTTCGATGATCCGATCAATGGATTCCATCTGGAATTGGCGCATATTCCCCGCATCGCCCCCCCGGCCGCCTATTGGCGCTGGTGGCGTGCGATGAAGGCGGAGGAGCGCCACCATCCCGACTGGGGCTCGATCTTCCGCAAGGGGATGCGCGAGTTGCCACGGCGCGGCCCATAGGCCGAGCATGCAAAAGGCCGCCCGGGGGCGGCCTTGCAGGGTTTGCAGGGATCGTGCTTATGCAGCTACCGGAGTTCCGGCCTTGGCGGCGGCCTTCGCCTTTTCCTTGGCTTTCTTCTTCGCCCGCGCGCGCGAGCGGTTGATCGCCACGAACATGCTCATCACCAGCGCCGCCGAAACCGCCTCGACCAGCGTCGCCGGAACGACGAGTTGCAGCATCTCGGTCGACATCATGTTGATGTTGCCGAGCGCCACGAACGTCAGCCCGAACACCATGAACCACGAGATCAGGCCCGCGAAGATACCGCCGAAGCGGGCAAGCAACATGCGCAGCGTGAGCGCGTAAACAAGCGCCCAGCCCGCCCAGACCAGCATCTGCATCGGCGTGCCGGGGAACTCCGTCCCCAGAGCGCTGAAATAGTCTTCCCACTCGGCCTTGAGCCAGTAGGCATTGATGCCGAATTCGCAGGCGGAGATCCACATCCACCCCGCGACGATCGGCGTCAGACTCGATTTAAGACCCATGACTTCCCCCTAGAATGAAAAAATTGTTCCCACGATAGCACTGCACCGGTCCGCAACAAACGGCGTGCTTTGACGCAGTTTGCAGAAACTCATTCTGCGCCGCGGCAATTTCACGTCATAGCCGTCTCTTTTGCGCCATTTACCGTGCTTTCACTTGAAAAACCCTGTCAATGCGGGCAAATCGCGGCGCAAGCGCCTTGGCGCGTTGATGTTGTATTCGAAAGCAGGCCCTGCGATGACCCTTCCCAACCTCGCTCCCATTCCGGAGCTTTACGTTTCTCACGAATCTGCGCTCAAGCTGAAGGTCGAAGCCGCCACCCTGCCATCCTGGGATCTCACGGCGCGCCAGATCTGCGACCTCGAACTGCTGATGAATGGCGGGTTCTCGCCCCTCAAAGGCTTTCTGAGCGAGGCGGATTACAATGGCGTCGTCGACAACATGCGGCTGGCCGATGGCACGCTCTGGCCGATGCCGATCACGCTCGATGTGAGCGAGAAATTCGCCGAAGGCATCGCCCCCGGTCAGGATATTGCGCTGCGCGACCAGGAAGGCGTGATTCTCGCCATCCTCTCGGTCACCGACAAATGGGAGCCGAACAAGGCGAAAGAAGCCGAAAACGTGTTCGGCGCCGACGACCTCGCCCATCCGGCGGTGAATTACTTGCACCATACCGCGGGCAAGATCTATCTCGGCGGTCCGGTGACCGGCATCCAGCAGCCCGTGCACTACGATTTCAAGGCCCGCCGCGACACGCCCAACGAGCTGCGCGCCTATTTCCGCAAGCTCGGCTGGCGCAAGATCGTCGCTTTCCAGACCCGCAACCCGCTGCACCGCGCGCATCAGGAACTGACCTTCCGCGCCGCCCGCGAAGCGGAGGCGAACCTGCTCATCCACCCCGTCGTCGGCATGACCAAGCCGGGCGATGTGGACCATTTCACCCGTGTGCGCTGCTATGAGGCGGTGCTCGACAAATATCCGCAATCGACCACGACGATGAGCCTTCTGAACCTCGCGATGCGCATGGCCGGCCCCCGCGAAGCGGTCTGGCACGGGCTCATCCGCAAGAACCATGGTTGCACCCATTTCATCGTCGGGCGCGACCATGCCGGTCCGGGCAAGAACTCCGAGGGCAAGGATTTCTACGGCCCCTATGATGCGCAGGATCTCTTCAAGCAATATGAGGCGGAAATCGGCCTGACCATGGTCGACTTCAAGCACATGGTCTATGTGCAGGAACGCGCAAGCTATTTCCCGGCAAACGAAGTGCCCGAAGGCTGCACCGTGCTCGATATTTCGGGCACCGAACTGCGCCGCCGCCTGCGCGAAGGGCTCGACATTCCGGAGTGGTTCTCCTTCCCGGAAGTGGTGTCCGAGCTGCGCCGCACCTCGCCGCCGCGCGCCAAACAGGGCTTCACCGTATTCTTCACCGGGCTTTCCGGCTCGGGCAAGTCGACCATCGCCAACGCGCTGATGGTGAAGCTGATGGAGATGGGCGGGCGCCCGGTGACGCTGCTTGACGGCGATGTGGTGCGCAAGCATCTCTCCTCGGAACTCGGCTTCTCGAAAGAGCACCGTGACATCAACATCAAGCGCATCGGCTATGTGGCGTCGGAAATCACCAAGAACGGCGGCATCGCGATCTGTGCGCCGATCGCCCCCTATACGGCCACCCGGCGTGCCGTGCGCGAGATGATCGAGGCTTACGGCGCTTTCGTCGAAGTGCATGTCGCCACGCCGATCGAGGAATGCGAGGCGCGCGACCGCAAGGGGCTCTACAAGCTCGCCCGCGAAGGCAAGATCAAGGAATTCACCGGCATTTCCGACCCCTATGAAGTGCCCGGCAACCCCGAACTGGCCGTCGACACGACCGGTGTCGATGTCGACCACTGCGCGCATCAGGTGATCCTGAAGCTCGAGTCGATGGGCCTGATCAAGGGCTGAACCGGTCAGCCAGGAAACAAAAGGGGCGCCTCGTGCGCCCCTTGCTCATTCCGGGGTCGGTCGGGCGTGGCAGACGCCCCAGCGCACGTTAGTGCACGCTCAACGCCACCGCCTCGTTGGCGCGCGCCAGATGAAAGGCCATCCAGCGATCCTTCACCAGCGCCAGCCGCTCGCCATTCGCGGCATGAAGCGCATAGATCCGCGTTGCCCCGCCCGCCTGAGCGCGAATGTCTTCGGGCAGGTCCGAGACGGCGACCGGCCGCACATAAAGGATGCGCTCCTCCCCCATCTCCGGGCCGAAATCGAATTTATGGTTCATCTCATATCCCCCACTCAACGTTTGCGGATCGGAATTGTCTGCACCACCGGCTCGGGCTGGGCCCGTTTCAGATCAACATGCAGCAGGCCGTTCTCGAGCCCCGCTCCCGACACCTCGACGCCATCGGCCAGCACAAAACTGCGCTGGAAGGCGCGCGCGGCAATGCCGCGATGCAGAAAGACCCGTTCGGCGCCCTCGTCGGCCTGACGACCGCGAATCACCAGCGCGCGATCTTCCATGGTGATCGCAAGATCAGCCTCGGCAAAACCGGCCACGGCAAGCGTGATGCGGAATTCGTCAGGCCCGGATTGCTCGATATTGTAAGGGGGATAGGCGTCGGAGGATTTTGCGGTCCGCTCGACGAGGCGTTCGAGTTGATCGAACCCCAGTAGATAAGGATGTGCGCCGAAGCTCAGTTTCGTCATCTGGCAAGCCCTTTGGAAAGCGACGTGCGAAGCAGGGCCCCGCGGTGCGGCAGCCCGATGCAGACGATATGGGGTCTGAAGCGACGGGTGCAAGAGGGGGCAGGCCGGCAAGACGGTTGAAATTTTCCCCGCAACCGCAAGTTATCGCTATACTTCGGGAATTCCGGAGCGACTCGCGCGCGCCCGGAACGTGATCCAAGACCCCTGTCACAACAGTTCCGGAACCCGCCATGAATGCCCATAGCGACACGCCGCTGGAGATGAACCCGGAAGATGTGATGCGGGTGAAGCTTGAGGTGTTGCGCCGGGAGCATCGTGACCTCGATGAGGCGATCACCGCGCTGATCGCCGCGGCGCA
This sequence comes from Rhodobacter maris, assembly GCF_900217815.1. Lineage (GTDB taxonomy): Bacteria > Pseudomonadota > Alphaproteobacteria > Rhodobacterales > Rhodobacteraceae > Rhodobacter > Rhodobacter maris. The sequence continues at coordinate 130,677 of NZ_OBMT01000004.1, forward strand.
CCCCGACCAGTTGCGTCTGGTACGGCTGAAAAAGCAGAAGCTGTCGCTCAAGGACCAGATCGCCCGGATCGAAGACCGCCTCACCCCCGATATCATCGCCTGAGCGGGTCCGCACAACCGCTTGCCCCCGCAAACCGGCCGCCTATAGTGCCGGTTCCGAAATTTGGGGGGCCGAATGGGCGTGAAAGTGGGAATCATCATGGGCAGCCAGTCCGACTGGGCGACCATGCGCGAAGCGGCGACGGTGCTCGACGAGCTGGGCGTGCCCTACGAGAAAAAGATCGTCTCGGCGCATCGCACCCCTGACCGGCTCTGGGCCTATGGCAAATCCGCCGTCGACCGCGGCCTTCAGGTCATCATCGCGGGCGCGGGCGGCGCCGCGCATCTGCCCGGCATGATGGCCTCGAAAACCCGTGTCCCGGTGGTGGGCGTGCCGGTGCAGACCCGCGCGCTCTCGGGCGTCGACAGCCTCTATTCGATCGTGCAGATGCCCAAGGGGTTCCCGGTGGCCACGATGGCAATCGGCGCGGCAGGCGCGGCCAATGCCGGGCTGATGGCCGCGGGTATCCTCGCGTTGCAGGACGCCGAGCTTGCCGCAAGGCTCGATGCGTGGCGCGCCGCCCTCTCCGCCTCGATCCCCGATGAGCCGCAGGATGAGTGAGATGCTGAAACCGGGCGCCACGATCGGCATTCTGGGCGGCGGCCAACTCGGGCGGATGCTCTCCGTCGCCGCTTCGCGGCTGGGTCTCAAATGCCATATCTACGAGCCCGGCGCGGGCGCCCCCGCGGGGCAGGTGGCCGAACGGATCTTCACCGCACCTTATGGAGATACCGGCTGCCTGCGCGCCTTTGCCGAAGGCGTCGATGTCATCACCTACGAGTTCGAAAACATCCCGACCGCAGCGCTCGACCTGCTCGAGAGCTTGCGCCCGATCCGGCCCGGCCGCCATGCGCTGGCGATCAGCCAGGACCGGATTCTCGAGAAAAGCTTCCTCAACGAAATTGGCCTCACCACCGCCCCCTGGGCCGAGGTGACAGATGCCGCAAGCCTTGAGGCGGCCATCGCAAGCATCGGCGCGCCCTCGATCCTGAAAACGACGCGCCTTGGCTATGACGGCAAGGGCCAGGCGCGCATCATGACCCCCGAAGACGCGCCTGCAGCGCTTGCGGCTATGGGCGGCGCCACGGCGGTGCTCGAAGGGTTCGTCGATTTTTCCGCCGAGATCTCGGTGATCGCCGCGCGCGGGCTTGATGGTGCGGTGGCCTGCTATGACCCGGGCGAGAATGTGCACCGCGCGGGCATCCTGCATACCACCACGGTACCCGCAAAGATCCCGCCGTCGCTGCGCTCGGATGCGGTGCTGATCGCCGCGCGAATCCTTAACGCGCTAAATTATGTGGGCGTGCTCGGCGTCGAGCTTTTCGTGACGCCCGGGGGCCTTCTGGTGAACGAGATCGCACCCCGGGTGCATAATTCGGGCCACTGGACGCAGGCCGGCTGCGCGGTTGACCAGTTCGAGCAGCATATCCGAGCCATTGCCGGCTGGCCCTTGGGCGACGGCAGCCGCTATGCCGATGTCGAGATGCTCAACCTGATCGGCGCGGATGTGGCGCGCGTGCCGGAGTTCGCAAGGGCGAAGAACACGCAGATCCACCTTTACGGCAAGGCCGAGGCGAAGCCCGGCCGCAAGATGGGCCACGTCAACCGCGTGCTGTGAAGGCAACGCGGGGGACGCGGCCGCGCCGCCCGCCCCTAGCTGCGCTCGAGATTGAGCGCAATAAGGTCGGTCACCTGCTCGGCATGGGTCACCGGCAACATATGCCCGCCACCCGGAATGCAGGCCGTGCCGACATCCGCCATCCGCGCCGCGAGCGCAGTACAGACATCTGCCACGATCGGCGGGCTCTTGTCGCCGTGGACCAGCATCACCGGCGCCTCGATTCCCTCGATCCCGTCTTCGCGCCAGATCCGCCCCGGATCTTCGAAATTCGCTGCCGAGATGTTGCGGACCATCGGCATCGAGGCGCAAAACCGCGCGCGCTGATGCTCGGGCAGTGCCGCCCAGGGCACGCCGGCGCCCCACTCGCGCATGAAACCTTTCGCCGCCGCCTCGTAATCGCCGTCGTCGATCAGCGCCTCGAAATGGTCCTGATGCCCGCGCAGGTCGCGCCATTGCGGGCTTCCCTCGACGGCGCGAAAGAGCACCGGCTCGATCAGCGTGAGCGAACGCACCGCCTCGGGCGCCCCCACCGCGATGCGCAGCGCGACCGAAGCACCGAAACTGTGGCCGATCAGATCGACGGGACGCGAGATGAAACTTGCCGCAATCTGTGTCACCAGCCGCTGATAGGCTCCGGGCTCCGGCTCCGGATCCTCCCAGGGCGGGGACTGGCCATGGCCGGGCTGATCGAAGACTGTGACGGTGAGACGATCGGCGAGCGGGGTAAGCACGGGGGCCCAAAGGCTCGCTGCGCCAAGCGTGCAATGCACCGCCAGCGCCGGGCGCCCCCCCTGCCCGATCTCATGCCACCAGATCTGATGCCCCATGCGCCGGTCATGCGCCATCAGAGGCCCGCCAGATGTGCATCGAGAAAATCGAGCCGGTCCTGCCCCCAGAACCGCTGGTCACTCTCGCGCACGATGTAGAAAGGCGAACCGAAAACGCCGCGCTCGACCGCCTCCTCGAGGTTCTTTTCATAGGCCATCGCGCCGGTGAAGAGCCCCGAGGTGACAAGGCCAGGGTCGAACCCGGCGGCTTCGAGCTTTTCGCGCAGCACGTCATCCTCGGCGATGTTGCGTTCTTCGACCCAGACCGCATGCAGGATGCCGCGCACGAGCGCGCCGACATCGCCCCCGCCCGCCGCCTGAGCCGCGATCACCGCATAGGAGGCGGGCGCGCCATTGGGCGGATAGCCGACGGGCCTCAGCACCATCTCCATGCCGAGATGCTTCGACCAGCGCTCAAGCTCCTGCATCCGGTAATCGAGCCGGCTCTGATGGCGCTGCGCGGGCCGCACGCCCCCGGTGCGATCAAAGAGCGTGAGCAGGTCAAGCGGCTTGTAAGTGAGGCTCGCCCCGTGTTTTGCGGCGATCTGCTCCAGCCGGTCCCCGGCCAGATAGGTCCAGGGGCTGAAGACAGAGAAAAAGTAATCGATATGCGCCATAGTATCGCTCCCCCGGCTTGCAAGGTTTGCGGGCAGGCTAGCCCGGTGCTAAGGCAGGCGCAATCCGGCGAATCCTGCCCCGCCGGCGCGCGTGAAAGGACCGAAGATGCCCGCGATGACCGAACCGAAGCTCATTTCCGGCAATGCCAACCGCCCGCTGGCGCAGGCGATTGCGCGGCGCATGTCGATGCATCGCGGCATGTCAGTGGGTCTTGTCGACGCCCGGGTCGAACGGTTCAACGATCAGGAAATCTTCGTCGAGGTCTATGAGAACGTCCGCGGCGAGGACATGTACATCATCCAGCCGACCTCGAACCCGGCCAACGACAACCTGATGGAACTGCTGATCATGACCGATGCGCTCAAGCGCTCGTCGGCAGACCGGATCACCGCCGTCATCCCCTATTTCGGTTATGCCCGCCAGGACCGCCGCGCCAAGGCGCGCACGCCGATTTCGGCGAAGCTGGTGGCGAACCTGCTCACCGAGGCAGGCGTGGACCGGGTGCTGACGCTTGATCTGCACGCCACGCAGATTCAGGGCTTCTTTGATATCCCGGTCGATAACCTCTACGCCGCGCCGGTCTTCGCGCTCGACATCTTGCACAATTTCAAGGGCCAGCTTGAGGATGTGATGGTGATCTCGCCCGACGTGGGCGGCGTGGCGCGCGCGCGCGAGCTGGCCAAACGCATCGGCGTGCCGCTCGCCATCGTCGACAAGCGCCGCGAGAAGGCGGGCGAAGTCGCTGGCATGACCGTGATCGGCGACGTGACCGGCAAAAAATGCATCATCGTCGATGACATCTGCGACACGGCGGGAACGCTCGTCAAAGCCGCCGATGTGCTGATCGAGGCGGGGGCGACCGAGGTCCATGCCTATATCACCCATGGCGTGCTCTCGGGCCCGGCGGTGGGGCGCATCACCGGCTCGGTGATGAAATCGCTGGTGATCACGGATTCGATCGAGCCGACCGAGGCCGTGAAGGCGGCGGCGAATATCCGCATCGTGCCGACCGCGCCGATGTTCGCGCAAGCGATCCTCAACACTTGGTCGGGCACCTCGGTCAGCTCGCTTTTCGAGACCGATACGCTGGTGCCGATCTATGAAGGGCTCTATTCGGCACAATGAGCGCGCCCCGTTGACCGGGTGAAGGGGGGCGCAGCCCCCCTTCTTCATTTCAGATGCGCAAGGAAAGTCTCCACCTCGGCCTCGGTCGTGGCCCAGCTCGTCACCATCCGCGCCGAAAGGGCTTCCGCCGCATCGCCTTCGAGCGATTGATCGAACGGCCAGAGATAATAAGCCGCGCCCGCCGCATGAAGGCGCCGGTGCGCCCCGCGCGGGAAGGCCGCGAAAACCTCGTTCGCATCGGTCGGGTGTAGCAGATGCGCGCCCGGCACGGTGCGGATACCCGCCGAGAGCCGCGCGGCCATCGCATTGGCATGCCGCGCGAGATCGAGCCAGAGATCGCCCTCAAGGTAAGCCGCCATCTGCGCCGCCAGAAAGCGGTGCTTGGAGAACAGATGCCCGCCACGCTTGCGGCGCGTTTCGAACTCATGCGCACGGGCGGGGTTGAAAAGGATCACCGCCTCCACCCCCATGCAGCCGTTTTTGGTGCCGCCAAAGCTCAGCGCCTCCACCCCCGCCTTCCAGGTCATCTCCGCAGGCGTGCAGCCCGCCGAGACGAGCGCATTGGCAAAGCGCGCCCCGTCCATATGGACAGGCAGCTTGAAATCACGCGCGATCGCACAGATCGCGGCCACTTCAGCGGGCGTATAGACCGCCCCCGCCTCGGTGGCATTGGTCAGCGAAACCATGCCGCGCTGGACATTGTGGATGCCGCCGCGCCCGGTATGGGCGATGATGCGGCGCAGCGCGCCCGGGTCCATCTTCGCATCGGCACCATCAACGAGCACGAGCTTCGCGCCACCGGTGTAAAACTCCGGCGCGCCGCATTCGTCCTCTTCGATATGGGCGTTGCGGTGGCAGAAGATCGCGCCCCAGGGCTGGGTCAGCGCGGCACAGGAAAGCGCATTGGCCGCGGTTCCGGTGGGCACAAGATAAACCGCCGCCTCGGGTGCCTCGAAAATCGCGCGCAGCCGCGCCACCACCTCGGCGCTCAGCGAGTCGGCGCCATAGGAGGGGACGTGGCCGGCATTGGCGGCGGAAAGCGCCGCAAGGATCGCGGGCGCGACCCCGGCGGTATTGTCAGAGGCAAAGTGCATTCAGAGATCCTCGATCACATAGTCCTGCCAGTCGTCCTCGGGCACCTCGGCCTCGGAGACGGTCCAGCCCCGCACCGATTGTCCCGCCTCATGCACCGTCTCGGTCGAGCCCGAGATCAGATAGTGCCAAGCGGGGAGCGGCAGCCCTTCCCAGCGCAGCCGGTAAGCACAGGTCACAGGCATCCAGTACACGCTTTTCTTCAGCGATTTCGGCGTCAGACGCACGCATTCGGGCACATAGCGGTGCCGCGTCTCATAGGAGCGGCAGCGGCAGCTCTCGCCGTCGAGCAGCTTGCAGGCAACACGGGTGAATTCGAGCTCGCCCGTATCCTCGTATTCAAGCTTGTTGAGGCAGCACTTGCCGCAGCCGTCGCAGAGAGCCTCCCATTCCGCGGGAGTAAGTGCCTTGAGTGGCAGGGTCCAGAAATCAGGGCGAAGCGTGGTCATTGCCGGGAACCTGCCCCATGCGGAGCGCGATGAAAAGGGGCATCAGAGGGTTGCGAGAATCTGACGGGCCGTAACGCAGTCTTCTGCCATCTGTTTGAGCAATGCGTCGATTCCGTCGAATTTCAGCTCCGGGCGGAGATAGGCGACGAGGGCAACGGAGAGATGCTGGCCATAAAGATCGCCGTCGAAGTCAAAAAGGAAAGTCTCGAGATTCGGCGTGTTGGTGCCGAACATCGGCCGCACGCCAAGGCTTGCCGCGCCCAGATAGCTGCCCGCCTGCGGCCCCGTCAGCACATCGACCTTGACCGCATAGACACCAAGCCGCGGCAGATGGAGCCCGGCCACCGACATGTTCGCGGTGGGAAAGCCGAGCCCCTTGCCGCGCTTGTCGCCGTGGATCACCTCGCCTTCGATCCGGTGCAGGTGGCCGAGCATCTTCGCGGCATCCTCGGGGCGGCCCTCGCTCAGCGCGTGGCGGATATTGGTCGACGAGACCTCGACCCCCTCGATATGCAGAAGCGGCGCAACGGTGACGTCGTAGCCGAAGCGGCGGCCAAAGGCGATCAATTCTGCCGTGCCGCCCGCCCGCTTCTTGCCAAAGCGGAAATCGCCCCCCACCGCAACGTGAGAAACGCCAAGCCCCTCGGCGAGCACCTCACGCGCAAAGGCCTCGGGCGCAAGCCCGGCCAGTTCCATCGTGAACGGAAGCTCGTAAAGCCGCTCGACGCCGAGCTTTTCCAGCCGGTGGCTGCGCGCCTCGGCATTCATCAGCCGGAAGGCGGGGGCCTCGGGGGAAAACACCTCGCGCGGATGCGGTTCGAAAGTGATGAGGCCGAGCGGCCCGCGCCCGCGGGCAAGATCGATCACCGACTGGTGGCCCAGATGCACGCCGTCGAAATTGCCCATCGCCACCGAGGCGCCCTTCGCCTCGGCCGCAAGCCCCGTCCAGGTGCTGTAAACTCGCATCCGTCCCCGCCTCCGGCGCGGCCCGGAGCCCTTGCCGTGTCAGTCCGCCTTGCAGGCGGGCGCCAGAACCTGCGCCTCGCCCTCGATCACCACCGTATCGCCCACGCGGCAGCGGGTTTCAAGGGTCACGCGACGCTTCACCGGGTCGATCGCGGCAACGGTGACTTCGGCCGTGACCACATCGCCCGGGCGCACCGGAGCGCGGAATTTGAGCGACTGGCCAAGGTAGATCGTGCCATGGCCGGGCAATTGCTCGCCGATCACCGCCGAAATCAGCCCGGCAGAGAGCATGCCATGGGCGATCCGGCCCTTGAACATTGTCCCCTTGGCGAAATCCTCGTCCAAATGCACGGGGTTGTGATCGGTCGACACCTCGGCGAACATCTCGATGTCGCGATCGGTGATTTCCTTCGTGAGCGCGCGGCACATGCCGATTTCAAGCTCGTCGATGCAGATCGTGCCGCGGTGGATCGTGTCGGTCATGGGGCGCTCCGGGCCAAGGGTCATGTTGCGGCGCGGCATAGCATGCAGACCACAACAATGCAAGCGCAGCGAAACTTATGACCAAAAACTGTGAAATACGCGCAATATAGTTACCCCACGCGCCACATTTCAGCGCAATTTGCCGATCGAATACTGCGGCGATTGCTGACGCGCGCCGAGCCAGGCGGCCAGCAGATCGGGATCGGGCTCCTCGGCATCGGGGCCAAACTGGTCAACGGCGAGCCCGCCGGTGACGAAAAGCACATCGAGCCCCTCGCCCATCGCGCCCGCCACATCGGTATTGATGCCATCGCCAATGGCAAGGATGCGGCTGTCGTCGGTATCATGGATTTCAAGAAGCCGGCGGCGCGCCATGTCGTAGATCGGCGGATGCGGCTTGCCGAAATAGAGCGCGCGCGCGCCCATGTCTTCGTAAAGCGCGGCCAGCGCACCTGCGCAATAGATCCGCTTTTCGCCCATGTCGACGACCACATCGGGATTGGCGCACAGCATCGGCAGACCGCGGGTCTTGGCGGCAAGGAAGCGCGGCCGGTAATCCTCCGGCACTTCGTTCACCTCATCAAAGGGGCCGGTGCAGACGATCCCTTCCGCCTCCTCGAACGGCACGCGCTCGATCTCGGCGCGGCCCGCCCAGGCAGCGGGCACTTCGGTGAAGAACCCATCGTCCTTCGACGGCCCCAGATGCCAGACCTTGCGCCCGACGGCGCCCGCAAACATCGCATCCTGCGCCGCATCGCCCGAGGTCACGATCACGTCATAGGCTTCCCGCGGCACGCCCATCCGGTCAAGTTGCTCGCCCACGAAGCGCGCCGGCCGCGGCGCATTGGTGATCAGCACGACCTTGCCGCCGCGGGCCCGGAAGGCGGTGAGCGCCTCGACTGCGGCAGGGAAAGGGCGCACCCCGTTATGAAGGCAGCCCCAGAGATCGCAGAAGACCGCGTCATACAGGTCGGAAATATCGTCGAGCGCACGGAGGATACGGGTCATCGGGGGCCTTTCGGGTAGATGGCGCCGCGGAATGGGTCGCAGCGGCAGGCAGCTTATGGCACCGATGCGACAGAATGGCAAAGCTTGAAAGGAGCGCATTGCCCCGCTCCGTCGCGGCGGGGCGCAAGGGCCGGCCCTTCTTGCCCCACCCCCCCAAGCTGCTGTATCTCTTCCCTCTACAATCACCAATGAAAGCGAGCAGCATGGCCGGCGATCTTCTGTCCTCGTCCCCGACCGAAACCTATGACGCCTCCTCGATCGAGGTGCTCGAGGGGCTCGAACCGGTGCGCAAGCGCCCGGGCATGTATATCGGCGGCACCGACGAGCGCGCGCTTCATCACCTTGTGGCGGAAATCCTCGACAATGCGATGGACGAGGCGGTGGCGGGCCATGCCACCCGGATCGGGGTGGAGATGCACGCCGACGGCTCGGTGACGATCACCGACAACGGCCGCGGCATGCCGGTTGATCCGCATCCGAAATTTCCCGGCAAATCCGCGCTCGAGGTGATCCTGACGGTGCTGCATGCGGGCGGCAAGTTCTCCAACAAGGCCTATTCCACCTCGGGCGGTCTGAACGGCGTGGGCTCTTCAGTGGTCAATGCGCTTTCCGACCTGATGGTGGTGCAGGTGGCGCGCAACAAGGAGCTTTACGAACAACGCTTCTCGCGCGGGGTGCCGCAGGGGCCGATTGCGATGATCGGCGCGGCGCCGAACCGGCGCGGCACAATGGTCACCTTCCACCCCGACCCAGAAATCTTCGGCTCGCTCGCGCTCAAACCGGCCCGGATCTTCCGGATGGCGCGCTCCAAGGCCTATCTGTTTTCGGGCGTCGAAATCCGCTGGAAAAGCGAACTGCCCGACGGCGACATGCCGATGGAGGCGACGTTCCACTTCCCCAACGGGCTCGCCGATTTTCTGGGCGAAACCCTCACCGGCGCCTCGACCTATGCCGACAAACCCTTTGCCGGGCGCGTGAGTTTCGAGGAAAAATTCGGCGTGCCCGGCTCGGTCGAATGGGCGATCAACTGGACGCCCGCGCGCGACGGCTTCATTCACAGCTATTGCAACACGGTGCCGACGCCCGAGGGCGGCACGCATGAGGCCGGGTTCTGGGCCGCGATCCTGAAGGGCATCCGCGCTTACGGCGAGCTTTCCAACAACAAGAAGGCCGCGCAGATCACCCGCGAAGACATGCTCACGGGCGGCTGCGCGCTGATTTCGATTTTTATCCGCGAGCCCTCTTTCGTCGGCCAGACCAAAGACCGGCTGAGCACGGAAGAGGCGGCAAAATGGGTCGAAAGCGCGGTGCGCGACCATTTCGACAACTGGCTGGCGGCGGATCCAAAATCCGCGGGCGCGATCCTCGACTTTCTCGTGCTGCGCGCCGAGGAGCGGCTCAGGCGCCGCGCCGAAAAGGAAACTTCGCGCAAATCCGCCACGAAAAAGCTGCGCCTGCCCGGCAAGCTCGTCGACTGCTCGGCCTCCAACCGCGCGGGCACCGAGCTTTTCCTCGTTGAGGGCGACTCGGCGGGCGGCTCGGCGAAAATGGCGCGCGAGCGCACCACCCAGGCGCTTTTGCCCTTGCGCGGCAAGATCCTGAACGTGCTCGGCGCGGCCAGCTCGAAACTCGGGCAGAACCAGGAAATCAACGATCTCGCGCAGGCGCTCGGCGTCGGGCTGGGCGCGAAGTTCCGCGTCGATGACCTGCGCTATGACAAGGTCATCATCATGACCGACGCCGATGTTGACGGCGCGCATATCGCGAGCCTCCTGATGACTTTTTTCTTCACGCAGATGCGCCCGCTGATCGACAAAGGTCACCTCTACCTCGCCTGCCCGCCGCTTTACCGCCTCACGCAGGGCGCCAAGCGGATCTACGTGGCCGATGATGCCGAAAAGGAGACCTGGCTGAAGAAGGGTCTGGGCGGCAAGGGCAAGATCGACGTGCAGCGGTTCAAGGGTCTGGGCGAGATGGACGCGAAGGATCTCAAGGACACGACGATGAACCCGGCGACGCGCAAGCTCATCCGGGTGACGATCGACGACGAGTTTGCGGGCGAGACCGACGATCTGGTGGAGCGCCTGATGGGCAAGAAGCCGGAACTGCGGTTCCAGTATATCACCGAGAACGCGAAGTTCGTGGAAGATATGGAACTGGATGTGTAGCGGTCAAGATGGGGAGAAAGTTTCCGGTCTGCCCGCCGCGATCCAGTTCCTCATCTCTTCGAGCCGTTCCTGCGTTGGCAGCTTCAGTGCCCTGCGCTCGGAATGCCCCTCATGAATCTTCTTTTCCAGCATCCACGCAAGACATGTCGCATAATCCGCCTCTATCCTCGCAGCGCCAGACACTGGCAAACCAGCTTCCACTCTGAAAAAGTCCCGCACCTTTTCGATGACGAGCTGGAAATCTCCGCGATGGAACTCAATGTCCTGCCCGGCAATATCAGAGAGTGCTCGTTTGATTTCATAGGGTTCGCGTTCAAAAACTAGGAACTTTTTCTCGCTCGGAAGATCCGCCGCAGCCCGCCGGATACCCACATCGACTCCGAACTCGAACGGCATGTTCATGCGCGCATATTCACCTGCCTCTTTCGCGCGACAGCGGGAGAGGTCGTGGATGGAATATTTGGCACCTCTGGCCAGCGCATAAATCTTGTCGAAACGGTTCTCGCCGCTCTCCAGACGCTCCGTCGCGAGCCGCGGAGTGAGGCCGAATGAAACGATACAAAAAAGCATCGCCTCCAGCAGCGGAGCAAAGTCTTCGTCAAATGGGCAATTGATAAAAACTTCGTCTTCGAAAGCCACGAAGGATCCTCACCCCTTTGGTGGGTAGGGGTCTTTCCCATAGCTGCTCCGTTCACGGATACGGCCATCCCGCCCATGGATATAAAGCTCGGTCCCTTGGGTCTTCGCGAGTTCACGCGCTCGGCTCACGGCCTCTTCCTGGGTAGAAAACACCCCTGATGCACGCTCGGCTCCCGAGCGCCGAACCGCCCATTTTCCGCCCGAAGGCACGACATGTTGTCCCTTTTGAGCCATTTCCGAGTCCTCAAGCTGCATGATGAAGTATATGGCCTCTGCTTCTCGCGAAGCAACACCTCGCTATTTCTGCATCCCCTTCACATATTCCATCAGCCGCACGAGCCGGAGCGGCGTGGGCGTGGGCACGCCGTCGCCACTGTCGTAAAGCACTGTCGGGCCTTCCAGCATCGGCTCGAAAGGCGGCATCTGCCCGGCCTCGGCCCCCATCATCTCGCCATGCTCCTTGTGGCCGACGATCTTCGACATCACCCGCGCCTCGGGGAAATTCCCGTCGTTCATCATGGTGAGATCCGCGAGCGAAACCGGGCGCAGGTGCAACTCCGTCGCAATCGGGCCGGGCTCCCCGCCCGTCCCGTGGCAGCCTGCGCAATAATCCTGATAATCCTGCGCCGCGGGCGGCAGGCCGTGAACAAGCGGCGCACAGGCCGCAAGTCCCGCCAGCGTCAGGGCAAAAACCGTCATGTGAGCACGCATCATCCCCTCCCTTTGCGCCATCTTCGCACCACCGCTAGCCCCGCGCCGTGATCGAGCGCAAATCACCTTTTCACTTGCGCGCCTGCGCGTTTCGCCTATGGTCCGGTTCCACCTCGGGGTGCCCCAAAGGCTGAGATGCGCTTGCGCGAACCCGTCGAGCCTGAACCGGTTAAGACCGGCGGAGGGAAGGTGCCGGCTCTCCCGGACTGACTCCGCTCGTCAAGCCATTGGAGAGAAAGATGAAGAAAACTCTGATGCTTGCGGGTTGCCTTGTCGCTGCGAACACTGCTTTCGCCGCCGACAAACCCGTGCTCACCGTCTACGCGCCCGACTATTTCACCTCCGAATGGGGGCCCGGTCCGGCGATCGAGGCGGGCTTTGAAGCGCAATGTGGCTGCGATCTGCGCTTCGTTGCGGGCGATGTGCTGCCGCGGATCCTGCTCGAGGGCGAGGCGACCGAAGCCGATGTGGCGATCGGGCTCAACACCGATGTCTCGGCGCGCGCGCGGGCAAGCGGGCTTTTCGCGCCCCATGGCGAGGATCTTTCCCGCCTCACCATGCCTGTGACATGGGAGGACGAGACCTTCCTGCCGTTTGACTGGTCTGAGGTCGCCTTCGTCTATGACCGCACCAGGCTTGCCACCCCGCCGCGCTCCTTTGCCGAGCTGCTCGACGCCCCCGCCGATGCCTACAAGATCGCAATTCAGGATCCGCGCGCCTCGACCTCGGGGCTCGCGCTGCTTCTGTGGGTGAAGCATATCTATGGCGACAAGGCGGGCGAAGCCTGGGCGAAGCTCGCCCCCAAGGTGCTCACCGTGACGCAGGACTGGTCGCAAAGCTACGGGCTTTTCACCGATGGCGAGGCCGATATGGTGCTGAGCTTCACCACCTCGCCCGCCTATCACCTGATCGCCGAGGGGGATGACACCAAGGTCGCCGCGATCTTCCCCGAGGGGCATTACTTCTATGCCGAACTCGCCGCACAATTGAAGGGGTCGAAACACCCCGAACTCGCGCAGGCCTTCATGGATTACATCCTCTCGGATGACTTCCAGGGCATGATCGCGACGGCGAACTGGTCCTATCCGGTCATCGAAAAGCCGGGTTTCCTGCCCGAAGGCTTCGCCGCCCTGCCGCGGCCTCAAACCTCCTATTTCTACCCGGAGGCGGAGGCCGAGGCCTTGCGCGGACCGGCGCTTGAGGAATGGCGGGCGAATTTCGGCAAATGATCCCGGCAGCGCTGGCCGCAACCCTCGTTGCAGCCCTCGTGCTTGCCCCCCTCGGCGCGGTCATCCTCCGTGCCGGGGGCGTGTCGGCGCTCACCCCCTCTGACCTTGACGCGCTGATCTTCACGCTCTGGCAGGCCGCCCTCTCCGCCGGGCTCAGTTGCGCGCTGGCGATCCCGCTCGCCCGCGCCTTGCATCGCCGCCGCTTTCCGGGGCGCGGCGCTTTCATCGCGCTTCTGGGGGCGCCGTTCCTGTTGCCCACCATCGTGGCGGTGATGGGCCTTTTGGCGATCCTTGGCCGCAGGGGTGTGGTGAACGGGCTGCTCGCGGGGCTCGGCCTGCCGGAGTTCTCCCTTTACGGGGCACAGGGCGTTGTCGTTGCCCATATCTTCCTGAACCTGCCCTTGGCGGCGCGGATGCTGCTTCAGGGCTGGCAGGCGATCCCGGCCGAACGGCTCCGGCTCGCGCTCGCGCTCGGTCTGCCGCCCGCCGCGCAGGCGCGCCATCTGGAGCGGCCGATGCTGCGCGCGGTGCTGCCCGGCGCCTTCCTCGCGATCTTCCTTGTCTGTGTCAGCTCTTTTGCCGTGGCGCTCACCCTTGGCGGCGGCCCCCGCGCCTCGACGATCGAAGTGGCGATCTATCAGGCCTTCCGCTTTGATGCCGATCTGGGGCGCGCGGCCACGCTCTCGCTTGTGCAGATCGCGCTGGCGCTCGCGGCGCTCGGGGCGGCCGCGCGCCTCACGTTACCGAGCAGCTTTGGCGCCGGGCTCGACCGCGCCGCGCCCGCCGCCCTCGCCCCCGACCGGTGGCACCGGATCAAGGACGGCGCCACGCTCACGCTCGCCGCGGCCTTCCTGCTCGCCCCGCTTCTCGCCATTGCCCTGAGGGGAATAACCGAGATCCCGGCGCTGCCGGCTTCGGTCTGGCGCGCGGCCGCCAATTCGCTCATGCTCGCGCTTGGCGCCACGGTGCTGACGCTCACCCTCGCGCTCCCCCTTTCGCTTGCAGCCCCGCGCGCGCGCTGGGCCGAACCGGTGGCGATGCTGCCGATGACGGCCTCGGCGCTCGTCCTTGGCACCGGGCTCTTTTTGATTGTGCGGCCCTGGCTCGCCCCGACATCCCTCGCTCTGCCGGTGACGCTGCTTGTCAACGCGACCCTCACCCTGCCCTTCGCGCTGCGGCTCCTGCTGCCCGAAGTCCGCAGCCTGCAGGCCGATTACGACCGGCTCGCGGCCAGCCTCGGGCTCTCGGGCCTTGCAAGGCTGCGCCTCCTCACCCTGCCGCGCCTCGCCCGCCCTCTGGGCTTTTCCGCCGGGATCGCGGCGGCCTTCTCGATGGGCGATCTGGGCGCGATCACGCTATTTTCCGATGGGCGCAGCCAGACCCTGCCGCTCGCCCTTTACAGCCTGATGGGAAGTTACAGGATGGAGGCGGCCGCGGGCGCCGCCTGCCTGCTGATGGCGCTGACCTTCGGCCTTTATGCCCTCTTCGACCGGATCGGAGCCCATGCTGACCCTCGATAGACTGCGGATCACGCAGGATGATTTTGCGCTTGAGGCCGATTTCAGCATCGCGCCCGGTGCGCGCGTGGCGGTGCTCGGCCCCTCGGGGGCGGGAAAATCGACGCTGCTCACCACGATCGCGGGCTTTCTTGCACCGAGCGCCGGCCGGGTACTCTGGGCGGGTACGGACATCACCGGCACCGCTCCCGGAATGCGCCCGCTCTCGATCCTGTTTCAGGACCAGAACCTGTTTCCGCATCTGACGGTGTCGCAAAATATCGGGCTTGGCATCTCGCCCCGACCACGGCTGAGCACCGGGGACAGCCGCCGCATCGAAGCCGCGCTCGAAAGGGTCGGGCTTGCGGGGCTTGGCGCGCGCAAACCCGTGGCGCTGTCGGGCGGCGAGCAGGGACGGGTCGCATTGGCACGCTGCCTTTTGCGCGCCAAGCCTTTGCTTTTGCTCGACGAGCCCTTCGCCGCCCTTGGCCCGGCGCTGAAAGCCGAGATGTTGGCACTTGTGGCCGAAATCGCCCGCGAGCAAGGCACGACGGTTCTGATGGTGAGCCACGATCCGACAGATGCGACCGCGCTTTGCCCGGAAACCGTCCTGGTGGCCGAAGGAACGGCCTATCCGCCCCGCCCCACCGCCGCGCTGCTCGCCAACCCGCCGCCCGCGCTTGCGGCCTATCTCGGGCCCTAGCCGCCCCTCACCGAGGCGTGGCTTTGCAAGCTCTTGCGAGCACTGTATAAGCGCTCAAACTGATCGCCCCGGCCCTGATGCCGCGGCCCCCAGACGGATGACCCGACCATGATTTTGACCGTTTCGCGTTTCGCCCCGCTTCCCGTCGCCGCGCTGCTCGCGCTTGGCGCCTGCGCCTCCTCGCAAGAAGAGTCCCTGCCCGAGCAGCCGCTGCCGGTGCCGCATATGACCCCCGCCGTCTCGCAGGACGGCGCGCTCGAGGCGCGTGAGCCCGACACCTGCCATGCCGTCGAATACACCTCGGCGCTCGGTCAGCCTTCTTCGGTGATCCCGACGCTCGGCATCACCCGGCCGATCAACGTCGTGGAATGGCGCGGGATCGAGCCGCAGGAATACAACCCGCAGCGGATCGTGTTCCGCCTCGATGCCGCGGGCAACATCTTCAACATCGACTGCGGCTGAAGCCCGTCTCCTCCGCTCACATCTTGAAGCGACCGTGGCAATCCTTGCAGGCGGCCTGAACCGGATCGAGCGTCTTGGCGAGCGCCCCGGCGCTCTCCCCGTCCAGCGCCCCGGTCGCGCGGATCATCCGGTTCGTTTTCTGACGGAATTCCGACGGCGCCGCCCAAATCTCGGGCAACGCCTCGGAGGCCGGGTCATCGGCTTGCGGACGGAACCGCGGCGCGATCTCACCCGCCCCGGCCGTGAGCGCGTCAATCGCCGCTGCGACCCGCGCCGCATCGAAGGGCACCTTGCCCGATCCGGCCTCGCCCAGAACCTTCATCTGCGTCTTGAAATCCTGCATCAGCGCGATGCGGGCCTTCACATCGGGGTCTTTCACCTCCTCGGCCAGCGCGGCACCACCACCGAGGGCCAGCGCCATGAAAAGAGAAAGAACGGGGGTGAATCGCTGCATCGGGGTCTCCTTCGCGCGGAAGATGCGGGGATTGGCGGGCGCTGGCAACTGCCGAACCGCGGCCTTGCGATCACGAAACAGAAACCCCCGCCTTTGAAGGGCGAGGGTCAAGTCTGGTGGAAGCCGCCCCGGCGAGCGAACTGGGTGGGGGCTGTTGACCGCTCCCCGGGGCTTCAGCGTTTTCCGCTGCTTTCCTTTTCGCTTGCAAAGCGGGCGCAACTGCGCAGCCGCCGGGGTATTTTGCCGACAAATTTCGGGCAATTCCCGGGCAGGGTGAATCGTTTCGGCCCCCGCCATCCCGGGCATTGATTTGTGCGCCCGGCAATGTCACCATTCCGTCATGACGCTGCAGCCCCCGCCGCCCTTTCCGCTCTCGTCTGCCGCCGCGCAGGTGACCTTTGACCGTGCGGAACTGGGGGCGATCCTCGCGGTTTACGGGCGCATGGTGGCGATGGCGGAAGCGCGCGACTACGCGATGAGCTTTCTGCGGGACCATGCCGTGTTCGCGATTTTCCGGCGCACCGCGGAAACACCGCTCTACCGGATCGAAAAGCGCCCGGCCCTGCGCAACCGGCAGGGACAATATGCGCTGATCGGCCCGGAGGGGCAGGTGCTCAAGCGCGGGCAGGAGTTGCCGCCCGTGCTGCGCGTGATCGAGCGCAAGCTCATTCGCGCCGTGGATTAATCCGGCCGCTTCGCCCCGAAATAGGGGGCGGTGCCCGTGGCTTCGATCCGCGCAAGCGCCGGAGCGATCGGCTCGATCAGCACCCGCATGGTGTGGCCGGTGGCGTGGATCATCGCCTCGCCGCTCAGCGCCATCGCGATATGGCCCTGCCAGAACAACAGATCACCGCGCGCAAACGGGGAGCCCTCAGGCAGGAAATCCCCGAAGGCGGCGCGTTGCAGGTCGCTGTCGCCCGGGCAGGCGCGGCCGCAAAGCGTGAAGGCGAGCTGTACCAGCCCCGAGCAGTCGATACCAAAAGCGCCATTCGCGCCCCAGAGGTAGGGCGTGCCAACAAGTCGCTCGGCCACCGAGACCGGGTCGGGCTCGGGGTCATCGAGCGCGCGCAGATGCGTGGCAGGCACGAATCCCTCGGGCGTGCGGGCAAGCTCCCCCTCGAAGCCCAGCACAGCAAGCCGCGACCCCATCGAAAGGGCGCAGATCTCGCCGCGCTTGATCGAGGCCGCGCGGTAAAGATGCGTGCCGCGCGAGGCAACGACATGGGTGGCCGTCTGCGGCGCACCCAGCGTTTCGGCATCGACCCAGCCGCAATAGCCATCGAGATCGGCCTGCACGAAAGCGCGCGCCGCACGCCGTTCGATCACCACCACTTCGGCGCCAAGGATCAACTGCCGGTCACGCCCGCCTGCGGGATCAAGCGCCAGATCGGCGACGGGAGTGATGACCCGCGCGGCCTCCCCCGGCACGAAGACTTCGGCAGCCACCTGACCGCGCAGGCTTTCCCGCGCAATCTTTCCCGAAAACGGGGTCAGCCGCGCGTCGCTCATAGCGCAAAGAGCTTTGTGAGCGCGCCCAGCACCGCGCGGCCGCCCTGCCCGAAAGCACCTTTGGCGCGGCCGGGCGCCGCCACCTGTTGCCAGGCGTAGAGGTCGAGATGGGCGAAACGGTCGGTCTCGGTGACGAAGCGGCGCAGAAACAGCGCTGCGGTGATCGAACCCGCCATGCCGCCCGAGGGTGCATTGTCGAGATCGGCAATGCCCGGCTCGATCATCGTCTCGTAGGGCGCCCAGAACGGCATCCGCCAGAGCGGATCGGCGCCCTCTTCGGCAGCCTCGGCAAGCGCTTCGGCAAGGTCTTCATCATCCGTATAGAAGGGCGGCAGGTCGGGGCCAAGCGCCACCCGCGCCGCGCCTGTCAGCGTCGCCATGGAAACGATCAGATCGGGAGCTTCCTCATCGGCGGCGGCGAGCGCATCGGCCAGCACCAGCCGCCCCTCGGCATCGGTGTTATTGATCTCGACGCTCAGCCCCTTGCGGGAGATGAGAATGTCCTGCGGGCGGAAGGCATTGCCGGAGACGGCATTTTCCACCGCCGGGATCAGCACGCGCAGCCGCACCGGCGCGCCCAGCGCCATGATCATATGTGCGCAGGCCAGCACATTGGCCGCGCCGCCCATGTCCTTTTTCATCAGTCCCATGCTGGCGGCCGGTTTGAGGTCGAGCCCACCTGTATCGAAGCAAACGCCCTTGCCCACGAGCGCCACCTCCGGCCCTTCCTTGCCCCAGCGCAGCTCGATGAGCCGCGGCGCGCGGGGCGAGGCGCGGCCCACTGCATGGATCAGCGGATAGCCCTCGGCCAAGAGATCTTCGCCAACGATGGCGCTGACCTCGGCGCCATGAATCGCGCCAAGCGCCCGCACCGCCGCCTCAAGCTCCTCCGGCCCCATGTCATTGGCGGGCGTGTTGACAAGATCGCGGGCGAGCGCCTCGGCCTCCGCCATCACCTCAAGGCGACGCGCTTCCACGCCGTCCGGCGCAACAAGCCGCGCCCCCGGGACCGGGTTTTTCGCGTAGGTCTCGAACCGATAGCCTTCAAGAAGCCAGCCAAGCGCTTCGCGCGCGCATTCCGCCTCGGGAAGATCGACAGCCAGCCGCCACGCGCCTGCGGGCAGTTTTGCCGCCGCGCCAGCGAGGCTGAACCGCATCCGCGCCCGGCTTTGCGCCGTTCCCATACCAAACAGCGCGCCCGCGAGGGCACCGGTTTCATCGGGAAGCAGACACAGGCTGCCGGTCGCACCGGAAAAGCCCTGCGCCGCAGCAAAGGCGCGTTGTGCCGGGCTCAGCGCCGTGGGCAGGTCCGCGCCTGCAGCCACCGTCCAAAGCGGCAAAGCCGCTGCAGCCGAGTCGGCAAAACGCATTTCGGAACGGAAACGAAACAGATCGGTCATCAGGCTCTCCGGGCATTTCGCGCCAGCCTAACGCGCCGCCCGCCACCCGCAAGCCCCGATCTGGGGCGGCCCCTAGATCCGCATGTCCTGGATGTCCCACACTGCGGTCAGCGACCGCTCGGCGATGCGCACGAGCCGCGCCATCACTGCCGCCTGCGCGACAAAATCGCGCCGCGCGATGCAGGCCAGCAGATCTTCCGCCACCCGTGTGAGCAGCACCATACCGACCTGGGTAGCCAGGGTCACCATCTCGCGCACCGCGCGCTCCAGCGTATCGGTCTGGCCATCACGCGCCGCGAGCTGCGCCGCCACCAGATGCACCGCCAGATCCTCCATCGCCGCAGCAATCACCCGCTCGGCGCCGATCTCGCCCAGCTCCGCATAGATCACCACCAGACGGTCCGGGTCGAGCCGCACCGGCTCATCTACCCGCAAATTCTCGATCGCGCTCACCCCTGAGCCTCCGCTTTTCTTGATCCCCGGCCCCCACGGCCAGCGCCAGATTGACCGGCAAGTTTCAAGAAAAGGTTGAGAGGCGACGAAAAAGCCCTCGCATTTGCGGCACTTGCGGCCTATCTCAGGGCCAGCTTCGAAAGAGGATGACGATGAAAGCACATGTGCGGCCCTTGCCCTCCTATCTGGTCAACCGCTACCAGGGCTGGCGTGCCACCGCCTATACCGAAAACCGCCCCTGGTATCGTCACCTTGCCGAGAAGGGGCAACACCCCCGCGCGATGGTGATTTCCTGCTGCGACTCGCGGGTGCATGTGACCTCGATCTTCGGCGCCGACGAGGGCGAGTTCTTCATCCACCGCAACATTGCCAACCTCGTGCCGCCCTATACGCCCGACGGCGACCACCACGGCACTTCGGCGGCGATCGAATATGCCGTCACCACGCTCAAGGTCGCGCATGTGATCGTGCTGGGTCATTCGCAATGCGGCGGTGTGGCGGGCTGCCATGCGATGTGCACCGGCCACGCGCCCGAACTTGAGCAGAAAACTTCCTTCGTCGGCACCTGGCTGAGCCTGCTGCGCCCCGGCTTCGAGCGCGTCCAGCACATTCCCGAGCCCGAACGGGTCACGGCGCTGGAACGGGAATCGGTGGTGATCAGCCTCGAGAACCTGATCACCTTCCCCTTCGTGCGCGATGCCGTGGCGGCGGGCGACATGAGCCTGCACGGGCTCTGGAACGATATCGGCGAGGGCCTGCTGTGGCAATTCAACCCGGAAACCGAGATTTTTGAGGTGCTCTGAACGCGGCGGGAAAGCGAAAAGCGGGGGCGCGAAATAGCCTTAACCGCTTTACCGCTTCTTAAGCTTAACGGGCGAGATTGGGCGCATGACCCAACACCGACTCGTCACTCTCCGCCTGCCCGTCGACCTCATCGCGAAGATCGAATCCGCGGCACGGCTGCATGAAGAAACGCCCGCCGAGTTGATCCGCAGCGCGCTTTCCGAAGCGTTGCAGGATGTGCCGAGCGTGGTACAGAAAAGCCAGATGGCCGTGATTTCCGCGGCCTTCGAAAGCGCCCAGGGCTGGCTTGACCTGCAAGCCAAGCTGCGCAAGAGCGGGTTCGTTCTGCGCCTTGATGGCGAGCGGCTCGGCCTGCACGAATGGCCCTCCGACCATTTCGTGCTCTGGGTCGAAGAGATTGGCCAGTCGCTGGCCGAACTGATGTTGCAATTCCGCGCCCCCTTCCCCGGCGCACTCTCCCGCAAAGCGGGGCTTGTCGCTAGCGGGGTGAGCCAATCGAGCTTGGGGCGACGACCGGGGCGGGCTGCCTGAAGGCACTCCGCCACACCGCCAGAATGGCGGCGTCATGCGGCCTCGCAAAGTCCGGGGCCAGGACCTGAGCGAGGCGCAGAACGTCCGCGCTCAGGTGCCTTATAGCCAAGCAGCGCAGAAGATCGCTGCGCTCAAGGAAGGCAAGCGCAAGCGGGCCCGCAAGCCCGGTCCGGAGGAGGCACCGCCCCAGCCCGGCACCTTGCGGCAAATGCTGGAGCGGCTCAAGACCCCCCCGTCCTATCCGCCCCTGCCCGGCAAGCCCCCGCCGCGCAAGCCATAAGCGGCGGCATGTGCCGCCGCAGAACGCTCAGCGCAAATCCTGATCGGCGGGCCAGCGCATTTTCGTTTCGAGCGTGACCACCTGCGTCTTGCCCGGGGCGAGATCGAATTCCCAGGCGAGGAGGCCGCGCTTGTCATCCCAGTCGGATGCCGTTTCGGGCGGGGTGGCGCTGTGCGTGATCTGCAGATCTTCCTGTTCCGAATAGGGCACGCGGTCGATCAGCCGCACCGGCCAGGCCTTGCCGGTCAGGTTCTCCACGGTAATCTCGGCCCGCTCCGTGCGCTCGTTCGATTTGGAGATCAGGCCGCGGTCGCCCTCGTTGGTCTGCGGGATCACCCGTTTGAGTTTCAGCCCGTCGATCGCGCCGAACCCGAGCCGGAGCGTGTCGCCTGCCGCCGTGAAGGGCAGATTCGCCGTGCCGACCATCGCCCCATCGAGCCAGAGCGCGGCCGCGCCAGGCAAAAGCGGTTCG
This sequence comes from Rhodobacter maris, assembly GCF_900217815.1. Taxonomy (GTDB): domain Bacteria; phylum Pseudomonadota; class Alphaproteobacteria; order Rhodobacterales; family Rhodobacteraceae; genus Rhodobacter; species Rhodobacter maris. Next base: position 152,277 of record NZ_OBMT01000004.1, read on the forward strand.
GAACCATTCACCCCTTCGGCCACGCGGTAGGCCGTTTCCTCAAGCATCGGCACCGCCTCGGCCAGCACGGTGACAGACGCGTCCACCCGGTCGAGCTTGAGGCGCAGATCCTCCACTCCATCGCGGATGTCGACCGCGCCCGGATAGGTGTAGACAACCGTCTCACCCTGCATCCCGACCCCCATGTTTTCAGCCACCGGGGCCGCCTCCACCACCGGCGCCTCATAAGCGTCCATCGCCACCTTTGGCGCGGCCATGCTGACCCTCCGGTCCATCGGCAGCTCGGGGGGCGCGATCCGGCGCAGATCGGGCCAGAGTTCGCCCGGCTCGGAGCGGTCCGAGGGGCGCGCCGTCGAAAGCGTGAGCCTCACATCCGACCAGTCCTCACCCGAGGCCTGGTGCACCGAGACGAAGCGATCGAAGGCAAGGCGACCCGCCGCACTGTCGAGCCGCACATCGTAGCTCGGCGTCCATCCCGCGGCATCGGTATAGGTGGTGATCGTCAACGTCCCGGCGCCGGAAACCGCGAGCAGGAGCGAATCGCTTCCGGTGACGGGATGTTCGAGCGCCTCAACCGCCCGGCGCGCCTTTTCGACCGCGTCGCGGGCCGGCTTCAGCCCCGCCTCGGCCCGGCGCACCTGCGCCAGCGCCCCGACCCGCGCCTGCTGCGCGGCCAGCACCCCCGCCCCCACCGTTTGCGCAAGCGCGGCCAGCTTCTCGGGCGGGGTGCTGGATGTGTCGATCGTTTTGAAAAAATCGACCTGCGCGGCGGCGGCGGTCGCGGCCGCCTTGAGTCGCGCGACGTCATCTTGCTGCCCCGCCAAGGCTTCCGCGGCAGCGTCCAGCGCGGCGCGTGCCGCCTTCAATTCCTGTGTCGGCACATCCGCCGCGGCGGGCTGTCGCTCATCGATCAGCGTCACCGCGCCAAGGCTCAGCCCCGGATCCGCGGCGACGCGCAGGGCGGCCGGGTCGGTGTGGTCGGGAAGGTTCGGCACTAGCACCTCGCTTGCGCCCTCGGGCACGCGCACCGTGCGGGTGACCTGTGCCCCCCAGGGAAAGAGCGTAACAGCCTCGATCCGGGCGGAAACTTCCGTGGGCGCGGCGAAAAGCGCCGCAGGGCAACAGGCCAGCATCATGGCGGAAACGAAAGGCAGTCTGGGCATGGCATCCTCCCGGGAATGATGCCTGCAGGTTCCGCTTGGCCCGGGCCAAAAGCAAGAGGGCGCCCCGGCGGGCGCCCTCACGTTTCGCTCAGCCGACCGTGAACGGCTCAGCCTTTTTTCAGGCAGCGCTGGCCCAGCACTTCGGCGATCTGCACCGCGTTGAGCGCCGCGCCCTTGCGCAGGTTGTCCGACACGCACCACAGGTTCAGCCCGTTCTCGATCGTGCTGTCTTGCCGGATGCGCGAGACATAGGTGGCATATTCGCCGACGCATTCGATCGGCGTGATGTAGCCCCCCGCCTCGCGTTTATCGACGACCATCACACCGGGCGCCTCGCGCAGGATCTCGGTCGCTTCTTCCCAGTCAAGGAAGTCCTCGAACTCGATGTTGATCGCCTCGGAGTGGCCCACGAACACCGGCACCCGCACGCAGGTTGCGGTGACCTTGATCGACGGGTCGACGATCTTTTTCGTCTCCGCGACCATCTTCCACTCTTCCTTGGTCTCGCCGCTGTCGAGGAACACGTCGATATGCGGGATCACGTTGAAGGCGATCTGTTTGGGGTAGACTTTGGGCGCCACTTCCTGCCCGGGCACGTAGATGCCCTTGGTCTGTTCCCAAAGCTCGTCAATCGCTTCCTTGCCGGTGCCGGAAACGGATTGATAGGTCGCCACCACGACGCGCTTGATCTTCGCGCGGTCATGCAGCGGCTTGAGCGCCACCACCATCTGCGCGGTCGAACAGTTCGGGTTCGCGATGATGTTCTTGTTTTTGTAGCGCACGATATCGTCGGCGTTCACTTCCGGCACGATCAGCGGGATCTCCGGGTCGTAGCGATAGAGCGAGGAGTTGTCGATCACCACGCAGCCCTGCGATGCCGCCTTCGGCGCATAGACCTTGGTCGCATCCGAGCCGATCGCGAAGAGCGCGATGTCCCAGCCGGTGAAATCGAACTGCTCCAGATCCTGGGTCTTCAAAGTTCGGTCGCCGAAGCTGACTTCCGTGCCGAGCGACTTGCGCGACGCGAGCGCCGCGATTTCATCGACCGGAAACTCGCGCTCGGCGAGAATGTTCAGCATTTCCTTGCCAACGTTGCCCGTGGCACCGACGACGACGACCTTGTAGCCCATCTAGGCCTCCTTCTCGAAAGAACGCTGCCCCCTAACGGAAATGGCACGATTTGGAAAGGGATTCGCACCAATTTCGCGTCAGTGATGCAGGAAACGCGCGGTGCGCTCAGCGTGCAAGATCGCGGCTGTCGCGGGCGAAGAGATAGACCGCGAGCCCCCCCACCACCGGCACGAGGAAAAAGAGGAAAAGCGCGCGGTAAGCGGCGACCGGATCGCCCGCCTCAGAAGCCATGGCAAAGACCGGGCGGGAGAGGAAGAGCCCGATCCCGGCCCCCGCAATGGAGACAAGGTTGAGCGCGGTGACACCACGGCCCACAAGATGCGGCGGCAGGAAGGCGCGACCATGCGCCATCAGGACCGGGAAGGAGGCGCCAAAAAAGCCCACGGCAGCCAGAAGTGCCGTTGCCTGCACCAGCCCCGCATCGGGGGCGAGGGCAAGCGCGCCCAGCGCCACGCAAAGCACGGTATTGCCCAAAAGCGCCACACGCTTGTGACTGCCCAAAAGCTTGTCTGCCGGGCCATAGGCGAAATTGCCGAGCACCATCGCGACGCCCATTGCGAGCGTCACCGTGCCGATCAGCGCCGCATCCGCGCCATGGAGCGCACTGAGCCACGGCCCGGCCCAGAGCCCGCGAATTGCGGCGGCGGCGGTGTAATTGGCAAAGATCAGCGGCAGGATCAGCCAGAACCCGGGCAGCCGGAAAATGTCGAGCACCGAGCCCTTCGGGCCGGAGCGGGAGAGGATGCGCTCGGGATCGCGGGTGAAGGTGAAGATCGCGGTTGCCACCGCCAAAGTGATCCCCGCGAGCGCCCAGAGTGTCGGGCGCCAGCCAAAAGCATCGAGCGCGGCAGCCAGGGGGGCGGCGCCGGCAAGGTTGCCAAGCGAGCCCACGCCGATCACCGCGGCGGCGAGCGTGCCGAAAAGCGCAGGCGCAAAACTGCGCGCGAAGATGTAGTAAGAGCCCATCAGCACCGGCGAGCAGCCGATGCCGATCAGCACCATCGCAAGGTGAATGCCCATCGGCCCCGAGGCCAGGGCAAAGGCCGCGGCCCCGCCGCCACCGCCCAGCGCGAGCAGCACACCAACGGTGCGGCGCGGCCCGATCCGGTCGAGCGCCTCGCCCACCGGGATCTGCATCACCGCGAAGGCGAGATACCAGAGCCCGAGCGAGATGGCGAGATCTTCGGCGCTGGCGCCCAGTTCGGCCTTCAACACCGGGGTCAGCACCGCCAGACAGGCGCGATAAAACTGGCTGAGCACATAGCCCGCCACCAGAAATGCGATCGACAGATACAAACTCCGGCCCTCCCCGACCCGCCGCCTCCCCGCAGCCGTGCCACGCTGCCTTGGGCGGCCTTCGGGTGCAAGGGGGCATGTGCATGGGCCAAACGAAAGGGGCGGCCCGAAGGCCGCCCCAGACGCGGAGGTTGCTCCCCGATCAGGCGTCAAGCGCCTCGGGGGCCGGAATGGTTTCGACCGTTTTCACGCGCGGGCGCGCGGGCCCGGCAATCTCGATCCGGCGCGGCTTCAGCGCTTCAGGCACTTCGCGCACAAGGTCGATATTGAGCATGCCATCGCTGTGCGACGCGCCGGTGACCTTCATGTGGTCGGCGAGCGCGAAACGGCGCTCGAAGGCCCGGGTGGCGATGCCACGATGCAGATAGGTCCGGTCTTCGGTCTCCTCGGCCTTGCGGCCGGTGACGATCAGCGCGCCTTCGCGCAGCTCGACCGCCAGTTCATCCGAGCCGAAGCCCGCAACGGCAATGGTGATGCGATAGGCGTTCTCATCGGTCTTTTCGATATTGTAGGGCGGATAGGTCGGCTGCGCCATGTCGGTGGCAAGCACACGGTCCATCATGTCGGCGACGCGGTCGAAGCCGATGGTGGCACGGTAGAGGGGCGAAAAGTCGAAAGCACGCATTGGGGTCATCCTCTCTTGAGCGATGTCAGGTTCCGGGTCACGACCCGCCCCGTGCGGGGCCGGGCCATTTGCGCCGGGGCCCTCTGTGGCACCCCGGTGAGAAAAATCTGGGAAGCGCCGGGGCGCGTTTCAAGACCTGTCGCGGCGGAGAATTTCAAATTTCAGGACCATCGCCGCAGGCTCAGGGGCGGACGAATTTCGCCCCGCCCGTACGGCGGATCTCCTGCGTGCCGGGCCCTGCCGTCTCCATCTCGGCGCGCAGATCGGCGACTTTTTCGACCATCGTGCCGAGAGAAACGGGCGCGCCGCGCAGCTCCGCCTTGGCCGAGACCACCGAGACGATTTTTGGCACCCCGCCCCGCATCGCAAAGACCGGCGCGCCCGAGGCGCCAAAATCGGCGGCGCAATTCATCAACACCACCTCGCCCGAACGCTTGAGCACATTGCACATGCTTTGCAGCGCGGGCGCCTCGGCACGGTCATGAGCATAGGAGACCACGCCCACGGTCGCCCCTTCCTCGGGCGCAGCATCGGTGGCGAAGGGGCGCACCTGCGGCAGGTGGACCGGCTGGTCAAGCTCGATCAACGCCAGATCCCAAGCGACGCGGTCAAATTGCGCGCGCCCCTGATAGACGTAATCCGGATGGGCGAGCGCACGGCGCGCATGGCGATAGGCCACGGCGCGGCCATTGCGCCAGCCCGCGCGAAACTCGATCCCGGCCACATCGATCATCTGGCCGCTCGCCGGATCGTAAAGGCAATGCGCGGCCGTCAGCACCAGATCGGGGGCAATCAGCGTGCCGGTGCAAAAGCTGTCATGGCCCAACTCAAGCCGCCCCACCGCCTCCCAGCCGCGGCTGTCGGTGCCGGTGGAGAGCAACTTCAGCCCGCTCTCGAAGGCCCATCCGGGAAGGGGCGCCCAAAGGGCAAGGCCGAGAAGCGCGGCAACAAGGGTAGAGGCAGGGCGGGGCATGGGTCTCTCCGGGCGGTCCGGTCCTCCGCCTAGCCTGCGGCCTTGGCGAGATTATGGCAAGGCCGCAAGCCCGTGTGGTTTCGGCCCGCCGGTCGCCCAGTCGAGCAATTGCACCGTATGCACCACGGGCACACCGATGCCCGAGCCGATCTGCATCATGCAGCCGATATTGCCCGCGGCAATGATCTGCGGCGCCGTCGCCTCGAGCGTGGCGATCTTGCGGCGCTTCAATTCCCCCGCGATTTCGGGCTGCAGCAGGTTGTAGGTGCCAGCCGAACCGCAGCACAGATGCGGGTCAGCCGGTTCCACCACCTCGAAGCCCGCCGCCGCAAGCAGCGCCTTGGGCGCGGTTTTCACCTTCTGGCCATGCTGGAGCGAACAGGCGGAATGATAGGCCACGCGCAGGCCTTTGGGCGCGCCTTGCGGCAGGCCAATCGTTTCGAGAAACTCGGTGATATCCTTCGCCAGGGCCGCCACCTGTGCCGCCTGCCCTTCCAGCGGATCGCCCTCAAAGATCCCCCCGTAATCCTTCACCGTGGTGCCACAGCCCGAGGTGTTGATGAGGATCGCATCAAGCGGCCCCGCGGCGGCATAGGCGCGGATATTCGCCGCCGCCTGCGCATGGGCCTCGCCCTCGCGCCCCATGTGATGGGACAGCGCACCGCAGCAGCCAAGCTTCAGGATCACCACCTCGCAACCGAGCCGCCGCAAAAGCCGGATCGTCGCATCATTAATATCGGTGTCGAGCGCCTTTTGCGCGCAGCCCGTTTGCAGCGCCACCCGGTAACGGCGCGGCCCTGTCGGAGCAAAGACCTGCGGGCGGTCATTCTTCGAGGGCTTGGGAAGCTGCGCGGGCGCAAGTGCGAGCATCGCTTTGAGGCGTTTGTCCGGCATCACGAAGGCGAGCGGGCGCGCGAGCCGTGCGCCCTTCATCGCAAGGCGGAACCGGCGCGGATAGGGCACAATCTTTGCAAGCAAAAAGCGCAACAAACGCTCGCCCGCGGGGCGCTTGTAGGTGCGCTCCACATGGGCGCGGGCATGGTCGATCAGATGCATGTAATCCACGCCCGAGGGGCAGGTGGTCATGCAGGCAAGGCACCCGAGGCAGCGGTCGATATGCTTGGCGGTGCGGGCATCGGCGGGCCGGCCCGTCTCCAGCATCTCCTTGATCAGGTAAATGCGCCCGCGCGGGCTGTCGAGCTCGTCGCCCAGCACCTGATAGCTCGGACAAGTGGCGGTGCAAAAGCCGCAATGCACGCAGGCCCGCAGGATCTCGTTGGCGCGCGCAATCCCGGGATCTGCGAGTTGCTCGGGGGTAAATGACGTCTGCATCAGCCCATCTTTCCGGGGTTGAAAAGGCCCTTGGGGTCGAAGCGCGCGCGCAGCCCGCGCGCAAGCGCGGCCAGCGGCGCCGGTTCGGGTTCAAAGGCCGCAAAAGGCCCCCGCAGGCAGGTGGCATGGCCGCTATAGGGCGCGGCAAGGGCGCGCGCATCCGTGCCCTCCGTCACAAGCGCCCAGACGAGCCCGCCGCCCCAGTCGAGCACGACCTCGCCCCCGAGCCGCGCCGCGACAAGAGGCCCCTCCGAAGGCTTGACCGAGAAGCGCCACAGATCGCCCCTGCGCCCCTGCAAGGGCTTTCCCTCGCCCAGATCGCGCCAAAGCCCCGCGCCCTCGTCGCGCAAGATCTTCGGCGCATGGGGCGCGAGAACCTCGGCCAGCCGCCCGGCCCGGTAGGCGACCGACTCCGCAAGCCCCTCGAGCCGCACCATCGCGCCCACACCCGGCATCCAGCCCGCGCCTGAAACATCAAACGGCGATCCCAGCGCCGCCGCCAGCACCTTTGCCGCCACGGCCAAGGGCACATCCATCACCAAACTCGCCTGCGCGGGGGCCGCGGGCAAAAGCTTGAACGCCACCTCGCTCAGCACGCCCAGCGTGCCCCAGGAGCCCGCCATCAGCTTCACGAGATCATAGCCCGTTACATTCTTCATCACGCGCCCGCCGTTTTTCACCGCCGCCCCGGTGCCATCGACGAACCGCACCCCGATCAGGCTGTCACGGCAGGCCCCGGCCTGAATGCGCCGCGGCCCGGAGACATTGGCTGCCACCACGCCGCCAATCGTGCTCTCCCCCGCGGCGCCGAGCAAGGCGCCCCAGCGCACCGGCTCGAACGGGAGCCGCTGCCCCTCGGCCGCGACTGCTTCCTCGACAACCCGCAAAGGCGTGCCCGCGCCGGCAATCAGCGTCAACGCGCCCGGCTCGTAAAGCGTAATGCCCGAGATTGCGACCTGAAGGGCCGCCCCCTCCCCCCGCCCCACCGGCCGCGTGCCGCCGCCGGTGATGTGCAGCGGCGCGGTCGCCGCCCGCACCACTTCGACCAGTTCGCTCTCGCGCGTCACTCTCATGCCGTTTCGCCTTCGACTTTGCTTAAATATCCCGGGGGCGAGGGGGCAGCGCCCCCTTACCCCCCGCGCCGCGCTGCGCTGACCCGGAGCGGAAAGACTTTCGCTGCGTTCAGAAGCCAGGCCGGGTCGAACACATCCTTCACCCGCATCTGCGCCTCCAGATCCTCGGGCGCAAACTGCACCTCCATCAGATCGCGCTTTTCGAGCCCCACGCCATGTTCGCCGGTGAGGCACCCCCCCGCCTCGACGCAAAGCTTCAGGATTTCCGCGCCCATCCGCTCGCACAACTCCTGCTGGCCCGGTTCATTGGCGTTGTAAAGGATCAGCGGGTGCATGTTGCCATCGCCCGCATGAAACACATTGCCGACCTCGAGCCCGAAGGCGCGCGAGATCTCGGAGATCCGCCGCAGCACTTCGGGCAGGGCCGAGACCGGAATCGTGCCGTCAAGGCACATGTAATCGCCCTTCTGCCCCATCGCGCCAAAGGCCGATTTGCGCCCGAGCCAGATCCGCTTCGCCTCATCCGGGCTTTGCGCCTCGCGAAACTCGACCGGATCGTGGCGCGTGGCGATCTGGCGAATGAGGCCAAGCTGCTCGGCGATCTCCGCCTCTGAGCCCTCGCATTCGACGATCAAGAGCGCCTCGCAATCGGGGTAGCCGGCATGGCAAAAGGCTTCCGTCGCCTCGATGCAGGGGCGGTCCATGAATTCGATCGCCACGGGCAGGATGCCCGCGCGGATGATGTCCGCGACACAGGCGCCCGCCACTTCGTTTGACCCGAACCCGATCAGCACCGGGCGCGCCCCCTCGGGCTGGCGCAAGATCCGCAAGGTCGCCTCGGTCACCACGCCTAGCTGCCCCTCCGAGCCGCAGATCACGCCCAGAAGGTCGAGCCCGCCCGCATCGCACCAGGGGCCGCCGATCGTCACCACTTCGCCCTGCATGGTGACCAGCGTGACGCCCATCAGATTGTTCGTCGTCACCCCGTATTTCAGGCAATGTGCGCCGCCCGAATTCATGCCGATATTGCCCGCAATCGCGCAGGCAAGCTGGCTGGAGGGGTCGGGCGCATAAAACCAGCCCTGCCCCTCGATGGCGCCGGTGACGGAGAGGTTGGTGCGCCCCGCCTCAACCCGGATGAAGCGGTTTTCGGTGTCGATCTCGAGCACCCGGTTCATCCGTGCAAGGCCAAGCACCACCGCATCGGCGGAGGGCATGGAGCCGCCCGCAAGCGAGGTGCCCGCGCCGCGCGGCACCACCGGCACCCGCAACTCGTGGAGAAGCTTGAGACAGGCGGCGACTTCCTCAGTGGTGCGCGGCAGCACCACCGCGAGCGGCGCGCAGCGATAGGCGGAAAGCGCATCACATTCATAGGCGCGCGTCTCGGCGGGATCGTCGATCACCGCATCGCGCGGCAGCACCTTGCGCAGGCGTTTGACGATGCGCGCCTTATCGGCCAGCACCTTGGCGCTGGGAACCGGCATTTCCATGAGCTCTCCTCCCACTCTGGTCAAACTTGATGACCAATTGAAGGGATTCGCGCAACTGAAACGTCACCGGGCGGCGGGGCAGATCAGCGCAGGATCACCGCAGAATCGGCGGTTTATCCGGGTCCATGCCGGGGGGCGTGCGGCCAAGCTCCTGCACCTCTTCTTCAACGCGCTCAGGCAGATGCAGCACCAACGCCTTCTCCAGAAGCACGTCCGTGGCGGGATCATCCTCGGCCAGAAAGGTCACGTCGATCGCCCCGGCCTCAAGCCCCGAAAACACCAGAGCCTCGGCCATCGCCTTGGCAATGCCGGGCTGCGCAGGTTCGGGCGCCCCAAGAAAGGCGAGCACATGGCCGCGCCCGCCGCCTTCATAGGTCACGCCGCCCAGAAGCGCATCGGTGGCAAGCCCGGCGATCTGCTCGAATTTCGCCTCGAACGCGGGAAGCAGCAGACCGAGCACCGCGGGCGGAAGGCTTGGCGCCTCAAAGGACACGGGCCGGGCCGAGGTGGCCTCGGGCGCATGGGTGAGCGTGTGGGTGAGCCATTCCAGCGCCTCGGGCGGAAGCAGCATCGCAGAATCGGCCACGCCCAGATTGATGCCGAGCCCCACCGCCTCGCCTGCGAGGTTTTGCGCAATCACCCGGCCGGGCAGCGCCGCATAGGGCGCGGGCGCGCCGACAAAGGCCGCGAGCCGCTCCTCAAGGTCGAAGGCAAGGATGAAATCGCCATCCTCGGTGGCAAAGACCTGCGGCGTGATATCCTCGCCCTCGGGTTCTTCTTCCAGCAGGACGAACAATTCGGCATCCGCGAGCCGGTCATAGACGGCGAGCCGCAAGGCCTCGTTTTCGGGGTCGTTCTCCATCGCCGCATGGGCGCGGTCATAGGGCGTCATCGAGCACCTCCTTCACCCGGGCGCGCAAGGCGGGCAGCACCTCCGCGGCAAACCAGGGATTGCGTTTAAGCCATCCCGTATTGCGCCAGGAGGGATGCGGCAAGGGAAAGACGCGGGGCGCATGCGTTTTCCAGCCCGCCACCGCCTGCGTCAGCCCCCTCTCGCCCAGATGCCACCGGATCGCCGCCCCACCGACCAAGAGCGTTGTCTCAAAGGGCCCAAGCGCCGCAAGCACCCGCGCGCGCCACGTCTCGGCGCAGAGCTTGGGGGGCGGCAGATCGGCGCCCTTCGCATCATAGCCCGGAAAGCAGAAGGCCATCGGCACAATGGCAATGCGGTCGAGATCATAAAAAGTGTCTGCGTCGATCCCCATCCAGTCCCGCAGCCGCACGCCCGAAGGGTCGGTGAAGGGCCGCCCAGATTGATGCACCCGCGCCCCCGGCGCCTGCCCGACGATCAGGAGCCGCGCGCCGGGCCGAAACCACACCACCGGACGCGGCGTATGCGCGCTGGCCGTCGCCGCAAAACGCGCCGCGCAAAGGCGGCAGCCCTCGATCTCGCGCGCCAGATCCGGCGCTTTTCCCGTCCCGTTCATTGCCCGGCTTCGTTTCGCAAGCCGCAACAGAATACCGCGGCGTACCGCGCCCGCTCCGTTTCGGACATAATGTCGCCCAAAACCCTTCCTAAGAAATTCTCCACCAGTTGCGATCACAATCACCACGATAGCGCGTGAAAAATTACGCGCAATGCGCCGTGCAAAGGCGTCGCAGGCAGCAAGGAACCGGACCGGGGCAATGCTCGAGTTTAACAACGTCAGCAAGTCCTTCTGGACCGGAAAACAACGGAAGGTGATCCTCGATCAGGCCTCGTTCCGGGTCGAACTGGGGAATTCGCTTGGCATCCTTGCGCCCAACGGCGCGGGCAAGACCACGATCATCAACATGATGGCCGGGCTCGAAAAACCCGATGAGGGGGAGATCCGCAAGAGTTGCCGGGTGTCGTTTCCGCTCGGCTTCATGGGCGGGGTGGTGAACCGCCACACCGCGCGCGAGAATGTGCGGTATATCGCAAGGCTCTATGAGCTCGACCCCGATTATGTCGAGGCTTTCTGCCGCTGGCTTTGCGGCATCGAGGAATATTTCGACATGCCGGTCGGCACCTACAGCCAGGGCATGCGATCGCGGCTGACGTTTTCGCTGCTGCTCGCGCTCGAATTCGACATTTATCTGATCGACGAGGGCATGCCCTCGACCACCGATGTGGAGTTCAATCGCAAGGCAGGCTCGATCCTGCGCGACCGGCTCCAGGATGCCACTGTCGTCGTCGTCTCGCACCAGGCCAGCACGCTGGAGAAATTCTGCCGCAGCGCGGCGGTGCTGCGCGACGGCCAGCTTTACCTGTTCGACACGCTCGAAGAAGCAAAACGGATGTATGATTACCATGCCTAAGGCCGCACGTTACCGCATCCGCATCGCCAGTGCCGAGGATCCGGCCCCCCTCGCCGCTCCGGAGCCGGCGATCCGGCGAAATGCGCTCGAAACCATGTTGCGCCGCCGGGCCGAGGCCGCCGGGCCGAACGCGGCCACGCTCCCTGCCGCGAACCAGCCCGCCCCCTCGGTCGATCCGATGCGCCTGTTCGAGCCGCAAGACGATGGCTTCGGCGATCAGGTCTTTCCCACCGCCGCGCCGCGCAAGGCCGATGAGACCGGCACGGAAGACGGCGCCGCAGCCGGGGTGAAGCCGCAAGACGCGGCGGAACCGCAGATCCTCGCGCCGAAGGAGCAAACCTCCGAAGAGGAGATCGAGGCGATCCGCGCCGAGGGGCTGACGGGGCGGCAATTGCGGCTCGCGCGCCGCACCGCGCAAAAACATGGAATCGAGGCCACGTCTGATTTTGAGGCGGTGCGGATCCTGCGTCGGCGCGGCATCGATCCGTTCGACCGCGGCGCGCTGCTCGCGCTAGAAAAGGCGAACGAGGTGGCGGTGGCAGAGGCGACCGCGCGCGCGATCCCCGCTCTCGCGACGCAGGGCTCCACCGGCTCGCAGGCGCTTGCCCGGATCGAGAGTGCGGGGGCCGATTCTCGCGTGCAACTGCCGCAGACCACATCGGGCGCACCGCTTCCCGCGCCGCAGGGCGCACCTCTCGACGAGGGCGCACGGGCCCGCGAAATCATCCGCATCCAGCGCGACATCGCCAAACGCCGCCGCCACCGGCTGGCCCTTCTGGCCGCGCGACTGGCCTTCTTCGTGTTTTTGCCGACGCTGATCGCGGGCTGGTACTACTTTGTCATCGCCACGCCGATGTATGCGACGAAAACCGAATTCGTGATCCAGAAAGCCGATGGCATGTCGGGCGCTTCGGGGCTCGGCTCGCTCTTCTCCGGCACCCAGCTCGCCACCAACCAGGATTCGGTGACGGTGCAGAGCTTCCTGCAATCACGCGACGCGATGATGCGGCTCGAGGCTGACAAGCATTTCAAGGAGCATTTCGCGCAGCCCGGCATCGACCCGCTGCAACGGCTCGACACCGATGCCACCAACGAGGCGGCCTACAAGGTCTTCAAACGCAATGTGAAAATCGGTTACGATCCGTCCGAGGGGGTGGTGCGGATGGAGGTTGTTGCCGCTGATCCGGCCGTGTCGAAGGCGTTTTCCGAAGCGCTGATCTCCTATGCCGAGGAACAGGTCGACAAACTCACCTCGCGGCTGCGCGAAGACCAGATGCGCGGCGCCCGGGAAAGCTATGCCGATGCCGAGGCAAAAGTCTTTGCCGCCCAGGCAAAAGTGCTCGATCTGCAAGAGAAGGTGGGCATCCTCGACCCGCTGGCCGAGAGCAGCGCGGTGATGAGCCAGGTGACGGCTTTCGAGACCGAATTGCAGAAGAAACGGCTCGAACTCGGCCAGCTTCTGGATAACGCCAGCCCGAGCCAGGCGCGCGTGGCCGGGGTGAAAGGCGATATCGCCCGGCTTGAGGGGCTGATTGTCGATCTGCGCAAGCAGCTCACCGAACGCACCGGCTCGACCGAATCGCTCGCAGCCGTCACCGGGCAGTTGCGCATCGCCGAAGCGGAGCTGGCCACGCGCCAGCAATTGCTCGCGGCCGCCGCACAACAGATGGAGGTGGCGCGGATCGAGGCGAACAAGCAGGTGCGCTACCTTGAGACAGGCGTGCGGCCGGTGGCGCCGGATGAACCCACCTATCCGCGCGCTTTCGAGGATACGCTGCTGGCCTTTCTGATCTTTTCGGGTATTTACCTGATGCTGTCGCTGACCGCCTCGATCCTGCGCGAACAGGTTTCGAGCTGAACGGCCGGCCCTAGACCCTCAGGAGGCCCCATGAAGACGATAGCCCTCGACCGGCTGCGCATCGGCAACGACCAGCCGCTCACCGTGATCGCGGGGCCCTGCCAGCTCGAAAGCCTCGCCCATGCGATGATGATCGCGGAGCGGATGGCAGAGATCTGCGCCGCCAACGGGGCGCAGTTCATCTTCAAGGGCAGCTATGACAAGGCCAACCGCACCAGCCTCAAAGGCAAGCGCGGGCTCGGGCTGGATGCCGGGCTTGCGGTGCTGGAGACGGTGCGCGCCAAGCTCGGCTGCCCGGTGCTGACCGACATCCACGATGCGGAACAGGCGCGCGTGGTGGCGCAAGTGGTCGATGTGATCCAGATCCCGGCCTTTCTCTGCCGCCAGACCGACCTTTTGCTCGCCGCGGGCGATACCGGGCGGGTGGTGAACATCAAGAAGGGCCAGTTCCTCGCGCCCTGGGACATGCCGAATGTGGCCGAAAAGGTCGCCTCGACCGGCAATGAGCGGATCCTGCTCACCGAGCGCGGGAGTTCTTTCGGCTACAACACGCTCGTGGCCGACATGCGCGGCCTGCCGACGATGATGAAGACCGGCTATCCGGTGATCATGGATGCAACCCATTCGGTGCAGCAACCCGGCGGGCTCGGCGGCGCCTCGGGCGGGCAGCGCGAGATGGCGCCGGTGATGGCGCGCGCCGCGGTGAGCCTTGGCATCGCCGGGGTCTTCATAGAAACACATGAGGCCCCCGACACGGCCCCCTCGGACGGGCCGAACATGATCGCGCTGGATCAGATGCCGAAGCTGATGGCCTCGCTGATGGCCTTTGATCGGCTCGCGAAAGAAGACCCGATCCGCCTCTAACCAAGTCTGCGGGGGCGCTGCCCGCTCAGATCACTTGCGCCGCCGCCCAGGCGGAAGACCAGGCCCACTGGAAATTATAGCCGCCGAGCCAGCCCGTCACATCGACCACCTCGCCGATGAAATGGAGCCCCGGGATCGCCTTCGCTTCCAGCGTCTTCGCGTCGAGCGCCTCGGTCGCCACGCCGCCCACCGTCACCTCGGCGGTGCGGTAGCCCTCGCTGCCGACCGGGCGGATCTGCCAGTCCTGTGCGCGGGAGACGAGCGGGCCGAGCGCGCGGTTGGAGAGATCGGCGAGCCGCCCGGAAACCCCCGACTCGGCCACCAGAACCTGCGCGAGCTTTTCCGGCAGGAGCCGCGCCAGCGCCGTCTGCACCGCGATCCGGCCGGTCTCGGCGCGGATCGCGGCGAGTTCGGCCACAAGGTCGCGACCCGGCGCGAGGTCGATGGTGAGCCCCTCCCCCGGCTGCCAGTAGCTCGAGGCCTGCAGGATCGCCGGGCCGGAGAGGCCGCGATGGGTGAAGAGCAGCGCCTCGTCAAAAACGCGCTTGGCCACGCGCACGCGTGCGGGCAAGCTGATGCCCGCCAGCGGCGCCGTGCGCGCCAGATCCTGCTCGGCAAAGGTGAGCGGCACGAGGCCGGGGCGGGTTTCGGTGACGCGGAGCCCAAAGCTTTCGGCAATCTTGTAACCAAGCCCGCTCGCGCCGATTTTCGGGATCGATTTGCCACCCGTGGCCACGATCACCCGCGGCGCGCGCAACTCCCCCTCGGAGGTCCTCACCACGAAGCCCTCCGCCGCGCGGTCCACCGCCTCGACCGCCACGCCAAGGCGCAGCGCCCCCTCCGGCAGGGCGGCACAGAAATGCTCGACAAGCCGGTGCGCCTTGCCATCAAAGAAGAGCTGGCCCGAGTGTTTCTCATGCCAGGGGATGCCCGCCGCCTCGATCCGCGCGATCATGTCCCGCGCCGTGAAGCGCGACAGGGCCGAAAGCGCAAAGCGCGGATTTTCCGACAGGAATCGCTCTGGCGCGTTTTGACGTGTCAGCGACTGGTTGGTGAAGTTGCATCGCCCGCCGCCGGAAATGCGGATCTTTTCCCCCGGCCGCGCGGCATGGTCGAGCACGACAACACGCCGCCCGCGCGCCGCGGCTTCAACGCCGCAAAAGAGCCCCGCCGCACCGGCGCCCAGGATGATTGCATCGAATGTACTCATTCCCCGTGCCTGCCTGCGCGCGCGCGAAAAGGCAACGAATTTCGCGCATTTTCCTCTTGCGCGCCCCATCGGCCTTGGCTAAACACCGCCGCACAGAGTTGGGGTGTCGCCAAGTGGTAAGGCAGCGGTTTTTGGTACCGCCATTCCCAGGTTCGAATCCTGGCACCCCAGCCAACTCTCCCGGATCAGCGTTGAAGAACAGATCCCTTGCCCTTGCGGCCCGGGCATTCTGGGGGCAGTTTGCACAAAGGGTTACTCGACACCCCGTGCATCTCTTTCGAACCCGAAGCGGCAAAGACCTCGCCAGCGACTTTGAGAAGCCCCCCGTTCTCGCTCCAACGCTCCCGCCGGTTGTAGAGTGTCTTGGCAGGACCAGACGACAGTCCAGTGGACCGTCGCCCCGACGAACGGCTTCAGACGCTCGATCTGCACTTCGGCTAGCCAATAAAGATTGCTCATGATCAGGTCTCCCTGCGGTGCCTGAATCACGCCGGATACCTGAAATCAATGGGCCTAGCGCTCAGGCTTGGGGGACGGCGTAGACCTGCGTCACGGTCCGCGCAGAGCGAACCTGTCATGAAAGCTTCACGCGACACCTAGTAAAAAATCCATTATTCCTAAATTATGGAACATACGATCGCCCCCGCCTTTGCCTGCCTTGGCCATCCCGGCCGCCTTGCCGTGTTTCGGCTTCTCATGCGCTTTGCGCCGCAGGGCGTGCGGCCCACCGAAATCGCCGCCGCGCTGGGGCTGAAGCAGAACACGCTCTCGCATCATCTGGCTGACCTCACCGCCTGCTCTCTGGTGCAGGTGCGCCGCGAGGGGCGCTCGCTGTTCTACGCCGTCGATCTGCACAAAACCGAAGCGCTGATCGGCTACCTCGCGCTCGATCTGGGCCGTGCCCGCCCCGACCTGATGCCCAAAGCCCTCAGCCAAAAGGCAAATCTCATGCCCGACACCGCCTTTAACGTGCTGTTCATCTGTTCGGGAAATTCTGCCCGCTCAATCTTTGCCGAGGCGCTTCTGCGCGATCTTGGCGGGGCAAGGTTCATCGCCCATTCGGCGGGCACAAGGCCCGGCACCACGATCAACCCCTTTGCGCTCGAGGTGCTCGCGCGCAATGGACATGACACCGCCGGCCTGCGCGCCAAGCATCTGTCCGAGTTTCAAGGCCCTGCCGCGCCGCACATGAATTTCGTCTTCACCGTTTGCGATACGGCAGCCGCCGAGGACTGCCCGCCCTGGCCCGGCCAGCCGATCACCGGCCATTGGGGCCTGCCCGACCCGGTGAAGGCCACCGGCACCGAAGCGGAAAAGGCGCTCGTCTTCGCGCAGACCTATGGCGCGCTGCGGGCCCGCATCGCGGCCTTTGTCGAACTGCCCTTCGACACGCTCGACCGTCTTGCCCTGCAAACCCGCGTCGATACGATCGGCACAACGCTTGAAAAGGACTGACCATGGCCAGAATTGCGATCAACGGCCTTGGCCGGATGGGCAAACTCGTGCTGCGGCGGCTGGTCGATCTGGGCCATGCCTCCGAGATCGTGCTTTTGAATGACGCGGTGGGCGATGCCGAAACCCATGCGCTGCTTCTGGAATTCGACACAGTGCATGGCCGCTGGGCTCCCCCCGTTGCGGCCACCGAAGGCGGGCTGGAGATCGCGGGGCAGCGCATCCCCCTGACGCGGGAAAAGACGCTTGAGGCCCTGCCCCTGGCCGCGCTGGGGGTCGAGCTGGTGCTCGATTGCACCGGCCATTTCAAAAGCGCCGCTACGCTTGCCCCCTATTTCGACGCGGGCGTGCGCAAGGTCGTGGTCTCTGCCCCGGTCAAGGACGCAGGCGCGCTGAACCTCGTCTACGGCATCAATCACGCGCTTTACGACGGCAGCCAGCGGCTCATCACCGCAGCGTCCTGCACCACGAACTGCCTCGCCCCGGTCGTGAAGGTGATCCACGAAGCCCTTGGGATCAAACACGGATCGATCACCACGCTGCATGACGTGACGAATACGCAAACGATCGTGGACCGCCCCGCCAAGGACATGCGCCGGGCGCGCTCGGCGCTGATGAACCTCATTCCCACCACCACCGGTTCGGCCACGGCGATCACGTTGATCTATCCCGAGCTGAAGGGCCGGCTCAATGGCCATGCGGTGCGGGTGCCGCTCATGAATGCCTCGCTCACCGACTGCGTCTTCGAACTCGACCGCCCGACCACCGTGGCCGAGGTGAACGACCTCTTGCAAGCCGCTGCCGAAGGAGCGTTGAAGGGCATTCTCGGCTTCGAGACGCGCCCGCTCGTGTCGTCGGATTTCACCAACGACTCGCGCTCGGCCATCATCGACGCGCCCTCGACGATGGTGGTGAACGGCACGCAGTTGAAGCTTTACGCCTGGTATGACAACGAATGGGGCTATGTCTGCCGTCTGGCCGATATCGCCCGGATGGTTGCGAGGTCGCTGTGAGCGCAAACCCGATCCGCGCCTATGCTGCCGTCACCGCCGCCTATTGGGCCTTCATGCTCACCGATGGCGCGCTCAGGATGCTGGTGCTGTTGCAGTTCAACGGCCTCGGCTTCAGCCCGGTGGCGCTGGCCTGGCTCTTCCTGCTTTACGAGGTCGCCGGCATCGCCACCAACCTAGGCGCAGGGTGGCTGGCTGCGCGCTTCGGCCTGGCCGCCACGCTCTACGGCGGGCTCGGGCTGCAAGTGGCGGCGCTGGTCGCGCTCGCGCAGCTTGATCCGGGCTGGTCGATCCCCGCCTCGGTCGCCTTCGTGATGGCGGTGCAGGGCGTTTCGGGCGTGGCCAAGGATCTGGCGAAAATGTCGTCGAAATCGGCGGTGAAACTGCTCGCCCCCGCCGGGGACGGCGGGCTTTTTCGCTGGGTCGCGGCGCTCACCGGCTCGAAGAACGCGGTGAAGGGGCTGGGCTTCTTCCTTGGTGCGGCACTGCTGGCGCTCGCGGGGTTCAAACCGGCGATCTGGGGCATGGCGGGGCTGCTGGCGGCGATCCTGATCGCGGTGGTGGCGTTCCTGCCCGCGGGCCTGCCGGGGCGGATGAAATCCTCGGAGGCTTGGGGGGGCTGGCGGTCGCAGGACCCGCGCGTGAACCGGCTTTCGCTCGCCCGGATGTTCCTGTTCGGCGCCCGCGATGTCTGGTTCGTCGTCGGGATACCGGTTTATTTTCAGGCTGTTCTGTCCGATGGCACTCTTGAGGGTCGGCGCGAGGCGTTCTTCCTCACCGGGGGCTTCATGGCGCTCTGGATCATCGGTTATGGCGCGGTGCAAGCGCTTGCGCCACGTCTCCTCGGTGCGAAATCCCAGCCCGAAGCCGCGATCACGGCAAGGGCGATCCGCTGGGCGCTTTATCTTGTCCCGATCCCCTTCGCGCTCGCAGTGGCCGTCTTCATGGCGGGAACTCCCGCGCCCTGGCTGACGGCAACGATCCTCGTCGGGCTGATGCTCTTCGGCTTCGTCTTCGCGATCAATTCCTCCGTGCATTCCTACCTGATCCTCGCCTTCGGCGACGCCACCCGGATCACCCGCGACGTGGGCTTTTATTACATGGCCAATGCGGCGGGGCGGCTGATCGGCACGCTTTTGTCGGGCGTTAGTTACCAGATCGGCGGGCTGGCGCTGTGCCTTGCCACGGCAGGCGCGATGGCGGCGGCCAGCTGGTGGGCCGCAAGGCGGCTGGCCTGGCCGGCGCTGCCCGTGGCGCCGGGGGGCTGAAGGCCGATCGGCAGACGATGGACCGGCGCGGCGCGACAAGCGGAGGGATGCCGACCAAGCTTCCCTTTGGGAAACAATCCTGTAGACGCGAGAAATCGGCAGCGATACCCTGACCTCCGGTGGCGCCATTCGCGTCGGCTTCGCCGGGTTCCTTCATGGGCGGTTGCGTCCAATTCTGTTTCGACATTTCAGGTGCATGTGAATGCTGGCGTTGTTTCTTGGGCATGTAGCACTTTTTTCCGCCTTTCCGATCTACTTCGCGACGATAGAACCCCTGACCCGCAGAGTGTATTTTTACCTCTACCTCGCGCTGATCCTGTTGATCGGCGGCTTTCTTGGCAACGCCTATTCCCTGCAACTGGCCGAGGGGCTTTCGGTCTCCGGGGGAAACCTGTGTTACGGCGCCTTCATGATGACCTCCGTTCTGTTCGTCCTGATCGAGCGCGACATTTTCATTCTGCGCAGGGTGATCCGGCTGGTCGTGATGGTCGATCTGTTCAACATCGCCTTCTCGCTCCTTGCGACAACCGCGCTTTCCGACCCGGGCGTAAGCAATCTTCACGGCACCCCTGCGGCACTCTTCGAGCAATCTGTGCCCTTGATCATCCTGGGAGGGGTGTTGATCGTCTCGGAGTTGTTCGCGCTTTTCTTCTGGTTTGAACAGGTCAAGCGCTTGCGGGTGGCAGCCCCGCTGGTGGGTCTGGCCTACCTTTTGGGCTTTGTGGCGATACTCTGCCTTGACGGGATCATGTTCCCGCTCATCGCCTTTGGTGTTTCTCCCGAGATCGTTGCCATCGTCTGGGGCGGGTTGGACGGCAAGGTTCTGACCGCCACAGCCTATTCTGTGCCGCTTCTGTTGTTCATGGTGTTCTGGCGCCGCCGCTTTGTCGATTACCTCGAGACGGATGTGTTCACCTGGCGGGTATTTGTTGCCACGTCGAGTGAACTCATCCGCGAGCTGACAGAAAATGACCGCGCATTGCGGCAGGCCGAAGCCGTGTTTCGCGACGCAAACGACGGTCTCGCGGTGCTGGGCGCGGATGGAAAGTTCGTGCGCGCCAACGCCGCGTTCGTCCGGTTGACCGGGGGCCCGGATACTCCCGCCGCGCGATGGTTCGAGCATCGCGGCAAGGCGCTCACCCTGCCGCCCGAGACGGGTGAACCCTGGCGCGGCGAGGTGAGCTTTGGCCCGCGACGGCAGCAACAGGGCATCTTCTCGATCACCCCCGTTGCCGCCGCCGGAACCGCCGAGCAGACCTTCGTCTGCACCCTCGCCGATATTACCGATCAAAAGCGGGTTCAGGCCGAACTCGATCATATGGCGATGCACGACGCCCTCACCGATCTGCCCAACCGGCGCGCTCTCGATGCTGCCCTCGCGGAGGCGTCCGGTCCGGTCGCCCTCGTCATTCTCGATCTGGATCGCTTCAAGGATGTCAACGACAGCTACGGGCATCTTGCGGGCGACGATCTGCTGCGCAAAGTGACTCAAAGGCTGCACGCGGCCTTGCCTCCCAAGGAGGCAAGCTCGCTCTTTCGCATCGGGGGGGACGAATTCGCCCTGCTCCTGCGAGATGTCGGGGAACCGGAGTTGCGCACGAGAGTCGCGCGCCTGGAACAGGTTTTGGCCCCCCCCTTCACACTGCAGAACGGTGCGGAGGTGGCGGTGATGGCAACCTGGGGGGCCAGCCTTGGCACAGCCCGGTCGCGCAATGACCTGTTCGCCGAAGCCGACGCGGCGCTTTATGATGTCAAGCATCGGCAAAAGGGATCGCTCGGGATCTATCAGGATCGGCTCACCCTCGCCTCGCAGCGCCGTCTTGCCTTGAGCCTCAGGCTGCGTCGGGCGCTTGAGGCCCAGACAAGCCCGCAGGGAACGCCTCAGGATGGAGCGATCACGCTGGCGTACCAACCGCAGATAGACCGGGACGGAACGCTCTTCGGGCTGGAGGCCCTGGCCCGCTGGACTGATCCGGACCTGGGTCAGATCGCTCCGGGAGAATTCGTTTCGCTTGCCGAAGAACAGGGGCTCATCGGCAAGCTCGGCCAATTCGTTTTGCGACGCGCTTGCCATGACGGGGCCGCCTGGATTGCCGCGGGCGTGCCGATCGGCGGCATGGCCGTCAACGTCTCCGGCTTGCAGATCCGGAGCCCGGGCTTTGTAAAACAGGTCTCGCAATCGCTTGAAGACACCGGATTTCCGGCCGAAAAGCTCGAACTCGAACTGACGGAGAGTGCGTTTTTAGGCCGTGAAAGCGAGGTTTTGCCGATATTCGAGAGCCTGAAGGCGCTTGGGGTGAAGCTTGCCATTGATGATTTCGGGACCGGTTATTCCTCCATGTCCTACCTGCCCGTGCTGCCCTGGGACACGCTCAAGATCGATCGCAGCTTCCTGACCCTGCCCCCCGACAATCCGCGCCGCAACGCGCTGATCGAGGCGATTACGCGGATGGCCAAGGGACTTGGCCTGCGTGTCATCGCAGAAGGCGTTGAAACCGACGATCAGCATACCGCTCTGATGGCGCTTGGCTGCGACGCCTTTCAGGGCTTCCTGTATGCGCGCCCGCTGCCGGCAATCGAGATCGAAACCTTCTGCGCGGGGCGGGCGGAACCCAAAGCCCGCGCCGCTTCGACATAGGAGCCACCTGTCCGAGGGGCCGAGGCCTCATTTTGGGAAGCGTCGGACCGGGCGGCGCGGCGCGAAGCGCCCCAAGCCGGAGCGCAGGGAGAAGCTGCGGCGCCCTGCCCGCGTCACAAAGGCTCGATCAATCGCTTGCGACCCCGCTCAATGGTTCCCCGACCCAAGCAGGGTGAGCACGGGGAATGCGGCGATCAGCGCCAGACCCACCAAGCACACCAGCAGGAAGGGCAGCGCGCCCCGGGCGATCCGCTCGATCGGCAGGCGCGCGACATTGGCCGCAACATAGAGGTTGATCCCAACCGGCGGCGTGATCAGCCCGATGGCGAGGTTCACCATGACGAGCACGCCAAACCAGACCGGATCCCAGCCCAGCTCCCGCGCCACCGGCAGGAAGATCGGCAGGCAGATGAACATCACCGTGATCGCATCCATGAACATCCCGGCGATCAGCAGGATCACCATGATCACAAGGAGGATCACCCCCTCGTTGTCGGAAAGCCCAAGGAGCGCGCCGGAATAGGAACCGACCAGATCCTCGACGGACACCACCCAGCCGAAGAGGCTCGCATAGGCGACCACCAGCATCACCATGGCAGAGGAGGCCGCCGCATTGGTGAGCGCCGCATAAAGCCCGCCGAGCGTCAGCGTGCCATAGGCGAGCCCGCCCACCAGAAGGGCGTAAACGGTGGCCACCAGAGCCGCCTCGGTGGGGGTGAAAACGCCCGAATAGATGCCGCCCAGAATCACCACCGGCGTCATCAGCCCCCAGAAGCTGTCCTTGAACGCGAGCAGGAGCCGGCGTGGGTAGGCATGCTCCGCATAGGGCATCGGGCTGAGCGCGGCGAGCGCGGACGACGCCCCCGCGCCCTTGCCTTTGGCAAAAGGCAGCGTGAGCAGCATCAGCAGACCCATGAAGATGCCGGGCAGGATGGCGGCGAGGAACAGGCTCGAGATCGAGGTTTCGGCGATCACGCCATAGATCACCAGCCCGATCGAGGGCGGGATGACGATCGAGAGCGCGGCACCGGTGCAGACGAGCCCGGCCGCATAGGCGCGCGGATAGCCGTCTTCCTCCATCCCCTTGATGATCATCGGGCCGATTGCCGCGACCGAGGCGGGCCCCGAGCCGCTCACCGCCCCCCAAAAGAGGCAGACCACCGTGCCCACGAGCCCCATGCCGCCCGGCACCTTCCCGATCAGCACACGGAAAAACCGGATCATGCGCTCGGCGATCCCGAGCGTGCCCAGAAGCGTGCCCGCAAGAATGAAGAACGGGATCGCGAGAAGCGAGAACTTTGTGATCCCGGCGGACAGCAGGTCGCCGACGAGATCGAGCCCGAAACCCATCTGCCACATCGCATAGATCGCCGAGAGCCCAAGCGAAAACGCGACCGGCACCCGCAAGGCCATGAGGATGAAAAAGAACAGCACCATTTCGGTGCCGGTGGACAGGCCCGGGATCAGATCAAACATCGCCGATCGCTCCGAAGGCATGCCCGCTGCGCCATTCCTCCCAGGCGTGCTGAAGATAGCGGATCAGCACCAGCGCGAAACCAAAGGGCACCGCCGCCTGATAATACCAGGCCGGAATGCCCAGCGCATAAGAGCGCATGCCGTTGGTCATGAGATTTTGCAGGGCCGTCCAGGAAAAATAGGCCGAGAGCAGCAAAAGCGCGGCGGAGGCCAGCACCGAGAGCACCAGCACCATGCGTTGCAAGGGGCGCGGCAGCAGATCGTGCACGAGCTCGACCGCCAGATGCTCGCCACGCCGCGCCGCGATGGCTGCGCCGAAAATCGTCAGCAGCAGGAACCCGTTGGTCAGCAGTTCTTCCGTGGCGGCCAGCGAATAATGCGTGCCATAGCGCACCACCACATTGACAAAGCCAAGCAGCGTCATGGCGAGAAAGATCACCGCGCAGATGATTTTCTCTGCATCACGCAGAAGCAGTATGAAGAAGGACATGGGGTCTCCCGGGGCTGTCGACGGTCGCGGGGCGCCCCGGTTCGGAGCGCCCCGCAGATCCGCATCGCTGGGTGGATTACTGAGCGGAGGCGATGGCACTCTGGAACGTTTCCACCAGGTCGGGGCCAACCTTCTCGGCCCATTTGTCGAAGGCCGGTTTGGTGGCCGCCTTGAAGGCGGCAAGTTCCTCCGCAGAGGGCTCATAGACATCGATACCCTTCTCGCGCAGGAAATCGATGCCCGTCGCCGTGGCCTCGCGCGAGATCTCGCGCTGGTAGGCCATCGCCTCGTCGGCCGCGGCCTGGAACTTGGCCTTCATCTCGTCGTCGAAGCTGTCCCATTTCGCCTGACTGATCCCGAGGAAAATCGGATCATAGGAGTAATGCCAGGTGGTCAGGTATTTCTGCATCTCGTAGACCTGCTGCGGGATGATCACCGCGCCGATCGGGTTTTCCTGACCATCGACCACGCCCTGTTGCAGCGCGGTGAGGGTTTCGCTCCATTGCATCTGCTGCGGGTTGGCGCCGAGCGCATTCATCACGTCGATATACATCGGCCCCGCCACGCGCATGCGCAGGCCCTTCATGTCGTCGGGGCTCTTGATCGGACGGGTGTTGTTGGTCACTTCCCGGAACCCGTTCTCGCCCCAGGCCAGAACGATGATGCCTTTTTCCTTGAGAATCCCGGCCAGAATCTTGCCCGGCTCGCCCTGGGTCGTGGCATCGACCTGCGCGTAATCGGCATAGAGATAGGGCAGCGAGAACGCCGCCATCTCGGGCACGAGGGGCGTGACGTTGATCGCGGAAGTCACGACAAGATCAAGCGCACCACGCCCGACCATCTCGGCCTGTTTCATCTGGTCGCCGCCGGCGAGTTGGGCATTGGGGAACACGCGCACCTTGATATCGCCGCCCGTCGCCTCGGAGATCAACGCGCCGAATTTTTCGGCCCCCTTCTGCCAGGTCGTCGTATCGCCGGTGTTTTGCGAAAGACGCAGGGTTTCCGCCGCGGCGGTGCCGACCATCATCGCGCCGGCAAGCAGCCCGGCCAGCGCCGTCTTTCCAACGCTCCCGCCAAATTTTCCAAATGTCATGAGTCTCCACCCGTGCTTCGGGCCCTGCGGCCCTGGTTCGATGCACCTCCCGATGCTCCAAGCCGCTCCATATAAAGAAACAAGATTATTGTCCACCGCAAGCCCGCTATGCAATATTCGTTTCTTCCGGAGGCCAATCGCGCAATGCAGCGCGAGCGACTGGCATTTCGGCTTCGTTTTGCGGGTGCCGCCGACGGAACCGCGACGATCACCGCACGGCTCTTGCCGCGCGCACAGCACCCGGCAAACCGGCCGGCAGAGTCACAACAGGATTACGCCGCGAGCCGGAAACCAAAGTCTCCGCCCCTCATCTGGTGGGGACGCGCGGGGAATTTCTGGATGGTGAATTCCTGGATGCAGCGGCGCCGTCCTGCCGCCCGGAGCCCGAGATCGGTGGCGCTGCCTGGAACAGCATGATGTCGCGCCCCAGCCTGCTGGTGTACCCCCCCCCCCCGAAAGCGAGCCCCCATCCCCGGAACACCACGAGAGATCGCGTGCACTAAAAGGCGAGGCCGAATGCGGTGCCATGGAGGCGCGCGACCACCTTCGCTTCGATCCCGAAACGGATCAGCGCCGCTCCAGTGATCGTGTCGGCTCCTCGGGGCACCTCTATTCGTTGAGTGCGCCCGCGCGGCTGCGCAACGGCCTGTCTCGCCCCGAACATGAGTTGCGGTTAACAGAGCATTGATATAAAATGAAAGTCAGGCAGTCGTATTCCGCTGTCTCAGAATAGGTAGTTTGAGAATGCGTCGACATTTATTCGGGCTTGCAGGTCTAGCGCTCACAGCGAGCGTTTCTTGCGCCTCGGCCGCTACCATCGGGCTGGACTATACCGGTTTCAGCCAGGGCAAAGCGACAGTCACCATCGTCTCCCCCGCCAACATCCCCAACAGCCGAGTCGCGGCCGGAGAGCTCGCCTTCGATGTGACGGAACGGGATGGTGTGTCGGTTCTGGGCGAGAAATTCGTTGCATTTTGCGCCGATGTCATGACCGACCTCAATCAGGACGGCTTCCTTTACGTCTACGAGCAGGGGGTTACGCCGTTCAGCGCGACGGTACGCGAAAACCTCTCCCGGCTGTTCTCGGTTTTCTACAGCACGATCACCGACCGGATCGCTTCGGCCGCGTTCCAGGTCGCGCTCTGGGAGATCGTGACTGAAACCGCCAGCAGCTATGATGTTACGAACGGCTATTTCAGCGTCACAAGCACGAATGGCGTGGCGGAGCTCGCCCAGTCCTATCTCGATGGCCTCGGCGGCGCCGCGACCGGTCATTATCGCCTCACCTATTATGATGGTCACCAATCCGGAGACATCGCCAGCCAGAGCCTGATCACGGCAACGGCGGTGCCGCTGCCGGCAAGCCTTCTGTTGTTGCTCGGCGGCCTGGGCACCATCGGTGCGCTGCGCCGCAAGCAACGTCTCTGACCGGAGCGGCCTTGACCCATAGTACCAATTCCGGACCCAATCGAGCCATGTCCAAATTTGATCTGGTTGACGAGCTGTTCGGTGAAATCCCGTATATGCGGCGGTTCGAGGCCGAAATTCTGCGCAGTATCTTTGCCGAAGAACGCCCGCAGAAGGTGATCGAAGTGGGCTTCTACCAAGGCAAAAGCAGCGCCTTCATCGGGGCGATGCTCGAAGATGCCGGTGGCGACGGGCATCTGATCACCCTCGACATGGCCAATGCGCGGCAACGTCGGCCCAACATCGACATGTTGCTGGAAAAGGCCGGGCTCGGGCATCGGGTCACACCGATCTGGTGCAAGCGCTCTTATACTTGGGAGCTGCAACGCCTGATCAACGCCCCCGCGCGGCCGCAGTTCGATTTTTGCTATTTCGATGGCGGCCATACCTGGGATTCGACCGGCTTTGGCGTGCTGCTGATCGATATGCTGCTGCGTCCGGGCGGCTTGATCCTGCTCGACGACATGGACTGGACGATGCGCCGCTCGAAGCATTACCAGTCCACGCCAGAACTGACGAAAAAGTTCGATGCGGACGAAATCGACGCCATGCCGGTGCGCCTTGTCTGGGACACGATCCTGCGGCATCTGGGCTATGAGCAGGTGCGCGAATATCCGCAGGCGCATTGGGGCCTCGCCCGCAAGCCGTTCTGATCCCACGCTCCGAATGCGCGGGCCGCACCGTCGGAAGCGTCCCAAATCAGAGGCTTTCGAAGCCCGCTCCATTCCGGCTGCGCCGCAGCACCAGCTGCGGCAGGGACCGGGGCAATTGTGCCAGAACCTGTGCGACCGCCGGATCGGTGCGCGTCTCGGCACGCAGCACCACCAGATCCATGTCGCTCAGATCCTGCGCGCCGAAGGCCCCCAGCGGCACGGTGCGCAGCGCACGCATCCGCATTTCGGCTGCCAACATCACCCGGTTGATCTCGCGCCGGGAAATCCCAAGATAGGCCGCGGCCCCGGCCGCCAGAAAACCCACGCCAGAAAGGTCGGTCTCGGGGGCAATCTCGAGCACCCGGCGCCCGAACAGCCGCGCCCGCAGCGCCGCGGGCGCCTCCATTGCGCCCTGTTGCGCGGCCTTGATCAACAGATCGGCATCGAAATCGGCACCGCGCCACGGCTGCGCAGCCGCATTCGCCCAATAGCCACGCAACGCCGAAACCGGCCCGCGGTTTACCGGAAGCGGCAGGTGCAACTGCACTGCGGGATCGGTCTGCACCGCGAGGATCTCGGACAGAAGCGCAAGGTCCGTGGCATTCCCCCCGGCCGCTGCCAGCGCCCGCTCGAACCCATCCCAGGTCAGCAGCGCCTGCGGATGGGCCGGAAGCTCACCCAGACGCGCGAGCACCTGCGGCATGTCGTCGCGGCGCAGCCGCTCGGCAAGGCGCGCGAAGGCCAGCGTCAGCCCGCCCCAAGGGTCGCGCACCGCCGCCGCCAAAGGCTCCTCGCGCAGCGCGGCGGCGCCATCGCCAAGCTCTTCGAGCCGCGCCCAGTCCGGCCCCGGCGCCACCACGAGGATAGTGCACCAGGCTTCCTGTCGGCTCGGCACCGGTCTCAGGATGCCCCGCCCGAGCAGGATTTCGAGAATGGCGGGCAGTTCCTCATGTGCGGGGCTGAGCCCGTTCTTGATCAGCACGCGGCTTTCGACTGTCAGCCCGGACTGCAGACCGCGCAGGCAGGCCAACAGATCCGCCGCGGAGCGTGGTGCATCGATCAGACAGAGGTCAATCTGGCCGTTGCGCCAGACGAAGTTGCGAAAATCGGCCTCGTGCACCTGCACCGGATGTGGCGCCTGCGCCAGATTGGCCTCGAAGATCGGGCGGAACGACGCCCCCGGTTCGGCCAGTCCGGGATGGTTCAGCGCGTTTTTCTCGGACCAGAGAAACCGGTCGATCACATGCAGCTCGCCCCGCTCGGCCAGCACGCGGCTCACCCCGCCGAGCCAGGGGCCGACCTCCAGAAGCCGCGCCCGCGGGGGCAAAGCAGAGGCAATCTGGCAAATCAGCGCCATATCGGCGGCCCCCATCATCCGGGGCAGATCGCCGGGTTTGATCTTGTCTTCCATCACGGGGCTATCCATACTTCCGCTGTTCTCGGGAGCGATACAGACTGCATGTCCAAAAACGTCTTTTTGCGCGACGTCGGTAATATCCGCAGTCAACTCATCGACCTCTGTGAACGTGGGCGTTACGCTTCCGCGCAGTTTATGCTCGCCGGTGCGGGATGCAACGCGCAAACCCATCCTGCGCTTTGGGAATATCTGGCACGACAAAGCGCGGCAGCGGGTGTTGCCGCCGTGGCCCATGCCGCGCGGCGCCTGCTGTGGGAGGCTGGCTGGCGCACGGCCGATGTGGCGCTGAGCGAGGCCCGGCACTTCCTCGATGCGGGCGATCATGTCACCGCCGTCTTCCTGATCGAGCATGTCTTCGGCAAGCTGCCCGAAGATCCGGCGGCCCGCCTGCTGCTGGCGCGCTGTCATCTGGAAACGGCGCGCGCGCGCGGGGCGGAGGGCCCGACCAGAACCGATGCGGAAGCGGCGCAGCAACTGAGCGACGGGATCGCGCCGGAAACGGCCGACGATCTGCTTTTGCTCGTCGATCTGCTGCGCTTTGCCGGTGAGTTCGATGCGGCCCTGGCGCAGCTCGCCGCTGCGGCCGACCGGTTCGGCGGCGATCCCCGGCTCACCATGCGCGCCGCATCGATCCAGGAACAACGCGGCGACATCGCGGCGGCGCTGGCGTTGTGGCAGGAGGTGACCCGGCAGCCCGGGCCAACGCGCAAGGAGGCGCTGTTTCGTCAGATCGCGGCGCAGGCGCGGCTTGGCCGGAGCGATGCCGTCACCGCCGAGGCCGGGGCGCTTTTGCGCGAGCGCCTGTCGTTGGCCGAACGGATCCGGCTGGCATTGTTGATGGGGCAGCACGGCATGGTCGAGGCCCTGACCGATCAGGCCTCGCAGGGCGGTGACCCGGCCGACCCGCTTGGCGCCATCGAGGCGGCGGAAATCGGCGATATGCTGCTCGACGCCGGCTACATCGGCCTCGTGCACTGGTTGCGCCGCCAGAAGCTTGGCGTCAGCGAGCGCGCCAAGACGGTGCTGGAAGCCGTCGGGCTGGGGCTGCAGGCCGAACGCGCGCCGCGGCGCAGTTTTGCGACGTCGGTCACGCTGCGCAGCCCCGATTTCATGGTGCCGATCGCAGAATTCCTGCAGCTTCCGCCGAAACCTGCGGGCTGGCCGGGCGAGGGCCGCACGCCGGAGAAGCTGCTTTTGGTGAATTTCTCGCTCGCGGCGGGCGGTGCGGAGCGGCAATTGCTCGAGCTGGTCAAGGCGCTTCTGGCAGACCGCCTCACCCCCGACCAGATCGATGTCGCCTGTTTCACGCTGGCGCGGGACCGCGGCCACGACCGTTTTCTGCCAGAACTTCAGGCCCTTGGGGTATCGGTGCATAACCTGATGACCCGGCGCATCGCCAACCGCACGCTGCCGCCCGAGGCCGAGCGGCTGATCTCGGCGCTGCCTCTGCCGCTGCGCGACGACACCCGCGCGATCTGGCACCTGGTCAACGAGCTGCGTCCGGATGTCCTGCACGGCTGGCAGGACAAGTCCGCGCTGGCCTGCGGGCTGGTCGGCCATCTGCTGGGGCTCGGGCGTGTGGTGCTGAGCCTGCGCAACATGAGCCCGGAAACCCGCCGCGACCCGGATCTGGTCCGGCTGCGCGCCCTTTACGGCGATTTCGCCGCGACCGGCCATTTCCGGTTGACCGCCAATGCCGAGGCGGCAATCGCGGATTATGCAGGCTGGATCGGTTGCGCTCCGGAGCGGTTGACGCTGCTGCGCAACGCTGTTGACGACAGCCGGTTTTCCCCGGCGCTGCGCGCCCCCGGCGCGGCGGGCACGGCGCCCCTGCGCATTGTCGGGATCTTTCGTCTGGCGCCGAACAAGCGGCCGCTCCTGTGGCTGCGCACGGTGGCGGCGCTTGCCCGCCAATGCGGCCGACCTCTCTGCCCGGTGATCCATGGCAGCGGGCCGCTCGGCCCGGAGATCGTCACCGAGGCGCGTGCCCTCGGGCTTGACGGGATAGAGATCCACAGCGGCAGCACCGCGCCCGAAGACCTCTACGGATCGGCCGATCTGGTGCTGCTGATGTCGCGCGTCGAGGGGGTGCCCAACATCCTGATCGAGGCACAGGCCTGCGGAATTCCCGTGGCGGCCTGCGATGTGGGCGGGGTGCGCGAGGCGATGCATGACAGCGGGCTGCTGCTGCCCGCCGATCCCGCGCCGGAAGCGGCCGCCGCGGCGCTCGCCGCCTGGTTGCCCGCGGCCTTGACCACCGATCCGGCCCGGCGCGTGGCCTTTGCGCAGCGCCGTTTCGGGCGCACAGCGCTCGCCACCCGGGCGATGGCGCTTTACTGCGGCACGGCGGAGGAACCATGACGGGAAGGCCGCAACGACTGGGAGTGATGGGCGCCTGGGGGGATCCTGCCCTGCAGTTGCTGGAGGATGCCTATCCCGAAGCGGATCTGATCCAGATCACCGATCCGATCGCCGATGCCGGGGGCGTTGATCATCTGATCCTGTGCACGCAGGATCTGGCGCTGGCGCATTTCGAGGCGCTGTTGCGCGCGGGCCTGCCCTGTACTTTGTTGTTACGCCGCCCCCGCGCCGCGGCCGATCAGCTCGTGTTTCAACGCGGGCTCGACTGGCTCGCCGCCGCGCTCGGGCCGCGCCTGCCCACGGGCTGGCGCCTGGCCGCGCTCAGCGCCGCCGCGGCGGAAGAGATATCGGGGCTGATGGGGCATCCGGTCACGCCCCTTCCCGGCTTGCCGAAAATCTCCGCAGACCGGCCCGTCCTTCCGCTCGACCGGCGCAAGGAGATGCAGACCTTCGCCTTCGGCACCGGCTCCGGGCCGCGCGAGACCCGGCGCACCCGGATCGATCAGTATAACTGGGTCCGGTTGCGCCGTCTTGCGGTGCTGCACGCCGCCGATGCGCAGGACCGTGATCTGAGCGATCTGGTGGCCTATGCCAATGGCACCGCTGCCGCAGGTCCGGCGGCGCGCCCCGCGTCCCCGCCCTGCGTGATTTCTGTGGTGCCCAACGGGGTCGGGCTCGGGCATGTCACACGGATGATGGCCGTGGGCAAGGCGCTGCAGCGCGAGTGCGGGGCCCGGGTGATCTTCTGGAGTTTCTCCCGCGCCGCCGAGATCATCCGCGCCGCGGGTTTCGAGGTTTTCCTGCGCCAGACCGCGGCCCATCTCGATGCGCATCCGCCAGACTGGCGGCAATGGGAAACGCTTGAATTCGCCGCTGCGCTGCGCCAGTTCCGCCCCGGCGCCATCACTTATGACGGGGCGACTTTCGACCCGTTCATGATCGATGCGCTGAACCAGCCCGGTTGCGGCCGCTGTGGCGTGGCCTGGATCCGCAGGGGCATGTTGCAGCGGGGCTCGGATGCACAGCTCCTCGAAGCCGAGGAATATTGTGATCTCGTGCTGGAGCCGGGCGATGTCGCGATCAGCTGCGACGCGGGGCCGACGCGCACCCGCGAAGCCCAGTTCAAGGGATTTTCGCGCTATCATTACGTGCCTCCGGTGACGCTCAAGCCTTATCTGCAGAGCTATGACCGGCGCCGCGCGAAGCGGTTGCTCAGCCTTGGCATGGGGCGGCATTGTCTGGTGTCTCTGGGGGGGGCGTTCGGAAACTGGGAAGAGCTGCGGGGACTGATCGAAAAACACGCCGCCCAACAGCGGGTCCGGCTGATCTGGGCGCGTTCTCCGCTCGCCCCCGCCCCAAAGGGAACCTCGGCGCAGACCGACATTCGCCAGCTCTATCCGCTTGGCAGCTACCTGGCGGCTTTCGACGGGGTGATCTCGGCAACCGGCTACAATTCCTTCCATGAATTGATGCTTGCCTATGACGGGCCAGTCTTGCTTGCCCCCACCAATCAGGACCGGCTGGACGATCAGGTGGCCCGCGCGAGCTATGCCGCCGAGCGCGGATGGGCAGAGCTTTACCGTGTCGACACCCCGCAGCCGCAAGAAGAGATTGTCGCCCGCTTCATGGCCGATGTGCGGCGCGGGGCCCGTGTCGCAGGGCGTCCCGATCCACAGTATGGCGCCGATGAAATGGCCCGGGCGATTGCAACCCTGGCCGCGCGCTACCGCTAATTTGCAACAAGGAGAAGCCCGATGGGCCGGCGTCCCGAAGTCAGCCTGTTGAACCGACTCGCCCGTGAGAACAAGCGGATGGGACAGCGGCTGGCGCAACTTGAATTCCGCGAATTGCTTGCGGATCTGGAGAATCCGGCGCTGTTCGATCTGCGAATCGATTTCGGCACCCGGCTGCCGCACGCCGAGCCGTTCTGGCCTGACACCCAGACCACCCCGCTCGGGCGTCGGCTGCCACCGCTTGAGGTTCCGCTCGGCAAGATCGCCTGGGTCGAAGATCCGAAATCCCTGCCGGTGATCGCGATCCATGTCTCTGACCGCCCCGAAAACTGGCGCGACGGCTTTCGCGATCTGATGAAACAGCACGCAACCGCGCCTTTTGCCCGCCCGGTCTTTCTCTGCGCCAGCCTGCGACCGGTACCCTTTCTGGGGCGCTATGGTTTTGCGAACGAATTCGTGGGCCCGCTGGAGGTGACAAGACTCTGCGGCCGGATTGCGGCCCGTTATGGCTGTTTGCAGATTGTCGACCTCTTTGGAGGGAACAAACTCTGGCCGGAATGCGTTAATACTTGATTTTTGCGCTCTCTCTCATCATTTTGACATCTTTTCAACGCGATGACGTCAAATCGGTCCGACAGGTTCCGCGTTACCGAATGAAACAGATCGAGAAGCTCCCCATTTGCGGATCTTCTTGCACCAGATGGAGCACGCCGGATGAATACCAAGGGACAGGCATTTGCCTCGGTCTTCACACTCCTTCTCACGGCAGGCATCTGCCAGGCAGAGACCTGCGCCGATCGCGATCACGTGGTCAGCAAGCTGAAAAGCATGTTCGGCGAAAGCCTGATCGCGAATGCCGCGAGTTCCCGGGGGGATGGGGCAGTGCTGGAGGTCTATGCCACTCCGGATGCCGCCACCTGGTCGATCTTGGTGGCGCTGCCCGAGCGTGGCCTCGCCTGTCTGGCAGCGACCGGCAGGGGCCGCGAGGATCTGAACGCAGCTTTGAACATCGCGCCAACAACGCAACTGGCGCAGCGCTGAGAGACCGGCCCCGCCCGGCCCGAAACGGGGTAATCAGCGGGGGCGGCGCTCGTTGGCCAAAACACCGACAATCCGCGTCGAGGAATCATAGGTCAGCGGGCCGTGCTGGCAGACATCCCAGATGCCCTCGTCACGGCAGAATTTTTGCGCTGCCGTGAGCGTCACCCGATCCAGAATCCCGTCTGCGGTTCCGGTGACATAGCCGTGTGCGGCGAGTTCACGTTCGAGAACATAGACATAAGCTTGCATTTCGATCGCGCGCAGCCGCATCAGGCCGCGGCCAAAGGCCTGACCGTCAAGCGTTTCGAGATAGGCATAAGCGGCCTCGCGCGAGCGCACCGGATGGGCGCGATCATAAAGCACCTCCAGCCGCTCGGCAGATTCGTATTCATCGCCCAGCTCGGCGCCATGGTTTTCGACCAGCGCGCGCTGCTTTTCGCGGGCCCCGGGGATCGTCCAGGCCAATTTGCGATAGGCCCGCGCCAGCGAGATCAGCGCCTGCCGGTCCCCCGCATCGGCAGCGCCCTGAAGCGTCGCCAGCACTTTTTCCAGATCCAGATCCCGGATGCGCCGGGAACGCCGTTCATGGGCAATCAGCGCATTGCGCGCGGCATAGACATCGCCCGACTCGGCCAGACGACGCATCTCCCGCGCACCGAACGCCGGATCGGACAGGGGACCAAAGGCGCCTTGATGGTGCCAGACCGCGCGCAGCGCCTCGGCTCGGGGCAGGCCCCGCGCCACGGCGGCATCGATCACCCGCAGCGCCTCCTCGCCGCGGTGGGCGGCGATCAGCGCCTTGCTCAACTCGACTCGTGCCGCATCACTGCCTTCGGAGACCGCGCGGGTGAAATGGTCGATGGCGCGCGGCAGATCCTGCGGCAGCACCGTGGGCTCGGCGTAAAGTTTGCCGAGGCGCAGATCGGCAAGTGCATAGCCCCGTTGCGAGAGCTTCTCGTAAATCGCCACTGCTTGCGCGATGTCGGGGGGCGTCCCCGTGCCCGCCACATAGGCATCGGCGAGGCTCAACGCCGCCAGTTCGTCGCCGCTTCGGTTGACGATGTCTCGCAATTGCGCAACCCCGGCCACCGGGTCGGACAGGGTCCCGAACCGGCCCTGCAGATGGCCCGTCGCCAGCCGGACCCGGGCATAGGCGCTGCCCGCGTCGATCGCCTTGTCATAGGTGGCGATCGCATCGCCTGACCGACCAAGCTGTTCATAGATATCGGCGAGCCGGACCAGCGACGGCGCATAGCCTTCGGCGACAAGCGCCTCGTGCAGCACCCGCGCCCGGCCCAGATCAACCGGACCGTTGCTGCCGCTGCGGTAGCTTTCGGCCTCTTCATAGCGCGCTTGCTCTCCGGCAAGCACATCCTGCGCCTGCGCCACAACAGGCGCAGCACACGGGGCGACCAGAGCAAGGGCCACTCCAAACCGCACCAAGGCGCATTGCGCCACTGCCTTGAAACCCGACATTGTCCCCAGTTTCTACCTTACCGTGCCAAATAAGGCACTTTGCTTCTGAATTGCGAATAAGTCTTTTGGCTAGAGGCTGACAAGAGGTGTTGACTATCGTTAACATTAATCATCTTGGTAAGCTTGTCATCATCCGGAGCACGAAGTTTTTCTGCAATCAGGCCAAAAAGATGAAGCCTTCCCATCCCTCCCTTTCCGTTCTTCCGATTGCCCTTGCCGGGCTATGTCTTCTGGCTGACCCGCTCTGCGCTCAAGACGCCGATCCGAGCCTGATCGACCGGGAACTTGCGCATGGAATCGACCTGCGCAGCAATGCTTTCGCCCGCTGCATGGGGCTGCCCTCCTGCACCGTGGACGGCTTGACGCTGAGCGCGGAACGGGAAACCGTCGATGGCCTGGGCTGGCAACCCGCCGCCCTGTACTGGGACCCGATCGACGGGATCGGCATTCTGGACGGCGCACAAAACGACGAGATCGACATTGACGAGCGTCTGACCGTGCAGAGCGACACGGCCCTGACCTCTCTGGGAAGGATCTGGCTCAGCGATCTGTTTCTGGGCGAAGAGAAGCGCTACGGGGCACTCGGCAACGACAAGATCGAAGGCGTGCCAGACGATGTCGAGGTCGCCGGGATCGCACTCTGGTCCGGGCAAAAGGAACAGGCCCGGTTCATCGTGACCGGCAAGGACGTGCTGCCCGAGGATCCGTTTAACCAGCATGTTTCGGGCACCTTCCTTGAAGATGGCGACCTGCGGCGCCGGCTGTTGCTCAACAATGACATCATCACGGTGCTCTCTGCCGGCCGGGGGACCGGCGCGAATGCGATCGCGATCAGTACCGCCCTCGGGGAAGTTGATCAGGCCAAACGCGGCATTTTCGACGGCGTTGAAACCGTCGAGATTGATCTTTCGAGCATTCTGGCCGGATTTCGCGGCACGATCATGTTCCTGCAGGGCACACATAATTTCGATGCCGTTCAACGACTTGCCGCAACGCCGTCCGCTTGGAACGTGTTGCGGCAGGACGCGGTGCGCGATCGGTCCGTCGGCGATTGGTCCAATGGCGAACTCGGCGTTGCAATCAAGGAAGACGCCCCGACGGACAAGATCGTTTTCTTTTCTCCCTTCGATTCGTCGAACGACTTTTCAGTCGCGGGATTCGTCACGCGGAAGGATCTGATCCATGTCGCACAGCAATAACCATCGGCGCTGGACGCGCGTTTTTGTTCTGGCACTCTCCGGGGTCGCCTTTTGCTCGCAGGCCGTGGCCGCGGCCCTGTCACCGATGCTGTCCCAGCCCCCCGCTTCGGTGAAATCGGGCTGGTCAGATCTGCGGGCGCGCCTGGAAAAGGCCGAAAGCGGCCCGTCGCTGGACGAGGATTTGCTGGCCCTGGTCGCCGCGGCGGGCACGCCGGGTCGGGTGGAGGCGATGGTGCGCCAGTCTTACGCCATGGCGGGTCCGGAGCAGATTGCGGAGCTTGATCAGCTTTGGGTCGACACGCTGGTGCGCCTGGCCGATACCGAAGCGATGCAAAGCTATATCTCGATCCGGTCCTCGCTCACGCTCCCCGAGGCCGAGAGCGAGGACTATTATCTGCAGAACTGGCTGTGGAGAACGACGGTCCCGGCCGGCTGCGACGGCGATTGACGCCCCCGCGTCAGGAACTTTGGCTGCAGAATCTGCACGGCCGGGACAAGTGGATTTTCTTGCAGCGGCATGATGCTGCAGGCGACGAGAAGACCATGGAAAACGGCCTTCAAGGCAAAAGTGGCGGGCATCGAGATCCAGGGCGACCGTGAGGGGGGCCTTGGCCCAAGGGGGCCACAAAGCCCCCGAAAGCGGATCGGGTGGGCGCAGGATTTCGACGGTCTCCCAAACCTGCTGCCGTCGCCCGTCCCATCCCTGCCCCCCTCGCAAGACCGTGCCCGCGCCGACCCCGGATTTCGGTCTTTTCGCGCAGGTTCCGCGCCGTTAGCATGGCCCCATGTCTTCGCCCGCCTCCCCCCCTGCCGCACCGGCGCCCGCGGATTTGCCGCCGCTCGATGCGCTGATCGCCTGCCCGGCCTGCGATCTGCTCCTGCTGCGCGCACCGCTCGAAGAGGGGATCCGGCAAAGCTGCCCGCGCTGCCATCACCTCCTTTACGCGCCGCGCGCGCGGACCGTGGTACAGGTGATCGCGCTCTCGCTCACCGTGGCGATCCTGATGATCGGTGCGGTGTTTTTTCCGTTTCTGGAAATCTCGGCCGGCGGCATCAGCCACGAAAGCTCGGTTTTCGATGCGGCGATGGCCTTTTCCGACGGTATCCTGCTGCCGCTCTCCTTTGCCGTGATGGCGCTTATCGTGGTGCTGCCGCTGTTGCGGGTCGCGCTTCTGGTCTACACGCTCTGGCCGCTCGCACAGGGGCG
Organism: Rhodobacter maris; assembly: GCF_900217815.1. Lineage (GTDB taxonomy): Bacteria > Pseudomonadota > Alphaproteobacteria > Rhodobacterales > Rhodobacteraceae > Rhodobacter > Rhodobacter maris. Next base: position 189,613 of record NZ_OBMT01000004.1, read on the forward strand.
CCCGGCATGGCCACTGGCGCGCCGCGCCTTTCGCCTCGCCGAGGCGGTACAGCCCTGGTCGATGGCAGAGATTTTCGTCGTCGGCGCAGTGGTGGCACTGGTGAAAATCGCCGGGCTCGCCACCGTCACGCTCGGCCCTGCCTTCTGGGCCTTCGCGCTGCTGGTGGCGGTCGTGACATTGCAAAACAACCTGCTCAACGACTGGACGATATGGACCGTGCTCGACACTCAGAAGAAGCGCTGACTGCGCGCGCCGCGGGGCTCGTGGGCTGCCGCGCCTGCGGCTGCGTCTCGCCCGTCGGCACCGCGACCTGCCGGCGCTGCGGCGCGCGGCTCGACCCGGTCCATGCGCTCAGCCTGCAGCGGGTCTGGGCCTGGATGCTCGCGGGGCTGATCTGCTACATTCCCGCCAATCTCTATCCGATGCTGCGCACCGCCACCGTCGGGAGCACGCCCGCCGAGAACACCATCCTCGGCGGCGTGGTTGAACTGGTTCATGCGGGCGAATGGGCGATCGCGCTGATCGTCTTTTCCGCCTCGGTGCTGGTGCCGATCGGCAAATTCATCGCCATCGCGGTACTGGCGCTGAGCCTGCGCGCGCATGCGACACTCTCAAGCCACCGCCGTCACCGTCTGCTGGAGATCATGGAATTCATCGGCCGCTGGTCGATGGTTGACGTTTTCGTGGTCGCCATCCTCTCCTCTCTGGTGCAGCTCGGCTTTGTCGTGCAAATTCACCCCGGGCCCGCTGCGGCCCTCTTTGCCCTCTCGGTCGCCTTCACCATGCTGGCGGCGCAAAGCTTCGACCCCAGGCTGATCTGGGAGAAAGATCAAGGCCCGCAGGCATGAACGACGACCCCGATCTTCCCCTCACCCCGGCCCGCCCGGATCAAACCGTGTCCGCGCCGGGGCTCATGAGCAGGATCTCGGTGGTCTGGGTGGTGCCGCTGGTGGCGCTGGTCGTCTCGCTTGGCGTGGCGTGGAAAACCTTTCAGGACCGGGGCGTGCCGATCCAGATCGCGTTCTCCGATGCCGCCGGGCTGGTGCCGGGCCAATCGGTGCTGAAATATCGTCAGGTGGTGGTGGGCAAGGTCGAAAAGGTGGGCTTCACCAATGACCTCACCGCGACCCTCGTCACCGTGCGCCTCGACAAGGAGATGGCGCCCTATATCGACAAGGACGCGCGTTTCTGGGTGGTACAGCCGCAGATCGGCTTCAGCGGGATTTCCGGGCTCGACACGGTGCTTTCGGGCGTCTTCATCGAGGGGCTCTGGGACAAGACCTTCACCGGGCCGGCGCCGGCCGTATTCACCGGGCTCAATCGCGAGCCGCTGGGCGCACCGCCCGGCTCGGGAAGCTGGGTGCGGCTCACCGCGCCCGATGGCGGCTCGCTGATCGAGGGCGCGCCGGTGCTTTACCGCGGTATCACCGTGGGCCAGCTGCGCGATCTGCGCGTGAACGAAACAGGCGATGGCGTGGTGATCGACGCCTTCATCAAGGCGCCCTACGACAAGCGCCTCACCACCTCCAGCCTGTTCTGGAACACCTCGGGCTTTTCCGTCTCGCTCGGCCCCTCGGGGGTGAAGCTCAATGTGCGCAGCCTCTCGTCGCTCATTCAGGGCGGCGTGGAATTCGACACGCCGGTCTCGGGCGGCCAGCCGGTCCGCCGCGGAGAGGCCTTCGCGCTTTTCGACGACGAGACCACCGCGCGCGACTCCATCTTTGCCGACACGACCGAGACCCGGGTTGCCTTGTCGATCTATCTCGACGGTTCGGTGCGCGGGCTGAAAACCGGCGATCCGGTCAACCTCAGCGGTGTGAAAGTGGGAGAGATCACCAGCATCGGCATCGACACCCTGCCCGCGCCGGGGGGCAGTCAGAGCGTCGTGCAGCGAGTCGATTTCGCGGTCACGCCCGAGCGGCTCGGACTTGCCGCAGGGGCGGACCGCGCCGATGTGCTGGCCTTCCTCTCTGACGAGGTGGCGCAAAAGAACCTGCGCGCACGGGTGGCAAGCGCGGGGCTTCTGGGCGGCTCGCTCGTCGTGGACCTCGTCTCGGTCGAGAATGCGCCCCCCGCGCTTCTCGAGATCGACGCCAAGCCCAATCCGGTGATCCCCTCGACCGCGCCCGAGATCTCCGATTTCACGGCCTCTGCGGAGGGGGTGATCACGCGGCTCAATGCGCTGCCCATCGAGCAGGTGATGGACTCTGCGATCTCGCTGCTCGACTCGACAACGAAACTGATCGGTCAGGACGATACACAAAAAGCGCCCGGCGCGCTTCTTGCGCTGATCGCCGATGCGCGCGGCGTGATTGCGGCGCCCGATCTGCAGGCCGCCCCGGCGGCGCTGCGCGGGGCGCTTGAGGAAACGCAGAAATTCATGGCCGATCTGAACAGCGCCGGCACCGTCGGCAGCGTTGGCGGGGCGATGGACCGCGCGAGTGCGGCGGCCGATGCCGTGACCGCGAGCGTCGAAGGGGTACCAAGGCTCGTCGAAACGCTCACCGGTCTTGGCGAGAAGGCGAATGCGCTGCCGCTCGACGAGATCACCCGCAATGCCGCCGATCTGACCGCCACGCTGAACCGGCTCGCAGGCTCGGAGGAAATGGCCGCGTTGCCCGCCGCGCTCAGCCAGTCGCTCGACGCTCTGAGCGTCATGCTGAAGGATCTCCAGGCGGGGGGCGCCACCGGAAACCTGAACGAGACGCTCGGCTCGGCGCGCAAGGCCGCCGATGCCGTGGCCGAGGCGAGCGCAAGGCTGCCCCAGCTCAGCGAAAAGCTCGAGGCGACGATCCGCGATCTCGACGGGGTGCTTGCAAGCTACGGCGCGCGCTCCGATTTCAACACCGAAACCGTGGCGACCCTGCGCCAGCTCCGCACCACCGCCGCCTCATTCGATACGCTCGTGCGGATGCTGCAACGCAATCCGCAATCGCTCATTCTCGGCCGATAGGAGATTTCATGCGCCCCCTTCCCTCTCTGATCCGTCCGGCGCTCCTCCCGCTCGTGCTCTGCGCGACGCTCGCGGCCTGCGGCGACGATGATGCGCTCTACCTGATCGAATTGCCCCCGCCCGCCGAACACTTGCCCGACCGGCTCGGCCGGGTCGAGCTGCGCGAGGTGGTGCTGCCGCAATATGCCACCGCCCCCGAGGTGACGGCGCAGGAGCCGGGCGGCGCGCTGCGCGCGCAAAAGGATGCGCTCTGGGCGGATGCGCCGGGCGCGGCGATCACTGGCGTGCTTGCGCGCCAGATCTCGGCGATGAGCGGAGCCACGGCCATCGCCGAACCTTGGCCGCTCAGCACACCGCCCGATCGTCGCCTCGAGGTGCGGGTGTCGCAAATCCTTGCCGGGGCGGACGGGGTCTTCCATCTGGACGGCCAGTATTTCGTCGCCCCGCTCGCCGGGCCGGGGCGCGACATCGCGCGGCGCTTCGAGATCACCGTGCCGCTCGCAAGCCCCGATCCGGCGGCGGTGGCAACGGCACAGGGGCAGGCGCTGCAAAAGCTCGCCCGGCAGATCGCCGTGCTCGACTAGGGCGCGCGGCGGCTCGGCGGCCGCTTTCAGCTTGGGTTTCGCGCTTTCCGGGCCTAGGCTTGCGCCATCGGTTGAAGTCCAAAGGAGGTTGTCATGATCCTGCGTCCTCTTCGTTCCGGCATGCTCGGCGCTGTTCTGGCCGGGCTCGTCGCTCTCCCATGGGCCACGCCACTTGCGGCACAGGAGCTGATCGGCGCTTATACCGCCTATATCGGTGCTGACGATCTTTACAACTCGAAGGGCGCGCGCCTCTCCGCCCCCTGGCAGGTGCTGCGTCAGGACCGGGCGAATTTCCATGAATTCGGCATCGCCCAGCGCGGCGACGAATGGGATCCGGTCTTCGGCGATGTCGACAACCGCGCCCTGATGGAGCGCATGGTGATGAACGGCTCGATCGAACCGGCCGCCGCGCGCAATATCATGGCGGGCGGCGCAACGGTCTTTGTGCGGATCTTCAAGGGCGCACGCGGCGATTTTGTCCGCGTCAGCGTTTCGCGCTGACAAATCCGTAACGCAGCCGATACCAGAGCCGCGCCAGCGCTTCGCGCAACGCAAGCGTGAACCGCTTGCGCAGGGGCAGATCTGGTGCGGACGGACAGGAAAGCGTGACGGCAAGCCCGAGCTGGCGTGCGGCAAGGCCGGCGCGCGCCGCGTGATAGGTGTCGGTGACAATCACGAGCCGCGCCCCGGGCGCGAGAGCCGCCGAAAAGGCGAGGTTTTCGCGTGTCGTGCGCGCGCGAGGCTCAAGCGTCAGCGCCGCCTCGGGCACGTCCGCGGCACGGCAGATCCGCGCCATCGCCTCGGCCTCGCTCGGCGCGGGGGGAAAGGCCGCCCCGGTCAGCACGAGGCCCGACACCTCACCCACCCGATAAAGCGCCACCGCATGGCGCGTGCGGCGCAAAACCGCCGCCGAGGGGGTGCCATCGGGCGCGACCCGCGCGCCAAGCACGACAGCAACCGCGTCGCTCATCTCCGTTTCAAAAGCCGCAGAAGCGGTGCCACGAGACCGTTCATCCCCGCCACCAGCCCCGCGCCGAGCAAAAGCGCGACGATCCCGTCGCACAGCGCCGTCACGGTCCAGGCAACCCCCGCAGCAGCCCCCTCGGGCCCCATATGCGCCACCGCTTCGGCCAGGTGATGGATCGCGTCATAGGGCGCGCCAAGCCCGAGTTCGGATGCCCCATGGGTGAGGATCGAGCCGCCGACCCAGAGCATTGCCGCCGTGCCCACAATCATGAGGGCCTGCAGGAAGCCCGGCATCACGCCCACGAGCCCGCGGCCCAGCGCCCGGGTCAGTGACCACCGCCCCCTGCGCGCGAAAAAGAGGCCGATGTCATCGGCCTTCACGATCAGCGCCACCCCGCCATAAACGACGGCGGTGATGCCGATGCCCACGAGCGCGAGCGCCAGCGCCTGTGTCCTGACCGACCCGCCTGCAGGCAGCGCGGCCAGCGCGATCGTCATGATTTCGGCCGAGAGGATGAAATCGGTCTTCACCGCGCCAGAGACTTTTGCCTCCTCCAGATGCGCGGGATCGGTGGGGGGCTCGGGCGCAAGCGCGGCAGAACCATGCGCGGGGCGCAAAGCGTGGAGCACTTTCTCGGCGCCCTCAAAACTGAGATAAGCCCCCCCGAGCATCAGAAGCGGCGTGATCGCGCCGGGCGCAAAAGCCGAGAGGATCAGGGCCGCGGGCAGGAGGAACACGAGCTTGTTGCGGATCGAGCCGAGCGCGATCTTGCCCACGATCGGCAACTCGCGCGCCGCAGCAAAGCCATGCACATATTTGGGCGTCACCGCAGCGTCATCGATCACCGCACCCGCGGCCTTGGCGCCGGCCTTGGCCGCCTGTCCCGCCACGTCATCGACCGAGGCGGCGGCGATCTTGGCGATGCCCGCCACGTCATCCAGAAGGGCAAGAAGGCCGCTCATGGGAGGCTCCGGATTTACAATCAGGTTTTTGCTTCCTTACGAGATCGCATAAGGATCCACAATGGGAAGGCCTGATCTTCGCACGCCGCCGCGATTGTTCTGCAAATTCGAATCTGCAACAATTAAGTTGTTTATTGACATGTCGATTTGAAGCACTCAGTTTCGCTTTCAGCAGTAGCCCTCATCCGCGATCATTCCGAACCCGCACAAACGCGAAGCTCAAAGATGTATGAAATACTCATTGAAACACCCATAAGATGGCTGATAACTAAGACGCTCGATAAATTATTTTCTGGCGGAGTAAATTTGCATAGCCTTCGCTCCTTCCGAGACAGGAACGAAATATTTAAAAAGAAATCCGAGCTTATATCCGATTCTGACCTTTTTAAATTTTATGGCAAGGAGGATCACATAATTTCCCACGCATCCGGAAAAACAGATTTTCTTCCCGCCTGCTATTTTATCAAGCCTCAAGAGCTTGAAACTCGAATTATCAAGCTTCGCTGGAGCGCCGAGAAAAGGAAATTATCACAAGATACATCAGACTTCACCGCGCCACTCTTGGACGAGCTCAGCAAGGCCACTATCAAGAAGAAAAAACATATCTTCGACGGCGAACCATTCTGCATTAAGTCCATCCAAAAATCAAAGAATAAGATAGAAATTTGCATTGCCCGGTGCAGTTATTTCGATTCCCTTAGAACGCATTTCTCCGCCGACGTAATTTTAAATGGAACAACACTTCGAAGAAAACTAGCGTCGGAAAATCAGAAGCTGCCGGATTTAGGCTCTCTAGAACTTACGTGGCACATGGGTGTAGTGGGCATAATCGAAACCGCCGACAATAAATTAATATTGCAACAGCGTAGCAAGAATGTGGCAAACCGACCAAACTCGCTTTCCGCATCCTGCTCGGGAACGATCGAAGGCAACGACATGTTGGAACTAGAGGAAGACTTCGACGGACGCGAGAGGATATACGGCGGTCTAAACAGAGAGTGCATTAAAGAAATCGGGGCATCATTTTCATCCAGAGAAAATTTGCCGACATTTCTTGGCGGAATCCGCGAGTATTACAGAATTGGGTTTCCAGATTTCTACTTCTACAGCAAGATCACGAGAACATCTGATGAAATAAAAAAATATTCAAAGACAGCCGAGGAACGAAGTGAGTTTTACAATCTTGCATTTTTTGACTTCAACTCCGCAGAATTTCTATCAAACCCTATCACAAAGAGATCAGATTTTGACAAGCGCGTCATTTCAATAAACAAGATTCTGCAAAAACGCGGCAACATAACCGCCATCATAGGCCTGTCACTCACATATGATTTCATACTGAGAAAGGCCAATAATGAATAGCCTCTCCCCAAACAAAAAGGCGCCCCCGCAGGAGCGCCTTTTCTTTTACAATCCCAGCTTCTTCGCCACGATCTCGTTCACCGCCTTCGGGTTGGCCTTGCCGCCCGAGGCCTTGATCACCTGCCCCACAAACCAGCCCGCGAGTTTCGGGTTGGCCTTCGCCTTTTCCACTTGATCGGGATTGGCCGCAATCACCGCGTCCACCGCCGCTTCAATCGCGCCGGTATCGGTGACCTGAATCATGCCGCGTTCTTCCACGATCTTTTCGGGCTCGCCCCCCTCGGTGAAGACGATCTCGAACAGATCCTTGCCGATCTTGCCCGAGATCTTGTCGGATTTGATCAGCCGGATGATCGCGCCAAGTTGCGCCGGGGCGACCGGGCTTTGCCCGATCTCGAGCCCGTCCTTTTTCAGCCGCCCGAACAGTTCGTTGATCACCCAGTTCGCGGCGAGCTTGCCATCTTCGGCGACCGCGACCACGGCCTCGAAGTAATCGGCATTCTCGACCTCGGCGGTGAGCACCGCGGCATCATATTCGCTCAGGCCCAGATCCTTGACAAAACGGGCCTTTTTCTCGTCGGGCAGTTCCGGCATGGAGGCGCCGATGTCATCGACCCAGGCCTGCTCGATCTCGAGCGGCAGCAGATCCGGGCAGGGGAAATAGCGGTAGTCATGCGCCTCTTCCTTCGAGCGCATGCTCCGCGTCTCGCCCTTGTCAGGGTCGTAAAGGCGGGTTTCCTGCACGATGCTGCCACCGTCTTCCAAAATGGCGATCTGGCGGCGCGCCTCATAGTCGATGGCGGCCTGAATGAAGCGCATCGAGTTCATGTTCTTGATCTCGCAGCGCGTGCCCAGATGCGAGAAATCCTGCGTTTGCTGATATTTCTCATATTGGCCGGAGCGGCAGACTGACACGTTCACATCGGCGCGCAGGTTGCCGTTTTGCATGTTGCCGTCGCAGGTGCCGATATAGCGCAGGATCTGGCGCAGCTTGGCCACATAGGCCGCCGCCTCCTCCGGGCCGCGAATGTCGGGGCGGGAAACGATCTCCATCAGCGCCACGCCGGTGCGGTTGAGATCGACAAAGGACATGTTGGGATCCATGTCATGGATCGACTTGCCCGCATCCTGTTCAAGGTGGATGCGCTCGATACGTACCTTGCGCGCCACGCCCGGCCCCATGTCGACGATGATCTCGCCCTCGCCCACAATCGGGTGATAGAGCTGCGAGATCTGGTAGCCCTGCGGCAGGTCGGGGTAAAAGTAGTTCTTGCGGTCAAAGGCCGAGCGCAGGTTGATCCCCGCTTTGAGCGCAAGCCCGGTGCGCACGGCCTGGGCGACGCAGAACTCGTTGATCACCGGCAGCATGCCCGGCATCGCCGCATCGACGAAAGCGACGTTCGAATTCGGCTCGGCGCCGAAAGTGGTCGAAGCGCCCGAGAAAAGCTTGGCGTTTGAGGCCACCTGCGCATGCACCTCCATGCCGATGACAAGCTCCCAGTCGCTTTTCGCACCGGCAATGACTTTCGGCTCGGGGGCGGTAAAGGCAAGGTGATCGAGCATTGCATGTTCCCTATCTGGCTTGAGCCCTTCTAGGACAGCCGCAGGCGCGGGGCAAGATGCGGGCGCACCGGGGGGCGCGCTGGGAAAAGCTCGCGTGGGGGCGCTGCCCCCACACCCCCGGGATATTTATGGCAAGATGAAAGGGCGGGTTTCATCTTGCTTCAAATATCCCGGGGTCCGGGGCAGCGCCCCGGCGCTTTCAGCCCGCGAGCCGCCCGACCATCTCGGCCAAATCGCGGCTGAGGCCCGGGGTGGCAGCAATGCGGGCGAGCGCGGCCTGCGCATGGGCCTGTCGCGTGGCGTCATAACGCCGCCAGGTTTCAAAGGCCGTCGACATCCGCGCCGCGGTCTGCGGGTTGAGCGGATCGAGCCGGATCAGCCAATCGGTATAAAGCGCATAGCCCGCCCCGTCGGCGCGGTGGAAGCCCGCGTGGTTGGCCGCAAACCCGCCCAGCAGGCTGCGGAAGCGGTTCGGGTTCTTCCACTCGAACCCCGGATCGGCGGCAAGCCGCGCCACCAGCCCGGCCGCCGCCTCGGGCGGCGTCAACACGGCCTGCACGGAGCGCCATTTGTCCATCACAAGCGGCTCGGCGCCCCAGCGCGCGGCAAAGCGCGCGAGCGCCGCGGCCGCCCCGCCCTCGGCCACGAGAACCGAGAGCGCGCCGAGGCTCTCGGTCATGTTTTCCGCCGCCTCGAAGAGCGCCTGGGCGCGCGCGCCGCTATCGCGCGTGGCGAGGAAGGCGAGCGTTGCCAGACGCAGGCTGCGTTTTCCGGCCGGGCCCGCATCGGGGCTGTAGGGACCGGGCACCGCCGCCCCCTCATAGGCGGCGACAAACGCCGCCTCATGCTTTTGGGCGAGCGTTTCCATCAGCTTGCGGCGCGCGGCATGGATTGCATCGGGATCTGCGGCCACGCCCTTCGAGGCGATCGCCGCAGCGATCTCATCTTCGCCCGGCAGCCGCAGGCACGCGGCGCGGAAGCCCGGATCGGCGCTCTCATCCGCGAGCATCTGCCCCACGGCCTCAAGGTAATCGGGCGCGGGCGCGCCGCCTTCCGCCATCGCCATCAGCGTCTCGCGTGCAAGGCTGCGCCCCGCCTCCCAGCGGTTGAACGGATCGGTGTCATGAGCGAGCAGGAAAGCCTGCTCGGCGGGGGTGGTGGCGCGCTCAAGCAGCACCGGCGCCGAAAAGCCGCGCAGGATCGAGGGGACGGGGCGCACTGCCAGCCCCTCGAAACGGAAGCTCTGCCGGGCCTGCGTCATCTCCAGCATCTCGGTGGGCCGCAGCTCGTTGCCATTGGGACCAAGCAGCCCCACCGCAATCGGAATATGCCGCGGAGGCTTTTCCGCCTCGCCCGGGGTGGGAGGCGTTTCCTGCACAAAGTCAAGCGTGTAGGTGCCGTTCTCAAAGCGCTCGGCCACCCGCAGCCGCGGCGTGCCCGCCTGCACATACCAGAGCTTGAACTGGCTCAGATCGCGCCCCGAGGCATCCTCGAACACCGTGATCCAGTCCTCGATCGTGCAGGCCTGCCCGTCGTGGCGTTCGAAATAGAGGTCAAGCGCGGCGCGGTAGCCCTCCGGGCCCAGAAGCCGCGCCAGCATGCCCACCACCTCGGCGCCCTTCTCGTAAACAGTGGTGGTGTAGAAGTTGTTGATTTCCTTGTAGCTTGAGGGGCGCGGCGGATGCGCCAAGGGGCCGGCGTCCTCGCGAAACTGGCGCGCACGCAGCGCCGCCACATCCTCGATGCGCTTGAGCGCCCCGAGCCGCACGTCGCGGGTGAAGCTCTGGTCGCGGAAGACCGTCAGCCCCTCTTTCAGGCAAAGCTGGAACCAGTCGCGGCAGGTGATGCGGTTGCCGGTCCAGTTATGGAAATATTCATGCGCGATCACCGCCTCGATGCGCTCGTAATCGGTATCGGTCGCGGTTTCGGGCGAGGCCAGAACCAGCTTCGAGTTGAAGATGTTGAGGCCCTTGTTCTCCATCGCCCCCATGTTGAAATCGTCAACCGCGACGATGTTGAAGAGATCGAGATCGTATTCACGCCCGTAGGCCTCTTCGTCCCATTTCATCGCGCGTTGCAGCGAGGCCAGCGCAAAATCGCAGCGGGTCTCGTCGCCCGGGCGCACCCAGATGTTGAGATCGACCTTGCGCCCCGAGGCGGTGGTGAACTCTCCCGAGGTGGCGCGCAAATCGCCCGCGACGAGCGCGAAGAGATAGGCGGGCTTCGGCCAGGGGTCGTCCCATTCCGCCCAGCCCTTGCCGAGCCCGACCGGGTTGCCGTTCGACAACAGCACCGGCAGGTCCGATTCAATGCGGACATGGAAGCGCGCCATCACATCGGGACGGTCGGGGTAGAAGGTGATCTTGCGGAACCCCTCCGCCTCGCATTGCGTGCAATAAAGGCCGTTGGACATGTAAAGCCCTTCGAGCGCCGTGTTCCTGGCCGGGGCGATTTCAACCTCGGTCTCCAGCGTGAAGGGGCCTTCGGGAAGCTGTTCCGCCAGGATCGTGAGCCCGGTCTTGGTGAGAGTATAAGCCCCCGGTGGCAGCGGCGCACCGCCGAGCAGGATCTCGCGCAACGTCAGTTCTTCACCGTCAAGATGCAGATCGGCGCGCCCCGCCCGCGGCGCGAGCTTCAGCTCCGCGCGCACTACCGTTGCCTCCGGCGCCAACCGGAAAGTCATGGAAATACTCTCGATCTCAAAAGGATAGGGTTTGTATTCGGAAAGAAGCGTCACGCCGTCCATATCATCCTCGCGCAAATGTTGCCCTCAAGCTAGGCGCCGCGCGCGCCTTCGGCAAGATGCCCTCCTGCCACCGCGGGACGCAGGCCCGGTTTCGCTTTTCGCTGGACAGGGGCGGTTGGAAGCACAAGATACCGCCCCAGAACAGGGAGGGCAGTATGACGAACCGCGTTGAGCGCGAAGGCTTGCAGGTGGCCGAAGAGCTGGCCGCCTTCCTCGAAACCGAGGCATTGCCGGGCTCCGGCGTGGCTCCGGGGCGGTTCTGGGCCGGGCTTTCCGCGCTGATCCACGATTTCGGGCCGAAGAACCGCGCGCTTCTCGACAAGCGCGAGGCGCTCGGCGCGCGGATCGACGACTGGCATCTGCATCACCGCGGCCAGGGCCATGACGCGAGCGCCTATCGCGCCTTTTTGAGCGAGATCGGTTATCTCGTGCCCGAAGGCCCCGGTTTCACCATCGAGACCGCCGGGACCGACCCCGAGATCGCCAGCCTCTGCGGCCCGCAACTCGTCGTGCCGATCACCAATGCACGTTATGCGCTCAACGCCGCGAATGCGCGCTGGGGCAGCCTTTACGATGCGCTTTACGGCACCGATGCACTGGGGGAGGCGCCAAAATCGCCGGGCTATGACCCCGCGCGCGGCGCCAAGGTGATCGCCTGGGCGAAAAAGTTCCTCGACGAGGCCTGCCCGCTGGTTGCGGGCTCCTGGGCGGGGGCCTCGAAGCTGCGCATCCAGGACGGTGGGCTCTTTGCCGAGGTGGCAGGCGAGGAAACCGGGCTCGCGAGCCCCGCGCAATGTGCAGGCTACCGCGGAGCGCCTGAGGCGCCCACGGAAATTCTGCTCAAGCACAATGGCTTGCATATCATTCTGAAGATTGACCCCGCGCACCGGATCGGCGCCTCGGACCCCGCAGGCATTGCCGATATGGTGCTGGAATCGGCCCTCTCCTCGATCATGGATTGTGAGGATTCCGTCGCCACCGTCGATGCCGAGGACAAGACGCTTGCCTATCGCAACTGGCTCGGCCTGATGCAGGGCACGCTGACCGAAACCGTCACCAAGGGCGAGAAAACCTTCACCCGCGCGCTCGCCCCCGACCTCAGCTTCACCGCGCCCGATGGCGGCACGCTCACCCTCAAGGGCCGCGCGCTGATGCTGGTGCGCAACGTCGGCCATCTGATGTCCACCCCGGCGGTGCGCTGCCGCGACGGGCGCGAGGTCTGCGAAGGGCTTCTTGATGCCATGGTCACCACGCTCTGCGCGCTCCATGATCTAAAAAAGGCCGAAGGGCCGCGCAATTCCGAGACCGGCGCGATTTATGTGGTGAAGCCGAAGATGCACGGCCCCGAAGAGGTGGCCTTTGCCGATGCCGTCTTCACCCATGTTGAAGAGGTGCTGGGCCTGCCGCAATATACCGTCAAGCTTGGCATCATGGATGAGGAGCGGCGCACCTCGGTCAATCTCAAAGAGTGCATCCGCGCCGCCAGGCACCGGGTTGCCTTCATCAACACGGGCTTTCTCGACCGCACCGGCGACGAGATCTACACCTCGATGGAAGCCGGGCCGATGCTGCGCAAGGGCGAGATGAAATCGCAGCCCTGGATTGCGGCTTACGAGGACCGCAATGTCGATATTGGCCTCAGATGCGGGCTCGCCGGGCGCGCCCAGATCGGCAAGGGCATGTGGGCCGCGCCCGACAACATGGCCGAGATGCTGAGCCAGAAGATCGCGCATCCGATGGCCGGGGCAAATTGCGCCTGGGTGCCCTCGCCCACCGCGGCGACGCTGCACGCCACACATTACCACCGCATCGACGTGAAGGCGCGCCAGCGCGAGATCGCGGCCTTGGCCCGGCCCGAACGGCTTGACGACCTGCTCACGATCCCGCTTGCCGCCGGGCGCAACTATTCCGAGGCCGAGATCGCCGCCGAGATCGAGAACAACGCCCAGGGCATTCTGGGCTATGTGGTGCGCTGGGTCGATCAGGGGATCGGCTGCTCCAAGGTGCCCGACATTCATGATGTCGGCCTGATGGAAGACCGCGCCACCTTGCGCATCAGCGCGCAGGCGCTCGCAAACTGGCTCCATCATGGGGTGGTGAGCGAGGGCCGGGTGATGGAGGCGATGCGCAAGATGGCGAAGGTGGTGGACCGGCAAAACGCCCATGACCCCGCCTACCGCCCGATGGCGCCCAATTTCGACGGGCTCGCCTTTCAGGCCGCCTGCGATCTGGTGTTCCTCGCACGGATCCAGTCCTCTGGCTATACCGAGCCGGTGCTGCACCAGCGCCGCGCCCAGGTCAAAAAGGAAGCGCAAGCATTGAGCGAAGTACAATAGGAACGGCGCTGGGCCATGGTGTCATGTCGGCCGAAGGCGGACAACAAGGACCGGTATCAGACTTCTGTCAAGCGCGACGAATGGGAAACGATCCTGCCGGAATTCGTGTTCCGCAAGACCGGGGGAGCTCTGAAGGTTTCAGGGAATCTTGGGTATTTGGGAAGCGCAATCCGCGAAGTGAGGATTGCGAATCCGCGCATTAGCCGCGTCCGATTGTATTGAACCAGTGAAGTCCTGCGCATGCGACAAAGGAGAACGTGGCAATCAGTATGACGATGGACGACAGCATCAAACGTTGGACAGCGAAGCGGAAGACGGCGCTCGTTATCGAGATCATTCGTAACTGACCGGTTGTTACCGCAGGGATTGGGCCTTGATGCGGGCGACGCGTTCCGCGTCATTGACAAAGTCGTCGAGGAAGGCGTGCCAGGTTTTGGTGTTGATACGTGCGCCTCTGAGCATGTCTTTTCGCTCATCGATGCCATCATCGGTCGGGGCGGTGATAGTGTCGTCGGGTTCGATGTCGACGCGGATGATCGTTCCGCAGCTTGGGTTGTCGCCATTGCAGACGATTTCTTCGAGAAGCTCGGGGGCTGCGCCCAGCATGTTGGCGACGTAGTCGATGGTGCAGACATGAGTGATGGCGGCCATCAGGCGGCCTCGGGTCGCGTTTCGGGAAGCTGGGACCAGTTCCAAGGCGAAAGTCATCAAGGCGGGTGTCTTCGGCGCGCAGGCGAACGATATGGGCTGCACTTTGGTGCGCACTATCGGACTGGTGCGGGTGAAGGCGAAGATCGGGATGAAGAACCTTGCCTACAACATGCGACGGCTGACGCAACTGCGCCGCCTGCCCCCATCCGGGCGTGGACCTCAGGCCGAGGGGGGCAAAGCGCGCCGGGACCGGGCGGAAGGGTCGCTGATCACGTCCCCAAACATCACAGCAAGCCGTTTCCGGCAGTTTTCAGGCGGTCAAACAGGCTTTGAGCCGCGGGAACGGTGAAAAATCGAGGTGCCCTCAGATGGGTCGAGACAGAAATGCATTATGATCTCGGCGTAGGCCGCTGAAACCAAGAAAAGTTGGATATCTTCTCGAAAGCACCGCCCGACGTGAGCATCGGTTCGATCTGGCGGCCTTTGTCAGTGCTACGGCCGGTTGTGTGGCATGGCTGATCAAGCGGACCAACAAGAAGTGCAGATCCGCTCAATCAGCATCGAAGAAGAAATCGTCACGAGCAAGCCTCTTCCTGCGAGCGGCTCAAGGTGTGACAGGCTCACATGAAGAGGAAATCATTTTTTGTGAGCTCACCCGCGCTGATACCAAGAAGGTAAATCGTCTGCCCCTCGTAATTCAGCGACACCCCCAGCGTGCCGCCGACGACAGTATTGGTGATATCAAGCGCATCGAAATAACCGTTGAGGCCAGAGCCCGGCGCATTTTCGATGCCCGAGAGCCGCAAAAGATCCAGCCCGCCCTCGAAATCGAGGATCACATCGGTGTCGCCGGAAATCATTTCGTTGAAAAGGAACACATCCCGACCGGCACCGCCCGACATCGTGTCATTGCCAGCGCCACCATTGATCATGTCGTCGCCCGCATCGCCATAGATCAGGTCGTCCCGATCTCCGCCCGCGAGGAAATCGTTGCCGGTGCCGCCGCGGATCGTGTCGTCGCCCTCGCCGCCTCCAATCGTGTCATTCCCGGCGTCTCCCGAGAGACTGTCTCGGCCCGAGCCGCCGCCCATTGCGTCATTGCCATCGCCACCGAAGAGCGTGTCATTGCCGAAGCTCGCGCCCATCACGTCTTTGCCGAGCCCACCGCTCATGGAATCGTCGCCCGCGCCGCCGTTCACGGTGTCATTGCCCGCAGAGCCGAGGAGCGTGTCATCGCCCATACCGCCCCCCATGAAATCGTTGCCCGCACCGCCATCCATGCTGTCGTTGTCGAGGCCGCCGCCCATCAGGTCATCGTCATCGCCGCCATCGAGGGAATCATTACCCTCCGCGCCGGAAATGTTGTCCGCGCCGGTGTCGCCGTGGATCGTGTCGTTGCCGTCATTGCCGCGAAGCCCGTCGTCGCCCGCGCCGCCATAGAGCAGGTCATTGCCACTGTCGCCCGAGAGCAGATCGTCACCGCTGCCGCCTGAAAGCGTGTCATTGCCGCCCAAGCCACTGATCGTGTCATTTCCGTCGCTGCCCGCGATCATGTCGGCGCCCGTGGTGCCGTTCACGTCGAGCGCGGCCGGGGTGACGGTGGCGGAAACGGCAGAGGTAACGCTCTCATGCGTGCCGAAGAAGTCGGTGTAGCTCAGTCGCGCCGCGATCACATGGCCCTGATCGGCGGAGGTAAGCGTGTAGGTGGCCGCGGTCGCGCCCGAGATCACCACGCCGTCGCGCAGCCATTGCCAGCTGCGCGTGGCGGTATTGATACCATCCGCATCGGCGACCGTCGAAATCGCACCGAGCACGGAACCCACCTGCGCCGCGCCCGAAAGCGTTACAGAGCCTGTCGGCGCCGCATTCACGTTGGTAATCGTCCAGGAGAAACTGTCGGTAATGGTGATCGCGCCGTCCGAGGCTGTGACGGTCACTTGCATCGGCGCGCCCCCGGCCACCGCCGAGATCGTACCGGAAATCACATGCCCGGAAAGGCTCAGGCCGGAGGCGAGGCCGCTGACGGAATAGCTCAGCGTATCGCCCTCTGGATCGGAGAAATAATCCGCCAAATCAAGGGAGACCGATCCCTCATAGCTCGAGAGGGTGGCGGGCAGGTTCGACACCGGCGCGCTGTTGACCACAAGCCCGGCAAGCGTTGTCCAGGAGTAAGAGACATCGGCAAACTGCACATATTCGAACCCGCTCAGCAGCGTGCCGTTGTAGAGCAGCGAGCTCGACGTGGGCGCCGAGAGCAGGGCAGCATTGAAATTCCCTTCGAGAATGGCAAGGTCGGTGCCCGCGCCGCCGTCAAGCGTATCTTCGCCGCCGCCGCCCATCACCGTGTCATTTCCAGCGCCGCCCGCGAGGCTGTCACCCAGCGCACTCCCAAACAGCCGGTCTGCCGAACCGGTGCCGGCAAGCGTGCGCGCGCCCGACGTGTCGAAGATGAAATCCGAGGCGTCGAGCGTGTCGGCATCGACGCCGGTGAGAAAGATCTTGTGTTGCAGCCCGCCCCAGGTGGTGGCGAGCACCGCATCGGTGCCATTCTCCGTGTCGAGGATCTGTGCAACCTGTGCAACGCTCGTGATGCCCCAGGCGGAGAGGTCGATCCGGTCATATCCAGCCGTGAAATCGGCGACCGTATCGGTGCTCACAGAACTCCCCGCAAGCAAAGACATGCAGAAGACGTCATAGCCGTCATGGCCGTAAAGCGTGTTCGTCCCGGCGCCGCCGATGAGCGTGTCATTGCCGCTGCCGCCCAGAAGCCGGTCGCCACCGCCGCCGCCAAAGATCTGATCGTCGCCGTTGCCGCCATTGATCGTATCGGCCACCTCGCTGCCAAAGAGCCGGTCTCGCCAGCTTGTGCCGACCATGTCGAGCGCGGTCGAGGGGCCGAAGATGAAATCGGAGGCGCTCAGGGCCGAAGCGGTGACATTGCTGATGCGCAGCGCGTGATATTCACTCCCGTACCACGCATTGAAGTAAGCATCGGTGCCATCGACAGTGGTGAGGATTTCCTGAAGCATCTCGAAACTTGAGATCCCCCAGGCGGAAATGTCGATTTTGTCGCCCGCGGTGAAATCGGCGATCGTGGTAGTGTCGCTTGTGCTGCTGCTACGCGCAAAGACAAAGAAAACGTCATTGCCAGATTGCCCGTAAAGCACGTTGGTGCCGGTGCCGCCACTGAGGCGATCATCCCCATCGCCACCGAAAATTGTGTCATCACCGCCCGCACCGTTGATTGTATCCCCGACAAGGCTGCCGAAGAGATAATCTGTCGAGGTGTTACCGACCATGTCTATCGGAGTGCCCGCAGTATCGAAAATGAAATCGTTTGCGGTAAGTGCTGCGGCATCGACATTGTTGATCCGGATCGAATACAGATAACCGGAAAAATAGGCCCGTAGATAGGCGTCGGTGCTGTCGACGGTTTCGAGAATCTCCTGAATCTGGTCGAAACTCGAAATCCCCCATGCGGAAACGTCGATCCGGTCGCCTGTGGTGAAATCACCAATCGTAACATTCTGAGTGCTTGAGTAGGATGTGCCGCGCGCCGAGACGACAAAAACATCGTTGCCGGATTGACCGTAGAGCAGGTCGTTCCCGCTGTCGCCGCGCAGCGTGTCATTGCCGCTCCCGCCAAGAAGACGGTCATCGCCAGAACCGCCGCGAATGGAGTCATCGCCCGTGCTGCCAAAGAGCCGATCACTGTCACTCGTGCCGATGATCGTACTGGCACCTGCTGTGCTGAAGATGAAATCCGCCGCCGTCAGCGTCGAGGCCGCGATGCCACTGAGCTGGATGGAATAACTGACACCATCATATCGGGCATTGAAATAAGCATCGGTACCATCGGCGATCTGGAGTATATTTTGGATCTGATCGAAGCTGGAAATTCCCCAGGCAGAGACATCGATCCGTTCACCGGGCGAAAAGTCTTTAATCGTGATGATCTGCTGGTTGGAATAATAATACCCGCCGAGGCGTTCGGAAACTACGAACAGATCAACCCCGGCTTGTCCATAGAGAGTATTTTCACCGGTTCCGCCGTTGAGTGTGTCATTGCCGTCGCCGCCGCGCAACGCGTCATTGCCTGCCCCGCCAGTGATCAGGTCCGAGCCAGTTGTGCCGAACAACCGATCATTGTCGGTCGTGCCGGTAATCTCGCTCGCCCCTGCAGTGCTGAAAACAAAATTCGACGCGGTGAGGGTCGAGGCGGCAAAGTCTCTGATCTGTATCGAATAGTTGACAGCGTCGTACCAGGCATTGAAATATGCGTCAGTGCCGTCCACGACCTCAAGTATGCTCTGAATCTGGTCGAAACTTGAAATTCCCCAAGCAGATACATCGATCCGGTCGCCGCTCGCGAAATCAGCGATTGTAATAACCTGCTGATTGTAATAATAATATCCGCCAATACGCTCGGAGACCATGAAAAGGTCGTTGCCCGCTTCGCCATAGAGCGTATCGTACCCGGTGCCGCCGTTAAGCGTGTCATTTCCCGCACCGCCATAGAGCAAGTCACTGCTGCCATAGCCATAGAGAATATCATTGCCGGAAGTGCCCGTCAGGGTATCGTAACCAGAAGTACCTTCGATAATGCTCATGGCAATGCGCTCCAGACCGGTTTGGTCAAATCAGGTGTGAGAATCAGCAAAGTCGCAGTCAATGCGCGTAATTTCACGCGCCTTTGGGAGGCAGTCAAGGATCTGAATGCCCGACTTGCACGGAAAATGCCTCCCGTAGACTGACGATCTCAATGGCGCGCAACCGCGCCGATTTGCCGCCTTGACTTCGAAGTGCCGTGAGGCAGCCTGTCCAGATCCCGAAGATTACTGGGTGCAAACATGTTTCGATCTTTTCTTTATGCTGGCTGCCTTGCTGCCGCGGTCTTTTCCGCGCCCGCGCTTGCCTTCGATATGAGCGAATTGGCCGATCCGTTTGATGCGGGCCGTCTGTCCGCCACCGAATTGCGCTTTTTGCAATCCATGATCGCCTTTGAGGGCAGCTACGACGGCATGATCGACGGCAAATGGGGGCCCGCAAGTCAGGCTGCACTCGAAAAGTTCATGGCAAACATGGGCCTGCCGGGTGTCCCAATGACCGCTATGGTACTTTTGCGCGCGGCCGAGCACCAGATCCGCTTTGAAAATGACGGCTGGCACGAAACCTATCTTGATGCGTACGGCTTTTCATTGCTGACGCCAATGCAGATTACGCCGATCGAACTGCGCGGGCCAAGCTTCGGTTTTTCCGCCAAGTTTTATCCGATCGTCTATACGTTCGAGCAGAGCGACCGGAGCCAACTCGTGGGCACGCATGACCAGCTTCTTGCCAGCGCAAAGCCGGGCACGCCGAGCTATCGCCTGCGCCGGGCCGACCGTAAGGTGACAGCCGTTCTTGCTCGAAATGACAGGGGGCTCGGACTCAGTGGCGATGTCTCCGAAACGATCTTCTATCTGCGTTCGGAGCGAAGCCCGCGCGGTTGGAACACTCTGTTGCTGATGACCGGGGCGGAGAACCGCGGGCTCATGGCCATGGTGGCGGGCAGTGTCGTTCCCGGGGAGGGGGCGCCGATCGAACTGCCCGAGACAGGCGAGATCGTGCAAGGGATCCGCGCGGGCACAGCGGCGGGGCTCTTTGGCAGATTTGATGCAAACGGCAACCTTATGCCCCTTCCTGGTGCGCAGGCGCCCGCCCTACTGGATGGGCCGTGCCGGTCCTGGGGGGAGGAGGTGACCGTCTCCGGGCCAGTGCGCAAACAGATCTTTCCGGGGCCGCCGAATTACGAAAATATCGCGCTTGGCGACGCAGAGGAAGTTGCGACGATCCTCACGCTTGATGAGCCCTTCTGTCTGAATGCGACTCCGGGCGACCCGGAGGAGATTGCGGTGCGCAAGATCACCGAGATGCAACTTGTCTCGCCGATCCCGGCCTCTAGCGAGCCGGTCACCGTCACCGGCATGCCGTTTCTGGGCCATACCGGGCATCACCATACCGAGGTGATGCTGGGCAACCGTATCGACTAACCCGTTCACGCCCCGCAGGAGATCGCTGTCATGCTCTTTGCTGTTCGCCTCGCCCGCTCACTGCTCGCCGTCGCACTGATGATCCCCGTCATCGCTCCGCCTGTCAGGGCGGCTTCGCTCGACGCGTTTCTCGATCAGATCGAATTCTGCATCGAACCTGGCCCGTTGAAAGAGGCACGGCGCAAGCTCAGCCGCATGTTCCCGGTCCGCAATGTCGATGGCGTGATGAGCTACCCGCTCGACACCCAGACGCTGCGCCGCATCGACGCGTTGCTGCCCGGCCGCTTGCGCGCCGCATCTGTGACCGAAGACAGCGGCCATATGCAGATGAAATTCGAGATCGAAGGCACTTATCGCGGCCAGCGCGTGAAAGACATCGAACTCTGGCATGGCGCGCCGGGAATGCAGTTTTACGGTTTCGGGGTCGAGTTCCTCGAGACCCGGGCGCAGATCGCCTCGGTCTTCGGGCCTTCGGTCGACTGGACCCGCGCGAACAGCAACCGTTACCGGCCCCCGGTTCTGGCGATGATTCCTTCCTCGCGTGCCCTCATCATGTGCAGTTTCTCACCGTAACGGACCACCCGTCTTGAACCACGTATTCCCCCTGAGGAACGGAACCCAGATCCCTCTGCCCCGGAGATAGTCCATAGCCATGCGCTCTTTTCTGCTTGCCCTCGTTGCCAGCCTGATCGCGCCCGGCCTTGTCGCCGCCAATCCGCCAACGCTCGATCCAATCCTTGTCGGCACCGAAGTTTGCCACCCCTCGCGTCGGTTCAACGCTTTGATCGACGCGCTCGCCGAGATTTATCCTGCCGATGAGAGCTTCAATGGCGGCTATCGCGCGGCGCCTGAAAGCTTCACTCGGCTCGCCGCGCAAGCGCGGCTTCCGGTTCTGCCCGAAGCCGTCGACATCCGCTGGGTCGAGCGGGTGATCACCTATGAGATGACGGTTCAGGGCACCTATCAAGGGGTGCCGGTGCGCGCGCTCTCTTTCACTTGGGGTCTTGAAAGCGGCATCAATTACTGGTCGGTGCAGTTTGACGCGCCGCGCACACAGGTGGTCTTGCGGTTTGGCGCCGCGGTAGCGCGTGCGCGCCAGCAGAGCGTTAACGAATGGGATCCGATCGTCAGCATTGATCCGGTGGAAGCGCGGCTCACTTGCGACAGTTCGATGTGACGGAGGGGCCTCCTCAACGCCGCGTCGGCTCCATCCCGAGTCCGACCGTATAAGTCTGGTATCCGAAATAGCCACCCTTGCAGCGCCGCGTGAACCCGCCGCTCAGAGTTTGCGTGATCGGCTTGTGATCATATTTGAGAGCCTTGAAGGCGAGATCGCCAAGGCAGGCGTCGATCTCCTCGGGGTGAAAGCCAAGACCCGAAAAGAACCGGTAGACATGCTGCAGGTAGCGACGCCCGGTCGGCCCTTGCCCCACCCCGCCCGCCAGTGTCAGATTGACGTGGACGGTCTGTGCAGGCATGTCGAACAGCACCAAGACGGAGGTGCTGTCGCCCATCGCCGCCAGAAAAGCACTGCCGGTGGCACATTCGACGCTGCCCGTCTGCCCGATGCGCATACAGCGGATATCACCCTTCGAAAGCGTCTCGATCTGCTGCATCATTCGCGCCAGATCGCGCTGCCGCAGTGCCGCCAGAAGCGGCGCACCCGCGACAGTTTCGAAATTGATCGGCTTCGGGCGTTCGCAAATACCATTCAGGGCAACAAGCCGCGCCTCGAGCCCGCCGATCTCGAGCACCTCGCGCCGCCCGTCCGGCATCTCGGCCGTCACTCGGACCGAGCCTTCCGCGCGTTCCGCAGCGCGCCTGTAAGCGGCGATAAAAGCGCGTGCGCTCTCTGGGCGCAACTCTGGCCCGATCTGGCTCACTGTCGTGCTGCGAAAGCCCGGATTCCCCATTCGGATGACAGTACCATCAGGAAAACGAAACTGCGGGTCGAGCCTATTGTCAGCGGCGACGAGCTGGACAGTGTAGTCCTTGTACCCCAGGCAACCAACGGCAATCCCGGCCATCTGGGAGGATTCAGGCAGACCGAAGACCAGCCGCGGCTCGTCCTCGGCCCGCATCAGCATCCAGCGGCTTTCTTCGCCGGGAGTTGGCGCGGGCAGCGCAGCTCGAGCGGGCCCGAGCGTTTCAAGATGAAGGGCCTTCAACCAGTCCGAAACATTTTCCGTGCCGCGCGGGTCGAGCAGCGAAAATTGCTCGCCCCCCTGGATGCTGTTCGCCACAAGCGCCATTGCCGCACGATCCGCGGAAGTGGCGGCGGCGACCGCAAAGAGGGTCCAACTGTTGTCCTCGCGGCGCGCGAGAGTCGCGTGAACCGGAGCATGACCACTCCGGCGCAGCCCGAAAAGACCATCGATCCGGGCCTCTCCAGACCAGATCAGGTAATCATCCTGGCGCAACTCAAGCGCCGGCGCGTCCTTGAGCGCCGCCTCACGAAGTTGGTTGAACCAGCGCTCGAGCGCGCGCTTTGTGCCCTGCATCGCGCCAATCGTCACCGTGCCGTCATCATAGAGCAGGGTGAAATGGTCATTTTGCGAGACCGCACCCACTTTGAACGGCAGAGGCGCTAGGAAGGAGAGGTTTATCCCGGGGTCATAGACAAGATCCCATTGCCCGGTGTCGAAACGGTCAAGCGCGCGGTCCAGAAAGCCCGCAACGGCACGCAGGTCAGGCCTACACCCGACACTTGAGCACCCCATTACAGCAGCGAAGCCGGCATCGAGACCCGGCCCCCATTCTCCCGTGAACATCCTGTCGTAAGCGCCCGCCTGCGTCAGCGCCGCCTCGATCAGGCGGATATCATTGGGGCCAAGACCCGCGGGATCGAAGGATTGATCCAGGGGATCGGCGCGAAGCGGCAACGCCGCGCAGGTCGTTATGAGAAGGGAAGAAATCGCCACGAGGAGGGCTTGTCGCGCCAAAGTGATCATCGCAAATCTCGTTTAAATTAAATAAGCACTCTCGGTGAGTTTTCTTGCACTGACACCAGGAAGGTAAATGATTTGCCCCTCACATCTCAAGGACCATTGGCATACCGCCCGCCCATCGCCCTTTGCCTTGCGGCTTGACTATTCACGGAAGTTCCAGGGCATGAGCGCGGCGATATCGCTTTGCATGTGCGGGTCGAGGATCTTGCGGAGCGTGGCGGCGATATAGGCCTCGGGGTTGATGCCATTGAGGCGGCAGGTACCGATCGGCGCGGCGATGCGGGTCCAGGTTTTCGCCCCGTCGTCGGAGCCTTTCCTCGTCAGCGGTATCGGCACCGGCGCCTGGATGATGCTGCGTTGCGCGATGTACTGCGCGCCGCCGCCGAGACGCACCGAAGGTTCGGGTAGGCGATGAGATCGAAGCTCTAGCCGCATCACATCATGTCAGAGATTCAGAGCCTGAAGAAAACCTCCGGGACGACCTTTGAGGGCGCTCAGGACACACGATCAACGGCAAGGGCGGATTCCGGACATGCGGCGCACTCTTCGCTGGAACCCAGGATAGCGGCCTTTGCTTCTTGGGCCCCAATCCTTATTTTGGCTCAATGAAAGTCCCGGCTTGGAAACAACCGCTTGGCCTGCTCGCGCGGGTGGCGGGCGCGCGATGTTGTGCGAGGGGGGCGCGGGGCGTCGTCGGCTTGGGGCAGCGTGCCTCCAATCCGTTCGGGCATGGGGTGGCCAAGGTCTGAGAGCCGATGCGAGAGATCCTCTATACGCTCGGCAATCAAATGCACCACGATCCCCTCGCGCTCCAGCCGCCCGGTCACGCGCAAAAGCCGCCCGCCCATCACCGCGCGGCGAAAGCGTTCGTAAAGTTTGGGCCAGACCACGACATTGGCGACCCCGGTCTCATCTTCCAGCGTGAGGAAAATCACCCCCGAGGCGGTGCCGGGGCGCTGGCGGGTGATCACGAGGCCGCAGACGGTGGTGCGCTGCAATGGCGCGGTTGCCAATTGGTCATGGCATGTCAGACCCGGCAGGCCGGGGCGCAAAAGCTCCATCGGATGGGCCCGGAGCGTGAGGCGCAACGCGATGTAATCTTCCACCACTTCCTCGCCCAGATGCATCGGGGGCAGCGGCACAGAAGGCTCGGCCAGCCCCTCGCCATCCAGCGGATTTGCAAAGAGCGGCAGCGGCGCAGGCGCGCGGATCGCGCGCACCGCCCAGAGCGCATCGCGCCGTGTGAGCCCCATGCCGGCAAAGGCATCTGCCTCGGCCAGACGTTCCAGCGTGGCCGGCGCAAGCCCGGCGCGCAGCCAGAGGCTTTCAATATCGGGGTAGCCATTGCCGCGCGCGGCCACGAGCCAGCCCGCATCCTCGGCCCGCAAGCCCTTGATTTGCCGAAAGCCAAGTCGGAGCGCGAGCCGCCCATCGGCGCAGCGTTCAAGGCTGTTGTCCCAAGTCGAATGGTTCACGCAAACGGGGCGCACCTCTACCCCATGTTCCCGGACATCGCGCACAATTTGCGCGGGCGCGTAAAAGCCCATCGGCTGGGCATTGAGCAACGCGCAGGCAAAGACCTCGGGGTGGTGGCATTTGAGCCAGGAGGAGACATAGGTCAGCATCGCAAAGGCCGCCGCATGGCTTTCGGGAAAGCCGTAATCGGCAAAGCCTTCGATCTGCGCAAAACAGGCCTCGGCAATCTCTTGCGCATAGCCATTGGCGCGCATCCCGCCGATAAACCGTTCGCGGTGCTGCTCGATCGTGCCCATGCGCCGGAAGGAGGCGAGCGAGCGGCGCAATTGATCCGCCTCTTCTGCCGAATAGCCCGCGCCGACAACGGCAATTTGCATCGCCTGTTCCTGAAACAGCGGCACGCCGAGGGTTTTGGCCGTGACGGCCGCGAGTGCGGGGCCGAAAGGTTCAGGGGCTTCGAGCTTCTGACGGCGGCGGATATAGGGTTTGACCATACCGCCCTGAATCGGGCCGGGGCGGACAATCGCCACCTCGATCACGAGATCATAGAAGGTTTCAGGCTTCATCCGCGGCAAAAAGTTCATCTGCGCGCGGCTTTCGACCTGAAACACCCCCACCGCATCGGCGCGGGTGAGCATCGCATAGGTGGCGCGGTCTTCTTGCGGCACGGTGGCGAGGCTGAGCCGCTCGCCCTTGTGGGCGTCGAGCAGATCGAAACTTTTGCGCAGGCAGGTCAGCATCCCAAGGCTCAGGATATCGACCTTGAGGATGCCAAGCGCGTCGATATCGTCTTTGTCCCATTCGATGCAGCTGCGCCCCGCCATCGCGGCGTTTTCAATCGGGCAGAGGTCATCCAGCCGCCCCCGCGTGATGATAAAACCGCCAACATGTTGGCTGAGGTGGCGCGGAAAGCCGATGATCTCTCCAATGAGCCGGATGGTCAGCGCCAAGCGCCGGTCTTCGGGGTTAAGCCCCACTTCGCGCAGCCGCGCCGGGTCTGCCCCTTGGTTGGACATGCCCCAGATCTGGCCCGAAAGGGCTGCCGTGACATCGGCAGACAGCCCCATCACCTTGCCGACCTCACGGATCGCGGCGCGGGAGCGGAAATGGATCACCGTGGCGCAAAGCCCGGCGCGGTTGCGGCCATAGCGGTCATAAATCCACTGAATGATTTCCTCGCGCCGCTCATGTTCAAAATCCACATCAATATCGGGCGGTTCGCCGCGATGGCGGGAGATGAAACGCTCAAACACCATGCCGATCATCTCGGGCGCGACATCGGTGATGCCGAGCAGGTAGCACAGGATCGAATTGGCCGCCGAGCCGCGCCCTTGGCACAAAATCCCGCGCCTGCGCGCCTCGGTTACGATGTCATGCACGGTGAGGAAATAGGGCGCATAGCCAAGCTCGGCCACCAGCCCCAATTCCTTGGCCATCAGCTTATAAACGCGTTCCGAGGCCCCCTCGGGGTAGCGCCGCGCAAGCCCTTCCCGCGCAAGCCGATCCAGCCGGATTTGAGCGGGTTCGCCATCGCTGGCCTCATCAGGGTATTCATAGCTGAGTTCCGAGAGATCAAAGCTGCACCGCGCGGCGATTTCCAACGTGCGCCGGATCGCGGCGGGGTGGTGGCGGAAAAGCCGCGCCATCTCCCCCGCACTTTTCAACCGCCGCTCCCCATTGGGCAGCGCGCGGGTGCCAATGGTATCAATCGTCAGCCCCTCGCGCAGGCAGGTCAGCACATCGGCCAAAGGGCGGCGATGGGCGCGGTGCATCAGAACATCACCCACCGCCACCATCGGTGTATTGGCGCGCAAAGCGAGATTGGCGCAGGCGCGAAACCACGCCTGATCGGAGCCATCATAACGCGGCGCGGCACCCAGAAAGACATGGCCGGGAAAGGGGCGCTGGAGTGTTTGAAGGGGCGCGCGGATCGCCCCAGTTTGCAGCGTTTCAGGCGCACCGATTGGCGGCAAAGCGATCAAGAGCATGCCCGTGCAGCCCACCGCCAGATCGCTCAGATCAAGATGGCACTCCCCCTTGGCGGCACGGCGCTTGCCTAAGGTCAGGAGCCGCGAGAGCCGCTCATAGGCGGCGCGGTCCATGGGCAAAGCAAGCCAGTCGAGCGGACAATCGCGCAACACCAGCCGCGCCCCCACAATCAACCGCGGCAACCCCAGCACCTCGGGGCGCGCCAGATCCTGCGGCGTGCCCATCTCTTGGCGTGAGGATGGGTCCATTTGCGCGCTGGAGCGAATGCGTAGCCCCGCCGCCTCTTCGCGCAGGGTTTTCAGCGCGGAGAAGGCCCGCACCACACCCGCCAAACTGTTGCGATCGGTGATGGCAAGCGCCGTCAGCCCCAATTCCGCCGCGCGCGCCACCAATTCCTCGGGGTGTGAGGCCCCGGTGAGGAAGGTGAAGTTCGAGGTCACGCAAAGTTCTGCATAGCTCATGCAAATTCTCCCTGCACAAACCAGCCCGGATCTTGCGGGGTGTAAAACATCCACAACCGCCGCCCCTCGCGCGTTTCCACCCGCCAGTAATCGCGCAGGCCCCGGCGCCAATTCTCATCCTCAATCCACCATTCCGGCGCGATGCGTTCGGGCCCGGTGGCGCGCCCCAAGGTGAGCCGCATCCCCCGCCAGCGGAAACTCTGCGGCGGCTCCGCCCCCTGTGCGGCAAGGGGCTCGGGCGCAAACAAGCGCAGCGGGCGTGGGCGCGGCGCGGTGAAGCCGCTCTGCGGGGTACTAAAGGCCGCAGGTGCCAGCAAAAAGGCGCGCTCGGGGATATGGCTTTCGGCGGGCAAAAACCGCAGCACATTTTCCAGCCCGATCCGCGTGCCGATCCGGGTGATCAGATCGGCCAGTTGTTCTGGCGGCGCATGACCCGGTGCGGCGCTTTGCAAGGCATTGCTTTGCGGCGGGGCGAGCCTTTCCACCTGCACCGCCTCCAGCCGCATCTGATCAATGCCAAAGCCGGCATCCACATCTTCGAGCCCGCGGGCAAAAAGCGGCAAGATACGTGCGGGCTCCCGCATCGGCGCAGCCAAGCGCAATTCGACCTGTTGGCTCGCCTGATCGACCCGGCGCAGGGTGAGGCACAGCCGCCGCGCCCCCATTTCTTGCGTGGCGAGCTTTTGGCACAGCGGGGTGAGCAAGCGTTCCAGCGCCGCTTGCACATCCGCCTGCAAGCCGATCGGCTCGGGCAATGTCATCCGGGTGGCAAATTGCGGCGGCTCAGCCTCTGGCGTCACGGGTTCGGGCGCATGGCCAAGGCATTGATCCAGCCGGGTCAGCAGGTCTTGGCCGAACCGCCGCGCAAGCGGCGCGCGCGGGCTGGCCGCCAGATCGCCGATCTTGCGCAAGCCCAACCGTTGCAACGCGACCACCGTATCCGTCGGCAGGCGCAGCGCAGCAACGGGCAAAGACAGAAGCGTTTCCGCGCTGCCGCCAAAATGCGCCACCGCCCAGGCCGCCCCGCGTGACGCCGCAAGGCCAAGCTGCGCGGTGACGCCCGCGCGGGCAAGCCGGGCCTGCATATCGGCCAGCATCGCCGCCTCGCCCCCAAACAAATGCGCGGCTCCGGTGATGTCCAGCACCAGCCCATCCGCACCTTCAAGACCCACCCAAGGGCAATACCGCTCCGCCCAACGGCGCAACAGGCGCAGGAAACGAGCCTCTTGGTCGGGCCTTGCGGGCTGGCTAATTAGGTTTGGGCAAAAGCTGCGCGCATCGGCCATGCGCATGCCGCGGTGCAGCCCGGTCCGTTCGGCGGCCCCATTCAGGCAATAAATCGTTTCGCTGGAGCCGATGCGTTGGGACAGAGCAAAGGGCCCCTCGACCGGGCGCGCGCGTAAAACCCGGTCACTCGCCAGCCGGGGAAACCAGATCGAGACGATGCGCCTGTGCGTTCCAGCAAACATTCCACGCGCCAAATGTTCCCATTTTGTTCTTAATAATTTCCCAGCGCATCAGAGTCGAGTCTTCGTGCTTTGGATCGAACACAGGCGTGGCGCGCCAGCGGGTTTCGGCAGCATTCGAGCCCATCCCCTCGGGGATCAGGCACAGCCCTATGGTGCCCCCGGTCCCCGCCGCCAATTGCAGCCGCCGCCCCTCGCGCAGATCAAGTGGGCGGGTGATTTCGAGCACCACCAGAGCCACAGCCCCATCCTTCAGCGCCTCTTCCGCAACGGCGAGCGCATCGGTTTGGTTGGCTGGGTGGGCCAGCAGCACGCGCACCGGATCTAACACCGGCAAAAACCCGACAGGGTTGAGCGTGTCACCCTGCCAGCTTTCGCGCAGCCACAGAACGGGGCCCTGAACTGCGGCCGCAAGGCAAGCCGCGAAGCTTGAGGCCACAGGCCCGCAAACCTCATGGACACGCGCGGGGCGAAGGGGGAAAGGAAGAGCAAGATCACGTCGCATGGGGAGAGGGTAAGGCGAACACTCCGCCTTGCCAACTGCTGGGCGGGCCTCTCGGGCATGCCGCTCACATGGACCAGAGAGATTGTTCAGCGCGCCTGAGGTATTTCGCTGCGCAGGTCTTGAAAGGCGGCTTCGCAGAACGGATCGCTAATGTGCGAATGACCGGAAAGGGCCGGCTGTGTCAAAACCCGGCCAGGTGGCTAGGCTGCAGACCCATTGGTTTCAGGCTTCTGGCGTGTTTCAGGCTCCGCAAGGAGACCTGATCTATGAGCAATCTTTACTGGCTGACCGAGGCGCAGATGGAGCGTCTGAAACCGTTCTTTCCGAAGAGCCATGGCAAGC